>NZ_QFRK01000044.1 GCF_003143855.1 Streptomyces sp. NWU339
GTGTCGGAGGAGGTGGCGGGGGCGTGGGAGCGGGGGGCGGCGGGGTCGGCGTGGGTTCGGGCGGCGGTGGAGGTGGCGGGGGTGTCGGTGTGGGCGTGGGCGGCGGGGCGGAGGGTGAACAGGGCGGGGGGAGCGGCCAGGTCATGCTGCCGGCGACCGCCACCGCCTCCGTTCCCCCCGGGCCCGTCGAGGCGTAGGCGCAGGCGTCGGCCGTCGCCGCGCCGGGGGCGCCGACGAGTGCCCAGGCCAGCGTCGCCACCGCCAACGTCCTTACGGCGAGCGCGGATCGGGTCGGTACAAGTCCTTGCACGACGGAGATCATGAGCCGGGACAGGTCGGGACACGCGCGAGCTCCGGATGAACGCCCCGATGGAGTTAAATCCATCATCTTCCGGTTGGCTCCGGGCTGATCACCCGTTGGGGAGAATCGCACTGGCGTGCGATGCGGCAGGAGGCGGGTGGCCGGATCGGGGCGGAAGTACGGGTTCCGGAAGAAATATGAGCCGCCGTTGAACACGTCAGGTGTCTTCGTGCGTACTCCACGTCGAGCGGCGGCGCAGCAGGGCGCTGCAACACCCTTGCGATGATCTGGAGTTGAGATGAAGACCTCCTGGCGGACCGCCTCACTGGTGGTGAGCGCCGCGGCGGTGCTGACGCTGACGACGGCGTGCGGTCAGGACACCGCGCCGCCGGCCAGCAGCCAGAACGTCGGCGCCTCGGCCGCGCCCGGGGACCTCGGGGGCATCGACACAGGGGCCGGCGCGGCGTCGCCCGAGGCCCCCGCCGGCGGCGTGGGCACGTTGGGCGTCGCCACCAACGCCGAACTCGGCGAGCTGGTGACGGACGAACTCGGGCTCACGCTCTACCGCTTCGACCAGGACACCGCGCAGCCCCCCAAGTCCAACTGCGACGGCGACTGCGCCAAGACCTGGCCCCCGGTGCTCGCCGACGACGCCAAGGCCGGCAAGGGCATCGACGCGTCACTGCTGGGTGAAGTCACCCGGGCGGACGGCACCAAGCAGCTCACCGTCGACGGCTGGCCCGCCTACCGCTACGTCAAGGACGTCAACGCCGGCGACGTCAAGGGCCAGGGCGTGGGCGGCAAGTGGTTCGGACTGACCCCCGAGGGCAAGAAGGCGCAGGCGGCCGACCTGCCCGGTCTGTCCACCCGAAAGGACCCCGAACTCGGTGAGATCGTCGTCGACAAGGACGGCATGACGGTCTACCGCTTCATGAAGGACGAGGCCTGGCCGAAGCCGGTCTCCGCCTGCACCGGCGCGTGCCTGGAGAAGTGGCCGGTGGTGGCGCCGGTCGACATCAACGACACCAAGGGCATCGAGAAGAAGAACTACATGAAGTTCACCCGCCCGGACAACGGCGCCGAGCAGCAGACGATCTACTGCTGGCCGATCTACACCTTCGCCGGCGACAAGGCCCCGGGTGACACCAACGGCCAAGGCGTCGGCGGCACCTGGTACGCCGTGCGTCCCGACGGAAAGCCGGTCGGCGCGCCGGAGAAGTAGCAACCTCCCCAGGACGTCGTCCGCTTCGGCACCACCGATCCCGGTCCGCCCCTCCGCGCCGCACGGAGGGGCGGACCGTTTTGCCGTGATTCACCGGAACTCGTGGAAATTTCGGTTCCTTCTCCCGCGCTCTCCCCGCGTTTCGCCGCACAGTGGAACTCTCCGGAATGCCGCGGATACTTTTCGTGACGTTTTCGCGGGGGCGTCAATTTGGTATGTGCCACTGGCAGTGACCGGGAACGGATGGTCAATTTCCTTCTGGGGTCGCTCCCTTGGCGGGCGATCAGTAGCCTCGGCTCGAACACCGGATCGCCTACGCTGTGGAGAGATACATGGAGCGTCCCGCCTGGGCCCCACGGAGCATCGACATCACGGTGCCCAGTGTTTCCCGGATGTACGACTACTACCTGGGCGGTTCGCACAACTTCGAGGTCGACCGGGAAGCGGCCCGCAAAGCCATGGAGTTCATGCCGGGACTGCCCAAGGTCATGCAGGCGAACAGGGCGTTCCTGCGCCGGGCAGTACGTTTCGCGGTCGGCGAGGACGTCACCCAGTTCCTGGACATCGGCTCCGGCATCCCGACATTCGGCAACGTCCACGAGGTGGCGCAGGCGGCCGCTCCCGGCGCGCGGGTGGTCTACGTCGACCACGACCCGGTGGCCGTCGCGCACAGCCAGGCCGTTCTCGACGGCAACGAGGACGCGGGCGTCGTCGCCGGGGATCTCCGCAAGCCCCTGGACATCCTGGCGAGTTCCGAGGTGGGGCGCCTGATCGACCTGAACCGGCCGGTGGCGCTGCTGCTCGTGGCCGTACTGCACTTCGTGGAGGACGCGGACGACCCGTACGCGGCGGTGGCCGAACTGCGTGAGGCCCTCGCACCCGGCAGTATGCTGATCCTCACCCATGCCTCGTACGAGGGAATTCCGTTGCCTCCGGAGCGGGCCGGTGGCGCGGTGGACGTGTACAAGGACATCCGCAACCCGTTGATCATGCGCTCGCGTGACGAGATCGCGCGGTTCTTCGAGGGGTACGACATGGTGGAACCCGGACTGGTGCCGATGCCGCGGTGGCGGCCGGACACCGCACCGGAGGACGAGGATCCCTACGAGCTCTCCGGGCTCGCGGGCGTGGGGCGTACCGCGTGAGCGCGGAGCCGGACGGGCCGGAGGGCAGACTGCGCCGGTTCGCGACGATCTGGAGCCGGGCGGTCTTCCCCGTGACCTCGACGTCGTCGACCCGGCCCGAGTTCGAGGAGCAACTGCTCCCGCTGGCCCGACGATTGAGTGAAGCGTTGCTGGCCAGGGCCTTCGACCCGGACGTCGGCCAGGCGGTCGGCGCCGCCCTGATCCAGGCGCACTGCACCGACCCGGAGGCGCTCAGCCGGACCCTGGACTGCGTGGACGCCTACCTCGTCCTGTACTGCGGCGGGGACGGCGACCGCGAGGACCTGCGGGCGCGCAGCGCCAGACTGCAGCACGCCATGGCCGCCGGTTTCGCGCGGGCGCTGCGCGAGCGGGCGCTGGCCGAGCAGGAGGCCATCGCCCAGGCCGCGCTGGAGGCGCAGGGCGCGGTGGCGCAGGCCCTGCACGCCACCGAGGCCAGGTTCCGCGCGGTCTTCGAAGGCGCGGCGATAGGAATCGGCATCGCCGACCTCGACGGCAACGTCCTGCAGGTCAACGGCGCCCTGCGGCGTATGTTCGGACTGTCCGAACAGGGCCTGCGCAGCCGCAACGTCAGGGAGTGGACGCACCCCGACGACGCCCCGCAGACCTGGAACCTCTACGACGAGCTGGTCCGCGGCCACCGTGAGCACTACCACCTCGAGAAGGCGTTCCACCGGCCCGACGGAACGGTCCTGTGGACCAATCTGACGGTGTCCCTGCTGCGCGACACCGACGGTGAGCCGCAGTACCAGCTCGCCCTGATGGAGGACACCACCGAGCGGCGGCTGCTCAACCTCCGGCTGCGCTACGAGGCCACCCACGACGCGCTCACCGGTCTGCCCAACCGCACGTTCTTCTTCGAGCGGCTGGAGAAGGCGCTCGGCGCCGGCCCCGGGCAGCGCTTCGGCCTGTGCTACCTCGACCTGGACGGCTTCAAGACCGTCAACGACAGTCTCGGGCACGCGGCCGGCGACCGGCTGCTCGTCGAGGTCGCCGACCGGCTCCAGTCCTGCGCCACCGCGCCCGGCGAGATGGTCGCCCGGCTCGGCGGCGACGAGTTCGTGGCGCTGACCACGGGCCCCGACACCGAGCACACGGTCGACGAGCTCGCGGCCCGCATCATGAACGCGCTGCTCGCCCCCATCGGCGTCGACGGCCGCGACCTGACCGTGCGCGGCAGCATCGGCATCGTCGAGGGACCGGCCGGGGAACGCAGCCCGGCGGAGGTGCTGCGCAGCGCCGACATCACCATGTACCGGGCCAAGTCGGCGGGCGGCAACCGTTTCGAGCTGGCCGACCCGGAGTCCGACGCCCGCGCCATCACCCGGCACGGACTCACCACGGCACTGCCCGCGGCCCTGGAGCGGGGCGAGTTCTTCATCGAGTACCAGCCGCTGGTCCACCTCGGCGACGGCAGCGTCCGGGGCGCCGAGGCGCTGGTGCGCTGGCTGCACCCGCAGCACGGCGTGCTGTCCCCGGACCGGTTCATCCCGCTCGCCGAGCACACCGGGCTGATCGTCCCGCTGGGCCGCTGGGTGCTCGAGCAGTCGGTGCGCCAGGCCCGCGCGTGGCAGGAGCGGCGCGGAGGCGCGGAGGCGCTCGGCCCGCTGCGCATCAACGTGAACCTCTCGCCCTGCCAGCTCACCCACCCCGGCCTGGTCCAGGACACCGTGGACATCCTGGAGCGCACCGGTGTCGAGCCGGACGCGCTGTGCCTGGAGGTGACCGAGTCGGCGCTGATCGGCGCGGACGACGACCTGCTGAAGCCGCTGCGCCGACTGGCGGAGATGGGCGTGGACATCGCCCTGGACGACTTCGGCACCGGCTACTCCAACCTCGCCAACCTGCGCCGCCTCCCGGTGAGCGTCCTCAAGCTGGACCGCTCCTTCACCCAGAGCATGCAGCAGTTCCCGGCCGACCCGGTCGACCTCAAGATCGTCGAGGGGATCGTCTCCCTGGCCCACAGCCTCGACCTCGCCGTCACGGTGGAGGGGGTGGAGACGGGGGCGCAGGCCGAGCAGCTCCGCATACTCGGCTGCGACACGGCGCAGGGCTGGTACTACGCCCGCCCCGGCCCACCGGAACGCCTGCACGACCTGGCCCTGGCCGACGCGACGGGCTGACGCCGGGCGGACCGGCCCACCGGCTCACCGCTCCAGGAGCATCCGCTGCAGTTCCCGGGCCGCGCGGGGCGGAGCCACGTCGCTGCGGTGGGCCAGGGCGATGGTGCGGTGGAGACCGGGGCGGGCCAGGGGGGTGACCCGCAGGCCCTGCCCGGACCGTGCGGCGACCATGCGGGGCACCACGGCGACGCCCAGCCCCGCCCGCACGAAGCCCAGCACGGCGTCCATCTCCCCGCCCTCCACCGCGAAGTCCGGTTCGAAGCCCTCCGCACGGCACGCGGCCACGGTCAGCTCCCGCAGGTCGTAGCCGTGCCGGAACATCACCAGCCGTTCGCCCTCCAGATCGGCGACGCGCACGGTACGCCGGCCCCGGCCGGGCTGAGGGGCGTCCGGGGAGGACACCACCACCAGGTCCTCGCGCAGCAGCTCCACCGTGGTGAGGGCGGGGGAGGGGGTCGGCAGGGGCAGGACGACCAGGGCCAGATCGAGCGCACCACGGGCCAGCTCCCGTACCAGGTCGTGGGAGCCGCTCTCCTCGACCAGCAGCCGGACGCCCGGGTAGCGGTCGTGGAAGGCGCGCAGCACGTCCGGCAGCAGACCGGTGCACAGGCTCGGCGTCGCCCCCAGCCGTACCCGGCCGCTGCGCAGCTGCACCAGCTCCTGCACCTCGTGCCGGGCCGTGTCGGCGTCGGCCAGGATGCGCCGCGCCAGCGGCAGCAGCGCCTCGCCCGCGTCGGTGAGCGTGATGTTGCCGCGCGCCCGCAGGAACAGGTCCGCCCCCAGCTCCCGCTCCAGCGCCTTGATCTGCTGCGAGAGGGACGGCTGCGCGACATGGACCATCTCGGCGGCCCGGGTGAAGTGCCGAGTCTCGGCGACCGCCACGAAGTACTGGAGCTGCTGGAACTGCATGGGGCCAATATAGACCTTCCATAGGCGGTAGCTATGGAAACGAGCTGGACCATGTCTTGGACCGATGGGGTCCTTTGGCTCTAACGTCTTGTGACATGGCTCTGGCAACGCGGACGGACCGACGGCCGTCCATGGCGCGCACCGTGTGGGACTCGACCGTCGGCAAGAAGACAGTGATGGCCGTCAGCGGTCTGGTCATGCTGCTCTACCTGGTCGCCCACATGATCGGCAACCTGAAGATCTACTTCGGGGCCGTCGAGTTCAACGAGTACGCACACTGGCTGCGCACCTTGGGTGAGCCCCTCCTGCACTACGAGTGGGCGCTGTGGGTGGTCCGGGTCGTGCTCGTCGTCGCGGTCGTCGCCCACGCCGTCTCCGCGTACCAGCTCAGCCGCCGCGACATCAAGGCGCGCCCCAGCAAGTACGTCCACAAGAAGGCGCGGACCAGTTACGCCACGCGCACCATGCGCTGGGGCGGGATCATCCTCGGCCTCTTCATCGTCTGGCACATTCTCGACCTGACCACCGGCACCGTGCACTCCGGCGGTTTCGAGACGGGCAAGCCCTACCAGAACGTCGTGGACACCTTCTCCACCTGGTACGGAAACGTCATCTACATCGTCGCGGTGCTCGCCCTCGGAATGCACATCCGGCACGGCTTCTGGAGCGCCGCCCAGACCCTCGGCGTCGGCAGCCGCACCCGCGACCGCGCGCTCAAAGCCGCCGCCAACGTCCTCGCGCTGCTGCTCACGATCGGCTTCGTCGCCGTACCCGTGGGCGTCATGACCGGAGTGGTGAGCTGAAATGACTGCCTACGCTGCTTACACCGAGTACGCGACCGGTGAGCCGGTCGCCGACACCAAGGCCCCGTCCGGGCCGATCCACGAGCGCTGGGACACCCGCCGCTTCGAGGCCAAGCTGGTCAACCCCGCCAACCGGCGCAAGCAGACCGTGATCGTCGTCGGAACCGGACTGGCCGGCGGCTCCGCCGGAGCCACGCTCGCCGAACAGGGCTACCGCGTCATCCAGTTCTGCTACACGGACTCCCCGCGCCGGGCCCACTCCATCGCCGCGCAGGGCGGCATCAACGCGGCGAAGAACTACCGCAACGACGGCGACTCCGTCCACCGCCTCTTCTACGACACCGTCAAGGGCGGCGACTTCCGGGCCCGCGAGTCCAACGTGCACCGCCTCGCGCAGATCTCCGTGGAGATCATCGACCAGTGCGTGGCCCAGGGCGTGCCCTTCGCCCGCGAGTACGGCGGCCTGCTCGACACCCGCTCCTTCGGCGGCGTCCAGGTCTCCCGCACCTTCTACGCCCGCGGCCAGACGGGCCAGCAGCTCCTCCTCGGCGCCTACCAGGCGCTGTCCCGGCAGATCGCCGCCGGGAACGTGGAGATGCACCCGCGCACCGAGATGCTCGACCTCGTCGTCATCGACGGCCGGGCGCGCGGGATCGTCGCCCGGGACCTGATCACCGGGAAGATCGACACCTATTTCGCCGACGCCGTCGTCCTCGCGACCGGCGGCTACGGCAACGTCTTCTACCTGTCGACGAACGCCATGAACTCCAACGCGACCGCCGTCTGGCGGGCGCACCGGCGCGGCGCGTACTTCGCCAACCCCTGCTTCACCCAGATTCACCCCACCTGCATCCCGCGCACCGGCGACCACCAGTCCAAGCTGACGCTGATGAGCGAGTCGCTGCGCAACGACGGCCGCATCTGGGTGCCGAAGGCGAAGGGCGACGACCGTCCGCCGAACGAGATCCCCGAGGACGAGCGCGACTACTACCTGGAGCGCATCTACCCGTCCTTCGGCAACCTCGTCCCCCGCGACATCGCCTCCCGCGCCGCGAAGAACGTCTGCGACGAGGGCCGGGGCGTCGGCCCCGGCGGCCAGGGCGTCTACCTGGACTTCGCCGACGCCATCGAGCGCATGGGGCGGGGGGCGGTGGAGGCCAAGTACGGCAACCTCTTCGACATGTACCAGCGGATCACCGACGAGGACCCGTACCGGGTGCCGATGCGGATCTACCCCGCGGTGCACTACACGATGGGCGGCCTGTGGGTCGACTACGACCTCCAGACCACCGTCCCCGGCCTGTTCGCCATCGGTGAGGCGAACTTCTCCGACCACGGCGCCAACCGCCTCGGCGCCTCCGCGCTGATGCAGGGCCTGGCGGACGGCTACTTCGTCCTCCCCGCCACCATCAACGACTACCTCGCCCGCAACCCGCACAAGGACGAGGTCGACGCCGACCACCCGGCGGTGCAGGAGGTGCTGGCCGAGACCGAGGACCGGCTCAACTTGCTGCTGTCCGTGGACGGCGACCGCACCCCCGACTCCTTCCACCGCGAACTCGGCGAACTCATGTGGGAGTTCTGCGGCATGGCCCGTACCGAGTCGGGCCTGCGCAAGGCGCTGGAGCGCATTCCGCAGATCCGTGAGGAGTTCTGGCGCCGGATCAAGGTGCCCGGCACCGGCGAGGAGTTCAACCAGTCGCTGGAGCGGGCCAACCGCATCGTCGACTACCTGGAGCTCGCCGAGCTGATGTGCCTCGACGCGCTGCACCGCTCCGAATCCTGCGGCGGCCACTTCCGTGAGGAGTCCCAGAGCCCCGAGGGTGAGGCGGCCCGCAGGGACGAGGAGTTCTCCTACGCGGCCGCCTGGGAGTTCACCGGCACGGGCGAAGCTCCCACCCTCCACAAGGAAGACCTCGTCTTCGAGTACGTCCAACCCACTCAGCGGAGCTACGCATGAAGCTCACCCTGCGCGTCTGGCGGCAGAAGAACGCCGACGCCGACGGCGCCATGTCCACGTACGAGGTGGACGGCATCTCGCCCGACATGTCCTTCCTGGAGATGCTCGACACCCTCAACGAGGAACTCACCCTCAAGGGTGAGGACCCCGTCGCCTTCGACCACGACTGCCGCGAGGGCATCTGCGGCGCCTGCTCGCTGGTCATCAACGGCGACGCCCACGGCCCCGAGCGCACCACCACCTGCCAGCTGCACATGCGGTCCTTCAAGGACGGCGACACCATCGACATCGAGCCGTGGCGGGCGTCGGCCTTCCCGGTGGTGAAGGACCTCGTCGTGGACCGGTCGGCGTTCGACCGGATCATCCAGGCCGGCGGCTACGTCAGCGTCCCCACCGGCTCCGCGCCCGAAGCGCACGCCACGCCGGTGCCGAAGCCGGACGCGGACTTCGCCTTCGAGCACGCCGAGTGCATCGGCTGCGGCGCCTGCGTCGCGGCCTGCCCCAACGGCGCGGCGATGCTCTTCACCTCGGCGAAGATCAACCACCTCAACGTGCTGCCGCAGGGCGCGCCCGAGCGCGAGACCCGGGTGCTCGACATGGTGGCGCAGATGGACGAGGAGGGGTTCGGTGGCTGCACCCTCGCCGGCGAGTGCGCCACCGCCTGTCCGAAGGGCATCCCGCTGACCTCCATCACCGGGATGAACAAGGAGTGGCTGCGGGCCACGCGCAAGGGGGCCGGCCGGTAGCCACCGGGCGGGCAGCGGGAGAACGTTCGCCAGGGGGCGGACGGGCGGGACCGGGAGTGGTGCTCATCCCTGGTCCCGTCTGCTGTCCGGGTGACGCCTGGCATTCAGCATCCCCACATCCGTACTCCCGGCCCAGGTCACGTGCACGCCAACCGGCACAGGCAGAAACAAGGGGAGCCCCACCTTCCCCGCTCCGGCGCGTGACCAGGAGAGAGCCATGACCGGCGTGCTGACCGCAGACCACCCCGCGAAGCCCGCGGCACCCACCCGTTACACCGTCACCCTCGCCCGCGACGAGGAGGACGTGCGCGCCGCCCAGCGACTGCGGCACGACGTCTTCGCCGGCGAGCTGGGCGCCCTGCTGTCCACCCCCCAGCCGGGCCTGGACGTCGACCCCTTCGACGCCTACTGCGACCACCTGCTCGTGCGCGAGGAGGTGAGCGGCCAGGTCGTCGGCACCTACCGGCTGCTGCCGCCGGAGCGCGCCGCGGTCGCCGGGCGCCTGTACGCCGAGAGCGAGTTCGACCTCGGTGCGCTCGACCCGATCCGGCCGGGCCTCGTCGAGGTCGGCCGCTCCTGCGTGCACCCCGACCACCGCGACGGCGCGGTCATCGGCCTCATCTGGGCCGGCATCGCCCGCTACATGGTCGACCGGGGCCACACGTGGCTGGCGGGCTGCTGCTCCATACCGCTCGCCGACGGCGGCGCGCTCGCCTCCGCCACCTGGGACCGGGTGCGGGGCAAACACCTCGCCCCCGAGGAGTACCGCGTACGCCCTCTGCTCCCGTGGCGGGCGAACCCCGGGACACCCGCGGCGCCCGCGGCCCGCACCGAACTGCCCGCCCTGCTGCGCGGCTACCTCCGGCTCGGTGCCCGGGTCTGCGGCGAGCCCGCGCACGACGTGGACTTCGGCGTCGCCGACCTGTACGTACTGCTGCCGATGGACCGGGTGAACCCGCGCTACCTGCGGCACTTCCTCTCCCTCGTACCGGCCTGATGAGCGTCTGGCTGCCCGCCGCGCCCTGCACCCCGAGCGGCTGTGTGGAGCCGACGGGGGCCGCGACGGCCGTACCGAGGGCGGTGCTGCGGCTGACGGCGCTCGCCCTCCTGGTCCTCGCCGGGGTGGCGCTGCTGCCGATCGGCCGGCGGGTCCCGGCGGGGCTGGTGAGCCGCTGGTGCCGGTGGATCGTGCGGGCCGCCGGGGTCCGGGTCCGGGTCACCGGCGCCGCCCCGCCCACCGGCGGGCTGCTCCTCGTCGCCAACCACATCTCCTGGCTCGACATACCGCTGCTGGGCGCGGTCCGCCCGGCCCGCATGCTGGCCAAGTCCGAGATACGGCGGTGGCCGGTGGCCGGGCGGCTGGTCGGACGCAGTGGCGTCCTGTTCATCGACCGTGACCGCTTGCGCGCCCTGCCGGACACGGTCGCCCGGATCGCCGGGGCGCTGCGTGAGGGTGCGGCGGTAGCCGCCTTCCCCGAGGGCAGCACCTGGTGCGGCCGCCGGCAGGGCTCCTTCCGCCGGGCCGTCTTCCAGGCGGCGCTGGACGCCGGGGCCCCGGTCCAGCCGGTCCGCATCCACTACCGGAGCGCGCACGGAACGCCGGCCACCGCCGCGGCCTTCGTCGGCGACGACACCCTGTTCGCGTCCCTGTGGCGGGTGGTCGCGGCCCGCGGTCTGATCGCCGAGGTCGAGGTACGGGCCGCGATCACGCCGGGCACCCACTTCGACCGCCGCGCCCTGGCCGCCGCCGCGCAGCCGCCGACCGGCGACCTCGGGCGGGACCATCCGGCCGAAGACGTCAGACGGGGGCCACCAGAAGTGAGCGCTGTTGAAAATTAAGTGCTTTTTATCCCTTACGTGAAGTTTCCACGGTGATGATGAGGACATCCGGACGGGAGTGACACCCTGAAAGGAGGGTGAGGCCAGATGATCACCCGCGATGAGGTCAAGATCCTCCTGGACCACCCCGTCTACGACGGAGAGGGCAACAGGATCGGTGAGGCCAAGCACGTCTTCTTCGACGACATGAGCGGCCGCCCCGAGTGGGTGAGCGTCAGGACGGGCATGTTCGGCTCCAGCGAGTCGTTCATCCCCATCCGTGACGCCGAACTGGTGGAGGACCACCTCGAAGTCCCGTACCTCAAGGACAAGGTCAAGGGCGCACCCGACGTCGACATCGACGCACAGGGCCACCTGTCGGAGTCGGAGGAACACCGGCTGTACGAGTACTACGGCATCGACTGGAGCGGTGTGCTGCGCGACGACACCGCGCGCTCCGGCGAGGGCCGCGGCGACCGGCACCCCGGCATGGGCAAGGCGGGAACGGCCGGCGCGGCGGGTGCCGCCAGCGCGGCCGGTGCGGCGGGCGCGGCCGGTGCGGCGGGCGCGGCCGGGATGGCGGGCACGACGGGGACCTCGGGTGCCGCTGGAACAGCCCGCACGACGGGCAGGGACCGGGCAGTGAACACGGCGACGGCCGGCGCCGCGGGAACACCGACGACGGCTGGGAAGGCGGGCCGGACCAGCTCCGCGGCCGCCGCCGGGACCACGGGCAGGACCACCGCGCGCGGCGGGCCGGGTGCCGCTTCCATGACGCGCATGGAGGAGGAGATGCACGTCCGAGTCGAGCGACGCGAGACCGGACGGGCCAGGCTGCACAAGTACGTCGTGACGGAGGAGGTCGAGAAGACCGTGCCGGTGCGCCACGAGGAGGTGCACGTGGTGCGCGAGCCGATCACGGAGGCCGAGCGCGAAGCCGCGCTCTCCGGCACCGAGATCGGCGAGGCCGACTACGAGATCACGCTGCACGAGGAGCGCCCCATCGTGGAGACCAGGGCGGTACCCGTGGAACGGGTACGGCTGACCATGGAGGAGCGCACCGAGAACGAGACCGTACGCGGCCGGGTCCGCAAGGAGCGCATCGAGAGCGAGGGAGTACCGGACGACACCCTGCGGAGCGACGACGCGACCCGGCGGGGCCGCGACGTTCCGCGACGCGGCCGCGGCTGACCGGACGGAACCGCGTGCGCGCCGCTGAGACTGTTCACCGGCGCGCCGCGCCGTCCGTCCCCGGGAGGCCGGCGATACCGGCGAGCCGCCGGTAGGAGTCCAGCAGGGCCGTACGGTCGTGGGTACTGGTGGTGACCAGGACCTCCTGGGCACCCGTCTCCTTCAGCACCCTCTCCAGTTCGTCGGCCACCTGCTCCTCGGTGCCGGCGATGTGGCCACTGAGCCCGGATTCGTACAGGCCGCGTTCCTTGGCCGTCATGAGGAGCGACTCGACGCGCTCGGCGGGCGGCAGCGGCGGGAAGGTGCCGCGGGTGCGGGAGTGCGCCATCGACCAGGCCTCCGGAATCAGCAGCCGACGGGCCCGCTCGGGCGTGTCGGCCACGGCGACCGTGCCGGAGATCACCACGTACGGCTCGCTCGTCCATGCGGACGGACGGAACCGCGCGCGGTAGTCGTCGATGCCGCGGCGCATCCGGTCGCGGCCGCGCAGGTCGCCGATGACCATCGGCAGGCCCGCGCGGGCGGCGATCGCCGCCCCCTCACCCATGGCGAGCACGAACGGGGGCACGGCCAGCCCCTCGGCCGGGCGGGCGCGCACCCCGGTGGGGGAGGTGCCGCGGAACCAGCCGAGCAGCTCGTCGATCTGGGCGCCGAAGTCCTCGGCGTCGTCCTTGTCGCGGCCCAGAGCCTTGCGCACCCCGTCGGTGAAGCCGACCGAGCGGCCCAGGCCCATGTCCACCCGCCCCGGGAAGAGTGACTCCAGCACCCCGAACTGCTCCGCCACGACGAGTGGTTGATGGTTGGGCAGCATGACCCCGCCGGTGCCCACGCGGATCGTCCCGGTCGCCGCGGCGACGGCGGCGGCCAGCACCGTCGGCGCGGAGCCGGCCACCCCGGGCACGCCGTGGTGCTCGGAGACCCAGAACCGGTGGTAGCCGAGCCGTTCCACCTCCTCCGCCAGCCGCACGGTGTCACGCAGCGCCTCGGGACCGGTGTGTCCCTCACGGATGCGGGAACGGTCGAGAACGGAGAAACGGGTGCGGGCGATCAGCGGGGTCACACCCGGTTCAACGCCTGGCCCGCCACCGCATTCCCCCGTCCGGGCCGGGCGGTGTGACCGACAGTGAAAAGCGCCCGCTCGCCGTGTTCGACCTGGACGACACCCTCGCCGACACCGCGCACCGAAAGCGGTTCCTGGAGCGCGGGCCGCGTGACCGGGACTCTTCTTCGCTGCCGCGCTGGTGCGCGAGAGCGCGCGGGATCGTCCACCTCACCGGACGCCCGGAGCGCTGCCGGCGCGACACGCTGGACCGGCTGACCGCCCACGGGCTGCCCGACGGGCCGGTCCGCATGCGCGGCGACGCCGACCGGCGGCCCGCCCGGTACACCAAGCCGGCGATGCCGCGCCGCCTCGCCCGCACCCGGAGATCCGGATGCTCGTGGACGACGACGAACCGGTCTGCGCGGACGTCCGACGGGCCGGGTTCGCCGTCGTGCACGCCCGCTGGACGGCCCCGCCGGGGGAGCCGGAGGCGGCGCAGGAGCGGGAGGGGGACCTGAGGCCCCCCTCCCGCAGGTACGTACCCGGGCCCTGCGCCTCCTCGCGTACCGCCCCCGTTCCGGCGCGGGGCCGTTCCCCTCCGGACCGGGCTCAGCCCGTCTCGTCCAGGCGGAAGCCGACCTTCAGGCCCACCTGCCAGTGCGCGATCCGGCCCTCCTCGATCTGGCCGCGCACCTGGGTCACCTCGAACCAGTCCAGGTTTCGCAGGGTCTGCGAGGCGCGCTCGATGCCGTTGCGGACGGCCTGGTCCACGCCGTCGGGCGAGGTGCCGAAGATCTCCGTGACCCGGTAGGTGTGGTTCGACATGCGGGTGCTCCTCTCGACGGCGGCTCCCACCGGTACGCGGGACGCCTCCTGATGTCGCACGTCACTCCACCGTGCCCCAGGCCGTGGCGTACCGCGAGACGTCGACCGTTCCGGTCCCCGATGCCCGCAGGCCCCGACCCCGCGACCCATCCATCGGTCCATACCGAAACACGGGGCACCCGTGCGAGTCCCCACGCGCGCCGCACGCCGGGCCCTTCGTCCTGTCCGCCGGACGGAAACAGGCCCCCCACGTCAACGCGCCATGCTCAGCGACAGCGCGAACCGCTCCTCCTCGTCCGTCCACCATCGGGCCAACTCCAGCCTCGCTGCCTCGAGTTCCTCCCGCACTCCCTCTTTGCGGAACTTCGCCGAGACCTCGGTGCGCAGTTCCTCGCCCGCGTCGAAGTCGACGACGAGACCGAGCGCGGGCACCTTCACCGTCTGCGCCCCGCGCGAGCGCAGCCGCATCTCGACCCACTCGCGCTCGGCGTCCCACACGGCCACGTGGTCGAAGGCGGCCGGATCGAAGTCGGCGCCCAACTCCCGGTTGATCACGGTCAGGACGTTCTTGTTGAAGGCGGCCGTCACCCCGGCCGCGTCGTCGTACGCCCGGACCAGTACCTTCTCGTCCTTGACCAGGTCCGTGCCCAGCAGCAGCGCGTCCCCCGGGGCGAGCAGCGCGCGGACGGAGGCCAGGAACGCGGCCCGCTCGGCGGGCAGCAGATTGCCGATCGTGCCCCCGAGGAACGCCACGAGGCGCGGACCCGGGGTGTCGGGCAGCGTCATCCGGCCGGTGAAGTCGGCGATCAGCGCGTGCACGGCCAGGCCCGGCCGCTCGGCGACGAGCGCCTGCCCCGCCCGGGTCAGGGCGCTCTCACTGACGTCGACGGGGACGTAGGTGTGCAGTCCGGTCAGGGCGTCGATCAGGTGGCGGGTCTTCTCCGAGGAACCGGAGCCCAGTTCGATCAGGGTGCGGGCACCGGCCGCCGCGGCGATCTCACCGGAGCGGGCGAGCAGGATCTCGCGTTCGGCCCGCGTCGGGTAGTACTCGGGCAGCTCGGTGATCTCTTCGAACAGCTCGCTGCCGTACGCGTCGTAGAACCACTTCGGCGGCAGTGTCCTCGGCCTGCCGGTCAGGCCCCGGAGGACGTCGGCGCGCAGGGCCGCGTCGGTGGCGTCCTCGGGCAGGGTGCGGGTGAGCAGGAACGGACTCACGTGCGGAGCTCCTTCAGGGGTGCCGATGGGTCGGTGGGTGCCAGGGCCTCGCCCGGCTCCTCGATCGGGGTGAGCAGCACGTCGGTGCGGCTCGCCGCCAGCAGCGTGCGGTCGGGGACCTCGCGCCAGTGCGGATCGTCGTCGTAGGGCTCCGAGGCGACGACGGTGCCGCCGCCCGGCCGGGCGAGGTACCACAAGGTGTCGCCCCACGCGGTCGCGGTGACGGTGTCGCCCTGGGTGAGCAGCAGGTTGAGCCGGGAGCCGGGGGCCGCCGCGGCGACCTCCAGCACGGTGTCGGCCAGCGCCTGCCCCTCGGGATCCCCGGCTCGCAGCCGGGCGAGCACGAGGGCCCACACGAACGCGGAGTCGCTGCGGGCCTCCAGCGACAGCACGTCCTCGGCGGGCAGGGACCCGGCGAGCGGCGCGAGCGCGCCCGGCCAGCCCCGTACGGCGCCGTTGTGGCTGAACAGCCAGGCCCCCGCGGCGAACGGGGCCGCAGCGGCCTCACCGTCCGCGCCCGACAGGGTCGCGTCCCGTACGGCGGCGAGCAGCGCCGGGGTGCGGACGACCCGGGCCAGATCGGCGAACGACAGGTCCGCCCAGATGGGTCCGGCCCTGCGGTACCGGGCCGGCACCGGGTCTCCCGGCGCGTACCAGCCCACGCCGAAACCATCGGCGTTGACCGTTCCGTACCGCTGGCGCCGGGGTGCCCACGACTGGCGGTACAGCCCGTGCGGCGGGCCCACGAGGAGTCGGCCGAGCGGTTCCTCGGGGCCCACGTACGCGATGTGACGGCACATCAGACGCTCTCCGAGCGTGCCGTGCGGAAGCCGGAGAAGATCTGCCGTCGGACGGGGTGGTCCCAGTTGCGGAACGTGCCCCGGCAGGCCACCGCGTCCACCGCGAACGAACCGCCGCGCAACACCTTGTACTCGGTTCCGAAGAACACCTCCGAGTACTCCTTGTACGGGAACGCCCTGAACCCCGGGTACGGCAGGAAGTCGCTCGACGTCCACTCCCACACGTCACCGATCAACTGGCGTACCCCGAGCGGCGACTCACCGGCCGGATAGCTCCCTGCGGGCGCGGGACGCAGGTGCCGCTGGCCGAGATTGGCGTGCTGCGGTCCGGGCTCGGCGTCGCCCCAGGGATAGCGCGCCGAGCGGTCGCCGGCCGGGTCGTGGCGGGCGGCCTTCTCCCACTCGGCCTCGGTGGGCAGCCGGCGCCCGGCCCAGCGCGCGTACGCGTCGGCCTCGTACCAGCACACGTGCAGCACGGGCTCGTCGGGCGGTACGACCTCGGTGACACCGAAGCGGCGCCGTAGCCACCGTCCCGCGCCGAAGGTGCCGTCCCGGTGCCAGAACAGCGGGGCGGTGACGGAGTTCCGGCGGATGTGGGCCCAGCCCTCCGCGGTCCACCAGCGCGGGTCGTCGTAGCCGCCGTCCTCGATGAACGCCTGGTAGGCGGCGTTCGTCACCGGGGTGGTGTCGATGTGGAACGGCGCCACCTCGCGCCGGTGCGCGGGGCGTTCGTTGTCCAGGGCCCACGGCTCGTCGGAGGTGCCCATGGTGAACGGGCCGCCGGGAACCAGCACTTCGGACGGACCGGTGAACAGCGGCACCGGCTCCGGGTCCGGAGCGGTCAGAGCCTGCGGCCCCTTGCGCAACTGATGGGTGATCAGCATCGTCTCGTCGTGCTGCTGTTCGTGCTGAGCGATCATCCCGAAGGCGAAACCCGCCTCCGTCAGCCGCTCGCCGTGGAACGCGGTGCCCTCCAGCACGTCCAGCGCCCGGCCGCGCACGTCCGAGGCGTAGCGGCGGGCCTCCTCGGGAGGCAGCAGCGGCAGCCGCGGCCGCTCGGCACGTGGGTGCTCGAAGGCGTCGTAGACACTGTCGATCTCGGGTCGTATCGCCTCCTGCCCGGCGACGGCCCGCAACAGCCACTGCTCCTCCTGGTTGCCGATGTGGGCGAGGTCCCACACCAGGGGCGACATCAGCGGAGAGTGCTGTGCGGTCAGCTCGGGTTCGTCGACGCAGCTGGTCAGCAGGGTGGTCCGGTCGCGTGCGGTGACCAGCGCGGCGACCGCGCGCTCGCGCAGGGCCTCGGCGTCGAGGGCGGGGTCGGTCATGAGCGGGTGTCCTTCCCGTGCGGAGGCGCTCCGTGCGTGTGCGGGTGCGTGCGCGAGCCGGACACGGCGGTGCCGTCGACGCGGGCGGCGACGCCGACGCGCAGGGTGTCGAGCAGTTCGTCGGCGGGGCAGCGGCCCCGGGCGACATAGCGGTCCCGGTACGCCGCCACCGCGTCCACGACCTCGGTCGTGGCGCCCAGCCGGGGCAGCGCCCGCAGCGCCGCGGCGAAGCAGACGGCGGCCACCTCGCGCAGCTCCGGATCAGCCAGGCCGCCACGGGCCGCGTCCCGCCACAGCGGATTGTGCGGCGCCGGCATCCCGTGGGCCCGTTCGGCCAGCGGCTTCACCGCCCGGTAGGCGGTCTCGGCGGCCTCCGGATCGTCGAACAGCGCCGTCGTCACGGCCAGCGGCACGATCCAGCCGTCGTCACCGGGCTGGGCGTCGATCATCCGCAGCTCCAGGTGACCGCGCGGCCTGACCGGCGGAAACAGCGTCGTCACGTGGTAGTCGAGATCGTCCCGGGTCGGCGCCCTGGGCGCCCTGGACCTGGTCCACTCACGGAAGCTCAGCCCCTCCGGCACGTCCCACGGGCCGCCGTCGCGTCGTACGCACATCACCGGCGCGTCCAGGACGTGGCGGGCCCAGGCCGCGCGCGGATCGGAGTCCAGCACGGGGCCGCCCGCGCGACCGGTGCCGATCTGCGCCCAGCGCAGCTGCCGGGTGGACAGCCAGCCGGTCGGCCGGTGACCGGCCAGCGGGGAGTTGGCGAACGCGGCGAGCAGGACCGCGCCGAGTTGGTGTGCCAGCCACCAGCGCCGCACATGACCGAGGGGGCCGGGCTCCTCGTACCCGGCGTCCAGGCACACCTGCACGGACGCGGAGGTGCACATCATGGCGCGGCCGGCGGGGCCGGTGCGGTCGAGGCAGGCCTCCATGGCGTCGTAGCGCGGTTCGCGCAGGAACCGGCGTGGTGTGTGCCAGGGATCGTGGCCGAGGCCGACGAGAGTGAGATCGTCCTCGCGCAGTACCGCGCGGACGGCGTCGAGGTCGGCGCGGACGGTGTCGACGCACTCCATGAGGGAGGCGGCGGGCGGCGAGCTGAGCTCCAGCTGGCCGCCGGGTTCGACGGTGAGCGCCGAACTCAGGGGCACGGTCCGCAGTGCGGCGTAGGCCGCTTCGAGTCGTTCGGATGTCACGGGGAGCTGCGGGGCACGCAGCTCGTGGACGAGCCATTCCACCTCGACTCCGAGGCGGCGCGGCGGTCCGGTCTTGAAGCAGATGCCGCGGACCAGCGCATCCACCTCGGCTTCGGTGACGGCGGGGCGTGGCTCGGTATGGCCACGTGCCGAATCGGCCATGTGGGGATCCTCCTGAGATACCTCCATGTCGCCGGCCGGGGCCCTTCGGTCCCGTCCGGCTTCAACTCGTCCACCCAAAACCCTCGCGACGCTCGGCACAAGGGCGCCCGGTGGGGCGTTCCGGGTGCGGGAAAACTCCGTTGCATCGCCTCACCAGCATCGCTCACGATGCTCGTACGGGCACGACGGGGGAGATCACGGGGGAGCCGGTGGGGATGTCGGAGAGGGGAGCCGCGGGGCGCGCGGTCACGGAGCGTACGGGGGTCGTGGCGTGAGCGCGCGTCTGCGCGGCATCGCGCGCGAGACCGAGCAGATCGTGGCGGCCGGGACCTACCGTGCTCCGAGCGGCCGCGCGGTGCGCCTCGCGGCGGCCGTCCGGGCCGCCCGGGACGGGACCCGGATGTACGGGCCGGAGCCGGTGCGGGTTTCGGAGTGGTCCTTCCCGGTCGGGACTCGGATCGAGGTCACCGGGGAGAGCAGCCTGGAGGCCGCGCGCCAGCTCGCGGGAGACGCGGAGCCGGGCGGACCGCGTCGGGAGCCGGCGGTGCTGAACTTCGCCTCCGCGATCCCCCAAGCTCTCAGCTTCGTTCGAGCAGGGAGGTACCCCCATCCCCGGCGGCGGCTACCTCAACGGAGCGCAGGCTCAGGAGGAGGCGCTGTGCCGTGCCTCCGCGCTCCACACCTGCCTGCTGCGAGCCGCCGAGTACTACGACCACCACCGGAACCACCGTGACCCGTTCTACTCCGACCGGGTGATCCACTCGCCCGCGGTGCCCGTCTTCCGCGACGACCGCGGCCGGCTCCTCGAGGAGCCGTTCCAGGCGGGCTTCCTCACCTCGCCCGCGCCGAACGCGGGCGTCATCCGCCGGACGGCGCCGGAGCGCGTGGGCGAGGTGCCCGGCGCCCTGGCCGTCCGGGCGGAGCGGGTGCTGGAGACCGCCGTGGCGGGCGGCTACCGGCGGCTGGTGCTGGGCGCCTGGGGCTGCGGGGTCTTCCGCAACGACCCCGCGCAGGTGGCGGCCGCGTTCCGGGCGCTGCTGGAGCCGGGCGGCCGGTTCGCGGGGGTGTTCGAGCACGTGGTGTTCGGGATCCTGGACCGCACGCGCGAGGGCGCGACCCGCATGGCCTTCGAGCGGACGTTCGCGGATCTGGTGGCGGACACGGCGGCGGTCAGCTCCAGCCGTACCGTTCCCGCAGCCGGTGACGCACCAGATTGAACCGCATCCGGTCCAGGGCACAGGCCTCGCGGCGCATGCCGTCCTCGTGCAGCCGCAGCACCCGGTCGACGGCGACCCAGGAATCCCGGCCCGACCGGTCCCACGGCCCGCTGCCGATCGGCACCCAGTCCCGGTCCCCGTCGCGCCGCCTGCTCGACAACTGCACGGCGAGGACGGTTCCGGCTGCCTCACGCGCGACGACGAGCACCGGACGGTCCTTGCCCCGGCCGTCGTTCTCCTCATAGGGCACCCAGGTCCAGACGATCTCCCCGGGATCGGGGTCACCGTCGTGCGCGGGCGAGTATTCCGTGCGCACCCGGCCCACATCGCCGGGCTCGGCCTCGGTGGTGGCGGTGGGGCCGAAGCGCCCCGGGGCTTCCTCAGTGCTGTACTCGGTCACGGGCGTACCGTACGGGATGCCCCAGGGCCATGATCAACCGCCGTGCGGCACCGGGCCGGTGGTCCGGTGGCCCGGTTGTCTCAGGTGGTCGACGCGGTGCCGCGCACGCCCAGGCCCATGAGTTCCCGCCCCGAGACCATGCCGGCCTCGATCCGTACGAACACCCCGTCCCGCATCGGCATCCAGGAGTCGGGACCGCTTCGCAGCAGCCGCTCGTGCTCGGCGGGGTCAGTCACCACGGCGGCCCGGCCGGTGATCACCACGCTCCAGCCGGCCCGTGTCCCGGCCTGGAAGTCGTCGGCCTCGAAGGCCACCACGACGCCGTCGATCGCGCGCACCAGGTCGGAGTCCCGCGAGGTGCACAGCAGCACGGAGGAGTCCGTGTCCAGGGAGAAGTTGACCGGGAGGACGGCGGGCAGCGCCTGCCGGGTGTACACGACGCGACCCACCGGCACCTTCGCCAGCAGACGCAGGCACTCCTGGCGGTCGAGTGCGCGGAAGCCATCGCTCTGGAACATCAGTCCATCGTCGGCGGCGGAAGCCACCAGGACCAGGGCCGGACGGCCCTGATGAGCAACCGATGCTTGAAAACGGTCCCGGTGGGTACCCCGGGGGCCGGTGGGGTCCGGCAGGGACGGCCGGGCCCTGCCGTATGGCGACGGACGCCGGGCGAGGGGCGCTTTCCACCGGTGACACTGAGCGTATGGCCCGTACCCCCGCCCCTCCCGGTTCTCCCGCCTCCCCGCAGCCCGTGCCCGCCGAGCTCCGTCCCTATCTGGCGGAACAGGTCCACCGCATCCGCACCGTCTGCGGCCCTCACCTGGTGAGCGTCCTCGCGATCGGTTCGGTCGCCCTCGGCGACTACCTGCACGGGCGCAGTGACGTCGACATCATGGTCGTGGTGGACCCGTCCCTGCCCGGCCGGGCGCTGCACGAGCTGGCCGGGGCACTCAGCCGCTCCGCGCTGCCGTGTCCCGCGGCCGGGCTGGAACTGGTCGTCCACGCCTCCGACACCGCCGCCGGGACGGGGGAGGACGGGGCCGGTTACCTGCTGGACCTCAACACCGGCGCGGAGCTGCCGGAGAAGGTGAGTTTCGACCCGGGGGAGTCCGCGGACTTCTGGTTACGTCATCGACCGCTCCATCGCCTCCCGGGCCGGACGTCCGCTGTTCGGCAGGGCGGCCCGGGAGGCGGTCGCCGAGCCGCCCCGCGCCGCACTGCTCACCGCGCTGCGGGCCTCCGTCCGTGAACACGCCGACGGCGAGGGCCACCTGGCGGACAACAGGGTGCTCAACGGCTGCCGCTCCCTGGTGTTCTGCCGCACCGGCCAGTGGCTTCCCAAGCGCGGGGCGGCGGAGGCGGTCGCCGACTCCGAGGCCGCCTTCCGGCCCCTCGTCGAGGCCGCGCTGCACAGCTTCGAACGTCCCCGTGGGGCCGCGCTCCCGCTGCCCGCCGCCGACGTGCGCCGCTTCCTGGACCGTGTGGCCACCCGCGTCGACGAGGCCACGCAGGCTCCGTGGGCGACAGGGCGTCGAGGGCACCTCGACGACGGCCCACGGAGCTGCCTATGATCCCTGTGCGGCATCGCGTGTCGGTCACCGGCAGGGTGAGGCATGGAGGCGCCGCGGATGCCCGTGGAGGCATTGAAACCGTGTCAGTCGAGTTCAACCACACCATCGTCCTGACCCGCGACCGGGAGAAGTCCGCCCGTTTCCTCGCCCGGATCCTGGGGCTGGAGGTCGGCGAACCGGCCGGAATGTTCCTGCCCGTGACGACGGCCAACGGCGTCACGCTGGACTTCGCGACCATCGACGCCGACATTCCCGTGCAGCACTACGCCTTCCTCGTCTCCGAGGACGAGTTCGGCCCGATCCTCGGCCGGCTCGTGGACGCCGGGGTCCCCATCCAGGCAGATCCGCACGGTCGGCACCCACGCCGGATCAACCGCAACGACGGCGGACGCGGCGTGTACTTCCCCGACCCGGCCGGACACGGCCTGGAAGTGATCACCCGTCCCTACGGCAGCGACCCGGCGTCGCCGCTGAACGGCGTCACGGAGGAAGTCCCCGGAGCGCTCTGAGCACAGGACAGGCCGGGGTGGGCGGGTACGCGAGCCGCCTCACCCGCCCCGGCCGCGGTTCCCGCCGGTGGGACCCGGCGGAGTCAGCGCCGGTACAACCCCACCAGGGTGCCGTCGGCGATCCGAGCCCTGTCCACCGCCTCGTGCACCTGCTCCGCGCGGGGCGCGTCGGGCAGCACACACGGCTCGGCCAGGGCGTAGAGCCGGAAGACGTAGTGGTGCGCGTCGTCCCCGGGCGGCGGATGCGGCCCACCCCAGCCGCGCTCCCCGTAACCGTTGACCAGCGCGGTGCCCCGCGGCGGACTCTGCCCCGCGCCGACGCCGCCGCTGTGCGGGTCGATGCCCACGACGATCCAGTGCACGAACGTCCCCGACGGCGCGTCGGGGTCCTCGCACAGCAGGACCAGCTCCGCCGCGTCGTCCGGCACACCGCTCCAGGCCAGCGGCGGCGAGACGTTCGCCGCCTCGTACGCGTGCCGCCGCGCGATGAACGTGTGGTCGTTGAAGGCGTCACTGCCGATGTCGATACCGGTCATGTGCCCCGGGGTACCCCCTCGTCCCCCGGGCATGCGACCCCGTACCGGCGTGGGAGGTTCGTCGGGCGGAGCGTGCTTCGGACCACCCGCGAGGGGGTACGCGGGAGCCGCACCGGGGCAGCCGTCCCCGGTGGGGAGACCGGTGCGGAGAGGGGCGTCCGTCATGCTGTTCCGTGATCGGCGGGAAGCCGGCCGGGAACTCGCCGAGAGGCTGCGCGGGATGCAGGGCGACGGCGCGCTGCCCGAGGCCGTCGTCCTTGCCCTGCCCCGCGGTGGCATCCCCGTGGCCCACGAGGTCGCCGAGATGCTCGAGGCGCCGCTCGACGTACTCGTCGTCCGGAAGATCGGCGCCCCCTTCCACCAGGAGGTCGGCGTCGGTGCGATGGCCGGTGACGAGGTGCCCCTGTTCGATCCGTCGACCCTGCGGGCGCTGGGCCTGAGCGAGACCGATCTCGATTCCGTGGTCGAGCGGGAGCGCGTCGAACTGCGACGCCGTGAACAGCTCTACCGCCAGGGCCGGCCCGCCCCCGAGCTGCGGGGACGTACCGTGATCGTCGTCGACGACGGTCTGGCGACCGGTTCCACGGCCCGCGCCGCGCTCCGGTTCGTACGGCGTCAGGCACCCGCCCGGGTCGTGCTGGCCGTCCCGGTCGGCTCCCCGGAGAGTGTCGAACGGATGCGTGCCGAGGCCGACGAGGTGGTCTGTCCGCACCGGCCCGCCGGCTTCATGGCCGTGGGCGAGTGGTACGCGGACTTCGACCAGCTGACGGATGAGGACGTGCTGACGGCGCTGCACCGGCGCCAGGGGGCATCCGGTTCGTAGGCGCGACTCGGACGCCGTCGTCTGCTCGCGCCCGCTCGCGTCTGCTCGGACGACGGCATCGGTTCAGACGACGTCGTCCGCGCGGAGGGCGTCGATGTCGGCGGGGGAGTGGCCCAGTTCGGTGAGGATCGCCTCCGTGTGTTCGCCGACGGCCGGTACCGGGTCCATGCGGGGTGGCAGGCCCGCGAGGTCGGCCGGCGGAAGCAGGGCCTGAACGGTCGCTCCGGGCACGGCCACCTCGCGCCAGCGGTCGCGGGCGGCGAGGACCGGGTGGTCGAGGAAGGCGGCGACGTCGTTGACCCCGGCGCAGGCGATGCCGGCGGCCTCCAGCTCCTCCAGCAGTTCCCCGGCGTCGGAGCGGGCGCAGCGCTCGGCGATGACGGCGTTGAGTTCCTCGCGGTGCGCCACCCGGGCGGAGCCGGTGACGAAGCGGGGATCCTCGGCCAGCTCGGGGCGACCCAGGAACTCAACGCACAGGGCCGTCCACTCGCGCTCGTTCTGGATGGAGAACAGCACCTCGCGCCCGTCTGCGGCCGGATACGTCCCGTACGGGGCGATCGTGGCGTGCTGGGTGCCCAGCCGCGGGGGCTGGGTGCCGCCGTGGCGGGTGTAGTAGGCGGGCTGGCCCATCCACTCGGCGAGCGCCTCGAACAGCGACACCTCCACGGGGTGGACGGTGCCGGTGGTCGCGCGGGTGTACAGCGCGGTGAGGACACCGCTGTACGCGTACATCCCGGCGGCGATGTCGGCCACCGAGATACCGGTCCGGGCGGTGCCGTCCGGTGTTCCGGTCAGCGACACCAGGCCCGTCTGGCACTGCACCAGCAGGTCGTACGCCTTGCGGTCGGCCCAGGGGCCGGTCGTGCCGTAGCCGGAGATGGTGCAGGGGATCAGCCGGGGGTGGCGCCGGGCGAGCTCGTCGGTGCCCAGGCCGAGCCGGCCCGCCGCGCCCGGCGCCAGGTTCTGCACGAACACGTCGGCACCGGCGAGGAGTTGGTGCAGGATCTCCCGGCCCCGCGGATCCTTGAGGTTCAGCGTGAGGGAGTCCTTGGAGCGGTTGAGCCACACGAAGTAGCTGGAGTGGCCGTGGACGGTGGTGTCGTAGCGACGGGCGAAGTCTCCCTCGCCCGGCCGCTCCACCTTGATCACACGAGCGCCGAGGTCGGCGAGCTGACGGGTTGCGTACGGCGCGGCCACGGCCTGTTCCAGACTGACCACTGTGACCCCGGACAGGGGATGTCTCTGCACGTCCACGCCTTCCGCTCACCTCCCCGATTAGTACGGCCGGGGCGAGCGGCCTGTCAACGGTGCCCCGTTCAGTGACCCGTTCCGCCCACACCGCAGGCCCCGCCCGCCCGGCTCGGCGGAACGTCGGCGGGCGGCCTGCTGCGGGTGACGACGCGGCTGCCGCGGTCGTCGACGACGCGGACCTGGAGCGAGCCGCAGCCGCAGCGGGTCCACACGGTCCTGCCCGCCGCGGTGGTGTGCCGTGACACCAGCCGGAACGGCTCGCCGTCGTCCGGCCATCCGCAGTACGGGCAGATGACGCCGGTCGAGCCGGTCGCGCCGGTGGTTCCGGGCGTGCTGGTCATGATGACTCCTCAGCTCCTCACATCCCCGGGTCCGCGCATCCTCGAGTCCGCGCGTTCTCAAACCCGCGGCTCCCATTACGCCATGGCCCGGTCGGCCGTCGTGACACAGCCCAGGGTGCGCCGGAGCATCCGCATACGTCCAGGTTGACTTTGTGGACTTGACCGTGAAGCGTGAACTACATGATTGACCTGCGCCGACTGCACGTCCTGAGGGCGGTCGCCCACTACGGCACGGTCACGGCGGCAGCCCAGGCCCTGCACTTCACCCCGTCCGCCGCCTCCCAGCAGATCCGCCGCCTCGCCCGCGACCTGGGCGTCGACCTGCTGGAACCGCAGGGGCGCGGGGTACGGCTCTCCCCGGCGGCCGAGAGCCTGCTCGCACACGCCGACGCCATCCAGGCCCACTGGGAGCAGGCCGAACTGGACCTGCGGGCCGACCGCGGCGCCCCCGCCGGGCTGCTGCGGGTGACCGGATTCCCGGTGGCGATCTCGGTGCTGCTGGCGCCCATGGCGGCCCGGCTGGGCGCGCGTCATCCGCGGCTGGCGGTGCGGATCCTGGAGACGGAGGTGCCGAAGAGCTTCGACCTGCTCTTCGAGGGGGCCACCGATCTGGCGATCGTGGAGGCCACTCCGAGGAACCCGCCGCTCAGCGACGCGCGCTTCGACCAGCGGCCGCTGCTGGACGACCCGTTCGACCTGGTGGTCCCCGAGGGGCATCCGCTGGCCGGGCGGGAGCGGGTCGACCTCGAGGAGGCGGCGCGCGAGCCGTGGATCGCGCCGGTGCCGGAGAGTCCCTGCCGGGCGCATGTGATGTCGGCGTGCGGCGCCGCCGGGTTCACCCCGGACGTCGTCCACCACGCCCTCGACTGGAACGTCACCGCCCACCTCGTCGCGCACGGGCTGGGCGTCGCCCTGATCCCGCGGCTGGCCCAGCCGACCCCGCAGCTGCCGGTCACCCGAGTGCGCTGCACGGGCAACCCGCACCGCAAACTGCTGACCTGCACGCGAGGAGGCGGCCACGCCCGCCCGGCGGTCGAGGCCGCCCTGCGGGAACTACGCGAACTGGCGCCGACGGCCGTCGCCTGAACACCGGTCGGGGTTGAGCAGCCGGGTGGGCGCTCGGGGCCGGCACGGCCTCCCTCAGGTTCTTCGAGCCGGGGGACCCCCATGACCCGCGTTCACCTGCGCTGATGAGGTGCCGCCGAGCTCCTGTGACCTGATCCGCCGGGCAGGCCCCCGGTCGCCCGTCGCCGCCTACCGCCGTCCGGGTGCCCCCGCGCGCAGCCCGTCCATGATGAGATCCAGCAGCCGGGCGGCCTGCGGTTGCCAGTTCCCGGCGGGATCGAGCTGCCAGAGGCAGCCGATCGCGAGAGTGAGGTCGTCCGCGCTCACCCCGGGCCGGATGGATCCGGCCTCCTCACAGGCGCGCAACAGGAGGTCAGCCGCATCGGTCACCGGGGTGTGGGCCGGCTTCCCCGGGCTGCCCGGCGTACTGGTGGCCTGCCGGATGGCATCGGCGAGTCCCACCTTGGTCATGGCGAAGAGGGCGAGCCGGTCCATCCACTCGCGCAGCGCCCGGTCGGGTTCCCGGGTCTCCAGCAGCCGGGCGGCGCTGTCGGCGACCTGACGCATCTCGTGCCGGTAGATCTCCAGGACGAGCGCCTTGCGGCTGGGGAAGTTCCGGTAGAGCGTGCCCTGCCCGACGCCCGCCTTCCTGGCGATCACGCTCAGCGGGGTGTCGGCCGACCGGGTCAGCTCGGCGAGGGCCACCTCCAGGATGCGCTCACGGTTGCGCCGGGCGTCCGCACGCAACGGTGCCTGCGCGCGGGGGGACGCGTCGTTCTCCTGTCCCACTCGTCCCTCCTCAGCGGACGGCCGTGGCCGAAAGCCGTTCTTGCTAACCGGACAGCTGTCCGTTACGTTTTTTCGAGTAACGGACAGCCGTCCGCTTCGGTGCATCGTATCGGTGGCCGCGGACGGTGCGGGAAGCCGGACCGGCGTGCCGGTGCGCCCGGGGGCGACCGGTGCCCTCGCATCCGCTCCCGCACGGTTCCGTTCCTCTCCCGTGTGCCCGATGCCCTTCTCCGACCTTCTGACCGCTGTCCTGACCCGTCCGCCTTCCGGAGGGCCCTGTTCGGTCTGCCCGGATCCGCGAAAGAAGGCTGTTCATGGCCCCCTCGACGTCCAGCACCGTCACTCTGAACATCAACGGCGAGAAGCACGCTCTGTCCGTCGACCACCGCACCACACTGCTCGACGCCCTGCGCGAGCGCCTCGATCTCACCGGTACCAAGAAAGGCTGTGACCAGGGGCAGTGCGGTGCCTGCACCGTCCTGGTCGACGGCCGCCGGACCGTGTCCTGCCTGCAACTGGCCGTGGCGGCGCAGGAACGGGAGATCACCACCGTGGAAGGCATCGCCGACGGGGAACGGCTGCACCCCGTGCAGCAGGCCTTCCTCGACCTGGACGGCTTCCAGTGCGGCTACTGCACGCCCGGCCAGATCTGCTCCGCCGTCGCCGTGATCGAGGAGTACGCCGCGGGCTGGCCCAGCGCCGTCACCACCGACGTACGGCCCGACGCGGGACCACCACCCCTGACCCCGCAGGAGATCCGCGAACGGATGAGCGGAAACCTCTGCCGCTGCGGCGCCTACGTGTCGATCGTCGAGGCGGTCGCCCGCGCAGCTGCCGAACACACCGGGCCCACCACACCCGTCAAAGACCCGGACCGGACCCGGACCACGGACCGCGCCGAGGCCGAGGAGGCCGCCGCATGAGGGAGTTCGACTACCGTCGTGCCGATGACGTCCCCGGCGCGGTCGCCCTGCTCGGTGCCGACCCCGAAGCCCGTTACCTCGGCGGCGGAACCAACCTCGTCGACCTGATGAAGACCGGCGTCGAACGCCCCGTCCGGCTCGTCGACGTACGCGAACTCCCCCTGAACCGGATCGAGTCGACCGGGAACGGCGGACTGCACATCGGCGCCACCGTCACCAACAGCGACCTCGCCGCCCATCCCGAGGTACGGCGCCGCTATCCGGCGTTGCCCCAGGCCGTGCTCGCCGGCGCCTCGGGGCAGCTGCGCAACATGGCCACCGTCGGCGGAAATCTGCTCCAGCGCACCCGCTGCGGCTACTTCACCGACGTGACCCAGCCCTGCAACAAGCGGGACCCCGGCAGTGGTTGCCCCGCCGTCGAGGGCGAGCACCACAACCACGCCATCCTGGGCGCCTCCGAGCACTGCGTCGCCGTCCATCCCTCCGACATGGGTGTGGCGCTCACCGCCTTCGACGCCGTCGTCACCTACCGAACCACCGACGGACCGGGCGAGTTACCCATTGCCGACTTCTATCTGCCGGTCGGCGACAGCCCGCATCGGGAGACGGCTCTGCCGCAGGGCGCCCTCGTCACCGGTGTCACGCTGCCGCCCGCGCCGACCGCCGCCCACTCCCGCTACCGCAAGGTGCGCGAACGCGCCTCGTACGCTTTTGCCATCGGCTCGATCGCCGCCGCCCTCGACGTGAGGAACGGCGTCGTGCGCGAGGCGCGTCTCGCCTTCGGTGCGGTCGCGTCCCGGCCATGGCGGGCCCGCGCGGCCGAACGCGTACTGACCGGGGCCCCGGCGGGCGCCGACCACTTCACCGCGGCGGCCGACGCCGAACTCGCGGCGGCCCGGCCGCTGCCCGGTAACGCGTACAAGATGACGCTCATGCGCAACCTCGTGGTGGCCGTCCTGTCCGAACTCGCCGAGGAGACCGCCCGATGACCACCACGACCGGCCGTACGACGGTGACGGGCGCCGTCGGAACCGCCCACACCCGAGTGGAGGGCCGCGAGAAGGTGACCGGAGCCGCCCGCTACGCGGGCGAGATCTCCTTCGACGGCCTGGCCCACGGCTGGCTGGTGCTGTCCACCATCGCCCGCGGCCGGATCAGGTCCGTCGAGACCGCCCCCGTCCTCGGCATGCCGGGCGTGCTCACCGTACTGCACCACCAGAACGCCCCCCGCCTGGAGACCGACTACATCGGCCTGCTGGGCGTCCCGCCGGACCCGACCGCCGCCGTCTTCCAGAACGACCGTGTCCCGCACGCGGGTTGGCCCGTCGCACTCGTCGTCGCCGAGACGTCCGAGCAGGCCCGGGAGGCCGCCGAAGCACTCGTCGTGACGTACGAACAGGAGCCGCACGACATCGAGTTCTCCGGAGACCGCCCGGACGCGTATCCGGTGGACGGGCACATGCCCGGGGTGACGGAGAAGGGCGACCTGGCGGCCGAACTCGCCGCGTCCACCCATGTCCTGGACGTCGAGTACACCACCCCCGAAGAGCACCACAGCATGATGGAACCGCACGCGGCGACCGCCCTGTGGGACGGCGGGCGGCTCGAGGTCGTCGACTCCAACCAGGGCACCACCTGGGTCGCCGACGAACTCCGCCGGATGTTCTCCCTCGACGCGTCCGCCGTGCGGGTGCGCTCCGAGCACATCGGCGGCGGCTTCGGCAGCAAGGGCCTGCGCGCCCACCAGGTGTCCGCCGTCATGGCCGCCACCGCGCTGCGCCGCCCGGTCCGCGTGGTGCTGACCCGCCGTCAGATGTTCTCGCTCACCGGCTACCGCAGCCCCACCGTCCAGCGGATCAGGCTCGGCGCCGACGCCGACGGACGGCTGCGCGCCCTGGAACACCGCTCGCTCAGCCAGACGTCGACGGTCTGGGAGTTCGTCGAGCCCAGCGCGAGCGTGGCACGGGTGATGTACGACGCCCCCGCCCACCGCACCGCGAACGAGGTGGTGCGCCTGGACGTGCCGTCGCCGGCCTGGATGCGCGCGCCGGGCGAGGCGCCGGGCGCGTTCGCGCTCGAGGCGGCGCTCGACGAGCTCGCCGAGCAGTGCGGCGTCGACCCGATCGAGCTGCGCCTGCGCAACGAACCCGACCGCGGCCCGGTCTCCGGGATGCCGTTCAGCGGCCGCAACCTCACCGCCTGCTTCCGGGAGGGCGCCCGTCGCTTCGGCTGGGCCGCCCGGGACCCGCGCCCCGGCGTGCGCAGGGAAGGGAACCTGCTGATCGGCACCGGTACCGCCGCAGCCTCCTTCCCCGCCGGCGCCGGCCCCTCCACGGCCGCGGTGACGGCGGAGCCGGACGGCACCTTCACCGTGCGGATCGCCGCGGCCGACATCGGCACCGGAGCCCGTACCGCGCTCACCCTGGTCGCCGCCGACGCGCTCCAGGTGGCGCCCGCGCGGATCCGGATGCGGATCGGTGACAGCGACTTCGGCCCCGCGATGATCGCCGGCGGTTCCACGGGCACCCGCTCCTGGGCCTGGGCGATCACCGTCGCGGCCGCCGAACTGCGGGAGCGGCTGGTGCCGGGCGCCGCCGTCCCCCCGGAGGGAGTGACCGTGCGCTCCGACACCACCGCGGCCCTCGGCGCGCTGGCGCAGAAGGAACGGCACTCCTTCGGTGCGCAGTTCGCCGAGGTCGCCGTGGACGTCACCACGGGCGAGGTACGGGTGCGCCGGATGCTCGGGGTGTTCGCCGCCGGGCGGATCGTCAACCCGCTCACCGCGCGCGGTCAACTCGTCGGCGGAATGATCTGGGGCATCTCCATGGCGCTGCACGAGGAGGGGGTCCGCGACCGCTCCTCCGGCCGCCACTACGGCGGTGACCTCGCGGGCTACCACATCGCCACCAACGCCGACGTGCCGGTCGTCGAGGCGGACTGGGTGGACGATCCGGACCCCGACGACCCGGTCGGTATCAAGGGGATCGGCGAGGTCGGCATCGTGGGAGCCGCGGCCGCCGTCGCCAACGCGGTCTGGCACGCGACCGGAGTGCGGCACCGTCGGCTTCCCATCCGGCCGGACCGGATCCTCACTGTGGGCGGGCCGCATGTTTGACATCGCCGGTGAGCTGCACGAGTGGCTGGACGAGGGCCGGGAGTTCGCCGTGGCCACCGTGGTGTCGGTGGGCGGCAGCGCACCGCGCGGCCCAGGCGCGGCGCTCGCCGTCGACAGCGCGGGCACGGTGATCGGCTCGGTCTCCGGCGGCTGCGTCGAGGGCGCGGTGTACGAGCTGTGCGTCCAGGCGCTCGCGGACGGCGCGACCCGGGTCGAACGGTTCGGACACAGCGACGAGGACGCCTTCGCGGTGGGTCTGACCTGCGGAGGGAACATCGACATCATGGTCACCCCGGTCGATGTGCGCGCTCCCGCCCGCGAGGTGCTCCAAAGGGCCCTGTCCAGGGCCGCCCGCGGCGAGCCGGGGGCGCTCGTCCGGGTCGTCGAAGGCCCTGACGAACAGCTCGGCGGGGCACTCCTCGTGCACTCCGACGGGTCGTACGAGGGTGGTCTCGCCGGCCACCCGGATCTGGACCGGACGGCGGCGGCCGAGGCGCGGGTCCTGCTGGACGGCGGACGCACCGGCACCGTCGGCCTCTCGGCGGACGGATCGCACTGCCCGGGCGGCCTGACCCTGTTCGTGGAGTCGTCGCAGCCGCCGCCCCGGATGATCGTCTTCGGCGCGGTCGACTTCGCGGCGGCGCTGGTACGGGTCGGCAGATTCCTCGGCTACCACGTGACCGTCTGCGACGCCCGGCCGGTGTTCGCCACCCGGGCCCGGTTCCCGGCGGCCGACGAGATCGTGGTCGACTGGCCGCACCGCTACCTGGGCACCACCGTGACCGACGGGCGCACGGTGCTGTGCGTGCTCACTCACGACGCCAGGTTCGACGTACCGCTGCTGACGGCGGCGCTGGCGATGCCGGTGGCGTTCGTCGGCGCGATGGGGTCACGCCGTACCCACGAGGACCGCGTACGGCGACTGCGCGAGGCAGGCGTGGGGGAGCGGGAACTGGCCCGGCTCAGGTCGCCGATCGGTCTCGACCTCGGGGCGCGTACGCCGGAAGAGACCGCCCTGTCCATCGCGGCGGAGATCGTCGCGGCCCGGAGGGGCGGCACGGGAGTACCGCTGACCGGCTCGCAGACGCCGATCCACCACGACGAACGCGCGACGGCCGGGGTCTGAGCGCTGGGGGACGGGCGACCCGTCCGCACGGCCGAAGGGGCCGGTGCCGTCGTCGGTACGGCACCGGCCCCCTCGGGACAGGTCGTGCGGGGTGCGGTCAGGCGGCGGCCGGTGCGGTGGCGTGGCCGTTGAGGGCGACGATGACCTCGGTCAGCTGCCCGACGACCTCGGCGTCGTCGGCGGGGTGGACCTCGGCGAAACGGGTCACGGAGCCCGGGATCGAGAGCTTGATGTCCTCGATCACCTTGCCGCCCGCGATCCCCAGGGCCTTGCGGGACTCGTCCTGCGCCCAGACGCCGCCGTACTGGCCGAAGGCGGTGCCGATCACGGCGACGGGCTTGTCACCGAGGGCGGCGGCGCCGTACGGGCGGGACAGCCAGTCGATGGCGTTCTTCAGGACGGCCGGCATCGTGCCGTTGTACTCGGGCGTGAAGAGCAGCAGGGCGTCGGCGCTGCCCACGGCCTCGCGCAGCTGCGTGGCGGCGGCGGGGACGCTGCCCTCGACGTCGATGTCCTCGTTGTAGAAGGGGATCTCCGCGAGACCTTCGTAGAGCACCACGTCGGAGCCCTCGGGCGCGAGCTTCACCGCGGCCTCGGCGAGCTGACGGTTGTGCGAACCGGCGCGAAGGCTGCCGACGAGGGCGAGGATGCGGACGGACATGAGAACTCCTGGGGGGTGAAATTCCGGGTGGAACATGGGGCGGGACATGTGGTGCGACGGCCGGGCGCGGCGGCGTGACGAAACATCGCCGCAACAATCCGGACCGAGGTCCGTTTACTTTTCTAGCACCCTAACCGGACCCTGGTCCAGTTTCTTCCCGATGCTTTACTCTGGCTTCATGTCCGCCGTGCCGCCGCCCGCCCCGATACCTCAGGAGCCCGTCGAGCCGCAGGAGTTGCCGCAGCTCGGCGGCGAGATCGACGAGCCCTGCCTGCGAGCCGACGCGGCGCGCAACCGCGCCCGACTGCTGGAGGCCGCCGCTCTCCTCGTCGCCGAACGCGGCGCGGACGGCCTCACCATGGAGGCGGTGGCCGCGGCGGCCCGGGTGGGCAAGGGAACGGTCTTCCGGCGCTTCGGCGACCGCACCGGGCTGCTGTCGGCACTGCTCGACCACTCCGAGAAGAAGTTCCAGGCCGCCTTCCTCGCCGGACCCCCGCCGCTGGGGCCGGGAGCGCCGCCCGCGGAGCGCCTGCGGGCGTTCGGCCTCGCCCTGCTGCGCCGCACGGCCGACGAACTGGAACTGCAGCTCGCCGCCGAACCGTGCGCCGACCGCCGCTTCACCAGCCCGCCCCGCCGCGTGCTGATCCACCATGTGTCGCTGCTGCTGCGCGAGGCCGTCCCCGGCGCGGACTGCGAACTCCTAGCCCACACCCTGATGGCGCCGCTCGACCCCGCCCTGGTCCACCACCTGACCCAGCAGCGCGGGATGCCGATGGAGCGGCTGGAAGCCGCGTGGGCGGACCTCGTCGACCGCGTGACGGGTTCCGAGGTCCTCCCCGGCTGACCGGGTCGGCTCGCCGCGGCCGCACAGACCGGAGCGCACCACCCCGACCGCACGGCCAAGGCGCCCTGAACTGGGACGGAATCGTGCTGCTGCGCTCTCAACTCCCCCGGCTGAAGGGCTCGTTCGGGCTTCTGCAAAGATGCGTGGCGTCATGGTGCAGATACCGAACCCACCCGCGCCCGCATCCGTCGCACTGCCGCGCGCCGTGCCCACGAGCGCCGACGTGGCCCGACTGGCCGGCGTCTCGCGCGCGACCGTCTCCTACGTCCTGAACAACGCCGAGGCCGTCCGGATCAGCGAGCCCACCCGCCGCCGCGTCCGCGACGCCGCCAGGGAACTCGGGTACGTGCCGCATGCGGCGGCCCGCAGCTTACGGGCCGGCCACAGCCGTATGGTGCTGATGCCGGCCCCGGCCTTCCCGGTCGGCCCGGTCTACAGCCAGTTCGTCAACGACCTCCAGGTGGCGCTCGGCCGCCTCGATTACACGGTCGTGCAGTACGGCACCGTCGGCGTGCACGACGACGAGGCCGCCCGTGCCTGGGCCGAACTGCGTCCCGTGGCCGTGCTGGTCCCCGGCTCCGGGCTCGGCCCGCGGGGCGTCGCCGTGCTCAAGCGCTCCGGAGCGCGTGCCGTGATCACCCTCGGCCCGGAGTCCGTCGAGGGCGCCCACGCCCTGCTCATGGACCACGACGTCGTCGGCCACAGCGCGGGCGCCCATCTGTTCGACCGCGGTCGGCGCCGCATCGGCGTCGTCGTCCCGCGCGAGCCCGGTCTGGGGGCGTTCTCCGCGCCCCGCCTGGCCGGCGTGCGTGCGGCGCTGCGCGGCACCGACGCGACGGTCACCGAACTGCCCCTCGCCCACGACGAGGGCGCCGCCGCGCGGCTCGCCGCCGGCTGGCGCGACCTCGGCCTCGACGCCGTGTTCACCTACAACGACGAGTACGCGATGCTGCTGATGCGGGCCCTGGACGACGTCGGCGTCCGCATCCCGGAGGAGACGGCCGTGGTCGGCGCCGACAACCTCATGCTGGGCCGGCTGCTGCGGCCCCGGCTGACCACCGTCCACCTCGACCTGCCGTCCGGCCGGGAACTCGCCGAACTCGTCGACCGCGCGGTGCGCGATCCCGCCGCCGCACCCGAGGCCCACAAGGTGCTGGGGGCGTCGGTGGTCCAGCGCGAGTCCAGTTGAGGCCTATTCGTGGGCCGGGCGCCCGCGCCGCATGCGATGTCCGGTCACATCGTCGGGCGATTGGGGGAGTCGGACCGTCCGGATGGCGACTAGGATGTTGCCCGCTCAACCAAATGGTACGCGGAAGGACAGCCGGGCTCGCGCTCGCGCGGTGCGCCGGTGACCGATCGGAGAGCCCACACATGCCGTTGCTCGACCCCACGACCTGGCAGCCCCGTCGTCTCGCGGGACCCGACCACACCGTCACGGAGCCCGCCACCGGCGAACAGCTGGCCACCGTCACCCTCGCCACCGGTGAGGACGTCGGGGCCGCCGCCGAAGCGGGCCGCGCTGCCCAGACCGAGTGGGCGAAGGCCCCGCACTTCGTCCGTGCCGCGGTGCTCCGCAAGGCCGGCGACCTGTTCGCCGCGCACGTCGGGGAACTGCGGGAATGGCTGGTCCGCGAAGCCGGCAACATCCCCGGCAAGGCCGACTTCGAACTGCACGTCGCCGCCCAGGAGTGCTACGAGGCCGCGGCCCTGGCCTCCCGCCCGCCCGGTCAGGTGCTGCCCACCGAAGGGCCCCGGCTGTCGTACACCCGACGGGTGCCGGTGGGCGTGGTGGGCGTCATCGCGCCGTTCAACGCGCCGCTGATCCTGTCCATCCGCTCCGTCGCCCCGGCCCTCGCGCTCGGCAACGCGGTCGTCCTGAAGCCGGACCCGCGCACCGCGGTCTGCGGCGGACTGGCGCTCGCCGCGGTGTTCGCCGAGGCGGGGCTGCCCGAGGGACTGCTGCACATCCTGCCGGGCGGCGCGGAGACCGGTCAGGCGCTCGTCGCCGACCCGCGCGTCCCCGTCATCTCCTTCACCGGCTCCACCGGCGCCGGCCGGCACGTCGGGGAGGCCGCGGGCCGTCACCTCAAGCGGGCCCACCTGGAACTCGGCGGCAACTCCGCGCTGATCGTGCTGGAGGACGCCGACCTCGACGCGGTGATCTCCACGGCCGCCTGGGGATCGTTCTTCCACCAGGGCCAGATCTGCATGACGACCGGACGCCACCTGGTGCACGCCTCGCTCTACGACGAGTACGTCGAACGGCTGGCCGCCAAGGCGGACTCACTCGCCGTCGGCGACCCGCACCGCGACCAGGTCCACCTCGGCCCGCTCATCGACCGTGGACAGCTCGACAAGGTCCACGCCCTGGTCGAGTCCAGCACCGCCGGCGGCGCGAAACTCGCCGCGGGCGGCACCCACGACCGGCTGTTCTACCGGCCCACCGTCCTCGCGGACACCGACGACGACACCCCCGCGTACACGGAGGAGGTCTTCGGCCCCGTCGCACCCGTACGGTCCTTCAGCGACGCCGATGAGGCCGCCGCCCTGGCCGCCGCGAGCCCCTACGGCCTCTCGCTGGGCATCGTCACCGCCGACACGGCACGCGGCCTGGACCTGGCGGAGCGGATCCCGACGGGGATCGTGCACATCAACGACCAGACCGTGAACGACGAGGCCGTGGCCCCCTTCGGCGGCGTCGCCGCCTCCGGCACCGGGTCCCGCTTCGGCGGCGACGCCAACCTGGACGCGTTCACCGAGGTGCGCTGGACCACCGTGCGCGGGGACGTCGCGCAGTACCCGTTCTAGAAGGACCCGTTCCGGAAGGACCCGAGCCGGGGCCGGTCGGTCACTGGCCCCGGCTCGGGCTCCCCGCCTCGCCGCCGGCCTTCGCCTGCTGCTCGGCGATCGACTTGCGGACCTCGTCCATGTCCAGCTTCCGGGCCTGCCCGATGACGTCCGTCAGCGCGGCTTCGGGCAGGGCACCCGGCTGGGCGAACACGGCCACCTGGTCGCGGACGATCATCAGCGTCGGGATCGACCGGATGTCGAAGGCCGCGGCCAGCTCCGGCTGCGCCTCCGTGTCCACCTTGCCGAACACCAGGTCCGGGTTGTCCTCCGCCGCCTTCTCGTACACGGGAGCGAACTGACGGCACGGCTCGCACCAGGACGCCCAGAAGTCGATGAGAACGAACTCGTTCTCCGTGACCAGCTGGTCGAAGTTCTCCTTGGTGAGCTCCACGGTGCTGCTCATGGTGTTTCCTCTTCCTGATGTCGGGTCGAGCCATCCGCACAACACGGCCGGCCGGGTCACGTATTCCGCGCCCCTACCCATGTGGCCACCACGCACACCACCCACCAGACTGACCCCATGAGGCAAACGGAACCGACAGGACCGACGGGGTCGACAGGATCGGCGGACCTGGAGCCCGTGGACTACGACGTCGTCGTGCTCGGCGCCGGGCCCGTGGGGGAGAACGTCGCCGACCGCACCCGCGCGGCAGGGCTGACCACCGCGATCGTCGAGAGCGAACTGGTCGGCGGCGAGTGCTCCTACTGGGCGTGCATGCCCAGCAAGGCCCTGCTGCGCCCCGTTCTCGCACGGGCCGACGCCCGCCGCACCCCCGGCCTGAGCCGGTCGGCGCAGGGACCGCTCGACACGAGCGCGGTCCTCGCCCACCGGGACGAGTACACCTCGCACTGGAAGGACGACGGTCAGGTCCAGTGGCTGGAGAGCGTCGGCGTCGAACTCCACCGCGGCGTCGGGCGGATCACCGGCCCGCGCATGGTGACCGTCACCGCCGGCGACGGAACGCGGCGCGTCCTCACCGCCCGGCACGCCGTCGCCGTCTGCACGGGCAGCCGCGCGCTGCTGCCCCCGCTGCCCGGACTCGCCGACGTGGCGCCGTGGACGAGCAGGGAGGCCACCAGCGCCAAGGCCGTGCCCGGCAGGCTGGTCGTGGTCGGTGGCGGTGTCGTGGCCACCGAGATGGCCACGGCCTGGCAGGCGCTCGGTTCCCGGGTCACGCTCCTGGTACGCGGCAAGGGCCTGCTGTCCCGGATGGAGCCCTTCGCCGGAGAGCTGGTCGCCGAGGCGCTCACCGAGGCTGGCGCGGACCTCCGTACCGGTACCTCCGCCGCCTCGGTGACCAGGGAGAACGGTGCCGTCGTGGTCATCACCGACACGGGGGAACGGATCGAGGCCGACGAGATCCTCTTCGCCACCGGCCGCGCCCCGCGCACCGACGACATCGGCCTGGAGACCGTCGGTCTGGAACCCGGGTCCTGGCTCACCGTGGACGACAGCCTCCGAGTGACCGGCCAGGACTGGCTCTACGCGGTCGGCGACGTCAACCGGCGTGCCCTGCTCACCCATCAGGGCAAGTACCAGGCCCGTATCGCGGGCGCCGCCATCGCCGCGCGCGCCACCGGGGGGCCCGTCGCCGCGGAGGCGTGGGGCGCGTACGCCGCCACCGCCGACCACCATGCCGTACCCCAGGTGGTGTTCACCGACCCGGAGGCGGGTTCGGTCGGCCTCTCCCTGGCCGAGGCGGAACGGGCGGGACACCGCGTCCGCGCCGTCGACCTCGACCTGTCCTCGGTCGCCGGCGCCGGTCTGTACGGGGAGGGGTACAAGGGCCGCGCCCGCATGGTCGTCGACCTCGAGAGCGAGACCCTGCGCGGCGTCACCTTCGTCGGCCCCGGCGTGGGCGAACTGGTCCACTCGGCGACCGTCGCGGTCGCCGCCCAGGTGCCGGTCGCCCGCCTGTGGCACGCGGTCCCGTCGTACCCGACGATCAGCGAGGCATGGCTCCGACTGCTGGAGGCATACCGGGACAGCACCTGAGCCACCGGGAGAGCGGGCCACAGGCGGGCGACCCGGGCCCTACGGCAGTTCGAAGCCCAGGGCCCGCGCGGCCGCCTCCGGCGTGGGCTGCGACCAGCGCTCCACCACCGCCTGGTGGGACGAGAGCGAGCGGGGCTCGGCCCGGTCGAGATAGAGCGTGCCGTCGAGGTGATCCGTCTCGTGCTGGACGATCCGCGCGGGCCAGCCGCTGAACACCTCGTCCACCGCCCGCCCGTGCTCGTCCTGCCCGGTGAGCCGCACTTCGGCGTGCCGCGCCACCACCGCCTGGTAGCCGGGCACGCTCAAACAGCCCTCGAAGAACGCCGCCCGCCCGCCGCCGACCGGCGCGTAGACCGGGTTGACCAGTACCCGGAAGGGTTGCCGCACCCGGCCGCGCGCCAGCCGCACCTCGTCCGGGACGGGAGCCGGATCCTCGATCACCGCGATCCGCAGCCCCACCCCCACCTGCGGCGCGGCCAGGCCGACGCCCGGCGCGGCGTGCATGGTGACCCGCAACGCCTCGACGAACCGCGCCAGCAGCGCGGGGTCCAACTGGCCGTGGAAGGGCTCGGACGCCTGCCGCAGAACCGGATCACCGGCCGCGACGATGGGCAACGGCCCTTCACCGGCGAGGAGTTGCTCGACGCGCTCGGCGAGGGGCGCACGATCGTTCGGATTTCCCATCGGGCCAGGATGACACGTGCCCACGACATCTCCGTTCCGGTGAGTGACGCAGGTCACAACCGTTGCCCGGGAGCCCGCGGCCCCGCCGCCCCGACCACTGGAGCAGCACCACGGCCGCCAAGACGCCCCGGGAGAAGCCCACCGATGACCACCGCTCCCTCGACCACCACGGACGAGGCCCCCCAGCCCCCCGCCCCCGCACGGTCCGGATCCGTCTGGACCACCCTGCGCCCCCTGATCCTGCGCCTGCACTTCTACGCGGGCGTGGTGGTGGCGCCGTTCCTGCTCGTCGCCGCCTTCACCGGCCTGCTGTACGCCGCGTCCTTCCAGGTCGAGAAGATCGTCTACGACCATGAGCTGACCGTCCCCGTCGGCGACCGCGTACTGCCGATCTCCGAGCAGGTGGCCGCCGCCCGTGAGGCGCACCCCGAGGGCGCGGTCTCCGCGATACGGCCCGCGCCCGAGGCGGACGCGACGACCAGGGTGATGCTGTCCGGCGTGCCGGGAGTGGACCCGGACCACACCCTCGCCGTGTTCGTCGACCCGTACACCGGGGAGGTGCGCGGCGCACTGGAGCAGTACGGCTCCACCGGCGCGCTGCCCCTGCGCACCTGGATCGACGAGTTCCACCGCGATCTGCACCTCGGCGAAACGGGCCGCCTCTACAGCGAGTTCGCGGCCAGCTGGCTGTGGGTGATCGCCGGCGGCGGCCTGGTGCTGTGGTTCTCCCGCCGCCGGGCGCTGCGCAAGATCCGTGGCACCAGTGGTCGGCGGCGCACTCTGGGCCTGCACGGCGGCATCGGAGCCTGGGCCGCGGCCGGTTTCATCTTCCTCTCCGCGACCGGACTGACCTGGTCCACCTACACCGGTGCCACCATCGCCGACCTGCGGGCCTCGCTCGGTCAGGAAACGCCCACGGTGTCGGCCGCCGCGGGCGGTGCCCACGCCGAGCACGGCACGGCGGGCGGAAACGGGGGCGACGCCGAGCACGGGGTCGGCCTCGACAAGGTCCTCGCGGCGGCACGAGCCGAGCGCCTCGGTGACCCGGTGGAGATCATCCCGCCCGCCGACGCGGCCTCCGCGTACGTCGTGAAGCAGGTGCAGCGCAGCTGGCCCGAGAAGCAGGACGCGGTCGCCGTCGACCCGGCCACCGGTGCGGTCACCGACGTCGTGCGGTGGGCCGACTACCCGGTGCTCGCCAAACTCAGCCGCTGGGGCATCGACCTGCACACCGGCAGCCTCTTCGGCCTGCCCAACCAGATCGCGCTGATGCTGCTCGCGGCCACACTGATCCTGCTGATCCTGTGGGGTTACCGCATGTGGTGGCAGCGGGGCCGGGGCTCGGCCTTCGGCCGGCCGATCCCGCGCGGTGCCTGGCAGCAGGTACCGCCGTACCTCCTCGTCCCGCTGCTGGCGGTGGTCGCCGTACTGGGCTACTTCGTCCCGCTGCTCGGTATCCCGCTGGCCGCCTTCCTCGCCGTCGACATCGTCCTCGGGGAGCTCGCGCACAGGCGGGGGCGACGGACGTACGGGGGAGGCGAACGTACCGGAACGGCACGGACGCCGTAACCGGGACGCGGCGGGAACCGCGCGGGCCGTCACCGGTCTCCCTCCGGGAGGAACCGGGCACCGGCCCGCGCGACTGCCGTCCTCTACGCGTGGTCGAACTCGCGGTCGAGCCCACCGTCGAACTCGCCCGCCAGCGCGGCGGCGATCCGCAGGTGGGACTCCGCCTCCTCGTTCCGCCCCTGCCGCTCGAGGGTGCGGCCGAGCATCAGCCGGGCGTAGTGCTCCACCGGGTCGCGTTCCACGATGATCCGCAACTCGGCCTCGGCGCGGCGCAGCTGGGCCGAGTGGTAGTAGGAGCGCGCCAGCAGCAGTCGCGGCCCGGTCTGCTCCGGCACCTCCTCGACCAGCCCGCTCAGGACGCGCGCCGCGGCGGTGTAGTCCTTGGCGCCGAAGAACAGCCCGGCGCGCTCCCAGCGCTCGGCCGGGGTTCCGTGGTCGTAGTAGTACCTGGTGTCCACTCGTGACCTCCTTCGATGCCGACAACGGAGCTGGTTGATTGAATATTCCACTACTGGCGTGGGGTGGCGGAGCGGGAATCGACGGAGTGACTCACCGGAGTGACTCACCGCACCCCTCGAAGCTAAGTTGTGCCCATGAGCAATCTCGAGCGGGAAGCCGTTCCGTCCCTGTGCGGCGGTCGCGGCTTCGTGGTGGCGGAGCCGGTGCGTGAGCTCCTCAGTCCCCGGCAGGTCAAGCTCGGCGAGTCCACGGAGGTCCGGCGGCTGCTGCCCAACCTGGGGCGGCGCATGATCGGCGCGTGGTGCTTCGTCGACCACTACGGTCCGGACGACATCGCCGACGAGCCCGGCATGCAGGTGCCGCCGCACCCGCACATGGGCCTGCAGACGGTGAGTTGGCTGCACGAGGGCGAGGTCCTGCACCGTGACTCCACGGGCAGCCTCCAGATGATCCGCCCGCGCGAACTGGGCCTGATGACGTCCGGCAGGGCGATCAGCCACTCCGAGGAGAGCCCTCGCTCGCACGCCCGCTTCCTGCACGGCGCCCAGTTGTGGGTCGCCCTCCCGGACGGCCACCGCCACACCGACCCGCATTTCGAGCACCACGCCGACCTCCCGGTCGTCACGGCACAGGGGATCGAGGCCACGCTCATCCTCGGCGACCTGGACGGTGCCACGTCCCCGGGCACGGCGTACACCCCGATCGTCGGCGCCGACCTGGCCCTGTCGAACGGCGCGGACGTCCGGCTGCCCCTGGAGCGTGACTTCGAGTACGCGGTCCTCGCCATGTCCGGCGAGGTCCACGTGGACGGCGTACCGGTGCTCCCGGGCTCGATGCTCTACCTCGGCTGCGGCCGCGACGAACTCCCCCTGCGCGCCGAGTCCGACGCGGCGCTGATGCTCCTGGGCGGCGAGCCGTTCGAGGAGGAACTGGTCATGTTCTGGAACTGGATCGGCCGGACCCAGGAGGAGATCGAACAGGCCCGCCGGGACTGGATGGAAGGCACCCGCTTCGGCGAGGTGAAGGGCTACGACGGCGCCCCGCTGCCCGCCCCCGAGCTGCCGCCGGTGCCCCTGAAGCCACGCGGAAGGGTACGTTGACCTGCGGAAACGGCTGACTGGTTGGTGACGGGCGGACGACTTGCCGTCGTGTCTTGTCTCCCGTCCCTCCATCGCGTGCATGAACCTTCCCCTTGATCGTGGACACCTGGAGACTGGGACGTGAGGTTCCAGAGGAAGTAGTGCCGGGTGGGAAGCAAGAGCAACCGCAGCAGGCGGTACACGGAGGAGTTCAAACGGGACGCGGTCGCGCTCGTTCGCTCCTCCGGGAAGACCGTCACCGAGGTGGCCCGGGAGATCGRGGTCAGCGCCGAGGGACTGCGGAACCGGGTCAAGCAGGACACGATCGACCGCGGGCAGGGGGCGCCGGGMGAGCTGACGACGGCCGAGCGCGAAGAGCTGCGCCGGCCGCGGAGGCTGGCCGCCGAGCAGGCCGAGACGATCGAGGTGCTGCGAAAAGCGGCGGTCTTCTTCGCGAAGGAGAGCGATCGATGAACGAGGTGTACGCGTTCATCGAGGCGGAGAAGACCACCCATAACGTTGCTCTGTTGTGCCGGCTGCTGAAGGTGGCCCGCTCCTCCTTCTACGCGTGGCCGGCCGGCGAGAAGACGCGCTCGGCGAGGAAGGCCGCCGATGACGCCCTGGCCCACGAGATCACCGTGCTGCACGTCGCCTCCAAAGCCACCTACGGGGTGCCGCGCATCCACGCCGGGCTGCGTCGGCTCGGACACCGGGTGAACCGCAAACGGATCGAGCGCGTCATGCGTGAACGCGGCATCAGCGGTGTCACACGGCGCAGGCGCAAGGGCCTGACCCGCCCGGCCAAAAGGGCGGTGCCCGCCCCGGACCTGCTCCGCCGCGACTTCACCGCGACCGTGCCGGGGATGAAGCTGGTCGGCGACATCACCTACATCGCCACCGACGAGGGCYGGCTGTATCTGGCGAGCTGGCTGGACCTCGCAACCCGCGAGATCGTCGGCTACTCGATGGCCGACCACCACCGCGCCGGCCTGGTCGTGGACGCGCTGAAGATGGCCGCCGGACGCGGGCAGCTGAAGCCCGGATGCATTGCGCACTCGGACCGCGGCAGTGAATACACCTCCGATGAACTCCGAGGTGAAATAGGCCGGTTGGGACTGCGGCAGAGCATGGGCCGCACCGGCTCATGCTTCGACAACGCCGCCGCCGAGTCATTCTTCGCACTGCTGAAGGAGGAGATCGGAACCCGCCGCTGGCCCGATCGGTCCAGCGCCCGCGCGGACATCTTCGCTTTCGTCGAGACCTTCTACAACCGACAGCGCCTACGCCGCCATCCACGCTGGGGCTACCTCACCCCGCTGGAGACCCGGCAGCGCCTCGAACAAGAACACGCCCTCGTGGCGTAAGCATCGAGTGTCCAAGATCACGGGGAAGCTTCAAGCGAGAGCAGTTTGTGAGGCATGCTCGCAAGGCCATCGATGTGTGAGCGTGAGATTGAGTATTACTCGAGTCCTGCGTGCAGGATCGCTCAACAGTGATCACCAGGGCTGGGTTCGGTGCTCTCGCCGAGGTCGGCGAGGAGGCCGCGGATTCGGTCGGCGATGGCGTTGTGTCGTTCGACCTCGCGGAGCCAGCCGCGTTCGACGGCGTCCTGGGCGAGTTGCCGCTCGCGGACGAGGCGGGATCGCAGGCGTGGGGCGTACTCGCTGGTGGTGAGGAACTTCGAGCAGCGGAGGTAGAGGTCGCACTCGCAGGGTCCCTCGGCGGGTGCTCGCAGGCAGTGGCCGAGTTCGAGTTTGGTCTTGAAGAAGTTGGTCTTGAGCCAGTTGAGGGTGTCTTCGCCGATCCTTCTGTTCAGGAGCTCCTCGGCGGCCGGTCCCGCGATCCGTCCGCCGGCGGCGATGACTTTCTCGTACTGCTCCTTCAGGACGGGGTCGCTGATGTGGGAGTAGGTGGCCGACATCTGTGCGTTGCGGTGCCCGAGGATCGCCATGATGGTCTGGATCTGGGCGCCGCCTTCGGCGAGCTGGGTGCCGACCGTGTGGCGGAACCGGTGGGCGGTCACGGTGGGGTTGCCGTCGCCGTCGACGAGTCCGGCTTTGCGGCAGGCGATCTCCAGGGCGTCTTCGAAGAGGAAGTGTCGGCCCATGGGCTTGCCCCGTCGCATGAACACGTAGCGGACCGGCCGTTGGGCCCATGCATCGTGGCGGGCGGCGGCGTTCGCGGCCTTGGCCGCGTCGATCAGCTCGCGCAGCGCGTCCGCCGCCTGGGGATGCAGGGGGACCATGCGCTCGGTGTAGGTCTTGCCGACCGGGATCCGCAGCCGCGGATAGCCGTCGGGGTAGGCGTCCAGGCAGTCCAGGGTCAGCCGTGCGATCTCCCCGCGCCGGGCACCGCTCCAGCGCAGCAGGAGCAGAGCGGCTCGTTGGTGCGGGTCTTGGAGTTCTTCGACCGCGTCCATGAGGCGGTCCAGCTCGGCCCGGGGGATGAACCGCGGTAGCGCGGAGGGGAGTTTGGGCATGTCCGAGCGTCCGAGGAGTGGCCGGCCGGGGACATCGTTCCAGCCCCATTGGCTGGTCTCGCGGAAGAACTGCAGCAGGGCGCTGAGGTAGGTATGGCGGGACCGTGCCGTCAGCGGCCTGCCGGTCCGGGCGTTGATGTGCTCGTGCAGGTGGGCCATGAAGCCCTCGATGTGCCGCCGCTCCAGCTGGGTCATCGCGTCGATGTCGGGGTGGGCCCGGGCGAGCCAGCGCAGGAAGTAGCGGAAGGCGTCGCGTGCGTGGCGGACGGATGCCGCGCGGTCGCTGGTCTGCAACCGGCCGGACAGCCAGCGCGTCACCGGGGCGGCGAGGGCCGTCGGCGTCTTGGGAGGGGTGAGTTCGGTGCGCCAGAGTTCGGCGGTCTTCAGGCCGTGGAACGGCGGCTCGGGGACCTGCCCGATGTTGAACAGCAGCACATGGACGCCGTGCAGCCGGGTCAGACACGCCTTCTGGTAGATCTCGGCGAGCTGGTCCATGGGCATGCGGCGGCGGGCGTTGGAGACATGGCTGGCCCGCACGAACCCGGCCTCCGGCCGGGCGCAGTAGCGCTTGATCTCTTCGGCGAGCGCGGTGAGGTCGTTGAGCCGGATCGCGCGCAGATCGGGGTCACCGCGCATCAGCAGAAGGCGGGTGAACGTCCAGGTCAGCACGGACCGGCCGCTGACGGGCGCATAACCGAGCTGGAGCATGCGGGCAGAGAACGAATCGAGCAGACCCAGGTCCAGCCCGAGGCCGGCGGCAACCTTGGGGACGAACAGGCTGTCGAAGTTCCGGCTGAGAACGTAGTCGGCGTCCAGCCGGAGACCGTGCACCAGCGAGAGGTAGGCGAGGTAGGGGCCTGCCTCGTGGGACGGCCCGATGCGTTTGCCGGGCTCGTGCGCGACGCGTCCGTGCAGGTCCAGGCGGACCAGCAGGGGCTCGGCGAACCAGTCCTCCAGGTTCGGCCAGTGCTTGAGGAAGCGGTTGTAGAAGTAGCGGCGGGACTTGATCGACGCCGGAGCATCGGCGAACGTCGCACGGACCCAGGCGAAGTACTCCTGCCTCGGCGCGTGGCACCGGAGGCGGTCCGGTGCCGGGGCGGGTGCCAGGGCGAGCGCGGTCACCGGTTGTTCTCCAGCGCGCGGGTGTAGTCGGCCAGCACGGCCTCGTCGGAGACCCGGGTGTAAACCTTCGTAGACTCCGGCGAGGCGTGTCCCAGTCGCTTTTGCAGCGACAGCTCCCGCATGCCACCCTCCCACATCGCCGTGGCGTGGGTGTGCCGCAGCGCGTGCGGCGTGGTCTCCGGCGTGCGCAGGCCGAGCTTGTCCAGCCGCCGTGCGAACAGCCGCACCACCGCGTCGTAGCCCAGCGGCTCCAGGCGGCGAGTGCCCTTCCCGCCGACCAGGAACACGAACGGGCTGGTCGCATCGAGCGGACGCTCGTGCATCACATAGCGGCTGACCGCGTCCAGGGTGCGAGGCTCGTGCAGGTCCACCACCCGTTCGGTGCGGGACTTGCCGCGGACTCCGCGCGGGTGGTCGTCGCGCTTGCGGACCGTCACCCGGCGGCGGCCGTAGGAGATGTCGTCCAGGTGCAGCGAGAGCGCCTCGCCCGGCCGCAGCCCGCCGTCCAGCATCAGCAGGAACACGGCCAGGTCCCGCAGCCGCTTCAGGCTGCCGATGAACTGCTCCAGCACCGCCTCGTCCACCGGACGCGGCAGCCGCCGCGGCTGCTTGACCGTCACCGTGCGGCGCGTCGGCTGCTGACGGCTCGCCCGGCCCATGAACGGCTGATGCCGGTCCGGCACCCGGGCGAGTGCCGGGTCGAGGCGCTTCTGCATGGGAGAGTCGCCGTCGTACTCCTCGGCGACCACCGCCCAGTCGTAGAAGCTGGAGACCGCAGCCAGGATCCGGTTCACCGTCGCCGGTGCGAGCAGGCTGCCGGGCGCCTCCGGACCACCGACCACGACCCTCAGGCCGAGCCGCTGGGCGGGCCGGCGCGACGGTGCCCGCCTCAGGAACGCCAGCAGCCGCAGGGCATCCGGGCCCCGGAACTGGCGCCAGCCCATGCCCTCAGAAGCGAGGAAGGTGAACAGGCGCCGCAGGTCGTAGGCATACGCGCAGATCGTGTGCGGTGAGAAGCCCCGGTCGACCAGATGGTCCAGGAACCGGCAGGCCGCGGCGACCGGTTCACCGTCACCGTCGACCAACCGAACTCGCCGTACGACACCGCCGTCGCGTTCCTTGACCACCCGCACACCGGCCTCCCCGAGCCTGCACTCGGAGGGCCCAACGAGACCTCCACCTCCACCGCACCGGTTCCGGCATCACTCGAAGGTGTCCAGATAAGGAGATGTACGGGGAGGTCCACCTCAACATGGACACGCGCCTCGACCTCGCCGCAGCTGCCGTGCCCGGCCCACGAACCCCCTCGGATGATCAGCAGACGGTGCACCGGGATCGGGAGGGAGCGGAGTCTTCGCCCGTGCAGGCAAATCGGTAGCGGCGCCGCACCTGACTGTGCCACCCCGCGAGTGAAGGTTGCGCAACCGATGGTCACAAGAACGCGGTCTTGCTATCAGTACAGAGGCAGGGGACGTTGTGGGCTGACGGACTGTCGGGGACGGCGGGAGAGGGGCGGACGTGGCGCGAGGCTGGAAGATCACGGTCATTGTGGCTGCGATGGCAGGCATCGTGTCGACACCGTTGCTCTGGCTGCTGGGCAGCCCGGACACCGGACAGCTGGTCGGTGCATCAGTCCAGGCCGCTACCGGCATCGCTGCCCTGGTCTGGGCACTGCTGCAACGTCCGCCCGTGCCGGCCCCAGCTCCAGGACCGTCGGACATCGCAGCCAACACAGGGAAGGCCGAGGGAACCGGCGGCGGCACGGCCCACACCGGTGTGCGGCGCCCGGGCGGTACGGGAACCGGGACGGCGAAGGCTGAGCGCACAGGAGACGCGACCGCTGACGGCCCAGAAAGCAGCGCTGGCACCGGCGTGGATTACACCTGAACGCAGGGGTCTCGCGATGAAGTGGCGAAAGCGCAAGCCCGCGCCCGAAGACGGGCCAGGACCCGGAATCCAAGTCGCGGACACCGGTGACGCCCAGGCCACCGGCGGCGCCACAGCGATCACCGGCTATCAAGGACCGCCCACGGGCAGTGGCCCTCCAGCGGCAGGGCACGTCTCGATAACCCAGACGGGAACTGCGAACGCAGCTCCTGGCAGCGCAGCGGTGACCGGGTACGTTGCCGGGAACGTCACGGTCGAGTACCGCCCTGCGCCGCGAACTCAGGCGCCCTGGCCTCACCAGGTCGGTGTGATCCCGTCCCGGGCACAGTCCTTCCATCACCGCGCTGAGGAAGAACGGCTACGCGCGGTGGTTGACGGCGGGGGCACCGCAGTACTGCGGCAGGTGCTGACCGGCATGGGCGGCGTCGGCAAGACTCAGCTCGCCGCCGACTACGCCCTCACCGCCTGGGACAACGGCTCGGGCGACAACCTGGACGTCCTGGTCTGGATCACCGCTAGCACCCGCACGGCGGTGGTGACCGGCTACGCGCAGGCAGGCGTCGAACTGTGCCGGGCTGACCCCGGCGACCCCGAACAAGCCGCGCGGACCTTTCTGGCCTGGCTGACCCCCAAGGCCGGGGCGAAGCCGTGCCGGTGGCTGATCGTCCTGGACGACGTCGCCGACCCCGACGACCTGCGCGACCTATGGCCGCCCGCCAGCCCTCACGGCCGCACCCTGGCCACCACCCGCCGCCGGGATGCTGCCCTGGCCGGGGAAGGCCACCGCCTGATCGAGGTCGGGCTGTTTACCCAGGCCGAAGCCGTCGCCTACCTCATCCGGGCTCTGGCCGCCCACGGCCGAGAAGAGCCCGAAGAACAACTCACCGCCCTCGCCTCCGACCTCGGATATCTACCCCTGGCCCTCGCCCAGGCCGCCGCCTACCTCATCGACTCCGGCGAGGACACGGCCGCGTATCGGGAATGGCTTGCCGACCGCGCCACCACCCTTGCCGACACTGCTTCCGACCGGCTCCCCGACGACCAGGCCCTCCCCCTGGCCACCACCTGGTCCCTGTCTCTCGACCGCGCCGACGCCCTCCGCCCCGCCGGCCTGGCCCGCCCCATGCTCCAGCTGGCCACCCTGCTCGACCCCAACGGCATACCCCAAGCCGTCCTGACCAGTGCGCCTGCCCTAGCTCACCTCACCACACACCGCGCTCGAACCTGCAGCCACCCAACCGGGGAAGTCGCCCCGGTCCTCCCCGAGGACGCGGTCCGGGCACTACGCGCCCTGCACCGGCTCAGCCTCATTGACCACACCCCCGACACGCCTCACCGGGCCGTTCGCGTCCATCAGCTCATCCAGCGCGCCACCCGCGACACTCTCACCCCCGACCAGCACGCTCAGCTCGCCCGCACCGCCGCCGATGCTCTGCTCGCCGCCTGGCCCGAGATCGAACGCGACACCGTCCTCGCACAGGCCCTGCGCGCCAACACCACCGCCCTCACCACTCGCGCTGAACAGGCGCTGTACCGGCACGGCGCACATAGGGTGCTGCATCGCGTCGGCCGCAGCCTCGGCGAAGCCGGCCAAGTCACCGCCGCCCGGGACCATTACCAAAACTTCACCAACAGCGCCACGTCCCACCTGGGCCCCGACCACCCCCTCACCTTCTTCGTCCGAAACCGACTCGCTTGGTGGCGGGGCCAGGCTGGGGACGCGGCGGGCGCTCGTACCGCCTTCGCCGAACTCCTGGAAGACATGAAGCGGGTGTTGGGCCCCAACCACCCCGGAACCCTTACCGCCCGGGGCCACCTGGCCCGGTTGCTGGGGGAGACGGGGGATGCGGCCGGGGCCGCCGCCGCCTTCGCCGAACTTCTGAACGACTGGGTTCGCGTGCTGGGCTCCGACCATCCCAACACCCTCAACACGCGGAGTAACCTGGCCTACTGGCTGGGGGAGACGGGGGATGCGGCCGGGGCCGCCGCCACCTTCGCCGAAGTACTGGACGACATGAAGCGGGTGTTGGGCCCCAACCACCCCGGAACCCTTACCTCCCGGGGCCACCTGGCCCGGTGGCTGGGAGAGGCGGGGGATGCGGCCGGGGCCGCCGCCACCTTCGCCGAACTCCTGGAAGACATGAAGCGGGTGCTGGGACCGGACCATCCCAAAACCCTCTTCGCCCGGGGCCACCTGGCCCGGTGGCTGGGAGAGGCGGGGGATGCGGCCGGGGCCGCCGCCGCCTTCGCCGAACTCCTGGACGACATGAAGCGGGTGCTGGGACCGGACCATCCCGAAACCCTTACCGTCCGGAGTCACCTGGCCTACTGGCGCGAGGCGGCGGCTGTTGATCTATCGACCGATTCCTGAACAAGATCAGTAAGCGGCGGTTCACAGCCGGACCGGTGCCGGATCGCGCGCAAAAAACGGTGTCAAAAAGTCGGCGTGCTCAAGAACTTGAGAGGCACCGTTTTCTGTACGTGTGCCGTTCGGAAACGCGTCGCTGCTGGTCAGGCTGCGTATCCGTACTCGTTGATGACGCCGCCGAGTACTCGGGTGCGGAGGAGTCGGCGCGCGGCCAGGTCGGTCGGGGGCGCTGGGTGCTTGTGGCCGAGGGGTGGAAGCTGTCCCCGGGCCTGGTGCGGGCGATGACGGTTGTAGTGCCGGGCGTAGGCGTCCAGGGCCTGTCGGGCGTGGGCCTCGCTGCATATCAGCAGGTGGTCGAGGACCTCGCGCCGCAGGGTGCCGATGACCCGTTCGCMGTGYGCGTTCATCCGAGGAGCTCGCGGCGCGGTCCTCACGACCTCGATGTCGTCGGCCGCG
>NZ_QFRK01000107.1 GCF_003143855.1 Streptomyces sp. NWU339
ATGGGGAAGATCATGCGCGAGGGCGTGCACATGCGAGAGGACCTCGAAGGGACCATTTGATGCCCGACGATGAGGAGCCTCACTCGATCCGGATCCACCTCGACCGCTTTCTCGCCGAGCGCGGCATGACGCTCACCGAGCTGTCCTCGCAGGTCGGCATCACCGTCGTCAACCTGTCCGTGCTGAAAAACGGCCGGGCCAAGGCCGTCCGCTTTTCAACCCTGTCGAGGATCTGCGAGGTCTTGCGGTGCCAGCCGGGAGACCTGATCACCTACGAACCCACCAAGCCCGGTCCATAGCCGACCGATCCGGCAGACGATCTACTCCACAGACTCCCGCCGACGACCAGCGCGACTGCGCCTTCAGACCGGCACGCCAGCCCTTTGACCAGCAACTTCAAGTTGGCGAAGGCTCAGTGGACGCCGTCGGCGGCCGGGGCGCCGAGGATGACGTTCTTCAGGACCGCGCCGTCCGCCAGCTCCAGGATCGGACCCTGGTCCTCGTTCTGGCTGCCGGAGCCCAGGGCGCCGGTGCCGTAGAGGCGCTTCATCCCGTAGTCCTTGGTGCCGGACACCGAGATGGTGGAGGAGACCCCCTCGCTGCCGTTGGGGGTCGGCCAGGTGGCGGCGCCGGCCGGGGAGGCGCCTGCTGTCATAAGCATGCCAACCGAGAGCCCGAGGGTGGCCAGTGCGCCGGTCAGCGCCCGCCCATGGGTGCGCGGTGTTGTCACCGAAGTCATGTTCCGGTTCCTTCTGTCGTGATGTGGGGGTGTCGGCGACGCGGGGGTGCGGAGGTGCCGTGGGTGCGTGAGGTTCACGTCGCTGAACGGAACGTAGGGGGAAAGCGCTTTCTGGTCAACGCCTCATACGGCAGGTATTCAGCCATCTGTAGCGGCAGTGAGCGCGTTCTCCAGCGGAGAGGTGGGGGCGTCGTGGCCCCCGCCTCCTCGGCCGCACGGCCGAAGTGGCGCCCGCTCCGCTGACAGGGTGCCGTCCACCGGTCGGGGTGCGTGTTCGTCCGTAGGGAAAGTGCTCACGTGGTTACGTTGCGAGCGTGCTTGAGGAGTCTTTCCTTCATCTTTCCGATCGTTCTCCGGCGGACGGTGCCGTGTCCGTGCGGCCTGCCTGGGAGGTGCGCGAAGGGGAGCACACGACGCGCTGGTTCGATGTGCGGCTGACCTTCGCGGACGGAGCCGGGGTCGAGGCGCTCGCGATGGTGTCCGGGCACAGCGTCTGCGTCGAGGACGTACGGGCCCGGCCCGCGCTGTCGCTGGAGGACCTGGCGCTGTTCGCCGACTGGATCGAGGGGCCGCTCGCGCGGGCCTGCGGCGCCGAGGACGAACCGGCCGCCGGTGCCCCGTCCGGTACGGGGGAGCGGCGGACCCGTGTGGTCGGGCCGCAGGGGCCCGTGGGGAGGCGCTTCGTGGCGCGGGAGTACCGCGCGGCCCAGGAGGAAGGCGCCGACCCGGTGCTCGCCGTGATGTGCGCGACCGGATACAGCCGACGCGGGGCGCTGCGGGTCATCGGCCGGGCACGTGACGCGGGCCTGCTGAGCCCGCGTCACACCCGGCGGTGAACGGCTCCGCCGCGGGCGTCACAGGAGGTCGCGCATCCGCGTGATCTCGCTCGTCTGCTGGGCGACCACGTCGTCGGCCATCTCCTCGATCTGGATGTTGTTGCCCTGCGCCTTCACGTCCGTGGCCATGGTGATCGCCCCCTCGTGATGGGTGATCATCAGCGTGAGGAAGAGCTGGTCGAAGGCCTTCCCCTCGGCCGCGCGCAGGTTCTTGAGCTGGGCCGGGGTCGCCATCCCGGGCATCGCCGCGTGGTCGTGGTCGTGCTCGTCGGCCTTCTTGGTCTTCTTGTGCGTCGTCAGCCAGCCCTCCATCGCCTTGATCTCCGGCTGCTGCGCGGCCGCGATCCGCTCGGCCAGCTTGACGATCTTCGGCGACTCGGCACGGTCCGGGACGAGTTCGGTCATCTCCAGGGCCTGGGAGTGGTGCTCGATCATCATGCGGGTGTAGGAGACGTCCGCGGAGTTGGGGGAGTCGTCCTCGGCGCGCTGCTCTGCGGCCTCCGCGGCCGACAACGTCCGGTTCGGCTGTCCGGGCTCGCCTGGTGCGATCACCGAAGGCCCCTTGGCGGCAGCCGACTTGGCGTCATCCGTATCGGAGTCGCAGCCCGCGAGCCCGAGTACGGCCAGGGCGGTCAGCCCGGTCGCGACGACGGACACGCGTGACGCACGGCGGAAGAGCACGGGACCTCCTGTGGCTGGGGGACCCCCTGGGGAGGGTCACGGGACACCTCGTGAGTGCCGACGACTGTCCTAGCACGCTTCCGCGCGGCAGTGAGCAGAAAACTTCGTTGCGAGTGTGTTGCCCACTGTTGTTATGTGCATGGTCAGGAAGATACTGCCGGTGCACCACCCGTTCCGAGTCGAACGGTACAAGGGAGGAAAGACAGTGATCCTGTTGAAAGATCCCCGAACCCGGCGCAGACGGCTGGGAGTTGTCGCAGCAGCCGGGGGACTGCTGGCCGCGCTGCTCACCGCCGCACCGGCCGCGGCGATCCCCGACCCCGGGGACGAGCCGGCCGCCCCGAAAGAAATGTCCCGAAGTGCGCAGGCCGAGGCGCGTGAGGCCATCGAGAGCGGCGAGATACCCACCCAGGACGAGGTCGTCCGCTCCGACAACATCCGGCACGTGGCCAACATCCCCAAGGACGCGCTGACCGGATTCAACTCGGACCTGGCGTTCCAGGGCCGGTACGCCTTCGCGGGCAACTACGACGGCTTCCGCATCTTCGACATCAGCAACCCGAAGTCACCGAGGACGGTGGCCCAGGTGCTGTGCCCCGGCTCCCAGAACGACATTTCCGTCTCCGGTGACCTGCTGTTCCTCTCCACCGACTCCTCGCGCAGCGACAGCAGTTGCAACAGCACCACGCAACCGGCGACCGAGAAGTCCTCGTGGGAGGGCATGAAGGTCTTCGACATCAGCGACAAGCGGAACCCGCGCTACGTCGCGGCCGTCGAGACCGCCTGCGGCTCGCACACCCACACGCTGGTGCCCGAGCGCAAGAACGTCTACATCTACGTCTCCTCGTACTCGCCGAACGCCGCCTACCCCGACTGCCAGCCGCCGCACGACGGTATCTCCGTCATCAAGGTGCCGCGCAAGGCCCCGCACAAGGCGGCGGTGGTCGGATTCCCGGTGCTGTTCCCTGGTGAGGGGCCGGACGGCGGCGGAAACCCGGGCGCGCCCACCAACCCGGGCGTCTCCAAGACCACGGGCTGCCACGACATCACCGTGCTGCCGTCCGAGGACCTCGCCGCCGGTGCCTGCATGGGCGACGGCATCCTGTTCTCCATCAAGAACCCCGAGCGCCCCAAGGTGATCGACCGGGTGCAGGACAACGTCAACTTCGCCTTCTGGCACTCGGCGACCTTCAACCAGCGGGCCAACAAGGTCGTGTTCACCGATGAGTTGGGCGGCGGTGGCGCCGCCACCTGCAATGCGGCCGTCGGACCGGACCGGGGCGCGGACGGCATCTACGACATCGTCGGCAAGGGCGACAAAAGCCGGCTCGTCTTCCGCAGCTACTTCAAGATTCCCCGTCACCAGGCGGACACCGAGAACTGTGTGGCCCACAACGGCTCGTTGATCCCGGTCAAGGGCAAGGACATCATGGTCCAGGCCTGGTACCAGGGCGGCGTCTCCGTCTGGGACTTCACCAACTCCTCGAAGCCGAAGGAGATCGCCTACTTCGAGCGGGGTCCGCTGGCCACCGACCGGATCGTCACCGGCGGCTCCTGGTCGGCGTACTACTACAACGGCTACATCTACTCGAACGACATCGAGAAGGGCCTCGACGTCCTGAGGATCGACGACCGGCGCACGGACCCGGCCGACAGGATCCAGCTGCGCGAGCTCAACCCGCAGACGCAGCCTGACTACTTCGACGACAGGGACTAGGACCTGTCCGGGGCGGGGCGACGGGGTGGGGCTGAGGGCCCCGGGGCCGGTTCGGTCGCGAAGAACCGCGACACATCCGTCCGGTTCGACGCGCCCGTTCCGCCGGCCGCGTCCGTCCGGTTCGACGCGCCCGTCCCGCCCGGCACCTCGGTGCCGGGCGGGACACCCAGCTCCCAGTCGAGCCGGTAGTGCTTGAACAGCTCCGCGCGCAGTGCCTCGACGGGCATCGGCGCACCCGGCAGCAGGGCCGAGAACACGGCGCCCATCAGCAGGGCGCGCAACATCGGGTAGTCGCTGTCGACCTCGCTGGAGCCGTACCGGGCGACGGTGTCGCTGAGCAGTTCGGCCAGGCGCCGCTGCTCGGGGCAGGGCAGGAAACCCTCGGCCTGTAGCAGTCCGGCCATGTGCTGGCGCATCAGTACGGGGCGGTCGCGGGCCAGGCCCAGGATCGCGTCGATGGCCCGCGCCATCCGCTCCTGCCCGTCATCGGTGCGCGGTTCGCGCTCCAGCGCCTCCTCCAGTGTCCGGTGCATCAGCCGGTGCACCGCGGACTGCACCAGGTGGCGCTTCCCCGGGAAGTAGTACGAGACCAGACCCCGCGCGGACCCCGCGCGGTCGGCGATGTCGCCGAGCGTCGTCGCCTCGTATCCGCGCTCGCTCACCACCTCGACGGCGGCTTGCAGAAGCCGTTCCTTCGAACGCCTCCGCAATTCTTCATTGACCGAGGGGCTGCGCGGGGACATGCTGGACTCCTGCGTTGACTGGCTGACAGCCAACTATACTCAACGCGTCCGGCCGGACTCCCTGGTGGGTCCGCTCCGGGCTGCCGTTCTCCTCGGGCGACGCGGGGGATCGCCCGAGGAGAACGGCACTGACGAGATGCCGTCTCCCGCCCTGCCGGCGACCGCCCGGGCCGCTGCGGTGCGTCCGGCCCTCGTGCGTCCCGCCGGACCGGCACCGGAAAGTGGTCACGGAGGTCCCGCGGGAGATTTCCGGGAGACGCGGACCGTGCGGTCTCACGGGTGTCGCCGCCGGTGGACGCGCACCGCCACGGCCACGACCAGGGCGCCGAAGAGCCAACCCCCGAGCACGTCCGTAGCCCAGTGGACGCCGAGCCAGACGCGGGTGAGACCGACGCCGGCCACCGAGAGCGCCGCCACGGTCGCGGCCCACACCCACACGGCCCGGCTCACGCCGTGCCGGTGCAGGAGCCACAGCAGGAGACCGAGGACAACGGTGGCAGTCATGGCGTGACCCGACGGGAAGGCCGCGTAGTGGGCCGAGTCGACCGGGTTCGCCCACACCGGGCGGGCGCGGCCCACCGCCGCCTTCAGGACCTGCTGCAGCGCCGTCCCCACGGCGCAGGTCACCACCAGCCACACCGCGGTCCAGCGGGCCGCGTACCGGAACACCAGCAGCAGTGCGACCGCCCCGGCCAGCAGGCGCATGGTCCACGGGTCCCAGACCCAGTTCGTCAGGACGCGGGCCGTCTGCGTCAGCCCCGGTTCGTCGACCGCCCAGCGGTGCGTGGTACGGGCGATGTCGCCGTCCACACCGGTCAGCGGACGCCACTCGGCGCCGACCAGGATAAGCAGCAGTACCGAGCACAGAGCCGGTACACCGATGGACAGGACGGCCAGGCGGTGCCGGTGCTCCGGTGGCCGGGGCGGTGATTCGAGGTCGGGGGGAGACATGTGGGGGGAGTGCATGAAACGATCCTCGCCGACCGCCGGGGCCCGGGGCCAACACCGACGCCCCGACCGCCCGGAAGCCCTGAAGCGAAGAGGCCTTCAGCGCATGCCTCCGAGCAGTTCTGCTCCAGCGCCCGCAGCCCGGGGGCGAACGCCACCAGGACCGGGACCACCGGAACCAGTGACGCCACGGCCGTCAGCCGCAGCCGGCGTCCCACCGTGAGCCGGTCCGGCCAGTCGGCCCGCGCGAGCAGCCTGGAACCGACGACGGAGGTCAGGACGCCGAGCAGCAGCAGCGCCGCGGGGAGCGTCATGCGGCCGGCCCATGAGCGCGGAGGACTCCCGGGTACGGCCCATCGGGCACAGTGACGCGGGCGACGGTCCCGCTCGTCGGCCCGCGGCCGGCCGCCCCGCCTCACATCGTCAGCAGCATCGCCACCATCGCGATCCCCATGGACAGCCGGCACGCCCGCGCCAGCTCGGGCCGGTCCCCCCAGCCCGAGGCTCCGGAAGGCCCCGTGCCGGTGGCCGCCGAGTGCTCCGGAGCGGCGGCCACCGGCACCAGCCGTACGCCCGTCACCAGTACGTATCCGGCGAAGTACAGCAGCAGGAGCCAGGTCAGCGCAGGTATGCCCGCGCCGCCGTGTCCGTGCTCCCCGCCGGGGGAGGCGGCCATCACCACCGCCATGTAGGCCATGGCCCCGGAGCCCACCGGATGGTGCAGATGGCGCGGGCTCCCGCGCCCCGCCCACAGGGCCTGCACCGCGGCCGCGCCGAACACCACCGCACAGGCGGGCCACGCCCACGAAGGCGGGGTGAACACCGCCGCCGGTACGGCCATCGCGGCCATGCCGAAACCCATCAGCGCCTCACCGCCCGCGGCGCGGCGCTGCTCCTCGACACTGCTGCGCATCCGCAGCAGGCAGTAGGCGCCGGTCGCCGCGCAGAGCGCGACCAGCAACCAGCCGAACGACGCCGGTCCGTGCACGCGCACCTCCCCCTGGAGCCGCTCCACGGTCGGGTCAAGGCATGCCCCCGCTCGAAGGCGTGCACGCGAGCGCACAGGGGTACATGGGGAGCATTCGGGGGAGCACCGCAGGTCACAGGAATGTTTTACGAGTAAAAGACCTGGTAGCGTTGTACGTCATGAGCAGTGCGACCCCCCGTCCCACCCCGAATCCCGCCCCCACGCCGAAGCCCCGGCGCTTCCCACTGGTCGACGTACTGCGCGTCGGACGGCCCTCCAACATCTGGTTCAAGCCCGCCTTCAGCGTGGTGGCCGCGGTCGCACCGCCCAACCTGATCCTGGTCGCCCTCGGCCGACTGGACCTCGCCGCCTACACCATGGCCGGTTCCCTGTGCGCCCTCTACGCCCACAACCGTCCGTACGCCGCCCGCGCCAAGGCGCTCGCGGGCGTGGTGCTCGGCATGGTCGGCGGCCTCGCCGTGGCCCTGGTCTCGGCCTCGCTCACCAGCAACGCGGTGATCCTGGTCGCCATCGGCGCCCTGCTGGCCGCCGTGCAGAAGGTGCTGTGCGACGTCACGCGCATCGGCCCGCCCGGCAACGTGATCCTCACCTTCGTCAGCTCCGCCTCGCTGTTCGTCCCCCAGACCCTCGGGCAGGTCCCCGGCCATCTCGCACTGGCCGCGGTGGCCGGGGTCTGGGCCTGGCTGGTCGGCATGGCACCCGTACTGGTCCGGCCGCACGGCCCCGAGCGCCGGGCCACCGCCGACGCACTGAACGCCACCGCCGCGTACGCCGAGACCGGCGGCACCGGCGACGGCCACGCACGGGCCCGTGCCGCCGCCTACGCCGCCGTGCAGGCCGCCTGGCAGTGCCTGCTCCTCACCGGAACCCGCTCCGTCGCCACCCGCCGGGCTCTCGAACGGCTGGTCATCCGCGCCGAGATCGCGCTCGCCGCGCCGGCGGAGGCCGACCCCGCGCGGTTGCGCGCCCAGGCCCGTGAGCTGCGCGGCACGGGCCGTATCCCGGGCGCCGACGCCCCCCGCTCGGATGCCGACGAACTCCTCGGTGTGGCCGCCGAGCGCGCCATCCCCCACCGCCCCCTGTGGTCCCGGCTGGGACCGCTCACCCCCATCGCCGTACGCACCGTCCTCGGCTGCGGCCTCGCCGGGTACGCCTCCCTGGCCATCGGGATCGGACGGCCCTACTGGGCCCTGACCACCGCCGCCGCGCTCTACCAGGCCAACATCACCCTCACCTGGAGCCGGACCGTGCAGCGGGTCTTCGGCAACCTCGTCGGCGTGTTGATCTTCGCGGCCGTCGCCCCGATCGCCGACCTGGGACCGCTCGCCCTCGTCCTGTGCTGCCTCGTCTTCAACTTCGGGGCCGAAGCGCTCATCGGCCGCAACTATTGGCTCGGCAGCGTCTGCGTCACCCCGCTGGCCCTGCTCATCACCGAGTTCCCCGGCTACCAGGCGGCCGGCCCCCTGATCACCGATCGTGTGGTGGACACCCTGGTCGGCGCGCTGGTCGGCTTCGCCGCCGCCCTGGCCGTCACCAACCGGCGGGCGGGCAACCGCGTCGCGACGGCGCTCAGCACGGCCGGCCTCCGGCGCGAACACGCGGCCCGGCTCCTGACCGACCCGCAGGCCGACCCCACCGCCCTGGAGACCGCCCGGCGCGGCCTGGCCGCCGCCCTCGTCGACCTGCGGGCCGCCGCCGACGCGGCCGCGGGCGAGTGGTGGCTCCGCACGCTGCCGCAGGAACACGTCGTGCTCGCCGAGCGGGAGGGACACCGTACGCTCGCGGCGACGGTACGACGCCAGGGGCTGCTGACCGGCCCTGGCGAGGACCCGAACCCCGGCACGGACATGAACCCGGGTACAGATCCGGGCACGAACACGAAGGACATACGGCCATGACGGCGACCGAACGGCCTCCGGCCGACGCAGGACTTCAGCTCGAGGGAGGACTTCCCGCCGACGGGGGACTCCCGGCCGAGGCGGGGAACCCGTCCGGCGAGGGGCTTCCGGCGACAGGCGGCGACACCGTGGCCGCGGTGGTCCGGCAGTGGCGGGCCGTGTACCCCGGCCTCGACACCGGGCCCATGGAGGTCATCGGGCGCATCAACCGCTGTGCCGCCCTGCTCCAGCAGGCCGAGGACGCCCCGCTGAGCCGGGCGGGACTGACCCGCCCCGAGTTCGACCTGCTTGGCGCGCTGCGTCGCACCGGGCGCGAACTGACCCCGGGCGAACTGGCACGCGAGACCTTCTCCTCCGGCGCCGCCGTCACCAAACGCCTCAAACAGCTCACCGGGCGCGGCCTGGTGGAACGCCGCGGCGACCCGCGCGACCGCCGCATGGCCCGGGTCCGCCTCACCGACGCCGGACGGGACGTCGTCGACGGCATCATGCCCGCGCAACTCGCCTACGAGAACGCCGTGCTCTCCGGCCTGGGCGGGCCGGATCTCGGCGAGCTGGCCGCGCTGCTCGGCGGGCTGCTGGGGCAGCTGGAAGGACGCCTGAGCGCCGTACGGGCGTGACGCGGCCCTCACGCCCCTCCCCGGTGTCGGATCACCGGCCTCAGAGTCCCGGTCGGTACCGCAGCGGATGGTCGGCCGGAGTCTCCACCAGGACGATGGGTGTGCCGTCCGGGTCGGCGGTCCACATCTCGATGAGGCCCCACGGCTCCCGCACCGGCGGCCGGACGATCTCGACGCCCTTGTCCCGCAGCTCCTGGTGGGCCGCCGTCACGTCCGCGACCTGGAGCCACAACCGCGCCGCCGTGGCCGCAGGGGCCGCCGGTGTGTCGGACCGGCCGGACAGCTCCAGGAAGCCGCCGCCGAGGAAGTAGACGGTGCCGCGCTCCGGGCCGGTGCCGAACTCGCGGTACACGGCGAGGCCCAGTTGCTCGCCGTAGAAGGCGCGGGAGCGCTCGGGATCGGTGGGGCGCAGCAGAACGCGACTGCCGAGTACATGCACCATGCGGCCGAGCGTAGCGGCCGGGTTAGTCTCTTCCGTGCCCTGGCCACGCCGGGAAGGAGGCTGTCGCACAACTCCTGCCCGGTGAAGGTCAAGAGCGATTTGCTGTTCGGTTCCGGCCGCCGGGCAGGCATCGGAATCTTGGTCTGTGGGGCGGAACTTCCTGTTGTGCGACCGTGAACGTGATCTTGAGATGCCGCGGAATGTACGGGAGTGGCTGCCGCCCGAGCACCTGTGCTGGAAGGTGCTCAACGCCGTCGGAGAGCTGGATCTCTCGGCGTTCGAGGACAGCTACCGTGCCGACGGGCAGGGAGGGGCCGCTTACCCTCCCACGAACCAGGTCGCGCTGATCCTGTACTGCTACAGCAAGGGAATACGGTCTTCCCGCCGCATCGAGCAGGCCTGTTGGGATGACGTGGGCTGCCGGGTCATCACCGCGAATCGCAGGATGGACCACTCCACCGTGGCGCGGTTCATCCGGCGCCACCGCGATGCCCTGAACTCGCTGTTCGTGCAGGTGCTGGCGCTGTGCGGCCGGCGGGGGCTGGTGGACCTCTCGGCGGTGGCCGTGGATGGCTCCCCGATGGACGCGAACGCATCCCGCGACGCCAACCAGCGCCTGCACCGTCTTGAGGCGATCATCTC
>NZ_QFRK01000038.1 GCF_003143855.1 Streptomyces sp. NWU339
GCAGGGCGAGCTGTTTCCCGTCTGSCGCTACCACCCCTTCTTCACCGACCAGCCCGCCGCAACCCTGCAGGCCGAGCGGGAACACCGCCATCACGCCGTGGTCGAGCAGGTCATCGCGGACAGCAAGGCCGGGGCCCTGGCCCATCTGCCGTCCGGGCACTTCCACGCCAACGCGGCCTGGCTGACCCTGTGGGCGATGGCCTACAACCTGCTGCGGGCCGCAGGTTCCCTGGCCTCCGCGTTCCACGCCAAGGCCACCACGGCCACCCTCCGGGCCCACCTGGTCCAGGTCCCGGCCCGGATCGCGCGATCCGCACGACGCATCACCCTGCACCTGCCCTGCAACTGGCCCTGGGAGCAAGCCTGGACACACCTCTTCGACACCGTCCACGACCCACCCGCACTGGCCTGATCCCCCTGCCCACCCCGCCCGCCAGGGCTCGACCGGAACCGCACCGTGGAAAAGCTGGGCAGACCAGCAGAAACAACCTGCCCATCCACGATCACCGACCGAAACCAGCTCACAAAACGATCAAGAGATCACCTTCAGAGCACGTCGGTGGATCGAGGCTAAGGCCCAGTTGATAGATGAACGTGCCCAACCGGAGAGTCGTGGTGCCGGCGGCGATGGCAGCCAAGTACACCATCACGTCGAAGAGCGGAGTGCCCGGCCGGATGGGCAGCTTGCCGTCCGGGTAGTTCGACGGGTCCATGTCGATGGGCAGCACCAGGTGCTCCGACATCCACACGGACTCAAAACCCAACCGCTCCGCCTCCTGCGCCACTTCGATCCACTGACGAGGGGCGACGCGGAGCAGGGAGATTCCGAACGTGGTCACGATGTCGCTCCAGTCGTCGTCGTTGCACCCTTGACCGGCAGCGGACCGACTGCCGGTCCGCCCGGCCAGGTCGGCGCATCACAAGCCGCCGAACGGCGTGGACCCCCACCGGCGGCCGAGCCGTCCAGGGCGCCAACAGGTTAAAAAGTCTATCCATAGGCTATCTAGTGCGCGACTTGACAGCTAGGCTCGGGCAGCCACGAGGGCGAGGAGGCCGCCTGTGCGCGTCATCGTCAAAGACATCTGCGAAGGCTGTGGCCTTTGCGAGGCCAACGTTCCCGAGGTGTTCCGGATGGAGGGCGACGGGACCGTCCTGGTCATGGTCGACACGGTTCCGGAGCGACTTGAGCAGGACGTACGGGATGCCGTTGACGACTGCCCGACCGAGTCGATCGAAGTGGTCGATTAGCCTCCTCCCTTCACGGATCCGGACGGCAGCGACCGCCTCACCTCGCCGCGGTGGCTGTGCGGTTGCCCGCGCGCGAGTTGAGCAAGACCGACCTCGGAGCTCCGGAGCAACGAGTGGGGCGGTTCACCAGGACGACACCGGTGCCACGGTGCCATCCCGGCGGACCACGTCTCACACTTCGTCGGGAACCTGGAAGTACTCCTGATAACGCTTGAACGCAGCGCGTTCTCGGCTCACAAGCTCCTCCGAACCGAACTCGTACCGGTGGGCCGGCCGGTTGGACCGAACGTTCTCGCTGACATGCGTCTGCATCGCCTGCCGACCAGCCGGGGTCAGCTCGATGTCGAACGCACGGTAGATCTGCTCTGCGGTGCCGATCGGGTCCCTGACGAAGTCCTGGTACTGGATGTTGAACAGCTGTGATCGTGGCAGCGATCCGTTCTCCAGCCACTCGATCGGCAGGCCCAGCATCCCCGCCGAGAGCTCCGCATTGGTGAGCTGAGTCAGGGAGTCGGCGGTGAACGGGTGGTCGGTACGCATCCAGTAGAACGTTCCGATCAGATTCACCACGGAGGCGAGCGACCGGACGGGGTCGCGGTGCGTCCATATGAAGCATGCGTCCGGATAGACGCGCAGAACGTCGGGCATCTGCGTGAGGGTGTACGGGCTCTTGAGGACCCACTGCCTGCGGGGGTTCTTCCACTGCAGCAGCTTCAGAACCCGCTTCTCGTACTCGTAGGGCAGCGCGGCATCCTGCGTACGCATGTACTGGACGTAGCTCGGGATCTGGCCGAGCAGGGTCAGCCAGCCCGGCGACCGGAACGCGAGGCAGTGCAGGTGGATGTTCTCGGTCGGCAGGGGGCCCGCGAACTCGTGCATCGACTCGATCTCCGGGGTCACCCGGTTCCATTGCGTGATCAGGCGGTCGGCCTTCTGGATCCTGGGATCACCCTGGTACGTCGTCTTCTCGGGCGGCGGGCAGGGGAACATCACCTCCCAGTTCGTGATCGTGCCGTTGTTCGGATCTGCGGCGAGCATGTTCTGCAGGAAGGTGGTTCCGCTGCGCCCCTGCCCGACGATGATCAGGGGCTTCTCGATCTGCTCGTCCTCGATCTCCGGGTTTCGCTTGTACGTCTCCTCGAGGTTCAACCGGGCCTCAAGGAACAGCAGTAGGTCCGAACGGGTCATCAACCGACCCATGAGGTTGAGTTGCGCCTCCTCGTTCAGCGCCCGGACCAGGACCTTGAACGGCTCGTACCATGAGTCGTCTCCGAAGTCGTCCAGGCCCGTGTTGGCCTTGGCCGTGTTGATCAGCGAATGCTCATCAAGCGGCACAAGGCCCTTGATGTCCATGAAGGAGCCTTCTTCGTTGATCCGGCGGACCCACTCGGGTCTGGGCGGGGGGTTCCAAGCAGCACGGCGGTCTTGGGATCCGGGGGATGGCACGGTTGAACCTCCTCGATTACGTATCGCCTCAGGGGGAGGGGGCGAAAGACGGTTCCCTCCGTCTGCGTTGCCGACGCATCGCTCGGCAGCTCCGTCAGAAACCAGACACGGGAACGCCGCCAACCGATTTTTCGGTCGACGCGCTCGGGCGACGCAGATGAAGCTCACCACGGGAAGAGTCACGGAACTGCCCGGGGACCGGTCGCCACTCCGGGTTTTCGTCCTGCAAGGTGCCGGCGAACCCGCCTTCCACTCCGTCCAACGCCGTGATCCACCTATCCCTGTCTCCGATGACGGACTGGCGAACCGCTGCCCTAGCGGGGGCAAGGTGGGCTTACCTTAGCTATAGACAATAGGGAGGGCAATAGTCTTGACAGCGATCTCTTAGGGCAGCGCCAGCGCGGGACCTCAGGCACACCAGCGCTTCCGCGCGACCCAACCGCCATCCCCTAGCCCGGCAATCGCGAACAGCCAGGTCAACCCAATGTTGATCTTATGGAAGAGGTCTAGCGACACACAGAAGAGGTGCCGCAACACCCACACCGGCCCCCCAGAGCAGAACACCTTTTGCTCAAGGTCTTGCCTCAACTACTCTAACCTCCTACAGTCTGCCGCTAGATAAATGGCCTCTCATGGCCCAGCACCTGGGCACCGCATCGCCGCCGGCCGAGGAGGTTGTTCCCATGCCGCAAATCCGGGGCTGCCACAACGTCATTCACTTGGCACCCGCCGGTTCACATCTCCATGAGATGCCGCCACCCTCCGAAATTCCCTCAGAACTTGGGACAAGCGCCCCGCCTCGAAACCTTGACAAGGGGCTGCCTCGATGGCTCGCGCCACCTACATGGCCGTGCTCCGCCGAGCGGTGTAGGTGACCAACGAGAAAAGGGCCAGGTCGCACACTCGATATTCTGCGCGATTTTTACAGGAATTCTCACCCTTTGGGAGCCTTATGAACGTCGCATGGAAATTCTGCCTATGGGCATCGGGAGGCGGGAAATGACCTCAACCGGCGTATTCACCGGACTCGGGCGTTCTGACGAAGGGTCTGCCGCCCGCTACGAACTCAGTCACCTACGGGCCCTGGAGGCCGAGGCGATCCACATCATCCGCGAGGTCGCGGCCGAATTCGAACGTCCGGTGCTGCTGTTTTCCGGCGGCAAGGACTCCATCGTCATGCTTCATCTGGCGATCAAAGCGTTCCGGCCCAGCCGGCTGCCCTTCCCCGTGATGCATGTGGACACCGGGCACAACTTCGACGAGGTCATCGAGTTCCGCGACCGCCTGGTTGCCCAGGTCGGGGTCCGCCTGGCGGTCGCCTCGGTACAGGACGACATCGACGCCGGCCGCCTGGTGGAGACCGGACCCTCACGCAATCCCCTGCAGACGGTGACCCTGCTGCGCGGCATCCGGGAGAACCAGTTCGACGCGGCCTTCGGCGGCGGACGACGCGACGAAGAAAAGGCCCGGGCCAAGGAACGTGTGTTCAGCTTCCGTGACGAGTTCGGCCAGTGGAATCCCAAGAACCAGCGCCCAGAGTTGTGGGCGCTGTACAACGGGCGGCACCGCAAGGGTGAGCACATTCGGGTGTTTCCACTGTCGAACTGGACCGAGCTCGACATCTGGTCCTACATCGCGGATGAGGGAATCGAGCTGCCCTCGCTCTACTACGCGCACACGCGGCCGGTGTTCCGCCGCGACGGGATGTTGCTGGCGGTGCACCGGCACATGCAGCCGGCCCCTGATGAGGAGGTCTTCGAGGCGACGGTCCGCTTCCGCACCATCGGTGACGTCACGTGCACCGGGTGCGTGGAGTCCACCGCCGACTCCGTCGATGAGGTGATCAGGGAGACCGCGGCGACCCGGCTGACCGAACGGGGCGCCACCCGCGCGGACGATCGCATCTCCGAGGCCGGCATGGAAGACCGCAAGCGGGAGGGCTACTTCTGATGGCAACGTTTTTGCGCCTGGCGACCGCCGGCTCAGTGGACGACGGCAAGTCGACCCTGATCGGCCGGCTGCTGTATGACTCCAAGGGCGTGCTGGAAGATCAGTGGGCCTCAGTGGAACGCACCTCCGCCGAACGCGGTCACGACTACGTCGATCTCGCCCTGCTCACCGACGGGCTGCGCGCCGAGCGAGAACAGGGCATAACGATCGATGTGGCCTATCGCTACTTCGCCACCCCCAAGCGCAAGTTCATCATCGCCGACACCCCGGGACACGCCGAGTACACCCGCAACATGGTGACCGGCGCCTCTACTGCCCACCTGGCCATCGTGCTGGTCGACGCCCGCAACGGGCTGCTGGAGCAGTCCCGCCGGCACGCCTTCCTGTCGTCACTGCTGGGCATCCGCCACATCGTGCTCGCCATCAACAAGATGGACCTGATCGGCTGGGATCAGCAGCGATTCGAACAGATCCGCGCCGAGTTCCACGCCTTCGCCGCCCGGCTGAACCTTCCCGACGTGGCCACGATCCCGATCTCGGCGTTGCATGGCGACCACGTCGTCACGCGCTCTGACAATATGCCCTGGTATGACGGGCCCACGCTGCTGTCGCACCTGGAGGAGGTGTACATCGACAGCGATCGCAATCTGACCGACGTCCGCTTCCCGGTGCAGTACGTGATCCGGCCGTACACCGCCGAGCACCATGACCATCGCAGTTACGCCGGCACCGTGGCCAGCGGCGTCTTGCGTCCGGGTGATGAGCTCGTGGCCCTGCCGTCGGGCAAGCCCACCCGTATCACCGCCATTCATGGTCCCTCAAGGCCGGTGGAGGAGGCCTTTCCCCCGATGTCCGTGTCGATCAGCCTCGCTGACGACATCGACCTGTCCCGCGGCGACATGCTGGCCCGCCCAGGCAACAAGCCGCGCCTCACGCAGGACGTTGAAGCCATGGTCTGCTGGATGGCCGACGCCGCCACCCTGCGCGAGGGCGAGCAGTACCTGATCAAACACACCACGCGTACCACCCGCGCGCACATCAGCACGCTGGAGTATCGGCTCGACATCAACACCCTCCACCGCGAGCCCGGCGTGACCGCGCTGGAACTCAACGAGATCGGCCGCATCCGGTTGCGCACCCAGACACCGCTGCTGGTCGACGAATACCACCGCAACCCCACCACCGGCTCGTTCATCCTGATCGACCCGGTCACCAACAACACGGTCGCCGCCGGGATGGTGTTGCCGGAAACACCCGACCACGATCCTGTGGCCAAGACGGCCAGCCCCAACACTGTCCGCTCCCCCTCCCTGGTCAGCGCCCGGGACCGCCTCACCCGTGGGGCGGCCGTCTGGCTCACCGGCCTGTCCGGCTCGGGCAAGTCCACCATCTCGGTGCACGCCGAGCGCAAGCTGCTGGCCGACGGCCGGCCCGCCTACGTACTCGACGGTGACAACCTGCGCCACGGCCTGAACGCTGACCTGGGGTTCGATATGGCCGACCGGACGGAGAACATCCGCCGCCTCGCGCACGCCTCGGTGCTACTGGCGGACGCCGGGATCGTCGTGCTGGTTCCGGCGATCAGCCCGTTGCGGGAGCACCGCGAGCTGGCGCGGCGGGTGCACGCCGAGGCTGGGCTGGAGTTCTACGAGGTATTCGTCGACACCCCACTGACCACCTGCGAGGAACGCGACCCCAAGGGTCTGTACGCAAGAGCGCGGGCCGGCGAGATCGTCGGGTTCACCGGCGTCGACAGTCCTTACGAGGCGCCGCAGGATCCCGAACTGCGCCTGGTGCCCGGCTCCGGGCCCGAGGCCATGGCCGACCAGGTGATCGGGCTGGTGAGCCGATGACGAACGATCAGCATCTGGCCGCGGACCTCGCCACCCAGGCCGGGCATCTGCTGCTTGAGATCCGCCGTGAGCTGGCCGAGGCCACGGCGAACGAGCGGCGTGCCGCCGGCGACAAGCGTTCTCATGAGTTCCTCTTGTCGGCGCTGACGACGCATCGGCCTGGCGATGCGGTGCTCTCGGAGGAGGGCGTGGACGACCCGGCGCGGCTGGCGGCCGAGCGGGTGTGGATCGTCGACCCGCTCGACGGCACCCGGGAGTTCGCCGAGCCCGACCGCACCGACTGGGCGGTGCACGTGGCGCTGTGGCAGGCCGGCGAGCTCGTCGCCGGCGCGGTGGCGCTGCCCGCCCAAGGCCTCACGCCGGCCACCCCGTCGGTGTCCGCGCCGCCCCCCGCACCGCGTGCGCCCAGGGTGGTCGTGTCCCGCACGCGGCCACCCGCGATTGCCGTGAACGTCTGTGACCACCTCGGCGGCACCCTTATGGAGATGGGTTCAGCAGGTGCCAAAGCGATGGCGGTGGTGCAAGGACTTGCGGACGTGTACGTGCACGCGGGCGGACAGTACGAGTGGGATTCCGCCGCCCCCGTGGCGGTGGCGCGCGCCGCCGGCCTGCACACGTCACGCATCGATGGTTCACCGCTGAGCTACAACCGGCCCGATCCGCTCCTGCCCGACCTGCTCATCTGCCGCCCCGAACACGCCGACGCGGTCCTTGCCCTCACCCGCTGAGACATCGCCCGGCATCTGCGGACAGCAAGCTGTTCGCAGATGCCGCCGCAGCCCGGCGTCTTCGACACCCACATGCCGGGCGCCACGCCCGAGCTGATGGACCGTGCCCCCGTGGGTGAGAGCACCGCCGCACCCCCATACGTACCGCAGCCCGAGGGCGACACGCCCGAACACACCAAGCGCATCAGTAACGGCACGCTGATCACCGTCGGCGGCACCGCCGGGACCGTCACCGTCCACTGAGTCCGAACTCATCCGTGAGTTCACAAGACAGGGATCTCCCCTATGAAACAGGTAGCACAGCACGACGACATCTCCCCCGAGTCGCGGTTCGGCAGACTCCTGGCGATTGAACCCGACAGCGTCCGATGCCCGTTCGCAGCCTATTCCGACCTGCGCTCGGAACATCCAGTGACCTGGAGCAGCCGACTGAACGCATGGGTGGTCAGCCGGTACGCGGACATACGCGAGGTACTCCGCGATCCCGCCACCTTCTCCAGCAAGGCCGCCAGTGGCCCGAGTTCGGTCACCTCGCTGGCCAGACACATCGCAGAAAGCTCTGAGTTCCCCGAAAGGACCCGGCGGCAGGCCGAGCGGCGCCTGCGGCTCAGCCAGTCGCCAGTGCTGCTCAACAGCGACCCGCCGGCGCACAAGCGACAGCGGGGGCTGGTCAGCACCGCCTTCGCCCCCCGCCGGGTGGCCCAGATGGAGCCGCAGATCCAGCAGGTCACCGACGACCTCATCGACGCATTCGTGGCCGAGGGACAGGTGGAGTTCATCGGCGACTTCGCCCTGCCGCTGCCCATGACCGTCATCGCCACCATTCTGGGCGTTCCTCCGAGCCTGATGCACACCTTCAAGCGCTGGTCAGGCGCCTTCACCCAAGGCGTGGGGGCACTGAACCTGTCCAGGCAGGAGATCATCGATCTGTTCCAGTCGGTCGATGAGTTCTACGACTACTTCTCGGAGCAGTTGGACCGGCGGCGTGCCGAGCCGGCCGACGACCTGCTGACCCACCTGCTGGAGGCGCGCCTGGAAGGGGAACAGCCGCTCACCCAGGACGAGTTGCTGCAAATGCTCGTGCAGTTCCTGGTCGGGGGCAACGAGACAACGACCAACCTGATCGGCAGCACGATGCTCCACCTGCTTCGCGACCGGGAGCTCACGGCGCGTGCCAAGGCCGACCCGTCCCTGATCCCCACGCTCGTCGAGGAGTGCCTGCGGCTGGAGGCCCCGACCCAGGGCATGTTCCGCACCGCCACGGTCGACTGCAAGGTCGGTGGCCAGGCGATCCCTGCCGACAGCATGCTCTATCTGGTCTACGGGTCCGGCAACCATGATGCCTCGGTCTTCCCGGACCCGGAAAGGATCGAGCTGGACGACTCGCGTGGACACCACCTGGCGTTCGGCCGAGGGGAGCACGTCTGCCTGGGCGCCAACCTCGCACGCAAGGAAGCGAACATCGCGATCAGGACCCTGCTGAAGCGCCTGGACGACATCGCCTTGGCGACGGAGCCGGAAAACGTGTCCTACCACAACAGCTTCATCCTCCGCGGTCCGCGGTCCCTTCCCATGACCTTCCGGCCCGGGCAGGCGCGAAAGTGAAGGACACCAACGAGGACCTGGCCCAGCTGCTCCAGCACTTCGACATCTTCAACGACGAGCACTTCAGCAGAAGGTGGGAGGTGATGGAGTACGCCCGCGACAAATGCCCCGTGGCGCACAGCTCCGCCGATGGCGGCCTCCACCTCGTCACACGCTATGAACACGTCAAGAAGGTGCTCTCGGACCCGGACACCTTCTCGTCGGTGGAGTCGTCCCCGCGGCCGAGCCCGGTTCCGCTGCCTCCGCTGGATGTGGATCCCCCGCTTCACGGCCACTTCCGGAAGCTGCTGAATCGCTACTTCACACGCCCCTACCTGCGTAAGCACGAACCCGTGATGCGGGAGATCGCGCGCGAGGCGATAGCGGCCTTCGCAGACAGGGGCCGATGCGAATTCATCAGCGAGTTCGCCATCCCGTTCACCTCGGCGACCGCGGCGAAGATCGTGTTCGACGAGGACGACAAGGAGCGGATGGCGCGGGCGGTCGCCGCGGTGGAGAAGGTGGCCAGGGAGAACAGCCCGGAGGCGTACCAGGCCGTCGCGGCGCTCGCCGCCGAGTACATGACCGAACGGCAGGACCCGGCCGACGACCGCGACGACCTGATCTCCGCGATCGCGCGGGGTGAAGTGGACGGCCGTCCCCTGACGGTCGAGGAGCGCATCGGGGTGGTCACCGTGCTGTTCATCGGGGGCCTGGACACCACCCGCGGCGCGATCTCCAACATCGCCGCGAACGTGGCCCGGCATCCCGAGCTGGAAGGCAGGCTGCGCAACCCCGACTGGATCCGCAGTGACCTTGACGAGTTCCTGCGGTTCGAGTCCCCGGTGCTGGCGCTGCGGCGCCAGGTCACCAAGGACTGCACCTTGGGGGGAGCCTCCCTGAAGGCCGGGGACATCGTGATGCTGCTGTACGCCTCCGCCAACCGGGACAAGAGCAGGTTCCCGGACGCCGACCGGCTCGACTTCACTGGGAACGGGGGCGGACACCTGGCCTTCGGCTTCGGCATCCACCGTTGCGTCGGCGCCACGCTGGCCCGCATCCAGATCGAGATCGCCTTCGACGAACTGTTCAAGCACATCACCAATCTGCGTTGGGAAGGCCCCGACGCCGGTCCCGCGTACGAGGCCGGAGCAGTGCTCACCCCAACCAGGCTGGTGCTCGGATTCGACCCGGTCGCCGGGTAGGCCGGGCGGTTGTCGCGGGCTGGCCCACCGTCGAACAGGAAAGAGGCAGGAACATGAGCTCAAAGGACGCGGACATCATCAAGGCCAATCTGGGCCTGCTGGCCGATGAGGGCATGAAGGGAGAACTGGCAGACATGGGGCCGACCGAGCGGCCGGACATGTTCCAGGAGGACATCGTCGTCCGTGAGGCCGGCAGCCTGCCCTACGGCGGCGACTGGAACGGCAAGGAGGGACTGCGGCTGCTGATGGACACCATCGGCTCGATCACCGAGCTCTCCCCCAGTGACATCGAGGTGTTCGACGGCGGCAATGGCTACGTCCTCAGCAGGCAAACGGCCAACTTCACGTTGAAGTCGACCGGTGCGACCCTGAGCGTCCCGATGGTCGAGGTCTACCGGCTGGTGGACGGGAAGATCACGGAAATCGACGTCTACTACAAGGACACCAAGGCGATGGTGGACTTCTTCTCGACCGCCTCCGAGTGACCCCTTCCCACGCGACCGGGACCGGTTCGAGGCGGCGCCGGCCCCGGCCACAGCGCAGTGGTACGCCGTTCTCGCCATGAGGTCAGGAGAAGTTTACTCGCCGAGTTGACTATATCCATGACATCCATTCGATGGCGCGGTCCCACATCCCAACACCCGAACGGCACCCGCTATCAGCAGGGCTTTCACCGGTAAACGGGCTAACTGCACGCTCCCCTTCGCCCACCCTCGCCAGCGCATTGCTTCCGAGGAGCCGCCCAGCCACTGCGCTTCGAGCCCCAAATGCTCTATTGACAAATAATCGCGTCTAAAAATACATTGCGACCTGCGATACAGAGCGGCTTACCGGTTCGGCGCCCGCTCCTACAGCGCGGAAGCGTCGGCAGGTCGGCAAGGAAGAGGCCGGAAAATGGTTGATATCCGCCGTCCGTGGGTGGTCGACAACGGACTGAGCCCGCGTTTCCCGGTGTACACCCGCGGAAACGCGGGAGAGGTTGCCGGCATGGTTGCCTCACCGTTGCAGCAGACCGCCATCAGCGGCTGGCGATCGGAGATCGCGTGGCGCAAGGCATTGGTCGACTTCGGCGCCTTCGACGAGAGCGAGTTCCGTTCGGACGACCTCGACATCCTGGGCATCGTGCACGGGTACATCTACATGAATCTGTCGATCCAGCGGGTTTTCGGCGCACGGATGCCTGGCGCCAGCCCAGAGCTGATGGACCGGACGTACGTCGGCGACAGCAAGGGGGCGCCGCCCTACGAGGCGCAGCCCGGGGACGACGCGCCGCAGTACACCGAGCGCATTGTGAAAAGCATCGAGCGCGTCTTCAGCACGCAGTCGCGCCCTGACCTCGACGAGGATGCCGAGTCGACAACCGCGCTGCGGGCCCGGCGTCCGGACTACTCGGCGCTGAGCAACTCCGAACTGCTGGCGTACTCCTCGAAAGTCTGGGACGAGCACGCTGCGGAGCTACTGCGCAAGCACATGCTGATGATGTACGAGTCCTCCATGGTCACGGGCCTCCTGGAGGAGGCGCTCGCTCCCTTTGAGGACCCCACCCTGGCGGTGCGACTGATGGGCGGTTGGGGCGGGGTCGCATCGGCTGCCCCCGCGGTGGGCCTGTGGGAGCTCGGCCGGATCGTGGCGGGCTCTCCCGAGCTGACGGCAGATTTCGACAGCGGCGTGAACGGCCTCCATGAGCGGCTGCACGACAGGACGGACGAGGTTTCACAGCGGTTCGTCAAGGCGTTTGAGGACTTCCTGCTGGAGTTCGGTTCGCGTTCCACACAGGAGTGGGACGTGTTCCCGCCCACGTGGGAGACCCATCCGGAGATCGCGCTCGGTTTGACCGACCGGCTGCGCCTGCTACCGGAGGACAAGGACCCGCGGCGGACGGCCCCGCGGGTGCGTGAGGAGCGGGAGGCTCTCACCGCCCAGCTCCGCGAGCGTCTGGCCGACCGGCCTGAGCAACTCGAGAAACTCGAAGTCGCGCTGCGGACGATGTCGGTGTGGATGCCCGCACGCGAGCTGAGCAAGACCAACTTCATCCGCGCCCTGCACGAGTGCCGACTGCCGCTGCGGGAGCTCGGCCGCAGATTCACCGATTCGGGTCACCTGGAGTCGATCGAGGACCTGTCCCTGCTCCGCCTCGGCGAGGTCGAGGAGATGCTCGGCGACCCCGATGCCGTGATCAAGCGCATCCCTGAGCGTAAGGAGTGGATGAAGCAGCTGGAGAGCCTCGAGCCGCCCTTCGTGGTGGTCACCGATCAGGTCCCGCCGGCCGCCGAGTGGCCGCGTCGGTCGGCGCCCTCGGCGCTGCCGCCGGTGCAGCCGGGCGAGATCCTGACCGGCCTGGGGGCCTGCTCGGGGTCCGCGACGGGCATCGCGCGGGTGATCGACGATCCCTCGGAGGCAACCGAACTGGAACCGGGCGAGATCCTGGTCGCCCCCGAGACCGACCCCGGCTGGACCCCGCTGTTCACCTCCTGCTCGGCCGTCGTGGTCAACGTCGGCTCGCCGCTCAGCCACGCTGCGATCATCAGCCGCGAGCTGGGCATCCCCGCCGTGCTGGCCGTCGAGCAGGCCACCAAGCGGATCAAGACCGGAACCGTGATCACCGTGGACGGCACCGCCGGCACCGTGACGGTGCACTGAAGCCTTCCCTCAGGGACCGAGCACGGCTCGGCCAAAAGGCAGCCGAAGGCCACCGTGGGTTCGGCCAGAGAAAGGAATCGCTGTGCAATCCAGTGAGTCGGCGAAGTTGCACCCCTCGTTCGATCTCATCGCCGTCGGTTCGGGGGCCGGCGGGCTGACCGCCGCCATCACGGTCGCCGAACACGGGGGACGCGCCCTGGTGATCGAGAAGGACAGCTGCCTCGGCGGCGTCACGGCGCTGTCGCAAGGCCAGGTCTGGCTGGGCGCGACCCGGCTGGAGCAGGAGGCCGGGATCGACGACAGTATCGAGGACACCATCGCCTACCTGGGTTTCCTGTCGTCCGGGCTCGCGGACGAAAAACTGCAGCGCTCCTACGCCGAGCGGGGCAACGAGGTCATCGAGTTCCTCCGCGAGAAGGCCGGCGTCGAGTTCATGGTGGTGCGGAACTACCCCGACTACTTCTTCCCCAAGGCCCCGGGTTCCAAGGCGGAAGGCCGTTATGTGGAGGTCGCGCCCTTCAGGGCGTCCAGGTTGGGAGAGCTGCGCGAGCGTTTCGTGGGCCCTTCGCCGTTCGGTATGGACAGGGTGGGCACACCTGACCTCGTCGCGGCGGCCGGCGACCCCGCCAAGATCGCTGCCGCGGCGGAGGGGCGCATCGCCCGTGACGAGCTGTGCGCGGGAGCGGCGCTGTCTGCCAGCCTGGTGCTCGCGGCGGCCGAGCGCGGCATCGAGATGCGTACGCGGACCCGGGCCGTGCGATTGATCCGGGAGAACGGGCGGATCGCGGGCGTGGAGGTCGAGACCGCGGAAGGCACTCAGGTGCTGCGTACGCGGGCGGTGCTGCTGGCCACCGGCGGCTACGACTGGAACTTGGAATTCGTGCGCTCCTTCGAGCACCTTCCGCGCCTGGAGAGCATGGCGCCCACCACCGTCGAGGGCGATCACATCACGATGGCCACCGAAGTGGGGGCCATGGTTGCCTCGGCGCGGCCGGAGTCCACTCCGCTGAACCTGGGCTTCGCCATTCCCGGCCAGGAGCACAACGGGCTTCCCATGTTCCAGGGGCTTGCCGGTGCCAAGCCGGGCGGCATCATCGTCAACTCCGCGGGTCAGCGCTTCGCCGACGAGTCGTTCTACCACGACGTCAACGGGGCCTTCGCCCATTATGACGGCGTCGAGCAGCGCAGGCCGAACCAGCCGGCCTGGCTGGTGTTCGACAGCACCTACCTGCCCACCTATGGGCTGCAGACCCTGCCACCCGGTGAGCCTCTGCCAGAGGGGCTCGCCACGGTGGCCGACGACTTGGCGTCGCTCGCGAAGGCCGCCGGTATCGACTCCGACGGCCTGATGGCCACGGTCGAGAGATTCAACGGCTTCTGCGCGCGCGGGCGGGACGAGGACTTCGGGCGCGGTGAGCTGCCCTGGAGTCGGCGTTTCGTCGGCGACTCCCGTATTCAGCCCAACCCCTGCCTCGGCCCGTTGGCCAAGCCGCCTTTCTGGGCCATTCCCCTCACCCCGGTCGGCACGTCACTGGCCACCGCAGGCCTGAAGGTCGACGCCGGAGGGCGGGTGCAGAGCGCGCGGGGCGAGGCGATCCCGCGCCTCTACGCCGCCGGCAACGCCGCGGCCCGGACGGACGTCACCGGTTATCAGAGCGGTATCGGCAACGCCCGCGGGCTCCTGCTCGGTTATCTGGCAGCCCTCGACGTCATGGCGGCCTGAGGCACCCAGGGATCGGGGGCCGTGGAAGGCGCCTGGCGCACGTGGCAGGGAACGCCGGGAGGCTGACGTCGGAGGGCGGAGCGGCGGCGTTTCCCGCCGCAGGAACGAATGGAGGCAACATGTTCGACGACCATGATCCCGGGCAGGCGCCCACGGCCGCAGAAGGCGACGTCGTGCGGGCCGGGCTGGTTACGGGGCCTGGAGAATTCGAGCTGGTCGACTTCGAGGTCCGCGACCCGGGGCCACGGCAGGTCCGTGTCGACATCAGCCTGTGCGGCCTCTGTGTCGCCGAGGTCAAGGGATATCGCTCCGGCGGGGGACACGGGCCGAGCCTGTGCGGGCACGAGTGGGTGGGCCTCGTCTCGGCGGTGGGCGGCGAGACCCAGGGCCTGGTGCCCGGCCAGAAGGTCGTCATCGCCGTTCCCGAGCCCTGCGGGGATTGCGCGGCGTGTCGGGCCGGGCGGGCGCATTTCTGCGAGGCGGTCATGACGGTGGCCAGAGGCCGTGATCGGCTTGCGCCGCCGTACGGGGGCTTCGCCCGCTCCATCACCGTCGCGGACTACCGGGTGCTGCCGGTCCCGCCGGGTCTTTCGGACGTCGCGGCCGCGATGGTCGAGCCTGCGGCAGTCGCCCTGCACGGTGTCTCACGCGGTGGGGTCTCCCTTGGTGACACGGTGGTGGTGCTGGGCGCCGGCCCGATCGGGCTGTTCACGCTCCAGTGGGCTCGGGTGGCGGGGGCCGCCAGGACCATCGTGGTGGAACCGTTGGAAGAACGCCGCGCCATGGCGGAGAAGCTGCACGCGGACCTCGTCGCGGCCCCGGACGACTCGGACTTCCTCCGCGTCATCGACCAAGGCGGGGCCGACGTCGTGTTCGACTGCGTGGGCGAGGGCACCGCGGTCCAGCGAGCCGTCGACCTCATACGACCGGGCGGCACCGTCGTGATTCTCGGCGATGCGCCGGCGGCGACGATCGCCCCCAGGCTCTGGCTCGCCAAGGAAGTCTCGGTCGTCGCGGCGGCCGGTTACGCGCGCAGCGACATCGAGCGCACCGCGGAGTACATGGCGGCCGGTCGGCTGCTCGCCGAGCCCCTGCACACGCGCACGATCGCGCTCGACCAGCTGGGCGAGGTGTTGCAGGAGATGGTGGACGGCACGGCGCGCGACATCAAGGTGCTGGTCGATCCTCGTCTGCCCCCGCGGTCTTGACCGCGGTGTCCGCTCCCGCGTTCAACAAACGCGTATGCGTCATCAACCCAAGGAGGTTTGCCATCACATGAAAATCGGGCTGCGTTATGACATGCGTGCTCCGGATCTGGGACCCTCGTCCGCATCGCCCGGCGCCCTTTACGCGGCGGCGGTGGAGCAGTGCAGGTGGGCCGACGAGCGGGGCATCGAGACCGTCTACCTGGCCGAGCATCACGGCGCCGAGGACAACTACTGCCCCTCCCCCGTCGTTCTGGCGTCGGCGATCGCCGGCTGCACCAAGAACATCCAGCTGCATTTCTCGGCTCTGTGCATCACGATGCATCACCCGCTGCGGCTCGCAGAGGACTTGGCGGTGCTGGAGCTGATCGCCGGCCCAGGACGCATCCTGATCACAGCCGGCATCGGCTACCGACCCCATGAGTTCGAGATGTTCGGGGTGGACTACCCCAAGCGCGCCGAGGTCTTCGAAATGCACCTGGAGGTGCTGCGCCAGGCTTGGACGGGTGAGGAGTTCGAGTACGAGGGCAGGGCCGTCCGGGTGACGCCCAAGCCCGCCACCCCAGGCGGCCCGACCATCTACATCGGGGGCAACGCCAAGCCCTCGGCACGACGCGCCGCCCGGCTCGGCCTGGGATACCGGCCGGCCACCGAAGAGCTCTACCGCTACTTCGAGGGCGAGTGCGAGCGGCTCGGCCGCCCGGCTCCCGAGCGCTTCCCGCAGCACGGGCCCGCCTTTGTCCACATCACTGAAGACCCGGAGCGGTCCTGGGCTCAGCTGGCCCCCCACCTCATGCACGCGAGCAACCTCTACGCGCAGTGGGGCCGCGAGCGGGGCAACGTCCAGGTGAACGGCTACTGGCAGTCGATGGAGAGCATCGACGACCTCAAGGCCGACCCGAACATGTGGGTGATCACACCGGAGGAGTGCCTCAGGCGCTGCCGAGACCTGGATCCGGACTACGAGCTGCGGCTCCACCCACTGCTGGGCGGGCTGCCGCCGGAGCTTTCCTGGCAGAGCCTCGAACTCCTTGCCGACCGCGTCCTGCCGCAGGTGGAGGCGGAAGGCCTACGCAGACGGTTGGCCGTGACCGCGTGAGGTCGGTCGGCGAAACCTCCGCCTCATCGAAGGGATATGTGCAGTGTCCGTGAGCGATACGGCGATCCCCGGAACCCGGCAAGCGAAGGAATCGCGTGCCACGGCCTGGGGCTTCACAGGACTGCTGGTGGTGCTGACGATCGTCAACTGGGCGGACAAGGCCATCCTTGGCATCGTCGCCCAGCCCTTGTCCGAGGAATTCGGTCTGTCAGCGTCCCAGATCGGCATGGCCGGCAGCCTGTTCTTCCTGGCCTTCGCCATCGCCAGTTGGTTCTCCGGTTTTCTGAACAAGTGGCTGTCCCTGCGGTGGGGGCTCGGGCTGCTGGCCCTGTGCTGGGCCGTGTCCATGGTGCCCATGCTGGTCGTGCCCACGTTCGGCGTGTTGCTGGTGAGCCGTGTCCTGCTCGGGCTCTCCGAAGGACCGACTGGGGCGCTGGTCTTCAGCGCCCTCTACTCCTGGCACCCGCCCGAAAAGCGCGGGCTTCCGAGCGCCTCGCTCAACGTCGGCACTACGGTGGCCCAGGTCTCGGTGGCACCCGTGATGGTGCTCATGGTGGCAGCGTGGGGATGGCGCGCCGCGTTCCTCCTGCTGGCCGTCGTTGGCCTGGCATGGAGCATCCTGTGGCTGCTGGTGTGGCGCGGCGGGCCGTACTACAGGGAGAACCGGCCGGAGGCGGCCTCGGACCAGGCTGCGGACGCCGTCCCCACCGACAAGGCGACCTGGATCAAGATCTTCACCTCACGCACGTTCCTGGGTGCCACGGCGGCCGTCATCGCGATGTACGTCCTGCTGTCCGTCATCGTCACCTGGCTGCCGTCGTACTTCGAGGTCGGACTGGGCTATACGCGTAAGCAGGCCGGACTGATGATCGGCCTGCCGAGCCTGGCCAGCCTCATCTTCGCGCTTCTTTCGACGTTCGCAGGCGACCGCATGCTCGGTCGCGGTACCTCTTCACGTGTGGCCCGTGGCGTGATGCCCGGTGCGGGCCTGCTCGTAGCCGGGCTCGCCTTTGCCGTGCTGCCCTATGTCGGCGCGCCCGCGCTCGCGGTGGCCGTCGTCTCCATGGGGTACGGCCTGGCATCAATCGTGCTGCCGAACTACCTGGCGGCAATGTCCCAGCTGTGTCCCCCGCAGTACCTGGCGGGTGCCCTGGGGTGCTTCATGGGGGCCATGTACTTGGGCGGCCTCGTCGGGCCGCTCTTGACCGGGGCCATCGTCGACAGCTTCGGCGATCCCGCGGCCGGATACGCCTTCGCCTTCCAGATCTTCGGGGTGATGGCGCTGGTCGCGAGCATCGCCGCGCTGCTCATGGTGAACCCGGAACGGGACGCGGCGCACGTCACAGGCTGACAGAGAACCGATAGTCACTTCATCGCCCAACAATTTGAGATCCGAGGAGTTTGGTATGGGTACTGCTTCGCTGGCCGCCGCATGGGGGAAATGGCACGCCACGGCCGAGGAGATGAGAAAGGCGATAGAGGCCACCGAACGTTTCCGGTCCTGCCCCAAGTACCGGCCCGGCGCCTACACGAGCCTGCTCGAGGCTCAGGCGATGGCCTACAACTTCGCGGTCGCGCCGAGGCACCACATCGGGTCCCCGAGGTTCTTCTCGCACACCACGTGGCACGACCACGTCTTCGCCCTGGGCCAGCCGATCCAGGACTTCAAGTACGGCGGCTTCTGCCTGGACGGCCGGCAGACCTACCGTCTGCGGGGCGACGTCGGCCAGACCAAGCTGTTCCTGCTGCAGGTCCACAATCGGCTGCTGGGGACCCCGGACTCGGAGGAGATAGGCAACTACGACTTCCAGCAGCAGTTCGAACTCGGCGCCGACGGGTCGTTCGAGGTGACGATCAGCGCGCAAGAGCACCCGGGCAACTGGATCAGGCTGGACGGGGATTCGCCGTCCAACTTCCTGCTGGTGCGCCGGATCGTGGGCGACTGGAACGACGACCTGGGCGACCTGTCGATCGAGGCGGTGGGTCCGCACATCGAAGACGACGATCCCGAGCAACGGGCCGCCGAGTCCATCGTGGACGCCGCGAGCTATCTGAAATACCTGGTGCTGGTCTTCACCATCGGCCTGTACGACCTCTACATCCAGCGCGCGGACGGCAAGAAGAACGCCGCGGCCTCCATGCCGGGGGCCGAGGTGGCCACCTCACTGATCGGCAGCCGCTCGACGACCTATGTGCCCGGGGTGTACGAGATCGCCCCCGATGAGGCGCTGATCGTGGAGTGGGAAGTCCCGGACTCCTCCTATTGGTCGTTCCAGCTGGGCGACGTGTGGTCCCGCCCCCTGGACTACATCAACCGGCAGGTCGACCTCAACATGACCCGGGCGGCCGTCGACTCCGACGGCAAGGTCCGGGCGGTGGTCGCGCTGGAGGACCCCGGCCTGGCCAACTGGCTGGACCCTCAGGGCAACACCGAGGGGACCATCGTGACCCGCAACTACCGCAGCAAGAACGCCACCAAGCCGCCGGTGATGAAGCGGGTGAAGGTGTCCGAGCTCATGGACCACCTGCCCAAGGACACCACGGTGGTCACCCCGGAGGATCGCCGCAAGGCGCTGGAGTACCGCCGCGCCGCCACAAACTCGATCATCCTGCGCTGACATGACGCCGCAGGCCGACCGCTGAAAGCCTGAACGCCGCCCCAGTTGCGCCTCATTGGGGCGGCGTTCATGTGATGGACGGATTTCGAAAGGAAAACCGGCCGCGAACCAACGTCATGACCTCGAACAACCGGAAGGCTGCGCAGCCGGCTCGTCTGCACTTCGGTGAGACCGCGGCTGTCGTGGAGGATCAGCCAGGACGGCACCGTGAGTCCCTGGTCGCCGTCCTCGTCTTGGTCAATCGCCGCTGCGAGCCCCACGCTGTGGACCTATGAGGACCTGCTGGGTCTGCGCATCGGTGGTGCTGACGGTCGCGACCACCTCGGATTCGCGGCCCCCGCCTCGAACTTCAGGTCGGACGCCTTCAACCCCCGCCCAGGCTCGGTCTTCCGCTCTGCCCGTCTCACACGCGAGGGCCCGCCCCCTTCAACAGGGACGCCGTTGGCGAACGCGGGCTCTTGCGTCGCCCCGCCGAGTGCTGTCCGGCGGGGCGAAGTGCTGACAGGTGGCTGGTGCGGGTTGGGGCCCACCGTCCGCGCCTCGGACCTGGCCGTGCGGCACGGGCACATCTCCGAACAGGGCTCGGACTGGCTTCGGTGGATCTTGTGCGAGGCCGCGCAGACCGCGAAGCGGTCGCCGCCTGCTTACCCGCGCCCACCACCTGCTGCGCGCTGTCCAGGCCCGCCCAGACCGGCAGGGGATCCGATGACAGCAGCTGACGACAACCGCCACGAGCGGTCGCAGACCCCGGGTGAGCTCGCAAAATCGCATGAGGCAGTCCGGTGCCAGTACCGATGCCGGTGCCGGACGTCGGCTACGGCCGCGGCTGTTCCGGGCGGGCCACGAGGACCTCGACGCCGTCGGCCTGGAGGGCGTCGAGGTGGGAAGCCGGGATGCCGGAGTCGACGATGACGAGGTCGAAGGCGGTCACGGGGGCCAGCTGGTAGAGGCCGCGGCGGCGGAACTTCGTGTGGTCGACCAGAAGGACCTTGCGTGCACAGGCATCCATCAGGGCCCGCTTCACCGCCACCGTCTCCTGCGACTGGTGGTAGCAGTGGCCACGGGTGATGGCGGTCGTGGAGGCGAAGAGCGTGTCGGCGCTGAGACTGGTCACGGCGTCCACGGTGCGCAGGCCGAGGAAGGCGTCGTAGGCGGGGTAGTAGGTGCCGCCCAAGGAGATGAGCTCGATGCCCGGGTTGTCAGCCAGTGTCTGGGTGACGGGGCCGAAGTTGGTGATGACGGTCAACGGGGCGTGCCGGCCCAGGAGACGGGTGAGCGCCAGAGCCGTCGTACTGTCGTCGATGACGACCGCTTGCCCGGGCTTGACCAGAGGCAGGGCAGCGCGGGCGATGGCGTCCTTCTCCGCCGTCATGGCACGGGCTCGGTGGCGGACGTCGCCGTGGAAGGCGGTCGAAGGCTGAGCGGTCGCGCCCCCGCGGACCTTTCTCAGCCAGCCCCGGTCCTGCAGGTAGTCGAGGTCCCGGCGGATGGTCATGGTGGTCACGCCCAGCTCGTCGGCCAGCTGATCGATCCGGACGAATCCCCTGTCCACTACGCGGCCTTTGATCCGCTCCCTCCGTTCGCGGGGTTTCCTGCCGCTCGTGTCGGCCGGCTGCCGGTCCTCTGCTCCCATGGAAGCTCCTGTTCATTTTCTGTGAAGTGAACATCTCCGGACCTGCCCCCTTTACCTCGTTCGTCACTCCTTCCGGAGAGGCCGCCCGCGCACCTGCCGACGCCGTCGCCGCGTTTCGGAACGATGCCCATCGGCCGGACTCCGCATCCCGGGCCCCGCACGCCGAGCGAACATCGAAAGGTGGAGAAACAGCCCGGCAATTGTTCAATTACTGCGGTCTGTTGACGCAAATGAAACATCTGAGTTTCCTGAACGTTGCCCTCGGTGTCCACGAGCAGGGAGTCGACATGAGAAGACCGGCACGTCTTGCTCTCATCGGGATCCTCGCCGTGGGCACGCTCGTATCGTGCGCGGAGGAACCCGCCACGACCGGCTCCGGCGGCGTGGGCAAGGTCGCCTTCCTGATGCCCGACCTCGCCTCCACCCGGTACGAGCAGTACGACGCCCCACTGTTCAAGAAGCGCATGCGTGCGCTCTGCCAGGAGTGCAAGGTCATCTACCAGAACGCCGACAGCGACGCGTCGTTGCAACAGCAGCAGGCCAACTCCGCGATGGCGCAGGGCGCCAAGGTCATCGTGCTGGACCCGGTCGACTCCGACTCGGCGTCCACCCTTGTGCAGACGGCACATTCCCAGGGCGTCAAGGTGATCGCCTATGACCGCCCGGTGTCCAAGAAGCCCGCGGACTTCTACATCTCGTTCGACAACGAGGCGATCGGCGAATCCATCGGCCGGTCGCTGGTCGACCATCTCAAGGAGACGGGAGCGAAGGGCGGGCTGCTCCAGGTCAACGGCTCTCCGACCGACGCCGCTGCCGGGCTGATCAAGAAGGGCATCCACAAGGCTGTCGACGACAGCGGGTTCGACCTGCTCGCCGAGTACGACACCCCGGACTGGTCACCGGAGAAGGCGCAGCAGTGGGTGAGCGGGCAGATCGCCCAGTACCCCGGTCGGATCGCCGGTGTGGTGGCCGCCAACGACGGTACCGGGGGCGGGGCGATCGCGGCCTTCAAGGGCGCCGAGGTGAAGGTCCCTCCGGTCACCGGCAACGACGCCGAGTTGGCGGCGGTCCAGCGCGTCGTCTCGGGCGACCAGTACAACACCATCTCCAAGCCCATCAAGACGGTCGCGGAGGCGGCGGCGGAGGCCGCCCACCAGCTGATGGAGGGTGAGACGCCCGAGGCGGACTCGACGCTCTTCGGCACGCCTTCGCAGCTGTTCGAACCGACGGTGGTGACGCGGGAGAACCTCAAGGAGGTCGTCTTCGGCCCCGATGGGGTGCTCAAGGCCGAGGACGTCTGCACCCGCCCGTACGTCGACGACTGCCGGCGTCTGGGCATCGAGTAGCGGTGTCCTGTCCCGAGTGAGAGAGGGTGCCCATGGCAGGCTCCGCGGTTCCCGGAACGGCCCCCGTCACGCCCTCCGGAGGCGACGGGACCGGCGTGCTGTCGCTGAGGGGTATGAGCAAGCAGTTCGGCGCGGTCGCCGCGCTCAGCGGGATCGACCTCGATGTCACGGCCGGTGAGGTGGTCGCCGTGGTCGGGGACAACGGCGCCGGCAAGTCCACCCTCGTGAAGATCCTGTCGGGGGTGTACGCCCCCGACGCGGGCACGGTCTCCTTCCACGGCAGGGAGGTCTCGTTCGATTCTCCGAGCGCCGCGCACGCGCTGGGCATCGCCACGGTCTACCAGGACCTGGCACTGTGCGAGAACCTCGACGTCAAGGCGAACCTCTTCCTCGGCCGGGAGCTCCGGCCCTGGATGCTGGACGACGTCGCCATGGAGAAGCGGTCCCGGGAACTGCTGCGTGAGCTGCGGGCCAGGATTCCCACGCTCGACGTCCCGGTGGCCGCTCTCTCGGGCGGCCAACGGCAGACGGTGGCGATCGCCCGGGCTCTGCTCGGCCGGCCGGAGGTCGTCCTGCTCGACGAACCGACGGCCGCCCTCGGTGTCGCGCAGACCGCCGAGGTGCTCAACCTCATCGAGCGGCTGAAGAGCAACGGGCTCGGCGTCGTCATGATCAGCCACAACATGGAGGACGTCCGGGCGGTCGCCGACCGGGTCGCCGTGCTCCGGCTCGGCCGCAACAACGGTGTGTTCGACGCCCGGGAGGTCTCCTCCGAAGAGGTCGTCGCCGCGATCACCGGCGCCGCCGACAACGCCGTTTCGCAGCGTGCCGCGCGCCGCGCGACCGTCTCTCGGGAAGAGGAGGAACAACCGTGACCTCGCTCGGTTCTCCGGTGGCGGCGGCCCACGACCGGCAGGACGAGCCTCCGGCGGCACGGCACGGTTTCCGCGACAGCGTCCGCGGTGCGGTCCGCCGGGCCCGGCACGGCGACCTGGGCATGCTGCCGGTCGTCGCCGGTGTCGTGGTGATCTGGACGATCTTCCAGTCGCTGAACCGGACCTTCCTGTCCAGCACCAACCTGGTGAACCTGGCCTTCGACATGGTGTCCCTGGGGGTGATCGCGCTCGGCATCGTGTGCGTCCTGCTGGTCGGCCAGATCGACCTGTCGGTCGGCTCCATGAGCGGTGTCGCCGCCGCGACCACGGGCGTGGTGATGGTCCGTCACGAGCAGTCGGTGTGGCTGGCGGTCCTGGTGGCGGCCGGCGTCGGCGCGCTGAGCGGCTGGCTCTACGGACAGGTGCTCAACCGCTTCGGTGTGCCCAGCTTCGTCGCCACCCTGGGCGGCCTGCTGGCTTTCCTCGGCGCCCAACTCTGGCTCCTGCGCGGCCAGAACGCCATCAACCTGCCGTACGACTCCGCCCTGGTGAAGTTCGCCCAGGTGTGGTTCGTCCCTGATGCGCTGGCCTACGCCTTCATGCTCCTGGCGGCCGGCGGCTTCCTCGCCGTCGGTCTGGCCCGTGCCCGCAGTCGCCGCCGTGCCGGGCTGTCGTCCGTCTCGCCGCGGTGGCTGACGGCGCAGTCCCTCGCACTGGCGGCGGCGCTGCTGTTCGCGGTGCACTACCTGAACCGCACCCGCGGTGTGCCGTGGATGTTCGTGCTCTTCGTCGCCCTGGTCCTGGTCCTGCACTACGTCCTCACCCGGACCCGACTCGGCCGGTCCCTGTACGCGGTGGGCGGCAACGCGGAGGCGGCCCGCAGGGCCGGGATCGACGTACGCGCCGTGTACACCACGGCCTTCGTCATGTGTTCCACACTCGCCGCGACCGGTGGGGTCCTGGCCGCCGCCCGTCTCGCGGCGGCCAACCAGAGCACCGGCACCGCGGACGTGAACCTCAACGCCATCGCCGCCGCGGTGATCGGCGGGACCAGCCTCTTCGGTGGCCGTGGTTCCGCCTTCGCCGCCCTGCTCGGCGTCCTCGTCATCCAGTCGATCTCCAGCGGGCTCACCCTGCTCAATCTCGATTCCTCGTACCGCTTCGTCATCACGGGCTGCGTGCTGCTGGTCGCCGTCGCCCTGGACTCCGCCGCCCGCCGCTCCCGGCAGGCACACGGAAGGGGCTGAGGGCATGACGTCGCTGGCCATCGACGCCGGCACCACCATGGTCAAGGTCGTCGGATACGGCTCGGACGGAACGGAACTGACCGTCAGTCACCGACCGACCCAGGTGCTCAGGACCCGGCCGGGCTGGGCGGAGCAGGACATGGGCCACGTCTGGGGGGCGGTCGCCTCCGCCACCCGCGAAGTCGTGGCCGCGCTACCCGAGCCGCCCGAACTGGTCGCCGTCACCGGGCAGGGCGACGGAGCATGGCTCGTCGACGACCGGGGCCGCCCCACCGGGCCCGCCGTGCTGTGGAACGACGGACGGGCCGCCGACCTGGTCACCGGGTGGGAGCGCGACGGCACCCTGGAGCAGGCCTTCAGGATCTGCGGCTCCCGGCTGTCCACCGGCATGCCCAACGCCGTACTGGCCTGGATGCGGAAGCACGCCCCGGACCGGACGCGCCGCTCCCGCCACCTGCTGACCTGCGGCGGCTGGCTCTTCCTGAAGCTCACCGGGGAAGCGGCCGTGGACGAGTCCGAGGCATCGGCACCCTTCCTGGACATCGGGCGACGCACTTGGTCCGAGCGGCTGTTCGAGCTGTACGGCGTGGAGTGGGCCCGTGACCTGCTTCCCCCGCTCCGGGACGACGACCACCGGGTGACCGCGCTCAGCGCCACCGCCACCGCCGAGACGGGGCTGCCCGCGGGCATACCGGTGGTGCTGGCGCCCTACGACATCTGCGCCACCGCCATCGGCTCCGGCGCGGTCAGCACCGGCCGGGCCTGCACCGTGCTCGGCACCACGCTGTCCACCGAGGTCGTCACCGACTCCGCCGACTGTGTGCTCACCGACGAGCCGGTGGGCATCACCGTCGCCCTGGGCGTCCCCGGGCACTATCTGCGCGCCTTCCCCACCATGAGCGGCGGCGACATGCTGCACTGGGGCGCACGGCTTCTCGGGCTCGCCTCGGTCACCGACCTGATGGCCCTGGCCGAGCGCGGCACCGACGACACGGCCGGAGTGCGGTTCCTGCCCTATGTCTCCTCAGCCGGGGAACGCGCCCCGTTCTTCGATCCGGCGGCCCGCGGTTCCCTGTCCGGTCTGTCCCTGGACAGCGGCCGGGAGGACGTGGCCCGCGCGGTCGTGGAGGGCGTCACCATGGCCATCCGCGACTGCCTCGCCGCCTCCGCGGCCACCCCGGAGCTGTTGACCCTCAGCGGCGGCGGCGCCCGGAGCGCGTACTGGACGCGACTGATCGCGGATGTCGTCGGCCTGCCGGTGGCGATTCCCGCCGACACGGAGACCGGAGCCCGCGGTGCCTGGCTGACCGGCATGGTCGCGACCGGCCGCGAGCCGGACTTCGCCACCGCGGTGGCCCGGCACGTGCGGATCTCCGCCACCCTCGAGCCGGATCCCGCCAAGGGCCGGGCCCTGGGCGAGCGCTATGCGGAGTTCCTGCGGCTGCGGGAGCTGCACCGCCCGATCTGGGCGCTCGGCCGCGGCGGCGCGGGCCTCGACGGCGGAGCCGGCGCATGACCGGCGCCGGCCCGGACGTGTGGCTGGGCATCGACCTGGGCACGCAGGGAGTCCGCGCGGTCGCCGTGACCTCGGACGGCCGGCTGCTCGGCACAGGGTCGTCGCCGCTGACCAGTCACCGGCGGGGCGAACGCCATGAACAGGACCCGGGACAGTGGTGGCGTGCGGTCTGCTCGGCCGTCGGGCAGACCTGCGCCACGGGCGCCGACCCGCGTCGTATCCGGGCCGTGGCCGTCGACGCGACTTCCGGAACCCTCACACTGACCGACCGGCACGGCAGGTGTGTCGTCCCCGGCCTCATGTACGACGACGGCCGCGCCACCGTGGAGGCGGAGCAGGTCAACGCGCTCGGCGAACAGCAGTGGACCAAGGCCGGCTACCGGCGGATGCAGCGTTCCTGGGGGCTTCCCAAGCTCCGCTGGCTGCTCGACCGGTACCCGAACGCGCTGACGGACGGCTGGCGCCTCGCCCACCAGAACGACGTGATCAACCGCAGGCTCGTCGGGCACGAGGTACCCACCGACACCAGCAACGCCCTCAAGTCCGGGGCTGACGCCGCGGCGGTGGCCTGGCCCGGACACGTCTTCGCCGCGCTGGGGATCCCCACCGGGATCCTGCCCGGCCTGGTGGTGCCCGGCACCGTGATCGGCGAGGTCTGCGCCGGTGCCGCGGCGGAGTGCGGGCTCGTCCCGGGAATTCCCGTGGTCGCCGGAATGACCGACGGCTGTGCGGCCCAACTGGGCTCCGGGGCGACCGCGGTCGGCAGCTGGAACTCGGTCCTCGGCACCACGCTCGTCCTCAAGGGGGTCACCGAGGACCTGCTGCACGACCCGAACGGTGTCGTCTACTCCCACCGTTCCCCCTCCGGCCACTGGCTGCCCGGAGGTGCCTCCAGCACCGGTGCGGGCCTGGTCGCCCGAGAGTTCGCCGGCTCGGCCCTGGACCGGCTGACCGACGAGGCGGCTCCCCTGCTGCCCACCGGGCTGCTGCGTTATCCGCTGGTCTCGCCCGGGGAGCGGTTCCCCTTCGTCGCCCCGGAAGCCGTCGCGTTCAGCAGCCGGGAACCGGCGGGCCGCGCCGAGGACTTCGCCGCACTGATGCAGGGCGTCGCGTACCTCGAACGCCTCTGCTTCGACTATCTGGACCTGCTCGGCGCCCCCACCGACGGGGCCGTCGTCCTCACCGGCGGCGCGACCCGCAACCCGGTGTGGAACCAGCTCCGCGCCGATGTGCTGCGCCGGCCCCTGTCCCTGCCCCGCCGTGCCCAGCCCGCACTCGGCATGGCCGTACTCGCCGCCTCTGCCTGCGGGGCTCCGGGCTCTCTGGACGGTGCCGCCGCCGCGATGGTGCGGCCCGACCGGGTTCTGGAGCCGCGGTCCGCGCATCGATCCGCCCATGACGAGGGCTACGCCCGGCTGCTCGATCTGCTGGTCCAGCGTGGCTGGCTGCCCGAGACCGTCTCGGCCCACGCACGAGAAAGGACCGCACCATGAGCCTCCATGTTTTCCTCGTCCGGCACGGAGAGAGCGTCTGGCACGACGAGAACCGCTATGCCGGGGTCACCGACATCGATCTCTCCGAGCACGGCCACGCCCAGGCCGCCCGGCTCGCTTCCTGGGCGGGGCGGACGGATCTCACGGCGGTCTGGTCCTCCCCGTTGCGACGCTGCCGGCAGACCGCGGAGGGGAGCGCGGCCCGCGCCGGTCTGCCACTGATGGTCGAACCCCGGCTGCGCGAACTCGATTTCGGCATCGCCGAGGGGATGACCCGCGCCGAGATGCGGGAGCGCCTGCCCGGCGTGCTCAAGGCCTTCGAGGCCGACCCGGTCGGCAGCCACTTCCCGGAGGGAGAGGATCCCGTCGCCGTCGGCGAACGCTACGCCGACTTCCTCGCCGGCCTGCGTGCCGGTCACCGGGAAGGACGCATTCTCGTCGTGGCCCACTCCACCGCGATCCGGCTCACCCTCTGCCGACTGCTCGGTCTCCCGCTGCGGGACTACCGCTGCGTCTTCCCCTACCTGGCCAACTGCGCGTTGAACGAACTGATCCTCCACGACGGCACACCCTCGCTGCTGGCGCTGAACCAGCACGTGACCCCAGGAGTACCCGATTGACCACGATCCTCGCGGCAGGCGACCACTTCGTCCGCAGCTCCCTGTTCATCGACCACCTGCGGCCGGTCGCACCCGACGCCACCTTCCGTGAACTCACCCTGCCCTGGCCCGTCGAGCCCTTCGGCGCGGTGGCCGAGGTCCACGAGGCCTCCGGTACCGAGGATCAGCTCATCGAGGCGCTGGACGGTGTGGAGATCTGCGTCACCCAGATGGCACCGCTGACGGAACGGGTCCTCGGTGCGAGCCCCGGGCTCCGCCTGTTCTGCGTCGGCCGGGGCGGCCCGGTCAACGCCAACCTCGCGGCGGCCACCCGGCACGGTGTCGCGGTCACCTTCGCCCCCGGCCGCAACGCCGCCGCCACCGCCGAGCACACGGTCGCCCTGATGCTGGCGGCCGCCCGCCGTGTCCCCGCCGCCCACCAGGACCTCGCCGCAGGCGTCTGGCGGGGCGACTACTACCGCTACGACAGCGTCGGCCCCGAACTGGAGGGCAGTACGGTCGGCATCGTGGGACACGGCGCCGTCGGCTCCCGGGTGGCCCGTATCGTCCGCGGATTCGGCGCCCGTGTCCTGGTCGCCGACCCGTACGCCGACGAGGCCGGCCTGGCCCCGGCGGACCGGGTGGACCTCCCCGAACTCATGCGCCGCTCCTCCTTCGTCACCGTGCACGCCCGGGCCACGCCGAAGACCGAAGGGCTGCTCTCCCGCGAGCTGATCGGGCTCATGCCTCCCGGCGGCGTACTCGTCAACTGCGCCCGCGGCTCCCTGCTCGACTACGACGCCGTCTGCGACGCCCTGGACGAGGGCCGGCTCTTCGGCGCCGCCTTCGACGTCTTCCCCGAGGAACCGCTCCCGGCCGGCTCCCGGCTGCGGCGCACCCCCAACATCGTGATGACCCCGCATCTGGCCGGCGCCGGCAAGCAGACCGCCCACAACGCGTCAGCCCTCGTGGCCGGTGAGGTCGCCCGGTTCCTGGCCGGCCGCGCCCCGGCCCACTGCGCCAACCCGGAGGTGTTGCGGACCCGGTCCTGACCGGCACACGATGAGTTACCCGGCTCCGCCACCACCGGTCCGCCCCGTGCTCGCCCCTCACCCGTCGGACGTCGCGGGGCGCTCCGGTGAAGCCCGACTCACTGTCTCGTGGAAAGGACATCGCGTGCGCGGCAAGCTCCGGACGTTCCGATCCGTTCTCCTCGCCGGAATCAGTGTCCCTGCCCTCCTCCTCGCCTCCCCTTCCCCCGGCATCGCCGCCGCGGGCGCCCCCGGCGGCCGACATCCCGAACTGCCCTCCTCCGTGTACGGCGGCGCCTGGCCGACCAGCCACGTGCAAGGCGTGACCGTGGACCGCAGACGCGGTTTCGTCTACTGGTCCTTCACCCAGAAGCTGGTCAAGACCGACCTCGCCGGCAAGGTCGTCGGGACCGTCGAGGGCCTCACCGGCCACCTCGGTGACATCGACGTCGACGACCGGAGCGGCAGGGTCTACGGATCGCTCGAGTACAAGGCGGCGGAATCGTTCTACATCGCCGTCTTCGACGGCCGCGAGATCGACCGGGTCGGAATGAACGCCGAACGGGACGGCGTCATGACCGCGGTCCATCTCCACGAGGTGACCGCGGACTTCACTGCCGACATGGACGGCGACGGAGTCTTCGACGGCGACACCGCCGACACCCCCGACCACCGCTACGGATGCAGCGGCATCGACGGCGTGTCGTTCGGTCCCGGGTTCGGCAAGCGGGGCGGCAAGCAGACGCTGAAGGTCGCGTACGGCATCTACTCCCACACCGGCCGGACCGACAACGACCACCAGGTGATCCTGGAGTACGACATCGGCTCCTGGGGCAGGTACGCGCGACCGCTCTCCCAGGACGCCCCGCACCACAGCGGCCCCGAGCACCACGACGGCAAGTTCTTCGTCCACACCGGCAACACCACCTACGGCGTGCAGAACCTCCAGTACGACCCGTACACCAGGAACTGGATCATGGCGGTCTACAAGGGCAAGAAGGAAGGCTTCCCCAACTACTCCTTCTTCACCGTCGACGGCTCCGCCGAGCCGGTGCGCGGCGAGATCAAGGGACAGCCCGTGCCGGAGACCGGTAGCCTCCTCACCCTCCGCGAGGCCGGCCTGCGCGACGACGCGACCGGCATCCGCGGCTGGGAGTTCCACGGAAGCTACGGGTTCGACGCGTTGGGCGACGGACGTTACTACGTGGCGGAGGGCCGGGCCGTGGAGGAGGACGGCGTCCTCAAGCAGGAGGGCGAGATCCGTCTGCACCGCTGGACGGGCGAGACTCCGGGGCCGTTCGAACCCCTCGGCTGACGGTACTCCGCCGGGCCGGACCACGGGACATCACGCGGTTCGTCCATCTGCTGTCGGTCGGCGTCCGGCGAACGGGCAGGAAGTCCCGTGGCTGTCGTCGACGCCGAGGGGGCGCTGTGGCCTGAGGTCAGCATCGACGGGACACAGCCCGGTCGCATGCCGACCACTTGCCGGCCTGGGCCCACACAGCATCTTCTTGACCTGCGCACATGTCCAGATGCCAGACGTTGGACTTCACAGCATGGTGTGCAGCACCAAGCTACTCCTGAAGTCAGGCTCCCTGCCTGCGTTTTTGCAGGTCAAGGGCTGTTTCGACGCCTTCTCGCGCAACCGTTCCTCGATGTCCTTCTGCGACAGCGTCTCTACGGGTATGGCGGGACTTCCTCGGGTCTTCCGTGCGGTGAGGGTAACGTCATGGCATGTCAACTGCCGTTCTGGGCACCTCAATAGGTCCGCTGCTCCGTGGCTGGCGGGAGCAGCGGAGGCTCAGCCAGCTGGAGCTGGCGCTGCGTGCCGACTCCTCCGCCCGGCACATCAGCTTCATCGAGACGGGCCGGTCCCGTCCGAGCGAGGAGATGATCCTGCGGCTGGCCGAACACCTCGATGTACCGGTCCGGGAGCGCAACGTCCTGCTGCTGGCGGCCGGTTACGCCCCGCGTTACGCCGAGACCCCGCTGCACGATCCGGCGCTCGGCTCACTGCGCAGGGGCATCGAGCGGCTGCTGCAGGGCTACGAACCGTATCCGGCGCTGGTCGTCGACGGAACGTACAACGTCGTCGCCGCCAACCGAGGAATCATGATGATGCTGGACGGGGTGGCGGAGCATCTGCTCGCCCCACCGCTGAACGCCATGCGGCTCACACTGCACCCGCAGGGAATGGCGCCGCACATCCGCAATCTGCGGGAATGGCGCGGACATCTGCTGGCCCAGATGGAGCGTCAGATCGCACTGGCCAGATCCGAGGCGCTGCGCGCGCTGTACGACGAGGTGGCCGCTTATCCGCTGCCGGGGACCGGGGACCGCAGCAGCCACCCGAAGGAGTCCACTCCGTACTTCGCACTGCCGCTCCGGCTCGAGCACAACGGCCGGACCCTGTCCTTCATCTCGTCCATCTCGACCTTCAACACTCCGATGGACGTGACGGTCGCCGAACTGGCCATCGAGGCGTTCCTCCCGGCCGACTCGGCGACAGTCGAGTATCTGCAATCCCTCAAGCCGTAGTGGCACGCAGCGAGAGGAACTGGAGCACACCGAAACCGGCGACGGTCATGGCCTGCACGGGAATCCAGACGGCACCCGCGGTCGTCGGCGAGAACCAGGCGACCATCGCGACGATGCTGAGCACGGCCCACAGCACATTGGCGTCGATGACCGCCTTCACGGCGAGAGCCGGCGGCTGCTTCCGCGTGGCGAGGAAGCCGACCCCTGCGGCGTACAGCACCAGGAAGACGCCGAGTTCGAACAGCAGACCGGATCCGATGCCGAGCAGGTTGCCTACCGGCTTCGAGTCGATCAGGTAGACCAGTCCGTTGGCACCGGTGACGACGGCGTCGAGGGCGAGGAAGCGGCGCAGCATGGTCTGCGGGCGGTCGGTGCGGGAGAGCGTGCCGAGCAGGGTGGTGGCGGACATGCCGATCAGCCTCCGTCGAGGTCGAAAACGCTGGTCAGGGGGCCGTGCCCGGGCGGAGTGCGCCGCCCGGGCCACGGTGACTCCCACCTTGCCCGGTTCCGCACGAAGGGTCGATTACCACTGAGGTAATGAAGCACCCATGAGGGCCGGGCCTGTCAAGGGGCGCAGACGGTCCCCGCCTGCGGCTTTCGGTGGGATGCCGGGGCGTTTTCCTCGTGGCTCTTCCTCGTGTCTGTCTGCGGGGCCGCCGCGTGGGAGGGGTCCAGTTGGAGCGCCCGGAGCCCCGCGAGGAACGAGCGGGGCGAGGACGAACGAGCTGGAGGCCGACGAGCGGCGGCCGACAATGGGGCCGAGGAAGCGTCACGGATGTTCGCGGATACGGTCGTTGCGATCCCCGGAGTCCGTGCTGGTCGGCGGAGTGGTCTCACAAACACCCATTCGGCATCCGGCCGCACAGGCCGGCGCCATGACCATGGTGCGGGGATCCGGGCTGCTCAGTCAGGTCATCGAGCGCGGCCATCGGGCCGTCTCATGCAGCTTTGCGAGCTCACCCGGGGTCTGCGACCGCCCCTGGCGGTTGTCATCGGCTGCTGTCATCGCACCCCCTGTTGATCCTGCACGGCGCGCAGTAGGTGATAGGCACGCGTGAGCAGTCGGCGAGCCACCGCCGTTGTGGCGATCTTCTTGCCGCGGCGGTGGGCGAGGCTCTGGTAGGCGGCGGCGAATTCCGGCGACCGCTTCGCACTCTGCGCGGCCTCGCACAAGATCCACCGCAGCCAGGGCGMGCCCTGCTTGGAGATGTGGCCGTGCCGCACGGTTCGATCGGATCCGCGGACGGTGGGCGTCAGCCCGGCCCAGGCGGCGAGCTTGCGCGCGGAGGGGAAGCGGGTGATGTCCCCGACCTCGGCCACGATCATCAAGGCGGTGAGCGTGCCGACCCCCGGCAGCCGGGTGAGCGCCTTGACCTGGGGGTCGCCCCGCGCCTGCGCGAGCAGCTGCCGGTCGAGGGCGTCGATCGGCTCTTTGAGGACGTCCATCAGGCCCAGCAGATCGTCGATCACGCGACGGGAAACGTCCGGCAGTTCCAGGCCGCCCAGCCAGGCCCGCCCCGGGGCGGTGAAGCAGCTGCCGGGCCGGTCGCAGCCGTGGTCCGCCAGAACGGCGTGGACGCGGTTGCGCAGCCGGGTCCGCAGCCGCACCAGCYGGCAGCGGTGCCGCAACAACGCGCGTTGCTGCCGTACGTCCAGCGGCGCGATCCATGCCTCCGGCAGCAGATCCGCCCGCAGCAGCTGAGCYAGGGTCGCGGCGTCCACCTTGTCGTTCTTCAACCGCGCCGAGGCGATCGCCTTGCACCGCAGCGGATGCACCAGGTGCGGCTCAAAGCCGTAGTCCTCCAGCAGCTCCACCAGCCACCCCCACCCGTAGGCGGCCTCGAAGGCCACCGGCGCACCGATCGGCAGATCTCCGATCACCGACAGCACCGTCTTGACCCCGTTCGGCACATTCCGGTTGACCTGCACCGCACCGTCGTCCTCGACCACGGCGATCTGCGAACGCTTGCGGTGCACGTCGATACCGACGTAGACAGACATTGAGGGCCTCCTTCCCGAGCCCGTACATACCCGGACAGTAGGTACCGCCGGGCTGAGCAGGGAAGGGGGCCCGGCCCTTATAGGGTCAGGTCAAAGGCGTAGTGAGACTGTTCAGGTCAGCAAATGGTCAGCATCGGGCGCGGGAGCGTCCCGGCTTGCTGACCGGGTGACTGCCACCGCGGTCGTGGCGGGGCGGAACGTGTAAGTCATCCACCCGCACGGCACCGCCACCGGCCCGGCGTGCCCTGTGACCCTGGACCAGGTCCGAGGGCGCCGGCATGGTCGGCCGAAGGCTGTCCTGTCGTGGTCCGAGCGGCCTTAGAGGTCCTAACAGAGTGCTCGGACGCGCCGGTACAGGATGAGGCAGACCGCCAACTGCAGGAAGCCGTCGTGGATGTCGTCCCGGCGCTCCCAACGGATCCTCAGATGCCGGAAACCGTGCAGCCACGACAGGCCGCGTTCGACCACCCACCGGTGGACGCCCAGGCCCGAGCCGTGGGACTGCCCCCGGCGGGCGATGACCGGGGTGATGCGCAGGGTGCGGACCATGCTGCGGTAGCGGTCGTGGTCGTAGCCGCGGTCGGCGTACAGCCGCCGCGGCCGGAACCGGGGACGCCCGCGGCGGCCGCGGACCGCGGGAATCGCCTTGAGCAGCGGCATGAGCTGGGTGACGTCGTTGCGATTGCCGCCGGTGAGCGAGACCGCGAGCGGAGTGCCGCGCGCATCGGTGATCAGGTGGTGCTTCGAGCCCGGCCGGGCGCGGTCGACCGGGCTCGGGCCGGTTTTGGGCCGCCCCGCAGGGCACGCACGTGGGTGGGGGTGCCCCCGGCGAAGCCAGGGGGAGCGTCGATGGCGGCGCGGGAGAAGTCCAGCTGGTTCGCGCCGCGCAGCTTGGCCGGCAGGATGGCCTGCAACTGCTGCCAGACGCCGGCCTGGTTCCAGTCCCGCAGCCGGCGCCAGCAGGTCATGCCCGAGCCGAAGCCCAGTTCCTGTGGCAGCCACTCCCACTGGATGTCGGTGGCCGGCACGAACAGGATGCCCTGCAGGGCCTTGCGGTCGTCCAGTCGCTTGCGGCCCGGATGGTCGGGCCGGCGCTCGACCACTGGCAGCAGCGGCTCGATCAGGGCCCACAGGTCGTCGTCGATTTCCCAGGGCTTGGGGCGGGACATCGCGCACCTCCTGGTCAGAGCGGATCCGCACCGACATCTCCAGATTAGCGCAAACGTTCTATTTTGTTAGGTCCTCTTAGACGCCCGCGGACAGTGTTTACCACCTGTGCCATGTGGTACTGGCACGCGCCAAAGGCATATCTCATTGAGCGCCGTCCTTCCCGCCGCACCACAGGGCCCCAAGCACGCGGAGGTGTCTCCCCGCCCCCCATCGGCTGTAGCTGGGCCCGGAGTTCTCGCCCTCATCGGCGGATGCGAGAAGCCAAGATCCGGACCATTGATGGGCCAACGAAGCCGCATCAGGAGCAACTTACGGCATCGACACAGGTCAGAGACACACAAGCGCCGTGCTACCAGCAGACGAAGAACCTGCTGGGAGCACTCCACCACGACACCCCCTCCAAGGGGCAGCGCCAAGAGCGCTCACCCCTACGGCCGCTCACACCTTGTCGAATTCCCACAAGCCGACAGGCCGAGTACCGAGTTCCCGCACCGGAGTGTGACTCAGCCACCCGCCAGGTCAGCATCCGTGCGGTGGCCGCCCAACCGGCGATGGCCACTACACCGCCGCGGAGGTACGACACGAACCTCCGCCGACACCTGACGACTCGTCAGTAAAGTGAGCAAAGGGTCAGCAAGAGTCCTGCCACAGCTGCCCACAGACGGACACACCGTGGAATCGCCCAGCACCGCGCAGGGGGCCTGCAGCACGTCCAGCGTCCCTCCCCCACGCGGTGGAGGGACGGGAGACAACACACGACGGCGAGTCGCCCACCCGTCACCAACCAGTCAGCCGTTTCCGCAGGTCGGCGCACCCTTCCGCGCGGCTTCAGCGGCACCGGCGGCAGCTCGGGGGCGGGCAGCGGGGCGCCGTCGTAGCCCTTCACCTCGCCGAAGCGGGTGCCCTCCATCCAGTCCCGGCGGGCCTGTTCGATCTCCTCCTGGGTCCGGCCGATCCAGTTCCAGGACATAACGAACCCTGCGCACATCAGCGCAGGTCAGCGGCGTTCCGGACCTCCGACGGTCAGCAAACTGTCAGCATCGGTCCCGGAGGAGTCAGCACCGTGAGTGCCACTGTCCTGGTTTGTGGGGTGGGGTCGTTCTTCAAGGAGTGTGAGCATCCGCGGTCGCGGTGCTCGAAGTGCCCTCACCCGTACAAGCTCCGGTATCGGTCTGCGGCCGGGAAACAGGTGAAGGAGTCCGGGTTCGCGACCCAGGACAAGGCGATTGCGCGGTTGACGGAGGTCTACAACGCGAAGAAGGCGGCACCACGGGGGCAGCGGATGAACACCTTCGACCACAAGGTGGTCGAAGGTGTTCATTCAGACCATGGAGGGCAACGGCGCCAGTCTGGCCGCGCAGTCCAAGACGGCAACAACCACCCCATCGTACCGAGATTACCGTTATCTGCCGGAGGTCATCAGGTCACTGCGCGGCGTCGGACGCGACGCCACGCACGTCCTGTCCCTGCTCAGCCGCTCCCGCTGACCGCAGCAGCGACGCTCGCCGGTCCCCCTTCTCGTCGTAGCGGGGCACAGGCTCGACGTAGTACGCGCCGAACGATCTCGTGCGCGTCTCGTCTGCACTACCGTGGACTCATGACGGCACCGCTGGACGTGCTGGTGGTGGGAGCGGGGCCGACCGGTCTCGCCCTCGCCGCGCAGCTGCGCGCGTACGGGGCCCGGTTCAGGATCGTCGACCGTTGCCTCGACCGGGTGCGGGAGTCACGGGCGCTTGCCGTCCAGCCCCGCACCCTGGAGGCGCTGGCAGGCTTCGGGGTGACGGACGAGCTGGTTGCCCGGGGCAACCCGGCGATGCGGCTGCGGCTCCACCTGCCCCGCCACGTGGTGGCGCTGCGCTTGTTCGACATCGGACTGACCGACACGGCGTACCCGTTCCTGCTGTTCCTCTCGCAAGCCGAGACGGAGCGCGTCCTCTCCGAGTACCTGGCCGCGCGGAACGTGACGATCGAGCGCGGCACCGAACTGGTCCGGCTGGAGGCGGCGGACTCGTCCGTCGCCTGCCGGCTGCGCCGCGGTGACGGCTCGCAGGAGGCCGTGGAGGCGCGCTACGTCGTGGGCTGCGACGGCGCCCACAGCACCGTGCGCAGCCAGACCGGCATCGGATTCGGGGGATACGCCTACCCGCAGACGTTCCTGCTCGCCGACCTGGAGGTCGACGGGCTGGAGTCGGACTCCGTGCATTCGTACATGAGCGGGGCGGGGATGGTGTTCTTCTTCCCGCTCGGCGCGCCAGCCGGCTGGCGCATGCTCGCGATGCGCCCGCCCGACACCCCGGAGGCCGAGGTGGACCTGCCGCTGTTGCAGGAGATCGCCGACCGCTACACCGGCGAGCGGCTGACGCTGCGTGACCCGGTCTGGATGACCGACTTCCGCCTCCACAACCGCGGCGCCGCCCGCTACCGCTCCGGCCCCTGCTTCCTCGCGGGCGACGCGGCCCACATCCACAGCCCGGCCGGCGGGCAGGGGATGAACACCGGCATCCAGGACGCGCTCAACCTCGGCTGGAAGCTCGCCCTCGTCCGCCGGGGCGCGGCGCCCGAGGAACTGCTGGCAACGTATGAGGCCGAGCGGGCCCCCGTCGGCCACAGCGTGCTGCGCTTCACCGACCGCGCCTTCACCATCGCCACCAGCAGTAACCCCGCCCTCCGCGTCGGCCGTACCCACATCGCCCCGCGCCTGGCGCCACTGGCGCTACGCGCGGCCAAGATCCGCGGACGGCTCTTTCGAACCGTCTCCGAACTGGGCGTCCACTACCGGCGCAGCCCCGCCTCCACGGCCGGCTCACGGCCGCCCGGGGGCGGGCCGAGAGCCGGGGACCGGCTGCCCGACCTGCCCCGCGGACTGCAGGCACGCACGGCGGCGCCGGGCTGGCACCTGCTGCTGTCCGGACCATCCCCCCTCTGGCCGGACGAACGGCTCTGCCCGATCCTGGAAGGGCGGGGCGGCCTGGTCTCCGTCCACCGGCTCGGCGGGCAGAGCCCGTGGCCGGGCACCGCGCAGGGACTCGTTCGCCCCGACGGCTACCTGGGCTATGTCGCACGGGGTGCCGGCACGGACGGCCTGCGGACCTACCTGGACCGCTGGTTGCCGATCGGCCGCCGTTGATTCCACCCGCCGCAATGCGGCCGGTGGCCTCTCCAACCGCAGACCCTGTGCCGGAGTACCGGCTGCACGTCCGGTTGCGGCCGGCTCCGAGCGACTGTGCGGGTGCCTCCACCACTGCCTGACCAAACGAACCCACTATGAGGAAGCCACCACATTCCCCATGGCCCAAGCCCCTCAACTCCCTGTTGCTGCTTGACAGATCAACCGCATCGGATGTCTCCTTCCAAGGTCCTGACCTCGATGCCGGGCATCGGCGTCAGGACCGGAGCACGGGTCCTCATCGACGTCGGCGACGGCAGCGGCTTTCCGTCCGCTGCCCACCTCGCCGCCTATGCGGGTCTAGCCCCGGCGACCCGCAGTTCGGGTTCGTCGATCCGCGGCGAGCAACCCTCGCGGAGAGGGGGTGAGCAGCTCAAACGGGCCTTCTTCCTCTCCGCGTTCGCCGCCCTGGCCGACCCGGCAACCCGGACCTTGCGGGTGCCGATAAAGGCGTTGTCGGCCCGGTTGTTCAGGCCCTGGTGGGCACGGTCTTCCACGGAGGGCATGACCTCTCGGTGGGCCGCGCCGTAGAGGCGGAGCTTGTCCGTAACGATCACCCGTGGCACCGAGCAGGTCCTCTTCAGCAGGCGGCGGAAGAACCGCCTGGCCGCAGCGGTGTCCCGCCGGTCCTGTACGAGGATGTCCAGCACCATGCCGTCCTGGTCGACAGCCCGCCACAGGTACTCCAACTACCGTTGACCCTCACGAAGACCTCGTCCAGGTGCCACGTGTCCCCGGGCCGAGGCCGCCGACAGTGCAGCGCGTTGGCGTAGGTCTGCCCGAACGTGGCGCACCAGCGGCGGACCGTCTCGTAGGAGACGGTCACACCGCGCTCGAGCATGACCTCCCCCCCTCGCGGAAGCTGAGCGGGAAGCGGAAGTACAGCCATACCGCGTGCGCGATCACCTCCGCCGGGTACCGATGCCCCTGGTACGACGGTGACGCACTCTCCACGGGCGACTCCCTCCAGCATGACCAACCCGAAAATCATCCCGCGCCATCAGCCAACGTGACAGTGCCCTCCTGAGTCTCGGTCGGCGGGCGGAAACAAGCGGTGACCGTCTTGCCGTGGGGACAGGGGTGAGCTTCCCAGCCGTCGGTCAGGGCGTCGACCAGCAGCATCCCCCGCCCTCCGATGCGGTCGCTGCTCGCGGCGCGCTGGCTGGGCAGCGCCGTGGAGGAGTCGTGGACGGCGACGTGCAAGCACTCCCCGTCCCAGGTCATCGCCATCTGGGCAGGCGAATGAGCGTGCACGTGAGCGTTGGTGACCAGTTCCGAGACGGTCAGCAGAACAGCGTCCACCGTCTCCGGTGCCCTGTCGGTCCACGCCAGCGACCGCATGTGACGACGGGCCCAATCACGTGCCGCCTTGGGGCTGGTGTTGATCGGCAGTGACCGCGCCCAGCCCACCGCACGAAGCGATGATTCTTCCACTGCGTTCTCCTTCCGCCTGCTCCACTTCGTTGCGTTTACCCTTCACAGGGCGCGCGACGCCGCCCGCGTGGCGGCATGCGCATCGAAAGCTGGGGTATRCGGCGTCTCATCGGCTGACGAGTAGGCCGCTGGGACAGGCAGGGCGCCATCACGACGGTGACGACCGCGCGGGCTGACGAGACAGCCATCGGCGTGCCGGAGATAGCGGACCCCTCGAAGGTGGCGCCCAGGGACGCGCGGGGGCGATGTCACACAGCCGCCGCTCACTGGCGCCGGTCTCCTGAGCGGCGAAGAGGCGGGCCGCGTGCTGTGGGGGCAGGGCGAGGGTGAGGTGACGGACGCGGGCGTCGTCGGTGGTGCCGGGCGCGACGGTGAAACCGAACCGGGCGCGGGTGTCGACGACCAGGCCGGTGCTGGTGGCGGCCTGCTTCCGGGCCTGGGCGCGGATGCGGGGCTGCCGGCGGGCGCGGACCGCGTCCTGAAGGCGTTGTGCGAGGTCGGCGCGGGGCCGGCGGATCTGGTCTTTGATGTACCGCTCGACGGTGCGCTGGGTGATGCCCAGGGCGTCGGCCACGGCTCGGGTTCCCTTGAGCTGCTTGACCAGGTAACGCATCTGCGCACCGGCCGACTTCGGTATGGGGCGGGTGAACGCCTGCTGTACGGCCCGCTCGAGGCCGTGCGAATCTGCACCGGAAGGACACGCCGCGACCTGCAGCAACTTCACGAGCCGTCACCGCAAAAACCGCACCCCGATGTCACCACCACCCCACACCGCACGGCGAACCTCCCAGCTCACCGCCCGGACACCAGCGCTGGAGGGCACTGGTGTCGCCATTACAGAAACCGGTGACATTGAGATGCAGATTCGCACCCCGGAGGACGACCACCAGCACACCCCTCTCGTCGTCTGCGACGCCCGGGACAGGTTGCGCTCCTCGGTCGCCCCGGAGGGTGACCGCCAGAGCGTCCGGGCCCTGTTGGCGTACTCCTGGTACACGTTGCGACCCTCGGTCGTCCCAGAGGGCGACCGCCAGAGAGACGATGGCGAGGCCGAGGCCCGCTTTTTTCGGCGTTGCGATCCTCGGTCACCCCGGAGGGCGACCGCCGCCCTGTCGGGAGGCGACGGTCATCCGGTCAGGGTGGTGAGCGAAACGCCCTCGGACAGGTCGGCCTGGTGGACGTCCACCTGGTAGTCGCTGAAGGCGCGGGCGGTGGCGTCGCCGGGTCCCTTGACGGTGACGCGGTTGAGGAGCTGGCAGGCGGGGGCCTTGCCGAACTTGTCGTCGTGGAGGGCCTCCTGGGCGTCGGTGCGGACTTCGCAATCCACACCGAAACCAGAGGCCCCCTCGCCCCGTTCGAGGACCATTCAAGGCGTGTCGTCTGTCACCAACGTCCCGGGACAGCACACCCAGACGCTCTCGGTATGCGCTGGTGATCAGTGGCCGAAGCCGCGGCCGACGCCCGCCTCCTCGCTTTGGTGCTGTCCTCCCCGCTCCGCCGCCCGGCCAGAGAACCGATGCCCCGCCCGCCCGGCAGGCATCGCGCCGGTGCGGCCGGTACACGCCGTGGCTGCACCGCCGACGACCGGCCATGCCCGAGCTTGACGGACTTCCGTGAAGTGAGCAATCCGCAGTCAGCCTTCAAGAGATGCTCACTGCCAGGAACTACGCCACAGGGGCGCAGTCCGCCCGCTGCCCCAGTCCGGTGTCAGGGTCACGCCCGCGCGGGGAGACCGCGGATCATGTCCGCCGCCTTTTCCGCGATCATGATCGTGGGTGCGTTGGTGTTACCCCGCACCACGGTGGGCATCACCGAGGCGTCCACCACCCGCAGGCCCCTCACGCCGTGCACGCTGAGCCGGGAGTCCACAACGGGGCCGATGGAGCAGCTGCCCGCCGGGTGGTAGAGGGTCTGCAACTCGCGCCGGGCGAAGTCGAGCAGGCCGACGTCGTCCGTGGAACGCGGTACGCGGAAGTCGGCGCGGCGGTGCTTGCGCAGGCCGGGCCGGTCGGCGATGTCAAGCAGTATCCGGAGGGCCCGGATCATCGTGGCGCGGTCCTCTTCGGTGGTCAGGTAGTTATGCAGGATGCGCGGTTTGGCACTGGGGAGCGCCGACCGCAGGGAGATCTTGCCCCGGCTCGTGGGGGCGAGCAGGACCGCGCCGACCATGAAGGCGTGGTCGGTCACGGGGCTGATGCCCTCCTCGTAGAACATCACCGGCGCGGCGTTCACCTGGATGTCGGGAGCGTCGAGTCCCTCGCGGGTGCGGTGGAAACCGCCGGCCTCGCCGACGTTGGAGGTGAGCGGGCCGCGGCCCTCGGTCTCCAGCAGGCGCGCGTTGTCCGGTGTCCCGGCGGTGAACAGCGACTCCGTGTCGGTGAGGTAGCACAGACCGACATGCGGATGATCCTGCAGATTCTCCCCCACTGGAAGATCGACGCGGGGCGTGATGCCGTGGGCCGCCAGCTCACCGGCCGGGCCGATACCGGAGAGCATGAGCAGGTGCGGCGAGTTGTAGGCGCCGGCCGACAGCACGACCTCCCCTTCGGCGTGCAGGCACAGCAGTTCGCCGTCCCGGTCCACCTCGACGCCGGTCGCACGCTCGCCGTCGAGCAGCACGCGGGTGCACTCAACACCGGTCAGCACCTCGAGGTTCGGCCGGGACAGGGCCGGCCGCAGATACGCGTCCGCCGTGCTGCAGCGCAGACCATCGCGCTGAGTGAGGTGGTAATAGCCGACGCCGTCCTGTTCGAGGCCGTTGAAATCGCTGGTGTAGGGGTGTCCGGCCTCCTGAGCGGCCGCCACGTATGCGTCCATCAAGGGATGCCGGGAACGACCCTCGCTCACCGTGAGCGGTCCGCCGGTGGAATGCCACGGGGACGCGGCTCCCGTGAAGTCCTCGGCGCAAAGGAAATACGGCAGGACATCCTGCCAGCTCCACCCGTCGGCGCCGGCCGCCGCCCAGGCGTCGTAGTCGCGGCGATTGCCGCGGATGTAGATCATCGCGTTCATCGACGAACAGCCGCCGAGCATCCGGCCGCGGGGCAGGTAGCGGCGGCGGCCGTCCAACCCGGGCTCGCACTCGCTGAGGTAATTCCAGTCGTACTTCGTCTGGAAGAGTTTGCTGAACGCGGCCGGAACGTGGATGTCCGGGGCATCGTCCACCGGGCCGGCCTCTATGAGAAGAACGCGCGTCCTCTCGTCCTCGGTCAGACGGCCGGCCAGCACGCACCCCGCCGACCCGGCACCCACGATGATGTAGTCGTACACCTGTCCCCCCTCGCCCGATGTGGCTGCTCGACTCCCTCAACTCAAGCCGCATCGGCGGGCGGACGACACCCTGCTGTCGGCCATTGTCGACGCCGTACTCCTGCGGTGTGGCTGTGCCACGGACCACCGATCGCAGCGCCGCCCGGTGACGCACTGGTCGCTGCGCATCAATCGGCTCCCTCGGCCTCGTGCAGGAAGACGATGGCCTCCACCAGGGCATGGGATCTTCCCAGTTGATCATGTGCCCGGCGTCCGGCACGGTGACCGGTCGCGCGCCCGGTATCCCTGCGGCCGGGCGCCGGAGTGGTTCGGCGGTGTGCTGCGATCAGCTGTGCCGACCGTGACGACGGTGGGCACCGTGATCTCGCCCAGGCGTGGGTAACGGTCCTCGCGGGCGAAGGCCCGCACGACCGGCAGGAGCAAAGTGTGAGCCTGGCGAAGGAAGACGTCGAGGAAGACGGTGATCATCGCTGGGGAGGGTCGCTTGCCGCACTGGAGTGCGCCGAAGAGGATTCCGTCGGTGCGGGTGCGTGCCAGCCGTTGGAGGATTGAGCTTGCTCCGCTTTGGCGGGCACCGTCGGTGTGGTGGTCAGGCCAGCAAGGCGGCCTCGTAGTCGGCGGGACTGCGGTAGCCGAGGCTACTGTGCAGCCGGTGCAAGTTGTACCAGCCCTCGATGACCCTGTTGCCCAATTGGGCGAAGTCGTCGTGATCATGCAGCATATGCCGTCCGGAGCCACGAGTGTGGGGAGCGGTGACTCACGGGCGTGCACGGGGCGTCCGGCCGTGGAACGGGGGTGGCGCAGTGTCCATGGGGACGGACTCGGGAGCGGAGGTCCCCGCCGGGACGCGGGACGTGGCTCGGGCGGCGTTCCCCAAGGGCTGCCTGGCGCTGAGGATCCGGGACAGTCTCGGTCCGTTGTTCCAGGACGAGGAGTTCAAGGCGGCTTTCGGAGTTCGGGGGCGTCCCGGTATCTCCCCTGACCGGCTGGCCTTGGTCAGCATCCTGCAGTTCGCCGAGAACCTGACCGATCGCCAGGCCGCGCACGCGGTGCGGGCCAGGATCGACGTGAAGTACCTGCTCGGGCTGGAGCTGACTGACCCCGGCTTCGACCACACGGTGCTGACCGGGTTCCGGGACCGACTGCTGGCGCACAGTCTGGAGGAGAGGATCTTGGACCTGCTCCTGGAACAGCTGGCCGGGATGGGCCTGGTCGCCTCCGGAGGGCGGCAGCGCACCGACTCCACGCTGCGCTTGCCGATAACCTCATCCGCCCTGGTCGGAGCCGGCGTGCGGGGTGTACGGGAGGTCGAGTGCGGCCGGTCGAGTCCGTGCCGTCGCGCGGCTGTCGATCAACGCGGCATGATGACCAACCGTGCTGCTGCGACCGGCCTACCTGGGCAGGGCGAACGCATTCGCCCTGCCGCGCCTGCTGTCGATGAGCGATCGGGACAAGGACATGGAGATCCTCGCCCTGCGCCACCAACTGTCGGTGCCGGAGCGCCCACTCGGCAAGGAGAAGGTGCGCTTCAGCCCGAGTGACCGGGCTTTGCCGGCGGCGCTGCCGTACCGGCTGCCGCGGGACGTGCCGCGCAGGCTGCGGCTGCCGGTGCGGCCGGACCCGGTGCTCCGTGGGCACCGCGACCCGGTCGCCCGCCGCCACGCCGCCCAGTCCAGGCCGAAGCGCCCGGGCCCGCACCGTGCGCTCCCTCCGCGCCGTGGTRCTGCGCCCGGCACGGGAGAATCCCACGTGGGGCTGCCGGCGCCTGCACGGCGAGCTGCCGGTGCCGGGCGTGACGGTCGCCGCCTCCCCGGTCTGGGAGATCCCGCGGGAGGCCGGGAGCGGCCCGGCGCCCGAGCGGACCTCCGGCACGTGGGCCGGCTTCCTGCGCCCCCCCGGCCGACGCGCTGCCGGCCTGCGACTTCTTCGAGACGGTCACCCTGACCGGGGCACGCCGGTACGTGTTCGCCGTGCTCGAGCAGGCCGGCCGGCGGATCCGGATCCTGGGCGCGACCGCGCACCCGACGGCCTCGTGGGTGGCGCCGGCCACGAGGAGTCTCGTCATGGAACTGGGGGACGACGGCTGCCGGGCGCGGTTCCTGATCCGGGACCGGGACGGGAAGTTCCCCGCCCTGTCCGGCGCGGTCCTCGCCGATGCGGGGCTCGAGGTCGTGCCCGGCGGTGTCCGGATGCCGCGGATGAATGCGGTCATGGAACGCTGGGTGCAGACCTGCCGGCGCGAGCTGCTGGACCGGACCTTGATCTGGGATCAGCGGCATCTGCTCCACGCCCTGCGGGAATTCGAGCGTTTCCACCATGTGCACCGGCCCCATCGGGGCATCGCGAACGCCCGCCCGTTGAMCCCGTTGTCCGCGTCGATCGTCGATCCGGACCAGATCGCCTGCCTCGGGGTACGACGATGCGATCGCCTCGGCGGCCTTCTCCACGCGTACGGGCATGCCGCCTGACCTGCCCGGACGAGGATTTCGGCAAGGGCAGCGCTGCCGATCCCGGAGTGCCCGCTCGCGGCCGACAATCTGCACCGACGGGTGGGCGTACCTCTTGCGAACCTGCGCCGGACTGCCCCCGGCATCCTGCGCCGCGAGGACGGCTGCACGCATCTCACTGACGCGGCCAGGGCCCTGCGCGAGGTGCCGGAGATGCTTCTCGTCGGTCGGCCGAAAACTTATTACTGTAGATTATTGACCATGACGGCATGGCCGCCCTGGGGACGACTCTCCTGCTGACCGTTGCGGCGCACCGGCACCGAACTGGTGCCCGTCCGCCCGGCCACCTGCTGATCACTCACCAGCCGAACCGCCAGGCGACCTGCCAAGTCGTAAGGGAGCCTGGGGGGTGACTGACATCCATCGTCACCGAGGCGCCGACCGCCCCCGACTTCGCGGCGGGGATGGCGGCCGCGGCCACCAACAACTCCGACCTCGTCCACTGCACACCTGTCCATCTAGTAAAACTTCTGGTCGTAGGTTTAAGATGGTCTGGCCGACATGGCCGTCACCGTTTCTCTCGAGCGAGTTCGTTCCTAGGAGGACCTTTGTCCAACCACCAGCAGGTGCTCGGGACGCTGATCCGGTACTTCAAAGAGAACACGACGCACCTGGCGGACAGCGAGCTTCGGGTCCCGACGTCCCATTTCACCGACGACGAGCATGCGGCCCGGGAGCTGGCGCTGATGCGGACCGTCCCCGTGGTCGTCGCGCACCACTCAGAGCTGCCTGATCCGGGCAGCTTCGTCACCCGGGATGTCCTGGGCACTCCACTGCTGATCGTGCGTCAGCGCGATGGCAGCGTGGGCGCCAGCATCAACATCTGCAAGCACCGCGGTGGACGGGTCGAGGTTTGCGAGGCGGGAAAGAAGCGGGCCTTCACCTGCTCTTACCACGGCTGGACCTATGACCGTGACGGCTCTCTGCGGCACATCCCGTATGCCCAGTTCTTCGAGCCGCTGGACCGCCTCGAACACGGCCTGGCCCAGGTGCATACCGAGGAGCGACACGGCCTGGTGTGGGTCACGCTGGACCCTGGGGAGAAGCCGCAGACCGTGGCGGAGTACCTGGGCGCGGACATGGAGGAACGCTTCCGGGAGTTCAACTACGAGAAGTCGCTGCTGGTGCTGGACAAGCAGTTCACGGTCCCGGTGAACTGGAAGCTCGTTGTCGACGGTGCCGTGGACAGCCTGCACCCGAAGTTCCTGCACCCGTACGGCGTCGGAAAGCTGATCTCGACCAACACCTGCGTGGTGGAGTCCAGCGGCCTGCACATGCAGTCGTTCACCCCGCGGATGCGCCTGGAGAAGGCGGTCGAGGCCGGGGAGGAGGACCAGGTCGAGGGCTTCTACAAGCACGTCGGTTCGAGCATGTTCGTCTTCCCCAACGTCAACGCCGCGATCACCCCGCACCACATCGAGTTCTGGACGACGTGGCCATCGTCCCACTCGCCGTCGGAATGCACGATCCACATCCGGTTCCTCGCCGATCCCGACACCTACGACGAGAAGATGGCCGAGCGGATCGCGAAGAGCTGGGAGATCCTCGAGGAGGCCGCCACCAAGGAGGACTGGCCGATGGAGGAGACCATCCAGGCCAACGCCCTCGCGGTCAGCGGCGTGTACATCTACGGCCGCAACGAGGCCGGGCCGCAGCACCTGCACCGCCAGCTCGCGCGGAAGCTCGCCGAGTCCGAGGCAGGGCAGCCCGCATGAGCGCAGCCGCCAAGCTCCCGCTCGCCGGTCTACGAGTCGTGGAGCTCGCGGGCGAGCTCGCGGACTCCGGCACCCGGCTTCTCACCGACCTGGGCGCCGAGGTCGTGAAGGTCGAGCCGCCCGGGGGGGCGGCCGGGCGACGTCGCACGCCCATGGGTGACATCAGCCGGTGGGCGTGGCACCTGAACAACGCGAACAAGCTGGGTGTGGTGCTGGACGCCGCGGACGTTTGCGACATGACGAAGCTGCGCGACCTCGTCGATGCAGCAGACATCCTGGTCGACTGCTGGGGTCCGGGACGGCTCGCCGATGCGGGTCTAGAGCCCGGTCGACTGACCGCCGAGGTGCCGGGCCTGGTCGTGGTCCAGGTGAGCGCCTTTGGACAGACCGGTCCCTACCGCGACCTCCAGGCGACCGAGCACGTCCTATACGCGATGGGCGGCGTGTTGTCGCGGTCCGGGTTCCCGGGTGCCGAGCCGCTGCTGCCCCCGGTGGGTCTGGTCGAGGGGCACACCGGCGCGCACGTCGCCTGGGCCGCGCTGCTGGCGCACTACCAGGCCCGTCGAACGCACCGTGGTGAGTCCGTGGACGTCTCCGTCTACGAGGCCGTGGTGCACGGTCTCGACCCGGTCTTCGGGACCCAGGGATCCGCGGCCGCGGCGCGACCAGACACCTTCCCGCGTGGCCGGCCCGACTCGCGCAACTACTACCCGGTCTACCGCTGCGCCGACGGACACGTGCGTACCTGCCTGCTCTCCCGGCGGCAGTGGCGGGCGATGTTCGAGTGGTTGGGTTCGCCCGAGGAGTTCGCCGACCCGAAGTTCGACGCCATCCCGGCACGTTTCCACGCCGCCGAGCGACTCAATGCCGTGATCCAGGAGTTCTTCGACCGGCACACCCGCGCCGAGCTCGTCGAGGAGGGTGCGGAGCGAGGCATCCCGATCGCTGAGGTGCTCGATGTCGCCGACGTGCTCACCGTGCCGCACTTCGTCACCTCCGGCGTCCTCGCGGACGTCGAGATCGCGCCCGGGGTGACCGCACGGGCCCCCTCCGGCCAGGTACGCGTCGACGGCGTCCGCGCCGGGCACCGGTCCCGGTCCCCAGAGCTCGGTGAGCACGACGACGTGGTGCTCGGTGCCGACGACTTCTGGCCCCCGCGCGTGTTGCCGGCCGGACCGGAGCTCGCGGACGGCGATCGGCCCTTCGCGGGTCTGCGGGTGCTCGACCTCGGTGTCAACGTGTTCGGCGCCGAGCTCGGTCGCCAGTTCGCCGACAACGGCGCCGACGTCATCAAGGTGGAAAACGCCGCCTACCCGGACGGACTGCGGCAATCGCGACGAGAGGGCGCCTTCGCGGCGTCGTTCGCCTGGGGCAACCGCAACAAGCGCGGACTCGGTCTGAACCTGCGTAGCCCCCGGGGCGTCGAGATCTTCCGCTCGCTGGTAGCCACTGCGGACGTGGTCGTCGCCAACTTCAAGCCCGGCACACTGGCCGGCCTCGGCCTCACCCACGAGATTCTGGCCGAGATCAACCCGCGGATCGTCATCTGCGACGCGAGCGCGTTCGGCAACGTGGGGGAGTGGCGCAAGCGTCTCGGCTACGGCCCGCTGGTTCGTGCGTCGTGTGGTGTTTCGGCGCTCTGGGCCTACCCGGACGTCGAGTACGGCTCGGCCGACGGCTCGACCGTCTACCCCGACCACGTCGCCTCCCAGGTCGCTGCGGTCTCGGTGCTGGCTGGGCTGATCGCCCGGTTGGAGTCCGGCCGGGGCTGCCTCATCGAGCTCGCCCAGTCCGACGTCGCACTCACCCACCTCGGTGGCCACCTAGCCGCCGAGTCGCTGCAGCCAGGCTCGGTCGGCCCCGAGGGCAACATCGCGCTGGCCGAGGCGCCGTCGGGTGTCTTCCCGTGCGCCGGTGACGACGAGTGGTGCGTGGTCTCGGTGCGAGACGACGACGACTGGGCACGGCTGTGCCGGGTCGTGGGCCGGCCGGAACTCGCCGACCATCCCCTCCTCGGGAACGCGGCCGGTCGGCTCAGGAACCGGGCCGCGGCCGCCGGGGTGCTCACCCAGTGGCTGATCCGCCGCGACCGGGAGGAGTCGATCGCCGCTTTGCAGCAGGCCGGCGTCCCGGCTGGGCTGATGGCCCGCGGCCCCGACCAGCTCGACGATGCCCAGCTCACCGCCCGCGGTGCCTTCGCGGACCTCGAGCACCCCGCTCTGCCGATGACCCTGCGGGCCAACCTCCAGGTCGCGACGTACACATCGGTCCCAGTCGCCCCGCTGCTGCCGGCTCCGGTGCGGGGCGAACACACCCGGGAGATCGCGGCCTCGCTGCTCGGTCTGGCCGATCAGGAGGTCGAGGCCCTGGTGGCGGAGGGCATCCTGCAGCCCGAGTAGTGATGTCCGGACTCAGCGGGCCGCGGCTGCCACGGGGTTCCACCGCCCGGCGGCGGGCGCCCCTGCCGCGTCGGGGTAACAAGTCATCTCATTTGGTGAGTCGGCGGTAGCAGATGAGGGTGCAGGCGATACTGGTGAAGGCCAGGAAGTGGGTGGCTTTGCGTTCGTAGTGACGGTGGAGGCGTCGGCAGCCAGCGAGCCAGGCCATGGTGCGTTCGATGGTCCAGCGGTGCCGGCCCAGCCGCCGACTGGAGTCGGTTCCCTTACGTGTGATCCGGGGTGTGATGCGGCGGCCGCGCAACCATCGCCGCAGGTGGTTGTAGTCGTATCCCTTGTCGCCGTGGAGCTTGCCCGGTCTGCGGTGTCGTCGGCCGCGCCGGGAGCGGATCGGCGGTATGCCCTGCACGAGTGGGCTCAGAGGTGCTGTCACGTTGGCTGACCTTCGGGTTGGTCATGGTGGAGGGGGACCGTTCGTGGACAGCGCGTCGCCGTCGTACCAGGGTCATCGGTACCCGGCCGAGGTGATCTCCCACTGTGTGTGGCGGTACTTCCACTTCCCGCTGTCGTTCCGCGAGGTGGAGGAGCCGATGCCCGAGCGCGGTGTGATCGTCTCCTATGAGACGGTCCGCCGCTGGTGCGCCACGTCCGGCCAGGCCTACGCCGCCGGGCTGCGCCGCCGCCGACCCTGGCCCGGGGATACAGGGCACCTGGACGAGGTGTTCGTCAGGATCGATGGGGAGCTGACGTACCGGTGGCGGGCCGTCGACGCCGACGGCACCGTCCTGGACATCCTCGTGCAGGACCGGCGGGACACCGCTGCGGTCCGGCGGTTCTTCCGCCGCCTGCTGAAGAAGACGCGTGCGGTGCCGCGGGTGGTCGTCACCGACAAGCTGCGCTCCTACGGCGCCGCCCACCGTGAGGTCATGCCGTCGGTGGAGCACCGGCAGTCGAAGTACCTCAACAAGCGGGCGGAGAACAGCCACCAGCCCACCCGGCAGCGCGAACGCGTCATGAAGGGCTTCCGCTCCGTCGGCGCAGCCCAGCGCTTCCTGTCCGCGTTCAGCGGCATCTCACCGCACTTCCGCCCCCACCGCCACCTGATGACAGCCTCCGGCCACCGAGCCGAGATGACCGTCCGTTTCGCCCTCTGGGACCAGATCACCGGCGCTGCCAACCTGCCCACCACGGCCTGAGCACAGGTCCGGGCCGCGGGCTCACCACGCCCCGACGCGCCATCAGACAGTCACGCACCCAACAACGTGACTGTGAGGATGATCGGGTGCCGCTCCGGGCGGCGGCTTGACTCGCAACGTGACTGGCCGTGTGCCTTGGCATTGATCTGTCGGCTACCTGCTCGGTGCGGTGCGTGCTGCCGCCGGGCAGGGGACGTGTTCCGATAGGGGCCTTCGCGACAGGCACCGTCACAGTCTTGACCGCCCCGGCCCGGCGACGGCCACCAGCACCCAAGGCGATCAGGAGAAGGCGACCTTGCCCAGCATCACGCAATCCGCTGCCCCGTGTCACATCCCGGCCGACGCCGCTGAGGAGGTCCTGCTCGGCGTGGACACCCACAAGGACGTTCACGCCGCGGCCGTCATCACCATGCTCGGTGCCGCCCTGGACGGCCGGAGCTTCCCGGCGACCGCGCAGGGATACCGTCAACTCGTCGCCTGGGCCCGCTCGTTCAAAGTGGTGCGACGTGCCGGCGTCGAGTGCACCGGCTCCTACGGGGCGGCCTTGGCCCGCCACCTGCACGCCGAGGGAATCGAGGTCACGGAGGTCAACCAGCCGGACAAGGCCGCCCGCCGGCGCCACGGCAAGACCGACGCCGTCGACGCCGAGGCCGCCGCCCGCGCCGTGCTGTCCGGGCGCGCCACCACCACGGCCAAGACGAGCGACGGCCCGGTGGAGATGCTGCGGCTGTCCAAACTCGCCAAGGGATCCGCGATCAAGTCCCGCACCCAGGCCATCAACCAGCTCAAGAGCGTCCTGGTCTGCGCCGACTCCGCCCTGCGCGAGGCCCTGGCCGGCCTGACCAACCCGCACCTGATCAAGCGGTGCGCCGCACTGGAAGCTCTGGACGCGACCGGGCCTGCTACAGCTGCCCGGCACCTCCTGCGTCTGCCGGCCCGCCGAATCCAGCACCTGACCGAAGAGATCGACGACCTGAACCAGCGGATGGCCGAGGCCGTCAAGGCGAGTTCGCCCGGTCTGCTCGACGTCTACGGCGTCGGCCCGGACAGCGCAGCAGCCCTGCTCATCGCCACAGGTGACAACCCCGAACGCCTCACCGGTGAGGCGTCCTTCGCCGCCCTGTGCGGCACCAGCCCGGTCGAAGCATCCTCCGGCAAGACCCGGCGCCGCAGACTCAACCGCGGCGGCGACCGCCAGGCCAACGCCGCCCTCTACCGGATCGTCCTCAGCCGCCTGCGCTGGGACGACCGCACCCGGAACTACCTGCAGCGACGCCTTGCCGAGGGCAAGACGCGCCGAGAAGTCATCCGCTGCCTCAAGCGCTACATCGCACGGGAGGTCTACCGGCTCATCGCCACTCCGAGCCCCGCAGCCAGCCGCGCGCGTGCCGCAACCGCTACTTGACATCCATAGGGGCATCAACGCCGTGTCGCCTGCCGCTGTCGAGCGCGACCCTGGACATGGTCGCGGGCCTGGTCCGCGCCCACCTGAAGAAGATCGGTTCGCGGTGGCGCAAGCTCCCGCCGGGCCGCATCGCCCTGATCGTTCTCGCCGTGCTCCGTCATGACCAGCGACTCGCGGACATAGCCGGCGCCTACCAGGTCTCCGTCTCGACCGTGCGCCGCTGGCTGCTGGAGGTGATCCACCTGCTGGCCACCCGCGCCGAACGGCTGGACCGCGCACTGAAGAAGATCGTCAAACGGGGCGGGGCTGTCGTGCTGATCGACGGCACGCTGATACTCACCCGGCGCCGCACCGGCGCCGACGACCACCCCAACTGCTCCGGCAAACGCAAGATGCACGGCCTGCACGTCCTTGCCCTCACCGACGAGAAGGGCAACCTGATCTGGGTCTCGGCCGCCCGCCGCGGCCGCACCCACGACGTCACCGCTGCCCGGCACGACCACCTCACCACCCGCCTGCGCGAAGCCGGCCTTGGCGCCATCGCCGACCTCGGCCTGGACGACGACCCGGACAACCCGGTGATCATCACCGGCTACCGCGCCGCTCGCGGCCGGCGCCTGACCGCCGCGCAGAAAGAGGCGAACAGGCTCGTCGCCCGCGAACGCGCCGCGAATCAACACGGCTTTGCCGACCTGAAGAACTGGCGGATCCTCACCAAGCTCCGTCTGGCCGCTCGTCACGCCACCGTACTGCTGCGGGACCTGCTCGTCCTCACCCGTGCCGAAGTCTCCCGGTGACAGATGATCACCTGCTACCAATCACGCCACCGACCAGTACGAGAACTCCCGCTACCGGTCACACCAGCCCCGTGACCAGCAACTTCAGGATGAAACGTTCTCAGTGAGTAATCGCCGGACTTTTGAGGGACTTGTGGCAGGGCAGCCCCGGCATTTCGGGGCCGTCCTGCCTGCCTGTCACGAGCTGGACGGAGACAGCGCAATCGCGTCGGAAGGCGTGCGCGTGAACTGCTCCCGTAGGACCGGCTTGGCGAGCTTGCCCGAGAAGGTGCGGGGGAGCGGTTGCGCCAGGGCGACCGCGTGCTTGGGCTGCTTGTAGCGGGCGAGGGAGGCTTGTGCGGTCGATGTGAGGCGGCGGGCGACGACCGACGGGTCCTGGTCGGTATGGAAGACGATCATCGGGACCTCGCCCCACCTGTCGTCCGCCACGCCGATGACGGCAAGATCCACCACCCCCTCCACGGAGCTGAGAACCTTCTCGATCTCGGCGGGGTAGATGTTCAGGCCTCCGGAGATGACTACGTCCTTCCTCCGGTCGACAACCTTGAGGAAGCCGCCGTCGTCCTGCAGGCCCAGGTCGCCGGTGCGCAGCCATCCGTCGACGAGGGTTTCGGCGGTCTCCTGGGGCCGGTTCCAGTAGCCGTGCATGGTGTGCGAGCCGCGGACCAGAATCTCCCCGACCTCGCCGGCCGGGACCGTCTTGCCTTCGGAATCGGCGATGCGGATGGCGGTGCCCACGAGCGGTAGCCCGGCGAAACCGGGACGCGTGAGCGCATCCTCGTACCGCATGGTGGAGACCAGTCCCGATGCCTCGGTCAGCCCATAGACCTGCGTCACCGGGATACCGCGTGCCTGGTAGACCTTGAGTAGCTCCGGATTCACCGGGGCGCCGCCCGCTCCTGCGAACTTGAAGTCGGCCAGCCTGCGCCGTCCGAAGCCGGGCAGCGCCGCCATGCGCTCCCAGACCACCGGGACCGTCGTCGTCGCCGTGACCTGGTGCCGCTCCAATGCGTCGAGGCAGCGCTCGGCGTCGAAGTCGCCGGGCAGCACCATCGTCGCGCCTGGGTACACCACCAGTTGCATGAAGACCGAGATGACTGAGCCCGTGTAGACCAGAGGCGCGGCCAGCAATACGCGGTCGCGCCACGAGATTCCGTGGGTGATCACTTGGGCCTGGCCGGGGGCCAGTACAGAGCGGTGCGTCAGCAGCGCGCCCTTTTGCACTCCCGTGGTGCCGGAGGTGTAGCAGATGAACGCGCCGTCGTCCTCGTCGACCTCGGTGATCGGCACCGTCCCGGACTCCGCCATGAGCAGGTTGTATCCCGGCAGGTCGGACGAGTCGGTGGCGAAGATCTCAAAGCCGAGCGCCTTGTGCCCTGGCTCCAGCAGGGGGGCGAGTTCGCCCTCGGTCACCACGACGCGGGGGTCGGCGTCCTGGAGGAGGGGAGCGAGCTCCGAGGCCAGCAGCCGGAAGTTAAGCGGAACGCTGATCGCGCCCAGCTTCAGAGTGGCCAGGATGACATGGGCGAGCTCCGGGCGGTTGCGCATGAGCACGCCCACCCGGTCGCCCTTGCGGACCCCGCGAGCCGCCAGGCCACGGGCGAGGGCGTCGGAGACCGCGTCGAGTTCTGCCCAGCTCTGTACGTCGTCACCGAAGATGATCGCCGCGTGGTCGGGACGACTTTTCCCCCAGTAGCGAACGAGATCATTGATGTTCATGCCAGCTTCCCATGTCCCTTGTTCGGTTGCTGTTTTCATGCGCAAGACGGCAGAGCGCGGTGTTGATCCGTCAGCCCCCGGCTGACCGCGCCGAGCCTGTGGTTCGCCCTGATGAGCGGAAGCTGCTCGGAAGAGGCACGGGTGACCGACGGATACGGGATGCCGGGCCGTGTTCTCTGTTGGCTGTGTGACGCTCGTCAGGACGCGTCAGCGTTGCGTCCGGCAGCCTGTGAGGGTGCTCCCTTGAGGCCCAGCTCGGACAGGACCGCTTCGTCGTAGCCCGCCACGTCCCGCAGCACCTCCCACGTGTGCGCGCCGAGTTCCGGGGCGAGATCGGCTGCGAAGTCCTCTCCGGCGACACGGACCGGACTCACCATCAGCTCCAGCTCGCCCACGCCGTCGTAGGTGACCGTGTAGGTGTTCCGCCGGGCCTTGAAATGGGGATCCTGGATGAGCTCGTGGACGCTGTTCACCGGTCCGCCGGCGATGTCGTGCGTGAGGAAGAGCTCAGTCCACTCCTCGCGCGTGCGCTCCAGGAAGATGGTGCGCAGTTCGCGCCAGACCGTCTCGGCGCGCCGAGCGGATCCCTCGTCGACGGTGGTCAGGTCGATCTCCAGGAGGTCCGGACGGTCGACGGCATGGCAGAAGTTCCGCCAGAACTTCTCCACGTGGGCGCCGAACAGCATGGCGCCGCCGTCCTGTGTCCGGTACGCCTCCAACCGGGGCCAGTCGGGCAGCCGCCCGTCGGGCAGCCAGGCGGAGCGCTGCGTCGTCCGGCCCTCGTTGAGGGCCGCGTCGGTCTCGTCCGGAATCCAGCTGGCTGCCACGTCGATGCCGGCCACCTCGAGCCGTGTCCCTGCCCCGGTGCGGCGGGCGTGGAGAATCCCCGCGAGTATGCCCATCGCTCCGTAGGCGCCCAGTCCGTACATCGCGATCCCTGGTGTGGTCGAGCCCGCGATGCCCTTGTCCGGGGGCGTGCTCGGAGTCGCCACCTCGCGCAGGCCCGCGTAGGCGTCGAAGACAGGTCCGCCACTGCCCAGCCGCCGGTAGGGCCCGTCGCTGCCGAGGCCGGAGACCGTGCAGAAGACGAGCGCCGGGTTGGTCTCCTTCAGTACGTCGTATCCCAGGCCCAGCCATTCGAGATAGCCGGCACGTGTTCCCTCGATCACCGCGTCGCTGACCTTGGCCAGCTCCAGGAAAGCAGCCTTGCCTGCGTCGCTCCGCAAATCGAGCGCCACGCTCTTCTTGCCGCGGTTCCAGCGCAGGTGCATGAAGGCCGGACCGTCGGGTCCGCCCACCGCCAGGGAGCCACCGGTGCGCACGGGATCGCCCACAGGCCCGGTTTCGACCTTGATCACCTCGGCGCCGAGATCAGCAAGATGGCCACCGACAGACGAGGGCGCCAGGTGGGCGACCTCCAGGATGCGCATCCCTGCCAACAACGAGTAGCCGCTCATGGGAACCTCCGGGTCGTGATCCGAGTCATTGTGTTTCCCACGCACAGCGCTGGCCCTGATTTCTGGTGAGGTGTGCAGGGGAGAGCCGGACGCCCACGGCATGCTGTCCGGTGCGTCACGGGGGGCTGGGTTGCAAAGCGTTCGAGAGGGCGGAAGCACGGGATGTGGCGTCCACCGCAGCGCCGTAAACCTAATGGCATTCGCCAAGTCGGGCAAGGCCTTGCGGGCGCCCGGCCGCGCCCCGTCGGTCCCGGCCCTTGTGGTCGGCTGGTCGACTGTGTGGAGTTTCTGGGGAATCGCCTGGCGACGGCCATCCCGTGCTCACGAGGAGAGGTCCGGGGTCTTAACCGGTATTAACCGACAGCAATAAGTTTAAGGCGCTTGTCTTCTGCGGGTCCCTGTCACAGGCTTATCGGTCCGGCGGGCATGGTCGGGGTGCTGTCACGTTGGCTGACCGGGTGGGATGACCTTCGGGTTGGTCATGGTGGAGGGGGACCGTTCGTGGACAGCGCGTCGCCGTCGTACCAGGGTCATCGGTACCCGGCCGAGGTGATCTCCCACTGTGTGTGGCGGTACTTCCACTTCCCGCTGTCGTTCCGCGAGGCCGAGGAGCCGATGCCCGAGCGCGGTGTGATCGTCTCCTATGAGACGGTCCGCCGCTGGTGCGCCACGTCCGGCCAGGCCTACGCCGCCGGGCTGCGCCGCCGCCGACCCTGGCCCGGGGATACAGGGCACCTGGACGAGGTGTTCGTCAGGATCGATGGGGAGCTGACGTACCGGTGGCGGGCCGTCGACGCCGACGGCACCGTCCTGGACATCCTCGTGCAGGACCGGCGGGACACCGCTGCGGTCCGGCGGTTCTTCCGCCGCCTGCTGAAGAAGACGCGTGCGGTGCCGCGGGTGGTCGTCACCGACAAGCTGCGCTCCTACGGCGCCGCCCACCGTGAGGTCATGCCGTCGGTGGAGCACCGGCAGTCGAAGTACCTCAACAAGCGGGCGGAGAACAGCCACCAGCCCACCCGGCAGCGCGAACGCGTCATGAAGGGCTTCCGCTCCGTCGGCGCAGCCCAGCGCTTCCTGTCCGCGTTCAGCGGCATCTCACCGCACTTCCGCCCCCACCGCCACCTGATGACAGCCTCCGGCCACCGAGCCGAGATGACCGTCCGTTTCGCCCTCTGGGACCAGATCACCGGCGCTGCCAACCTGCCCACCAC
>NZ_QFRK01000047.1 GCF_003143855.1 Streptomyces sp. NWU339
CCCGGGTCGCCGCCCGCCGCGGTCGGGGSGGGGGCGGGGGAGCGGGCTGCCACGGGTAGGTGGGGTGGGAGGGGACGTACGCGTCGCGGTTCGGGGTGGGGGGACACGGGTTCCGGTGCGGGGGCGTCGGCGGGTCCCATGGGGCGGGGTCCCACGGGGAGGGGTCCCGTGGTGATGGATACGGGTCGTAGGACATCCCGTGCTCCTTGCAGGCTCGGTCCGTGTGGGGACGGCAGGGAGTTGGGGGGTGGGGAGAACGAGCCACGCACGCTACTCGCGCGTACGGTCCTGCGCCGCGTTTTGGCCAAACTGATCGGTCGGTATGTGATGTCCGGACCGTCCGTGGGTCGAACGAGGGGTGTTACCCGCGTTAACCCGGGCTTCTGTTGTGTGTCTGTGTCTGTGTCAGTGGCTGTGCCCGTCGCAGGGTGGGAGGTGCCGGCGGACGTAGCTCGTCCCGGGGCGGCCGCCGATCGTGATGTCCCGCACGGGCGTGAAGCCGTTGCGGGTGAGGACGGCCATCGACGCGAGGTTGTCCGACGTGGTGACCGCGGTCAACGTCGTGAGGCCGTACGGCCGCGCCGCCAGACGGCAGACCTGGGCCACCGCTGCCGTCGCCACACCGCGGCCCGCCGCGTGTTCCCCCACGCGGTAGCCGAGTTCGGCCGAGCCGTCCGCGACGTCGATCAGGTTCACCCGGCCGACGACACTCCCGTCCTCGTCCAGGACGACATGGAAGTGGCAGATGCCCGCCTCCTGTTCGGCCAGGAGTGAGGCGTGGCGGGCGGCGAAGCCGGACGGCGTGAAGTACGCGTCCCCCCGGTCCGGTACCGAGCGGGCGAAGTAGGCGCGGTTGTCGTGCTCGAAGGCCAGCAGTGCGGGCGCGTGCTCCGCGCGGAGGCGTTCCAGGATCGGCATGCCGGAACGGTATGCGGGAACCGCTCCCGGAGCATCGGGGTTTCACGGCTTGACCCTGACGCGGCGGGAGGGTGGAGGCTGAGTGGGCCGTCGGGAGGAGGCAACCCTGAGAAGTGCTCCGCCTGTCGGGGGAGAGCCCTTAGGGGTACCTCCGTACTACGGCTCGGGGAGGGTTCGTACCGACGGATGACGAGACGGGGCGGGGCGGTCCTTAATCTGGCTTTACGCCGCTGGGGGGCGGCAAGGCACACCACCGGGGGTGGGGTTTTCCTCAGGAGAAGACTGCGCCGGGCACCAGGGCGCACGATCCTCCCCGCCGCCAGACTGAACCACGTCGAACGAACACGCACGAAGCGGCCGTCGGGCACGACGGCGGTCGCGCCGGGCACCGCTGTCCTCATTGCTTACCGACATAGGAGAATTACCGTGACATCGGCTGTGACCATTCCCAGGCACGGGGGTACTGGAGGGCGTACGGCCGTTGCCGCGCGGGCGCGGCAGGTCGTGAAGGCGTACGGGGCCGGTGAGACCCGCGTCGTCGCGCTCGACCACGTCGACGTGGACATCGCCCGCGGCCAGTTCACCGCGATCATGGGCCCCTCGGGGTCCGGCAAGTCCACGCTGATGCACTGCCTGGCCGGGCTCGACACCGTGACCAGCGGGCAGATCCATCTGGACGAGACCGAGATCACCGGCCTGAAGGACAAGAAGCTCACGCAGCTGCGCCGGGACCGGATCGGTTTCATCTTCCAGGCGTTCAACCTGCTGCCGACGCTGAACGCGCTCGAGAACATCACGCTGCCCATGGACATCGCCGGCCGCAAGCCCGACCAGGAGTGGCTGGACCGGGTCGTGGAGACCGTGGGGCTCGCCGGGCGGCTGAAGCACCGGCCCACCCAGCTGTCCGGCGGTCAGCAGCAGCGCGTCGCCGTGGCGCGGGCACTGGCGGCCCGGCCCGAGATCATCTTCGGTGACGAGCCGACCGGAAACCTCGACTCACGCGCCGGCGCCGAGGTCCTCGGCTTCCTGCGCCGCTCGGTCGACGACCTGGGCCAGACCATCGTGATGGTCACCCACGACCCGGTCGCCGCCTCCTACGCGGACCGTGTGCTGTACCTCGCCGACGGCCGCATCGTCGACGAGATGCACCAGCCGACGGCCGAACAGGTCCTGGACCGGATGAAGGACTTCGACGCCCGGGGGCGCACGTCATGACCGTGCTGAAGACCTCGATGCGCAACTTCCTCGCGCACAAGGGGCGGATGGCGCTGTCGGCGGTGGCGGTGCTGCTGTCCGTGGCGTTCGTGTGCGGGACCCTCGTGTTCACCGACACGATGTCCACGACGTTCGACAAACTGTTCGCGGCCACGGCGTCGGACGTCACGGTCAGCGCCAAGGACGCCTCCGACGACGGCGAGACGACCTCCGACAACGGCAAGCCGCCGGTCATCCCGGCCTCGGTGCTCGCCGAGGTGCGGAAGGTGGACGGGGTGGAGTCGGCCGAGGGGGCGCTGCACTCCACCTCGCTGACCGTCGTCGACGGCGCCAAGGAGAGCCTCTCGCCCACCAGCGGCGGCCCGACCATCGTCGGCAACTGGACCGCCAACGACGCCCGCACCATGAAGATCACCTCCGGTGCGGCGCCCGAAGGCCCCGACCAGATCCTGGTCGACACCGACACCGCCGACAAGCACGGCCTGGAGCTCGGTGACGAGATCGGCGTGATCAGCGTGGTCGGCACGCACACCGCGAAGATCTCCGGCATCGCCGACTTCACCGTCACCAACCCCGGTGCCGCGATCTTCTTCCTGGACACGAAGACCGCCCAGCAGGCCCTGCTCGGCGAGAGCGACGTCTTCACCAACGTCAACGCCACGGCCGCCGACGGCGTCAGCCACGCGCAGCTGAAGAAGAACGTCCTCGCCGCGCTGGGCGGCGACTACAAGGTGCTGACCGCGAAGGAGAGCGCGGAGGCGGGCCAGAAGGACGTCGAGGGCTTCATGAGCGTCCTGAAGTACGCGATGCTCGGCTTCGCCGGGATCGCGTTCCTCGTCGGCATCTTCCTGATCATCAACACCTTCTCCATGCTGGTCGCCCAGCGCACCCGGGAGATCGGCCTGATGCGGGCCATCGGCTCCTCCCGCAAGCAGGTCAACCGCTCGGTGCTGATCGAGGCGCTGCTCCTCGGCGTCGTCGGTTCGGTGCTCGGTGTGGGCGCGGGCGTCGGCCTCGCCGTCGGGCTGATGAAGCTCATGGGCATGGCGGGCATGGAACTGTCCACGGACGACCTCACCGTCGCCTGGACGACTCCGGCGATCGGACTGCTCCTCGGTGTCCTCGTCACCGTCCTGGCCGCCTATCTGCCGGCCCGGCGGGCCGGCAAGATCTCCCCGATGGCCGCACTGCGTGACGCGGGTGCCCCCGCGGACGCCAGGGCCGGCTGGATCCGGGGCGGCGTCGGCACGCTGCTGACCGCGGTCGGCGCGTTCGCCCTGTATCTCGCGGGGTCCGCGGAGAAGGCCGCGGAGGGCTCGATGTGGCTGGGCCTCGGTGTGGTGCTGTCGCTGATCGGCTTCGTCCTCATCGGTCCGCTGCTCGCCGGCGGGGTGGTCCGTGTCCTCGGCGTCGTCGTGCTGCGGGTCTTCGGCCCCGTGGGGCGGATGGCCGAGCGCAACGCCCTGCGCAACCCGCGCCGCACCGGTGCCACGGGCGCCGCGCTGATGATCGGGCTCGCCCTGGTGGCGTGCCTGTCGGTGGTCGGCTCCTCCATGGTGGCCTCGGCGACCGACGAGCTGGACAAGAGCGTCGGCACGGACTTCATCATCCAGTCCGACAGCGGCCAGCTGATCACTCCGCAGGCCGTGGAGGCCGTGAAGAACGCCCCGCAGGTGGAGCGGGTCACCGAGTACAAGTGGACCGAGGCCGACTTCACCACGCCCGACGGCAAGACGCTCAAGAACACGTCGATCTCGGCGGCCGACCCGACGTACGCCACCGACCTGCGGGTCGAGACGGTCGAGGGGCAGCTCGCGGACGCCTACCGGCCCGACTCGATGTCCGTCCACGAGAAGTTCGCCGAGGACCACGGCATCGGCCTCGGATCGAAGATCGACATCGCGTTCAAGGACGGGTCGACCGCCGGCCTGACCGTCCGGGCGATCACCAGCAGCGACGCCGTGGTCGACGCGGGTGCGATGTACACGTCGATCGACACCATGGCCAAGTACGTCCCGGCCGACAGGATGCCGCTGGACATGCTGCTCTTCGTCTCGGCGAAGGACGGCCAGCAGGACGCCGCGTACACGGCGCTGAAGGAATCACTGCACGACTACCCGCAGTACACCGTGCGCGACCAGACCGACTACAAGGAAGCGCTCAAGGACCAGATCGGCCAGCTGCTGAACATGATCTACGGTCTGCTGGCCCTGGCGATCGTCGTCGCGATCCTGGGTGTGGTCAACACCCTGGCCCTGTCGGTGGTCGAGCGGACGAGGGAGATCGGCCTGATGCGGGCCATCGGCCTCTCGCGCCGCCAGCTGCGCCGGATGATCCGCCTGGAGTCGGTCGTCATCGCCCTCTTCGGTGCCCTGCTGGGCCTGGGGCTGGGCATGGGCTGGGGTGCCACCGCCCAGCAGCTCCTCGCGCTGGAGGGCCTGAAGGTCCTCGAGATCCCGTGGCCGACGATCATCGGTGTGTTCATCGGCTCGGCGTTCGTGGGACTGTTCGCGGCCCTGATCCCGGCGTTCCGGGCGGGCCGGATGAACGTCCTGAACGCGATCGCCACCGAATAGCAACCGCCCGGCCACCGCACACGGGGGCAGCGGGGGAGCGCCCGGCGCCGGGAAGTCCTGAGGGACTTCCCGGCGCCGGGCCCGTCGGTTCCCGGACTTCCGGCCGACCGGCTCGGGCGGTGGGCCGGCACCGGGCGTTGTCCACAGGCTTCCGGTGTCCGCGGGCGCGGCGTCGTACGCTGGACACCCCCGGCCCGCGGCGCGTGTCGGGCCTGTCGTGTTGCACACCCCGGATGGAAGCGCCTCGAATGAGCTTGCACGGTCTGCTGGACGCCGTCGTCAAGGACACCGCCCTCGCGGAAGCGATCTCGGCGGCCGCCGACGGCAACCGGATGTACGTCGACCTGGTCGGCCCCCCGGCCGCCCGCCCCTTCGCGGTCGCGGCCCTGGCCCGGGACACCGGCCGTACCGTGCTGGCCGTGACGGCGACCGGTCGTGAGGCGGAGGACCTGGCGGCGGCCCTGCGCTCCGTCCTCCCGCCGGAGGGGGTCGTGGAGTACCCGTCCTGGGAGACGCTGCCGCACGAGCGGCTCAGCCCCCGCAGCGACACCGTCGGACGCCGCCTGGCGGTCCTGCGCCGGCTGGCCCACCCCCGGTCGGACGACCCCGAGACCGGTCCCGTCTCCGTCGTCGTCGCGCCCGTGCGTTCCGTGCTCCAGCCACAGGTCAAAGGCCTGGGCGAGCTGGAGCCCGTCGCGCTGAGGACGGGACAGACCGCCGACCTGAACGAGGTCGTCGAGGCGCTCGCCGCCGCCGCGTACGCGCGCGTGGAGCTGGTCGAGAAGCGCGGCGAGTTCGCGGTGCGCGGCGGCATCCTCGACGTGTTCCCGCCCACCGAGGAGCACCCCCTGCGCGTCGAGTTCTGGGGCGACGACGTCGAGGAGATCCGCTACTTCAAGGTCGCCGACCAGCGCTCCCTGGAGATCGCCGACCACGGCCTGTGGGCCCCGCCCTGCCGGGAGCTGCTGCTCACCGACGACGTGCGGGAACGCGCACGGGTCCTCGCCGAACAGCACCCCGAGCTGGGCGAGCTGCTCGGCAGGATCGCCGAGGGGATCGCGGTCGAGGGCATGGAGTCCCTGGCCCCCGTCCTCGTCGACGACATGGAGCTGCTGCTGGACGTGCTGCCCGAGGGTGCCATGGCCGTCGTCTGTGACCCGGAGCGGGTGCGCACGCGAGCGGCCGACCTGGTGGCGACCTCGCAGGAGTTCCTGCAGGCGTCCTGGGCGGCCACCGCCGGAGGAGGAGAGGCGCCCATCGACGTCGGCGCGGCCTCCCTGTGGTCCCTCGCGGACGTCCGTGAGCGGGCGCGCGAGCTGGACATGATGTGGTGGTCGGTGTCGCCGTTCGCCGCCGACGAACAGCTGGACGGAGACACCCTCAAGCTCGGCATGCACGCCCCCGAGACCTACCGCGGGGACACCGCGCGGGCGCTCGCCGACACCAAGGGCTGGCTCGCCGACGGCTGGCGCACGGTGTTCGTCACCGAGGGCCACGGCTCGGCCTCCCGCACGGTGGAGGTGCTGGGCGGCGAGGGCATCGCGGCCCGACTGGAGGCGGACCTGGGCGCGATCGCCCCGTCCGTCGTGCACGTCGCCTGCGGCTGCATCGACCACGGCTTCGTCGACCCGGCGCTCAAGCTCGCCGTGCTCACCGAGACCGACCTGACCGGCCAGAAGGCGTCCGGCCGCGAGGGCGCCCGGATGCCGGCCCGGCGCCGCAAGACCATCGACCCGCTCACCCTGGAGCCGGGCGACCACATCGTCCACGAGCAGCACGGCGTCGGCCGCTACATCGAGATGGTGCAGCGCACCGTGCAGGGCGCGACCCGCGAGTACCTGGTGGTGGAGTACGCCCCCGCCAAGCGCGGCCAGCCCGGCGACCGCCTCTACATCCCCACCGACCAGTTGGAGCAGATCACCAAGTACGTCGGCGGCGAGGCACCCACCCTGCACCGGCTCGGCGGCGCCGACTGGACCAAGACGAAGGCGCGGGCGAAGAAGGCCGTCAAGGAGATCGCCGCCGACCTGATCAAGCTGTACAGCGCGCGCATGGCGGCACCCGGGCACGCCTTCGGCGGCGACACGCCCTGGCAGCGCGAGCTGGAGGACGCCTTCCCGTACGCGGAGACGCCCGACCAGCTGACCACGATCGCCGAGGTCAAGGAGGACATGGAGAAGTCGGTCCCGATGGACCGGCTGATCTGCGGCGACGTCGGCTACGGCAAGACGGAGATCGCGGTGCGCGCCGCGTTCAAGGCCGTCCAGGACGGCAAGCAGGTCGCCGTCCTCGTCCCCACCACGCTGCTGGTGCAGCAGCACTTCGGGACGTTCGGCGACCGGTACGCACAGTTCCCGGTGAACGTGCGGGCGCTGTCCCGGTTCCAGACCGACACGGAGGCGAAGGCGGTCCTGGAGGGCCTGCAGGAGGGGTCGGTGGACGTCGTCATCGGCACCCACCGGCTGTTCTCCTCCGAGACCAAGTTCAAGGACCTGGGCCTGGTCATCGTCGACGAGGAGCAGCGCTTCGGCGTCGAGCACAAGGAGCAGCTGAAGAAGCTGCGCGCCAACGTCGACGTGCTGACCATGTCCGCCACCCCCATCCCGCGCACCCTGGAGATGGCGGTCACCGGCATCCGTGAGATGTCGACGATCACCACGCCGCCGGAGGAGCGCCACCCGGTGCTCACCTTCGTCGGTCCCTACGAGGAGAAGCAGATCGGCGCGGCCGTCCGCCGTGAACTGCTGCGGGAGGGGCAGGTCTTCTACATCCACAACCGGGTCGAGTCGATCGACCGTGCGGCGGCCCGGCTGCGGGACATCGTGCCCGAGGCGCGGATCGCGACCGCGCACGGGCAGATGTCGGAGTCGGCGCTGGAGCAGGTCGTCGTCGACTTCTGGGAGAAGAAGTACGACGTGCTGGTGTCGACGACGATCGTCGAGTCCGGCATCGACATCTCCAACGCCAACACCCTGATCGTGGAGCGCGGTGACAACTTCGGCCTCAGCCAGCTGCACCAGCTGCGCGGCCGGGTGGGACGAGGCCGCGAGCGCGGTTACGCCTACTTCCTGTACCCGCCGGAGAAGCCGCTGACGGAGACCGCGCACGAGCGGCTCGCGACGATCGCCCAGCACACCGAGATGGGCGCGGGCATGTACGTGGCGATGAAGGACCTGGAGATCCGCGGCGCCGGAAACCTGCTCGGCGGCGAGCAGTCCGGCCACATCGCGGGCGTCGGCTTCGACCTGTACGTCCGGATGGTCGGCGAGGCCGTCGCGGACTACCGGCGCCAGTTGGAGACCGGCGAGATCCAGGAGGAGCCGCCGCTCGAGGTCAAGATCGAGCTGCCCGTCGACGCGCACGTCCCGCACGACTACGCGCCCGGCGAGCGGCTGCGCCTCCAGGCGTACCGGGCGATCGCCTCCGCCAACTCGGAGGAGGACGTCAAGGGGGTGCGCGAGGAACTCGTCGACCGCTACGGCAAGTTGCCGGAGCCGGTGGAGAACCTGCTGCTGGTGGCGGGCCTGCGCATGCTGGCACGCGCGTGCGGCGTCGGGGAGATCGTCCTGCAGGGCAACAACATCCGGTTCGCCCCGGTGGAGTTGCGCGAGTCCCAGGAACTGCGCCTCAAGCGGCTCTACCCCGGCACGGTCCTCAAGCCGGCCGCCCACCAGGTGCTGGTGCCCCGGCCGAAGACGGCGAAGGTGGGCGGAAAGCCGTTGGTCGGCCGGGAGTTGCTGGCGTGGGTCGGGGAGTTCCTGACGTCGATCCTGGGGTCGTGACCGCAAAGCCCCGCCGGCCGGCCCGGATGCGCGGGGCACGCGAGGTACACGGGGCATGAACGAAGCCGCCCACGGCAGGGGATGCCGTGGGCGGCTTCCGGTCCGGACTCGGGCCTACGGCTGATCGGGGCGGTCGCGCTTCATGCCGAGCCGCTCCTCGGCCTGCTGCTGCCCGGCGTCGATCTGGTCCTCGTACTTTCCGCCGGTCCGCTCGTTGAGCTTCTTCTCGGCGGCGTCGGAGGCTTTCCTGGCCTTCTCCTGTGCCGACCTGTTGCTCTTGAACTTGTCGAAGATGCCCATCCGGAACTCCTTCCGAGGGTGACTCAGCACCGACCCTACGCGCGACGTGCGGGTAATGCCCCTTTTGCGGGGATGAGGTCTGGACCTCTCGCTGGCTACGGTGGGACCCGATGCGATACCGGCCGTTCGGGGGCGGGTAGGAAGAACGTACAGAACAGCAAGGGAGGGGCACCGTGGCGCGGTACTCGACGTGGGACGGGGCACGACGTGCGGGGCGGGCCGGACGGGTGCGACGGGGCGGCGGGCCGGGGCTTTCGCGCCGTACGGGGACCGCGATGGCGGCGCTGGCCGCCGTGACGCTCCTCGCCGGCTGCGAGGGTGGGGTGGACACCGGTTCCCCCGCCGGGGACAGCCCGGCGGCAGTGGACGGACGCGCCGTCAGCCCCCTGGACAACCCGGACGGCACCGAGCCGGGCCTCGCACCGCTGACCGGGGAGGCGGACCGGGCGGCGGCCGTCGACCTCATAGAGAAGGTGACCACCAAGGGCCGCGGACCGAAGACGGGTTACGACCGCGACGAGTTCGGCTACGCCTGGAAGGACACCGCCGACGGCGTGCCCCTCGCGCGAAACGGCTGCGACACACGGAACGACCTCCTCCAGCGCGACGGGCAGGAGGTGCGCTTCCGCTCCGGTTCCACCTGCGTGGTGGTGGCCATGACCCTGGCCGACCCGTACACCGGCAAGACCATCGAGTGGCGCAAGGAGAACGCGTCCGAGGTCCAGATAGACCACGTGGTCCCGCTCTCCTACAGCTGGCAGATGGGCTCCTCCCGCTGGTCGAAGGAGAAACGGGAGCAGCTGGCGAACGACACCCTCAACCTCATCCCGGTCGAGGGCCGCGCCAACTCCGCCAAGAGCGACTCCGGGCCCGCGTCCTGGCTCCCGCCGAACAAGCGCGTGCGGTGCGCGTACGCGGTCCGCTTCGCCCAGGTCGCCGTCAAGTACGAGATGCCGGTGACCACGGCCGACAAGCGCATGATGCTGGAGCAGTGCGGCGGCTGACCGCCGCACGGTGAGGGGCGGCGAAGCGATCGGTACGACAACGGTTCGGTACAACCCGGACCGGTTGTCCCCGGTGGCCTATACGCTCGGACTCCCACCCGGGTTCCGCCCCGCGCGGACTCATCCCGTCCCATCGGCTACACCGGTTCAGGAGCAGTCATGTACGGCCACGGCGTGGCACCGCCCACCCGCAGCACGGCAACGGTCATCACCTTGCGCGTGCTGTTCGTCGCCGCCGGTTTCCTGTCCTGCGGGCTGCTGGCCTGCGCGCCGCTGTTCCGGGTCGCGCTCCTGCGGGGACGCGTCGCCGACTGGGTGGCGGCCTGGGCGAGCCTGCCCGTGTCCATCGTCCTGCTGATGGTGATCGGTTCGTTGCCGGAGACGGACACCCGTACCGACGTCGCCCTGGCCGGGCTCCTGCTCCTCGGCACCGGCGCCGCCGCGTACTACCTGACCGTGGACATCCGCTTCCACCACAGGTTGCGCCAGTACGGGGTGCACGGCCCGCCGTCGCCCCACGCCACGACGATGCACGCGTCGGGCACCGGTGCCCCCTCCCCGTACGGCTACCCGCAGCCCGCTTCGCCGTACGCGCCCACACCCGTACCGCGGCCCCAGGCGCAGATGCCCGGGACACCCGGGCCGTCCGCACCGCATACCGCGCCCGGACCGCACCACCCCGCGCCGTCCACCCCCGTGCCCCCGGTGCCGCAGCAGCGTCCCGGGCAGCCGGCCCGGATCGACAGGGTGCGCGCCGAACTCGACGAGCTCAGCGACTACCTGCGCAGGAGCGACGGGCACGAGGGCGGCGACCAGGGTCACGGCCACGGCCACGGCCACGGTGGACGGTGAGTGTGACGGCGGCGCGTGTCATCGCAGGCCGCTATGAACTGTCCACGCTCATCGGGCAGGGCGGCATGGGACAGGTCTGGACGGCCTACGACAAGCGGCTGGACCGGCGGGTGGCGGTGAAACTGCTGCGCCCGGACAAGGTGGCCGGGCAGGAGGCCGACGAACTGCGCCGCCGCTTCGTGCGCGAGTGCCGGGTGACCGCCCAGGTCGACCACCCGGGCCTGGTCACCGTGCACGACGCGGGCAGCGCGGGCGAGGAACTGTTCCTCGTCATGCAGTACGTCGACGGCGCCGACCTCGGCGACCACCTCGCCGAGCACAACCCGTACCCGTGGCAGTGGGCGGTGGCGGTGGCCGCGCAGCTGTGTGCCGCGCTGAGCGCGGTGCACGCCGTGCCGATCGTCCACCGCGACCTCAAGCCGCGCAACGTGATGGTGAAGCAGGACGGCACGGTCACCGTGCTCGACCTGGGGGTCGCCTCCGTGATGGACAGCGACACCACCCGCCTGACCCACACCGGTTCGCCCATCGGCTCGCCCGCCTACATGGCCCCCGAGCAGGCGATGGGCGGCGCGGTCGGCCCGTACACGGACCTGTACGCACTCGGTGTGCTGCTGCACGAACTGCTCAGCGGCGACGTGCCCTTCGCGGGCTCGACGGCGCTCGGTGTGCTGCACCGGCACCTCTACGAGGCACCGCGGCCGGTGCGGCAGATCCGCCAGGAGGTCCCCGAGGCCCTGGAGGCGCTGGTGCTGCGCCTGCTCGCCAAGGACCCGCAGCACCGCCCCGCCTCCGCCCAGGAGGTCTACGAGCACCTGACACTGCTGCTGCCGTCGCGGGGCACGCCCACCGGGGAACCCCTCGACCCCACGCGCCCCTTCCTGCGCCCGCACGCCCCCTGGCCGGACCTCGCGCGCACGCCCGCGCCCCAACCCGCCCCCGCCACACCGCCCGGACCCGTCGCGGAGAAGGCCGATGTCGCCGCCGCCGTGGACGAGGTCAAGCGACTGCTCGGCGAGGGCCGCATCACCCAGGCCGTGGACATCCTCGGCGGGATCCTGCCGGTCGCCGCGGAACAGCACGGCGAGCGTTCCCCGGTCGTGCGCACCCTGCGCAAGCAGTACGCGGCCACCCTCCTGGACGACGGCCAGTACCGGCGCGCGCTGCCCGAACTGCGCCGCCTCGCCTCCGAACGCGCCGCCGAGGCGGGCCAGGCCGACCCGGAGTCCCTGCGCCACCGCTACGAGGCCGCCCAGTGCCTGGAGCAGCTCGGCGACCCGGTGGCGGCGCTCGCCGAGTACCGGGCACTGCTGCCGTACTACGAGAACCGGTACGTGGCCGCGGGCGACCCGCAGCTCGCCCACGACGTCCGCCGCCGCATCGGCCACCTCCTGCTCGCCCTCGGCGACCGCCCCGCCGCACACGAGACCCTGCTCCGGCTGCTGCATGACGTGGAGCGCTCCCAGGGACCCGGCCACCCGCTCGCCGCCGACATCCGCCGGACGCTGGGCTGGCTGGGGCAGATGCGCGGATGACCTGATCGAAGCGGTCCGAAGCAGCCCGAAGCGGGCTGAAGCGGATCGAGGCGGGCCAGAGCCGGCCAGGGGGTCTGATCCGGGTGCGGCCGGGTCGGTGAGGGCGCGACGGTGCCGGAAGTCCCGGTGAATCGTTGGTCGAATGGGTTGGCCAGAGCCCGGCCGCTGCCTACTATCGATCACCGCAGGACTTTGTGCACCGCCGCACAAGCTCTCCTCAGGAGGTTTCCTTGCACCGCCGTCGTCGCACCGCGCTCCTCCTCACCGCCGCCCTCACGGCAGCGGCCCCCCTGCTCACCGCCTGCGGGAACGACGCGCATCCCGGCGCGGCGGCCGTCGTGGGCGGCCAGCGGATCACGGTGTCGCAGCTGGAGAACCGGGTCGGCGAGATCCGCGCGGCCCAGCAGGAGGCGGTGCCGGACGCGCAGTACGAGCAGGTCATCGCCCGCACCGGCAGCCTCACCCGCGACACCCTGCACGGCATGGTCCTGGACCGTGTGCTGGAGCGCGCCGCGCGCGACGCCGGGGTGACCGTCAGCCCCAAGGAGGTCCAGGGGATGCGGGCCGGCCTGGAGCAGCAGGCCGGCGGAGCCGAGGCGCTGGAGACGGCCTGGCTGCAGCAGTACGGCATCCCGCCGCAGCGCCTCGACGACAATCTCCGTCTCCAGGTGCAGGCGCAGAAGCTCGCCCAGCGGCTCGGCACCGACACCAGCCGCCCGGAGTTCTGGCAGGCCCTGTCCGAGGCGAGCAGGAAGCTCGACGTCGACCTCAACCCGCGGTACGGCACCTGGGACGACGAGAAGAGCAGCCGTGTCGACGCCAAAACCCCGTGGGTCCGGGACGTCACGGTGGACGGAACCCAGCCGATCGCCTGACGCGCCGGGCATACCGTCACACCGAGCCGGTCCCCCTGTGGACGACTTTCGGGGGCCGGCGGCGCGGTGGGTTAGTTTCGGATCGTGAACGCAACCAGCCCCGCAGCCCCCTCCGCCGCACCCCCCGGCCGCGTCGTCCTGCTCACCACCAGCCACCGCGTCGCGCCCGGCCTGCTGTCCTGGCCCGCCTGGCAGGCCCTGCACGCGGCCGACCAGGTGCTGTGCGCGGACGGCGCCCATCCGCAGCTGCCGTACCTGCGGGAGGCGGGCATAGCCGTCGAGGAGGCGGCACCGGCCGCCCAGGACCTGGTCGAGGCCTGCGCCGGCGGACGGACCGTGGTCGTCGTGGCGACGGGCGAGGGCGAACCCGCCCTGACCGACGGCCTGGCGCGTCTCGCGGGCACCGGCCGCGTCCGGATGCCGGAGCTGGAACTGCTCCCCGCCTCCTACGACCTGCCGGGCGCCCGCCTGCTCGACCTCGTCCAGGTCATGGACCGCATCCGGGCCGAGTGCCCCTGGTCGTCACTGCAGACCCACAAGGGCCTGGCCAAGTACGGCATCGAGGAGGCGTACGAACTCGTCGAGGCGATCGAGGAGGGCGACCGTGACGAACTGCGCGAGGAGCTCGGCGACGTCCTCCTCCAGGTCGTCTTCCACGCCCGGATAGCCGAGGAGCACCCGGAGGAGCCCTTCTCCGTCGACGACGTGGCCGGCGGCATCGTCGCCAAGCTCATCCACCGCCACCCCCATGTCTTCGGCGACGAGACGGCGACCACCCCCGAGGAGGTCAAGGCGCACTGGCTGCGCACCAAGGCCGTCGAGAAGCGGCGCACCTCGGTCACCGAGGGCGTCCCGCTCGGCCAGCCCGGTCTGGCCCTCGCCGCCAAGCTGGCGTCCCGCGTCCGCACGGCGGGACTGGACGTCCCCCTGCCCCGGGTGGAGGGCATCGGCTACGAACTGCTCGCCCTGGCGGTGCGGGCCGAGGCGGAGGGAGCCGACCCGGAGGCGGCCCTGCGCGCGGCGGCCCGCGCGTACCGGGACGCGATACGGGCCGTGGAAGGAGCCGGCGAGGAGACGGGCGGAAAGTAACGGTGGGGAAGTAACGGGAGGACAGTCGGGGGAGGAGGGAGCAGGCAGGGGGCAGATACGGTCGGGGCGTGACCGACCAGCACCAGCCTCAGCCCGAGAACACCGCCCCCGAACTCTTCACCTGGGAGTTCGCGAGCGACCCCTACCCCGCCTACGCCTGGCTGCGCGAGCACGCGCCCGTGCACCGGACGCGGCTGCCCAGCGGGGTGGAGGCCTGGCTGGTCACCCGGTACGCCGACGCCAGGCAGACCCTCGCCGACCACCGCCTCTCCAAGAACCCGGCGCACCACGACGAGCCCGCCCACGCCAAGGGGAAGACCGGCATCCCCGGTGAGCGCAAGGCCGAGCTGATGACGCATCTGCTCAACATCGACCCGCCGGACCACACCCGGCTGCGCAGACTGGTCAGCAAGGCGTTCACACCGCGCCGCGTCGCCGAGTTCGAGTCCAGGGTGCAGGAGCTCACCGACGGGCTCATCGACCGGTTCGCGGACCGCGGCTCCGCCGACCTCATCCACGAGTTCGCGTTCCCGCTCCCCATCTACGCCATCTGCGACCTGCTCGGCGTCCCCCGGGAGGACCAGGACGACTTCCGCGACTGGGCGGGCATGATGATCCGGCATCAGGGCGGGCCCAGGGGCGGGGTCGCCCGGTCGGTGAAGAAGATGCGCGGCTATCTCGCCGACCTGATCCACCGCAAGCGTGAGGCGCTGCCCGCCGAACCCACCCCCGGCGAGGACCTCATCTCCGGCCTGATCCGCGCCTCCGACCACGGCGAGCACCTCACCGAGAACGAGGCCGCCGCCATGGCGTTCATCCTCCTGTTCGCCGGTTTCGAGACCACCGTCAACCTCATCGGCAACGGCACCTACGCCCTGCTCACCCACCCCGAGCAGCGCGACCGGCTGCAGAGGTCCCTCGCCGCCGGGGAGCGCGGGCTGCTGGAGACCGGAGTGGAGGAACTCCTGCGCTACGACGGGCCCGTGGAGCTGGCCACCTGGCGGTTCGCCACCGAGGCGCTCACCCTCGGCGGGCAGCACATCGCGGCCGGCGACCCGGTCCTCGTCGTCCTGGCCGCCGCGGACCGCGACCCGGAGCGGTTCGCCGATCCCGACGTGCTCGACCTCGCACGGCGGGACAACCAGCATCTGGGGTACGGCCACGGCATCCACTACTGCCTGGGTGCCCCGCTGGCCCGGCTGGAGGGCCAGACCGCGCTCGCCACGCTGCTGACCCGGCTGCCGGACCTCAGGCTCGCGTCGGATCCGGCCGAACTGCGCTGGCGCGGCGGGCTCATCATGCGCGGACTGCGCACCCTGCCGGTGGAATTCAGCCCACGGCCGAAGTGACCCACCACACGGCCGCCGAAGGTCTGTCGAAGCGATCCGCCGGACGGGCCCGTGACGGCCGCCGGATTGCCGTCGAAGTGGCCTTTGTGCAACCTCCGTGCACCTCCGAAGTGACGGTCGGGACCTCTTCGGGCACGGTCCGTCGCATCGTCGGTGGAGCGGCACGGACATGACGCTCGGTCAGCTCTGTGATCTTCGTGTGATCTGCGCGGCATGAACTTGTGACAAGTGATTGTCTGCGGCTACGTTCACCCATCAAGCACGGTGCCTCGGTTGCACAGCTCCGCAGTTCGACTCGCCGTGCGGGTAACTGTTGTCCTGCGAAAGGTCTCCGCATGCTCTCCGGGAACGGTCGTCACCGTCGCCCCCGCCAGGCTCCGGCTCTTGTCGTCGCTGCCGGAGTGACCGGCTCAGCCATCGCGATTCCGCTCCTCGGGGCCAGTGGCGCCAGTGCGGCCGAGGGCTCGACCTGGAACCGGGTCGCGGAGTGCGAGTCCGGTGGCTCATGGAGCCAGAACTCCGGCAACGGCTACTACGGCGGCCTGCAGTTGACCCAGGAGGACTGGGAGAAGTACGGCGGCCTCGACTACGCGTCCAGCGCCGACCAGGCCAGCCGCGGCCAGCAGATAGCCGTGGCCGAGAAGATCCTCGCCGACCAGGGGGTCGGCGCGTGGCGGGCCTGCGGTCTGCTGTCGGGCCTGAGCGCCGATTCGGGCAAGTCCGTCATCGACACCGGCGCGGACGGCGGCTCGTCGTACGACTCGTCCGGCACCGGAAGCTCCACCACTCCGTCGCCCTCGCAGTCCTCTGACGCCTCGTCGGGCAACAAGGGCAACAAGGGTGCCGAGGGTGATAAGGGGCAGGAGGCGGGTGAAGCATCCGAGTCCGGCGATTCGGGCGCCGAGCCCGGCACCTCCCCCTCCGCTTCCGCTTCTCCCTCCGCCTCGACCCCCGTCAAGGGGGACGACTCGGACAAGTCGGGGCAGAAGGTGGGTTCTTCGGACACGTCCGCGAGTGAGGCCCCCACCGGTCGCCACCGCGGCGCCAGCGCCGAGGAGGAGGTGCGCGAGGACCGTGAGTCCGGAGCCTCCGGCCGGCACGCCTCGCGTGGCGGTCTCGGCTTCTCGCGCGGCCTCGACGTCTCGTCCCCGGCCGACAGGGCCCCCGCGGGCGCCGGGAGTGACTCCTCGGTCGTCTCCGACTCCCTTGCGCTCGGCGGATGGCTCGCCCAGTACGGCGGGGGCGGCGAGGGTGCGGGCGCGGCGGGCTCCAGCCCCATCCTCCCCGGTCAGGCGCTTGCCTTCGGGTTCGGATCGGCTGAAGGCTGACCTTCGAACGGGCGTGTCGATGGCGGCAGTTGAGGTCACATTTCGCGCTGAATGTCCGTTATAAAGGCGATGAGAGATAGGTCTCAGAAGCCCTGATCGTCTTTGATTATCCGCAGGGCGCGTGTCTACGGTCAGGACCGCTCGCCACCGCGGGCCCCGGCTGCCGCCACGCCGAATCCTGCCAGTGGCAGCACGGGAACACTCGTCGCGTCATGCGCCGTAGGCAGGAGCGGGGGAACCAAGGTAGGCGCCGGAGCCGGTGATTGACGCCGGATTCGGCTAGGGGTGGAGCCGCGTCCCGTGAGGGACGCGGCCGGGCAACTCAACCGGCCCGAACCCGACAGCTCACCTCGTAGGCGTCGGTGAGGGGATCCTTCCATGCTGTTTTCCGGCAAGGGCAAGCACCGTCGTCCGTCCAAGGCCACCCGGGTCATCGCCGTCGCAGGCGTCACCGGTGCCGCCGTCGCCGCCCCGCTGATGGCGGCCGGCAACGCTTCCGCCGCCACCGCCTCCGAGTGGGACACCGTCGCCCAGTGCGAGTCCGGCGGCAACTGGTCCATCAACACCGGCAACGGCTACTACGGCGGTCTGCAGTTCTCCGCCTCCACCTGGGCCGGTTACGGCGGCACGCAGTACGCCGCCACCGCCGACCGGGCCAGCAAGGCCCAGCAGATCGAGATAGCCGAGAAGGTCCTCGCGGGCCAGGGCAAGGGCGCCTGGCCGGTCTGCGGCAAGGGCCTGTCCAACGCCGCCTACACCGGCGGCGGCTCGGCCGGGGGCACCGGCAACCAGAGCGCCGGCAACCAGAACAGCGGTTCCTCGCAGGGCACTCAGCAGAACACCCAGAAGCAGAACACCCAGGAGCGGAACACCGGCTCCGCCCCCGAGCGCTCCACCGAGCAGAAGGCCTCCCGCTCCGACGAGCGTCCGGTCGCCGAGAAGAAGACCGTCACCACCCCGACCGGCGAGAAGGTCGAGAAGGGCGACGGCGAGTACAAGGTCGTCAAGGGCGACACCCTCAGCTCGATCGCCGAGGAGCGCGGCGTCAAGGGCGGCTGGAACAAGCTGTTCGAGCTGAACGACGACATCGTCGAGGACGCCGACCTCATCTACCCGGGCCAGCAGCTGCACCTGAAGTAAGGCGGCGGCCGCAGGCTCAGGGCTCCGCCCCCACGGAGTACCCTCCCCGTCCCCACGGGGCCTCCCCCGTCCCCGCGGGGGCTCCCCGCCCCGGTGCGTGTTCCCCGTACGCACCGGGGCGGGGCTTTTCCGTACATGGCGGACCTTCCGGTGTCCGGTGCTCGGTGCCGACCGGAGGGCGCGAGGGTGGCCCGGTTTCCGGGCCCGTCTTTGTTCCGTTCGGAAACAATTTACTCTCGGTTCCGTCCGAGGGGCGGCCGACCGGATGGCCGATCGCCCGGAGCCGGATAGGCTCGTCCCGCAGGGCCCCCGCGGCCCGGCTGATCCACGTCACATCCATGAAGGAGATGCTCGTGCCGTCCATCGACGTCGTCGTAGCCCGGGAAATCCTGGACTCCCGAGGCAACCCCACCGTCGAGGTCGAGGTCGGCCTCGACGACGGCAGCACGGGTCGTGCCGCCGTCCCGTCCGGCGCCTCCACCGGCGCCTTCGAGGCCATCGAACTCCGTGACGGCGACCCCGACCGTTACCAGGGCAAGGGAGTGGAGAAGGCCGTCCTGGCCGTCATCGAGCAGATCGGCCCGGAGCTCGTCGGCTACGACGCCACCGAGCAGCGTCTGATCGACCAGGCGATGTTCGACCTGGACGCCACTGACAACAAGGGCTCCCTCGGCGCCAACGCCATCCTCGGTGTCTCCCTGGCCGTCGCCCACGCCGCCTCCGAGGCCAGCGACCTGCCCCTCTTCCGCTACCTGGGCGGACCCAACGCGCACCTGCTGCCGGTGCCGATGATGAACATCCTCAACGGCGGCTCGCACGCGGACTCCAATGTGGACATCCAGGAGTTCATGATCGCCCCGATCGGCGCGGAGTCCTTCTCCGAGGCCCTGCGCTGGGGCACCGAGGTCTACCACACCCTGAAGAAGGTGCTGAAGAGCCGCGGCCTGTCCACCGGCCTCGGTGACGAGGGCGGCTTCGCCCCGAACCTCGGCTCCAACCGCGAGGCCCTCGACCTCATCCTCGAGGCCATCAAGGAAGCCGGTTACGCCCCGGGCGAGCAGATCGCCCTCGCGCTCGACGTCGCCGCCTCCGAGTTCTACAAGGACGGCTCGTACCTCTTCGAGGGCAAGCAGCGCTCCGCCGCCGAGATGACGGAGTACTACGAGGGGCTCGTCGCGGACTACCCGCTCGTCTCCATCGAGGACCCGCTGTTCGAGGACGACTGGGCCGGCTGGAAGGCCCTCACCGACAAGCTCGGCGACAAGGTCCAGATCGTCGGCGACGACCTGTTCGTCACCAACCCGGAGCGCCTGGCCCGCGGCATCGAGGACGGCGCCGCCAACGCGCTGCTGGTGAAGGTGAACCAGATCGGTTCGCTGACCGAGACCCTGGACGCCGTCGAGTTGGCCCAGCGCAACGGCTTCAAGTGCATGATGTCGCACCGCTCCGGCGAGACCGAGGACGTCACCATCGCCGACCTGGCCGTCGCCACCAACTGCGGCCAGATCAAGACCGGTGCCCCGGCCCGCTCCGAGCGCGTGGCCAAGTACAACCAGCTGCTGCGCATCGAGGAGATCCTCGACGACGCCGCGGTGTACGCGGGCCGCAGCGCCTTCCCGCGGTTCCGCAACGCCTGACGACGCGGCTCCGCCAGTCGTCCGTACGTCCTCGGACACGGTCCCGTACCGTGTCCGGGGACGTACGCGCGTATGAAATGTGAACGGGAGACGGGGGCATGGCCGTGAAGGACCGGGACCGCTTCTCCACCGCGACCAGGATCCGGCTGATCGGTGAGCAGACCGCGGCCCGGGTCTACCGCTCGCAGACCAGACGCCAGGCCCGCCGCTCCCGGCTGACCGGCCGGGCCGCGCTGCTCGCCCTGGTGGTCTGCTCGCTGATCGTGGCGCTCGCCTACCCCATGCGGCAGTACGTGTCCCAGCGCGCCGAGGTCGCCGACCTCCAGCAGGAGCAGGACGAGGCCCGCCGACGGGTCGAGCAGCTGCGCGACCTCAAGGCGCGCTGGCAGGACGACGCCTACGCCGAGCAGCAGGCCCGCGAGCGGCTGCACTACGTCATGCCCGGCGAGACCGGCTACATCGTGATCGACCCGGGCACGGCCGAGAAGTCGCGCACCGACCTCGGAGCGGCCGACCGCCCCTGGTACGCGAACGTCTGGGACGGGGTCGACAAGTCCGACGCCGCCGCGCGGTGAGCCCCGGGTTTAGCCTTATTACCCTCAGCCGTCGTTCCGGACCGCACCACCTCCCGGAGCCTTTTCCGGAGCCCCCTGGGCCCCGAAGCCCTTCAGGAGCCCGGAAGAGGCCGCACGCCCCGCACAGAGACCCGCAGGAAGACACGTATGGACACCCTCCCGCCCCCGACCCCGCGCACCGAGCCGACCGACGCGGACGTCGAGGCCTTCAAGCAGCAGCTCGGGCGGCCCCCGCGCGGGCTGCGCGCCATCGCGCACCGCTGTCCCTGCGGACAGCCCGACGTCGTCGAGACCGCGCCGAGGCTGCCCGACGGCACCCCCTTCCCGACGCTGTACTACCTGACGTGCCCGAAGGCGAACTCCGCGATCGGCACGCTGGAGGCGAACGGCGTGATGAAGGAGATGACGGAGCGGCTGGCGGCGGACCCGGAGCTGGCGGCCGCCTACCGCGCGGCGCACGAGGACTACATCCGGCGCCGTGACGAGATCGAGGAACTGAAGGACTTCCCGAGCGCCGGCGGAATGCCGGACCGGGTGAAGTGCCTGCACGTCCTGGTCGCCCACTCGCTGGCCGCCGGCCCCGGCGTCAACCCGCTGGGCGACGAGGCGCTCGCGATGCTGCCGGAGTGGTGGCGCAAGGGCCCCTGCGTGACCCTGCCCGGCGACGCGCCGACCGACCCGAAGGAGGACGCGCAGTGAGCGCGGGGGCCCGGGTGGCCGCCATCGACTGCGGTACGAACTCCATCCGGCTCCTGGTGGCCGACGCCGACCCGGCGACCGGTGAACTGACCGACCTGGACCGGCGCATGACGATCGTCCGGCTCGGCCAGGACGTCGACCGCACGGGCCGGCTCGCCCCCGAGGCGCTGGAGCGGACGTTCGCCGCCTGCCGCGAGTACGCGGAGATCATCGAGAAGCACGGTGCGAAGCGTCTGCGCTTCGTGGCCACCTCCGCCTCGCGCGACGCCGAGAACCGGGACGTGTTCGTGCGCGGGGTGCTGGACATCCTGGGGGTGGAGCCCGAGGTCATCTCCGGCGACCAGGAGGCCGAGTTCTCCTTCACCGGCGCCACCAGGGAACTGACGGGGCGTGCGGACCTGCGCCGCCCGTTCCTGGTCGTGGACATCGGCGGCGGCTCCACCGAGTTCGTCGTCGGCGACGACCGCGTGCGCGGGGCCCGGTCCGTCGACGTGGGCTGTGTGCGGATGACCGAGCGGCACCTGGTGCGGGACGGGGCGGTGGCGGACCCGCCGACCGAGCGGCAGATCGCGGCGATGCGCGCCGACATCGAGGCCGCCCTCGACCGGGCCGAGGAGACGGTCCCGCTGCGCGAGGCGCGCACCCTGGTCGGCCTGGCCGGATCGGTCACGACGGTGTCGGCGATCGCCCAGGAGCTTCCCGCGTACGACTCGGCGGCCATCCATCACTCCCGGGTCTCCCGGGAGCGCGTCCGCGAGATCACCGAGTGGCTGCTGCGTGCCACCCACGCCGAGCGCGCGGCGGTCCCGTCCATGCACCCGGGCCGTGTCGACGTGATCGGCGCGGGCGCTCTCGTCCTCCTCTCGATCATGGAACGGATCGACGCGAAGGAGGTCGTGGTCAGCGAGCACGACATCCTGGACGGGATCGCCTGGAGTTGCGCACTCGCCGAGTGACCTTTGCACGCGATCCTCGGCGGCATCGCGTTCCACACGGCAGCCGAGGCGCGATAGAAGGTGATCCTCGACGGGAGCGGCTGGTCTTCGGCAGTCGACGCGAGGTGAGAGGCGGGACGCTACAGGTTGCGGTAGACGCCCCGTCGGTCGCCTACCTTGACGACGAGGATGACGAGTTCACCGTCGTTGATCCGGTAGGCGACCCGGTAGCTGCCGACCCGGAGCCGGTAGAGCCCCGATGGGCCGGTGAGCTTCTTGATGTCGGCGTCCTCGCGGTACGGATCGTCACCGAGCGCGGTCAGCGCGGTCAGGATGCGCATGGCGTCAAGTCGGCTGAGGGACCGGAGCTGCCGCTGTGCTGCCGTGGTGAACCTGAACGCGTACTTCACGCCGCGCCTTCACCGCGCTCGTCGAACAGATCCGCCAGCAGCTCGGCCATCGAAACGGTGGGTCCGCCCTCGGCCAGGACTGCTTCCGCCTCGCGAGCCAGCATCACGTCGGCGGCCTCCTCCAGTGCCTCGAAGTCGGTGATCGGCACGACCGCGGCCACTGGGGCGCCGTTGCGTGTGATGACGGTCGGAGTGCCTTCCTCGGCCCGGTTGATGTGTTCCGCCAGGTGTGCGCGCGCTTCCCTGACGGTCACGGTGTTGTCGGTCATGGATCAAGTGTACGCACTTTCGTGTACACGTCGCCAGGCGTGGGAGTCGCGTTCGCGGGACATCCTCGACGGCATCGCGTGGTCCGTCGCGGCCGGCGAGCAGCACTCTGCTGAGCAGTGCGGATACCGGTTGAGCGGTGATCGGAAGGGGCCGATGGGCCCCTCCCGGCGGGTGTCGGCGGGAAAGTTCGTGAAGTTCTTCACAAGGAATCGGCCCCGGTGAGCCGGAGAAGGGGGCCCGGTTGACCCTTTCGGGCCCTCAAACCCCCTTTGAACACGTTCAGAAGGTGCGGACGGGTGCACCCGAGCCGGTTGCCGCAGAAGCCCTGTCCGCAGCCTCGCAGTGCCCCAAAAACCGAAGAGGGGCAGCTCACGAGGTATTGACAACGGGTCACATCGAGTACTCGTTCCCGTTTCCCGGCATGGGCTTGATCACAAAAGTCGGGAAGTGTAACACAGGCACTGGTCGAGCTTGTGAAGGGGCGCACGAGCCCACCCCCGAGGGCGGGTGGATACTCGATGGCATGAGCACCACGGAGCGTCCCAGGATCCTCGTAGTAGGCGGTGGGTACGTAGGCCTGTACGCAGCTCGGCGCATCCAGAAGAAGATGCGTTACGGCGAGGCGACCGTCACCGTCGTCGACCCGCGGTCGTACATGACCTACCAGCCCTTCCTGCCCGAAGCCGCCGCCGGCAACATCTCCCCGCGGCACGTCGTCGTCCCCCTGCGACGCGTGCTCCCCAAGGCGGAGGTCCTCACCGGCCGGGTCACCACCATCGACCAGGACCGCAAGGTCGCCACGGTCGCGCCGCTGGTCGGCGAGGCCTACGAACTGCCCTTCGACTACCTGGTGATCGCGCTCGGCGCGGTCTCCCGCACCTTCCCGATCCCCGGCCTCGCCGAGCAGGGCATCGGCATGAAGGGCATCGAGGAGGCCATCGGCCTGCGCAACCACGTCCTCGAGCAGCTCGACAAGGCCGACTCCACCACGGACGAGGAGATCCGCCGCAAGGCGCTCACCTTCGTCTTCGTCGGCGGTGGCTTCGCCGGCGCGGAGACCATCGGTGAGGTCGAGGACCTGGCCCGGGACGCGGCCAAGTACTACAAGAACGTGTCCCGTGAGGACATGCGCTTCATCCTCGTCGACGCCGCCGACAAGATCCTCCCCGAGGTGGGTCCGAAGCTCGGCAAGTACGGCAAGGAGCACCTCGAGGGCCGCGGCGTCGAGGTCTACCTCTCCACCTCCATGGACTCCTGCGTCGACGGCCACGTCGTGCTGAAGAACGGCCTCGAGGTCGACTCCAACACCATCGTGTGGACGGCGGGCGTCAAGCCGAACCCGGCCCTGGCCCGCTTCGGCCTCCCGCTGGGCCCGCGCGGCCACGTCGACACCCAGCCGACCCTCCAGGTCACCGGCAGCGACTACATCTGGGCCGCGGGCGACAACGCCCAGGTGCCGGACCTCGTGGGCCGCAAGGCCGGCAACGAGAACGCCTGGTGCCCGCCGAACGCCCAGCACGCGCTGCGCCAGGCCAAGGTGCTCGGCGACAACGTGGTCTCCGCCATGCGGGGCTTCCCGCAGAAGGAGTACAGCCACGCCAACAAGGGCGCGGTGGCGGGCCTCGGCCTGCACAAGGGTGTCGCGATGATCGTCGTCGGCAAGGTGAAGATCAAGCTCAAGGGCCGTCTCGCCTGGTACATGCACCGGAGCTACCACGGCATGGCGATGCCGACGTGGAACCGCAAGATCCGGGTCTTCGCCGACTGGACGCTCGCCATGTTCCTCAGGCGCGAGGTCGTCTCGCTGGGTGCGATCCAGTCCCCGCGCGAGGAGTTCTACGAGGCCGCGAAGCCGGCCCCGGTGCCCGCGGCCGCCGAGCCGGTGAAGACCGAGAAGGCCGAGAAGGCCGAGGCCAAGGCTTCCTGACCCGCCGGTCTTCGGGCCCGGTCCCGTCCGGTCTCAGGGCCATCGGTCACCCGAAGGGGTCGCCCGCCATCCGTGGTGCGGGCGGCCCCTTCGGTGCTTTTGCCCGGTCCTGACGCGCGCCGGGTACTGTCCGGCGGCCCACAGGTGCTTACGTGGTGAGGACATTCCGGGATCGCCTTCCCCGAGCTCTCGACCTCGCTCGGGCAGGGGAAGCACCTAGCGGAGGTGTACACCATGAGAGACGCCGCTCCGCGGCTGAAGGGCCTCGTCGAACAGTTGCTGGGCACACCCGTCCCGCTGCGCATCCGCGCCTGGGACGGATCACAAGCCGGCCCCCCGGGCGCACCGACCCTCGTCGTACGCAACCGCCGGGCCGTGCGCCACCTGCTGTGGAAGCCGGGCGAACTCGGCCTCGCCCGCGCCTGGGTGGCCGGTGACCTCGGCATCGACGGCGACCTCTACGCCGCCCTCGACCTGCTCTCCGGCCTCGTCTGGGAGCGCGGTGAGGACGCCCCCACCCTGGCCCGGTCGCTGCGCGACCCCGAGGTCCGCTCCGCCGTCCGAGGCCTCCTCGGGCTGGCGGGCCCGCCGCTGCCGCCCGGCCCGCCGCCGGAGGAGGTCCGCAGGCCCCGCCGCGGCCTGCACACCAAGCGCAGCGACCGACGCGCCATCAGCCACCACTACGACGTCGGCAACGACTTCTACGAGATCGTCCTCGGCCCGTCCATGGTGTACTCCTGCGCCTACTGGCCGGCCCCGCCGCCGCAGGGCACCCTCGAGGAGGCCCAGCACGACAAGCTGGAACTCGTCTGCCGCAAGCTCGCCCTGACGCCGGGCCGGCGCCTGCTGGACGTCGGCTGCGGCTGGGGCTCCATGGCGATCCACGCCGCCCGCGAGCACGGCGTGAGCGTCGTCGGCGTCACCCTCTCCCAGGAGCAGGCCGCCCACGCCCGTAAGCGCGTCGCCGGCGAAGGGCTCACCGACCGCGTAGAGATCAGGGTCCAGGACTACCGTGACGTCCCGGACGGCCCCTACGACGCGATCTCCTCGATCGGCATGGCCGAACACGTCGGCGCCCAGCGGTACCTGGAGTACGCCACGGCCTTGCACCGCCTCCTGAAGCCCGGCGGACGGCTGCTGAACCACCAGATCGCGCGCCGCCCGCAGCGGGACGAGTCGGCGTACCGCCTGAACCCGTTCATGGACGCCTACGTCTTCCCCGACGGGGAACTCGCCCCCGTGGGCACCACGGTGTCCCTGCTGGAGCGGGCCGGCTTCGAGACGCGTGACGTCGAGTCGATCCGCGAGCACTACGCCCTCACCCTGCGCCGCTGGGTGGCGAACCTGGAGGCGGGGTGGGGCCGGGCCGTCACGCTCGCCGGCCCGGGACGGGCCCGCGTCTGGCTGCTGTACATGGCCGCCTCCGCGCTCGCCTTCGAACGCGGCCGCATCGGCGTCAACCAGGTGCTGGCCGTGAAGACCCACGACTCCGGCACCTCCGGCCTCCCCCTGCGCACCCGCACCTGGAACTGAACGGCTCACCCGGGTCCCGACGCGAAGGGGCGGGCCCCGTCGCGATGACCGGTCGTCGGTCGCCGCGACGGGGCCCACCCGCGCGTGCTGTTCGGCTGCGCGTGCCGTCCGGCTTACTCGGTCTTGATCGCCTGCAGCATGTTCAGCCGTGCCGCCCGCCGGGCCGGCCACAGCGCCGCCAGGACGCCCACGACACCGGCCAGCAGCAGGAAGACCGCCAACCGGTCCCAGGGCAGGACCAGTTCGTACGTCGACATCCTGGTCCCCAGGAGCTCACCGGCCGCCCAGCCGAAGAACACGCCCAGCCCGATGCCGAGCACCCCGCCGAACAGGGAGATCACCAGGGACTCCAGGCGGACCATCCGCTTGACGCCCCTGCGGTCCAGGCCGACCGCGCGGAGCATGCCGATCTCCTGGGACCGCTCGAACACCGACATGGCCAGGGTGTTGATGACCCCGATCACCGCGACGAGCACGGCCATGGCCAGCAGCCCGTAGACCATGTTCAGTATCAGCGTGAACATCTGCGCCAACTCGTCGGAGAGGTCCTGCTTGTCCTGGACCTTGATCGCGGGGTTGGTGCCGAGAGCCTTCTCCAGGTTGTCCTTCGCGGTGTCGGAGGCGCCGCCGGAGGTCTTCACCAGGACCAGCATGTCGCCCGGGTCCGACTGGTGCGGGGCGAGCGTCGCGGTGTCGAGCATGACGCCGCGGAACATCTCGTTGCCCTCGTAGACACCGGCGACCGTCAGCTTCTGCTTCTCGCCGTCCTCGTAGGCGACGGTGAGGTCGGAACCGGCCTTCCAGCCGCGGCGCTCGGCCGTTTCGTGGTCGACGACGATCCGCGTGCCGCCCACCTCGAAGGCGCCCTCCCGGACCGGGAACTCGGTCAGCTCGCCGATCGCGGCGCCGTCGACGCCGGTCAGGAAGGCGGTCTCCCCGTCGATGCGGGCCGCCGCGTTGCGCATGGGGCTGGTGGCGGTGACGCCGTCGGCCTCCCGCAGCGTGCGCCCCACGTCCGGCTTCAGCCCGTGGCCGTTCGCCATGGACACCACGTAGTCGGCCTTGATCGAGGAGGCCGCCATCTTGTCGATGGACCTCTGCAGGCTGCCCGCCACCACCGTCATACCGGTGATCAGGGTGAGTCCGATCATCAGCGCGGACGCGGTCGCGGCGGTACGGCGCGGATTGCGCACCGAGTTCTGCCGGGCCAGCTTCCCGGACACCCCGAAGACGCGGAGCACCGGAGCCGCGGCGGCGATCAGCGGGCGGGACAGCAGGGGGGTCAGGACGAACACACCGATGATCAGCAGCACCGCGCCGAGCCCCATGGGAGCCTGGCCGTCCGAGCCGTCCATCGTCGTGGCCACCAGGACCACCGCGACACCGGCCCCCGCGAAGAGCGCGCCCAGCGTGTTGCGCAGCACCAGCGACTTGGTCGTCGCCTTGGCGTGCACCGAGCTCATCGCCGCCACCGGCGGGATCTTCGCGGCCCGGCGGCCGGGCAGCCAGGCGGCGAGCATGGTGATCAGGATGCCGACCGCGAACGCGGTGCCGACGGTGCCCGGCGTGACCACCAAGGGGCCGTCGGGCATGGTCGCGCCCAGCGACCCCACCAGGGAACGCAGCCCGGCGCCGATACCGATACCGGTGAGCAGCCCGACCACGGCGGCGACCGCCCCCACCAGGAACGCCTCGATCAGCACCGACCGCGTGACCTGCCGGCGGGAGGCGCCGACCGCGCGCATCAGCGCCAGTTCCCGGGTGCGCTGGGCGACCAGCATGGTGAAGGTGTTGGCGATGATGAACGTACCGACGAACAACGCGATACCGGCGAACACCAGCAGGCCCTGCTTCATACCGCTCATCGACGAGGCGATCATCTCCGCCTGCGCGTCGGCGAGTTCGCCGCCGGTCCTGGTGCTGACGGCGCCGGCGGGCAGTGCCTTCTCCAGCTGCGAGCGCAGCGCGGCCTCGGAGACGCCGTCCTTCGCCTTGACGGCGATCTCGTCGAACGTGCCCGCCTTGCCGAACAGCTTCTGCGCGGTCGCGGTGTCGAACAGGGTGAGGCTCCCCCCGGCCGCGACATTGCCGTCGTCCGTGGTGAAGACACCGGTGACGACCGGCTCCAGCACGGGACCGTCGACCGACATCCGCACGGTGTCACCGACCTGGTAGCCGGTGCGCTTCGCGGTCTCGGAGTCGATGAGGATCTCGTCGGCGCCCTTGGGCGCGCGTCCGTCGGTCAGCGGGTAGCGGGGGTCGTCGTCGCCCCAGTAGTTGCCGCCCTGCGACTGGAAGCCGTCGCCGACCAGCTTGCCGTCCTTGTCGGCGAGGGCGGTGAACCCCTGGACGATCCCGATGGCCCGCGCGGCACCCGGCACCCCGGCGCTGGCGTCGACCATGGCCGGGGTCAGCTCGTGGTACTCGCCGACCCTGTCGCCCTCGGGCTCCTTCCACTCGGCGGTGACGGCGACGTCGACGTGGTCGAAGCCCTTGGCGGAGCTCTTCTGGAGAGCGTCGGAGAGGGTGTTGGTGAAGACCAGGGTCCCCGACACGAAGGCCACGCCGAGCATCACGGCGAGCACGGTCATCAGGAGCCGGGCCTTGTGCGCGAGCACATTGCGCAAGGCGGTACGGAACATTGGGTGTCTTCTCGGGTCCAGAGGTACGAGGGCGGGAGGAGGGGGTGCGGGACGTCGGGGCGTCGGCCGGTGACGGGGCATCAATCAGTGACGGACGTACGGCTGATGACGTCGCTTCAGCTGGTGCGGCCCTTGGCGTCGAACTTCTTCATGCGGTCGAGCACCGAGTCGGCCGTCGGCCCGTGCATCTCGTCCACGATCCTGCCGTCCGCGAGGAACACCACCCGGTCCGCGTAGGCCGCGGCGACCGGGTCGTGGGTCACCATGACCACCGTCTGCCCCAGCTCGCGCACGGAGTTGCGCAGGAAGCCGAGCACCTCGGCGCCGGAACGGGAGTCGAGGTTGCCGGTGGGCTCGTCGCCGAAGATGATGTCGGGCCGAGAGGCCAACGCCCGTGCCACGGCGACCCGTTGCTGCTGGCCGCCGGACAGCTGCGCGGGCCGGTGGCTCAGCCGGTCGGACAGGCCGACCATCCGGATCACCCTGTCCAGCCACTCCTTGTCCGGCTTGCGCCCCGCGATGTCCATCGGAAGGGTGATGTTCTCCAGGGCCGTGAGGGTCGGCAGCAGGTTGAAGGCCTGGAAGATGAAGCCGATCTTGTCCCGGCGCAGCTTGGTCAGCTGCTTGTCCTTCAGGGAACCCAGCTCGGTGTCACCGATGCGCACGGAACCGGACGAGAACGTGTCGAGACCGGCGACGCAGTGCATGAGCGTGGACTTGCCGGACCCCGACGGTCCCATGATCGCGGTGAACTCCGCCTGCCGGAAGCCGACGGAGACCTGGTCGAGGGCGACCACCCGGGTCTCGCCCTGGCCGTAGATCTTCGACAGGTCCGTGGCGCGCGCGGCCACGGCGGTGGTCCGGTCGGCTGGGGGTCCCCCCGGACGGAGTTTGGGGGAGGGTGCGGTGGTCACGGGATGGGCACTCCTGTCGGGACGACGTGATGCGCGACGACGTCTTTCGCGACGACGCGTTGCGCGGGAACGGGGACGTGGTCCATCGTTTCGCGCGCTCACCGCCGTGTAGTCACCCGCTGCTCCGGTTGTGGGGGGCGACTCGGGGCTGACCACCGGGGCCGCCGTCATACCTGGGGATGACGGCCCACCCTGGCCCCAGGGGGGAGACGGGCCGAGCGGCGGACATCGTCAGAACAGGTGGAGCGCCCTTGTTCATACAGTGAAATTCCGTCATTCCGCATGCGCGGCCGGCCCCCGCCCGCAAGGCTGGTGGCAAGTGCTGATGGCGTTTTCCGTGGCCTGATGCTCCCTCAGGCGCCAATAAAATAAGACAACATGGGGCCACCACCCCGCTGCGGGGGAGAGGGGTCCCGATAGGCTCGGCGTGTGCCCGACGCGGAGCCCATGGCCTGCCCGGATGGTGGAATGCAGACACGGCGAGCTTAAACCTCGCTGCCCCGGTGAGGGGCGTGCCGGTTCAAGTCCGGCTCCGGGCACTTCCGCTGAAACACGTGCCACTGTGGGCGCCCTGCCTGCGGCTGGCGGGTCAGTCCTGCGGGTACTGCTCGCCGGGGGTGAGGGGCCGTTGGTCTCCCGGGCAAGACTGACTACGTGCAGGTCTCGACCGCCACGCCCGCCCGTGAGCAAGCTGTCGGCCTGGCCAAGGGGCGGTCAAGGCGCGGCTCGCTGCGGGTTCACAGGTCATCGGCCCCGTCACGTCGGTGTTCCGGCACCTCGGAGAGTTCGGCGAAGGCGAGGAGGGGCGACTGCTCCTCACGACGACCGGCGAACGGTGCCCGGAGCTGATCGCTGCACCGGTTTCGGGGGCGCCCCGCTGCCTGGACCGGATCAAGGACAACGTGCGCCCCGAGGAGTCCCGGACGCCGGCGTGCTCCGGTACGTTTCGTACGGCCGGGGCGTTCTTGTGCGGGTGGGGTGATCCCTCCGGGCTCCAGGCCGCTCCCCTGCCGCGCAGGGCGGCTTACGGACTCCTCGGTCCTGCTTCTGGCCGAGGGCTGTGCGGAGCCAGTCGGGTGAACCGGTCTCGAGCACGGCGCCTGCGAGGGCTCGACCGCTCTCGGTGACGATCCGGCCGCGGCTGTCGTCGATCCACCGCTGAGCGTTTCTCGAGGTCTCCGGCCGGCACGCGAGCATCGAGGACGCCTCCGAGGAAACCGAGGGCGCCGTGGGAGCGGCCGGCTGGGGATGATCTCCGGCCGGTTCCGGACAGGTTCCGGATCTGTCATGGTTCGGGCCCCTGTGGTGAGGGGAATCACGCGGCCGCGTAGCGTGTTGCGCAGCACGACAGGGGAAAGATCCTCCCAAGGTAGGGGGGTCATTCCTTTGCCTACCCATTACTCTTGAGCCCAAGGCCATGCTGTGTGGCCATGGAGGAGTGCAATGAGGAGCAGAAACCCGGTCTTCTCGCGACGGGGGTTCAGCCGCGACAACGGCTACGCGGGCTTCAACACCGCGCCGCAGGCCGGGGGTCCCGCTGTCGCCACGCAGGGCAACCCGTACGCGCAGCCCACCGGCAACCCGTACGCGCAGAACCCCTACGCGCAGAACCCGTACGGACAGCAGGACCTGCAGCACGGTGCGCCGCCGCAGGCGCCGGCCGCGACCGGCCGGATGACCATCGACGACGTCATCATGCGCACGGCGAGCACGCTCGGCCTGCTCATCGTGGCCGCGGCCCTCTCCTGGGCCCTGCTGCCCGTCGACGAGGCCAACATCAGCCGGTCCTACGGCATCGGCATCGGCGCCGCGCTGCTCGGCATGGTCCTGGCGCTCGTGCAGTCGTTCAAGCGCAAGGCCTCGCCCGCGCTGATCCTGACGTATGCCGCCGTCGAGGGCGTCTTCCTCGGTGTCATCTCCAACATCGTCGACACCCACGTCGCCAACGGTGCGGCCATGCAGGCCGTGCTCGGCACCATGGCGGTCTTCGCCGCCGTGCTGGTGGCGTACAAGGCGGGCTGGATCCGCGTCAACCGCCGTTTCTACGGCTTCGTGATGGCGGCCGCGCTCGGCTTCATCCTGCTGATGGGCGTGAACCTGCTGTTCGCGGTGTTCGGCGGCGGTGACGGCCTCGGCTTCCGCAGCGGCCCGCTCGGCATCGTCTTCGGCATCGTCGGCATTATCCTCGGTGCCTGCTTCCTCGCCCTGGACTTCAAGCAGGTCGAGGACGGCCTCGCCTACGGTGCCCCGCGCGAGGAGGCCTGGTTCGCGGCCTTCGGCCTCACGCTGACGCTGGTGTGGATCTACCTGGAGTTCCTGAGGCTCATCTCGATCCTCAACAGCAGCGACTGACGCCGCGCCACGGCAGTGGCACGTGCAGGCGAAGGGCCCCGGGGTCTCCCCGGGGCCCTTCGCCGTGGTGCGGACGGGGGAACACCTAGAGCAGCTTGCGCGCGGCCCTTCTCAGGTCGTACTCGTGGACGATCGCCTTGGCGTGGCCGTACGCCAGGTCGTATTCGTGGCGGAGCCAGCTGACCTTCTCCTCGAAGCGGAAGAGAGACGGTCCTTCTTCGACGGCGCGCAGCCAGTCGGAGATCTCACGACCGGTGCAGTGCGGGATACGGGCGAGCAGGTTGCGATGGGTCTCCTCGGAGAAGACTTGGGACATCGGCGCCTCCAGCGCAGGGGTGTGAGCCGGTCCTTCAGGTCACCGTGCCTGAGTGTTCGTCCGTTGGCAACAGCCCCACCACGCCGCGTACGCTCACCGCGTGCTTGATACGACGCCCCTCATCCGTGCCGTGGACCATTTCGCCGACCGTCTGCGGGCCGCGCCGCAGAGCCGGCTGCAGCGGGGAGCCGCTGCCGAGGCACTGGCTCTGGCCAGGGAGTTGGCGCGGCGGACCCAGCGCGTCGAGGAGCCGGGTACCGAGCCCCGGGAGATGCCCGACGCGGGCATGTTCGCCGCCGCGGACCAGATCTCCGTCGCCGGTCACGACCTGGCCCTCGTACTGAAGAACGAGGGGGAGGTCGAGGAGGCGGTGCGGCTCGTGGAGGAGTCACAGAAACGCGCCGGGGTGTAGGTGCCCGCAGGAGAGACGCCCCGGGTCAGAGGGACGCGATGACGCGGTCCGCCAGGATGTAGACGTTCTCCTCGCCGCAGGCGAAGGTCAGCGTGTACGCGCCCGAGACGCCGGAGCCGCCGAGCAGGAACGGGGTCTCGCCCTCGCGCAGGGCCGCGGCCAGGCGCTCCGCGGTCTCGCGGTGCCCCGGTGTCATGCACAGCGTCGTGCCGTCGGCGAAGACGTAGACGTCCAGCGTGCCCAGCGGGCCGGGGCGGACGTCGGTCAGCTCCACCTCGGAGGCGGCCAGCTCCTCCAGCGTGGACACGGTGCGCTCGTCGTCGGCGACGGCAGGGGCCGGGTGGGGCACGAAGTCCGGGTGCGAGGGGTGCCGGCGGCGGGCCGCGGCCAGCTCGGGGGAGTCCGCGGGGGTGCCGCCCTGGACGAAGTCCTTGGGGTCCCTGAAGTCCTTGGGGTCCTTGGAGTCCTTGGGGGCGTACGTGTCGGCGTCGGCACCCGGCTCGGTCACCGGCTCCAGACCGACGAAATCGGCCTGCCGCGGCAGGAACAGCTCGCTGTCGGCCAGGCCCAGCAGGGTGGGCGCGTCGGAGATGTCACGGGCCTCCTGGGCGGCCCAGAACGCCCGCGCCTCGGCGAGCTCCCGTTCCCGTTCCTCCGCGAGCGCCTCGGCCACGGCCGCGCGTATCTCGTCGGCGTGGGCCGCGCGGGCGGTGGGCAGCAGCGCGCGCAGGGCGGCGGCGTTGTTCCTGGCCAGCTCGGTGTGCAGAGCCGCGACCTGTCGGCGCAGCACCAAGATGCTGCGCAGGACGGCGACGCCCACGGCACCGGTGGCGGCCGTGGTGACCAGCAGGGCGATCGGCATGGCGCTCACTGACGTACTCCCGGTTCAAGGTCGACCCCGACTTCCTACATCAGCTTGAAGGGCGGACTAACCATCTGTCAGTGCGTAACGTCACGAAACGGACAGAGTGTGGTTTCCGGGCTGGCTGGGGGTAGGGCTCTGACCTGCGTGAATCTCCTCGGCGAGGGAGATAGGTCACATCCTGGGGGCGATTGGATCACGGAACGGCCCGGAACCCCGGTGGTTCGGGGGTTCCGGGCCGTTGCCTCACCGACCGTGCCGCTCCGGCTACTTTGCGGCTCGCCGCAGCGGCCGTCCGAGGCGGCCGTCCGAGGCGGCCGGTCGAGTCGAGCCGATCAGCTGAGGCGCTCGATGACCATGGCCATGCCCTGACCGCCGCCGACGCACATCGTCTCCAGGCCGAACTGCTTGTCGTGGAACTGCAGGGAGTTGATGAGTGTGGCGGTGATGCGGGCGCCGGTCATGCCGAAGGGGTGGCCGACGGCGATGGCGCCACCGTTGACGTTCAGCTTCTCCAGCGGGATGCCGAGCTCGCGGTAGGAGGGGATCACCTGGGCGGCGAACGCCTCGTTGATCTCGACCAGGTCGATGTCGTCGATGGTGAGACCGGCGCGGGACAGGGCCTGCCTGCTCGCCTCGACCGGGCCGAGGCCCATGATCTCCGGGGAGAGGCCGGAGACGCCGGTGGAGACGATCCGGGCGAGCGGGGTCAGGCCGAGCTCGCGGGCCTTGGTGTCGCTCATGACGACCAGCGCGGCGGCGCCGTCGTTGAGCGGGCAGCAGTTGCCGGCGGTGACCAGGCCGTCGGGGCGGAAGACGGGCTTGAGACCGGAGACGCCCTCCATGGTGACTCCGGCGCGCGGGCCGTCGTCCTTGGTGACGACCGTGCCGTCGGGCAGCGTCACCGGAGTGATCTCGCGCTCCCAGAAGCCGTTCTTGATGGCTTCCTCGGCGAGGTTCTGCGAGCGGACGCCGAACTCGTCCATCTCCTGGCGGGTGACGCCCTTGGCGCGCGCCAGGTTCTCGGCGGTCTGGCCCATCGCGATGTAGGCGTCCGGGACGAGGCCGTCCTCGCGCGGGTCGTGCCAGGTGGTGCCCTCCTGTTCCGCGACGGCGGCGGTACGGGCCTCGGCCTCGGCGAAGAACGGGTTGCGGGTGTCGGGAAGGCTGTCGGAGTTGCCCTTGGCGAACCGGGAGACCGTCTCGACGCCGGCCGAGATGAAGACGTCGCCCTCCCCGGCCTTGATGGCGTGCAGCGCCATGCGGGAGGTCTGCAGGGACGACGAGCAGTAGCGGGTGATGGTGCAGCCGGGGAGGTGGTCCATCCCCATCTGCACGGCGACGATGCGGCCGAGGTTGTTGCCCTGCTCGCCGCCGGGCAGGCCGCAGCCGAGCATCAGGTCGTCGATGTCCTTCGGGTCCAGCTCGGGGACCTTGGCGAGGGCGGCCTGGATGATCGAGGCGGTCAGGTCGTCCGGGCGCACGTCCTTCAGGGAGCCCTTGAAGGCGCGGCCGATGGGGGAGCGGGCGGCTGAGACGATCACGGCTTCGGGCATCACGGCTCCTGAGGGGTGGTGGTCGGGTGACGGGACGGAAGGGGCGGCGCGTAGCGCCTCGTTGAGGGGCGGTGGTCGGGTGACGGGACGGAAGGGGCGGCGCGTAGCGCCTCGTTGAGGGGCGGTGGTCGGGTGACGGGTGGGCTGCTTGGGAAGCTACCCGGCCGTAGTGGCGGGGTCACGAGGGGCGCGGTGTGACTCTGGCCGCAGTTTACTAAGCGCTTGCTTTTGCCTGGGGTCCCCCGGAATCCGTCGCCGGAGCGGATTCCGGCTCGAGCTCCGGTTCCGGTACCCGGCGGCGCTTGCGGCGCTTGAGGAGGGCCCAGGGACCCCGGAGGCCCGTCGGCCCGGCCGCCGTGACCTCGGTGCCCGCCTCCGAAGCGGCCTCGGCCGCCGCCCGGGCGACGGGGAGGAAGCCCTCGCGGCGGGCCGCGTCGGGACGCTCCTCCAACGCGGGCCACAGTCCGAGCACGGCGCAGACGGTCGGCAGGACGGCCATGGCGGCCGTGGCGTACCCCTCGGCGGAGGGGTGGTAGTTGTCGGGGCCGAAGAGCTCGCGGGGGTTCGCCGCGAACTCGGGGCCCAGCAGATCGCCCAGTGACACCGTGCGCCCGCCCTGTTCGACCGTGCCGATCGTCTGGGCCGCCGCCAGCTGCCGGGAGGCCCGCCGGGCCAGCCAGCGCAGGGGCTGCCACACCGGCTCGATCGTGCCCAGGTCCGGGCAGGTGCCGACGACGACCTCCGCTCCGGCCGTCCGCAGCCGGCGTACCGCCGAGGCCAGGTGACGGACGGAGAGGGCGGGCGACAGGCGGTGCGTGACGTCGTTCGCCCCGATCATGATCACGCAGATGTCGGGCACCCGGGCCGGATCGGCCAGGGCCCGGCTCACCTGCCGGTCCAGGTCGTCGGAGCGGGCTCCGGGCACCGCCACCGTGCTCAGCCCCACGGGCCGTTCCGCGATCGCCGCGACGCCCGACGCCAGCAGCGCGCCCGGGGTCTGCCCGGCCCGGTGCACTCCCTGGCCGGCGGCCGTGGAGTCGCCCAGCATCGTCAGCCGCAGCGCCGGTTCACCGGGCACCGTGTAGGCGGCGCCGTACAGGCCGTCCGCGTTCGGTACGTGCGGAGTCGTGCCGTTGCCCACCCGCCGCCGCGCCAGCTGGGCCTCGGCCAGCAGCAGCCCGACGGCGGCCGCACCGGCCAGCCCGACGCCCCCGCCGCCGTACGCCGCGCCCGCCGCGATCCGCCGGGCCACTCTCGCCCTCGACATGCGTGTCATGCCTCGCCGCCACCTCCTCGAAGCCGTACACCCAGTGCTTGCCCCGTACGGACCGTGGTCCAATCTCGACGCAGGGTGAACGACCCGGCCGGGTCGTGGCGGACAGCGGCTCAGGAGCAGGCTCTAGGCTGGCAGCACCACGACAACCACACCTTTTGCAGCATCCGGAGACAACGGTGCAATTCCACGACTCGATGATCAGCCTTGTCGGCGACACCCCGCTCGTGAGGCTCAACAACGTCACCAAGGGCATCGGGGCGACTGTCCTGGCCAAGGTGGAGTACTTCAACCCCGGCGGATCGGTGAAGGACCGCATCGCCCTGCGCATGATCGAGGCGGCGGAGAAGAGCGGAGAGCTGCAGCCGGGCGGCACCATCGTCGAGCCGACCAGTGGCAACACCGGGGTCGGTCTTGCCATCGTGGCCCAGCAGAAGGGCTACAAGTGCATCTTCGTCTGCCCCGACAAGGTCTCCCTGGACAAGATCAACGTGCTGCGGGCGTACGGGGCGGAAGTGGTCGTCTGCCCGACCGCCGTCGACCCCGAGCACCCCGACTCCTACTACAACGTCTCCGACCGGCTGGTCCGTGAGACGCCGGGGGCCTGGAAGCCGGACCAGTACTCCAACCCCAACAACCCGCTCAGCCACTACGAGTCCACCGGCCCGGAGCTGTGGGAGCAGACCGAGGGGAAGATCACCCACTTCGTGGCCGGAGTCGGCACCGGCGGCACCATCTCCGGGACCGGGCGCTACCTGAAGGAGGTCAGCGACGGCCGCGTCAAGGTCGTCGGCGCCGACCCCGAGGGCTCCGTCTACTCGGGCGGCTCCGGGCGGCCGTACCTGGTGGAGGGCGTGGGCGAGGACTTCTGGCCCACCGCATACGACCGCACCGTCGCGGACGAGATCGTCCCCGTGTCCGACAAGGACTCCTTCCAGATGACCCGGCGCCTCGCCAAGGAGGAGGGCCTGCTCGTCGGCGGTTCGTGCGGCATGGCCGTCGTGGCGGCGCTGCGGGTGGCCGAGCGGCTCGGCGAGGACGACGTCGTGGTGGTGCTGCTCCCGGACAGCGGGCGCGGCTACCTCAGCAAGATCTTCAACGACGAGTGGATGGCCGACTACGGCTTCCTCGAGGACGCCGGCCCGAGCGCCCGCGTCGGTGCTGTCCTCGACCACAAGGAGGGCGGGCACATCCCGTCCCTCGTGCACATGCACCCCGACGAGACGGTCGGGCAGGCCATCGAGGTGCTGCGCGAGTACGGCGTCTCGCAGATGCCGGTCGTCAAGCCGGGCGCCGGCCACCCGGACGTGATGGCCGCCGAGGTCGTCGGCTCGGTGGTGGAGCGGGAGCTGCTGGACGCGCTGTTCAGCAAGCACGCCTCGCTCGAGGACCCGCTGGAGAAGCACATGTCGGCCCCGCTGCCGCAGGTCGGCTCCGGTGAGCCCGTCGCGGACCTGATGGCCGTGCTGGGCAAGGCGGACGCGGCGATCGTCCTGGTCGAGGGCAAGCCGACCGGTGTGGTCGGCCGCCAGGACCTGCTGTCCTTCCTCGCCAAGGACGGGAGCTGACGGACGGGAACCGGCGGGCGGCCGGTGGCGGCCTTCGGCGGCGCACCGGTGAACCGGCCGTGCACGCCGTGGAGCAGAGCCGCACGCGATCTCCGCACGTGATCTTCGTGGACTTCGCGGAAGTGGTACGCGGGCGTCATGTGCGCGCAGCACGCGCTTAACACCGGTCCGGCAGAGTGAGGGGTGTCGGCGGGAAGGCGGGGGCACCTCCCAGGCGTTCAGCGCCGGGGGAGGATCCCCTTCCCGGCCGACAGGGAACGGCGTCAAGGGCCTCCGGAGCGGCTCCCGGACCTCCACGGACGCCAGGACGCGGGCCCGGCCGGCCCGTGTCCCCGCGCGGGGACCGCCGTCGTCCCGCCCCCCGGTGACGGGGGTGCGGTGGTCCCCGCGTACCGCCCTTCCGCGGCCGCCCTCGGCGGCTGTCCCGTCTGCTCAGTCCTCCCAGGCGTCGTCCGGCTCCCGCCGCCGGCGGCGGGAGCCGAACAGGGCCGGGTCGACGCGTGCGGCCTGGACGACGTTCACGCCGACGATGCCCAGCCAGGCGACCACCAGGCCGGGCAGGTGGCCCACACCCCCGCCGATCGCGGACAGCGGCACCGCCAGGACCAGGGAGACGATCCCGAAGCCGAAGCGCTCGCCCCAGCTGTCCGTGGCCTTCGGCTTCCGGGACTCCCGGGCCACCGTCATCTGCTGCTCGGCGAGCTGTCGGCGCACCAGGCGCTCCACCGAGCCGTCGATGCGCTGATCGACCTTCGCCAGGAACGAGTCGACCAGCGCGGACTCGTACTCGTCGCCCAGTTCCCTGCGGGCCTGCAGGGTGGCGTCGAGTTCCTTCTTCAGCTCGGCGTCCCGCGCGTCCATTCCGCTCATACCGAGCACGGTAGGCAGGCCGAGGGCCCATGACACTGGGGGTAGCCCCCGTTGTCGGCCGGGGGCCCGCAGGAGCCCGGCGCCCGCTCCGGGGCCGCTCCCGGTCGTGCTCGCCCTCCGTTCGCCTGTATAACGGCATGCAGGAATCGCGGTGTGTGAATAGGCAGAGGATCAGGCCGAGGAGCAGACCGAGGAACAGGTCGAGGGGGAGCCACGTCATGAGCGTCACCGAGGGCCCGGGCGCGCGCCTGCAGGCGCTCTTCGAGGGGCACCGGCTGACGCCCACGCAGCGGCGCATCGCGCACAGCATGGTGCGGCGCGCCGCCGACGTCCCGTTCCTGTCCAGCGTGGAACTGGCCGAGCTGGCCGGGGTCAGCCAGCCCTCCGTGACCCGGTTCGCCGTCGCCCTGGGCTTCGACGGCTACCCCGCGCTGCGGCGGCATCTGCGCGAGGTCGCGCCCACCGGGCCCACGCCGGAGACCGGCCCGTACAACGAGTACCAGCAGGCCGTCGAGGCCGAGATCGAGAACCTGCGGCACCTCGCGGAGGTGCTGGCCGATCCGGAGCCCGTACGGCGGGCGGGACGGATCCTCGCGGACAGCAGGCCGCTGCCCGTGCTCGGGCTGCGCGCGGCGGCGGCGCAGGCCCACGGCTTCGCCTACTTCGCCGCCAAGGTCCACCCCGACGTGCGGCTGCTCAACGAGGGCGGCACCATGCTGCACGATCGCATCGACGCCGCTGCCGGGGCCGGGGCCGGGGCCCTGCTGTGCTTCGCGCTGCCCCGGCATCCCCGCGAGGTCGTCGACGCCCTCACGCACGCCAGGGAGACGGGGCTGACCGTCGTCACCGTCGCCGACTCCGCCTTCGCGCCGGTCGCCAAGGTCTCCGACCTGCTGCTGCCCGCCGCCGTCGGCACCGGGCTCGCCTTCGACACGGCGTGCGCGCCGATGCTGCTGGGCCGGGTACTGCTGGAGGCGATGTGCGACGACCTGCCCGACGCGCAGGCCCGGCTGGAGGAGTTCGACACGAAGGCGGCGGCCCGCGGTCTGTTCGTGGAGTGACGGCGGGGGGCGGGGCGGGCAGGGGTGGTGTCTCAGACTTCTCTCACGTCGGTTCACTACCCTGCGCCCCGGGACCATACGGACACTCCACTGACGTGGGACGGGAGGCTGGACGTGATGCGCGGAGGACAGGGGCTGGCTCGGGTGGCCGTCGTCGTACGGGCCGGGGCCGCCCCGCTGTGGTGGCTGGGCGTGTTCGCGGCGGGCATCGGGGTGCTGGTGCCGGGGCTGACCGGCCGCCGGATCGGTGTGCTGGCGGGGGCCGCGCTGTTCCTCGTGGCCATGGCCGTGGTGGCGTGCACGCGGCGGGGGCGGTACCGCGCGCTGGCCCGGCCGGCGGTCCGGGCGGGCAAGCACGATGTGCTCCAGGGCCGTGCGGTCAGCGTGCGCAACTGGCGTCGCGGCCACCGCTGGTGGCTGCTGCTCGCCTTCCTCGCCGCCCTGGGCGGCTCGTTCGCGCTGCCCGCGGCGGGCGGTCTGCTGCTCGCCGGGTGCGGAGCCGGCCTGTGGTGGAAGGCGTCCTGGATCGGCCGCCTGGAGGAGGCCGACCAGAGCCTGCTGTGGGTCCGCGTCGACTGGCTGCGCGCGGGCGCGGGCAGCCCGGCCGGCAAGGCGGTCAAGGCGTACCGCACCACCGGTATCGCGGCGGGCGACGCGACCCCGGGCGGGGCCCGCCGCCGCGTCTCGGCCCTGGCCTGACCCGGGCCGGGTGGTCCGGGCGGTCGGGCGTCGGGTGGTCAGGAGATCAGGGCGTCCACGTGGGCACCGCCCGATTCGGCCACGATCTCCTCGACGCTCTGGGCCGGGCGCACGAGCGCGAACGTGACCCGGCCGGGGCCGTCGGCGGTGAAGCCGTGGACGGCCGGGCGGGGGAGCGAGTTGTACGCATAGTGGTGGGCGAAGTAGTACGCGCCCGTGTCCAGCGCCGCCGCGTGGTCCCCCTGCTCCAGCAGGGGCAGCGCCTGTCCCCGGGCGAGCAGGTCGCCCGCGAAGCAGGCCGGCCCCGCCACGTCCTGCACCACCGCGGGGCCCTCCTTCGGCAACCCCTTGGCGTCGTACGCGGCGATCCTGAGCGGCCACGCGGCCGGCGCGTACACCGTCCGGGTCGCCACCTGCACGCCCGCGTGCGTCACCGCGACCGGACGCCCGCCGGCACTCTTGGCGTACTCCACCCGGGCGACGACCGTGCCGTGCTTGGCCAGCAGTGACCGTCCGAACTCGGTGACCAGCCCGTACCGCCCGTCGAACAGTCCGGGCACGGTCTCCTTCAGCAGCCGCGCGTACCGCGCGTACGTCGGGTCGGTCGCGTCGGAGGCGAAGTTCACCGGCAGGCCGCCGCCGATGTCGACGGTGTCGACCTGCTGCCGCCCCGCGCGCCGGTTGATCTCCTCCGCCAGCGCGTACGTCTCCGCCACGCCCCTCGCCATCAGGGGCAGCGCGATGCCCTGGGAGCCGGTGTGCGCGTGCAGCCGGGTCAGCCACGGCCGGTCCAGGTAGGCCCGCACGACCCACTCCCGCGCTCCCTCGTCGCGCAGCGCCACCCCGAACTTCGAGGTTGCCGTGGCGGTGGACAGCGCCTCGATGGCGCCACCGCCGACCTGTGGGTTCACTCGAATGCCAAAGGAGGAGCGAGGGGCGCGAGGGGAGCGGGGGGAGCGGAGACCGGCCGGCCGCGCCGGGGCGTCGGCCAGCAGGGCGTCGACACGTGCCAGCTCCTGCGGGTTGTCCGCGTTGACGGCGATGCCCAGCGCCAGTGCCTCCCGCAGCTCGGCCGGTGTCTTGGCGGGTGAGTCCAGCACCGTCCGCTCCGGGGGCACGCCCGCCGCCCGCGCCAGCGCCAGCTCACCGGGGCTCGCCACCTCCGCCCCGATGCCCTCCGTGTGCAGCAGCCGCAGCACCGGCACCAGCGGGGTCGCCTTCACGGCGAAGGCGTGCAGCACGGGTGTGCCGGGCGGTGTCACCGCCGCGAAGGCCGCCCGCAGCTCGGCCGCCGACTCCCGGATGCCGGTGACGTCGAGCAGGGCCGCCAGGGGGCGGCCGGGACCGAGCAGCCCCTGTTCCACCGCGGCCCGCACCGCCTCGTCCCGCCGGGCCGCCCGCCCGGCCCCCGGCTCGGTCCCGCCGTCCGGGCCGCCCGCGTCGTCCGGCCTGCCCTCCTCATGAGCCACCGCTTCCCTCGCCTCCTCGGCGTTCTCGGTGTTTTCGGTGTTTTCGGTGTTCTGGGTGTTCTGGGTGTTTCGGCGTTCCCCATGCCAGTACCCACACGTCCAGCCAAACACCGCCCGGCGGCCCGCACCGACACACCGGCCGTATTGACTAGCTCTATTCAGGCTGCGAATGTGTGAATATCTGCGGTAAGGGCGGGAGCACGTCACCAGGAGGCGGACCATGTCAGGACCCCGAGTCGTCCGAGCGCCGCGCGGCACCGAACCGAGCGCCCTGGGCTGGCCCCAGGAAGCCGCTCTGCGCATGCTGCAGAACAACCTCGACCCGGAGGTCGCCGAACACCCCGACCAGCTCGTCGTCTACGGCGGCACCGGGAAGGCGGCCCGCGACTGGCGCTCCTTCGAGGCCATGGTCCGCACCCTCAGGACCCTGAAGCAGGACGAGACGATGCTCGTCCAGTCCGGCCGTCCCGTCGGCGTCATGCAGACCCACGAATGGGCCCCGCGCGTCCTCATCGCCAACTCCAACCTCGTCGGCGACTGGGCCAACTGGGAGGAGTTCCGCCGCCTGGAGGCCCTCGGCCTGACCATGTACGGGCAGATGACCGCCGGCTCCTGGATCTACATCGGCACCCAGGGCATCCTCCAGGGCACCTACGAGACGTTCGCCGCCGTCGCCGCCAAGAAGTTCGGCGGCACCCTCGCCGGGACCATCACCCTGACCGCCGGCCTCGGCGGCATGGGCGGCGCCCAGCCGCTCGCCGTCACCATGAACGACGGCGTCGCGATCTGCGTCGACTGCGACCCCCGCGCCATCGACCGCCGCATCGAGCACCGGTACCTGGACGTGCGGGCCGACTCCCTCGACCACGCCCTGCGGCTGGCCACCGAGGCCCGCGACGCCCGCCGACCGCTGTCGATCGGCGTCCTAGGCAACGCCGCCGAGGTGCTCCCGCAGCTCCTCGCCCTGGGCGCCCCCGTCGACATCGTCACCGACCAGACCTCCGCCCACGACCCGCTGGCCTACCTGCCCGCCGGGGTCGCCTTCGAGGACATGGCCGACGCCGCCGCCAAGGACCCGGCCGGCTTCACCACCCGCGCCCGCCGGTCCATGGCCCGGCACGTCGAGGCGATGGTCGGCTTCATGGACGCCGGAGCCGAGGTCTTCGACTACGGCAACTCCATCCGGGGCGAGGCCGAACTCGCCGGATACGACCGGGCCTTCGCCTTCCCCGGCTTCGTCCCCGCCTACATCCGTCCGCTGTTCTGCGAGGGCAGGGGCCCCTTCCGCTGGGCCGCCCTGTCCGGCGACCCCGCCGACATCGCGAAGACCGACCGGGCCGTCCTCGAGCTGTTCCCGGAGAACGAGTCCCTGGCCCGCTGGATCCGACTGGCCGGTGAACGCGTCCACTTCCAGGGCCTGCCCGCGCGCATCTGCTGGCTCGGATACGGCGAGCGGGACAAGGCCGGCGAGCGGTTCAACGAGATGGTCGCGAGCGGCGAGCTGTCCGCCCCCGTGGTCATCGGCCGCGACCACCTCGACTGCGGCTCCGTCGCCTCCCCGTACCGCGAGACCGAGGCCATGCTCGACGGGTCCGACGCGATCGCCGACTGGCCCCTGCTCAACGCGATGGTGAACGTGGCGTCTGGGGCCTCCTGGGTGTCCGTCCACCACGGCGGCGGCGTCGGCATGGGTCGCTCCCTGCACGCCGGCCAGGTGACGGTCGCCGACGGCACCCGCCTGGCCGGCGAGAAGATCCGGCGGGTGCTGACCAACGACCCCGGAATGGGCGTCATCCGGCACGTGGACGCCGGATACGACATCGCGGACTCGGTGGCGTCGGAGCGAGGGGTGCGCGTGCCGATGCGCGAAGGGCGCGAAGGCCAGGAGGGGCGCGAAGGTCACGAGGGGCGCGAGGGTGAGGACGAGAGCGCGTGACCCACGACGAGAGCGGGACCCACGGCACCGCACCGACCCCACCGGCCACGGCGACGAGCCCACTGACCCCACCGACCCCACCCCCCACCTTCCAGGCGATGTGGCGCGAACTGCTCCCCCTCGGCCGCCACCCCGGCACCGGTGGCTACCGGCGATACGCCTGGACCGGCGCCGACGCCGAGTGCCGGGCCTGGTTCGCCACCCAGGCCGAACTGCGGGGGCTGCGCCACGAAGTGGACCGGAACGGGAACCAGTGGGCCTGGCTGGGCGACCCCGCCGACGGGGACGCCGTCGTCACCGGGTCCCACCTGGACTCCGTGCCGGACGGCGGCGCCTTCGACGGGCCCCTCGGAGTCGTCTCCGCCTTCGCCGCCCTCGATGAACTGCGCCGGAGAGGAACGTCGTTCAGCCGCCCCCTCGGCATCGTCAACTTCGGTGACGAGGAGGGCGCCCGCTTCGGGCTCGCCTGCGTCGGCTCGCGGCTCACCGCCGGCCTGCTCACCCGCGCGCAGGCGCACCGCCTCACCGACGGCGACGGGACCACCCTGCCCCGGGCGATGGAGGCCGCCGGACACGACCCCGACGCCATCGGCCCCGATCCCGAACGGCTCGCCCGCATCGGCGCCTTCGTCGAACTGCATGTCGAACAGGGCCGGGCCCTCGACCTGGTCGGCGACCGGGTCGGCATCGCCGGCGCCATCTGGCCGCACGGCCGCTGGCGGTTCGACTTCCGAGGGGAGGCCAACCACGCCGGCACCACCCGCCTCGCCGACCGCCGCGACCCCATGCTGCCGTACGCCGAGACCGTCCTGGCCGCCCGCCGCGAGGCCGAACTCGCCGGTGCCGTCGCCACCTTCGGCAAGATCGCCGTGGAACCGAACGGTGTCAACGCCATTCCCTCCCTGGTGCGCGGCTGGCTCGACTCCCGCGCGGTCGACCAGCCGAGCCTGGACGCCGTGGTCGACGCGGTGGAGAAGGCGGCCCGCGAGCACGCCGCCGCCCACGGCGTGGAGCTGGACGTGGTCCGCGAGTCCCGCACGCCCGTCGTCGAGTTCGACCACGCCCTGCGTGACGAACTCGCCCGCATCCTGGGCCGTGCCCGCGAGGCGTCCGTCCCCGTCCTCGGCACCGGGGCCGGACACGACGCCGGAATCCTCTCCGGAAGCATCCCGACCGCCATGATGTTCGTGCGCAACCCCACAGGCGTCTCGCACTCCCCGGCCGAGCACGCCGACGAGGACGACTGCGTGGCCGGGGTGCTCGCCCTCGCCGACGTACTGGAAGGACTGGCTCGCACGTGACCACCCCACGGACGTACTGGCTGGAGCATGCCTGGCTCAACACCCATGTCGAGCCGGGCGTCGCCGTCGAGGTCGCGGACGGGCGCATCACCGCCGTCCGCCCGGGGACACCCGCCCCGCCGCACGGCGCCGAGGCACTGCGCGGCCTGACGCTCCCCGGTCTGGCCAACGCCCACAGCCATGCCTTCCACCGCGCGCTGCGCGGCACCGTCCAGGTGGGCTCCGGAACTTTCTGGACCTGGCGCGAGGTCATGTACTCGGTCGCCGACCGGCTCACCCCCGAGAACTACCACCGGCTCGCCCGCGCCGTGTACGCCGAGATGGCCCTCGCCGGCATCACCGCCGTCGGCGAGTTCCACTACGTCCACCACGCGCCCGGCGGCACCCGCTACGCCGACCCCAACGCCATGGGCGAGGCCCTCATCGCGGCCGCCGCCGAGGCCGGTATCCGCATCACCCTCCTCGACGCCGCCTATCTGTCCGCCGGCTTCGGCGAGCCGCCGGGCACCCACCAACTCCGCTTCTCCGACGGCACCGCCGAGGCCTGGGCGGAACGCTGTTCGGTTCTCAAGGAACGGGATCACGCGCGGATCGGTGCCGCCATCCACTCCGTACGGGCCGTGCCCGCCCGTCAGCTGGCGACCGTGGCACGCTGGGCCGAGGAGCGGCGGGCCCCGCTGCACGTGCACCTGTCGGAGCAGACCGCCGAGAACGAGGCCTGTCAGGAGGCGCACGGCCGCACCCCGGCCCGCCTCCTCGCCGACCACGGCGTGCTCGGACCGCGCACCACCGGCATCCACAACACGCACCTCACCGACCAGGACATCACGCTGATCGGCAGCAGCGGCACCGGCACCTGCATGTGCCCCACCACCGAACGCGACCTCGGTGACGGCATCGGCCCCGCCGCCTCCCTCCAGCGCCGGGGCTCCCCGCTCTCCCTCGGCTCGGACAGCCACGCCGTCATCGACCTGCTGGAGGAGGCGCGCGCCCTGGAGCTCAACGAGCGCCTGCGCACCCGCACCCGCGGCCACTGGACGGCGAACGCCCTGCTGCGGGCGGCCACCGCCGACGGCCACGCCGCACTCGGCTGGGAGCGGGCGGGCACCATCGAGCCCGGAGCACTCGCCGACCTGACCACCCTCACGCTGGAATCGGTCAGAACCGCGGGGCCACCGCCCCGACTCGGCGCCGAGACGGCCGTATTCGCCGCGACGGCGGCCGACGTACGGCACACGATCGTGGCCGGCCGGCACGTCGTACGCGACGGGGCGCACACCCTCGTCCCCGATGTGCCGCACGCCCTCGCGCAGGCGATCGAGGCGCTGAGCGACTGAACAACGAGCGCCTGGACATCGAGCGCCCGGACATCGAGCGCCGGAGGATGCCCCCCGGCCCCGCAACCGCCGCCACCCACGAGGACGCCATGAGCAGCACCGCCATCGTCAACATCGCCACGCTGGTCACCAACGACCCCTCCCTCGGCGACTCTCCCCTCGGTCCGGTCCGGGACGCGGCCGTCGTCATGGACGGCGACCGCATCGTGTGGACCGGTGAAACAAGCAAAGCACCCGCCACTGACAATCGGGTCGACGCCGAGGGCCGGGCGGTGATCCCGGGCTTCGTCGACTCGCACTCCCACCTGGTCTTCGCGGGCGACCGCACCGACGAGTTCAACGCCCGGATGTCCGGCCGCCCCTACAGCGCGGGCGGTATCCGCACCACCGTCGCCGCCACCCGGGCCGCGAGCGACGCGGAACTGGAGGCGAACCTGACCCGCCTCCTCACCGAGGCGCTCCGCCAGGGCACCACCACCCTCGAGACCAAGTCGGGCTACGGCCTCACCGCCGAGGACGAGGCCCGCGCCCTGCGGCTGGCCGCCCGCCACACCGACGAGGTCACCTACCTCGGCGCCCACGTCGTCGCCCCCGAGTACGCCGACGACCCGGCCGGCTACGTAGCCCTGGTCACCGGCGCGATGCTGGACGCCTGCGCGCCGCACGCCCGCTGGATCGACGTCTTCTGCGAGAAGGGCGCCTTCGACGGCGACCAGGCGCGCGCCGTCCTCACCGCGGGCAGGGCGAAGGGCCTGCACCCGCGCGTCCACGCCAACCAGCTCTCCCACGGTCCCGGCGTCCAACTCGCCGTCGAACTCGACGCGGCCAGCGCCGACCACTGCACCCACCTCACCGACCCGGACGTCGACGCCCTGGCCAACAGCCGCACGGTGGCGACCCTGCTGCCGGGCGCCGAGTTCTCCACCCGGGCCGAGTGGCCGGACGCCCGCCGGCTGCTCGACGCGGGCGTCACCGTCGCGCTGTCCACGGACTGCAACCCGGGGTCGTCCTTCACGTCCTCGGTGCCGTTCTGCGTCGCGCTCGCCGTGCGGGACATGGGGATGACGCCCGACGAGGCCCTCTGGTCGGCCACCGCGGGCGGCGCCGCGGCCCTGCGGCGCACCGACATCGGCCGCCTCACCCCCGGCGCCCGCGCCGACCTCGTCCTCCTCGACGCCCCGAGCCATGTCCACCTGGCCTACCGCCCCGGCGTCCCGCTGGTCGGCGGAGTGTGGCGGCGCGGCGTCCGCGTGCTCTGACCGGCGGACTGCTCAGGCCCCGGCCCGCCACCGCTGATCCGCCCGCCCCGCCTCCCCGGCCAGGGACACCGAGTCGCCTCCGGTCGGCGTCACCGCGTGGTCCGGCGCGATGGCCGGGCGGATCACCCCACGGGCGTCGACGGCGAAGCGCAGGTTCTGTCCGTTGCGCCCGTCCACCGAGTCGCACTCCCAGATGCCGACCCCCCGGTCCACCGCGCCACGGCTGTCCAGGCAGTAGTCGGAGTCGGCGTAGGACTGCAGCACACCGCGCTCCGCGTCGACCCGCCACCGCTGGGAGCGGGAGGAGTCACAGGGCGCCGTGACCACGTCCGTGCGGTTCTCCAGGTCACCGTCGATGTCCAGGCACAGGCCCGACGCCAGGTTCACCACCTGCGCGTACGCGCTGCCCGGCGGCGGGTACGTGGGTGTGGCGGACGGTGTGGGGGGCGGTGTCGGGGACGGCGTGGGGTGTGGGGTGTCCGGCGGGCTGGGCTTCCCGGTCGTCTTCGTGGGGGACGGTGCGGGGGAGTGCGTCGCGGACGCGGTGGGGGGAGGCGAGGGGGTGGCGGTCACGGTCACCGGCGGTGGGATCGCCAGGGTGGGGCCCGGTTGTGAGGCGTGCTCGACCGGCGTGCCGGCCGGTGACAACAGCAGGAGCAGCAGCGGGACCACGGCCACGCCGAGTGCCGTCGAGGCCAGCACCAGACGCCGGGACAGCGGCCACGTCCCGACCGGGGCACCGGGGCCGGCGGACGGCTCGGCGGGCCCCGGCAGGGGGGCGGCGTACGACGTGCCCGCCCACGGCAGCAGCCCCTCGGCCAGGGTGCTGCGCGGTGCCTCCCGCAGGGCGCGCTGTTCCTCGTGGGCCGCGGCGCAGTGCCCGCAGCGGGCCATGTGGGTGTTCAGGTCGGTGCTGGCGCGGGGGCCGTCGGACCGTACCGACTCCTCGATGAGCCGGCGGAAGTCGACGCACCGGGGATCGTCCGAGGCGGCCAGCCGGGACCGCAGGCAGGCCCGGCCCAGCGACTCCAGCGCGGGCCGGGTGCCGTAGGCCACGTCCTGAGGGGTGAGGCCGAGGAGCGTCGCCGTACGGTGCGCGGGTTCCTGTTCCACGATGCCGTACCAGATGAGGCCCTGCGCCCGGTACGGCAGCGTCCGGAAGGCGGCGAGCATGGACGGGACCGGGCCGTCGGGACCGGACGAACTCAGTACGAGGTGCAGTCCGGCGTCGAGCCCGCCGGCCCGTCCGTCGGCGGCCCAGGTCGCTGCCACCCGGGCGGTCAGCAGCAGGAGCCGGTGGCGCAGGGGGCCGCCGGGATCGGTACCGCGAGCGGTCTCGCGGGCGGCGTCCGTGAAGGCCTGCGCGGCGAGTTGACGCGCGCCGGAGTCGCCCGTGGTGCACTGGCGGGCGTAGGCGAGCACGGACGGGCCGTGCCGGGCGCGGAGTTCCTGAAGCGCCGAGTACGCGGCCGAGGTGTCGGCGCGCAGCGATTCGGTCAGCCGGATGTCGGACGCGCCCGCGTGCGCACCCGGGTGTCCGTCGCCGAGCCCGTCACCGTTGACGGCCTCCTCGCCCCGATCCATGCACCGCCTCCTAGCCCTGGCCGTCGGACCCGTCGTCCTGACATACCAGCCGGTCTGGGCGTGCCCATAGTGGAGGAAGAAGGCCCGCGGGGAAAGGGGTGACCGCAGGTAACGCGTCGCGCCCCGCGCCCTGTCGGCGCCGGACGCCCCTCGCGGGCACCGGGCGCCGACAGGGCGCGGGGCGCGGCCCCGTCGGCCCTCGACCGTCATTCCTCCACGGTCAGCCCCTTGCGCAGCCGCACCAGCGTGCGCGACAGCAGCCGGGAGACGTGCATCTGGGAGATGCCCAGCTCCTCGCCGATCTCCGACTGGGTCATTCCGGCGACGAAGCGCAGCGAGAGGATCGTGCGGTCGCGCGGCGGCAGTTCGGCGATCAGCGGCTTCAACGACTCGACGTACTCGATGCCTTCGAGTCCGTGGTCCTCGTAACCGATCCGGTCCGCCAACGCGCCCTCGACGTCGTTCTCCTCCGGCTGCGCGTCCAGCGAGGAGGCGGTGTAGGCGTTCGACGCCGCCATGCCCTCGACGACCTCGTCCTTGGAGATGCCCAGGCGCTCGGCCAGTTCGGCCACGGTCGGGGACCGGTCGAGCTGCTGGGCCAACTCGTCGCCGGCCTTGGCCAGGTCGAGCCGGAGTTCCTGCAGCCGGCGCGGTACGCGCACGGACCACGAGGTGTCACGGAAGAAGCGCTTGATCTCGCCGATGATGGTCGGCATCGCGAAGGTGGGGAACTCCACACCGCGCGAAAGCTCGAAGCGGTCGATCGCCTTGATCAGACCGATGGTGCCGACCTGGACGATGTCCTCCATCGGCTCGCTGCGCGAGCGGAACCGGGAGGCGGCGAACTTGACCAGGGCCAGGTTCAGTTCGACGAGCGTGTTGCGTACGTACGAATATTCGTGGGTACCTTCCTCCAGCGCTTCCAGCCGCTCGAAGAGGCTCTTGGACAACGCCCGCGCGTCGACCGGGTCCACCTCGTCATAAGGGGGGATCTCCGGGAGGCCGGCGAGGAGGCCGTCGTCCGGGACGACACCCATGTCGTCCTGCTCGATGGGAGCCAGATGTTCCGGAGGGAGTGTCGACGTCGCTTTCTGGGTACGCGATTCGTCGAGCCGGGGTGACATGATGTCCTCCATCGTTCTCGGCGTATGGCTGCCGATGCCGTTACGTGCACTGCGGTGTGCGGCGCCTCCAAAGCCGGCCGTGTCGGGTACGTGTCCTTACTAGCCCTACCCGTTTCCACGAGCTCATCGCAAGTGAGTTCTGTCGCCATATGTCCGTTTGCGGCCGATTGTTCGGCTGTCGAAGCGCGGCGGCAAGGCGTAATGTTCGACAGCGTCAGCAGCAGTCACGACCGATGGGAGAGAGAGTCGGCATGGACCGCGGGACGGTCGGCAGCGCACAGTCGGGCCGGCTTCTGGTCGAGGTGCGAGAAGAAGGCCCCAGTGCCGTCGTGACCCCGGCGGGTGAGTTGGATCACCACACCGCCGATCTGTTGCGTGAGCCACTGGAGGGCTGCCTCGCCAAGGGATTCAACCGGCTTGTCATCGACTGTTCCCGGCTGGAGTTCTGCGACTCCACCGGGCTCAACGTACTGCTCGGTGCCCGGCTGAAGGCGGACGCCGCAGGGGGCGGGGTGCACCTCGCGGGGATGCAGTCCGTGGTCGCACGCGTGTTCGAGATCACCGGGGCGGAAGCGGTGTTCACCCTTCACGACAGCCTCGAGGCGGCCCTCGCCGACGATTCCGGATGACCGCGCGGGCAGGCCGGCGCCACCCCGGGGCGGGTCCCGGGACCGGCGTTCTCCTTCCGGCGCGTTTTTCCTCTCGTCCCGCGACGTGTCCCTCCCCGCACCACTCTCCGTGTCACCTCCCTGCCGTCGTGCCTTCCTCGTGCGAACGCGGAAGTGTTCCCCGGGGCGCCCGGGGCAGGAGACAAGCTGGATGTGTCCGCTGCCATGGCCGCGGGGCTACCGGGAACCGGGCGATCCCGCACTGTGTGACTGACTGAATACGGATTCTTTGAAATCATGAACTGGTGAATCGGTGAGGTGAAGCGCTGATGAGCACCACCCGGCCCTACCCGCCGGGCGACCGCGGTCCGGAGCCCAGCGGCGCTCCCGGGGGCGGCGCGCCGACGGCGAGCGCGTCCGGAGAGGTGGCCGTGTCGTCCGGGCCGACGGGGCCGTCGTCCGGGTCACCGGGTTCGCCGGGAGGGCGTCAGGTCCGTCGGCTGAGCTTCGACGACCAGAGCGGCGTCGTGCCCCTCGCCCGTGACTTCACCCGCCAGGCGCTGCACGCGTGGGGCTGGCTGCCCGCCGCCACCGCCGACCGGCGGGCCGCCGCCGAGGACGTCCTGCTCGTCGTGTCCGAACTGGTCACCAACGCCTGCCTGCACGCCGAGGGGCCCGACCAGTTGGGCATCGTCTACGACAACAAGATGATCCGGCTCGAGGTCACCGACCGGGGCACCGGTCAGCCGGCCCCGCGCACCCCGCACCGGTCGGGCCGACCCGGTGGCCACGGCATGTTCATCGTCCAGCGGCTCTGCCTCGACTGGGGGGTCGTACGCACCCCGGGCATCGCGGGCAAGACCGTGTGGGCGGAACTCGGGGCACCCGCCTGACCGGACGGCGGCGCCCCGCCGCCCTGTCTGCCGCGTGAACGCCCGGAGGGCCCGGCATCCACGTACCTGTGGATGCCGGGCCCTCCGTCGCGAGGCGGTGACCGGCGAGCCGGCCGGTCCAGCGGGTCAGCGGATGTTGCCCATGAGCGACTTGACCTTGCTGCGGTACATCCACACCGCGACACCGGCGACCACGGCGAGGGTGGCCTCCATCGCGACGACCCCCGACCCGTTCAGGTCGACGCCGGCGATGGAGAGCAGGCCGGTCGTGGCGTCACCGGCGGTGACGGCCAGGAACCACACGCCCATCATCTGCGAGGCGTACTTCACGGGCGCCATCTTCGTGGTGACCGACAGGCCGACCGGGGAGAGCAGCAGCTCACCGACGGTCTGCGTGAAGTAGATCGCCACCAGCCACATCGCCGCCGCCTTGTGACCGCCCTCGGCGATGGACAGCGGGGCGAGGAACAGGAAGAAGGACGCGCCGACCAGCACCAGACCGGAGCCGAACTTCACGATCGTGCTGGGCTCCTTGCCGCGCCGGTTCAGCGCCAGCCAGAACCAGGCGAAGACCGGGGCCAGCGCCATGATCAGGACCGGGTTGACCGACTGGTACCAGGAGACCGGGAACTCCCAGCCGAAGACGCTGTTCTCGGCCGACGAGTCAGCGAAGATCGCCAGGGTCGAGCCGCCCTGGTCGTAGATCATCCAGAAGACGGCCGCGGCCACGAAGAACCAGATGTACGCGGACATCTTCGACTGCTCGGCCTGGTCCAGGCTCCGGTCGCGCTTGATACGGACCAGCACCAGCACCGGGATGATCACGCCGAGCAGCGTCAGCGGGACCAGGATCCAGTTCAGGGTGTAGTTGCCGGAGAAGCCGACGATGGCGTAGGCGACGACGGCGACGCCGGCCCAGAGGGCTGCCTTGCGCAGCGTGGAGGACTTCTCCGCGGCGGACAGCGGCTTGGGCACGACGCTGGAGTGCGCGGCGAGGTGACGGCTGCCCAGCAGGAACTGGAGCAGGCCGAGCCCCATGCCGACCGCGGCGAGCCCGAAGCCCAGGTGCCAGCTGACGCCCTCACCGACGGTGCCGATGATCAGCGGCGAGAAGAAGGCACCGAGGTTGATGCCCATGTAGAAGATGGTGAAGCCACCGTCACGACGCGGGTCGTCCGGACCGTCGTAGAGCTGGCCGACCATCGTGGAGATGTTGGCCTTCAGCAGACCGGAGCCGAGGGCGACCAGGCCGAGGCCCGCGTAGAAGGTGCCGGCGGACGGCAGGGCCAGCGTCAGGTGGCCGAGCATGACGATCGCGCCGGCGACGGCGACGGTCTTGCGCGGACCCAGAACACGGTCGCCGAACCAGCCGCCCGGCATCGTGAGCAGGTACACCAGCGACAGGTACACCGAGTAGATGGCCGTCGCCGTGCCGGCGTTCAGGCCCATGCCGCCCGGGGCGACGAGGTACAGCGGGAGCAGAGCTCGCATGCCGTAGTAGGAGAACCGCTCCCACATCTCGGTCATGAAGAGAGTGGCCAGTCCGCGGGGGTGGCCGAAGAAGGTCTTCTCGGAGCCGGGGGTGCCGGGTGAGACCGAGTCCTTCGTCAGGCTGGACGCCATGGTCGTTCCTTGCTGGTCGGGACGCGTAGCGCAAGCGGGTACGCGCCCGGTGGGGGGCGGCCGGCACCGGCGGGCCGTGCCGTCCACCCCACGCCCCTGGGGAATCCGCTCCGGATCACGGAGCGGGGGACGGCGACCACCGGGATCCACGCCGCTACGCGCGTCGATGTGCGTAGCGGCCCGGCCATAGGTCATTGCTTACGAGGCCGGCGGGAAGCCGACCGGCACGCAAAAGAGACCTTCAGCGGCAACTGCGCCAAAGGTCCCCGTGGTGCAACAGGCGTTGGTTCACCATACGGCAGGACAGTGCCGGATATGGAAGGACTTGAGACAGGGATCACAGGTCCCGAGGGAACCGTGATCACTCATTCGAAGGTTCTTTTCAGGATCGCACCCCACAGTTCCAGGCCCCTCTCGCGGGCCCCGAGGTGAGAAACAGGTGTGCGCGCGGTAAGAACCGGCCGTCGTGATCACACCCCGGACCGTGTCGCGGCGGGACTACCATCAGTGCATGAC
>NZ_QFRK01000108.1 GCF_003143855.1 Streptomyces sp. NWU339
ATGGATCAGCGACGCGCCCGGATGGGCCTGCCGGGCTCTCGGCTTCCCCGCCGACCCGCTGACCGGCTCGGTGTCCGTGCCGCACCCCCACACCCTGCGCCGTCTCCTCGTCCAGCTCGACGGCGACGCCCTGGACCAGGCGATCGGAGCCTTCCTCGCCTCCCGCGCCACCCCGGCCGGTCCCGGGCTGCGGGCGATCGCCGTCGACGGCAAGGCCCTGCGCGGCTCGCGCACCGCCACCACCACGCACGTCACCCTGCTCGCCGCGATGGACCACGCGGGCCACGTGCTGGCCCAGCGTCAGGTCGCGGACAAGAGCAACGAGATCCCCGCCTTCCAGCCCCTGCTGGACAGCATCGACCTGACCGGCACGGTCATCACCGCCGACGCCCTGCACACCCAGCACGCCCACGGCAGCTACCTCCGCGACCGCGGTGCCCACTACATCGCCCAGGTCAAGGCCAACCACCCCGGCCTGTTCGACCGCGTCCGCCATCTGCCCTGGCGCGAGATCGCGCTCGACCACCACGACCGCACCCGGGCCCACCACCGCCTGGAGATCCGGCGGCTGAAGACCGCTGCCTTCGCCCACCTCGACTGCCCCGACGCCCGCCAGGCCCTCCAGGTCGTCCGCTGGAGGMAGGACTTCACCAGTGGCAAGCTCACCATCGAACGCGCCTACCTGATCACCAGCCTGCCGCCCGGCACCGCCGGCGGCACCCGGCTCGCCGACTGGATCAAAGGGCACTGGAAGATCGAAAATCTTCTGCATCACGTCCGCGACCGCACGTTCCGCGAGGACGACTCCACGATTCACACCGGCCGCCTCCCACGCGTCATGGCCGGCCTGCGTAACCTCGCCATCGGCGTCCACCGCCAGGACGGCCACACCAACATCGCCGCCGCCCTACGCCACACCGCCCGCGACTGCCACAGGCCCCTGGCCGCCCTCGGCCTCACCGGATGAACCCGGACAGATCTTGATCATGCAAGGGACCCTGACCAACGGGTGCCCGGCGCTGCGGCCCTTGTTCGCCGGGGGTCTTTCAGCACGCCGATACCCCTCACCCTCATCCGGCGTTGCTGGGAGGCCGGCGAACTGCCCGGTGCCGTGCTCGATGAGAACCGCGGTTGGCCGTTCCCGCCTGCCGGGGCGGCCTCCGGTGGGCGGGGGTCATCCGCTGGGCGGTTTGTCCTGGGTGGGCAGTGTGCCGGTACAGGTGGCGCGGCCGAACTCCCCGGCCGCGGTGGCGCTTTGGACGTGCTGGCCACGCACGGCGAGGGTACAGCGGGCCTGCCCGCCCTTCTTGTCGAGGACGATGCTGACGACCGGGTCCTGACCGAGGGGGACCTTTACGGTCGCACGCCACGGCAGCGTGGCTGCCGTCACGACGGTGGCCTGTCCGGTCTCGCTGCGCCCCTGGTAGGTGATGTCGGCGGTGCCCTCGCCGGTCACCTCGTAGGTCACCGAAGCGGTGGGGCTGCGCTGCTCGGCCTGGCTGTCGCTGCCGCTGGTGTTGAGTACGCCGTAGAGGACCAGCCCGGCGCAGGCGGCCAGTACCGCACCGCCTCCGACGAGCCCGGCGCGCAGGGAGCGCCGGTCGGCGGTATCGGCTGCCGATCCGGTTGCCGGGTCGGGAAATTCCCCGGGATTTCCCATGGTGGTTTCCGTGGATTGCGGCTGATCCGTCGCCGGTTCGGAGGCCGTGGTGCCCATTAATTCGTCCCCTCGCACATGTCATCGCCGTTTTGTGAGCCGACCGTTTGTACATGCCCGTGAGGAGTCCTGTCCAGCGGACAGAAATAGCGGACAATCCGCTGGCTGATTCGCCCTCGGGTGCCAGCTTAAAGGGTCAAGTGCCGGTAATGCCCGGACGCTTGACATCGTGTCACCGGGGTGATTAGAACTCCCGGCGCCGCTGCGTATGGCTTCCTGTCACTGCTGGTGGCGGGGTCCTCAGTGGTTTTTGGACACGATGCATGGGAAAGGTTTGGTGTGAGACCCAGATGGGGAAGGCTGGTCGCGACTCTCGCGGCTTCCGCGGTGTTGAGTACGCTACTACCGCAGATAGCGTTTGCCGCGCCCGCGTCCGGCGGGGAAAGTGACGGCAAGGGAATTGTCGACACGATCACGGGCTGGTTCACGGACGAGGAAGACGAAAAAGAAAGGGCGGAGAAGCCGCCCTCGTACGGAAAGCTCCCCATAGCCGACCGGCAGAAACTGGCCAAGGGGAAGAACGCTCCGAAGGCGAAGCGGGTCAAGGAGCTGACGGGCCGCCGCACCCCGTCGGCCCGGTTCTGGCAGCTGTCCGACGGCCGGGTGGAGGCGGAGCTGTCGGCGGCGCCGACGTCCTACCGGGAGGCGGGGGCGAAGGCGTGGAAGAGCATCGACCCCGCGGTGCACCCGGTCGAGGGCAAGGACGCGAAGGGCTTCGAGCTGGCCAACACGGCCAACACCGGCCGCAGCTGGTTCGGCTCGGATACCGGCCGGCTGCTGCGGTTCGAGACCCAGGGCGGCGGCGCGGTCACCCTGGGCCTCGACGGGGCGAAGAGTAAACGCCTGACGCCGCACGCCAAGGGTGACACCGTCACCTACCGGGACGCACTCCATGGCGCGGATCTGTCCTATCGGGTGGGGCCGGGCCGGGTGAAGGAGGACATCGTCCTGGCCGAGCGCCCGGGCGGCCCGCTGGCGTTCACCTTCACCCTGAAGGCGGACGGGCTGGTGCCGAAGGCGCGGGGGGACGGCTCGATCGCGTTCTACGGGGAGCTGCCGAACACCCCGGTGCTGGAGATTCCGGCGCCGTACATGACGGACGCCGCGAAGAATGACACCTCCGTCCACGGCCGCACCTACAGCACGAAGGTCACGCAGAAGCTGACGCGCGACGGCAAGGACTGGAAGCTGACGCTCACCCCGGACGCGCGGTGGCTGGCGGCCAAGGACCGGCAGTACCCGGTGGTGATCGACCCGACCATCACGATCGCGCCGACCCCCTCGCAGTCCCAGGACGTCATGGTCCTGTCGGACCAGCCGACGACGAACTTCAACCCCTCCTGGAGACTCGCGGCCGGCCGGACCACCACGGGCCTGGCCCGCTCCCTGCTCAGGTTCCCGCTCGACGAGATCCCCGCGAACACGAAGATCGACAGCGCCCGGCTGGGCGTCTACTTCGACCAGACCCACACCACCAACGGCAACAAGGTCACCATCAACGCCCACCGGGCGACCGGCCCGTGGACCGAGGCGCAGGCCACCTGGAACAACACCTCCGCCCTGGTGGGTGAACTGTCCGGCACCAGCGTCCAGGTCGACAACGACGATGAAGGCACCACCGCGGCGAAGGGCGCCTGGCCGGTAACCACCGCGTCGCTGGCCCAGTACGCCATCGGCGGAGACTACCGGTTCAACCGGGACGCGGTCGCCGGGGACACCTACACCTGGCAGCCGAAGATCACCGACACCGGCACCTACCGGGTCGAGGCCCACTACGTGCCGTCCGCCAACCGGGCCACCAACGCCCCCTACACGGTGACCCACCGGGACGGCACCCAGACCTTCACCGTCGACCAGAGCGCCGGCACCAACGGGGTATGGGCCCAGCTGGGCACCACACAGCTGCCCTTCACCAAGGGCACCACCGGCAAGATCGTCCTGGGTGACGGGCCGGCCACCACCACGACCGCCGTCATCGCCGACGCGGTCCGCCTGGTCAACCCCGCCCAGATCGTCAAGGACCCGGGCGAGTACAACCAGTGGCACAATTTCCCGGTCACCGACACCGTCCAGCAATGGGTCAACGGCACCACCAACCACGGCTTCATCCTCAAGGCGAGCAACGAAACCTCCGACGGCCCGCTCGGCGGCCCCCGCTACGAGGCCGGAGACGGCGCCTACGGCGGCGAAACCTCCAGCATCCCGCGGCTGACGGTGACCTACGGCACGGTCGGCACCGCGCTCGACTCGCCGACCGTGGTGCACTCCACCGGCCCCGAACTGTCGTGGAAGGCGTACAAGAACACCACCGGTGACAGCGGGCTGGACATCGTGGAGTACCAGCTGCACCGCTCCACCCGGCAGGCGTTCACCCCCTCCGCGGCCACCCTGATCGCACCGGTCGACAAGACGGCCACCACCCACACCGACACCACCGCGGTCCCCACCCCCGACTCCTCCCTGAAGGAGATCGGCAAGTCGTACTACTACCAGATCGCGGTCAAGACAAAGAACGGCGACCTGCTCGGGTCCCCGACCCGCACGGTGGGCATCCCCAAGGCCGGCCGGACGATGAAGATCATCCAGGGTAGCCAGGGCGGCGTCACCGACACCACCCTCTCCTCGCAGCAGCCCACCACCAACCAGGACACCATCGAGTCCTGGAAAGTCGGCCAGAAGTGGCTCAGCGTCGGTAACAACTCCGGCACCTACGGCACCACCCGCGCGGTGCTGAAGTTCCCCACCACCGGCATCCCGACCACCGCCACGGTGCTCGAGAACAAGATGTACATGTGGGGCGCGGAGACCACCACCGACACCAGCGGCGCGATCTACGAACTCCACCCGCTGACCCGGGACTTCTCCGAAACCCAGGCCACCTGGAACAACGCCACCTCCACCACACCCTGGACCAAAGCGGGCGGCGACTTCTCCGCCACCGTCTCCGACACCGTGGCCAACATGTCCGACGTCGGCCGCCACTGGTGGGACGCCACCAGCCTCATGCAGAGCTGGGTGGACACCCCCACCAGCAACAAGGGCGTCGCCGTCAAGCTGAAGGACGAAACCACCGCCGGCCCGCAGGAACGCACCGTGTTCCTCTCCGCCGAGGCCCCCGATGCGCAGCTGCGCCCGTACATGCAGGTCATCTACGTCGACTCCACCACCGAGGACACCTACTACGCGCCGCAGACCCCGTCCCGGATGACCCCGAACTCCACCTACACGGTCCAGTTCACGGTCACCAACACCACGTCCTCCAACTGGGCGGCGGGTGAGCGGGAGCTGTCCTACACCTGGAAGCTGCCCGACGGCACGGACGTGACCACCGGCGGCAACCAGCTCAAGACGGCGATCCCGGCCCTGCCACCGGGCCAGTCGGCCACCATCCAGGCCAAGGTCGCCACCCCGATCAACTCGGCTTCCGGCAACAAGCGCACCGAGTACGTGCTCGGCTGGGACGTCCGCAAGGTCTCCGACGGCTCCTGGCTGTCGGCCGGCACCGGCGGCATCCCCGCCCTGAAGCAGACCGTGGCGGTCGAGGACCCCACCTCCAACACCCTCGGCCTGGAGAAGTTCTACTCCTACACCGGCAAGAACACCGGCGCCGGCTCGACGGTGATGAACAACCTCGCCGCCGGTAACAGCGTCTGGTCCTACAACGCGTTCACCAACCCCGGACGCGGCCTGAGCACGTTCGCCCGGTTCGCCTACAACAGCCTGGACACCTCCGACACGGTGGCCGGCCACGGCTGGTCCTTCCAGGCCGCCGGCCCCATCCGGCTGGGCGCGCCGCTGGACTTCCACCCCAACCCCAACCCTACCGAGATCCGCCTGCCGGACGGTGACGGCACCACGCACGTCTTCCGCAAGCAGCCCGACGGCAGCTGGAAGGCGCCCGCGGGTGTCCACTACCAGGTCACGATGAAATCCGGCCTGGACTGCAAGCCGTCCGCCGATCCGGTGCCGGACGCGTGGACGCTGACCCGCCCGGACGGCACCCGCTTCCTGTTCGGCTGCGACGGCTACCTGACCTCGGTGGTCGACAAGAACGGCAACACGCAGACGTTCACTTACGAGGAGCGCAAGTCCAACAACAAGCCGACCAAGTTCCTCAAGTACATCACCGACCCGGCGGGGCGTCAGTCGCTGACGGTGGAGTACTACGGCAAGGGTGACGCGTCCTACGAGTACATCGACGACGCGGGTAACAAGGCCACCGGCAGCAAGCTGACCAACTCCAAGATCTACGACCACGTGAAGTCCATGACGGACATCTCGGGCCGCACGATCACCTTCTACTACACGGAGAAGGGCCTGCTCGGCCAGTTCACCGACGGCGACGGCTCCACCCAGCCGAAGGTCTTCACGTTCACCTACGACGCCACCCAGGGCAACAAGAACGTCAAACTGGTCAAGGCGACCGACCCGCGCGGCAACGCCACCTCCCTGGCGTACTACTACCCCAAGGAGGGCGACAACCCGAAGCACCACTGGTGGACCCAGACCGTCACCGACCGCCTCGGCGGCGACACCGACTTCGCCTACGCGGTGGACGCGGGCAACGCGAAGTTCACCGACACCACCGTCACCGACGCCGAGTCGCACGCCACGCAGTACGTGACGGACGACTACGGCCGCCCGGTGCAGACCACCAACGCCAAGTCCCAGACCACCAAGATGAGCTGGGACGCGGACAATAACGTCACCTACCTGGAGGAGGCCAACGGCGCCAAGACCGCCTACTGCTACGACCAGAAGACCGGCTACCCGCTCTGGCAGCGTGACGCGGAGAACAACAAGACGGGCGTGCCCGACCAGGCGACCGCCTGCGTGACGGACACCTCCAAGTGGCCGGCCAACGCCGCCACCTACCAGTACCAGACCCGCGCCGACGGCTACGCCGCCGACCTGTGGCGCAAGACCTCACCCGAGGGCCACGCCTGGCGGTTCGGCTACGACACCTTCGGCAACCTGACCACGGTCACCGACCCCAAGGGCGTAGCCACCACCACGGTCCCGGACGACTACACGACCAGGTACGAGTACAACGGGCACGGGCAGCTGACCAAGGCCACCGACGCCAACGGCAACCCGACCACGAACAGCGACTTCGGGCCCACCGGCTACCCGGCCACGATCACCGACGCGCTGGGTGAGTCCACGCTGTTCGTCTACGACGAGCGCGGCCAGGTCCGCGAGGTCACCGACGCGCTGAACAAGAAGACCACACAGGAGTACGACACCTTCGGCCGTCCGCTGGTCAGCACCACGCCGAAGGACCAGGCAAAGGGCGAGCTGATCACCACGCCGGCGCCCGTGTACGACGCCAACGACAATGTCACCACGGTCACGGCGCCCAACGGGGCGGTGTCCACGGCGGTGTACGACGAGACCGACCAGATCACCTCGGCGACCGCCCCGAAGGACACCACCACCTCCGACGAGCGGAAGTCGGCCTACACCTACGACAAGGTCGGCAACCTCATCACGACGACCGAGCCGAAGGGCACCCTGACCACAGCCGACGCCACCGACTACGTCACCACCAGCCACTACGACGAGATCTACCAGCTCACCTCCGTGGTCAACGCGAACAACGACAAGATCAGCTACGAGTACGACACCGTCGGCAACGCCACCAAGGTCATCGACCCGAAGAAGAACGCCACCCCCGACCCGGCCGACTACACCACCAAGACCGCCTACGACCTGAACCACCGCATCACCACGGTCACCGACGCCGCCGGCAACACCACCAAGCGGGCCTACGACAAGGACTCCCGGGTCGTCTTGGCCACGGACGCGGAGAACAACACCACGCTCATCGACTACGACGAGCGCGGCAAGACCACCGAGGTCAAGGTCCCGCACAGCGGCACCACGACGATCACCTACCGCACGACCCGGTACGAGTACGACCAGGTCGGCAACACCACCAAGGTGATCACCCCGCGGGCCGTCGAGGCCGGCACGACCACGGCGTTCACCGCCCGCACCACCTACGACGCGCTGAACCGGCCGGTCAAGCAGTACCAGCCCTACGACCCGGCCGACACCCGCCACAACGACCCCAACGTCTACACCCAGACCGAGTACGACAAGGTCGGCCGGGTCAAGGCGACCTCGCTGCCGCCCTCGGAGGGGCAGACGGTCCGCAACACCACCGCCTACGACTACTTCGACAACGGCTGGGTGAAGGCCTCCACGGACCCGTGGGACATCGCCACCACCTACGACTACAACACCCTGGGCCAGCAGACGGCCCGCACGCTGACGTCGGCGGGCGGCTCCTCCAACCGCACCATGAGCTGGTCCTACTACCCCGACGGCAAGCTCAAGTCCCGCTCCGATGACGGCGTCCCGGTCGGCAAGAGCGTGGTCCTGGTCGACAACTCCGACACCCAGCACACCACCTCCACCGGCACCTGGACCAAGGGAGACATCACCGGCCAGCAGGGCTACGACCACGAGACCCACGCGGCCGGCACCGGCACGGACGCTTTCACCTGGACGCTCAACATTCCCGAGAACGGCACGTACACCGCGTACGTGAAGTACCCGGAGGTGACCGGCGCGACCACGGCCGCGAAGTACACGCTCACCCACGGCACGACCACCGAACCGGCCATCACCAAGGACCAGACGGCCGGCCCCGGCACCTGGGTCAGCCTCGGCGACTACGCCCTCAAGCGGGGCGAGGACACCGAGCTGAAGCTGGAGCAGAACAGCACCGGCACCGTGGTCGCCGACGCGGTCAAACTGGTCCGTGACAACTCCGCGGACACCGACAACGAGAAGAAGACCTTCACCTACGCCTACGACGCCAACGGCAACCTGACCTCGATCAACGACACCTCGTCCGGGGCGAAGATCGACGCCTACACGGTCGCCTACACCGGCCTCAACCAGGTCCAGAAGGTCACGGAAGCACTGTCCGGCACGGCGAAGACGGCCACGTCGTACACCTACGACCCCAACGGCCGGCCCGAGACGGTCACCCACCCCAGCCAGCACTCCACCTACACCTACGACCTGCGGGAACTGGTCAAGACGGTCTCGGTCGGCAAGACGGCGACGGACACCTCGCCGAAGGTGACGTCGTACACCTACACCGACCGCGGCCAGAAGCTCAAGGAGACCAAGGCCAACGACAACACCGTCGACCACACCTACTACCTCGACGGCGCACTCAAGTCGACGACGGAGAAGAAGGCCGACGGCACCACCCTGGTCGCCTCCCACACCTACGCCTACGACCCCAACGGCAACAAGGCGCAGGACATCGCGAAGAAGATGAACGCCGACAACCACACGGCGTACCTCGACTCCACCACCGACTACACCTACGACCCGGCCAGCCGCCTCACCAAGTCCGTCAAGACCGGCAACGGCGCCGGCACGGAAACCTACGTCCACGACGACAACGCCAACGTCATCAGCCAGACGGTCAAGGGCACCAGCACCACCTACCACTACGACCGCAACCGGCTGCTGACCGCGGCAACATCAGGCGTCACGGCCGGCTACACCTACGACCCCTTCGGCCGCCAGCAGTCGGTGACCTCCGGCGGAAAGCTTATCGAGCGGAGCGTGTACGACGGCTTCGACCACGTCGTGGAGTCCCAGAAGACGGACGACACCGGCGCGATGAAGTCGACCACGTACACCTTCGACCCGCTCGACCGCACCACGTCGAAGACCGCGGACGGCAAGACCACCGACTTCACCTACCTCGGCCTGTCCGGCGAGGTTCTCGACGAGAAGGTCGCCGGCGCGCTGACCAAGTCCTATCAGTACAGCCCGTGGGGCGAACGCCTCTCCCAGGTCAAGCACAACACCGACGGCACGACCGAAGATGGCTACTACGGCTACAACAGCCACACCGACGTCGAGACCCTGACCGACCAGAACGGTGGCACCAAGGCCACCTACGGCTACACCGCCTACGGCTCTGACGACACCTCCGAGTTCACCGGAATCGACAAGCCCGACACCAACGACCCGACCAAGGGCGCGTACAACCCCTACCGTTACAACTCCAAGCGCTGGGACTCCCAGTCCGGCACCTACGACATGGGCTTCCGCAACTACAGCCCGGGCCTGAACCGCTTCACCACCCGCGACATGTACAACGGCGCCCTCGCGGACATGGGCCTCGGCACCGACCCGTACACCGGCAACCGGTACGCCTTCACCGGCGGTAACCCGGTGTCCTTCGTCGAATTGGATGGCCACCGGCCCGCCGATTGCTCGGAACCCGGCGCGCAGTGCAGTATGAACAGCGGCGGCGGTTGGAGTGTGAGTTTCGCGGCAGCGGCGCTGCCCGGAAAGTACGGGAACAAGACCTCACGTCACAATCAAGCGCAGGCGCGGGCGATTCTGGAGATCGAAACGCAGGCCGCGAGTATTGGGGCCACTGACTTCCAAGTGCTTCCACCGAATCCCATCCAGGGCGCGAACAAGGAATGCATGTACCCGCGCAACGGTGACCGAGGAAAGGTTCGGGGCAACCGAGGAAGTGCAGTGCCGGACTGCAGCTACGGAACCCCAGACATTCTGGGGTACGACGCCAAGGCCGACGTCTACTATGTCTGGGAGGTCAAGTCAGCCGGCGACTCGGCCAAGGCTGTTCCCGAGGCCCAGTGGTACGTCAACCGTTTGCGCTCTCAGAACAAGAATGCCGTTCTCGGCTGGATGATCGGGGGCCCCTACGAAGTGGGCAATGGGGACAAGGTCATGGGGCCGGAGGAAGGCGCAGTGATCTACGGCAGGAACAACAATAAGAGGTTTGCAAAGATCTACAACAACAGTCCTATGGCTGCCGCGAGACGTGCCGCCGCGGGCCAGACTCCGAATCCGACCGCGGGCCCCGGTCCCGGTACCTACCCGGGCACGGTCCACCAGCCGGGTGTGGGCACGAGACCCATGTCGGACGGCGGCGGATTCGATCCGATCCTGGTGCCGTTGTTCGCCCTCGGAGGAGCCGCAGTAGTGGCAGGTGGGATAGCGATGGGTCCTGAAGCAGCGGTCACGGGCGCGGGTGCAGCCCTCGGTTATGCGCTAGCCGCTTGATGGGGAGGGGCCCTTGCGAATATTGTGTTCGCAAGGGCCCTTCGCCTCCTTTCCTTCGTTACTGACCCGGCTATCAAATCTGGTGAATAAATGAAAGATCTCTCTTCTTTTCTGAAAGATTATGCGACGCCTGCACTGAAGACCTTCGGGTTTCGTAAGAACGGCATGGAATATCGGTTCGGCACTGGTGATGGAGACACGGCGTTCCTGTCGTTCTCGCCGATGCGCATCGATCCACGAGCAGTAGTCTTCCATGTGAATTGCTCGATTGTTCCGGAGCCCTATTGGCAGTGGCTGAACAGGCAATATATCGCCGCAGGTGTTCCCGATCCGAATCCGGCCGGGGCTTTGGCAGCTTATTCTTTGATGCCGCCGGACTCTGCTGCTCACACGCCTGGCGCGCCAGGGCAGTCCGGGACCCGTTGGGCGTTCGGCGACCAGAACCGGGCGGAGGTCGGAGTGATCCTCGCGGAAGTCCTCACGACTGAGGCCGTGCCAAAGCTGCAGCGCCTGCTGGATCGGGAGAAGCTGTTGATGGCCATCAAGTCTTCCGAGAGGCCGTCCATTCGGCGCTGGGGCGCTGTGCAGTCGGAGCTGGTGCTCATGGCAGACGTGAATCCCCGGGAGCGGGTCGAGCAGCTGCTCTCGTCGCTCGACCGAGGTGACGCGTTCGCCGAGAATTTCGACCGGTGGATCGCACTGCGCCGCGAGCATGCCGCCCAGGCGTGATGCATGCTTGCTTGGGTGCGTTTCTCCTGAGGTGACGGCCGTGTCCGTGGTTGCTGCTGGTTCGTTGCCGTAGCGGAGTTGATCGCGTCGCATGGTGAGGTGGGCTGGTGGGCTGCGAAGCGGTGGAGCGGACGCTGGAGGAGCTGGTGGCCGGCTGCGATCTCTCGGTTTCGGGACAGTGGAGTGAAAGACAGTGGGCCTGGGTGCGTTGTTGCTGGTCGGTGGCGGTTTAGGGACGTGGGGTTACTGTCATGAGGGTGAGAGATCCGCGGGGCATCGCTGTCGTGGTGGTGTTATCCCGTGCGGGGTGACGCTGTCTCAGTTGTGTGAGTTCTGATCCACTGGCCGGTGGGGTGGGTGGTGTGCTCGGGGTGTGGATCAGGAAGTGGAAGGCAGGGCGTGAAGATACTTTGTGGGTGCGCGATAGCCGCCGCCGTCCCCGTGCTGCTGCTCGGTGGCCTGTTCGCCCTGGAGGCCTGTACCGGGCCGTCGGGCGAGCTGACCGCACAGGAGGTCGCCGAGGTCTGGAAGGGCACCGGCGGCGGCCGGGTCGACTTCGCCGACGACGGCACGTTCACGATGTCGGGCATTCCACGGAGCGCCATCGAGCTCAGCTTCATCGACCCCCCGCCCGGACAGGGAAACCTCTCCGGGCGGGGGGGAGTAGAACCTGCGCGGTGACGACGACCGCAGCGGCACCATCGAGCTGAGCTTCGCCGCCGCAGGATCCTTCTCGGACGGCTCCGCGTCCACGCTGCTGCAGGTCGAGGAGGCGGGCGACCGCCCGAAGCTGTACTTCGACACGAACCCGGACAAGGGGTACGGCTACACGATCCGCCGGGAGGCGGGTGAACCGCTCCGGATTCGGTAGGGGTTCGATCGGCGGTCCGCCCCGCCTCCGCGGCATCGGGGCCCGATCCGGTGTCTGGGGGGCGGGGCGGGCCTTCCTTCACCCAGCCCCGCAGCGACTCCGGACTGACCCCGAGTTCCCGCGCGACCTCGGTCACTGGCCGGCCCGATGGCCACACGAGTTCGACCGCGTCCCAGCGGGGCCTACGGATCTACGCCCACTCAACGCCGAGTTCGGCGAGGGCGGCCTGCTGCCCGGAGTCGAGCTTGTCGCGCCTCGACTTGGTGTTCGAGACCCACACACCCAGCTTGACGACTACCGGCTCCGTCTCGCCGTCGACTGTGATCTTTTCGCTGTGCCCCCGCGGCACGGGCCGGTGAGCGCCCTCGCGTTCCACCCATTGGGCGAGGGCTGTCAGGCCGCGTTGGAACGCCGCCTGAGCTTTGCTCGGCCCCTTCGCTGCACGCCTCGTCGCCGGGGTCGGAGAGGGGGCCTGGGCGGGCTTGACGCCCAGCGCGGAGAGCCGTTCCTGCTGTTCGGTGGACAGCAGCTTCCAGGTGCCCGGCTGTTTCTGCCGCTGAAGCCACCGTCCGATGTCGTCGCCGTCCATCAGCACCCCGGGGGCGATGTCGGGCAGTACACCGTCGGCGTCGACCAGGTCGGCGAGGATGCGGTGGTGGCGTTGCCAGTCCAGCGGCCACGGACAGTTCCAGTCCTCGTCGATCGCGGCCAGCTGCCGCGCGCGCCGCGGCCCGCCGCGGGTCCTTGCCCAGGCCGCCTTTTCTGCGGAGGTTGGCCATGTGCTGCCCGACGGGCACCATCGCCTCGCCCTCACCCCACACCTGTCGCGGGTCGTTTTTTATGCGCAGTGGGTGTGTTCTGAGCTGGGGTTTTCTCAGTTGTCGTCTTCGTTTTGTGGTGTTGATGGTGTTGCCGAGGGTGGCCTGGCAGGGGTCCTGCAGGTTCCTGGCCTTGGGTTGTGCAGTTTGCCTGGGTGGCGTGCAGGTGGATCGGGCCGCTACTTGAGAAGTCGACGGATGAGGTCACGGATTCGGGTGGATGTCGATGGTGGTGAGGAGGTGGTGCTGCTGGGGGTGGAGGATGTCCCACCGGGTGCGTTGGATATCGGCCCACTGCTGGAGGGCGGGGGGAGTGGGCTGGCCTGTGTGGTGATGCTCGCGGGCTTGGTGGTAGGTGCGGTGCCAGTGGTAGGGCCAGGGCGGGTTCCACCAGGGGTCGATGGTGTTGAGGGTGTGCAGGGTGGCGGGGGAGAGGCGGCGTTGGCCGGCTTTGCGGCGTTGTTGGATCAGCCAGACCCCCAGAGGGAACCCGTCATGGTGCGTGCTTTTGGGGACGCAGAGGTGGCCAGTCTCCTCGGCCCAGGCGTGGGCGTGGGCCAGGCCTGGGCTTGGCGGGTAGGAGCGGGTCGCTTCGCGGCGCCGTGCGGGTTCCCGCATTTCCGGGGTGATGCCGATGTCCGTGAGGAGCGTGCGCTGTTGCGGGTGTAGCCGGTGCCATGCGGCGCGTTGGGCGGATGCCCAGGAGTTGGTGGTGGTCGTGGTGGTGCGGGCGTGGTGGTAGGCGCGCTGCCAGCGCATGGGCCAGGGCGGGTTCCACCAGGGGTCGAGTGTGGTCAGGGCGTGGTGGAGGGCGTAGGGGGTGTTCGTGTTCTGGGCCAGGAGGCGTTGCCGGGCCAGCCAGGGCCCCAGGGGGAAGCCGTCGTGGACGGCGCAGTACGGCGTTGCCAGACTGCCGTGCGCGGCTGTGTAGCTGCGGGCGTGTTCGAGCGCGGTCTCGGCGTACGGGCTGAGGGGCCGGGTGCGGGTG
>NZ_QFRK01000022.1 GCF_003143855.1 Streptomyces sp. NWU339
ACCTTGCGCTCCAGCGTCGCGATGGGCTCCCTGGAGTCCGCCCGCGCCACGCTGGAGCGCAAGGTCGAGGACCTGCGCGGCTTCGAGCGCGAGTACCGCACGCGGCTGAAGTCCTACCTGGAGTCGCAGCTGCGTCAGCTGGAGACCCAGGCGGACGACTCGCTCGCCCCGCCGCGTCAGCCGGCCGCCGCGTCGCTGCCGCCGTCCCCGGCGCCCTCGATGGCTCCGGCCGGTGCCGGTGCGCCGTCCTACGGCGGCAGCCAGCCGATGGGCGGCGGTCCGGGCGCCCAGCCCGGCCCGTCCTACGGCAGCCAGCAGCAGATGCAGCCGGCGATGACCCAGCCCATGGCGCCGGTGCGCCCGCAGGGGCCGTCGCCGATGGGCCAGGCGCCCTCGCCGATGCGCGGGTTCCTGATCGACGAGGACGACAACTGACGGCCTCACGGCCATGAGTACGGCCTGACGGCCGACGGCGTTCAGGGCGGGGCCCCGGGTTCGACAACCCGGGGCCCCGCCCTTTCGCTACGCGCGTTCACGGAGTTTGCAGCGTTTGTTCAGGTTTGGGTGCGGTGTCCGACGTACACAACGCCGAAGGTCCGGGCTCACCGAAAATCTTGGTGAGCCCGGACCTTCGGCGTGGATCGCTCCTCCGCACCTGCCGGGACGGGCCGTCCCGGCAGGTGCGGAGGAGCCGTACATCGACACGGCCCCGCGCCCCGAGGGGCGCGGGGCCGACTCGGAGCGTTACGCCTTGCGCAGCCGGAACGTCAGGGACAGGCCCTCGTCCGTGAACGCCTGCCCATAGGAGTCGTCCGCCTCTCCCTGGGCGAAGTCCGTCGCCAGGACCTCTTCGGCGATCAGAGCGGAGTGCTCGGTCAGGGCCGCGATCGTGGCGGCCTCCGTGGCCGTCCAGCGCAGGGCGATCCGGTCGGCCACGTCGAGGCCGCTGTTCTTGCGGGCCTCCTGGATCAGCCGGATCGCGTCCCGGGCCAGGCCCGCGCGGCGCAGCTCCTCGGTGATCTCCAGGTCCAGCGCGACCGTGGCACCCGAGTCGGAGGCCACCGACCAGCCCTCGCGCGGGGTTTCCGTGATGATCACCTCGTCCGGGGAGAGGGTGATCGTCTCACCGTCGACCTCCACCGCGGCGGTGCCCTCGCGCAGCGCCAGGGACAGCGCGGCGGCGTCCGCGTCCGCGACGGCCCGGGCCACGTCCTGGACCCGCTTGCCGAACCGCTTGCCGAGCGCGCGGAAGTTGGCCTTGGCCGTCGTGTCCACCAGTGAGCCGCCCACCTCGGAGAGGGACGCCAGGGACTCGACGTTCAGCTCCTCGGTGATCTGTGTGTGCAGCTCGGGGTGGAGGGCGCCGAAGCCGCTCGCCGCGATCAGGGCGCGCTGGAGCGGCTGGCGGGTCTTGACCCCCGACTCCGCGCGGGTGGCCCGTCCCAGCTCCACCAGGCGGCGCACCAGCACCATCTGGGTGGACAGCTCCGGGTCGATCGCCGTCAGGTCCGCCTCGGGCCAGGAGGACAGATGGACCGACTCGGGGGCGCCCGGGGTGACCGGCACGACCAGGTCCTGCCAGACCCGCTCGGTGATGAACGGGGTCAGCGGGGCCATCAGCTTGGTGACCGTCTCCACGACCTCGTGCAGGGTGCGCAGCGCGGCCTTGTCGCCCTGCCAGAAGCGGCGCCGGGAGCGGCGGACGTACCAGTTGGACAGGTCGTCGACGAACGCGGACAGCAGTTTGCCGGCCCGCTGGGTGTCGAAGCCCTCCAGCGCCCGGGTCACCTGGTCGGTGAGCGCGTGCAGTTCGGAGAGCAGCCAGCGGTCCAGCAGCGGACGGTCGGCGGGCGCCGGGTCGGCCTCGGACGGGGCCCAGCCGGAGGTGCGCGCGTACAGCGCCTGGAAGGCGACCGTGTTCCAGTAGGTCAGGAGCGTCTTGCGGACGACCTCCTGGATGGTGCCGTGCCCCACCCGGCGGGCCGCCCACGGGGAGCCGCCGGCCGCCATGAACCAGCGGACCGCGTCCGCGCCGTGCCGGTCCATCAGCGGGATCGGCTGCAGGATGTTGCCCAGGTGCTTGGACATCTTGCGGCCGTCCTCGGCGAGGATGTGGCCGAGGCAGACGACGTTCTCGTACGACGACTTGTCGAAGACCAGCGTGCCGACCGCCATCAACGTGTAGAACCAGCCGCGGGTCTGGTCGATGGCCTCGCAGATGAACTGCGCCGGGTAGCGGGCCTCGAACAGTTCCTTGTTCTTGTACGGGTAGCCCCACTGCGCGAACGGCATCGAACCGGAGTCGTACCAGGCGTCGATCACCTCCGGCACGCGCGTGGCGGTCTTCGCGCAGCCGTCCTGCGGGCAGGCGAAGGTGACCTCGTCGATGTACGGGCGGTGCGGGTCGAGGCCCGACTGGTCGGTGCCGGTCAGCCCGGTCAGCTCGGTGAGCGAGCCGACGCAGGTGAGGTGGTCGTCCTCGCAGCGCCAGATCGGCAGCGGGGTGCCCCAGTAGCGGTTGCGGGACAGCGCCCAGTCGATGTTGTTGTTCAGCCAGTCGCCGTACCGGCCGTGCTTGACCGAGTCCGGGAACCAGTTGGTGTTCTCGTTCTCCTCGAGCAGCCGGTCCTTGACGGCCGTGGTCCGGATGTACCAGGACGGCTGCGCGTAGTACAGCAGCGCGGTGTGGCAGCGCCAGCAGTGCGGGTAGCTGTGCTCGTACGGGGTGTGCCGGAAGAGCAGGCCGCGGCTGTCCAGGTCCTCCGTCAGCCTCTCGTCGGCCTTCTTGAAGAAGACGCCGCCGACCAGCGGGACGTCCTCCTCGAAGGTGCCGTCCGGGCGGACCGGGTTCACCACCGGCAGGCCGTAGGCGCGGCAGACCTTGAGGTCGTCCTCACCGAAGGCGGGGGACTGGTGGACCAGACCCGTGCCGTCCTCGGTGGTGACGTAGTCGGCGTTCACCACGTAGTGGGCCGGCTCGGAGCTGTGTCCATCGGTTCCCTCGCTTGCGCTCGGGAACTCGACGAGCTCGAAGGGGCGCCGGTACGTCCAGCGCTCCATCTCGGCGCCGGTGAAGGTCTGCCCGGTGGTCTCCCAGCCCTCGCCGAGGGCCTTGGCGACCAGCGGCTCGGCGACGACCAGCTTCTCTTCGCCGTCAGTGGCGACCACGTAGGTCACCTCGGGGTGCGCGGCGACCGCGGTGTTGGAGACCAGGGTCCAGGGGGTGGTCGTCCACACCAGGAGCGCGGCCTCGCCGGCCAGCGGGCCGGAGGTGAGCGGGAAGCGGACGTAGACGGACGGGTCGACGACCGTCTCGTAGCCCTGCGCCAGCTCGTGGTCGGACAGGCCGGTGCCGCAGCGCGGGCACCAGGGGGCGACACGGTGGTCCTGGACCAGCAGCCCCTTGTTGAAGATCTCCTTCAGCGACCACCAGACGGACTCGATGTACTCCGGGTCCATGGTGCGGTAGGGGTCATTGAGGTCGGCCCAGTAGCCCATACGGGTCGTGAGCTCTTCGAAGGCGTCGGTGTGGCGGGTCACCGACTCGCGGCACTTGGCGTTGAACTCGGCGATGCCGTACGCCTCGATGTCCTGCTTTCCGGAGAAGCCGAGCTCCTTCTCCACCGCCAGCTCCACCGGGAGGCCGTGGCAGTCCCAGCCGGCCTTGCGGCCCACGTGGTAGCCCTGCATGGTCCGGAAGCGGGGGAAGACGTCCTTGAAGACGCGCGCCTCGATGTGGTGGGCGCCCGGCATGCCGTTGGCGGTGGGCGGGCCCTCGTAGAACACCCACTCGGGGCGGCCCTCGGACTGCTCGAGGCTCTTGGCGAAGATCTTCTGTTCCCGCCAGAAGTCGAGCACGGCGTGCTCGAGGGCGGGCAGGTCGACCTGGGCTGGCACCTGTCGGTACGTCGGCGTTGTCATCAGCGGGCTTCCTCCGGCGGACTTGCTGCCTTCCGTCCGGAGGGACGAGAGCTGTGTCGATCCCTGCGCCGCCGTCGGCGCGCTCCCGCGGTACCACCCTCCTTGGCCCCCCGGTGCGTCGTGTGCTCCGGTGAGCCCCCTCATTGGGGTCGCGATGCCGGTTCTACTCGCCCGGGTGGGCCTGTGGGCCGAGCCCACTGCCCAGGACTTTCCTCCGGCGGCTCCGGGGTGATCTTCACGTCGGGCTCGCCCCCGGGCTCACACCGTCCCCGGGTCGCTCTGGGCTGCTTACGCCGCTACTCGTCCCCATCCACGCTTCTCGCTGCGCCCAGTGTACGGCGCGGAGGCGGCAGCGGCCGACCGGTTTGTTGGGCGGGCGGCAGGCGAGGACCGCGCGGATGTCACGGGGACTCCCCATGGGGTGACATACGCCCAAATGGAGTGGTACGGGCGTTCGGATTCGCGGACGTCCGGCTTGATGGCATACCCGGCGGGGAGCTGGGCACAACGCATGCAGGTCCGCCGCGCGGCGTCGGCGGGGCGGGCGGATCGGGCGGTGCGCCCCGTTGCCGCGGGACCCGAGTCGATTTATCGTCCCAGCACGATTCGCGCGCAAGATCACGGTATGTGAAGGGGCCGCGGCCATGGTGGCGAAGAAGACCGCCGACGAGGAGTCGGTGTCCAGCAGGGCCGCGCCCGCTTCAGGCGGCGGAGCCGAGGGGGAGGGCGGGAGGAGGAGCACCCGGGGGGGCGGGAAGGCGACGGCGGAGAAGGCGGCCGGAAAGGTGGCGGCCTCGAAGGGAGCGGCCACGCGGAAGGCGGCCGCGAAGAAGGCGGCGGGAAAGGCCGCGGAAGGGACGGCGGGGAAGAAGGCGGCCGCGAAGAAGGCGGTCTCCGCAGCGGCAGCGGCGGCCGACGGCTCGGGCGGGAAAGCGGCCGGAGCAGGGGCCCGGGTCGGGCGGGCCGGTGTCTCGCAGGGCACCGGGGGTCGGACCGGCCGGGGCGCCGCACGCAAGGGCACCACCAGGACCAGCGGGGGCACACAGGACACGGCCGGGCGCGGCACGGCCACTGACGCGGGCGCGGCCGGGACCGCGACGCAGACGGGAGCGACCACGGTGGGTGCTAAGAAGACTCCTGGTACGGCGACGGAGGCGAAGACCGCCGTGCCCAAGGCGCGGATCGCGGCGGTGGAGCCCGGCGATCTCGCGGTGCGCCCGGGCGAGGACCCCTGGACACCGGAGGAGGTCGAGGAGGCGCGGGCCGAGCTGATGACCGAGGTGCTGCGGCTGCGCGAGGAGATCAGCTCGTCCGAGCGATCGCTGGCCGGCCTGATGCGGGACTCCGGTGACGGCGCGGGCGACGACCAGGCCGACACCGGTACGAAGAACATCACGCGGGAGCACGAACTGGCGCTCGCCGCCAACGCGCGCGAGATGCTCACCCAGTACGAGCGCGCCACGCAGCGCCTGGACGCCGGTACCTACGGCCTGTGCGAGAACTGCGGCAACCCCATCGGGAAGGCCCGTATGCAGGCCTTCCCCCGGGCCACGCTGTGCGTCGAGTGCAAGCAGAAGCAGGAGCGCCGCTACTGATCACCTCCACATGCCTCCTGAGCACGAGGGCCGTGCGGGGTGTGTCGTACCCTCGTCCTCAGTCAGGTACCTAGGTTGAGGGACTCACGTGGCAGAGGCGGAGCGCATCATCGGTACGCCGGAGACCCCGGACGCGGACCGGGACGGGCAGGACCGTGCCGAGCACGACCGGGCCGATGCCCAGGACACAGCGGCCGGGACACCCCGCGGCAAGCGGCGGGTGGCCGTGCTGTTCGCCGTCGCCGCCGTCGCCTACGCCCTCGATCTGATCAGCAAGATGATCGTGGTCGCCAAGCTGGAGCACCACGCGCCCATCGAGATCATCGGGGACTGGCTGAGGTTCGAGGCCATCCGCAACGCGGGCGCGGCCTTCGGTTTCGGCGAGGCCTTCACCGTGATCTTCACGGTGATCGCGGCCACGGTGATCGTGGTGATCGTCCGGCTCGCCCGCAAGCTGTACAGCCTGCCCTGGGCGATCGCGCTGGGGCTGCTGCTCGGCGGTGCCCTCGGCAACCTCACGGACAGGATCTTCCGCTCCCCGGGCGTCTTCCGGGGCGCGGTCGTGGACTTCATCGCGCCCAAGCACTTCGCCGTCTTCAACCTGGCGGACTCGGCGATCGTCTGCGGCGGCATCCTGATCGTCCTGCTGTCCTTCCGGGGCCTCGATCCGGACGGAACCGTCCACAAGGACTGACCGGCCCGCTGAACGCGCGTACGGGGTCGTCCGACCGGTCCGGCATACTCGACGGGTGAGCACCATTCCCGAGATCCGTACCCTGCCCGTGCCCGACGGCCTGGAGGGCGAGCGCGTCGACGCCGCCATCTCCCGCATGCTCGGCTTCTCCCGGACCAAGGCGGCCGAGCTCGCCGCCGCGGGAAAGGTCACGGTCGACGGGTCGGTGGTCGGCAAGTCGGAGCGGGTCAGCGGCGGCGCCTGGCTCGAAGTGGAGATGCCGCAGGCGCCCGCGCCGGTCCAGGTGGTCGCCGAGCCCGTCGAGGGCATGGAGATAGTGCACGACGACGACGACGTGGTCGTCGTCGTCAAGCCGGTCGGGGTCGCCGCCCACCCCTCGCCCGGCTGGACCGGACCGACCGTGATCGGCGGTCTCGCCGCCGCCGGGTACCGCATCTCGACCTCCGGCGCCGCCGAGCGCCAGGGCATCGTGCACCGCCTGGACGTCGGCACCTCCGGTCTCATGGTGGTCGCCAAGTCCGAGTACGCGTACACGTCGCTGAAGCGCCAGTTCAAGGAGCGCACGGTCGACAAGCGCTACCACACGCTGGTCCAGGGCCACCCCGACCCGACCAGCGGCACCATCGACGCGCCCATCGGCCGGCATCCGAACCACGACTACAAGTGGGCGGTCATCGCCGAGGGCAAGCCCTCCGTCACGCACTACGACCTCGTCGAGGCCTTCCGCGCCGCCTCCCTCCTCGACGTCAAGCTGGAGACCGGCCGCACCCACCAGATCCGCGTCCACATGGCCGCCCACCGGCACCCCTGCGTGGGCGACCTGACGTACGGCGCCGATCCCACGCTCGCCAAGCGGCTCCGCCTGACCCGCCAGTGGCTGCACGCCGTACGGCTCGGTTTCGAACACCCGGGGGACGGCCGGTGGGCGGAGTTCAGCAGCGACTACCCCGAGGACCTGCAGCAGGCGCTGGACCAGGTCCGGGAGGAGACGTACGCGTGAGCACCCCGTACGTGGTCCGCGAGGCGGTGGAGCCCGGGGACCGGGAGGCGTGCTTCGCGGTCCGCAAGGAGGTCTTCGTCGCCGAGCAGGGCGTGCCGGAGGACCTGGAGTACGACGCGTACGACGCCGGCGCCGTGCACGTGCTCGCGCTCGGTGCGGACGGCGAGGCGCTCGGCACCGGGCGTCTGCTGCACGGCGAGGCCGCCGCAGCGAAGAACGGCGGCGGCCGCGCCGTGCAACAGACGCCCGGTTCTCTGGGGCGGCTCGCGGTGACCCGCCGGGCGCGCGGGCTCGGCGTCGGGGCGGCGCTGGTGCGGGGCATCGAGGAGGCGGCCCGCGCGCGCGGGCTCACTGCCGTCGACCTGCACGCGCAGACCCATGCCCTGGGGTTCTACGAGCGGCTGGGGTACGAGGCGTACGGGCCGGAGTTCCCGGACGCGGGCATGCCGCACCGGGCCATGCGGCGCGTTCTGTAACCGGGGCATCGAACGGCCTGCTGAGGGCAGGGGCGTGACAGGCTGGAAGCCTGCTGCCCGACCGTCGACCCGCCCGGAGCGCTGACCGTGGATCAGTTGGCCTTGCTGTTCACCGTGTTGCTCGGGGCCGTGGTGAGCGTTCCGGTCGGGGACCGGCTGGGGTTGCCGGCGCCGGTGCTGATGACGGTCTTCGGGATCGCCCTGGCGCTGCTGCCGTTCGTCCCGAACGTCGACATCCCGCCGGACCTGATCCTGCCGCTGCTGTTGCCGCCCCTGCTCTACGCCGCCGTCCGCCGGACGTCCTGGCGCCAGTTCGCCGCGAACGTCAGACCGATCCTCCTGCTGGCCGTGGCGCTGGTGTTCGTCACCACGCTGTGTGTGGCCGTCGTGGCCCACGCGATCGTGCCGGGTCTGCCGCTGGCCGCCGCCGTGGCCCTCGGCGCGCTGGTCGCGCCGCCCGACCCGGTCGCGGCGACCGCCGTCGCCGGGAAGCTGGGGCTGCCGCGCCGGCTGGTGTCGATCCTGGAGGGCGAGGGCCTGTTCAACGACGTGACGGCGATCGTGCTGTACCACGTGGCGATCGCCGCCGCCGTGAGCGGAGCCTTCTCGCCCTGGCGGGCGGGGCTGGACCTGGTGCTGTCGGCGGTGGTGGCGGTCGCGGTCGGCCTCGCGCTGGGCTGGGGGGCCAACCATCTGATGGGCCTGCTCGGGGACGCGACCCTGCAGATCGCGATGAGCCTGCTGGTGCCGTTCGCCGCCTACGCCCTGGCCGAGGAACTGCACGGCTCGGGGGTGCTCGCCGTACTCACCACCGCGCTGTTCCTGGTGGAGTACGCCACCGACCCCGACGAGGTCATGACCCGGCTCGCCGGGCACGCCTTCTGGGACATCGTCGACACGCTCGTCACCGGTGTCGCGTTCGGGCTGGTCGGCCTCGAGCTGCACAACGCGCTCAGGACCGCGGCCGGCCACTGGGGCGAGCTGCTCCGCTGGGCGGCGGCGATCGTGGGGGTGGTCGTCCTCGTCCGGCTGCTGTGGCTGCTGCCGGCGACCTGGCTGACGAAGCGGCTGCACTCCGCGCGGGACCTCGACGAGGAGATTCCGGTCGGCTGGCGCGAGGCCGTGGTGATGTGGTGGTCCGGGATGCGCGGGGTGGCCTCCGTGGCGCTGGCGCTGGCGATTCCGCTGCAGACCGATGCCGGGGACGCCTTTCCCGTCCGCAGTGAGATCGTCTTCATCGCGTTCGGTGTGATCATGGCGACGCTGCTGGTCCAGGGGATGACCCTGCCGTGGCTGGTGAAGCGGCTGGGAGTGGAGGCCGACACCGGGCGGGAGAAGGAGTACGAGCGGGATCTCGCGGTACGGGCGGCACGGGCGGCCAAGCGGCGGCTGCGGGAGATCGAGGAGGTCGAGGAGCTGCCGGAGGAGCTGTCCGAGCAGATGCTGCGGAGCGCCTTCGAGATCGGGATGCAGATCAACCCGGACATGGCGGGCGACGAGCGGAGGGAGTCCCACCGGCAGCGGACCCGGCGGGCGAAGCGGGTGCGGCGGATCCGGAGCGAGATGCTGAGTGCCGCCCGGCACGAGGTGCTGGCGGCGCGCAGTGAGGCGGGGGCCGATCCCGAGGTGGTGGACCGGGTGCTGCGACATCTGGATGTGCGGAGCATGCGGTGAGTTCGTCCCCCGGTGCGGCCTTCTGTTCGTAGGGTCGGGGTATGACGAGAAACGTGGTGATCAGCGGGGGCGGTACGGGGATCGGTCTGGCGGCGGCACGGATGTTCGCCGCGGACGGGGACCGGGTGCTGCTGCTCGGGCGGCGCGGGGACGTGCTGGAACGGGCCGGGGCCGGGGTGCCGGGGGCGTCGGTGTACGCCGCCGACCTCGCCGACCCGGTCGCCGTGCGCGGTGTCAGCGGCTTCGTGGGCCGGGAGTTCGGGGCCGTCGACGTGCTGATCCACAGCGCCGGGGGCAACGGTCTCCTCGAGCCCCCTGCCGGGGGCGACGACCCGCTCGACGCCGTCGCCCGCCACTGGACGGTCAACTTCCGGCTCAACCTGCTGACCGCCGTCCTGCTCACGGAGGCCCTGGAGGACCGGCTCGCCGAGCCCGGCGGGCGGGTGCTGTTCCTGAGCTCCATCGCCGCCTACCGGGGGTCCGGGCAGCTCGCGTACGCGGCGGCCAAGGCCGGACTGCACCCGTACGCCCACGGCCTCGCCCGGAAGCTGGGGCCGCACGGCATCACGGTCAACGTGGTCGCGCCCGGCTACATCGAGGACACCGCCTTCTTCGGCGACGGCCTCGACGACGAGCGGCGGGCGCGGCTGGTCGCCGAGACGTCCGACGGCCGGGCCGGAAAGCCCGGGGACGTGGCCGCCACCCTGCACTGGCTGGCCTCCCCGGGCGCCGCGCACATCACCTCGCAGATCATCCAGGTCAACGGCGGCGCGGAACGCGGCCACTGAGAGGCCGTCAGCGCTTGCCGGTGCTTGTTGTGCTTGTCGGGTTTGCAGGGGCTGCCGGGTTTGCCGGGCCTGTGGGCGTTTCCCGCTTCCCGGTGCTCTCGTGCGGGCCGCGGGCCGCGGGTACGGTGCCGGGGGAGCGACGGTGGCCGTCGAGCTCCGGCGCCGGGCCCGGCGGCAGTTCCGCGGCGGCCGTGCTGACCCGGGGCAGGGCGTAGGGGTGCTCCTCGGCCAGCCAGCGGATCATCTGCTCGCGGACCGTGACCCGTACCGTCCATATGTCGTCCGCGTCCCTGGCCGTCACCAGGGCCCGCACCTCCATGGTGCTGGGCGTGCTGTCCGTCACGGTCAGGTTGTAGGCGCGGCCGTCCCAGGCCGGGCACTCCCGCAGGATGTCGCGGAGCCTGTCCCGCATCGTCTCCAGCGGGGCCGAGTGGTCGAGGTGCCAGAAGACGGTGCCGGTCATCTGCGGTGTGCCGCGCGACCAGTTCTCGAACGGCTTGGACGTGAAGTACGACACCGGCATGGTGATCCGGCGCTCGTCCCAGGTGCGCACGGTCAGGAAGGTCAGGGTGATCTCCTCGACCGTGCCCCACTCGCCGTCCACCACGACCGTGTCGCCGATGCGCACCATGTCGCCGAAGGCGATCTGCAGTCCGGCGAACAGGTTGCCGAGCGTGGACTGGGCGGCGACACCGGCGACGATGCCGAGGACACCGGCCGAGGCCAGCAGTGAGGCGCCGGCCGTGCGCATCGCGGGGAAGGTCAGCAGCATCGCGGCCGCCGCCACCACCCCGACGATCGCCGAGACCACCCGCCTGATCAGCGTCACCTGGGTGCGCACCCGGCGGACCCTGGCCGGGGAGCGTTCGCGGTGCACGTTGGCGTACCGGGTGTACGAGGTCTCGACGACGGCCGCCGCGATCCGGATCACCATCCAGGCGACCGATCCGATCAGCACCAGCGTCAGGATCCGCCCGAGGCCTTCCCGGTGGTCCTCGAACAACCGGGCCTGGTCGTACGAACCTCTCAGCAGGGCCGCGCAGATCAGCAGCTGGTAGGGGATGCGGGCGCGGCGGAGCAGCTCCCACAGCGGGGTCTCGGGGTGCTGTTCGTCGGCCTTGCGCAGCAGTCGGTCGGTGGCCCAGCCGAGCACCAGGGTGAGCACGACCGAGCCGCCGACCACGATCAATGGGCGGAGCACGTCTTCCATGCCCTCGAACGTAACCGGCCTCGCGCGGAGTGAACATGTGAGGTTCGCGCCGTCGTGGGTACGGCCCCCGGCCCGGTCGGCCCGCGGGGTGCGCCGGCCCGGCCGACCGGGCCTGCACCGGCTGTCAGACCCGGCTGGCACCATGGGCGTCATGAACATCATGCTGTTTCACTCGACCTACGGCCTTCGGCCCGCGGTGGCCCGGGCCGCGGACCGGCTGCGCGGCGCCGGACACGAGGTGTGGACGCCCGACCTCTTCGAGGGCCGTACGTTCGACACGGTCGAGGAGGGCATGGCCCACCAGGAGTCGATCGGCAGGGACGAGTTGCTGAGACGGGCCGTCCTCGCCGCCGCGCCCTACTCGGAGCGGGGGCTGGTGTACGCCGGTTTCTCCTTCGGCGCCTCGGTCGCCCAGACGCTGGCCCTCGGCGACGGCAAGGCGCGCGGGCTGCTGCTTCTGCACGGCACCTCGGACATCGCGGCGAACGCCGAGGTGGACGACCTCCCGGTGCAGCTGCACGTCGCCGAGCCGGACCCGTTCGAGACCGACGACTGGCTGAGCGCCTGGTACCTGCAGATGGGCCGTGCCGGAGCCGACGTCGAGGTGTACCGGTACGCCGGGGCCGGTCACCTCTACACCGACCCCGACCTGCCGGACCACGACGAGGAGGCCGCCGAGGCCACCTGGCGGGTGGCGCTCGGCTTCCTCGACTCGCTGGAGGACTGATCCGGGGACGTCAGACCGGGGCGGTGGCGCGCTCGACCCGCTGCGTGCCGCTGCGGGTCCGGTACGAGCGGGCCCACGCGGACGTGGCGGCCGGATCGGTGCGGCCGGACAGCACGTAGTAGTCCATCTGCGCCCGCTCGGCGGTGATGTCCAGCACCCCGTAGCCGTGGCGGTCGGTGTCCACCCAGTGGACGTGCCGGTTGGTGGCCTTGATCAGCGGTGAGGCGACCGCGGAGACGGAACCCTCGGGGACCTTGGCGAGATCGTCGAGGTTGTCGGAGGTGACCGAGGTGACGACGAACTCGGTGGCCGCCGACGGGGACAGCGGATAGGTGCCCGCGTTCACCGGCACGTCGTTGGCCCACGCCATGTGGATGTCGCCGGTGAGGAAGACCGTGTTGCCGATCGCGTTCGTCCGCAGATGGGCGAGGAGTTCGCGGCGGTCGTCGGTGTAGCCGTCCCACTGGTCGGTGTTGAGGGCGAGGCCCTCCTGCGGCAGGTCCAGCAGCTTGGCGAGCGGCTTCAGCAGGCTGGCCGGGAGCGCGCCGAGGGCGAGCGGCGAGATCATCACCGAGGTGCCGACCAGCCGCCAGGTGGTGTCGGACGCCGACAGTCCCGCCTTCAGCCAGTTGAGCTGGGCACGGCCGGTGAGCGTGCGGTCCGGGTGGTCGACCTCGCCGCTGCCGAACGGGGCCTGCTGGGAGCGGAAGGAACGCAGGTCCAGCAGCGAGAGGTCGGCGAGCCTGCCGAAACGCAGCCGGCGGTAGGTGGTGCCGGCCAGCGCGGGACGTACCGGCATCCACTCGAAGTAGGCCTGCTTGGCCGCGGCCTGACGCGCGGCCCAGGTGCCCTCCGCGCCCTCGGTGTGGTTCTCGGCGCCGCCCGACCAGGCGTCGTTGGCGAACTCGTGGTCGTCCCAGATCGCCACGACCGGCGCCTTGGCGTGCAGCGCCTGGAGGTCGGGGTCGGTCTTGTACGTCGCGTGCCGTACGCGGTAGTCGGCGAGGGTGACGATCTCGTGGGCGGGCGCGTGCGGGCGGACGGTCCTGCCGCGGGTGCCGTATTCGCCGGTGCCGTACTCGTAGATGTAGTCGCCGAGGTGCAGCCAGGCGTCCAGGTCGCCGCGGGCCGCGAGATGGCGGTACGCCGAGAAGTGCCCGGCCTCCCAGTTGGAGCAGGAGACCACGCCGAAGCGCAGACCGGTCACCGCGGCGTCGGCGGCCGGGGCGGTGCGGGTGCGGGCGACGGGGGAGTCGGTGCCGCCGGCGGAGAAGCGGAACCAGTAGTCGGTGGCCGGCGCCAGGCCGCGGACGTCGGCCTTGACGGTGTGGTCGGAGGCGGCGGTGGCGCGGGTCGAGCCCTTCGCGACGACGGTGCTGAACGCCTTGTCCAGGGCGACGGTCCAGCTGACCTCGGTGTCCGGGCCGAGGCCGGAGCCGGGTATCGCCTCCGGCGTCGGCGTCACCCGCGTCCACAGCAGGACGCCGTCCGGCAGCGGGTCGCCGGAGGCCACCCCGTGCAGGAAGGCGGGGGTCTGGGAGGTGGCCGCGCGGGCGGAGGGCGCGGCGGCGAGCGGTCCGGCCAGGAGCACGGTCGCGGCGGCCGCCTTGACGACCGTACGGCGGTGCGGGGCAAGGGAGTTGACGTCCGCGGCGGCGGAGAAGGTGCTCTCGGATGATCTGTGTCGACTGGTCACAGCCGATCAGGTTACTGACAGGTACACGCGAGAGCGGGCGAACTCACAAAAGTTCGCCCGCTCTTCGGCGCGGAGTCAGCCGGCCGAGGTTCAGGCCTTGAGGGCCTTGTCGATCGCCGCGGTGAACTCGGGGGCCGTCATGGGCGCGTTCTGCCCGTCGGCTCCGGTCACCTTCTTGCCGTCCATCATCAGCGTCGGGGTGCCCTTGACGTCGCTGTCGTCGAACTTCTTGGACATCTCCAGCGCCCACCTGTCATAGGTGCCGTTCTCCACGGCCGTCTGGAACTTCTTGTTGTCCTTCAGTTCCTCGACGGAGTTCGCCACCTTGATCAGGTAGGAGTCGTCCTTGAACTTGTCTTGGCTCTCCTCGGGGTGGAACTCGGCCGAGTAGAGCGCGGCCTTGTAGGCGAGGAAGGCCTCGGGACTGACGTTCAGCGCGGCGCCCAGGGCGCTCAGGGCGTTCTTGGAGCCCTCGCCGGTCAGGTTGCGGTCCAGGAACGAGGCGCCGATGAACTGGACCTTGTACTTGCCGTCCGCGACGTCCTTCTCGATCGTCTTGCCGACGCCCTGCTCGAACGTGGCGCAGATCGGGCAGCGCGGGTCCTCGTACAGCTCCAGGGTCTTCTTCGCGTCGGCCTTGCCGACGACGACGGTCGTGCCGTTCTCGCCGCTGCTGTTGGCCGGCTTGACGAGCTTGGCGTCCTCCGCGGCCTCCCACGCGCTGGGCTGGTTGGCCTGGACGACGGCGTAGCCGATGCCGCCGGCTATCGCCAGGACACCGACGATCGAGCCGGCGACGATGAGCTGGCGCTTGACCTTGGCCTTCTTGGCCTCGCGCTCGCGCTCGACGCGCAGACGCTCACGGGCCGCCGTCTTCGCCGCCTGGCTGTTCCGCTTGCTCATGGTGATGCTCTCCACAGGGGACGCGCACAGTGTGTGTGCGGGATATGTATGGGGGGACTACAGATGCTCGGACTGCGGGCCGCCGACGCCGGGGCGGAGGGTCGCCTCAGACGAGGGCGGCGGAGCACGGCGGTCCGCGCCGTCCCAGGGAGTGCACGAGGAACCGGTCCACGGCCGTGGTGGTCCGGAGGGCCGGGCGATGCGGCCGACGGGCCTTCGGGGCCCGGTGCACGGTCACCGCGGCGACCGCCAGCAGCAGCGGCCGGAAGGTGCTCGCCGCCATCGCGCCCAGCAGCTGGGCCAGCGCACGCTCACCGCGGTGCAGCCAGGCGGCGGCGAACAGACCGACGCCGATGTGCGCGCCGAGCAGCAGCCAGGCGGTGGCGGGGCCGGCCTGGGCGAGCAGGCCGACGAACCGGTCGCCGCCGTCGGCCGCGGTGCCGGCCACCCGGGCCAGCGGGGTGCCCACACTGCTGCCGTCGCCGCACAGCAGGTCGAAGCCGACCGAGCGCAGCGGACCCGCGACCGGGCCGCCCATCCGTCCGTAACAGAGGTGCTGCCCGGTGGTGAACACGGTGTCGGCGGCCAGCTCCAGCGGGATCAGCAGCGCGGCGATCCGCCCGAAGGAGCCTGCCCGGCCCGCGAGCGCGTAGGCCAGGACGAACACGGCGGCGGCGATCACCGTCACCGTGTTCAGCGGCAGCGGGGCCCCGGACAGCAGCACGTGCGACGCGGCGCTGAGGGTCACGACCATGGTCGTGAACAGCGCCGCGCGCAGGGCTCTGAGCGGGGCTCCGGGTATGTCCATGATGGGAACGAGTGTGTCACGTGCTCCGGTAAGGGATCCCTAAAGGGTTCCTGTGGGCTGTGTCTCCCCGGGCGGGAGGGAGGTCACAGGCCCGGGATCCTGCCGTTGCGGAACAGGTCCAGGAAGATCTGGTGGTCACGGCGCGCGCGTGCGCCGTAGGTGTGCGCGAAGTCGACCAGCAGGGGTTCCAGCCCGTCCTCGTCGGCCGCGATCGCCGCGTCGATGGCGCGCTCGGTGGAGAACGGCACCAGGGACTCGCCGGAGGTGTCGTCCGCCGCCGCGTGCATTGTGGCCGTGGCCCGGCCGAGGTCGGCGACGACCTGGGCCATCTCCTCCGGCTCGTCGATGTCGCCCCAGTCCAGGTCCACGGCGTACGGCGAGACCTCGGCGACCAGCTGCCCCGCGCCGTCCAGCTCGGTCCAGCCCAGCCACGGGTCGGCGTGCGCCTGCAGAGCACGCTGGGAGATCACCGTGCGGTGGCCCTCGTGCCGGAAGTAGTCCTGGATCGCCCGATCGGTGATGTGCCGGGAGACGGCCGGGGTCTGGGCCTGCTTGATGTAGATCACGACGTCGTTCTCCAGGGCGTCGCTGTGTCCCTCCAGCAGGATGTTGTACGAGGGTAGCCCGGCCGAGCCGATGCCGATGCCGCGGCGGCCCACGACGTCCTTCACACGGTAGGAGTCCGGGCGGGCCAGCGAGGCGTCCGGCAGCGTCTCCAGGTAGCCGTCGAAGGCGGCGAGGACCTTGTAGCGCGTGGCGGCGTCGAGCTCGACCGCGCCGCCGCCGGAGGCGAAGCGGCGCTCGAAGTCACGGATGACGGTCATCGAGTCCAGCAGCCCGAAACGGGTCAGCGAACGGGCGTCGCGCAGCGCGTCGAGCAGCGGCCCCTGCGCGGTGTCCAGCGTGAACGGCGGCACCTCGTCGCTCTTCGCTCCGGTCGCCAGCGCGTGGACGCGCTCCCGGTACGCGGCCGTGTAGATCCGCACCAGCTCGGTGATCTGCTCGTCGCTGAGCGCCTTCGCGTAGCCGATCAGCGCCATGGAGGCGGCGAAGCGCTTGAGGTCCCAGGTGAAGGGGCCGACGTAGGCCTCGTCGAAGTCGTTGACGTTGAAGACCAGACGGCCGTTGGAGTCCATGTACGTGCCGAAGTTCTCCGCGTGCAGATCGCCGTGGATCCACACCCGGGACGTCCGGTCGTCCAGGTACGGCCCGCTGTATGTCCTTCCACCTCGCCCGGCGTTCCCAGCGTTCTCAGCGTTCTCAGCGTTCTGATCATGGTAGAAGAGGCACGCCGTGCCCCGGTAGAACGCGAACGCCGAGGCCGCCATCTTCCGGAACTTCACGCGGAACGCGGCCGGGTCGGCGGCCAGGAGCTCGCCGAAGGCGGTGTCGAGAACGGCGAGGATCTCCTCGCCGCGGTGCTCGTCGTTGAGCTGCGGGACCGACATCGCTGAGTGCCTCCTGGTACGGGACGTCCGGGGACGGCTGATCCGTCCCCGTGCCTAACGCGCGGCGCGTCACGGGAGTGCCCGCGCCACTCGCCAGAAGGTACGACGGCGGAGCCCTGGAGTGTCAGTGCCGGGGCATAGACTTCGACGTTGACCACCGGACTGCCCACCTGCCCGTCACCGCTCGTTCTCCTTGGAGGCCGCACCGTGCCGAAGTCGCCCTTCACGCACCTGCACGTCCACACCCAGTACTCGCTGCTGGACGGTGCCGCGCGGCTGAAGGACATGTTCAACGCCTGCAACGAGATGGGCATGAGCCACATCGCCATGTCCGACCACGGCAACCTGCACGGGGCGTACGACTTCTTCCACAGTGCGGAGAAGGCCGGAGTCACCCCGATCATCGGGATCGAGGCGTACGTCGCGCCCGAGTCGCGGCGCACCAAGCGCAAGGTCCAGTGGGGCCAGCCGCACCAGAAGCGGGACGACGTCTCCGGTTCCGGCGGTTACACCCACAAGACCATCTGGGCGGTCGACAGCACGGGTCTGCACAACCTCTTCCGGCTCTCCTCCGACGCGTACGCCGAGGGCTGGCTGCAGAAGTGGCCCCGGATGGACAAGGAGAGCATCGCCCAGTGGTCCACCGGGCTCGTCGCCTCCACCGGCTGCCCCTCCGGCGAGGTACAGACCCGGCTGCGCCTCGGCCACTTCGACGAGGCGCTCAAGGCGGCCGCCGACTACCAGGACATCTTCGGCAAGGACCGGTACTTCCTGGAGCTGATGGACCACGGCATCGACATCGAGCACCGGGTCCGCGACGGCCTCCTGGAGATCGGCAGGAAGCTCGGCATCCCGCCCCTGGTCACCAACGACTCGCACTACACGTACGCGCACGAGGCGACCGCCCACGACGCGCTGCTGTGCATCCAGACCGGCAAGAACCTCTCCGACCCCGACCGCTTCAGGTTCGACGGCACCGGCTACTACCTCAAGTCCACCGAGGAGATGTACGCCATCGACTCCTCCGACGCCTGGCAGCAGGGCTGCGACAACACCAGGCTGATCGCCGAGATGGTCGACACCACGGGCATGTTCGAGAAGCGCGACCTGATGCCCAAGTTCGACATTCCGGAGGGGTACACCGAGGTCAGCTGGTTCCGCGAGGAGACCATGCGCGGCATGCACCGCCGCTTCCCGGGCGGCATCCCGGACGACCGCATGAAGCAGGTCGAGTACGAGATGGACACCATCATCTCGATGGGCTTCCCCGGGTACTTCCTCGTCGTCGCCGACTTCATCATGTGGGCCAAGAAGCAGGGCATCGCGGTCGGCCCCGGCCGTGGCTCCGCCGCCGGCTCGATCGTCGCCTACGCCCTCGGCATCACCGACCTCGACCCGATCCCGCACGGCCTGATCTTCGAGCGGTTCCTCAACCCCGAGCGCATCTCCATGCCCGACGTCGACATCGACTTCGACGAGCGCAGGCGCGTCGAGGTGATCCGGTACGTGACGGAGAAGTACGGCGCCGACAAGGTCGCCATGATCGGCACCTACGGCAAGATCAAGGCGAAGAACGCCATCAAGGACTCCGCGCGCGTGCTGGGCTACCCGTACGCCATGGGCGACCGGCTCACCAAGGCCATGCCCGCCGACGTCCTCGGCAAGGGCATCGACCTCGACGGCATCACCAACCCCTCGCACCCGCGTTACAACGAGGCCGGCGAGATCCGCGCGATGTACGAGAACGAGCCGGACGTGAAGAAGGTCATCGACACCGCCAAGGGCGTCGAGGGCCTGGTCCGGCAGATGGGCGTGCACGCGGCCGGCGTGATCATGTCCAGCGAACCCATCGTCGACCACGCCCCGATCTGGGTGCGGCACACCGACGGCGTGACCATCACACAGTGGGACTACCCCCAGTGCGAGTCGCTCGGCCTCCTGAAGATGGACTTCCTGGGCCTGCGCAACCTCACCATCATGGACGACGCCATCAAGATGGTGAAGGCCAACAAGGGCATCGACCTGGAGATGCTCGCCCTGCCGCTGGACGACCCCAAGACCTTCGAACTGCTCTGCCGCGGTGACACCCTCGGTGTCTTCCAGTTCGACGGCGGCCCGATGCGCTCGCTGCTCCGCCAGATGCAGCCCGACAACTTCGAGGACATCTCCGCCGTCTCGGCCCTCTACCGGCCGGGCCCGATGGGCATGAACTCGCACATCAACTACGCGGAGCGCAAGAACGGCCGCCAGGAGATCACGCCGATCCACAAGGAACTGGAGGAGCCGCTCCAGGAGGTGCTGTCGGTCACCTACGGCCTGATCGTCTATCAGGAGCAGGTGCAGAAGGCCGCCCAGATCATCGCGGGCTACTCGCTCGGCGAGGCCGACATCCTCCGCCGCGTGATGGGCAAGAAGAAGCCGGAGGAGCTGGAGAAGAACTTCGTCATCTTCCAGGCCGGCGCCCGCAAGAACGGCTACAGCGACGAAGCCATCCAGGCCCTCTGGGACGTGCTGGTGCCCTTCGCCGGCTACGCCTTCAACAAGGCGCACTCCGCCGCGTACGGACTGGTCTCGTACTGGACCGCCTACCTCAAGGCCAACCACCCCGCCGAGTACATGGCCGCGCTGCTCACCTCGGTCAAGGACGACAAGGACAAGTCGGCCGTCTACCTCAACGAGTGCCGCCGCATGGGCATCAGGGTGCTCCCGCCGAACGTCAACGAGTCCGAGTCGAACTTCGCCGCGCAGGGCGACGACGTGATCCTCTTCGGCCTGTCCGCGGTCCGCAACGTCGGCACCAACGTCGTCGAGTCGATCATCAAGAGCCGCAAGGCCAAGGGGAAGTACACCTCGTTCCCGGACTACCTCGACAAGGTCGAGGCGGTCGTCTGCAACAAGCGGACCACGGAGTCGCTGATCAAGGCGGGCGCCTTCGACTCCATGGGGCACACCCGCAAGGGCCTCACGGCCCAGTACGAACCGATGATCGACAACGTGGTCGCGGTCAAGCGCAAGGAGGCCGAGGGACAGTTCGACCTCTTCGGCGGCATGGGCGAGCAGGAGACCAGCGAGCCCGGCTTCGGCCTCGACGTCACCTTCACCGACGACGAGTGGGAGAAGACCTACCTGCTCGCGCAGGAGCGGGAGATGCTCGGCCTGTACGTCTCCGACCACCCGTTGTTCGGACTGGAGCACGTCCTGTCCGACAAGGCCGACGCGGGCATCTCCCAGCTCACCGGCGGCGACTTCGGCGACGGCGCGGTGGTCACCATCGGCGGCATCATCTCGGGCCTCCAGCGCAAGATGACCAAGCAGGGCAACGCCTGGGCGATCGCCACGGTGGAGGACCTCGCCGGTTCCCTCGAGTGCATGTTCTTCCCCGCGACCTACCAGCTCGTCTCGACCCAACTCGTCGAGGACGCCGTGGTGTTCGTCAAGGGCCGCCTCGACAAGCGCGAGGACGTGCCGCGCCTGGTCGCCATGGAACTCCAGGTGCCCGACCTGTCCAACGCGGGCACCAACGCGCCCGTCGTGCTCACCATCCCGGCCACCAGGGTCACCCCGCCGATGGTCAGCCGCCTCGGCGAGATCCTCGGCCATCACAAGGGCGACAGCGAGGTCCGCATCAGGCTCCAGGGGCCGACGAAGACGACGGTGCTGCGCCTGGACCGGCACCGGGTCAAGCCGGACCCCGCCCTGTTCGGCGACCTCAAGGTCCTCCTCGGCCCGTCCTGCCTGGCGGGCTAGGGGCCAGTACCCCGGGGGGCCTCCGGGCCGGCGCGCGCCGGGTCGGTCGGCCGACGTGTGTGAGGAGATGCCCAAGACGTAAGAGGGGCGCGCCCGGTGACGGGCGCGCCCCTCTGCATGTACCGTGCGCGGGGCGCTCAACGGCCCCTCGCGCGGGTGTCAGTTGTGGCCGAAGCGCTTCTGCCGGCCTTTGCGGGCGACGTCGTCGGGAGTGATCTGCGGGCCGTGCTGCTCGGTCTGCGGCTCCGCAGCAGACGGCTGGGTCGCCTGCTGGGTGCGCGCGGCCGGCTGCTGCTTCCGTTCACGGTTCTTGTTCTTGGCCATGGTGATGCCTCCTGTGGGGGATCTAGGGGCCAGGGCCGGGACCAGACTCACATAGCCGAATGATGGTCGCATGTCGGACAATTACCGTGTGTGACAGGGTGAGTGGGCGAAGGAAGTGTGGAAACGCCACGCCGAAGATCGAGTTCGGACCGTTAACCCCGGCACGGTCGGGCAGACTCGAAGCAAGCCCGAAGCAAACCTCCCGGAAAGAGGGTGGATCGCGTGGACCGCTGCATCGTCCTGGTGGACGCCGGGTATCTGCTGGGGGCCGCCGCCAGTCTCCTCGCCGGGGAGCCCTCGCGGTCCCGCATCACCGTCGATCACGCCGCCCTCATCCAGGGGCTGCGCGACCGCGCCGAGTCCGATACGAGTCAGCCCCTGCTGCGGATCTACTGGTTCGACGGCGCCCCCGACCGCGTGCCGCAGCCCGAGCACCGCCGGCTGCGGGTGATGCCCAGGGTCACCGTTCGGCTCGGAGCCCTCACGCGCAGTGACGGCCGTTGGGCGCAGAAGGGCGTGGACGCCGCCATGCACGCCGAGTTGACCGAGCTGGCCCGCAACCGCGCCTGTTCCGACATCGTCCTGGTCACGGGCGACGGCGACCTGCTGCCCGGCATGATGGCGGCCAAGGAGCACGGCGTCGCCGTCCACCTGTGGGCCGTACAGGCTGCCGACGGCGACTACAACCAGTCCGAGGACCTGGTCGCCGAGGCCGACGAACGCCGGGTGCTGGACCGTGCGTGGATCACCAAGGCGGTGCGGGCCAAGGACTTCTCCGGGGTGTGCGCCCCGCCGCCCCCCGCCCGTCCCGACATCGCCGCGATCCTCTCCGCCCCGCTGCCGGAGTCCGCGCCGGCTGCCGAGCAGCCCGAGCAGGAACCCCCGCATCCGGTCGGCGCCGGGCACAACGGCACCGGCGAGCGGTCGCCCGCCACCAAGGGCGTACCCACCCCCAAGGATCTGGCGGCCCTCCGCGGCCCCAGTGCCACGCCCCCTCACCAGCCGCAGTCCGCCACCCTGCGCTGGTCCTCCGACAAGGGCTGGGTCGACCGGTCCGTCACCGAGCCCGGCGACGTCGCCTCGTTGCCGACGCTCGCCCAGCTGACCTCCGCGGAGCAGCGGTGGGCCGACCGCGAGGAGGACATCACCACGGTCGGCGGGGACCCCTTCGAGGTGGGGCAGGTCTTCGCCCGCCGCTGGGTGGACCGGCTCGGGGACCAGAGCGGCATCCAGCGACTGTCCGCCATGTACCCCCGCATCCCGCACCGTGTCGACGGCGAGCTGCTGCGCTATGCCGCCCGCTTCGGCCTGCTCGCCCACAAGGACGACCAGATCGACGAACGCGACCGGTACGCCATCCGCGCGGGCTTCTGGCGCGAGCTGGACCTGCGCACGGGGACGGAGCGCGCCGCGGCCGCGGAGTGACCGAGGGCCCGCCCGGTGTCCGCGCCGCCGCGCGACGGCGGCCCTTTGCGGCGGGTCCGGCGGGTGCGGCGGGTTTGTCGTTCTACCGGTGGTTTTGGGGCGGTCGGCCGACCCGGAAGCGGGCCCGGGCCGCGGACCCCGTAGTCTCGTCCCTTGTGAGCACGCGCGCGGTACACGCATTCCGGCACGATGGCGACATCGTGTGCGCGGTGCGCGGGCTGACCAAGACGTATCCGGCGGCCCGCGGGCGCCGCGGAGTCCCGGCGACCCCCGAGGTCCGGGCCACCGACGACGTGACGCTCGACGTCCGGCGCGGTGAGATCTTCGGGCTGCTCGGGCCGAACGGGGCCGGCAAGTCCACCCTGGTACGACAGCTCACCGGTCTGATGCGGCCCGACCACGGCAGCGTGCGGATCCTCGGCCACGACATCGTGCGCCACCCCGAGCGCGCCGCGCGGATCCTCGCCTACCTCGGGCAGGAGTCCACCGCGCTCGACGAGCTGACGGTCTCGCTCGCCGTCGAGACCACCGCGCGGCTGCGCGGCCTCGACGCGAAGCGGGCTCGTACGGACCGGGACGCCGTCCTCGACGAACTGGGGCTCACCCCGATCGCCGGGCGCCCCCTGAAGAAGCTGTCCGGCGGTCAGCGCCGGCTGGCCTGCTTCGCCACCGCGCTGGTGGGGGAGCGTCCGCTGCTCGTGCTCGACGAACCCACCTCCGGGATGGACCCGGTGGCGCGGCGCGCCGTGTGGTCCGCCGTCGACCGGCGCCGGGTCGAGCACGGCACCACCGTGCTGCTGGTCACCCACAACGTCATCGAGGCCGAGACCGTCCTCGACCGGGTCGCCGTCCTCGACCGGGGCCGGGTGATCGCCTGCGACAGCCCGGCCGGACTGAAGGAGCGGGTCGCGGGCGAGGTACGGGTCGACCTGGTGTGGCGCGAGGCGGCCCCGCTGCACGTGCCCGAGGTGGCCGCGCTCGTGGACCGCGCCGTCGAGTCGGGCCGCCGCTGGACGCTGCGGCTCGCGCCCGAGGAGGCCCGTACGGTCGTCGCCACCGTCACCGGCGGCGCCGCCTTCGCCGCGCTGGACGACTTCACGCTCGCCACGCCCAGTCTGGAGGACGTGTACCTGGCGCTGGGCGGTGCCGTGCGGCAGGGACTGGTGAAGGCGTGAGCGACGGCGGGGCGCTGAGCGCACCGGGCGCCGTGTCCGTACGGAACAGGGCGACTGCCGGAGTGGGTGCGAGTGGATCTCCGGCCGAACCTCCGGGGGAACCTCCGTTGGAATGGGAAGGGGAGCAGCGCGACGTGAGTGTCGTACCCGCCGATGTCCTGCCGGGCGGTGCCCTGGCCGCGGAGGAGGCCGTGCCGGAGCCGGCCGTGCTCGGGCCGCGGGCGCGACTGTGGCCCTCACTGGCGGCCGTGTACCGGGCGCAGCTGTCCCGGGCGCGGGTGGCGCGGATCCCGCTGCTGTTCGTGGCGACCTTCCAGTCCGTCGGGATCATGATCCTGATGCGCGGGGTCGTGGACGGCGGCGGTGAGGCGCGGGCGGTGGTCGCCGGATCGTCCGTCCTGGTCGTCGCCTTCGTCGCGCTCAACCTGCTCGCGCAGTACTTCGGGCAGCTGCGGGCCGGCGGCGGCCTCGACCACTACGCGACCCTGCCCGTCCCGCCGGCGGCGGTGGTGCTGGGGGCCGCCGGCGCCTACGCCTCGTTCACCGTGCCGGGGACCGTGGTGACCGCGGCCTTCGGATGTGTGCTGTTCGGGCTGCCGCTGACGCATCTGTGGGTGCTGGCCGCGGTGATCCCGCTCTCGGGAGCCGCGCTCGCCGGGCTGGGGGCCGCGCTGGGGCTGCTCGCACCGCGGGCCGAGTTCGCCACGCTCCTCGGCCAGCTGGGCATGTCGGCGGCCCTGCTGCTGGGCGTGCTGCCGGCGGAGCGGATGCCGGAGGTGGTACGCCTGGCCCGGGATCTGCTGCCGTCGACGTACGGCGTCGAGGCCCTCGCGCGGACCTTCGCGCCGCATCCCGACTGGGCCCTGGTCCTGGGCGATCTCGCCGTGTGCGGGGTGGTCGGTGTGCTCTCGCTGGCCGTGGCGACCTGGGCGTACCGCAGGGCCGCTGTCCGGTGACGCGCCGCACAGCCGGGCCTGGCACGATGTCAGGGTGAGCGCACCTCTGACACCACCACCGCCTCCGCATGAACGTTCCTTGCACGGCGGGTGGCAGCCGCCGTCCGCCGGCCAGGTGGCCGCCGCGTCCGCGGACGGGCCCACCGGTCCCGGCCACACCGGGTCCACCGGGTCCGCCGGTCACGGTGGCCACACCGGCTACGGCTGGTACGAACAGGACGGCCCCGGGATGAGGACGGAACTGCGCGAGGCCGCCGTGACCGCGGTGGCGGTGGCGCTCGGCGGGGTGCTGCTCGGCGTGCTGTGGTGGTGGCTGGCGCCGCGCGTGCCGCTGACGGGCGACGTCGTGGGCGACAACTGGGTCGTCTACCTCAAGGACACCGAAGGTGAGCAGGCCATCGGGGTGGACGGGACGTTCACACTGCTCGCCCTGGGGCTCGGCGCGGTGAGCGCGCTCGCCGTGTTCCTGGTGCGGCGGCGCGGGGGCGTGCCGCTGGTGGTGGCGCTCGGGGTCGGCGGGCTGCTCGGGTCGTTGCTGGCGTGGCGGCTCGGGGTGTGGCTCGGGCCCACGCAGGACGTCGTCGCCCACGCGAAGGACGTGGGCAGGGGGGTGACGTTCGACGCGCCGCTGAAGCTGAACGCCAAAGGAGCGCTGCTGGCCTGGCCGCTCGCCGGGCTGGTCGTCCACCTGGGCCTGACCGCGCTCTTCGGCCCCCGTGACCCCGACCCCTTCCCGCCGGTGGACCCCTACGTCCCACAGCGACCGGCCGACGGGGCCCCGGGGGCGTAGCGCCCCGGCGGGCGACGTCCGCCCCGTCGCGACGCCCGGCACGCGCCCCCGAGCTCTCGGCTCCTCCCCCGAGTTCTCGGCTCCGCTCGAACAGGGGGGACCCCCATGAACAGGGGGCCCCATGAACAGGGGGACCCCCATGAGGCCGCTCCTTGACGGGCGGACGTCGCCCGCCGGGGCACCGGCTCCGCGGTGGGCCGGGGCGGGGCGTGCGGGGGTTCGGTTCAAGCGGGGCGCCTGCCGTGGTTCGCGCGGCCTTTCCTGGTGCGCCACTTGCGTTTGCGGGTTCTCTTCGACATGCCTCTTCTGACTAACCGAAGAAGTGGGGCTCGTCGAGGGCTCAGACACGCCCGATCGGGGCGAGTACCGCCGCGGTCAGCTCGGCCAGGTCGCCCGGGGCGAGCTCGACCTCCAGGCCGCGGCGGCCGGCCGAGACACAGATCGTCTCGTGCAGGCCGGCCGAGTCGTCCAGCACCGTGCGGAGCCTCTTGCGCTGGCCCAGGGGCGAGATGCCGCCGCGGACGTAGCCCGTGGTGCGTTCCGCGAGGGCGGGGTCGGCCATCGCGGCCCGCTTGCCGCCGACCGCCGCCGCCAGGCCCTTCAGGTCCAGCTGCCCCGCCACCGGGACCACCGCCACCGTCAGCGCGCCGTCGACGTCCGCCACCAGCGTCTTGAAGACGCGGTCCGGGGAGACGCCCATCGCCTCGGCCGCCTCCTCGCCGTAGGACGGGTGCGCGGGGTCGTGGTCGTAGGAGTGGACCGTGAACGGCACCCCCGCCGCGGTGAGTGCCACCGTCGCGGGCGTACCGCCCGGCTGCTGCTTCTTGGACTTCTTCGCCATTCCTGCCCCTGCCCCTGGCCCTGCCGCTGCCTCTGTTGCCTCAGTTGAGATTCGTCGGTCCGCGGGTGAGCTCCGCCGCGGGCAACGACGGCAGGTGGCGGATGATGGCCGTCTCCGTGCGCAGGAGCCTCAGCTCGTCGCGGAGCCGGGACGCCGTGTCCGGTGCCTGCAGCAGGCGCTGCTTCGTCGGCGTGTCGAGCATCATCGCGGCGGCGACCAGATACGACACCACCCCCGGCTCGTCCGGCAGTTCCGCGCCGGTCGCCAGCGACCGCTCCCGCGCCCCCGCCAGCCGCTTCTGGTACTGGCGGAACGCCCGCAGCACCCCCTCCGCGAGCGCCCCCGCCTCCTCGCCGGGCTCCTCGGCCACCGGTTCCAGCTCGGCCGTCAGGAACGGTCCGGAGGCGTCGACCGACAGCAGGCGCATCCGGGTCGTCCCCGTCGCCAGCACCTCGAAGGTGCCGTCGGACCGCTCCCGGATCGTGGCCGCGTCGGCCACACAGCCCACCTTGTGGAAGGCCCGCAGCGGGTCCGGACCGAAGCCCGCCGCCGGGCCCCGCTCGGGTACGGCCGTCGGGTCGGGCATGCCGGGGACGCTCGGGGCGACCTCGTGGCCGTCGCGGATCGTCACGACGACGAACCGGCGCGGCTCGTCCTCGGGGGTCTTCAGAAGCTCGCGCATCATGGCGCGATAGCGCTCCTCGAAGATGTTGAGCGGAAGCACGAGCCCCGGGAACAGCACCGAGTTCAGGGGGAAGAGCGGGAGCCGGACGGTGGTCACGACGCAAAAGCCTAATGGTCGCCGAAGCGGACCCGGCCGCCCCGTTCATTCTGTGGATGCCCGGAGCCCGGTGCGAAGGCGCCGGAGGGGGTGACGGCGGGACCGGCGGCCACCGCCGCGTACACGTCCCGGCGCACCTCCAGGAACCGGCCGAGGGGATCGTCCGCGTCCCGGTCCCAGGGCGAGGAGGTGGCGTACGGGCCGGTGAGGCGCAGTTGCTCCAGGGCGTCCGGTCATCGCTCCAGGCGCAGGAGGACGTAGACCAGCAGGTTGCGCAGCTCGGCCGACCGGGGGTGGGCCGCCGGAAGCCGGGCGGACAGGGACGCGGCGCGGTCGGCCGCCGCCTCGAGCCGGGCGCGCGGCACCTCGGGACCGCAGCCGTCGGTGAGGTAACCGAAGGCCGCCCACAGCGGCAGCGCCTGCGTGAGCGAGCCCTCCGGCGCGTCCTGCGCGGCCTGGTCGGCGAAGTCGAAGCACTCGCGGTGCGCGCCGTGCCAGGAGGACGCCAGGTAGCGCAGGGCCGCCACATGGCAGCCGTAGTGGTGCGGGGCGCGGCGGACCGCCGCCTCCCACAGCTCCTGGAAGTACCGGTGTCCGGCGCGTGCGCCGCGGGCGTGGTCCAGGGCGAGCCGCCACGGCACGGGGTCGCGGTGGTCGGCCCGGGCGGCTGCCGTGATCAGCGGGCTCACCTCGCGCAGCGCTTCGGTACGGGCCGGTGAGTCCCAGGCGCGGTGCACCGCCCGCTGGGCGTCCACGAGCAGCCCGTCGGGGTCGTGCGGGTCGCGGGCACGCCAGGTGTCCAGCCACTCGGGGCGCGAGAGCGCGAAGGCCGCGAGCTTCCGCACCTTCCGGTCGCGGTGCTCCCAGGCCCCGCTGTGCCGGGTGGCGGCGAGCAGTTCGGCGGCGGGCGCGGGATCGCCGGCGGCGGCCCCGACCAGTGCCGGACCCAGCTCCTCGTCGGGCGCGTCGAGGAGCACCTCGTCGTCGGCGGGCAGCGCAGGGGCGATGGGCGAGGCGGTGCCCGTCTTTCCTCGCACCCGGGACGCGCGGGTGAACGCATACAGCAGAGCCATGGTGTCGACCATTGAAAGACCGCAGGTCACAGCAGCGCCAGACCCTTCATGGAAGTCGCGGAAAGTTGTACGCCAACCGGTCAAGGCCGGGTAAAAAGCCCTGGGCCCGCCGGGACTGCCGGAGCCGCGGGGAGTGCTGTCGGGACTGCGCCGGGCAAGGCCGGTCAGAGGCGGCGCAGGGTTCGGGTGGCCCCCGCCGCCACCGTTGTGGCGAGGATCCAGCCCAGCAGGATGAACGCCGCCGCGAGCCACTGCCAGCCGCCGCGCAGCTGCCAGAACCCCACCTGGCCCAGGTCGATCACCGGCAGCAGCAGGTCCAGGGCGAAAAGGGCGGGATTCCACGTCGGATGCTCGCCGTCCTTGATGGGCGGATGGTGCGCGTGTGCGAACGCCAGTGAGCCACCCGCCCACAGCACCGCCATCCACACCGCGGCCCGCCCCGGCCGGTAGCCGTAGGCGACCGTCCAGTCCTGTGCGTAGCCCCACAGCTTGGCCGCCACCGGCAGGCTCTCGCGGCGCCTGCGCTGCTTGGCGAGCAGCACCTCGCGGGCGTCCTCGTCCTCGCCGCCCGCCCGCAGCACGGCGGCCAGCCGCTCGTACGGCTCCGGGGTGTACTCGGCGCTCGCCGCGGCCACCCACTCCAGCCGCTCCGCCAGCGAGAACGGCCCGCGCGGCACGAGGGTCTCGTAGACGAAGCCGCCCATGTGCAGCCGGCCGGGCCCCGGCCAGCTGTCCGCCCGGTCCACCAGATTGACCACCCGCGCTCCCGACAGCGTCACCCGCCCGCGGGCCGGCCGCTCCCCGAGGAACCGCAGCTCCGGCGTCTGCACCCGGCGCAGCGACAGCTCCTGGTCGTCGGTCAGGGTGAACCGGGCCCGCTCGAAGTCGACCGCGTCCCCGAACCGCCCGTCGTCCAGCCGCACCCCGCCCCGGCACTCGAACCGCTGTATCCGCGTCCCGCGCGCCGGTGTCATCCCGCTCCTCGCCTGGGAACCGACCCCGGCGGGCGTCAGATACAGCGACCGCTCGACGGTCAGCTGGGGCGCGTTCAGCGCGAGCCGGGCGGACGGATTGTCCAGCAGGGCCCCGCGCAGACTCAGCGAGACACCTATCTGCGCGGTCCGCAGGCTCAGTTCGCCGTGCGACTCCAGCAGCTCGGCCTGGAGGTCCTGGCCGACGGTCATGCCGTCCGCGGCGATCGAGCGGCCGCTGCGGTCGCGGTGCACGATCGCCTGGTTGAGCAGCAGATCCGTACCGATCTGGGCATCGGTCAGCCGTATGCCGCCCGGGAACCGGCAGCGCGGCAGATGCAGATCGCCCTCCGTCTGCAACCGGGCCGCCTCCAGACGCGGCACCGAGCAGTCCACCAGCCGCATCGTGGTGAACCGGGCCTCCGGCAGCAGCACGTCCCGCTCGAAGCGGCAGTCGCGCATCTCGACGTACGGCGCCACCGTGCCGCCCGCGAGGTCCAGCACACCGCTGATCCGCACTCCGACCAGCTTCAGTGAGGAGACCCGCCCGGCCAGCGGGGGCGGTCCGTCCAGCAGGAGCCAGCACACGACACGGGCCCGCACGGTCCGCTCGGGCCCCCACGGGTGCCCTCCGTGCGGATCGTCGACGACGCCGTCCCCGCTGCTCAGGTCGTACACGCTGCCGTTGCGGAAGGCCTGCCACATGCCCGCCTCCACGGCGGTCAGGTCGTCCGGCGGCTCCCCGGCGCGCGGCCCCGCCCCCTCGGTCACGTCCTTCACCCTTTCTCGAGTATTTCCTCGGATCTCTCCTCGGACTCTTTCCTCGGATACTTGCGAGTTCGTCTCTTCGCACAACTCGTACAACAGGTCATGCCCACCCGGTGACCTTTCGAACACAGAAAGTAAGAAGGCTCTTCCCGGCGTGCACAATGCGTCACCAGGAGGGACTCGTATCAGCCACTGGAACGCTCGCACGGCGTCCGGCGCGGGTCTGAGAGAATTGACCCCGTGCTGCAAGATTCCTTCCTGGCCCGAATCGATCTGCGCGGCGACGCCCTCCCCGAGGGCCCCGCCCTGCGCGCCCTGCTGCCCCGAGCCGACTTCGACGTCGCGGCCGCCCTGGAGAAGGTGCGGCCCATCTGCGAGGACGTGCATCATCGGGGCGACGCGGCGCTGATCGACTTCACCGAGCGGTTCGACGGCGTGCGTCTGGAGTCCGTCCGGGTGCCGGCGCGGGCCCTCGCCGACGCGCTGGAGCAGCTGGACCCGGCCGTGCGCGCGGCCCTCGAGGAGTCCATCCGCCGCGCCCGCCTCGTCCACCGCGCACAGCGCCGCACCACCCACACCACCCAGGTCGTGCCCGGCGGCACGGTCACCGAGAAGTGGGTGCCCGTCGACCGCGTGGGCCTGTACGCGCCCGGCGGCCGGTCCGTCTACCCGTCCTCCGTGATCATGAACGCCGTCCCGGCCCAGGAGGCCGGCGTCGAGTCGATCGCGCTGGCCTCGCCGGCCCAGAAGGAGTTCGGCGGCCTGCCGCACCCGACGATCCTCGCCGCGTGCGCGCTGCTCGGCGTCGACGAGGTGTACGCCGCGGGCGGCGCCACCGCCGTCGCGATGTTCGCCCACGGCACCGAGTCCTGCCCGCCCGCCACCATGGTCACCGGCCCCGGCAACATCTGGGTCGCCGCCGCCAAGCGCTACTTCACCGGCAAGATCGGCATCGACGCCGAGGCCGGCCCGACCGAGATCGCGATCCTCGCCGACGCCACGGCCGACCCGGTGCACGTCGCCTCCGACCTGATCAGCCAGGCCGAGCACGACCCGCTGGCCGCCGCCGTCCTCGTCACCGACTCCGCGGACCTCGCGGACGCGGTGGAGAAGGAACTGGAGCCGCAGGTCAAGGCCACCAAGCACATCGAGGACCGGATCGTACCGGCGCTCGCCGGCCGGCAGTCCGCGATCGTGCTGGTCGACGGCCTCGACGAGGGCCTGCGCGTGGTCGACGCCTACGGCGCCGAGCACCTGGAGATCCAGACCGCCGACGCCGCCGCGCTCGCCGACCGGGTGCGCAACGCCGGCGCGATCTTCGTCGGCCCCTGGTCCCCCGTCTCCCTGGGCGACTACGCGGCCGGCTCCAACCACGTCCTGCCCACCGGCGGCTGCGCCTGCCACTCCTCGGGCCTGTCCGTCCAGTCCTTCCTGCGCGGCATCCACATCGTCGACTACACCGAGGACGCGCTGGCCGACGTCGCGCACCACGTGGTCACGCTGGCCGAGGCGGAGGACCTGCCCGCGCACGGCGCGGCGATCAAGGCGAGGTTCGGCTGGAAGGTGCCCGAGAGCAAGTGAACGAAACGAACGTCACCATCGACGACCTCCCCGTACGGGACGAGCTGCGCGGCAAGTCCCCCTACGGCGCGCCCCAGCTGGACGTCCCCGTACGGCTGAACACCAACGAGAACCCCTACCCGCTGCCCGAGCCGCTCGTCGAGCGGATCGCCGAGCGGGTCCGCGAGGCCGCCCGGCACCTCAACCGCTACCCCGACCGGGACGCGGTCGAGCTGCGCACCAGGCTGGCCGAGTACCTGACGAAGACCGGCTCGCACCCCGTCGACGTCCAGAACGTCTGGGCGGCCAACGGCTCCAACGAGGTCATCCAGCAACTGCTGCAGACCTTCGGCGGGCCCGGCCGCAGGGCGATCGGCTTCGAGCCGTCGTACTCGATGCACGGACTCATCGCGCGCGGCACCGGCACCGAATGGATCTCCGAACCCCGGGGCGAAGACTTCACCGTCGACGTGCCCGCCGCCGAGAAGGCGATCGCCGAGCACCGCCCGGACGTCGTCTTCGTCACCACCCCCAACAACCCCACCGGCAACGCGGTCCCGGCCGAGACGGTCCTCGCGCTGTACGAGGCCGCCCAGGCGGCCAAGCCGTCGATGGTGGTCGTGGACGAGGCGTACGTCGAGTTCAGCCACGGCGACTCGCTGCTGCCGCTGCTCGAGGGACGCCCGAACCTCGTCGTCTCCCGCACCATGTCGAAGGCGTTCGGCGCGGCGGGCCTGCGTCTGGGCTACCTCGCCGCGCATCCGGCGGTCGTGGACGCCGTGCAGCTCGTCCGGCTGCCCTACCACCTGTCGGCGATCACCCAGGCGACCGCACTGGCCGCCCTGGAGCACACCGACACGCTGCTGCAGTACGTCGAGCAGCTGAAGCGGGAGCGGGACCGGCTGGTCACCGAACTGCGCGGCCTCGGCTACGACGTGACCGCGTCCGACGCGAACTTCGTCCAGTTCGGCACGTTCGCGGACGCCCACGTGGTCTGGCAGAAGATCCTCGACCGGGGCGTCCTGGTCCGGGACAACGGCGTACCGGGACGGCTGCGGGTCACCGCGGGCACCCCGGCCGAGAACGACGCGTTCCTCGACGCGGTCCGTGAACTGGTCAGTTACGTGGGGGCCACCCCCACACCCCCTAAGGAGCAGAGCGCATGAGCCGCGTAGGACGCGTGCAGCGGACGACGAAGGAGACGTCGGTCCTCGTCGAGATCGACCTCGACGGCACCGGAAAGACGGAGATCTCCACCGGGGTCGGCTTCTACGACCACATGCTCGACCAGATCGGCCGGCACGGTCTGTTCGACCTGACCGTGAAGACCGAGGGCGACCTGCACATCGACTCCCACCACACCATCGAGGACACCGCCCTCGCCCTCGGTGCCGCCTTCAAGCAGGCGCTCGGCGACAAGACGGGCATCTACCGCTTCGGCAACTGCACGGTCCCCCTGGACGAGTCCCTCGCCCAGGTCACCGTCGACCTGTCCGGCCGCCCCTACCTCGTGCACACCGAGCCCGAGAAGATGGCGCCGATGATCGGCGAGTACGACACCACGATGACCCGGCACATCCTGGAGTCCTTCGTCGCCCAGGCCCAGGTCGCCCTGCACGTGCACGTGCCCTACGGGCGCAACGCGCACCACATCGTGGAGTGCCAGTTCAAGGCGCTGGCCCGAGCCCTGCGGTACGCGTCCGAACGCGACCCCCGCGCGGCGGGCATCCTGCCCTCCACGAAGGGCGCCCTGTAAGCATGAACGGCCTGTCCACCGCCCTGATCGTCGTCGGCCTGTTCTTCGTCGGCGGGGTCGTCTCGTTCATCAGGCAGAAGATGCCCAAGGGTGTCGTCGTGGTGCTCGCGATCGGCGCCGCGATGTGTCTGACCGCCGGCGTCCTCCGGCTGGAGGTGTGACCGTGAGCGCCACCAAGCGGGTCGTGGTCTTCGACTACGGCTTCGGCAACGTCCGCTCCGCCGAACGCGCCCTCGCACGTGCGGGCGCCGACGTGGAGATCACCCGCGACTTCGACACGGCGATGAACGCCGACGGCCTGCTCGTCCCCGGCGTCGGCGCCTTCGCCGCCTGCATGAAGGGCCTCAGGGAGGCCAGGGGCGACTGGATCATCGACCGCCGGCTGTCCGGCGGCCGGCCCGTGATGGGCATCTGCGTCGGCATGCAGATCCTGTTCGCGCGGGGCATCGAACACGGCGTCGAGACCGAGGGCATGGACGAGTGGCCCGGCTCGGTCGAGCCGCTGCGGGCCGACATCGTGCCCCACATGGGCTGGAACACCGTGGACGTGCCGGCCGGCTCCGAGCTGTTCGCCGGCCTGGACGCGGACGCCCGCTTCTACTTCGTGCACTCCTACGCCGTCCACGACTGGACCCTCCCGGCGGACAACCCGGTGATGCGGGCGCCGACGGTCACCTGGTCCACGCACGGCGAACCGTTCGTCGCCGCAGTGGAGAACGGTGCCCTGTGGGCGACGCAGTTCCACCCCGAGAAGTCCGGCGACGCCGGCGCCCAGCTCCTCACCAACTGGATCGGAACCCTGTAGCGACATGGCCAAGCTCGAACTCCTCCCCGCCGTCGACGTCCGCGACGGCCAGGCCGTCCGCCTCGTGCACGGCGAGTCCGGCACCGAGACCTCCTACGGATCCCCCCTGGAGGCCGCGCTCGCCTGGCAGCGCTCGGGTGCCGAGTGGCTGCACCTGGTCGACCTGGACGCCGCGTTCGGCACCGGCGACAACCGCGAGCTGATCGCCGAGGTCGCCCGCGCCATGGACATCAAGGTGGAACTGTCCGGAGGCATCCGCGACGACGCCTCCCTGGCCGCCGCCCTGGCCACCGGCTGCACCCGCGTGAACCTCGGCACCGCCGCCCTGGAGACCCCCGAATGGGTCGCCAAGGTCATCGCCGAGCACGGCGACAAGATCGCCGTCGGCCTCGACGTGCGCGGCACCACCCTCCGCGGACGCGGCTGGACCCGGGACGGCGGCGACCTCTACGAGACGCTGGAGCGCCTCAACAAGGAGGGCTGCGCGCGGTACGTCGTCACCGACATCGCCAAGGACGGCACCCTCCAGGGCCCGAACCTGGAGCTGCTGAAGAACGTCTGCGCCGCCACCGACCGCCCCGTGGTGGCCTCCGGCGGCGTGTCCTCGCTGGACGACCTGCGGGCCATCGCCGAGCTCGTCCCGCTCGGCGTCGAGGGCTCCATCGTGGGCAAGGCCCTGTACGCGAAGGCGTTCACCCTGGAAGAGGCCCTGGAGGCCACCTCGTGAAGAAGGACGCGGTGCGATGACGGCCGAAGCCGTACGGCGCGTGCGGGGCGAGAGCCCCTGGGAGGACTCCTTCGGCTGCGCACGCGCCGTCGCGGCGGGCGACCGCGTCCTGGTGGGCGGCACCACCGCGTTCAAGGGCGACGTGCTGTACGGGGAGGGCGACCCGTACGAACAGGCCAGGGTCGCCTTCGGCACCGCCCTGGAGGCGATCGCCGAGTTCGGGCTCGGCGTCGACTCCGTGATCCGCACGCGCGTGCACATCGCGCACTCGCGGGACATCGACGCGGTGGGCCGCGCCCACAAAGAGCTGTTCGACCCGGTGCGCCCGGTGACCAGCCTCCTGGTGGTGGAGGGCTTCATGGACTCGCGCGTACTGGTGTCGGTCGAAGTGGAAGCATTCCGAGGACATCAGAGGCACTCGGCGGACATAGAGGAGCACGGTTCATGACCCTGGCGGTCCGAGTCATCCCCTGCCTGGACGTGGACGGCGGCCGGGTCGTCAAGGGCGTCAACTTCCAGAACCTGCGGGACGCGGGCGACCCCGTCGAGATGGCCAAGGTGTACGACACCGAGGGCGCCGACGAACTGACGTTCCTGGACATCACCGCCTCGTCGGGCAACCGCGAGACGACCTACGACGTGGTGCGCCGCACCGCCGAGCAGGTGTTCATCCCGCTGACCGTGGGCGGCGGCGTCCGCACCGTCGAGGACGTGGACAAGCTGCTGCGGGCGGGCGCCGACAAGGTCGGCGTCAACACCGCGGCGATCGCCCGCCCGGACCTCATCCGGGAGATCGCCGAACGCTTCGGCCGCCAGGTCCTCGTCCTGTCGGTCGACGCCCGCCGCACCGGGTCCACCGAGTCCGGTGAGTCCGGCGGTTCCTTCGAGGTCACCACGCACGGCGGCCGCCGGGGCACCGGCATCGACGCCGTGGAGTGGGCGCACCGGGCCGCGGAGCTGGGCGCGGGCGAGATCCTGCTCAACTCCATGGACGCGGACGGCACCAAGGACGGCTACGACCTGGAGATGATCGCCGCCGTCCGCAAGCACGTCACCGTTCCGGTGATCGCCTCGGGCGGCGCCGGCCGGCTCACCGACTTCCCGCCCGCGGTCGCCGCGGGCGCCGACGCGGTCCTCGCCGCCTCGGTGTTCCACTTCGGCGACCTGCGCATCGGCCAGGTGAAGCAGACCCTGCGGGAAGCGGGCCACCCGGTCCGGTGACACTCCGCCCCGTAAGACAGTTGGCCCCGGCCCTCTCGAGAGGGCCGGGGCCAACTGTCTTACGGGCAAACGCATGCGCCGCCGACGCTCAGTCCTTGGGCTGGGAGAGCTGGATCAGGTTGCCCACCGTGTCGTCCAGGAGGGCGGTGATCACCGGGCCCTGCTCCTGCGGCTCCTGCACGAAGATCACGCCCTCGCCGCGCAGCCGCTCGTACTCCGCGCGGAGGTCCGCCACGGAGAACACCATGGCGGGCAGGCCCGCCTCACGCACCGCCCTGCGGTACGGCTCCGCGATGGGCCCCTGGCCGGGCTCCAGCAGCAGCTCCAGGTCCCGCTGGGCGCCCTGGGGAGCCCCGACCGTGATGAACAGTGTGCCGCCGCCCAGGTCCATCCGGGTACGGGTCTCGAAGCCGAGCACATCGGTGTAGAACGCGTGCGCCTTCGCGACGTCGTCGACATACACGCTGGTCATGGCGACCTTGATCATGGGACTTCTTCTTCCGATCTCTCAGGTGCCTCAGATCTACCAGATCTCCAGGGGAACGAAGTCTCAGATCCCGAGCTGTTTGGACTCGTTCAGCTTCGTGATCGCGTCCGCGTCGCCCTCCATCTCGACCTTGGCGGCGCCGTGCCGCCCGTAGGCGAACAGCACCAGCTCCGACGGCTCGCCGGTCACCGTGACCACGGGCGTGCCGCGGTGGGCCACCGCGGTCTGGCCGTCCGGACGGCGCAGCACCAGGCCCGTGGGGACGCCGCGGCCCATCAGCCGGGCGCTGCGCTCCAGCCGGGACCACAGGGCGTCCTGGAACACCGGGTCCAGCTCACGCGGCGTCCATTCGGGCTGGGCGCGGCGCAGGTCCTCCGTATGGACGTAGAACTCGACGATGTTCGACAGTTCGTCGACCTGCTTGAGGTTGAAGGGCGAGAAGCGCGGCGGGCCGGTACGGATCAGCTGGATCAGCTCCTCGTACGGCTTGGCGGTGAACTCCGCCATCACCCGCTCCAGACGCGGCGCGAGCTGCTTGACCAGGATGCCGCCGGCGGCGTCGGGGCGGCGCTCGCGCACCACCACGTGCGCGGCGAGATCACGGGCGCGCCAGCCCTCGCAGAGAGTGGGGGCCTCCGGGCCCGCCGTCTCCAGCAGATCGGCCAGGAGAAGTCGTTCACGCTTGGCATGGGTCGACATGGGGTCAGCCTACGGTGACCTGCCCGGTCCGCCCACCCGTCACCCGACCTCCACCCCCCAACGAGGCGCATCGCGCCGCCCCTTCCTCGGCCCGTCACCCGACCACCACCCCCCTTCCAGTCGGTGGACGGGACCCGGGCGCGCCCGTCCCGCGCGGCACAATGGTTCCCATGACCAGTAGTACGTCCCGGCCCGGCCGCCTCGACCCGCGGATCGCCGCACGGCTCAAGCGCAGCCCCGACGGCCTCCTGCCCGCCATCGCCCAGCAGTACGACACCCAGGAGGTGCTGATGCTGGGCTGGATGGACGACGAGGCGCTGCACCGCACACTGACCACCGGCCGCTGCACCTACTGGTCGCGCAGCCGCCAGGAGTACTGGGTCAAGGGGGACACCTCCGGACACGTCCAGCACGTGAAGTCCGTCGCCCTGGACTGCGACGCCGACACCCTCCTGGTCAAGGTCGACCAGGTCGGCGCCGCCTGCCACACCGGCGCCCGCACCTGCTTCGACGCCGACGTGCTGCTCACCGACAGCCACCCGGACGGCGCCGGTGCCGGCGTGCCCGTCTCGGATCAGTAAGGTCGGCCGGCATGGACCTCGAGACGTTCCGCAAGCTCGCCACCGACCGCCGGGTCATCCCGGTCACCCGCAAGCTCCTCGTTGACGGCGACACCCCCGTCGGCCTCTACCGCAAGCTCGCCGCCGAGCGCCCCGGCACCTTCCTGCTCGAGTCCGCCGAGAACGGACGCCCTGCGTTTCCATGGTCTCGGTACTCCTTCGTCGGCGTCCGCAGCGCCGCCACCCTCACCGAGCGCGCCGGACAGGCGCACTGGGAGGGCACCCCGCCCGTCGGAGTGCCGGCCGAGGGCGACCCGCTCGCCGCGCTGCGCGCCACGCTCGAAACCCTGCACACCCCGCGCGACCTCGCCCACGACCTCGGCCTGCCGCCCTTCACCGGCGGCATGGTCGGCTACCTCGGCTACGACATCGTGCGCAGGCTGGAGAAGATCGGCCCCGGCGAGCGGGACGATCTGCGACTGCCCGAACTGACCATGCTGCTCACCAGCGACCTCGCCGTCATGGATCACTGGGAGGGCTCCGTCTGGCTGATCGCCAACGCGATCAACCACAACGACCTGGACACCGGCGTCGACGAGGCCCACGCCGACGCCGTGGCCCGCCTGGACGCCATGGAGGCCGACCTCACCCGCGCGGTGGCCCAGCCCCCGGCCGTCCTCCCGCCCTCCGAGCTCCCCGACCACACCGCGCTGTGGGGCGGCCCCGACTTCCGCGCGGCCGTCGAGGACATCAAGGAACGCATCCGCGCGGGGGAGGCCTTCCAGGTCGTCCCCTCCCAGCGGTTCGAGACCCCGTGCACGGCGAGTGCCCTGGACGTCTACCGGGTGCTGCGGGCCACCAACCCTTCGCCCTACATGTACCTGTTCCGGTTCCCCCACGGGGACGGCGAGGCCTTCGACGTGGTCGGATCGTCCCCCGAAGCACTCGTGAAGGTCGACGACGGGCAGGCGATGGTCCACCCCATCGCCGGCACCCGGCCCCGCGGCGCCACCCCGCAGGAGGACCAGGCCCTCGCTGAGGAACTGCTCGCCGACCCCAAGGAGCGCGCCGAGCACCTCATGCTCGTCGACCTGGGCCGCAACGACCTCGGACGGGTCTGCGAGCCCGGTTCCGTCGAGGTCGTCGACTTCATGTCCGTCGAGCGGTACTCGCACGTCATGCACATCGTCTCGACGGTCACCGGCCGGGTCGCGGCCGGCCGTTCCGCCTTCGACGTGCTCACCGCCTGCTTCCCGGCCGGCACCCTCTCCGGTGCGCCCAAGCCCCGGGCCATGCAGATCATCGACGAACTCGAGCCGTCCCGGCGCGGGCTGTACGGCGGCTGCGTCGGCTATCTGGACTTCGCGGGCGACTCCGACACCGCCATCGCGATCCGCACCGCGCTGCTGCGCGGGGGCACCGCGTACGTCCAGGCGGGCGCCGGAATCGTCGCCGACTCCGACCCGGTGGCCGAGGACGTCGAGTGCCGCAACAAGGCGGCCGCGGTGCTGCGCGCCGTGCACACGGCGAACCGGCTGGGCACGGTGTGAGCCGGTGCGGGACGGGTCCGGGATGAGCCCCGGGTGACGGTTCGCGCCCGGGTCACGCGATAGTGGAGTACGTGACTGCTGTACCTCCCCCCCGTTCCCCTCGTTCCGAGGCTGCCGGTCCCGCCCGCGCCGGCCGCCTCAGTCTCGCCGTCGCCCTGCTGTGCGGGGCCCTGGGCGCGGCCGTGACCCTGCTCGCCACCCGGCAGCAGTGGTCCCGGGGCACCGCCACGGTGGCCGGCGGCGCCTTTCCCCTGACCGCCAACGGCAGTGACGTCACCGGCGTCCCCGCCGCCCTCGCCGTGGTGGGCCTGGCCGCGCTCGTCGCCGTCTTCGCCGTCCGGCGGACCGGCCGCCTCGCCGTCGCCGCGCTGCTCGCCCTGTCCGGGGCGGGCATCGTCACGGCCGCCCTGCTCGGTGCCTCCGACAGCTCCGCGCTCGACGACAAGGCCGCCGAGGTCTCCGGCGACACCTCCGCCACGGTGGCGGCCCTCAGCCACACGGCCTGGCCCTACGTCGCGGCCGTGGGCGGTCTGCTGCTCCTGCTGGCCGGCGCGCTCGCCCTGCGCTACGGCAGGCTGTGGCCCGCGATGTCCGGTCGCTACGAGCGCGGCGGCGCCCCCCGGCCGCGCCGCGCGGCCGCCGCCGATCCCGACCGGCCCGAGGAGCTGTGGAAGGCCCTCGACCGCGGGGAGGACCCGACCGGGACCTGAACCGGGCCGCACCGCGGCCCGGTCGGGCGCCGGACGGCGTGTGTGCCGCGCGGAGGAGCACCCCCGCTGACGGCACGCGCGCGGGTGCGGGACAATGAGTCCGAGCGTCCTGCTCAGACAAGTACACGGCAACGAGGAGCAAGCAATGGCGGGCAGCAGCCACGGTCACACCCCGGCCGCCTGGACCGGTGTCATCATCGCCTTCATCGGTTTCTGCGTCGCGAGCCTGTTCATGGTGGTGAGCTCGCCGGTCGGCTTCTGGGCGGGCATCGGCATCGCGCTGCTCGGCGGGGCCGTCGGCGGGATCATGAGCAAGATGGGCATGGGCAAGCCGGAGCACGTCCACCCCCTGAACCAGGCCGGCGGCGACCGCGAGCCGGCCCGCGCCCAGAGCTGAACGCCAGGGAGCACTCCGGAACAGGGGCGGTCGGCACGCGGGTGCCGCGACCGCCCCTGACGCGTGCGCGCGGGGCACAATGCACCCTGTGAACGCCGTCAGCCCCCGCACGCCCGGCACGCCCCGTGCGCCCCGCGGCAGGGCCGCACGACTGGCCCTCCCCGCCGGAGTGCTCGCCGCCGTCGCCGCAGCCTTCGCCTACGTCGGAGCGGTGGACCCCAACGAACCCGGCCACTACCCCGCCTGCCCGCTGCTGCGCTTCACCGGCCTGTACTGCCCCGGCTGCGGCGGGCTGCGCAGCGCCCACGCCGTCGTCCACGGCGACCTCCTGACGGCCCTCCAGGCCAACGCGCCCGCCGTCCTCGGCTACGCGGCCCTCGCCGTGCTCTGGACCGCGTGGGTGGCCCGCGCGGCACGCGGCAAGCCCCTGCGCATCGACCCCCCACCCGCACTCCTGTGGTCCCTGGGGGCGTTGGTGCTGGTCTTCACGGTTGTCCGGAACCTGCCGTTCGGTGGCTGGCTACACCCTTGATCGACTGGTGAACGTCCAGCTAGTGGGACCGCCGTCCACCGGATGCGAGGGGTACGCCCCGCTGCGGATACCATCGCAGTGACCACCGGTTTCGTCCGGCGACCCGACCACGAGGGCGGGGACGCCCCGGGACGGAAGCGAACGCACTGAAGACGGACCGTCTGGAAGGGGGCCTCTCGCGTGAGTGTGCTCGACGAGATCATCGACGGAGTCCGTGCCGACCTCGCGGAGCGGCAGGCGCGGGTGAGCCTCGACGAGCTCAAGGAGCGCGTGGCCAAGGCACCCCCGGCCAAGGACGGCGCGGCCGCCCTGCGGGGCGAGGGCGTCAAGGTGATCTGCGAGGTCAAGCGCTCCAGCCCGTCCAAGGGCGCGCTCGCCGCGATCGCCGACCCGGCCGGACTCGCCGCCGACTACGAGGCGGGCGGCGCGGCCGTCATCTCCGTCCTCACCGAACAGCGCCGCTTCGGCGGCTCGCTGGCCGACCTGGAGGCGGTCCGCGCGCGCGTGGACATCCCCGTCCTGCGCAAGGACTTCATCGTCACCTCGTACCAGCTCTGGGAGGCGCGGGCGCACGGCGCCGACCTCGCGCTGCTCATCGTCGCCGCCCTCGACCAGCCGGCCCTGGAGTCGCTGATCGAGCGCGCCGAGTCCATCGGGCTCACCCCGCTGGTCGAGGCGCACGACGAGGAGGAGGCCGAGCGCGCGATCGACGCGGGCGCCAAGGTCATCGGCATCAACGCGCGCAACCTCAAGACCCTCGAGGTCGACCGCGGCACCTTCGAGCGGATCGCCCCCGAGCTCCCGGACCACCTCGTCAAGGTCGCCGAGTCCGGCGTCCGGGGCCCGCACGACCTGATCGCCTACGCCAACGCCGGCGCCGACGCCGTCCTGGTCGGCGAGTCCCTGGTCACCGGCCGCGACCCGAAGACGGCGGTCGCCGACCTGGTGGCGGCGGGCGAGCACCCGGCGCTGCGGCACGGCCGCGGCTGACCCCCGGTAGGCTTGGCTCCGATGACGCTCCCGATCACCCTGGCCGCCAGGGACCCGTACGCGCGCCTCGCCCGCGGCTGCCGCCCGCGCGGCTGCCGCGCGCCCGCGCGCCGGGTCCACGGGCGCCGGGTCCGGTACGTGATCGGTGACGAGCCGGGTCAGGTCAACGGCATGCGATGGCAGCGCCCCTTCCAGGGGCGCGGGACTGTGCCTGACCACGTGCGGCTCCGTCGCGCGGACGCGACGAGCCGTCCACGGCCCGCAGTGGCCTGACACCCCCGCCCCCACGGCGATCAGTGACCGAGAACAACGCTCACCGTGAGGTTTCCGCATGCCCAGCCAGTTCTTCATCCCCGACCCGGAGGGTCGGACCCCCAGCGCCGAAGGCTACTTCGGGGCGTTCGGCGGCAAGTTCATCCCGGAGGCGCTCGTCGCCGCCGTGGACGAGGTCGCCGTCGAGTACGACAAGGCCAAGGCCGACCCCGAGTTCGCCCGCGAACTCGACGACCTGCTGGTGAACTACACCGGCCGCCCGAGCGCCCTCACCGAGGTGCCGCGCTTCGCCGAACACGCCGGTGGCGCCCGGGTCTTCCTCAAGCGCGAGGACCTCAACCACACCGGCTCCCACAAGATCAACAACGTGCTGGGCCAGGCGCTGCTCACCCGGCGCATGGGCAAGACCCGGGTCATCGCCGAGACCGGCGCCGGCCAGCACGGCGTCGCCACCGCCACCGCCTGCGCCCTGTTCGGCCTCGACTGCACCATCTACATGGGCGAGATCGACACCCGCCGCCAGGCCCTCAACGTGGCCCGGATGCGCATGCTCGGCGCCGAGGTCATCGCCGTGAAGTCCGGCAGCCGCACCCTCAAGGACGCCATCAACGAGGCGTTCCGCGACTGGGTCGCCAACGTCGACACCACGCACTACCTCTTCGGCACCGTCGCCGGGCCCCACCCCTTCCCCGGCCTGGTGCGCGACTTCCACCGCGTCATCGGCGTCGAGGCCCGCCGCCAGCTCCTGGAGCGCGCCGGGCGGCTGCCCGACGCCGCCGTCGCCTGCGTCGGCGGCGGCTCCAACGCCATCGGGCTCTTCCACGCCTTCATCCCGGACGCCTCGGTACGGCTGATCGGCTGCGAACCCGCGGGTCACGGCATCGAGAGCGGCGAGCACGCGGCCACCCTCACCGCGGGCGAGCCCGGCATCCTGCACGGTTCGCGTTCCTACGTCCTCCAGGACGACGAGGGCCAGATCACCGAGCCGTACTCCATCTCGGCCGGGCTCGACTACCCGGGCATCGGACCCGAGCACGCCTACCTCAGGGACTCCGGCCGCGGCGAGTACCGCGCGGTCACCGACGACGCCGCCATGCAGGCGCTGCGGCTGCTGTCGCGCACCGAGGGCATCATCCCGGCCATCGAGAGCGCCCACGCGCTGGCCGGTGCCCTGGAGGTCGGCAGGGAACTCGGCGAGGACGGGCTGATCGTGGTCAACCTGTCCGGCCGGGGCGACAAGGACATGGACACCGCCGCCCGCTACTTCGGGCTGTACGACACCGCCGACGCCGGCGCCACCACCGCCACCACGGACAAGACCGTCGCCGCCGACGCGGAGACCGACACCGCCGAGATCGAGAGGGACGCCAAGTGAGCGGGAACGTACAGCTGCTGAGCGACACCCTCGCCGCGGCCAGGTCCGAGGGCCGGGCCGCCCTCATCGCCTACCTCCCGGCCGGGTTCCCGACCGTCGACGGCGGCATCGACGCCGTCAAGGCCGTCATCGACGGCGGTGCCGACGTCGTGGAGGTGGGCCTGCCGCACAGCGACCCCGTCCTCGACGGGCCCGTCATCCAGACCGCCGACGACATCGCCCTGCGCGGCGGCGTCCGGATCGCCGACGTGCTGCGCACGGTCCGGGAGGCGCACCGGGCCACCGGGAAGCCGATCCTGGTCATGACGTACTGGAACCCCGTCGACCGCTACGGCGTCGAGCGGTTCGCCACCGAACTCGCCGAGGCGGGCGGCGCCGGGTGCATCCTGCCCGACCTGCCCGTCCAAGAGTCGGCGCCGTGGCGGGAACACGCCGACAAGCACGGCCTCGCCACCGTCTTCGTCGTCGCGCCCAGCAGCAAGGACGAGCGGCTCGCCGAGATCACCGCGGCGGGCAGCGGCTTCGTCTACGCCGCGTCCCTCATGGGGGTCACCGGCACCCGCGAGTCGGTCGGCACGCAGGCCGAGGAACTCGTGGCACGCACCCGGGCGAGCCGCGCCGACCTGCCGGTGTGCGTCGGGATCGGCGTCTCCGACGCCACCCAGGCCGCCGAGGTCGCCCGCTTCGCCGACGGTGTGATCGTCGGCTCCGCCTTCGTCAAGCGGATGCTGGACGCCCCCGATCCGGCCGCCGGGGTCGAGGCCGTGCGGGCGCTCGCCGGCGAACTCGCCAAGGGCGTGCGCGGACAGGCGTGAGCACGCCGTTCCCGGGCCGGAGATCGCGGTTTCCGGCCCGGGCACCGCGGGTGGCCGGTCATCCGCAGGCCGTCAGCAGATAGTCATACGGGTCCCTCGTACGGGTGGACCTGGGGCCGGGGAGGCGCGGTGCGCCTCCCCGGTTCGTTCTGCGGAGTGTGAGCGAGAAGAATCGTGAGGGAAAGCGCACCGCCCGGGAGCGGCTGGCGGTCGAGCGCGAGAAGCAGAAGACGGCGGACAGGCGCCGCCGCACCCTGATCGTGGGTGCGAGCGTGGTCTGTGTCCTGGGGCTCGCGGCGGTGATCGGAGTCGTCGCCGCCAACGCCGGGAAGAACGACGGAAAGGAGGCCGGCCCGGTGGTGGCGCCCTCGGGGGCCCTCGGCAAGGACGGCCTCGCCATCCCGGTCGGCAAGGAGAACGCCAAGTCCACGCTCACCGTGTGGGAGGACTTCCGCTGCCCCGCCTGCAAGTCCTTCGAGCTGGCGTACCGCCCGACCCTGCACGAGCTGTCCCGGTCCGGCCAGCTGAAGATCGAGTACCACCTGGTCACGCTCATCGACGGCAACATGGGCGGCACCGGCTCCCGCAACTCCGCCAACGCCGCGGCCTGCGCCCAGGACGCCGGCAAGTTCGCCGAGTACCACGACGTGCTGTTCGACAACCAGCCCCAGGAGACGGACGACGCCTTCGCCGACAACGGCAAGCTCATCGAGCTGGCAGGCAAGGTCGACGGTCTCGACACGCCCGCCTTCCGCGGCTGTGTGGAGGACGGCACGCACCACAGCTGGGTCGGAAAGTCCCAGGAGGCCTTCCAGAAGGGCGGCTTCTCGGGCACACCGACCGTCCTGCTCGACGGCAAGAACATCTACCAGGACAAGACGATGACGCCGGCGAAGCTGAAGGAGATGGTCCGGAAGGCCAACCAGGAGCAGTAGGCGCCCTCCCGTTATGGAGCCGTAGCCGGGCCGCCCGACGTGGGACCGGTCCGGCACGGTAGCGTCGACCCTGCCATGGAACTTGCCTACATTCCCAGCCCGTCGAGCGGGGTGCTGCACCTGGGCCCCATCCCGCTGCGCGGCTATGCCTTCAGTATCCTCGTCGGCCTCTTCGTCGCCCTCTGGATCGTCGACCGCCGGTGGGTGGCGCGCGGTGGCCAGAAGGGCACCGCCTGGGACATCGCGTTCTGGGCGATCCCGTTCGGCCTGGTCGGTGGTCGTCTCTACCACGTCGTCACCGATTACCAGCTCTACTTCGGAGAGGGCCGCGACTGGGTCGACGCCTTCAAGATCTGGGAGGGCGGCCTGGGCATCTGGGGAGCCGTCGCCCTGGGCGCCCTGGGCGCCTGGATCGGCTGCCGACGCCGGGGCATCGCCCTGCCGCCGTACGCCGACGCCGTGGCCCCCGGGCTGGCGCTGGCGCAGGCGATCGGACGCTGGGGCAACTGGTTCAACCAGGAGCTGTACGGGCGGGAGACGGACCTTCCCTGGGCCCTGCACATCACGTCCACGGCGGGCGGCCGGGTGCCCGGGTACTACCACCCGACGTTCCTGTACGAGTCGCTGTGGTGCGTCGGTGTCGCCCTGCTGGTCATCTGGGCGGACCGTCGCTTCAAGCTCGGGCACGGGCGGGCGTTCGCGCTGTACGTCGCGGCGTACTGCGCGGGCCGGTTCTGGATCGAGTACATGCGGGTCGACGAGGCCCACGACATCCTGGGCCTGCGGTTGAACAACTGGACCGCGATGATCGTGTTCGTGCTCGCGGTGGTCTACATCGTGGTGTCGGCGAAGAAGCGGCCGGGACGCGAGGACGTGGTGGAACCGGGCGCGGCCGCCGCCTCCGGCGGTGCGGCCGAGGCCTCCGGTGGGACCGGTACCGGCGAGAAGGGCGAAGCGGACTCCCCGGGGGCGAAGGGCGACGCCGAGTCGGCGAAGGACACCGAGGCGGGCGAGGACGCCAAGGCAGAGGAAGACGCCAAGAGCGCCAAGAGCAAGGAAGACGCCGAGGCCGGGGACGACGCCGAGGCGGGTTCCGGGGACGCCCCCTCCAAGGACGGGGCCGGGTCGGCGAAGAAGAGCTGACGGCCTGCCGGCCTTCTGCGACAACGACGCCGTGGGGCGCCCGGAGGATTCCGGGCGCCCCACGGCGTGTGTGCGGCCCTCAGACCCGGCGGGCCGGGGACAGGACGCACTGGGCGGCCGTCACCACCGCCGCGTCGATGGAGCAGCCGTCGTCGGGGAGGGCCCGGGCGCCCCGTTCGCCGACCGCCGCCTTGACGATCCTCTCCGCCCGTTCGATCTCTTGCTCCGTCGGCAGACAGGCGCGCTCGATGACCGGCGGCCGCCGGGGGCGCGTCCGGTGCACCGGTGATGGCGGCGAAGCCGCTCGTCGCCTCGGCGAGGGTGCCGAAGCCGGGGGGCGACGGGCGTACGGGCCGGCCCAGGTCCCACTTCCCCAGGGTGCCCGGCCGGAAGGTCTCGATGATCACGTCGGCGGCCCCGGCGAGGCGCAGCAGGGTCGCCCGGCCGCCGGTCGTGGACAGGTCGAGGGTGATGGTCCGTTCGTCGCGGCCGAGCATCTTCCACCACGGCCCCGCGCCGTCCTTCGACGGTCCGTGGCCGCGGGAGGGGTCCGGCTCCCTCGGGTGCTCGACCTCGACCACCTCGGCGCCGAAGTCGCCGAGCAGGGTCGCGGCGAGGGGCCCGGCGGAGAGGGCGGCGCGGTCCAGGACGCGCAGGACGGCCGACGGTGGGTCGGCGGGGGCGGTGGGCCGGGTCATGGGCGGGAGGCCTCCAGGTGGGTCAGACGGGCCAGGGTGTCGAAGCCGATGCCGTCGAAGGTGCCGATGGAGGTGGCCAGCCGGTTCTTCAGCGGGGCCGTCCAGCGTTCGGGGAGTGCGGCGGGGGAGCCGGCGAGGAGAGCGGCGATGCCGCCGGCGGTCGCGCCGTTCGAGTCGGTGTCGAGGCCACCGGACACGGCGCGGCAGATCGCGCCGGTGAAGTCGCCGTCCGCGTGGGTGAGGGCGGCGGCGATCAGCGCGGTGTTGGGCACGGCGTGCACCCAGTGGACGTCCGCGTGCCGGGTGTGGATCGCGTCGACGACGGTGGCGAAGTCGTCGTGCTCGTGCGCCAGCCGCACGGCGTGGCGCACGGCGCGGGCGAGCCGGGAGCGGGGCGGTACGACGGCGAGACCGGTCCGCAGACAGGCGTGGACGTCCTGGCCGCCGGTGCCGGTGCCGACGGTCTGGTCCGCGGCGGCGGTGGCGATGACGGCCGCGGCGAACATCGCGGCGTAGACGCCGTTGGCCGTGTGGGTGAGGGTCGCGTCGCGATGGGCCTGTTCCGCCGCGCCCGCCGGGTCTCCGGGGTTGGTCCAGCCGTGCACGTCGGCGCGGATCAGGGCGCCGATCCACTCGCGGAACGGATTGCGGTGCCGGGCGGTGCGCGGGGGCTCCAGGCCGCTCAGGAGGTTGCGGTAGGCGATGCGTTCGGCGGTGAAGGCGCGGCCCGCCGGGAGTTCGTCCAGCCAGAGCCGGGCCACGTCCGCGGTGGTGAAGTCCCTGCCGTACCGCTGGAGCAGCAGCAGGTTGAGGAGGGGGTAGTCGAGGTCGTCGTCCTCGGGCATGCCGTCGATGTTCTCGGCGAGGGACGTGGCCGCGGAGCGACGGTTCCAGGGGTACCGGGCGGCCAGTTCCGCGGGGACTCCGCGGGCGGTGAAGTAGTCGTTCAAGGGCCAGTTCCCGGTGGCCCGGGCGAGTTGGCGGATGCCGTCGAGGGGGAGTTTCTCCACGGGCTTGCCGAGCAGGCAGCCGACGGCCCGGCCGAGCCAGGCGGCTTCGAGGCGGTCGGTACGGCGGTGGTCCGCGTCGACGTGGTCGGGAGCCGTCGGAGCGGTGCCGGCGGGGGAGGGCCAGTCGGGGCACAGGGACTTGATCGCGGCGAAGTCCGTCGGCTCGTCGTCCGCCAGGCTGCTGGGCAGGTCGGCCAGTTCGTCCAGGAGGTCCCCGGCCAGCAGCCTGAGGTAGCGGGACGCCGGACGCGGGGAGGCGCCGGCACGGAGCGGGGCCTCGGGGCCGCCCGCCGCGCGCCAGCGGGCCGCGACGGCCGAGGGCGTCCTGCCGTCCTGGGCCGCCTGGCGCAGCTCGTGGCCGATCAGGTCCTCCGGCTGGACCCAGGTCAGTCGGAGCATGCCGGGCCTCCCAACTCGGCGAACGCCCGTTCGTGCGCTCGGCGTCGGGAGACGTCGCGCGCGAAGACCTCGCAGGTCACCGCGGTCAGCGCGGCCGCGGGTGCCCAGAGGTCGAGACGGCTGGCGTCCGCCACGGTCTTCGCCCAGTCCTCGGGGACCGGCGAGCCGAGGGCGCCGGTCACCGCCCCGGCCATCGTGGCGATGGAGTCGCAGTCCCGGCCGTAGTTCACCGCGCCCAGCACCGCCTGCCGGAAGTCGCCGCGGGCCACCACCACCATGCCCAGCGCGACGGGGAGTTCCTCGACGGCGTGCAGCCGGGACGGCCGGCGGGCGCCCAGCGACGGGGAGCGGTAGTCGGGGCCCACGGTGTCGTACGGGGCCACCGCCTCCCGCAGCGGGCGCAGCGCGGACTCGAAGTCCGGGTGCCGGGAAGCCTCTTCGCAGACCCGTTCGATCGCCTCCCGGGTGCCGTCCTTCGCCAGCGACAGGCACGCGTCGACGACCGAGTCCGCACTCGCCCCCGGTGCGCTCGCCGCCGCCACGGCCGCGGCGAGCACCCCCGCCGCCTCCCGGCCGTACGACGACTGGTGGGCCCCCGCGACGTCCAGCGCCTCGGCGTACGCGCCCGCCGGGTTGGCCGCGTTGACCAGGCCGACGGGGGCCATGTACATCGCGGCACCGCAGTTGACGATGTTGCCGACGCCCGCCTCGCGCGGGTCGACATGGCCGTAGTGGATCCGGGCCACCAGCCACTTCTCCGCGAGGAAGATCCGCTGGAGCGGGAGCGCCTCCGCCTCCAGCTCCGGGATCCAGCGCGGGGTGCCCATCAGGTCCGGCACCAGATGGTCGGCGACGGCATGGGCGTCCAGATGGTCCCGGACCCGCGCGTACACCCGGACCAGGGCGTGCGTCATGAGGGTGTCGTCGGTGACGTGTCCGTCGCCCTTGTGGTACGGGGCGATGGGCCGCGCGGTGCGCCAGGCGTCGCCGTTCCAGGGACCGACGACACCGTGGACGCGGCCACCGTGGCGTTCGGCGATCTGCTCGGGGGAGTACCCCTCGACGGGGCCGCCGAGCGCGTCGCCGACGGCGGCTCCCACCAGCGCGCCGGTGATCCGTTCGTCCAGGGGCGCGCCCCGGCCCCGCTTGTCGTCCTCTGTGAGCGTCATGTCCGAATCATCCCCCTGGTGGGGGTGGTTGCGCGGCTTCCAGCAGTCCGGCGAGTTCCACCAGGTCGGTGCCGGTGAACCGGGGGAGCGCGCAGCCGGAGAGGATGCGGCAGCTCTCCCGCCACGATGCGGGGATCACCGCACCGCCGCCCAGCACGCCGGTCAGGGCGCCCACGAGGGCGGGGGCGGAGTCCGCGACCCGGGACAGGCAGGCCGCGGCGGGGACCGCCTCCGCGAGCCGGCCGCGGGCGGCGGTGGCCAGGGCGAGAGCGACGGGAACGGTTTCGGCGGCGGCGACACCGTAGCTGTAGACGTGGTCGACGATCTGGTGTTCCAGGAGCGGTACGAGGGCGAAGGCGCCGTCGGTGTCCGCGGCGAGCCGCAGGGCGTGCCGGGCGTTGCGGCCGATCTCCGTCTCCTCGGGCAGCTCGGCGACCGCGGCGGCCACACACTCCGCCACGTCCGCTCCGGCCAGCGCGAGGGCGACGGCGGCGGCCATCGCGCGGGCGCCGTGCACCCCGTCGCCGTCCTGGGTGTAGCGGGCGTCGAACTCGGCGAGCGCCGCGGCGCGTCCGGGGTCCCCGGCGTGGGCGACGGCCAGGACGCAGGCCCGTACGCAGGCCGCGTCGTCGAAGTAGTGCGGGTTGTCGTGGCCGGTGGCGGGCGGACGCAGACCCGTGGCGAGGTTGCCGAGCCCGGCCCGTACGGAGATACGGGCGCGCAGGGGGAGCACGGCCGACTCGATCTCGGGGGCGCGGGCGGCCGCCGCGGCGACCTCTCCGGCCACGACGTTCCAGGTCAGGTCGATGGCGGCCCGGGTACGGCGTTCCCGGCTCAGGTCCCCCAGGACGCTGTCGCGGCCGGCCAGCAGGACCGCCTCGGCCGCGAACGCCGCCCACTCGGCGTCGTCGGAGGGGCCGAGCCGCAAGGGCTCCGGGGACTGGTTGAGGGCGATCGGCACGGGGAGGGTGGTGGTCGCGTTCTGCTCGGCGAAGGCGTCCAGCTCCCGGGTGAGCCGCCGGGTCCACTCGGGCATCCGGGCGGCCCGGTGCCGTGCGGCGGGCCAGCCGGCGGCGTCGCCGGCGGCGAGGCCGAGGAGCAGGCCCTCGATGCGCGCCCGCGGCGGCGGGGCGGGAGATGGGGTCATGCCGGGGCCTCCGTGTCGTTGTCCGCTGCCAGGACGAAAGTGCCTGGTACGAGCAGGTCCGCGATGTCCAGGACGTGGTGGCCGGCCATGGCGGGGAGGCAGCTGCCGCGGGCCGGGCCGATGGCCGCGGCCCAGGCCTCCGGGATCGCGTGAACGCCCCGGGTCGCCCCCGCGAGGGCGCCCGCCACGGCCGCCGTGGTGTCGGCGTCGCGGCCCATGTTGACGGCCGTCAGCACCGCTTGTTCGAAGTCGCCGTCCGCCGCCGCGTACGCGCCGAAGGCGAGGGCGACGGCTTCGGGGGCCAGATCGGCCCAGGGATAGCCACCGACCACGACGGCGGAGCGGACCGCGCGTTCGCCCAGGTGGGCGGCGGTGACGGCGCGGCGCAGGGAACGGGCGGTCCAGGAGTCCTCCGGCACCAGGGCCAGCGCGGAGGCGACGACGGTGACCACCGGTGCTCCCGTCATCGCCGCCGCCACGCCCGCCGCGACCGCCTGGCCGCCGTAGATGCCCTCGCCGTCGTGACTGACCGAGCCGTCGACGGCCGCCAGCCGGGCTGCCTCGGCGGGACGGCCGGCCGCGAAGACGCCGTGCGGTGCCGCCCGCATCGCCAGCCCGTCGCTCCAGGGATGGCGGTGCTGGGCGGATAGGGGGGCGGCCAGTCCTCGGCGGAGGTTCTCCAGGGTGCCGCGTTCGCTGAAGCCCGCGCCGCGGAAGGACCCCTCGGAGCGGTCCGCGATCCACTCGTGCCAGGCCGCCCCCACCTGCTCCGGGGTGAGCGCGGAGCCGTGCCGGGCCAGCAGCAGGCCGGTGAGGATCGCGTACTCGGTGTCGTCCGTGCCCGCGGGGTGCTCCGCGACGTACCCGGTGACACGGCCCCACCGGGCGCGGATCTCGGAGGGCCGCATGTTCTCGGCCGGGGCGCCCAGCGCGTCGCCGACGGCCAGGCCGAGCAGCGCGCCGCGTGCCCGCTCGCGGAGTCCGGCGGAGCCTTCGGGTGCCGGGGCGGAGGGGATGCGGGCGGTCGATGCCATACGCGGCTCTCCTCTCAGGGGCGCCCCGAGGGGCGCGAAGCCCTTTGCGGAACTGTCCCCGGTGAGGTGTGCGGCGCAGCCTCACACGCCTCAGCGTCACCCGGTCGACATCTGCGCGGCCCTCCGCACAGACGTGCAGAATCCGCAAAACCGCAGGTTAGCCCAGCCTTTCCTTGCTGGCGGAGGGGAATCAGGGGGAGTATCTTGAGCGTTGTAAAAAAATAGAACGTGTCTAAAGTTGCGTCTGCTCGCAGACGCTCCCGTGAACTCCCTGGGGGACCGCATGGCGATCATCGAGACCGAGGCGACGCTGCACGAGGCGCACCGCGACAACCACACCCACCGGGACGTGAACGGCGGCTGGCTGCGCCCCGCCGTGTTCGGCGCGATGGACGGACTGGTCTCCAACCTCGCGCTGATGACCGGCGTCGCCGGAGGCTCGGTCGGTCAGCAGACCATCGTCATCACCGGCCTCGCGGGCCTGGCGGCCGGCGCCTTCTCCATGGCGGCCGGCGAGTACACCTCCGTCGCCTCCCAGCGCGACCTCGTCGAGGCCGAACTGGACGTCGAGCGGCGCGAACTGCGCAAGCACCCCCAGGACGAGGAGGCCGAACTCGCCGCCCTCTACGAGTCCCGCGGGGTCGATCCGGAGCTCGCCCGCGAGGTGGCCCGGCAGCTGTCGAAGGACCCCGAGCAGGCGCTGGAGATCCACGCCCGCGAGGAACTGGGGATCGACCCCGGCGACCTGCCCTCGCCCACCGTGGCCGCAGTCTCCAGCTTCGGCTCCTTCGCGCTGGGCGCGCTGCTTCCCGTACTGCCCTATCTGCTCGGCGCGAGCAGCCTGTGGCCGGCCGTGCTGGTGGCCCTGCTGGGGCTCTTCCTGTGCGGCGCGCTGGTGGCCAAGGTGACCGCGCGGACCTGGTGGTTCAGTGGGCTGCGGCAGCTCGCCCTCGGCGGCGCGGCGGCCGGCGTGACCTACGCCCTGGGCGCGCTGTTCGGAACCGCCGTCGGATGACCCGGCTCCACCCGACCCGGACGGGCGATCCGGTTCGGGTGATCCGGTTCGGACGGCCCGGTCGGATCACGCGGCTCGCGTGATCCGACCGGGCCGTCCGGTGATCCGGCTCCGCTTTCGTGCGACGGACCGCACAAGTAGCTGTTTACTCGTTGGTTTCGACCGCGTGACGACGGGGCATGAGCCGAAAGCGCTGCGGGCAATGAAGCCCGTGACGCACCCGCGGGGAGAGGCGAGAACGCCCTCCCCCCGCCTTCGGACCGGCGGACACCGATCTGCCCGCCCCGGTCCCCACAGCCTCCACCGCCAGGCGCGGAACCCCGCCGTGACCTGCAAGGTGTCTGCACAATGGAATGAAATATCCCCCTTTCCGGGACCTTACCCATCGTGTAATCTGCACGAAATTTCGCAGTCACGCAGAGGGCCAGCGTCGTCCCTCGGCACTTGCCACACGCCACATGACGACGACGAGGAGAGCCGATGCGTATGCCGCGTCAGCCGTGCCAGCATTCCGCGCAAGGCCAGAACCGGTCCTCCATGGATGCCCGCCCCGCCCCCCAGGGCCTGTACGACCCCCGCGACGAGCACGACGCCTGCGGCGTGGGCTTCGTCGCCACCCTCACCGGCGAGGCGTCCCACACTCTGGTGGATCAGGCACTCACCGTCCTGCGCAACCTGGAGCACCGCGGCGCCACCGGCTCCGAGCCCGACTCCGGCGACGGCGCGGGCATCCTCTCCCAGATCCCGGACGCCTTCTTCCGCGAGGTGGCCGGCTTCGAACTGCCCGCGGCCGGCGCCTACGCCGTCGGCACCGCCTTCCTCCCCCTCGACGCGGCCGACGAGGCCGCCGCCCGCATCGAGGAGATCGCCCGCGACGAGGGCCTGACCGTCCTCGGCTGGCGCGACGTGCCCATCGCACCCGAGCTGCTCGGCGCCGCCGCCCGCTCCACGATGCCCGCCTTCCGCCAGATCTTCGTCACGGACCACGCGGCGACCGGCATCGACCTCGACCGCACGGCCTTCGCGCTGCGCAAGCGCGCCGAGCGCGAGGCCGGCGTCTACTTCCCGTCGCTGTCCGCGCGGACCATCGTCTACAAGGGCATGCTCACCACCGGCCAGCTGGAGCCTTTCTTCCCGGACCTGTCGGACCGCCGCTTCAGCTCCGCGATCGCGCTCGTGCACTCCCGGTTCTCCACGAACACCTTCCCGTCGTGGCCGCTCGCGCACCCCTACCGCTTCGTCGCCCACAACGGTGAGATCAACACCGTCAAGGGCAACCGCAACTGGATGCGCGCCCGCGAGTCCCAGCTGGTCTCCGACCTGTTCGGTCCCGAGAAGGACCTCGAGCGCATCTTCCCGGTGTGCACCCCCGACGCCTCCGACTCCGCCTCCTTCGACGAGGTCCTCGAACTGCTGCACCTCGGCGGGCGTTCGCTGCCGCACTCCGTGCTGATGATGATCCCGGAGGCGTGGGAGAACCACGCCTCGATGGAGCCGGCCAGGCGCGCCTTCTACCGGTACCACTCCACGATGATGGAGCCCTGGGACGGCCCCGCCTGCGTCACCTTCACCGACGGCACCCAGGTCGGCGCCGTACTCGACCGCAACGGCCTGCGCCCCGGCCGCTACTGGGTCACCGACGACGGCCTGGTCGTCCTCGGCTCCGAGGTCGGCGTCCTCGACATCGACCCGGCGAAGGTCGTCCGCAAGGGCCGCCTGCAGCCCGGCCGCATGTTCCTGGTGGACACCGCCGAGCACCGCGTCATCGAGGACGACGAGATCAAGGCCGCCCTCGCCGCCGAGCACCCCTACGCCCAGTGGCTGGAAGCCGGCGAGATCGAACTGTCCGACCTGCCCGAGCGCGAGCACATCGTGCACACCCACGCCTCGGTCACCCGACGCCAGCAGACCTTCGGCTACACCGAGGAGGAACTGCGCGTCCTGCTCGCCCCGATGGCCAAGACCGGCGCCGAGCCGATCGGCTCCATGGGCACCGACTCGCCGATCGCCGCGCTCTCCGACCGCCCCCGGCTGCTCTTCGACTACTTCACCCAGCTGTTCGCACAGGTCACCAACCCGCCGCTGGACGCGATCCGCGAAGAACTGGTCACCTCCCTGCGCAGCTCCCTGGGCCCCCAGGGCAACCTGCTCGAGCCGACGGCCGCGTCCTGCCGCTCCGTCGTCCTGCCCTTCCCGGTCATCGACAACGACGAGCTGGCCAAGCTCATCCACGTCAACGCCGACGGCGACCTGCCCGGCTTCAAGGCCGCCACCCTCTCCGGCCTCTACCGGGTCTCCGGCGGCGGCGACGCCCTCGCCGCCCGCATCGAGGAGATCTGCGCCGAGGCCGACGCCGCCATCGGCAACGGCGCCCGCCTGATCGTCCTGTCCGACCGGCACTCCGACGCCGAGCACGCGCCGATCCCGTCGCTGCTGCTCACCGCGGCCGTCCACCACCACCTCATCCGCACCAGGCAGCGCACCCGGGTGGGCCTCCTGGTCGAGGCCGGAGACGTCCGCGAGGTCCACCACGTGGCCCTCCTCATCGGCTTCGGCGCCGCCGCCGTCAACCCGTACCTGGCGATGGAGTCCGTCGAGGACCTCGTCCGCGCGGGCACCTTCCTGCAGGTCGTCGACGGCGAGCCCGAGAAGGCCATCCGCAACCTCATCCACGCCCTCGGCAAGGGCGTACTGAAGGTCATGTCCAAGATGGGCATCTCCACCGTCGCCTCCTACCGCGGCGCCCAGGTCTTCGAGGCCGTCGGCCTCGACGAGCGGTTCGTCGAGAAGTACTTCCACGGCACCGCCACCAAGATCGGCGGCATCGGCATCGACGTCGTCGCCCAGGAGGTCGCCGCCCGCCACGCCAAGGCGTACCCCGCCTCCGGCATCGCCCCCGCCCACCGCGCCCTCGACATCGGCGGCGAGTACCAGTGGCGCCGCGAGGGCGAACCGCACCTGTTCGACCCGGAGACCGTCTTCCGCCTCCAGCACTCCACGCGCTCCGGCCGCTACGACGTCTTCAAGCAGTACACCGACCGCGTCAACGAGCAGTCCGAACGCCTGATGACGCTGCGCGGCCTGTTCGGCTTCACCACCGACCGGAAGCCGGTCCCCCTCGACGAGGTCGAGCCGGCCTCCGAGATCGTCAAGCGGTTCTCCACCGGCGCCATGTCGTACGGCTCCATCTCCCAGGAGGCGCACGAGACCCTCGCCGTCGCCATGAACCAGCTCGGCGGCAAGTCCAACACCGGCGAGGGCGGCGAGGACCCCGAGCGCCTGTACGACCCGGCCCGCCGCTCCTCCATCAAGCAGGTCGCCTCCGGCCGCTTCGGCGTGACCTCCGAATACCTGGTCAACGCCGACGACATCCAGATCAAGATGGCCCAGGGAGCCAAGCCCGGCGAGGGCGGCCAGCTGCCCGGCCCCAAGGTCTACCCGTGGATCGCGAAGACCCGGCACTCGACACCCGGCGTGGGCCTCATCTCTCCGCCGCCGCACCACGACATCTACTCCATCGAGGACCTCGCCCAGCTCATCCACGACCTGAAGAACGCCAACCCCCAGGCGCGCATCCACGTCAAGCTGGTCTCCGAGGTCGGCGTCGGCACGGTCGCCGCGGGCGTGTCCAAGGCCCACGCGGACGTGGTGCTCATCTCCGGTCACGACGGCGGCACGGGTGCCTCCCCGCTGACCTCGCTCAAGCACGCGGGCGGTCCCTGGGAGCTGGGCCTCGCCGAGACCCAGCAGACCCTGCTGCTCAACGGCCTGCGCGACCGGATCGTCGTCCAGACCGACGGCCAGCTCAAGACCGGCCGGGACGTGGTCGTCGCCGCCCTCCTCGGCGCCGAGGAGTTCGGCTTCGCCACCGCACCCCTGGTCGTCTCCGGCTGCGTCATGATGCGCGTCTGCCACCTGGACACCTGCCCGGTCGGCATCGCCACCCAGAACCCGGTGCTGCGCGAGCGGTTCGCCGGCAAGGCCGAGCACGTCGTGAACTTCTTCCGGTTCATCGCCGAAGAGGTCCGCGAACTCCTCGCCGGACTCGGCTTCCGCTCCCTCGAGGAAGCCGTCGGCCACACCGAGGTCCTCGACGTGACCCGCGCCGTCGACCACTGGAAGGCGCAGGGCCTGGAACTGGCCCCGCTGCTCCACGTCCCGGACCTGCCCGACGGCGCCGTCCGCCACCAGGCCGTCCCCCAGGACCACGGACTGGCGAAGGCCCTCGACAACGAGCTGATCAAGCTCGCCGCCGACGCGCTCGCCGCCGACTGCGCCTCCGACGCCCAGCCGGTCCGCGCCCAGGTCGCCATCCGCAACATCAACCGCACCGTCGGCACCATGCTCGGCCACGAGGTGACGAAGAAGTTCGGCGGCGCCGGCCTGCCCGACGACACCATCGACATCACCTTCACCGGATCCGCCGGCCAGTCCTTCGGCGCCTTCGTCCCCCGCGGCATCACACTGCGCCTGGAGGGCGACGCCAACGACTACGTCGGCAAGGGCCTCTCCGGCGGCCGCCTCGTCATCCGCCCCGACCGGAGCGCCGACCACCTCGCCGAGTACAGCGTCATCGCCGGCAACACCCTCGCCTACGGCGCCACCGGCGGCGAGATGTTCCTGCGCGGCAAGGTCGGCGAGCGGTTCTGCGTGCGCAACTCCGGCGCGCTGGTCGTCTCCGAGGGCGTGGGCGACCACGGCTGCGAATACATGACCGGCGGCCACGCGGTCGTCCTCGGCGAGACCGGCCGCAACTTCGCGGCCGGCATGTCCGGTGGCGTCGCCTACGTCATCGACCTCGACCGGGACAACGTCAACGCCGGCAACCTGGACGCCGTCCACGAACTCGACGACACCGACCGCGCCCGGCTGCACGACGTGGTGCGCCGGCACCAGGAGGAGACGGGCTCCACCGTCGCCGCCAAGCTGCTCGCCGAGTGGGACACCGCGGTCGAGCGCTTCAGCAAGATCACCCCCCGTACGTACCAGGCAGTGCTCGCCGCCAAGGACGCCGCCGAGCGAGCCGGACTCTCCGAGTCCGACACCCACCAGAAGATGATGGAGGCGGCGACCCATGGCTGACCCGAAGGGCTTCTTGAACCACGGGCGCGAGGTCGCCACCTCCCGCCCGGTCACCGAACGCGTCAAGGACTGGAACGAGGTCCACGTCCCCGGCTCCCTGCTGCCGATCATCAGCAAGCAGGCCGGCCGCTGCATGGACTGCGGCATCCCGTTCTGCCACAACGGCTGCCCGCTGGGCAACCTCATCCCCGAGTGGAACGACTACGCCTACCGCGAGGACTGGCAGGCGGCCTCCGAGCGCCTGCACGCCACCAACAACTTCCCGGAGTTCACCGGCCGCCTGTGCCCCGCCCCGTGCGAATCGGCGTGCGTCCTCGGCATCAGCCAGCCGCCCGTCACCATCAAGAACGTCGAGGTCTCGATCATCGACAAGGCGTGGGAGACCGGCGACGTCGCCCCGCGCGTCCCCGAACGCCACTCCGGCAAGACCGTCGCGGTCGTCGGCTCCGGCCCCGCCGGCCTGGCCGCCGCCCAGCAGCTGACCCGGGCCGGCCACACCGTCGCCGTGTACGAACGGGCCGACCGCATCGGAGGCCTCCTGCGCTACGGCATCCCCGAGTTCAAGATGGAGAAGCGGCACATCAACCGCCGTATCGAGCAGATGCGCGCGGAGGGCACCAAGTTCCGCACGGGCATCGAGATCGGCCGTGACATGCCGGCCACCGCACTGCGCAAGCGGTACGACGCCGTCGTCCTCGCCGTCGGCGCGACCACGGCACGCGACCTGCCGGTACCGGGCCGCGAACTGGGCGGCATCCACCAGGCCATGGAATACCTGCCGCTGGCCAACAAGGTGCAGGAGGGCGACTACGTCACCCCGCCGATCTCCGCCGAGGGCAAGCACGTCGTCGTCATCGGCGGCGGCGACACCGGCGCCGACTGCGTGGGCACCGCCCACCGCCAGGGCGCCGCCTCCGTCACCCAGCTGGAGATCATGCCCCGCCCGGGCGAGGAACGGAACCCGCTCTCCCAGCCGTGGCCGACCTTCCCCATGCTCTACAAGGTCACCTCCGCGCACGAGGAGGGCGGCGAGCGGGTCTACTCCGTCTCCACCACCCGCTTCGAGGGCGACGTGGACGGCAACGTGCAGCGGCTGCACCTGACCGAGGTCGAATTCGTCGACGGCAAGCTCACCCACAAGCCCGGCACCGAGCGGGCGATCCCGGCCCAGCTGGTCACCCTCGCCATGGGTTTCACCGGCACCGACCGGGACAACGGCCTCGTCGAGCAGTTCGGCCTGGACCTCGACGAACGCGGTAATATCGCCCGCGACGCGGACTTCCAGACCAGCGTGCCGGGTGTCTTCGTCGCCGGTGACGCCGGCCGTGGACAGTCCCTCATCGTGTGGGCGATCGCCGAGGGCCGCTCCGCCGCGCGCGGCTGCGACCGCCACCTCACCGGCGCGAGCGACCTGCCCGCACCGATCCGCCCCACGGACCGCTCACTGATGGTGTGACGGACCGCCCCGCACAAGGGACCTGACGGTCCCCCACAGAGGTCCCGTACAACGGCGTACGGAACACCAGGTGGCGCCTGCCAGACGTCCCCGACCAGGACGAAACCGGGCAGGCGCCGCCGCATCCCGGTCAGGGGATCCGGAAGGTGCTCCCGTTCACCTGCCACGCCAGCGGCGTCGCCAGCTCCAGGTTCCCCTCCCGCAGGAACCGGCGCTGGGCGGTGTCCACCCGGGACGTGTCGGCGTCCGGCTTCCTCGCGAGCATGGCCGCGCGGCGCACCTCGAGGAACGCCTCCAGAAACGTTTTCTCGTCGCCGCCCTGCCCCGGCGTCTCCGCCTTGCGCATGGCCCGCTCCCGTATGCCGTAGAAACCGTCCGGGCCGGTGTCGGGGCCACGCCGGACCATCGCGTCGTAGTACACGAACTGGCCGAGCGTGCCGAGACCGTCCAGCTTGGCCATGCGCACCGCCGGATCGAAGTAGACCCGGTCGCGCTCGGCCTCCTGGGCCGCGCGGAACGCGGACTTCTCCGACTCCGCCCGCCAGGCCTCCGTGAAGCCCGGGTCCAGACCCTCGTGCGAGTCCGTGCCGTCCACCTCACGTAGCGCGGGCAGGAACTCCGCCAGCCCGTTGTCCGGGTGGTCCTCCGTGTAGCCCTCCACGAGGGCGAGCAGGTCGTGGGTGCCGGTGGTGAAGCCGACGATGCCGGCCGTGTAGCCGACACCGTCCCCGACGTCCTCGATGGTGCCGTAGGTCTCACGCCAGCGCAGCGTCGAGTTCTCGGCACTCGCCACGAGCTGCTGGGCGAGCTCCTTCTTCACCGGGTCGGCCAGGCCCGGCGGCCGGCTCGCCACCAGCGCGTCGTCCTTGGCCGACTCCGACTCGGCACGCTCCTTGGCCTGCTCACGCGCGTTCGACGAGGCGGACACGGCCGGACCGTTGCCGACGGCCGAACCGTCCGACCCCCCGGGCATCAGCATGTACACGGCCGTCGCCACCACGGGCACGGCTGCGATCAGCAGCGCTGGACGCCTCACTGGAAAACACCTCCACCGGTCAGATCCGCCACCTTGACCCCCGCCAGGGCGACGAGCAGCGCGAACAGCGCCAGACACGCCCCCGCCTGCAACAACGCACGGTGCCTGCCCCTGGGCACGTACGCGAAGGCCACCGCCACCGCACCGCCCGCCAGCAGCCCGCCCAGGTGCCCCTCCCACGACGTGAACACCGCGGAGACCACCAGCCACAGCAGCAGCCCCGCCATGAACCGGTTGACCCCGCCCATGTCGGCACCGATCCGACGCCCCATGACGTAGTACGCGGCCCCCAGCCCGAAGATCGCACCGGACGCCCCGACCACGACGTCCTGCGGCGCGAGCAGCAGCACCAGCACCGAACCACCCAGCGCCGACAGCAGATACAGGGCGAGATGGTGGACGCGCCCCAGCATCGGCTCGACGGCCCGGCCCAGGTTCCACAGCACCACCATGTTCATCACGATGTGCAGGACGCCGAACGTCCCCCCGGTGGGCGGCAGATGCAGGAACGCGCCGGTCAGCAGCCGGTACCACTCCCCGCCCGCCACACCCTCCGGACGGAAGTCCCCGAAGTACCCGCCCTCGACCCACACGTAGTGCCCGCCGTCCGGCCCGACCAGCCCCGCGCCCAGCATCGCGAACCGGTCCACGACCTCCGGCAGCGCCACCTCCGCCAGATAGGCCAGCACATTGATGACGATCAGTGCGTACGTCACCACCGGCACCGCCGACACCCGGCCACCCGCCACGGTGCGGGCCTGCCGCATCGACCGCACGCCCTCCTTCACGCACTCGGGACACTGGTGGCCCACGGCCGCCTCCCGCATGCAGTCCGGACAGATGTACCGCTCGCAGCGCACACAGCTGACGTGACACTCCACCTTGGGATGGCGGTAACAGGTGGTGACGGTGGACTCGGAATCCACGAACCGGCTCCTTGTGAGGGACGGGACGGACGAGCCGGCGGGGACGGCGGCGAACAAAAGTATCGAACACCGGTGCAGTCACGCGGAAGCGGGGTCGAAGTGCCCGCACCGCGCGCCACGGCCCGCACCCCGGGGAGCCGCAGACACCCACCCCGGACACCCGCCCCGGACGCCCGCCCCTACGTGTCGCACTCCAGCACCGTCCGGCACAACCCGCACCGCACCCGCACCCGCCCCCGCACCGCGACCCTGATCCGCTGATGACAGGTCGGACACGGGAACGACACCCGCAACGCCCCCTCACCATCACCGCCGGACGTGAAGCTGTACGGCACACCCCCCGACGCCGACGGAACCGCGACGAGACCCTGCCGCCGCTCCCGAGCCTGCCGGCGGTCCCGCGCGTACCGCCGACGCCCCACCCAGCCGGCCGCCGTCAACGGCGGCTGCTGCCCGTCCCGCCGCGCCAACTCCATCCCCTTCACATACGCCGCATAAGCCTGCGCACTGGTGAACCACACCGACGGATCCTCACCGAACACCAGCGACCGCTTCGCCAGCACATACCCGAACTCCTCCGGCGTGAGATACCCCAGCTTCTGCGACGACACCCCGTCCTCCCGGAACGCGTCCAGCAGCAGCCACCCCGCCCCCAGATACGTCGCCGCCGTGTCCGTCAGGATCTCGTTGTCCCGCGTACCGGGAAACGACAACCCCAGACGATGCAGATACACATGCATCACCTCATGCGCCAGCGCCGCCCCGATATCCCGCCGATGCGTCCGGAACCGATCATTCAGCTCCACGAAGTACTCCGGACCGGCCGCGAGCTCGACATTCGCCGCATGCCGCATCTCACGAAAACCGATGACCAACCGCGCATCCGGCAACCGGTAGTGCCGCACCAACTCCCGCGCCACCCGCTGCGCCCCCAGATGAAGATCGTCCATATCGCCGAACGCCACATCCACCGGAGCCACACTGGTCGAGAACGACCGCACCGTGTCGCACGACAAACGCCGGTACACCGCCGTGAGAGCCGACCGCACCGTCTCCAGATGCGGAAAGCCGTGCTCCACCGGCCCGCCGTTCGCCACGCCTCACCCCCAGGACGCCCAGAAACCGATTCCACCCTACGGCCCCGCCCCGACAACCGCCCTCGACCGACCACCCCGGCCGTCCACACCCCGAACACCACACCCCCCACCCGCCACCGCCCCGTAGGCTGCCACCCCATGACCACCAGCAACACCGGTACCGGAGACATCGACCCCGCAGTCCGCGAGGAACTCGTCCGGTTGCGCGACAGCATCGACAACATCGACGCCGCCGTCGTCCACATGCTCGCCGAACGCTTCAAATGCACCCAGCAGGTCGGCCGCCTCAAGGCCCGCCACCACCTGCCACCCGCCGACCCCGCCCGCGAAAGCCGGCAGATCACCCGACTGCGCACCCTCGCCGAGAACGCCAAACTCGACCCGGCCTTCGCCGAGAAATTCCTCAACTTCATCATCGCCGAGGTCATCCGCCACCACGAACACATCGCCGACACCACCACCAGGAACACCACCGGCAACTCCACACCCACCACCGACTGACACCCCCGAAAACCCGCAGAGGCGCGCATCGGGGAGCCCCCACAACACCGGGCAGGGACCACGTACCGATCCGCCTCTGTGCCACACCGGCGGCATCGGGCAGCATGGCCTGCATGTCCGTACTGACGCGCGACGAAGCGCACAACCGAGCACAGCTCCTCGACGTCCACCGCTACACGATCGAACTCGATCTCACCACCGGTGACGACACCTTCGACTCCCACACCCTGATCCGCTTCACCGTCCTCACCGACCAGGACGACACGGACACCTTCGTCGAAGTCAAGCCCGCCGAGCTGCGCTCCGTCACCCTCGACGGACACCCCCTCGACCCCGGCACCCTCCACGGCAACCGACTGCCGCTCAAGGGCCTCACCCCCGGCGAACACGAACTACGCCTCGACGCCACCATGCACTACTCCCGCACCGGCGAAGGCATGCACCGCTTCACCGACCCCGCCGACGGCGAGACCTACGTCTACACCCAGCTCTTCATGGACGACGTCCAACGCGTCTTCGCCGCCTTCGACCAGCCCGACCTCAAAGCCGTCTTCGAGATGACCGTCACCGCCCCCCACAACTGGACGGTCCTCGCCAACGGCATCACCGAACACCTCGGCCAAGGCCGCTGGAAAGCGGCCCCCACCCCCCTCATCTCCACCTACCTCGTCGCCGTCGCCGCAGGCCCCTGGCACACCGTAAGCACCGAACACCGCGGCCTGCCCTTCGCCCTCCACTGCCGCCGCTCCCTCGCACCCCACCTCGACGCCGACGCCGACGAACTCCTCGACATCACCCGCTCCTGCTTCGACCGCTACCACGAAAAATTCCAGGAACCCTACCCCTTCGACTCCTACGACCAGGCATTCGTCCCCGAATTCAACGCCGGCGCCATGGAGAACCCCGGACTCGTCACCTTCCGCGACGAATTCGTCTTCCGCTCCGCCGTCACCGACACCCAACGCCAGACCCGCGCCATGGTCATCGCCCACGAAATGGCCCACATGTGGTTCGGCGACCTCGTCACCCTCACCTGGTGGGACGACATCTGGCTCAACGAGTCCTTCGCCGAATACATGGGCTACCAGACCACCGCCGAAGCCACCCGCTTCGCCGACACCTGGACCGACTTCGGTATCACCCGCAAACCCTGGGGCTACGACGCCGACCAACGCCCCTCCACCCACCCCGTCGCCCCCGAGAACGTCCAGGACACCGCCTCCGCCCTCCTCAACTTCGACGGCATCTCCTACGCCAAGGGCGCCTCCGCACTACGCCAACTCGTCACCTGGCTCGGCGAAAAAGACTTCCTCGCCGGCATCAACACCCACATCGACCGGCACAAATTCGCCAACGCCACCCTCGCCGACTTCATCGACTCCCTCGCCTCCGCCACCGACCGCGACGTCCACGCCTGGGCCGACGCCTGGCTCCGCACCACCGGCGTCGACACCCTCACCCCCCAACTCCACACCGACAACGGACACTGGCACCTCGCCATCCGCCACGCGGACGGCGACAGCCGCCCCCACCGCATCACCCTCGGCCTCTACGACCACGACCTCGACGACACACGCGGCCTCACCCTCCGCACCCGCTTCGAAGCCGACCTCCCCACCCACGGCGACACCACCATCAGCGCCCCGGGCCCACGCCCCGCCCTCCTCGTCCTCAACGACGGCGACCTCACCTACGCCAAGATCCGCTTCGACGACGAGTCCTTCCGGACCATCCAGACCCGCCTGTCCGGACTGCCCGACCCCCTCACCCGCGCCGTCATCTGGAACGCCCTGCGCGACGCCGTCCGCGACGGCGACCTCCCCGCCACCACCTACCTGGACATCGCCCGCACCCACCTCCCGCACGAAACCGACCTCGCCCTCGTCCAAGGCGCCCTCACCTTCGCCACCACCCACCTCGCCGACCGCTACGTCACCCCCGAACAACGGCCCGCCGCCCTCACCACCCTCACCGACCTGTGCCGCGACCTCATCCGCCGCACCGAGGACGGCGACCACCCCGACCTGCGCCTCATCGCCGTACGCCACCGCATCGACACCGCCGCCCACCCCCACACCATCGCCGCCTGGCTCGCCGACGGCACCGTCCCCGGCGGCCCCGAACTCGACCCCGAACTCCGCTGGCGCATCCTCACCCGCCTCGCCGTCCTCGACGCCACCGACGAAACCGCCATCGCCGCCGAACTCGCCCACGACCCCAGCGCCACCGGCCAGGAAGGCGCCGCCCGCTGCCGCGCCGCCCTGCCCCACGAAGACGCCAAGGCCCGCGCCTGGGACGCCATGTTCCACACCGACGACCTGTCCAACTACCTGTTCACCGCCACCGCCCAGGGCTTCTGGCAACCCGAACAAGCAGACCTCGTACGCCCCTACGTCGCCCGCTACTACAAGGACGCCGTCGCCCTCGCCGCCCGCCGCGGCCCCGCCCTCGCCGAAGCCGCCGGCCGCTGGGCCTTCCCCGCCCACGCCGTCGACCCCGAAAACCTCCGCCTCGGCGAGAAATCCCTCCGCAAGGCCGACCCGACCCCCGCCCTCCGCCGCAAACTCGTCGACCAGCTCGACGACCTGGCCCGGGCACTGCGCGTACGCCAGGCATGAATTGCGGACGCTTTACTGTCGGGGGCGCCGCACCTCACGGCACCCCCGACAATGCGAACTCATGACCGAAATATGAACGGCAGTCATGAATGCTCATACGAGCACCCGGTCGCACAATTCAACTCTTGTCCATAACCATTCATGCGCAGTCCGCCGAACGGTCACATACGACCTCATCACTACCCATCGGTAAGCCCTAGGCTCAACACCATGCGCCGAGCAAAAATCGTCTGCACGCTGGGGCCCGCCACCGACACATACGACCAGATCAAAGACCTGGTCGACGCCGGAATGGACGTCGCCCGATTCAACCTCAGCCACGGCACCCACGCCGAGCACGAGGAGCGCTACCACCGCGTACGAAAAGCCGCCGACGAAACCGGCCGCAGCGTCGGCCTCCTCGCCGACCTCCAAGGCCCGAAAATCAGACTCGGCCACTTCACCGAAGGCCCCGTACTCCTCGAACACGGCGACACCTTCACCATCACCGTCGAAGACGGCGCCCAAGGCGACCGCCACACCAGCGGCACCACCCACGCCGGCCTCGCAGACGACGTCACCCCCGGCGAACGCATCCTCATCGACGACGGCAAAGTCACCCTCGAAGTCACCGCCATCGACGGCCCCCGCGTCCACACCACCGTCATCGAAGGCGGCATGGTCTCCGACCACAAAGGCCTCAACCTCCCCGGCGTCGCCGTCTCCGTCCCCGCCCTCTCCAAAAAGGACGAGGACGACCTCCGCTGGGCCCTGCGCACCGGCTTCGACACCATCGCCCTCTCCTTCGTACGCAGCGGACGCGACATCAAGGACGTCCACCGCATCATGGAAGAAGAAGGCCGCCGCCTCCCCGTCATCGCCAAAATCGAAAAACCCCAAGCCGTCGAGAACATCGACGACATCGTCGCCGCATTCGACGCCGTCATGATCGCTCGCGGAGACCTCGGCGTCGAAATGCCACTCGAACAAGTCCCCATCGTTCAAAAACGCGCCATCAAACTCGCCAAACGCAATGCCAAACCGGTCATCGTCGCCACCCAAATGCTCGACTCGATGATCGACAACGCCCGCCCCACCCGCGCCGAAGCCTCCGACGTCGCCAACGCCGTCATCGACGGCACCGACGCCGTCATGCTCTCCGGCGAAACCAGCGTCGGAAAACACGCCATCCACACCGTCCGCACCATGGCCCGCATCGTCGAAGCAGCCGAAGAAGACCTCCTCGCCAAAGGCCTCCCACCCCTCACCGAACGCAACAAACCCCGCACCCAAGGCGGCGCCGTGGCCCGCGCGGCAGCGGAAATCGGCGACTTCCTCGGCGCCAAGTTCCTCGTCGCCTTCACCCGCTCCGGCGACACCGCCCGCCGCCTCTCCCGCTACCGCTCACCCATCCCCCTCCTCGCCTTCACCACCGACCCCGCCACCCGCTCCCAACTCAGCCTCACCTGGGGCGTCGAAACCTTCCTCGGCCCCCACGTCGGCACCACCGACGCCATGGTCGACCAGGTCGACGAACTCCTGCTGCGGTACGCCCGCTGCGAGAAGGGCGACACGGTCGTCATCACGGCCGGCTCCCCTCCCGGCGTCCCCGGCTCGACCAACCTCGTCCGCGTCCACCACATCGGCGAGGACGACAGCCCCAAGTAGCCTTCACAGGGCCCCGGTTCAGTACTTGGGGCCCACGTGGCGGTCCATCAGGGCCACGGAGGCCTTCTTGGCGACGGAGACGTTGAAGGGGGCGCCGCCCCGGGTGCAGTGCGTCCACTCGACACCGAGCCGGTCCAGGGCGTCGGTGTACAGCCTCCGGATGTCGTCCGACTTGTTGGTGAAGAAGTACCTGGGGTACTCGTAGCGCTTCCGCTCACCGCCGACCACGCGGGTGGTCCAGTTGGTGATCCGGCACCCGTCGGAGTGAATGAGACCGCGGACGAACTCCCACGGGTGAGCCTCGACGACGGCCCGCTGCCAGGGCTCGAGGACGATCGGCCGCTCATGCTTCTTGCCGGGGCCGTGCTGGGGGAAGAGCCGTGGCCAGTAGAGGGAGTAGCTGGTGACCGCCACACAACCCTGCTTCGTCTGGACATAGAAGCCGATACCGGGGCGGACTCGAAGAATGGCTTCACGGCACTGCTCGATCAACCCTGGCCACGCGTCCGCGCAGGCGATCCGCAGGTAGTAGCCAGAACGCGGGTGCGCGCTGATGCAGCCATCGCCGAGGTAGAGGCCGAGGAGATAGGCGTACGCAGGCGCATCAGCAGGGGGCCCCGGATCTGGGGCCGCCATGCGTGGGGAGGGCTCCAGGTGCCGCTGCCAGGATCGGAGCGCGGCGCGCGAGATGCCCGTCTCACGGCTCACTGAATTGAGGCTGCGGCCCTGAGCCACCAATGCGAGTGCCTGCTTGCGGGTGCTGATGCCGTACATGTGCACACCGTGTGCCAGCGATCACAGCAACACGCAGCAAAAGGCGGATGTTCACCAGAACGTGGACATCCGCTTGGGGTGGAAATCTTGGAATCGAAGGAAAAGTGCCCCGGGTGGGATTCGAACCCACACTGTCGGTGGTTTGAGCACCGCTTCTCTAACCAGTTGGAATACCGGGGCCTGTGAAACGAAGGCTGGCGGTGGCCCGCCGTGCCCCCACCCTACCGCAGCTGGGTACGCTCTTGTCAGCAGTACCGGTCTGCCCCGCACCAAGGAGCCCCCACGTGAGCGTCCCCGAGTCGCCCCAGCCAGTAGACGCGTCCGACGACGACAAGTCGCACGTGCCTCCGATGACGACCCGTGTCGTGATCGCCGAGGACGAGGCGCTGATCCGGCTCGATCTCAAGGAGATGCTGGAGGAGGAGGGGTACACCGTCGTCGGTGAGGCCGGTGACGGTGAGCGGGCGGTGGAGCTGGCGCGGGAGCACCGGCCGGATCTGGTGATCCTCGATGTGAAGATGCCGAAGCTGGACGGTATCTCGGCGGCGGAGAAGATCGCCGAGGAGAGCATCGCGCCGGTGTTGATGCTGACGGCGTTCTCGCAGCGTGATCTGGTGGAGCGGGCGCGGGACGCGGGGGCGATGGCGTATCTGGTGAAGCCGTTCTCGAAGAGTGATGTGGTGCCGGCGATCGAGATGGCGGTGTCGCGGTTCACGGAGTTGCGGGAGCTGGAGCGTGAGGTCGCGGATCTGAGTCTGCGGCTGGAGACGCGGAAGCTGGTGGATCGGGCGAAGTCGGTGTTGCAGACGGTGTACGGGTTGTCGGAGCCGGCGGCGTTCCGGTGGATCCAGAAGACGTCGATGGACCGGCGGATGTCGATGCAGCAGGTGGCGCAGGCGGTCATCGATGACGCGGCGGAGAAGAAGGCGTCGAAGGGGTAGGTGTCGGTTGTGTGCTTGAGGCCCGGTTCCCGAGGGGGAGCCGGGCCTCAGTGCTGTGCTGTGCTGTGCTGTGTTGCGTTGTGGGTGGGTCAGTCGACGCCGAGGTAGGCCTTGCGGACGGATTCGTCGTGGAGGAGTTTCTGTCCGGTTCCGGAGAGGACGATGTTGCCGACTTCCATGACGTGGCCGTGGTCGGCGAGGGAGAGGGCGGCCTGGGCGTTCTGTTCGACGAGCAGGATGGTGGTGCCCTGGGATTTCAGCTCGGCGATGGTGGCCATGATTTTCTGCATCATGATCGGTGAGAGGCCCATGGAGGGTTCGTCGAGCATGAGGAGTTTGGGTTGGGACATGAGTGCTCTGCCCATGGCGAGCATTTGCTGTTCTCCGCCGGAGAGGGTTCCTGCGGCCTGTTTGCGGCGTTCTCCGAGGATGGGGAAGAGGTCGTAGGAGCGTTGGATGTCTTTCTCGATGCCTGCCTTGTCGTTGCGGAGGAAGGCGCCGAGGCGGAGGTTGTCCTCGATGGTCATGCGGGGGAAGATGTGGCGGCCTTCGGGGGAGTGGGCGAGGCCGTGGGCGACGATGTCGTGTGCCGGGATCTTCTTGAGGGATTTGCCGTTGAATTTGATCTGGCCGCCGATGGGCTTGAGGAGGCCGGAGAGGGTGCGCAAGGTGGTGGTTTTGCCTGCGCCGTTGGTGCCGATGAGGGTGACGACTTGGCCGGCTTCGACTTTGAAGGAGATTCCCTTGACGGCTTGGATCTTGCCGTAGGCGACTTTGAGGTCTTCGACTTCGAGCAGTGCGGTCATCGGTCGTTCTCCTTGCCGGGCGCGGCGTCCGTGGTGGCCTCGGCGGCTGCTTCCGCGGCTTCGACTTCGGCTGCTTCTTCGGCGCCGGGGTCGTTCGCGATGGGGTCTCCGATGTAGGCGGCGATGACGCGTTCGTCGGCCTGGACGGTGGCTGCGTCGCCTTCGACGAGTTTTTGTCCTTGGACGAGGACGGCGACGCGGTCGCAGAGGTTGAAGATGAACCGCATGTCGTGCTCGATGACGAGGACGGCGATGCCTTTGTCGCGGATGGCGAAGACGAGTTGTTCGGTGTCGCGGGTTTCTTGGGGGTTCATGCCGGCGGTGGGCTCGTCGAGGAGGAGGAGTCCGGGTTCGCTGGCGAGGGCGCGGGCGATTTCGAGGCGGCGTTGTTCGCCGTAGGGGAGGTTGCGGGAGAGGTGTTCGGCCTTGTCGGCGAGGCCGACGAACTCGAGGAGTTCCATGGCGCGTTCGCGGGAGGCGGCTTCGGCCTTGTGGAAGCCGGGGCCGCGCAGGAGGGCGGACCAGAGGCCTTCTTTGGTGCGGGTGTGGCGGCCGACGAGGACGTTTTCGAGGACCGTCATGTTGCTGAAGAGGCGGATGTTCTGGAAGGTGCGGGCGATGCCGGCGGCGGTGACCTTGAAGGACTTGGGGGGCAGGACCTTGTCCTTGTAGCGGACTTCGCCTTCGGTGGGGATGTAGAGGCCGGTGAGGCAGTTGAAGAAGGTGGTCTTGCCGGCGCCGTTGGGTCCGATGAGGCCGACGATTTCGCCGCTGTTGACGGTGAGGTCGACGTCGCGGACGGCGGTGAGGCCGCCGAAGCGCATGGTGACGCCTCGGGCGTCGAGGATGGTTTCGCCGGTGGGGGCGTTCTGGGTGGTGGTGTCGGTGGTGGTCATGGTGGTCAGGCCCCTGCCTTGCTGAGGACTGTGGGTGTTTCGGCCTCTGCGTGGAATTCGAGCTGGCGACGCCGGTTGGGGATGAGGCCTTCGGGCCGGAAGCGCATGAGGAGGACGAGGGCGAGGCCGAAGGCGATGAGCTGGTAGTCGCCGAGGAATTGGAGTTTGGCGGGGATGAGGTAGAGCAGGGCGGCGCCCACGAGGGGTCCGCTGATGGTGCCCATGCCGCCGAGGACGACTGCGGCGAGGAGGAAGGCGCTGTTGGGCGGGACGACGTGGGCGAACATGTACTGCTCGGGGGTGACGGTGTAGGTGACGTGGGCCTGGACGGTGCCGGCGAGGCCGGCGAGTGTGGCGCCGAGGGCGAAGGCGATGAGTTTGACGCGGAAGCCGTTGATGCCCATGGCGCGGGCGGCGGTTTCGTCTTCGCGGATGGCGACCCAGGCGCGGCCGATGCGGGAGTCGCTGCTGCGTCGGAAGACGACGACGACGATCAGCGTGATGAGGAGCATCAGCAGGAAGTAGTTGGCGAACCGGGCGATGGTGAAGCCGGCGATGGTGTGTTCCTGGCCGAAGTCGAAGCCGAGGATGTTGATGTTGGGGATGGAGGAGATGCCGTTGGAGCCGTTGGTGATGTCGGGTCCGGAGGTGCCGTCGGCGTTGAGGACGGCGAGGCGGAAGATTTCGCCGAAGCCGAGGGTGACGATGGCGAGGTAGTCGCCGCGGAGGCGGAGGGTGGGGGCTCCGATGAGGACGCCGAAGACCATGGCGACGGCTGCGCCGAGGAGGGCGCTGGCCCAGAAGGGGAGTTGGATGTCGAAGGGGCTGGAGGGGCTTCCGGAGACCATGGCGGCGGTGTAGGCGCCGACGCCGAGGAAGGCGACGTATCCGAGGTCGAGGAGGCCGGCGAGGCCGACGACGATGTTGAGGCCCAGGGCGACGGTGGCGAAGATGAGGATGTAGACGCCGATGGTGGCGTACTGGTCGTCGGACTGGGTGAAGGGGAAGGCGGCGGCGGCGACGAAGGCGCCGACCAGGGTGACGTTGCGGTGTTTGGCGGTGAGCGCGGAGACGTGGTTGATCAGTCCTGCTTTGGCGAGGGCGGCGAAGCCGAAGCCGGCGGTGATGAGGAAGCCGACGAAGAGTTCGTCGTAGGAGGTGCCGATGCCGTAGGTGAAGACCAGCAGGCCGACGGCGAGGGCGGCGACGATGATGAGGGTCTCGGCGTAGGCGGGCAGGGGGCGGGCGGGCCGGGTGCGGCCGCTCGCGACGGCTGCGCGCAGGATGGTGAAGGAGTGCCGCGTGTGGTGGCGGAACTGTTCCCAGCCGGTGTCGTCGGGGTCGTGGGGGTCGGGTTCGGGTCGTTCGAAGGGGAGGGCAAGGGCGCCGAGGAGTGCGGTGAGGGTGGCGACGGCCGCGATCCAGCCGCCGGGTTCGAGGTGGACGACTCCGCCGAGGGTGGCGCTGATGGCGATGATCGTGTACCAGGCGGTGGCGAAGGTGCCGGTGGCGGCGAGTTTGATGGCGCTGTCGGCTCCTGCGGGGGTGAGCCAGCGCAGGCCTTTGGTGTCGTAGGAGGCGAGGCCGAGGAGGGTGGTGAGGGCGCCGCCGATGAGAACGAGGACCTGGAGGCCGCCGGGGTAGCCGTAGACGGTGAGGTCGCCGGGGAAGGCGGAGGTCCAGGTCCAGGCGAGGAAGGTGGAGATGACGGTGAGGGCGCCGCCGGCGGTGGCGAGGGCGCGGCCGGTGTTCTCCGGGATGCCGATGAGGCCCTTGGGGGGTTCGGCGGTGGGGGAGCCGGGGGTCTGCGTGGTGGTTTGTGTGGTCATCGGTGTCACGCCCTGTCCGCGACGCGCTCGCCGAGGAGGCCTTGGGGCCTGAAGAGGAGCACGAGGATGAGGAGTACGAAGGCCCAGACGTTTGCCCAGGACTGGCTGCCGAACTGCTGCATGCCGGGGATGTCGGAGATGTAGGCGGTGGACAGGGCTTCGGCGATGCCGAGGACGAGGCCGCCGAGCATGGCTCCGTAGATGTTGCCGATTCCGCCGAGGACGGCGGCGGTGAAGGCCTTGAGTCCGAGGATGAAGCCCATGCGGAAGTCGATCTGGCCGTATTTGAGGCCGTAGGCGACGCCGCCGACGGCGGCGAAGACGGCGCCGAGGGCGAAGGCGACGACGATGATGCGGTCGGTGTTGATGCCCATGAGCTTGGCGGTGTCGGGGTCCTGGGCGGTGGCCTGCATGCCGCGTCCGGTGCGGGTGCGCATGACGAAGTAGCCGAGGACGGCCATGCTGAGGGGGGCGGCGCAGAGGACGAAGACGTCGCCGGTCTGGATGGTGACGTTGCCGATTTCGAAGGGTCCGCCGGGGATGTTGGGGAAGGTGCGGGCGGATTTCGCTTCGGGGTACCAGGCCCATACGGCTTGCTGGAGGGCGAGGGAGAGGCCGATGGCGGTGATGAGGGGGGCGAGGCGGGGGCCGCCGCGCAGGGGCCGGTAGGCGAACCGTTCCGCCCCTACGGCCACGGTGGTGGAGACGATCATGGCGCCGATCAGCATGAGCGGCAGGGCGATCAGCATGGAGGTGCCGTCGGGCAGGATGTAGACGTAGACCGTGAGTGCGCCGAAGGCGCCGGTCATGAAGATCTCGCCGTGGGCGAAGTTGATGAGCTGGACAATGCCGTAGACCATTGTGTAGCCGAGGGCGACCAGCCCGTACATGGATCCCAGTAGCAGGCCGTTGACCAGCTGCTGCGGCAGTTCGTTCACCGCATGTCCTCCGAGACGTTCGGAAAGTTCGATGGATGGGGCCGGATGTGAGTGCGCGCGGGGCGCCTGTGGTGCGGCGCCCCGCGCGGCTCGGTGGGTGCGGCTGGGTCAGCCGGTGTAGGTGCCGGACTTGACGTCGTTCCAGTCGTTGTTCTCGACGGCGTAGACGGTGAGCTGCTTGTTGGTGGCGTCGCCGTACTCGTCGAAGGAGACCTTGCCGGTGACTCCGTCGAAGGAGACGTCCTGCATGGCGGCGGTGACCTTTTCGCGGGCGTCGTCGGGCAGCTTGCCGTCGTTGTCCTCGACGACCTTCTTGACGGCCTCGATGATGGCCCAGCCGGAGTCGTAGCTGTAACCGCCGTAGGCCTCGTAGGCCTCCTTGTAGCCCGCGTCCTTGTAGTTGGCGACGAACTCCTTGGCGGAGGGGAGTTCTTCGACGGGGGCGCCGACGGAGGTGGCGAGGTCGCCGGTGCCGCTGGCGCCGGCGAGCTTGATGAAGTCGGCGCTGTAGATGCCGTCGCCGCCGACGAGCGGGATCTTGGCGCCGGCGGCCTTGATCTGCTTGCTGAGCGGGCCGGCCTGCGGGTATTCGCCGCCGTAGTAGACGACGTCGGCGCCGGAGGACTTGACCTTGGTGGCGACCGCGGAGAAGTCCTTGGTCTCGGGGTCGATGTGCTCGGTGCCGACGACCTTGCCGCCGAGCTTCTTGAACTCGGCGGTGAAGGTGGCGGCGAGGCCGGCGCCGTAGGTCTTCTTGTCGTCGATGACGAAGACCTTGCGCTTCTTGGAGTCGTTGTACAGGTACTGGGCGGCGAACGGGCCCTGGATGGCGTCCGTGGTCGCGGTGCGGAAGTACGACTTGTACGGGCGGGTCTGGGTCTTCTGCCAGTCGGCGCCCTGGGAGAGGGAGGGGTTGGTGTTGGCGGGTGAGACCTGGACGAGCTTGGCGTCGTCGAAGACCTTCTGCATGGCTTCGGCGACGGAGGAGTTCAGCGGGCCGACGACGCCGAGGACTTCGTCGTTGGCGACGAACTTGGTGGCGTTCTGCTGGCCGGAGGAGGGCTGTGCCTGGTCGTCGAGGGCTTCGACCTTGAAGGTGATGCCGTCGACGAGCTTCTCCTTGTTGGCGATCTTGGCGGCGAGGTCCACGGAGTTCTTGATTCCGAGGCCCAGCGCGGACAGGTCGCCGGTCAGTGGCGCGTCGACGCCGATGACCACGGTGGTGCCACCGCTGCCGGAGCCCGAGCTGCCGCCGTTGTCGTCGCGTGAGCCGCAGGCGGTGAGGGTGAGTGCTCCCGCCGCCAGTGTGGCGGTGATGGCGATGAGCGAACGTTGACGCACGATCCAGTCCTTTCCCCTGACGGTCGTTTCCCGGTGGAAACGGCCGAGTCGAGCGCTGGGCCGAAATGGCAATCGGGCGGCGCGGTGACTGGCCGTGACTCTAAGCGGGCGTGGGGAATATGGAGGAGGGTCTGGCCAAGGCTGTGACTCTCTTGTTATGACACGACGTATTGCAGAGCGGTACTCGGTGGGGGGAACGGCTGAATTCTCGCCGTTTTGCCCCGTCCGCATCATGAGAAACCGCAGGACCCGGCGGGGGGCGTTCAGGTGTATCAGCCGTTTTGGTGATTACTCGAATTCGTTGCTGCAGGCGACCTGTGTGGCCTGGAGGAAGTCCCGTGTGTGGCGTGATCCGGAGGCGAAGCGGAATACCTGTATTGCACACGCAATACGTAGAGTTACGGCCGGGGAGGGGGGCGCGACGTTCAGTGAAACGTTTCTGCCCTCCGTGGCGCGCGGGCCTGATAGTGATCTTGCGGAAGAAGGCCGATTCTTTGTCCGGAAAGGGGGTTGCGTGGGGCGGGGGTCACGGAAAGGCCGTGTACGGCCGGGATATCACCGTAACGATGGCCGTAGTGCCGGATTCCGCCCGGAGGCCGGTATTGAATACGAGGTTCCGTTTCCCTGTTTCGAGGGGTGTGACCTGCGGTTTCAGCGGGCGGCGGGGAGAGTGGTGAGCGTGGTTCCACGGGGCCGTCCCGCTCATCGCCGGGGCCCGGGCCCGGTGCGCCGGTGCGGTACCGCTCGGTGCGGGCCTCGCGTACCTGACGGTCGATCACCGCATGTGCGGCCTGGATGCCTTGGCGTTTTCTGACGGGGCGTGCGGCGTCCACCGCTGCGCGCAGGATGTCGTACCGGCCGTTTTGGACAGGCCCATCGACCGGTGGTCGCCGTGGGCGGTGCCCTCCAGCACCCCGCGGGACCGGTGGGCGACGAGGCGCACGCAGACGTCCTCGGCGGAGGTTGCCGAGGGTGACGGCGGGGGTGTGGGCGGGGGCGGGGTGCCGGTGCCGCCGGCTCCGGACGGGCCGCAGCCGGCGGTCGGGACGACCGTCAGGAGCGGTACCGCGGTGAGCGGGCGGTGAGCAGGGGAGCCGAGAGCCCGCCCGGCGGGCCGAAAGACGCCTCCCCGCTTCGTGTCCGAAACGGCGGGGCGCCCGCCGCCCGCGGGCAACGGCGGTGCGGGGCCGTGATGACGCCGGTCCGCGGTCGTGCCGGGAGACGGGTGCGGGGGCGGCCGCACGGCCGCCCCCGCACCCTCACCCACCGGTCAGTTCGTGGCGCCGGCCGCCCGCTCGGCGTCGCCCGGGTTGTTGCCCGGGTTCACGTCCCGCAGCAGACAGGTCAGCCGCGCGGTGCACACCCGCTTGTCCGCCTCGTCGCTGATGACGATCTCGTACGTCGCCGTGGACCGCCCCCGGTGCACCGGGGTGGCGACGCCGGTGACCAGGCCGGAGCGGGCGCCCCGGTGGTGGGTGCAGTTGAGGTCGACGCCCACGGCGATCTTGTCGGCGCCGCCGTGCAGCATCGACCCCACCGAGCCCAGGGTCTCGGCCAGTACGGCGGACGCGCCGCCGTGCAGCAGCCCGTAGGGCTGGGTGTTGCCCTCCACCGGCATCGTCCCGACGACCCGCTCGGCCGAGGCCTCCAGTATCTGCACGCCCATGCGCGTACCGAGATGGCCCGCGGAGAAGAGCGCCTGCAGATCCACGCCGAGCGCGGCGTACTCGTCGATGACCTCTTGCGGGAACTTCACGTGCTGCTGCTCTCCCATGGGGCCCGGCTCCGTTCGTCGTGATCACTACGGCAATACGGCACTGCGGCGCCGCCGCGACCGCGGCGGTGGCCACTGAGCAAACGCTCAGTCGGTCGCCGATTGTTCCAGACGGACCACGACGGACTTGCTGGCCGGGGTGTTGCTGATGTCCGCGGTCGCGTCCAGCGGCACCAGGACGTTGGTCTCCGGGTAGTACGCGGCGGCGCAGCCGCGGGCCGTCGGGTAGTGCACCACGCGGAAACCGGGCGCCCTGCGCTCCACGATGTCCTTGTCGGCGTTGTCGTCCTTGTCCTTGTCGGCCTTCCACTCGCTGACCAGGTCGACGTACGAGCCGTCCGCGAGCCGCAGTTCCCGTGCGTCCTGCGGGTTGACGAGCACCACGCGGCGGCCGTTCTTGATGCCCCGGTAGCGGTCGTCCAGGCCGTAGATCGTGGTGTTGTACTGGTCGTGCGAGCGCAGCGTCTGCAACAGCAGCCGCCCCTCGGGCAGTTCGGGGTACTCCACCGGCGCGGCGGTGAAGTTGGCCTTGCCGGTGGCCGTGGGGAAGCGCCGTTCGTCGCGCGGGGCGTGGGGGAGGGCGAACCCTCCGGGGTGCGCCACGCGCGCGTTGAAGTCCTCGAAGCCGGGGATCACGCGCGCGATGCGGTCGCGGATCGTCGCGTAGTCCTTCTCGAACTCCTCCCACGGGACCTTGCTGTCCGCGCCGAGGACCCGGCGGGCCAGTCGGCACACGATGGCCGGTTCGGACAGCAGGTGCCCGCTCGCCGGTTCGAGGCGGCCGCGGGAGGCGTGCACCATGCCCATGGAGTCCTCGACCGTGACGAACTGCTCGCCGCTGTCCTGCAGATCGCGTTCGGTGCGGCCCAGGGTCGGCAGGATCAGGGCGCGCGCGCCGGTGACGACGTGCGAGCGGTTCAGCTTGGTCGACACGTGCACGGTCAGCCGGGCCCGGCGCATCGCGGCCTCGGTGACCTCCGTGTCGGGGGAGGCGGCGACGAAGTTGCCGCCCATGGCGAAGAACACCTTCGCCTTCCCGTCGCGCAGCGCGCGGATGGCCCGTACGACGTCGTAGCCGTGCTCGCGCGGGGGCGCGAAGCCGAACTCCTTCTCCAGGGCGTCGAGGAACTCCGGTGCGGGCCTCTCGAAGATGCCCATGGTGCGGTCGCCCTGCACGTTGGAGTGGCCGCGCACCGGGCAGACGCCCGCGCCGGGGCGGCCGATGTTGCCGCGCAGCAGGAGGAAGTTGACGATCTCGCGGATCATGGGCACGGAGTGCTTGTGCTGGGTGAGGCCCATCGCCCAGCACACGATGACGCGCTTCGATTCGAGGACCATGCGCAGGCACTGCTCGATGTCGCCGCGGGTGAGGCCGGTCGCGGCGAGCGTCGCGTCCCAGTCGGCGGCGCGGGCGGCCTCGGCGAACTCCTCGTAGCCGTGCGTGTGTTCGCGGACGAAGTCCTCGTCGACGGCGCCGGGCGTGTCGACGATCAGCTTGTTGAGGATGCGGAAGAGGGCCTGGTCGCCGCCGAGGCGGATCTGCAGGAACAGGTCGGTCAGGGCGGCGCCGGTGGTGAGGCCCTTGGGGGTCTGCGGATTCTTGAAGCGCTCCAGGCCCGCCTCGGGCAGCGGGTTGACGGTGATGATCCGCGCGCCGTTCGCCTTGGCCTTCTCCAGGGCGGACAGCATGCGGGGGTGGTTGGTGCCGGGGTTCTGTCCGGCGACGATGATCAGGTCGGACTTGTAGAGGTCCTCCAGCAGGACGCTGCCCTTGCCGACGCCGATCGTCTCGGACAGGGCGGAGCCGGAGGACTCGTGGCACAGGTTCGAGCAGTCGGGCAGGTTGTTGGTGCCGAGTTCTCGTGCGAAGAGCTGGTAGAGGAAGGCGGCCTCGTTGCTGGTGCGTCCGGAGGTGTAGAAGAGGGCCTCGTCGGGGGAGCCGAGGGCGGCGATCTCCTCGGCGACGATGTCGAAGGCGCGCTCCCAGGTGACGGGCTCGTAGCGGTCGCCGCCCTCGGGGAGGTACACGGGGTGGGTCAGGCGGCCCTGCTGGCCCAGCCAGTAGCCGCTGCGGCCGGCCAGGTCGGCGACGGGGTGCGCGGCGAAGAACTCGGGGGTGACCCGGCGCAGGGTGGCTTCCTCGGCCACGGCCTTCGCGCCGTTCTCGCAGAACTCCGCGGTGTGCCGGTGCTCCGGCTCCGGCCACGCGCAGCCCGGACAGTCGAAGCCGTCCTTCTGGTTGACGTTGAGCAGGGTCAGCGCCGTCCGCTTCACGCCCATCTGCCGGTGCGCCATACGCAGGCTGTGGCCGATCGCCGTGAGGCCCGCGGCCGCGTGTTTCGGCTCGGTGACCTGCGGCGCGTCCTGGACCGGATCACCCTTGGGCGGCTTGGTGGCCATCGCGCACTCCTCTTCACGTACACGTGTGACGTACGCCGCCGATCCTCGCATGCGGCGGTGCCGGCGACGGAGGGCCGGGCGGAGGGCGGGGGCTCGGGGCCGGTGAGGGCGGCCCGGGTGCCGCGGGGTGTCCCGGAAGGGCGGGGGCGGGGCCGAGTGTCAGTGACGCGTGGCAGGATCGGGGGCGTGGCAGAGACAGCAGCGAAGAAGACCGACCAGACCTCCGGCGAGACCCGTCCGCGACTGATGCTCATGGACGGGCACTCGCTGGCCTACCGCGCGTTCTTCGCGCTGCCCGCGGAGAACTTCACGACCGCGACGGGCCAGCCGACGAACGCGATCTACGGTTTCGCGTCGATGCTGGCGAACACGCTGCGCGACGAGGCGCCCACCCACTTCGCGGTGGCCTTCGACGTCTCCCGCAAGACCTGGCGGTCGGCGGAGTTCCCCGAGTACAAGGCGAACCGCTCCAAGACACCGGACGAGTTCAAGGGACAGGTCGAGCTGATCGGTGAGCTGCTCGACGCGATGCGCGCCCCGCGCTTCGCCGTCGAGGGCTTCGAGGCGGACGACGTCATCGCCACGCTCGCCACCCGCGCCGAGGCCGAGGGCTTCGACGTGCTGATCGTCACCGGCGACCGGGACTCCTTCCAGCTGGTCTCCGACCGCACCACGGTGCTGTACCCGACCAAGGGCGTCTCCGAGCTGACCCGGTTCACCCCGGAGAAGGTGGTCGAGAAGTACGGGCTGACGCCCGCGCAGTACCCGGACTTCGCGGCGCTGCGCGGCGACCCGTCCGACAACCTGCCCGGCATCCCCGGCGTCGGCGAGAAGACGGCCGCGAAGTGGATCAACCAGTTCGGTTCCTTCGCGGACCTCGTCGAGCGCGTCGACGAGGTCAAGGGCAAGGCCGGGCAGAACCTGCGCGACCACCTGGAGTCGGTCAAGCTCAACCGCCGCCTCACCGAGCTGGAGCGGCAGGTCGAGCTGGGCAGGGACGTCGCCGACCTGGAGCGGACCGCCTACGACCGCAAGGCCGTCGCGGTGATCCTGGACACCCTGGAGATCAGGAACCCGTCGCTGCGTGAGCGGCTCTTCGCCGTCGACCCGGGCGCGCAGGAGTCCGAGGCCGCCCCGGTCGTCGCGGACGGGGTGGAGCTGGACGGCACCGTCCTGGGCGCGGGCGAGCTGGCCGGCTGGCTCTCCGAGCACGGCACCGCGCCCCTGGGCGTCGCCACGGTCGACACCTGGGCGCTGGGGACCGGCTCGGTCGCCGAGATCGCCCTGGCCGCGGCCGCGGGGCCGGCCGCCTGGTTCGACCCGGCCGAGCTGGACGAGGGCGACGAGCGGGCGTTCGCCGCATGGCTCGCCGACGAGGACCGGCCCAAGGTGTTCCACAACGCCAAGGGCGCGATGCGGGTCTTCGCCGAGCACGGCTGGAGCATCCGGGGCGTCTCCATGGACACCGCGCTCGCCGCCTACCTGGTCAAGCCGGGCCGCCGCTCCTTCGACCTGGACGCACTGTCCCTGGAGTACCTGCACCGCGAGCTGGCGCCCGCCGCCACGGCCGACGGCCAGCTGGCCTTCGGCGCGGACGACACCGCCGAGGCCGAGGCGCTGATGGTGCAGGCCCGCGCGGTCCTCGACCTGGGCGAGGCCTTCGAGGGCCGCCTCCAGGACGTGGGCGCCGCGGATCTGCTGCGGGACGTGGAACTGCCGACGTCCGTCCTGCTGGCCCGCATGGAGCGGCACGGCATCGCGGCGGACCGAGCCCACCTCGAGGGCATGGAGCAGATGTTCGCGGGCGCCGTGCAGCAGGCCGTGAAGGAGGCGCACGCGGCGGCGGGACACGAGTTCAACCTGGGCTCGCCCAAGCAGCTCCAGGAGGTCCTCTTCGGTGAACTCGGCCTGCCGAAGACGAAGAAGACCAAGACCGGGTACACCACCGACGCCGACGCCCTGGCCTGGCTGGCGGGCCGGACCGACAACGAGCTGCCGGTGATCATGCTCCGGCACCGTGAGCAGGCGAAGCTGCGCGTCACCGTCGAGGGGCTGATCAAGACCATCGCCGCGGACGGCCGCATCCACACCACGTTCAACCAGACGGTCGCCGCCACCGGCCGCCTGTCGTCGACCGACCCGAACCTGCAGAACATCCCGGTCCGCACCGACGAGGGCCGCGCGATCCGCCGAGGGTTCGTCGTCGGAGAGGGCTTCGAGTCGCTGATGACGGCGGACTACAGCCAGATCGAACTGCGGGTGATGGCCCACCTCTCCGAGGACGCCGGCCTCATCGAGGCGTTCACCTCCGGCGAGGACCTGCACACCACCGCCGCCGCGCAGGTGTTCGCGGTCGAGCAGTCCGCGGTCGACGCGGAGATGCGCCGCAAGATCAAGGCGATGTCGTACGGCCTCGCGTACGGGCTGTCCGCCTTCGGCCTCTCCCAGCAGCTGAACATCGAGGCGGCCGAGGCCCGTGCCCTGATGGACGCGTACTTCGAGCGGTTCGGCGGGGTGCGGGACTACCTGCGCCGCGTGGTCGACGAGGCTCGGGCCACGGGTTACACGGCGACCCTCTTCGGCCGCCGGCGCTACCTGCCCGACCTCAACAGCGACAACCGCCAGCGCCGGGAGGCGGCCGAGCGGATGGCGCTGAACGCGCCGATCCAGGGCACGGCGGCGGACATCGTCAAGATCGCCATGCTGAACGTGGACCGAGCGCTGCGCGAGGCGGACCTCACGTCCCGGATGCTCCTCCAGGTCCACGACGAGATCGTCCTGGAGATCGCCCCCGGCGAGCGCCCGGCCGCGGAAGAGCTGATCCGCCGGGAGATGGCCGCAGCGGTCCGGCTCCGCGTCCCCCTGGGCGTCTCGATCGGCGCGGGCCCGGACTGGGAGTCGGCGGCGCACTAGCCCTGCGGGGCGGAGGCGGCGGGCCGCGACGGAGGGCGCTCGACGGGCGCCCTCCGCCACGGCCCCGTGGTGCCTCGCGCGGAGCCGGGCCGCCGGAAGGTGCCGGCCCGGTCCCGCGCGGTGGCCACGGCACCGGCCCGCCGGGCGTGGGCGGCCGCGGGCACCAGGGCCCCGCTGCCGACGGCACCTGCGGCAGTCCGCCCGTCCGCCGTGCGGCGGGCTGTCGAGGTGCCCCTCCTCGGGTCTTTCGCGGTCCGGGGCCGGCACACCGTCTGCCGGCCACGCCCATGCCCCGTCCTCGCGAGGGGCCTCACTCGCGTGGACCCCGCGGGCGGGCCGTGGCGGGGGCCGGGCGCCAGGATGCGGGGCATGGGTATACGCATGCTGCACCGCAGAGCGGGGCCCCCGCCGACCGACGCCGACGGACCCACCCTCGAGGCGTTGTCGCCGGTTCCGGTCTTCGCGGCCACCGCGAGTACCGCCCGTACTCCCGCCCCCCTCACGACCGCGTTGCGCCGTGCCGGCCGACGGCGCACCGGCCGCGGGGCCACCGCCGCACTGCCCGCACCGTCGCCCGGCGCCGGCGAGCCGCCCCCGTGGCGGCTGTGGACCGAGCTGACCCGCGGCTATCTGGCGCTCGCCCTCACCCTGTTGCCCCGCCCCCGCCCCGTCCGTACCGTCACCGTGTTCGTGGCGGCCGGGGATACCCTCAGCGTGCGGCCGTACGGCTCGGCCGCCCCGTACCGGAGTCATCAAGGTCCCCGGTGGCCGGGGCCGGACGCAGCGCCCTGACCGCCACGGCGTACAGCGGCAGCGCGACCACGAGCCCGGCGCCCGCCCCGAAGCACACCGTGGGGATCAACTCCCAGGGCTTCGCGGTCGCACCCCAGTAGTCCCACCACCGCGAGGCCCGATGCACGGCCCCCACCAGCGCACAGCCGCCGAGCAGCGCGGCGGCCGCCCACCGGTCGGCCGCGGACAGCGACGGCACCCCCGCCGGCGCGGACCGGGGCGCCGCCCGCTTCAGCGCCCGCGCCAGGAACACGACGATCACCACCGCGGCCACCGCCGAACCGCCGTACTGCAGGTACCAGTACAGCGGTGAGCCCGCGATCTCCCGTCCCAGGACGGGGAAGACCCGCATCCCCCACCGGTCGAGGTGCGTGAACGCGTCCCACACCACGTGCGTCAGCGCACCGAGCACGGCCGAGACGTACCAGCGCGCCACCAGGGAAGCCCGCACGCGCGCGGGGGGCGTGCCGCAACGCAGCAGGGCGGCCGTCCGCCCCTGCCGGGGCCGCGGCAGCAGCGCCACGAGAGGTTCGCGGATCAGGAGCCACAGACCCACCAGCGCCCAGGCGAGGCACACGTCCACGGTGAGGACGCCCGGGAACGAGTGGGTGAAGTCTCCGAACTCCATCGCTCCGGACAGGACGCTGGCCGTGTAGTAGGTCAGGTCCGGGGCGAGACTGCCCGCCACGAGAACGGCCGGCACCAGGGGGCCCCGGCCGGTCCCGTCGGTTCGTACGGCGGGCAGGACCGCCGCCGCATGGCTCAACGTGAAGGGCAACTCGGCTCCCCGGAAGGTTCGTTGACCGGGCTGGTCGGTCCCGGTGCTCGGCGGGCCCCAGTATGCGCGACACCCCTCCGTGCTCGTGCGGGAACGAATGTGACCAACCGGTGAATACCGGGCATGAACGGGTGTGCGGGCAAAGGATGTTGCCGTAGGGTCGCGGGAGTCGCCGTGCCAGGTGCAACCGGCGGGCGGGCTGAATCGTCACAACTGGGCGAGTGTGGCAGACGTTGACGGATGCTCCGGCGTCCGCGGGGAGGGGTTCACTCTATGGCGGCGCATTTCGGCAGGAGGCTGCGCAAGGGGGCGGCAACCACCGCCGTGGCGGCGGCCGCGGTGGCGGCCCTGTCCGCGTCCCAGGCCCCGGGTGCGACGATCGACGACCCGGCGGGCCGGGCCGCCCCGGACGCCGCCTCGGCGCCCGAGGAGAGCGCCGACGGCTCCGGCGCGACCGGCAACTCGCCCTACTACACGGACCTGCCGCCGCTCAACAGCCCCAACCCCTCCCCGTCCGCGGGCACCGGCCCGCTCACGCCGGGCGCTTCCGAGGCGGGCATACCCGCGACCGTCCTCGACGCCTACAAGAAGGCCGAGGCGGCGCTGCGCGAGTCCAAGCCCGGCTGCAACCTGCCCTGGCAACTGCTCGCCGCCATCGGCAAGGTGGAGTCCGGCCAGGCCCGCGGCGGGCGCGTCGACGCCGAGGGCACCACCCTCTCCCCGATCATCGGCCCGCAGCTCGACGGCAACGGCTTCGCGCTCATCCGGGACACCGACAACGGCGTGTACGACGGCAACAGCGCCTACGACAACGCCGTCGGCCCCATGCAGTTCATACCGTCCACCTGGGCGTGGGCGGGCCGCGACGGCAACGGCGACGGCCGCAAGGACCCCAACAACATCTACGACGCCGCCCTGGCCGCCGGCCACTACCTGTGCCGCTTCGGCTGGGACCTGTCCGACCGGGCGGACCTCGAGAAGGCGATCCTCAGCTACAACCAGTCGACGGACTACCTGAACACCGTCCTGTCGTGGCTGGAGTACTACCGCAAGGGCACGCACGAGATCCCGGACGGCACCGGCGCCCTGCCCGGCGACCGCAGCGACGACCACACCACACGCCCCACTCCGGCTGCGTCGTCGCCGTCGACGCAGCCGGGCACCACCCCCTCGGCACCGGGCACGTCGCCGAAGCCCAGCCCCAGCCCCGACAAGCCGGGTGGCGGCAGCGGCACCGGCTCCAAGCCGCCGGCCTCCTCCCCGGGCACGCCGAGCACACCGCCGGGCGCACCGCCGAGTACACAGCCACCGACGACACCACCGCCCGGCAAGCCCCCCACGCCCACCGACACGGTGGACCACCTGGAGAACGCCGGCACGGGCAAGCTCACCGCGATGGCGGGCGACGCGTTCACCGAGAGGATCCGCGCCCGCGCGGAGACGGACGAGGGCAAGGCCGTCGCGAAGGTGCGGATCCGCTTCACCGTCCTCGGCGACACCGACACCACCTTCACCGGCGGCGAGAGCGTGGCCACCGTCGTCACCGACAGCGCCGGTGTCGCCGTGGCGCCCGCGCTCCGGGCGGGCGAGAAGACGGGCGACGTCACCGTCCGCGCCACCGTCGTCGGCCGCGCCGTCCCGGGCCTCGGCTACCGGGCCACCGTCACCGAGCGCACCGCCGACACCGTCGTGCGCACCGGGGACGAGGCACTGACCTGCACCCCGGGCGGCGAGTTCGCCCATCGGGTCGAGGTGCGGGCCACCCGCGGCGGCGCCCCGGCCGGCAAGGTCGAGGCCACCGCCACGCTGATCACGTCGGCCGACGACCCGGCCGTCAACGACGAGGGCCCCTATTTCAAGGACGACGACGGCAAGGCCGTCCGCACCCTGAGCGGCCTGGAGACGGACGAGGACGGTCTCCTGACGCTGCCGCAGCTCTACGCGGACGACACCACCGGCACCTTCCTGCTCCGCGTCACCACCGCGGGCGGCGCGACCCTCACGGTCGAACTGACCGTGGCCGCCGCCGAGACGGAGTCCCCCGGCCCGTCGGCGTCCCCCGACCCCGCCACCGACTCGTAGTCGGGAGCAGGGTCACCGCCTGAGCCGCGCGTTGGTGTGCCGGGTCGGCTCGGCTGCGGCCGGGTCCTCGGGCCACGGATGCCGGGGGTAACGACCGCGCAGCTCGGCCCGTACGCCCTTGTATCCGTCCTGCCAGAAGGAGGCGAGGTCGGAGGTGACGGCGGCGGGCCGCCCGGCCGGGGAGAGCAGGTGCACCAGCAGGGGCACCCCGGCCACCCGCGGCGACTCCTGGAGCCCGAACATCTCCTGGAGTTTCACCGCGAGCACCGGCTGCCCGGCGTCGGAGTAGTCGATCCGGATCGCGGACCCGCTGGGTACGGTGATCCGCTCGGGGGCCAGCTCGTCCAGCCGGGCGGCCTGCCCGGACGCCCACGGCAGCAGCCGGCCGAGGGCCTGGCCTGCGTCGATCCGCGCCAGGTCGGCCCGGCGCCGGGCGCGGCTCAGCTCGGGCTCCAGCCACTCCTCCACGCGCGCGTGGAGCGCGTCGTCGGACACATCGGGCCAGGGGGCGCCGAGCCGGCCGTGCAGGAAGGCCAGCCGCTGCCGCAGCACGGTTGCTCCCGTCGGCCACCGCAGCAGTCCGAACCCCTCCTGCCGCAGCCCCTCCAGCAGCGCGGCCCGCACCAGGGCGGGCTCCGCGTCGGTGCGGGGCCGTACCGCCAGTTCCACCGCCCCCAGCCGCTCGACCCGGCGGGCGACGACATCGCCGTCGGCCCAGTGCACCTCCTCGCGCGTCTCCAGCAGGGTCCCGGCCGCCCACCGCGCGGTCTGCTCGTCGACGGCCGCGGCGAGCCGCACGCGCGCGTGCCCCCGCCCCACCGGCCGGTCGGCGGCGGCGACCGCGATCCAGGGAGCGCCCCGCAGCCCGGTGTCCTCGCCGGCCTCGGCGCGCGTCCCGGACACCATCAGATACGAACCGCCCTCCGCGCGGGCGATCCGCTCGGGAAACGCGAGCGCGGCCACCAGCCCGACACGGGCGCCCTCCCCGCCCTTCCAGCCCTCTCCACCCTTCTGGCCCTCCCCGCCCGTCGGCACGGGCGGCGCGGCGGGGAGGGCTTCCGGGGAGACCTCCGAGGCGAGCGACCGCAGCCGACGCGCCTCCGCCCGCCACCGCTGCGCATAGGCGTCGTCCCCGCGCCGCGCGGCGCGCAGCGCCTCCGCGAGGTCGTCCCCGTAGCCGCGCGGCGCCTCCTCGCCGATCAGCGCGACCACGTCGGCGGCGAGCGCCCGGCCCACGGCCGGTGCCGCGTCCAGCAGCGCCCGCCCCAGCCGGGGGTGCAGGCCCAGCCGGGCCAGCCGCGTGCCCCGCTCCGTGGCCCGCCCGTCGGCGCCGACGGCCCCGATCGCCGTCAGGACGGCCCCGGCCGCCGCCATCGCCCCGCGCGGCGGCGGATCGAGCAGCGCGAGCCCGGAGGCGTCCGGATCGCCCCAGCAGGCCGCCTGCAGCGCGAACGCCGTCAGGTCGGCCACCTTGATCTCGGGGGCGGGGAACCGGGGCAGCCGCGCGTCCTCGGCCTCCGCCCAGCACCGGTACACCGCGCCCGGCGCCTCACGTCCGGCCCGCCCCGCCCGCTGCCTGCCCGCCGCCTGCGAGGCCCGTACCGTCGTCAGCGCGCTCAGCCCGCGCGCGTGGTCGACGCGGGGCTCACGCGCGAGTCCCGCGTCCACGACCACCCGGACCCCCGGAACCGTCAGTGACGACTCCGCCACCGAGGTCGCCAGCACCACCCGGCGCCGCTGCCCGGGGGCCAGCACCGCGTCCTGCACCGATGCCGGCGCCCGCCCGTGGACCTGGAGCACCTCGACCGCTCCGAGTTGTCCCAGCTGTCCCAGCTGCCCCGGCTGCCCCAGCTGCGCGGCGACCCGGGCGATCTCGCCCACGCCGGGCAGGAACACCAGGACGTCACCGTCCCGTTCGGCCAGCGCCCGCCGCACCACCGACGCCACATGCGTCAGCAGCGCCGGGTCGACCCGCATGCCGTGCGGCGGCCGTACCGGACGCGCGGGAGGGGCCCACACCACCTCCACCGGATGGGCCGTGCCGTGCGCCTCGACCACGGGCGCGTCGCCCAGCAGCCGCGCCCAGCCCGCCGCGTCGGTCGTCGCCGACGCGGCCACCAGGCGCAGCTCCGGCCGCAGGGTCTCGCGCACGTCCCACAGGAACGCCGCCGCCGTGTCCGCGTCCAGATGCCGCTCGTGGCACTCGTCGAGCACCACCGCGTCCACCCCGGTCAGTTCCTGGTCCCGCTGCAGCCGCTGCAGGAGCACGCCGGTCGTGACGACCTCCACGCGCGTGCGGCTCCCGACCACCCGCTCCCCGCGCACCGTGAAACCCACGGACCCGCCGGCCCGCTCGCCCAGCAGCCAGGCCATCCGCCGGGCCGCCGCCCGTGCCGCGATCCGCCGGGGCTCGGCGACCACCACCCGCCGCGCGGGCCCGCCATCGACCAGCCCGGCCAGCACCAGCGGCACGAGGGTCGTCTTGCCGGTGCCGGGCGGGGCGACGAGAACGGCGGTGCCGTGCGCCTCCAGGGCGTCGGTCAGCGCGGGAAGGGCCTCGCGCACCGGGAGGGCGTCGAGAGCGTCGTGACGGACCACGCACTCAGTCCCGTACGCACACGAAGATCGCCGTGCCCGGGATCAGGTGTCCGCGCAGCGGGGACCAGCCGCCCCACTCGGAGGTGTTCCACTCCGGCCACTCCGGTTCCACCAGGTCCACCAGGCGAAAGCCCGAGGCGGTGATGTCGCGGACGCGGTCGCCCAGCGTCCTGTGGTGCTCGACGTACACCGCGCGGCCCTGCTCGTCCTGCTCGACGTAGGGCGTGCGGTCGAAGTAGGAGCCGGAGACGCTCAGTCCCTCCGGGCCGGGCTCGTCCGGGAACGCCCAGCGCACCGGATGCGTGACGGAGAAGACGAGCCGGCCCCCGGGCCGCAGCACCCGGCGCACCTCGCGCAGCACCAGCCGCGGGTCGGCGACGAAGGGCAGCGCCCCGTACGCCGAGCAGGCCAGGTCGAAGGAGGCGTCCGCGAACGGCAGGGCGCCCGCGTCGGCGCACACCAGCGGAAACGGGCCCCCGATGCGCAGCGCGTGCTGCAACTGCCGGTGCGAGATGTCCAGGGCCACCGGGCGCGCACCCTGCGCGGCCAGCCAGCGTGAGCACTGGGCCGCGCCGGCGCCGAGTTCCAGGACGTCGCGGTCCTTCAGGTCCTCCGGCGGGCCGAGCAGTTCGGCCTCCACCTCGTCCAGCCCCTCGGGGCACCACACGAAGCGGTCGTCGCCGAGGAACGTGCCGTGCTCGACCTGGTACTCGTCCGCGTTGCGGTCCCACCAGCCCCGGTTGGCGCGGGAGCTCTCGGTGACGCCGGCGTTCCGTCGGGTCGCCTCGGGTTCGGACGCTTCGGGCTCTTGGATGATCAGCTCCATCGTCGTACTCTTCCGTCAAGTTGCCCCGGCTGTCGCCGCGGGGGGCGCGCGAGGTCCTGCGTGGCGCGGGTCCCGCGTGGCCTCGAGGCGGCGTCTGACGTGCGGCGCTACCCCCAGAAGGGGGAATTGTGCCGGTTATGCGGCGATCCGCCCCGGGTGGGGGGCTTCGCGCATTGACCCTGCCCGGCTGCCCCCGTATGCTACAAGTTGCGCTGCGGGCCTGCGCACCTCAGACATAGCAGGCTGCGCTCGCATCTGTTGTATGTCCCCTCGGTTCTCGAGGCGCCACCGGGACACCCGGTGATGGAACGGCGCTTCTTTTGCTGTCCGGCTTCTGCAGAGCGAAACGGGCTCCGGCGTAGCAGTACCTACGACTCACTGTCCGTACCGGAGCCCTTTCCCACATGACGAGCAGCACCGAGACCACCGCCACCACCCCGCAGGTTGCGGTCAACGACATCGGTAACGAGGAAGCCTTCCTCGCCGCGATCGACGAGACGATCAAGTACTTCAACGACGGCGACATCGTCGACGGCGTCATCGTGAAGGTCGACCGGGACGAGGTCCTGCTCGACATCGGTTACAAGACCGAAGGTGTCATCCCGAGCCGCGAGCTCTCGATCAAGCACGATGTCGACCCCAACGAGGTCGTCGCCGTCGGTGACGAGATCGAAGCCCTTGTTCTCCAGAAGGAGGACAAGGAAGGCCGCCTGATCCTCTCGAAGAAGCGCGCCCAGTACGAGCGTGCCTGGGGCACCATCGAGAAGATCAAGGAAGAGGACGGCATCGTCACCGGTACCGTCATCGAGGTCGTCAAGGGTGGTCTCATCCTCGACATCGGCCTCCGCGGCTTCCTCCCGGCCTCCCTGGTCGAGATGCGCCGCGTCCGCGACCTCCAGCCCTACGTGGGCAAGGAGCTCGAGGCGAAGATCATCGAGCTGGACAAGAACCGCAACAACGTGGTCCTGTCCCGCCGTGCCTGGCTGGAGCAGACCCAGTCCGAGGTCCGCCAGACGTTCCTCACCACCCTCCAGAAGGGTCAGGTCCGTTCCGGCGTCGTCTCCTCGATCGTCAACTTCGGTGCCTTCGTGGACCTGGGTGGCGTGGACGGCCTGGTGCACGTCTCCGAGCTGTCCTGGAAGCACATCGACCACCCCTCCGAGGTCGTCGAGGTCGGTCAGGAAGTCACCGTCGAGGTGCTCGACGTCGACATGGACCGCGAGCGTGTCTCCCTGTCGCTGAAGGCGACCCAGGAAGACCCGTGGCAGCAGTTCGCCCGCACCCACCAGATCGGCCAGGTCGTGCCCGGCAAGGTCACGAAGCTGGTTCCGTTCGGTGCGTTCGTCCGCGTGGACGAGGGCATCGAGGGTCTGGTCCACATCTCCGAGCTGGCCGAGCGCCACGTGGAGATCCCGGAGCAGGTCGTCCAGGTCAACGACGAGATCTTCGTCAAGGTCATCGACATCGACCTCGAGCGCCGTCGCATCAGCCTCTCGCTGAAGCAGGCCAACGAGGCCTTCGGCGCCGACCCGACGGCGGTCGAGTTCGACCCGACCCTGTACGGCATGGCCGCGTCCTACGACGACCAGGGCAACTACATCTACCCCGAGGGCTTCGACCCCGAGACCAACGACTGGCTCGAGGGCTACGAGGCTCAGCGGGAGGCGTGGGAGACCCAGTACGCCGAGGCGCAGTCCCGCTTCGAGCAGCACCAGGCGCAGGTCATCAAGTCCCGCGAGGCGGACGAGAAGGCCGCTGCCGAGGGTGGCGACACCGCGGGTGCGGCTCCGGCCGCGTCCGGTGGCGGCTCGTACTCCTCCGAGGGCGGCGACAACTCCGGCGCCCTGGCCTCGGACGAGGCGCTGGCCGCGCTGCGCGAGAAGCTGGCCGGCGGCCAGAGCTGAAATCCGGCCGCTGAGCTCTAGCCGGTAACTGAGGGGCCGCACCTTTCGAGGTGCGGCCCCTCAGTGCTGCGCTTCGGGGTCGGGCGTCGACTGCGGACCGGTGGGAGCTCGTCGCGCCCGCGCAGCGGAGCCGCATGTCGACACGGCCCCGCGCCCCTCGGGGAGTTGTCCTCACCCGGGAATGCCGGTGCCGCGCGTCACGTTGTCCCCTAGGAACACGAGGAGGAGCGGTCACGGTGCTTGATCCGCAGGGTTTGTACGCATGGGAGCCGAAGGGGCTGGCCGTCGTCGACATGGCGCTCGCCCAGGAATCGGCCGGACTTGTCATGCTCTACCACTTCGACGGGTACATCGACGCGGGCGAGACCGGCGACCAGATCGCCGAGCGGCTGCTCGACTCGCTGCCCCACCAGGTGGTCGCCCGGTTCGACCACGACCGGCTCGTCGACTACCGGGCCCGGCGCCCGCTGCTGACCTTCACCCGCGACCGCTGGACCGACTACGAGGTGCCCGCCCTCGAGGTGCGGCTGGTCCAGGACGCCACCGGGGCGCCGTTCCTGCTGCTGTCCGGTCCCGAACCGGACGTCGAGTGGGAGAGATTCGCCGCCGCGGTGCGGCAGATCGTGGAGCGGCTCGGCGTCCGCCTCTCGGTGAACTTCCACGGCATCCCGATGGGCGTCCCGCACACGCGACCGGTGGGCATCACCCCGCACGGCAACCGCACCGACCTCGTCCCGGGCCACACCGGCCCCTTCGAGGAGGCGCAGGTGCCCGGCAGCGCCGAGGGACTCGTCGAGTACCGGCTCATGCAGGCCGGGCACGACGTGCTGGGCGTCGCCGCGCACGTGCCGCACTACATCGCCCGCTCGGCTTACCCGGACGCGGCGCTGACCGCCCTGGAGGCCATCACGGCCGCGACCGGCCTGGTCCTGCCGGGCGTGGCGCACTCCCTGCGCACCGACGCCCACCGCACGCAGACCGAGATCGACCGCCAGGTCCGGGAGGGCGACGACGAGCTCACGGCCCTCATCCAGGGCCTCGAGCACCAGTACGACGCCGCCGCGGGCGCCGAGACCAGGGGCAACATGCTCGCCGAGCCGGTGGAGATCCCGTCGGCGGACGAGATCGGGCTCGAGTTCGAGCGGTTCCTCGCGGAGCGCGAAGGCGACAACTGAGACAGGGCCGCCACCGTCGCCGTCGGCGGCAGGCCCTAAGCTTCGGGTCATGCTGACGGTGGGCCTGACCGGCGGGATCGGAGCCGGCAAGAGCGAGGTGTCGCGGCTGCTCGTCGAGTGCGGGGCCGTACTGATCGACGCGGACCGCATCGCGCGCGAGGTCGTCGCACCGGGGACACCCGGACTCGCGGCGGTCGTGGAGTCCTTCGGCGAGGGCGTACTCGCCGAGGACGGCGGCCTGGACCGGCCGAGACTGGGATCGATCGTCTTCGCCGACCCGGAGAAGCTCGCCGTCCTCAACTCGATCGTCCACCCCCTGGTGGGCGCCCGCTCCCGTGAGCTGGAGGAAGCCGCCGCCGAGGACGCCGTCGTCGTCCACGACGTACCCCTGCTCACGGAGAACGGCCTCGCTTCCCTCTACGACCTCGTGATCGTGGTCGACGCGAGCGCCGAGACCCAGCTCGACCGTCTCGTGGGCCGCCGCGGCATGAGCGAGCAGGACGCACGCGCGCGGATGGCCGCCCAGGCGACGCGCGAGCAGCGCCGGGAGATCGCGGACGTCGTCATCGACAACGACGTCCCCCTGGAGGAGCTGGCACGGCGGGTGAAGGACATATGGGCCGAACTCGTGCGCAGGGAGCGGGCGGCCCGCCGGCCCGCGCAGGAATAGGGGTCCCCGTCCGGGGCGTTGAACCGGTTCGACGAGGGAAGGATGCGGCTGTGCCCGAGCTCAGTGGTTCGACCGGACGTACGCCGGAGACACATGTCATCGACTTCCGTGCCGCCGAGCAGCTGCTCGCCTCGCGGGACCCGCGGGGCGCGGTGAAGCTGCTCGACGGGGTCATCGACGCGTACCCGGAGAACACCGCGGCGCGGTTGCTGCGCGCGCGTGCGTTCTTCGCGGCGGCCCAGCTGAGGCCGGCCGAGCTCGAGTTCTCCATCGTCCTGGAGCGCGAGCCGGACAACGCCTTCGCGCACTTCGCGCTCGCCCGTACCTACCAGCGGCAGAGCCGCCCCGAACCGGCCAGGCGCCACTTCCGGCTGGCCGCCGCGCTGGACCCGAACCCGGAGTACCTGAAGGCCGCGAGCTTCGACACCTGAGGGGGCCGCCCGCGCTGCCCCCCCGGTCACACGGTCACCACGGGCCCCGGGGCGGTTCGTACGGGGGGACGTCGCGGCCCGGCTGGTAGTGCGGCCCCTGCCGGAGGTGCCGGACGATCATGATCAGATCGGTCGTGACGACCAGCCACAGCACCCCGCACAGGAGCGCCCAGCCCGGATGGCCGGAGAGCGCGAACGCCACCGTCCCGGAGACCGTCCACACCTCGCCCCAGACGCTCAGCCAGAGCCGCGCGCGCAACGCACTGCGCGCGGTCCTCGGCTCACTGCCCGTACGCACCTCGTCACCACCCCTCCCGACTTCACCGTACGCCAGGACGACGAAGAGGGCGTTCTCACTCGATCGAGTGAATCGGGAGAGGAGGGGAACGGGCTTGCGGATCCGGTCCGTTGGGCGGACATGGAGCTGAAAATGCGTGAAGGACGTGAAGGATACGAGGGGACGGGCCCCGGGGCGATCACCCCGGACGGCTGCGCGGTGGAGCTGTACTCGCGACTGCCCGTCGGTGACGAGCCGGACATCATCGCCGCCGCCGTTCCGGCGGGCGCGCGCATCCTGGAGCTGGGCAGCGGAGTGGGGCGGATGACCCACGCACTGCTGGAGCGCGGATTCGAGGTCACCGCTGTGGACGAGTCCGCCGAGATGCTGGAGCGCGTCCGCGGGGCCCGGACCATATGCGGCCCCATAGAGAAGCTGCGGCTGGACGAGACGTTCGACGTGGTGCTCCTCGCGTCGTTCCTGGTGCACGCGGGCGACCCGGAGGTGCGGCGGGGCCTGCTGCGTACCTGTACGCGGCATCTGGCGAAGGGAGGGTGCGTACTGATCCAGCGGGAGGGCGAGGACTACCACACGAACGTGCCGCGCGAGCGGGTGGACCCGGCCGGCTTCACCGTGCGGATCGTGTCGGTCGAGCCGGTCGGCGACGGGGTCGACTCCGTGTACGCGGAGTACGTGTTCCCGGACGCGGTATGGACGCAGACGTTCCGGTCGCGGCGGTTGACGAGGGAGCAGTTCGAGGGGGAGCTGGAGGAGGCGGGCCTGGCAGTGGACCAGTACCTGACAAAGGACAGGATCTGGGTGAGAGCGGTGGCGCCGAAGGCGCGGTGACACCGCTCGTCCTGATCGTGGGCCCGCCCCGGACCGGCGCCGTCAGTTCAGGGACGCGGCGCCGTGCCGCCGGGGGCGCCGGGACCCCCCAGGCCCCGCAGGCGTTCCAGCTCGCGGCGGTCGCGCTTGGTCGGGCGGCCCGCGCCGCGGTCCCGGACACCGGCGGGGGCGACGGCGTCGCGGGGCGGGGGCGGCGGGGAGTTGTCGACATAGCACTGGACGGCCACCGGGGCGCCCACCCGCTTGCGGATCAGCCGCTTGACGACGACGACCCGCTCCCGGCCCTCGTGCCGCAGCCGCACCTCGTCACCGACGCGCAGGGAGTGCGCGGGCTTCACCCGCTCGCCGTTCACCCGCACATGGCCGCCCCGGCAGGCGGTGGAGGCGAGGGAACGCGTCTTGAGCAGGCGCACGGACCAGATCCAGCTGTCGGTGCGAACGGTCTCGCCGGCCTGCGGTCCGGCAGCCTCGGCAGCGGCCACAGCGGCGGCGGTCTTCGGGTCCTCGGAAGCCATGGTCCCGACCTTAGCCGTCCGGGACGGCCGGGCGAGAAGGGATTTCGCCGAGGTCCGGCTTCGGACGGTCCACCTCGGGTCCGGCGTGGCGGGCCCGAACGGGAACGACCTGCTCCACCGGCGCGCTTCCGGCACCGGCCGGGCCATCGCGCCGTCCGTCCAATCTCTCGCCCAGCAGTCGGTCGGCGCGCTCACCGGTGTGGCCGTGGGAGCCATGAGCCCCGGGTCGCTGCCCTGGCTGCTGACGGCGGCCATGCTGATCGCGGGGGACTCTCCCGTGGCTGCGCGAGCCCGACCGGCCCACCGTGCCGGCGGCGGCGCGCGGCACCACCCAGCCGATGCCGTGAACCCGCGGGCGGCGGCCCGTCCTACCGTGGAGCCATGGATCCCAGCGGCCTCTCCGGCCCGGCCGGCATCGACGGCCTCCCGGGCCTTTTCGACCTCGACCGGCGCATCGCCGGCTGTCGCGCCTGCCCGCGGCTGGTGGACTGGCGGGAGGAGGTCGCCCGTACCAAGCGCGCCGCGTTCGCCGACTGGACGTACTGGGGCCGGCCGGTGCCGGGATTCGGGCCGCCGGACGCCCGGCTGCTGATCGTCGGGCTGGCGCCCGCCGCGCACGGCGGCAACCGCACCGGCCGGATGTTCACCGGGGACCGCTCCGGCGACGTGCTGTACGAGGCGCTGTACGACGTCGGACTCGCCTCGCAGCCGACCTCCACGCACGCCGGGGACGGCCTGGAACTGTACGGCGTACGCATCACCGCACCCGTGCACTGCGCCCCGCCCGCCAACAAGCCGACCCCCGGGGAACGGGACGCCTGCCGGCCCTGGCTGGTCCGGGAACTGCGGCTGCTGCGGTCGACGCTGCGGGCCGCGCTCGTCCTCGGAGCCTTCGGCTGGCAGGCCGCGCTGCCCGCGCTCACCGAGGCGGGCTGGACCGTGCCCCGCCCCCGCCCGGCCTTCGCCCACGGCGCCCACGTCACGCTTCCCGCCCCGGACGGCGACGACCTGCACCTGTACGGCTGCTTCCACGTGAGCCAGCGCAACACCTTCACCGGCAGACTCACCCCCGACATGCTCCGGGAGGTGCTGCACGCGGCAGCCGAGGCGGCGGGGCTGCCCACACGGAAATGAGATGAGCCCGCGCGGCACGCCCCGCTAGGGTGCGGCGATGGGCCTGTATCCGGAGACAGAACCGTACGACCACGGCATGCTCGACGTCGGCGACGGCAACCGCGTGTACTGGGAGACCTGCGGCAACCCGCACGGCAAGCCCGCGCTGGTGCTGCACGGCGGGCCGGGAAGCGGCGCGAGCCCCACCCTCCGGCGCTACTTCGACCCGGCCGCGTACCGCATCGTGCTGCTCGACCAGCGCGGCGCCGGACGTTCGACCCCGCACGCCGCCGACCACGCCACCGACATGAGCGTCAACACGACCGCACACCTCATGGCCGACCTGGAGCGGCTGCGCACCCACCTGGGCATCGAGCGGTGGCTGGTGTGGGGCGCGTCATGGGGGTCGGTGCTGGGACTGCGGTACGCGCAGACGCACCCCGGGGTGGTGTCCGAGCTGGTGCTGACGGCAGTGGCCACCGGTTCCGATCCCGAAGTGGCCCTGCTGACCCGAGGACTGGGAAAGATCTTCCCGGAGGCCTTCGCCCGCTTCCTCGCCGAACTGCCCGCCGACGAGCGAGACGGCAACCCGGCCGCCGCGTACAGCAGGCTGCTGGAGTCCCCCGACCCGGAGGTGAGGGAACGGGCCGCGCGGGCCTGGACCGACTGGGAGACGGCGACGATCCCCGCCCCGCCCGGCTCGGTCGCGCGGTTCGAGGACCCGCAGTTCCGCAGGGGCTTCGCCCGCACCGTCACCCACTACTGGGGCCACGACCACTTCCTGGGCGAGGGCAACGACGAGGGCGTGGTCCTCCGCGACGCGCACCTGCTGAAGGGCATTCCCGGCACCCTGGTCCAGGGCAGCCTCGACTTCGGCAACCTCCTCGGCACCGTCTGGCGCCTCCACCACGCCTGGCCGGACAGCGAGCTGGTGATCGTGGACGAGGCCGGGCACGACGCCGGGGCGACCGGGAACGACGCACTGGTGGCGGCGACCGACCGGTACGCGCGCCCCCACGGCTGACGATCCGCCCTACGGCCGCCACACGTACCGCACGTCCGGCTCCCGCTCCTCGTTCCCGCCGCCGTCCGTCCACTCCACGGCCTCGAAGCCGTGCCGCTCGTAGAAGCGGTGCGCGGGCGCGTTGACCTGGAAGGTCCACAGGGAAAGCCCCGCGGGGCCGCGCTCCTTGGCCAGCGCGACGAACCGGTCACCGAGCCCGAGCCCCCGCCACTCGGGGGCGAGGTACAACTGCGCCAGCTCCTCGCCCTCCAGCACCATCACCCCGACGACGCCACCACCACCCTCCGCTTCCGCCTCCGCCACCCATGTCTCGCGCAGCGGCACGAGGACGTGGCGGAAGTAGCCGTACACCTCGTCGTCGGTCCGCGGCCGGACCACGCTCGGCAGCGCGGCGGCGAAGGACCGCAGCCAGACGCCGGCCGCGGCCTCGGCGTCGTCGGGCGAAACGGCTCGGCGCAGCACCACGGCCCGCTCGTCGGCCATCAGGAGACCGCCGCCGTCGCGTCCGGGACGACGGCCGTCGCGGTGATCTCGACGAGCTGCCCGGGATAGCCGAGGCAGGCCACACCGATCAGGGTCGACGAGTGGGGCCCGGTGCTCAGCCCGGACGCCTCCACCACGTTCCACACGGCGGAGAGCACCGCGGGCTCACTGCTCACGACGTACACGTCCGTCACCACGACATGCCGCAAGTCGCTGCCCACCGCGCGCAGTTGCTCCTCGAGGTTGGCCACCACCCGCTCGGCCTGCCGCACCGGATCGCCCTCCCCGACGAGCTTCCCGTCGGCGTCGAGCGGAACGGACCCGGCGAGGAACGCCAGTCTGGTGCCCGCCTCGACGACGGAGGCGTGGGCGTAGGCGGGGGGCGGGAAGAGACTCGGGACGGTGACGCGCTGGATCACAGGGGCTCCGGTCTTCGAAGGGGACGGGGCGGACAACCACCGAGCATGGGGGTACATGACGCGCCGCCGCATCCGTATTTCGCTCCGCTCACGCCTGTACCGGACCCCGGGGTCCGGTACAGGCGTGAGCGGAGTCCGGGAAGACGAGAAGAGGAGCGGGAACGGGGCCCGTCCCGCGGCGGGCGCGGGACGGGCCGTGGTGCTCAGTGCCGTGGACGGCTCACGAAAGGTCGGGACGTTCGGTGACGCGGACGGCGTTCACCAGTGTCTTGCCCGAGTTCGCGACGAAGCGGACGTTCAGCACTCCGTCGATGACCGTCACCGTGTAGGTGCGCTGCAGAGCCGTGTAGGTGCCGGTCTCCAGGGCGATGTCCAGACTCGGCTCGACCTCCTTGCCCTCCGCGATCACGTCGAAGACCCGGGCGGTCGGCTTCGTCGACGACAGCTCCGCGAAGTCCAGCTCCACGGTGTAGACGCCGTTCGGAACGTTGTCGAAGCGGTACTCGTGCATGCCCTCACGGGCCGTCGTGAACCGCTGGGGGTCCTGGGTGCCGTTGATCCCCTTCTTGGTGGACGTCGTCTTCGTGGTGCCGAGGTATCCGAAGGACCCCTTGACGTGCGCCCGGTCCGGCTGCCAACCGTCGCCGCGGGCGTCCGTCGACGAGGAGCCGGCGCCGCTGTCGAGCGCCTGCTGGTAGCCGGGGACGACCAACTGCACCGGAACCTTGATCTCCGGGGTGCGCCCGCTGTCGGAACGCACCAGCAGGTCCGCCGAGAGCACGTCACCGGGCTTGTGGCCCGTGGTGTCGAAGCCGAGCTTCGCCGTCTGCGCGGCGCCCTTCGCCAGGTCGCCCCGGGCGGGCGAGACCGTGAGCCACGGTACGTCCCGCACCGCGCCGTCGACGGCTTCGACGATCGTGTACGGGGTCGCGGAACCGGTGTTGGACAGGGTCACCGACCGTTCCCGCGTCTGGTCGGCGGGGGCGACGACCGTGATCTGCTTCTGGTCGAGCGCGACCCGTCCGGTGGCCAGGGAGGCACTCGCGTCGGCGGCGCGGCCCGGCTCCACGGTGACGGTCTTCTCCTCGCCGGCGTACCCCGTGGCCGAGAACGCCAGCGTGTGCTCGCCGGTGCCCAGCTGCAGCGCGTACCTGCCGTTGGAGTCCGTCGTGGTGTTCGTCGAGCCCGTGGTCACCTCGACGCCGGACACCGGTTTGTCGTCGTTGCCGTCCGTGACCGTGCCGAGCACGACACCGGACTTCGTCGTGCGGAAGGCGACGCTGAGGCCGTCGGAGATCGCCTCGGTGTTGAAGGAGTACTGCAGGGCGTCCGTACCGGTGGCGTTCTCGACGCCGACGGTGGCGCTCCTGCCGGTGGAGTAGCCGCCGGGGGTGTCGGCGATGTCCTTGTACCGGTAGGTGACGGAGCCGTCCTCGCCGATCTCGGCGGAGAAGGAGAACGGGACACCCTGGTCGTACCAGTTCACGATGTCCCGCCACTCGACGACCAGCGACCGGTTCGGGTACTCGCCCCGGACCGCGGTGTAGACGCCGCCGGCGTCGGCGCGGACCAGCAGGTCGTCCCAGAACGGGTAGAGAGCCGCGTTCGGGGCCGCCGTGCCGGGCAGCGCGCTGTTGGAGTTGCTGGAGTTGGCCGCGAGGAAGTTCAGGTACCCGTTGGTGCTGACCCAGGCCGACTGGTAGGTCCTGCCGTAGAACGGGACCGGGAACGGCAGGTCGATCTTGACGTTGCCGGAGTCGCCGGTCACGTTCAGCTTGTCGGTGCCCGACACCCAGGACTCGGCTCCGGAGGCGCACGCCGTGCCGAAGGCGTCGAGGCGGTCGGGCAGGCGCACGTCGGCGACCGTGTCACCGGACACCGACACCTGGGTGCTCCCCGGCGCCACACAGCGCGAGTCGTGCGTGGCGTTCAGCGTGTACGTGCCGTGCGGCAGGGTCGCCTCGTAGCGGCCCCGGGCGTCCGCGGTGGCGGTCACCGGCGTGCCGGCGAAGGACAGCTCGGCGCCGCCCGCGGGGCCCGCCGAGGAGGTGACGGTGCCGGACACCTTGGCGGACGGAGCGGCGGTGAGGGTGAAGTCCCGCACCGTGTTCCGGCCGTCGCCGACGGCGGCCGTGCCGGTCGCGTCGGTGTGGCCGAACTTCTTGACCGTCAGGTCGTAGTCGCCCACCGACAGGGCGGGGAAGGTGTAGTCGCCCTCGGCGTCGGTGACGACCGTGCGGTCGATCGGTCCGTCGGCGACGACCTGGGCGCCCGCGACGGCGTTGCCGCCGGCGGTGACGGTGCCCGTCAGGGAACCGGTCGCGCCGCGCGGGGCGTCGCTCACCGCGGCGTAGGCGTCGAGCCGGCCCTCACCGAAGACGTTGTTGTCGTCCGCGGTACCGCCGCAGGTCAGGGCGGACACGTCGATCGCGGTGCCGTCGAGGAGCGCCTCGGTGGCCGCGACGTCGCCGTGCAGGGAGGCCGACGCGGACCAGACCAGGGCGACAGCCCCGGCGGTGTGCGGGGACGCCATCGACGTACCGCTCAGCGCGCTGTAGCCGCCGCCCATGTAGGCGGAGCGGACGTTGACGCCGGGCGCGGCCAGGTTCGGCTTGACGGTGCCGTTCTCGCCCGTTCCGCGCGAGGAGAAGCTCGCGATGGCGTTGTTGCTGTCGAACGCGCCGCTCGCGTAGCTGCTGATGTAGGAGCCGGGGGAGCCCGCCGTGTTGCAGCCGGGGCCGCTGTTGCCGTTGGAGAAGGCGGGGAAGATGCCCGCGGTCCGCCAGGAGTTCACCACATCCTGGTACCAGGGGTCCTGGACGCTCGAGCCCCAGGAGTTGTTCACGATGTCCGGGGCCAGGTCGGGCCGGGGGTCGGCGCCGTTCGCGTCGGTCGGCGCGACCACCCACTGTCCGGAGGCGAGCAGGGAATCGCGGGAGCAGCTGCTGCTCTCGCAGCCCTTGGCGGCGATCCAGGTGGCGCCGGGTGCGACACCGATCTGGTTGGCGTCGCCGTCGTCACCGACCATGGTGCCCATGGTGTGGGTGCCGTGGCCGTTGTTGTCGCACGGGCTGTCGCCCGCGCAGACGTCCGCCGGGTCGAACCAGTTGTGGTCGTGGGAGAAGGAGCCGTCGGCGTTGCGGCCCCGGTACTGGTTCTTGAGCGCCGGGTGGTCGTACTGGACGCCGCTGTCGATGTTGGCGATGACGACGCCCTCACCGCGGACGCCGTACGTGCTCCACACCTGCGGGGCGTTGATCCGGTCGACACCCCACTCGACGCCGTCGACGGTCGGCTCACTGCTGCCCTTGACCGGTGTGTCGAGCTTGATCGTTTGATCGGCCTCGATCGCCTGCACCTCGGGCAACTCGGCTATTTTCGTGGCGAGTTCGATGTCGCCGACGACCTTGACGGAGTTGTCGATCCAGAACGAGACGGCGTCCGATCCGGCCGCCCTGGCCGCCTTGAGGACACCTGACTGGGTGTCCTGCGCGACCTTCTTCTTGGCCGTGAGCACGGCCTTGGCCTTGGCCGTCTTGCCCTCGGCGCGCTCGGCGACGGAAAGGTCGGCTTCCTTCTTCATGACGACCCAGAAGGCCGTCTTGTCCTTCTCGTCCAACTGCTTGAGCAGTTTCTGCTCGGCCTTGGCGCTCAGCAGCTCTTGTGCCGGGGGCGCGCTCGGCTCGGCGGCCGCCGCGACTCCGGCACCCCAGGGCAGTAACACCAGGGCTGCCAGGGAAGCCAGAGCGACTCGGCGTGGAGATCTTCGAGAGGGTGCCACGGGTCTCCTTGATCGGGGGGTGGGGTTCGCCCACCCGGGAAAGACAAGGGCTTTCGCGGAGCGTTGTGCCGTCCGAAGCGCCCCATCACCTGTGGGTGAGGAGACGGGTGCGGAAAGTGACGGCGACTTATGATGACTATGTTGCATCGAGCATGACAAGAGGGCGGAGTGGTCGGATGTGAACGCACCACGCGTGTGGATGCGACGCGGCGTCACGACCGCGTGCCCCGGCTCGCGTTCGGCCGGACGCGTCGGCCCGCACGCACGCCGCGACACGGCGCCGCGTCGCATACCGTTCGACCCCGCGCAGCCGTCCCCGTACCCTTCCCGCGGGTCACCCCCGTGCCGTCCGTCGCCCCGTCGACCGCCAGGAGCCGCCACCGTGTCGCCCTCTCCGTCCGACCGGGCTTTCCTCGACACGACCGCCGACCGGCTCGCCGCCCTCCCCGGCGTCCGGGCCGTCACCCTCGGCGGATCACGCGCCCAGGGCACCGAACGGCCGGACAGCGACTGGGACTTGGCGGTCTACTACCGGGGAGCCTTCGACCCGGACGACCTGCGCGCGATCGGCTGGGAGGGCGAGGTCTCCGAGATCGGCGGCTGGGGCGGCGGCGTCTTCAACGGCGGCGCCTGGCTGACCATCGACGGGCGCCGCGTCGACGTCCACTACCGCGACCTCGACGTCGTCGAGAACGAACTGTCGGACGCGGAGCAGGGCCGTTTCCGCGTTGAGCCGCTGATGTTCCACCTCGCCGGCATCCCGACGTACCTGCTCGTCGCGGAGCTCGCGATCAACAAGGTGCTGCGCGGCGACCTCCCCCGCCCCGCCGCCTACCCGCGGGCCCTGCGCGAGAGCGCCCCGCCCCGCTGGTACGGCACGGCCACCGCCACCCTCGCCTACGCCAAGGCCGGCCACACCCCCAAGGGCGCCCTCACTCAGGTCGCCGGGAGCATCGCCGTCGCCGCGACCCAGACCGCGCACGCGGTGACGGCGGCGCGCGGGGAGTGGGTCACCAACGAGAAGGGTCTGATCCACCGGGCGGGACTGACCCAAGCCGACGCCCTGTTGGAGTCGCTGACGGCGAGCCCGGACGATCTCGTCCACGCGGTCACGGCTGCGGAGACACTGTTCGACCGGGCCGTGGAGGCGGCCCGGCAGCGCTCCGGCTGAGCGCCGGCTGAGTGCCGGCGGTGTCAGCCGCCGAGCAGCGGTGCGAGGAACCTGCTGGGCGTGCCGTGCCAGAAGACGGCCAGGGCGTCGCGGGAGCGGGTGGCCGCGACGAAGAGCAGGGAGCGGGCCCGCTGGAGCTCGCGGCGGTGGCGGAGCGCGTCGGTGTGCCGCATGCGGATCACGTCCGCGCGCGGTACGAGGCCTTCCGCCGCGCCGGCGATGATCATGCGCTGGTACTCCAGGCCCTTGAAGCGGAACATCGTGCCGATGTGCACGCCTTCGTCGCCGCGTGGTCCGTCCGGGCCGATCTCCACCGCGTGGACGCCCGCCTGCCGGAGGGCCACGGCGACCTCCCGCGCCATGTCGTTCGTCGGGACGCAGATCGCGATCTGTTCCGACGGGATGTCGCTCCACTGCGTGACCAACTCGGCGACGGCCTCCCGCTCGGCCTCCCAGTCGGCGCACGCACGCAGCAGCGGGCGGGTGCCGCTGAGCACCGACCGGTATCCGGCAAGGGTCTCCTCGCTGCCGTCGAGGTCGTCGAACGACTCCCCGCTCAGCAGCCCGAGCGCCGAACCGAGGATCTGCCGGGTGGTGCGGTAGCTGAGGGTGAGCCGGGCGGAGCGGCCGCGGATGTTGACGCCGAGGCTGCCGAGCGTCACCTGGTTGCCGTAGATGCGCTGGTGGGTGTCGCCGACGAGGAACATGTCGTTGCGGTCGCGGGCGACCATGGCGCGCAGCATCTTCCAGTGGCCCGGGCGCAGGTCCTGGGCCTCGTCCACGACGATGTGCCGGTAGCGGTGGCGCAGCCACCCCGCCGAACCGTCCTGGAGGTGGATGTTGTCCAGGCCGCCGGCGGCGGCCCGCTGCTGTTCGACGGCCTGGATGCGCCGCTCCCGCTCCATCTCCAGGCGTGCGGCCCGCTCGGCGACCTGGGCCCAGGTCTGGCGGCCGAGACGGTCCAGGCGCTGGGTGAACTTCTCGGCCAGCTGCCAGAGCTCGGCGCGTTCCGGCCGGGTGATGCTACGTCCCCGGCCCGCCCGGCGGGCACGGAAGTAGTCGGTCCGGGAGGCGACGGCCTGGCCGAGGATCACCTGGGTCCACTCGTCGTGCAGGAAGTCGGCGTCCCACTCGGTCTCGTCGAGCTCGTCCAACATGGCGCGCCACTCGCGCAGCGCCTGGTTGTCGTCGATCGTCTGCTTCGTGCTGCCCGGCTCGGCCTCGCGGACCACGCGCAGGGCCAGTTGGTCGACGTGACTGATGTCCACGCGGGACACCAGTCGCTCACCGCCGAGTTCCAGCAGGCGCGCGCGGAGGTCGGCGGCCAGATTCTTGTTGTACGTGGTCAGCAGGACGGGCTTGCTGTGACCCGGGGGCAGCTGTTCGACCAGGTGCCTGACCCGGTGCAGGGCGACGATGGTCTTGCCCGTTCCGGGACCGCCGCCCACCCGGGCGGGGCCGGAGTGGTCCCGCTCCACCAGCCGGGACTGCGTGGGGTGCAGGAACACCTTCCAGCGGCCGAAGTCCTCGCCCTCCAGGGCCTCGCGCAGCGCGTCGTCCGTGGTCGTGACCATCGTCGCCGGGCGCTCGGCGGCGGCCCGGAAGTCGTCGGTGTCGACCGGTTCCGGCGCGGCGACCGGAGCCGTCACCTCTTCCAGCACGTCCTCGTAGGACTTGCCGTCGAAGAGGGAGAGCAGGATCTCGCCGGTGAGCTGGGGCGCGTACTCGACGAGTCCGAGCAGTTGTTCCTCGGTGGTGAGCGTGCGGACCACCGGCACCAGCGGTTCGGCCACACCGAGACCGGTCAGCTGCTCGTCCGAGAAGCGGGCGAACAGCGGCGCGGGCTGCTCGGGCCGCGCGGGCCGGGCCTCGGGGACCGGCGCCGGCCGTTCGGGCGCGGTCCGCCTGAGGACGCTCTCCTCGACGACCTGGAGGTCGACGTACTCGATGCCGCCGGTGATCTGGTTGACGCCGTAGGCGAGCCGGTCGAGGTTCTCGTAGACCTCCTTGCGGTGCTTGACCGAGACGATCAGCCAGTCGTGGTCGGCGAGCCGCAGCAGCAGCGCGCGGTACTCGTCGTTGATCCGGGCCGACCACAGCCTGCTGTCCCCCTTGGCCTGCTGCTTCAACTGCTTCAGCTGGAGGCCGGTGGCGTGCGGGTTCTGCTTGAACTTGTGCTGGAAGTCGTAGAGGGCGCCCTTGACCGTGCGGGGGAGCCGGAGGACTTCCTTGTCGGCCTTGTCGAGCAGACGCAGGGTCACACTCGCGGTGTTCATCGGTGGGGCTCCCCCTGGATCGTTCCGTGCGTTCCGTGCGTTCCGTCTGTTCCGTGCATGCTTCGCGTTCCGTGCGGTCCGTTCCTACGACTTGAGCCGCTCGGCCAGCTCGGCGGCCGTCCAGTCGCTCGCGGGGCGGACCTCCCAGCCGGCCGCCGCGAAGGCCGCGTCCCGGTCCGCGGCCTCGTGGTCCGGTTCGCGGTCCACGGGGGCGGGGGTGCGGACGACGCCGACCTTCCGCGCGGGCCAGGCCAGTTCGGCCATCCAGCCGTGGTCGTCGAGTTCGTAGCCGTCGACGGGGACGGGGGCGCCCATGCTGGTCAGCGCGACGGCCAGGAGCTGCAGCCCCGGCTCGTCCGGGTCCAGCAGTTCGAGCACCGACTCCCAGCCGCCGTGCGGCGACGGCCGGCTGTCCGCGACGGCCACCGCCGTGTCGTGGACGGTCGCCGCGACCGCCGTCGCACTCTCCCTGGGATCCACGCGATCCCTGGGATCCACGAGATCCGCCGGTACGGCCGTCTCCCGGCCGCCGAGGGCACCGAGGTCGACGCGGGTCGAGGCCAGCCAGCCGCCGCCGCCCGTGACCGCGAGGGTGTCGACGGAGAAGGCGTCCAGCATGCCGGTGGTCAGCTGGACGCTGTCGCCGCCCCCCTGCTCCAGGAACTGGAGCACGTTGCTCCAGTACAGCCAGCCCCGCCAGCGCGTCCGGTGGGTCCCGGTGTCCGCGACGGCCGCCGCGGAGTCGTCGAGGACGGTGGCGGCGGTCCAGGCGGGCGGCTTGTGCCGGCCGTCCGCCGCCGCCACGACCGGGCACCCGGAACCGTCGACCGCGGCGAGGACGCGCACCGGTCCGCCCGCGCCCCGCGGGGGCGTGCCGCGCAGCGCCGCCGCGAGCCGGACGCCCACCACGTCCTCGGCCACCGCCGCCGCGTGCGGCCGCGTCCCGGTCAGGCCGGCCACGACGGCTTCGGCGCGGGCCAGCCACAACTCGGCGTCCGGGCGGCGGAGGTAGGAGAGCAGCAGGTCGGCCGGATTGACCCACACGTGCTCCGCCAGCTCGCCCGGCAGACCGCCGCGCACCTTGGCGTAGTAGTCGCGGGCCTGGCGCCGGGCCTGCTCGCCGTAGGGCAGCCACACCGGGTCCACCGGCCCGGCGGCACGGTGGCCGGTGTCCCGCACCCGGGTGCGCCACTCCTTGACGTCGTGGTACGTCAGCTGGAAGACGCGCAGCCCCTCGGCGCGCAGCCGGGTCCGCTTGGCGGCGTCGTCGGCCAGCCGGTTGTGCCGGGCGCCGGCGTGGAACTCGAAGCCGTCCAGGTACAGCGCCAGGCGCGGGCCGGGGGCGTCGAGGCGTTCGAAGAGGACGTCGGGACGGGTGCCGTCCAGCACCCTCTGCTGCGAGACCCGCCAGCTCAGGGTGGTGCCGTCCGCGCCGGTCAGCCGCAGGTCCAGCGAGTAGGTGCCCGCCGTGGTGGTGTAGGCGTCGGCGCTGGCCCGCGCGTCGGGCTGGGCGGCCCACTCCTTGAGCGTGTCGATGAACATGACCTCCAGGTCGCTCTCGGCCTGGCGCTCCAGCGGGATGTGGTGCGTGGCGGCGACCGGTGAGGTCCTCCAGCTCTCGCCGCCCTCGCCGAGCAGTTCGTCGAGCATCTGCCGGACCTCGTTGCGGCTCACCCGGTCGTAGTCGCCCGCCGGTACGCGGCGCAGCAGGCAGCGGTGGCAGCCGTCCTGGCCCTTCTCCCGGCAGGGGCAGCCCTCGATGACCCTGCGCGCCTCCAGCAGCACCTCGCGGAAGCCGTCCGCCGACGCCAGCCGGTGCAGGTAGCCGGTGCCGCCGGGCAGCCGGTCGTAGACGACGAGGAAGCGCCGGGGCCAGTCGGCGTCGCCGTGGTCGGGCATGGAGGCGGAGGCGATGTCGATGTGGTCGGGGTCGCCGCCGTACCGGGCGGCTATGCCGACGAACAGGGCGGCGGTGAAGGACGCGAGGCGTTCCTTGGCGCGGGCGACGGACGCCGGGAGCAGGATGCGCACGGCCTCGGTGGTCAGCTCGTGGGCCAGCAGCAGCGGTACGTCCTGACCGGCCGCCCGCTCCTCACCCTCATGGCGCGCCTTGCGGCGCGGGCACCACAGCATGTGGTGGGCGCCGGCCCGCCCGCCCGCGGCGACGGCCAGCGAATCGGTGAGCGCGTCGCGCGGCTGGTCGACGACGGGACGCCCGTCCGCCGTCGCGCCCCCGCAACCGGTGCACACGTAGAAGGGGTTGAGGCGGACCTCCTCACCGGCGACCGGCACCGTACTGCTGCCGTCCTGCCGGTCCAGGCCCAGGTTCAGCGTCCGCACGACCGCGCGCCGGGTGAAGTCGACGCCGAAGACGGCCGTCTCGTGCCGCCAGGAACCGGGCGCCAGATGCGCCGGGTCGACGTCGACGGTGGTGAGCATCGCGTAGCGGCGGCGGTCCCGCTCGTCCTTGTCGTCCCGGACCCGGGCGTCGTCCCGCTTGTCGCGGGCCAGGACCCGCTTGGGCTCCAGTACGTACTGCACGCAGCCGGCGTCGGCGATCTCCCGTCCGCCGCAGCGCGGGCACGGCGAGGTGTCCGCCTGGGCGTTCGCGGTCCGGGTGTAGCCGCAGGCCGGGCAGAGCCGCCACACCGACCAGGCGCGCCGCTCCGGGCCGCCGATGTCCAGGGCGCGCACGACGTGCCGGTAGCCGTTGACGTAGAAGCTGTTGCCGGGCGCGAGTTCGGTCAGGGAGAGCCTGCGGGAACGCTCGTAGTCCCGCACCTCACTGCGGTACGTCTTCTTCCCGCCCGCCCCGGAGCCCGATCCGGAGCTCGTCCCTTCCGCGTCCTCCGCCCCCTCCGGGGCCCCGGGTTCCCCGGGGTTCTCCGTCCAGTAGAGCGTCGCCTCCAGCCGCGTCGTCGTGTCGACGAGGCTGTAGTTCGGCAGCAGCCCCAGGTCGACCAGGGCGCCGTGCGCGCTGGTCCGGCTCAGCTCGCGCAGCAGGTCGCCGGTGGCGCGCCGCTCGGCCAGCAACTGCCGGTACTCCCGGTCCTGTTCGGGGTCGGAGCGGACCAGGCCGTCCAGCGCCGTGTCGATGGCCGCGATCCGCCAGCGCAGTTCCTCCCGCCGCGACGTCCAGTCCTCCTCCGCCTCCTGCAACGCCCGTACGACCCCGCCGGTCGCGTACGCGCGCAGTTCTCCGGCGGCGTGCTCGGAGACCCCGGCGCCGTCCGCCCGGCCGAGGGGGAACAGCGACAGGAACTCCTCGGCCAGGCGCGCGCCGTGGGTGAGCGCGGCGTCCGCGAGGTCCTGGCACCAGCCGGTGGTGCCGAAGAGCGCCGACACCAGGCGCGGCGCGGGCTGCAGCCGCTCCCCGTCGGCCGTGGTGAGGGCTCCCCGGGCGGCCAGGTCGAGCAGGTGGGCCGTGTACTGGCGGCGCAGGATCTCCACCGCGGACAGGTAGCAGCCCGGCGGCACGATGTCCCCGTCGATCATCTCGCCGGGCTCGTCGAGGTAGTACAGGTCGCGGGCGCGCCGCCCGCCGAAGGCGACCACCAGGGCGTTGCCGGTGCGGCGCCCGGCCCGGCCCGCCCGCTGCACGTAGTTGGCCGGTCCCTTGGGCAGGGAGCCCAGCAGTACGGCCGACAGGTCGCCGATGTCGATGCCGAGTTCCAGTGTCGGCGTGCAGGACAGCACGTTGGGGTCGGTGTAGTGGGTGCCCTGCCGGAAGGTCCGCTCGACCCGCTCGCGCTGCGGGCGGGTCAGCATGCCCGTGTGTTCGGCGGTGACCACGCGGAAGGTGCCGCCGGTCAGGTACAGGCGCCGGTAGTAGTCGTTGCGGTAGTCGCGTTCCCGGGTGCCGCCGAAGCCGCCCGAGGTGCCGGTGACGCTCACGGACGGCTCGGTCTGCGGCGGCAGCAGCGTGCCCCGGCAGCGGTAGCGCGGGCACGGGTGCCCGTACCAGCGGGTGCGCCGCTCGGGCGGCACGACCTGCTCCCACCCGCAGTCCGCGCAGCCGACGTACGCCTTGTTGACCAGGGCGTCGTCGAGCAGCCGCACCTCGATGTGGCCCGGCTGCAGGCCGTAGACCCGGGTGGTGCGGTCCTGCGCGGTGCGCACCGCGAGGACGTGTTCCTCCGCCAGCGCGGGCAGCAGCCGCCGCAGGTACTCGTTCGCCCCGGCCGCATCCAGGCCGAGGCAGCGCCGGGTCCAGTCCTGGTACCAGCCGAGCCGGCCGGTGGCCGTGTCGAACGTGGACCGCTCCTTGGGCGCGTCCAGCAGGAACCGGGGTGCCGCCACCCCGTCGGGGAAGGCGGGCATGCCGTCCGGTCGGCCGCCCCAGATCTTGAACCGGGTGACCCCGGCGTCCCGCATCCAGGGTTCCAGCCACCGGTGCCGCACCCCGCCGCGCATGCGCACCCGCTCCAGCAGGCCGCGCACGAAGGCGAGGTACCGCTCCGGCGTCGGCAGCCCACCGGTCGCGACGAGCTGACCGGGCAGGGACAGGTGCAGGTCGCGGGCGAGCGCGGTGAGACGGTCCGGGTCCGGCACGACGACCTCGGCCGTGACCGTCCGCGTGAGTTCCAGGGTGCGGCCCTGGCGCGAGCGCAGACCGAACTCCATGACGGTGGCGAACGCGAGCCGTTCACCGATGAGTTTCCACGTCGGGGCGTCGCCCGTGCCCCGCCCCGACAGCACCCGGTCCACGCCCGGCTCGTCGTGCAGGTCGGGCGGCACCACCGCGGCCAGCGCCTCGGGGTCGTCGACCGAGTCGAGCACGTTGCCGATCAGGTCGTTGAGCGCCAGCGGTTCGGGGGAGGCGTCGAGGGTGTGCGCGAGCAGGGACCGCAGCGAGAACTTGTACGAGGCGTTGGCGACGTAGCCCGCGCGGTGCGCGGCGTCCTGCGTGGAGTCGTTGAACAGCAGCGTCTTGCGTTCCTCCGGGACGAGCGCGATGTCGCCCCCGGTGAACAGCTGCGTGACCGTGGCCGAGGCGAGCGCCGGCAGCGAGGTGCCGAGGAAGCGGATGCCGTTGTCGGTGGTGCAGGCCGGGCAGCGGTCGTCGAGGGCCGCCCGGTCCGCCGACTTCCGGTCGGTGACGGCCAGCGCGAACCAGCCGTCCTGGAGCTCGTCGCGGTCCGCCGCCGTGGGCAGCCGGTAGGTGCCCTGCGCCCCGTCGAGCACCACGACGGACAGCGGGTCGAAACCGCTCGCGGACACCGGCCGGGCGCCGGTCAGCGCGTCCAGCGCCTCGTCCCGCTCGGCGGCCGTGGCGGCGATGAAGTACCGGATGCGCCGCTTGTCCCGGCCCAGTCCGGCCCGCCACACCTTGTCCTGCGCCATGACGAGCCGCTGCGGGTCGGCCTCCGGGGACAGCGCGGCCCACCCGGACCGCCCGCAGTGGCGGCAGTAGACGGCCGGCAGGTGCACGGAGGACGGCCGCACCGTGGTGTCCGATCCCGGCGGAACCTCCGCCCGGCGCGCGTCACCGGACGGCCAGGTCCCCGAGGACCGTGCGTCGTCCTCCCCGGGCGCCGCGGCCAGGGCGGCCCGGCGGGCGGCGGTGCGGTCGTCCTCGTACCAGCGGAACTCCGGGAGGGGCCCGACCCCGCGCAGCACCCGCGTGACCGGCCGCACCCACAGGTGCGCCTCGACGTGCAGCAGCGGCCGGGGCCGCCTCTCGTCCGACTCGGGGTCCCGGGCGGCCGACAGCAGCGCGATGAACCGCCCCAGCGCCTGGAGCACCAGCCGCGGGTTCTCCCGGGCGGTCCGCGCCCACGCGTACCCGAACTCGCTCATCCGGCCCCGTAGTTCCCACTCGCCGAGCGGCTCGCCGCTCAGCAGCGCCAGCGCGGCGCCCGTGAAGTGGTGCCGCCGCAGCAGCCGGCCCAGCCGGAACGGGTCGAGCCCGCGCCGCCCCAGCAGCTTCTCGGCCAGCCCGTCCAGGTCCAGTAGATCGGGCCGGGCCTCCACCCCGGGGCCGCCGGAGCACTCGACGACCTCCCGGGGGTTCGGCGGGTCGGGCAGCTCGTAGTCCACCTCGCCGGTGAACTGCTCCGGCGACATGCGCTCCTCGCCGATCACGGAGTCCGGCGCGAACGGCATCCCGAAGACCTGCTCGGCGACCTCGAGGATGCCGCCGCCCCGGCGCGCCTCACCGCCGCCCGCGCCCAGCGTCGCCGAGGTCGCCACGGGACAGATCGACCCCAGGGGCCGTCCCGGCGCGCTGCGCCCGGTGGCCGCGGCGAGCCGCCGCAGCAGCATCGCCACGTCCGTGCCCTGCGCGCCGTCGTAGGTGTGGAACTCGTCCAGCACCACGTACGCGATCTCCGCGTCCTCCCACAACGGCCGGTCCTCGCCGCGCTGGAGGAGCAGGTCGAGCATCTTGTAGTTGGTGATCAGCACGTCCGGCGGCGACTGGCGCATCTCCTCGCGCCGGGTCAGCACCCGCCGGAAGTCGGTGTCCGGCCGGTCGCCGATGTAGAGGCCCGCGGTGACCTGCGCGAGGTCCGGCTCCGCCAGGTACTCGCCGATGCGGCCGGCCTGGTCGGTGGCGAGCGCGTTCATCGGGTACAGCAGCACGGCCTTGACCCCGCGCCGGCCGCGCGCCTTCTCCCGCCGGCAGTGGTCGAGCACCGGCACCAGGAACGACTCGGTCTTCCCGGACCCGGTCCCCGTCGTGATCAGCGTCGGCCGGGCCGGCCCGCGCAGCGTGCTCAGCCGCTCCCACGCCTTCGCCTGGTGCCGGTACGGCGGGAACCCCGGACGCCACTCCAGATGGTCCCGCCACCCGTCACCGGCCTTGTGGAACGGCGTCCTGATCCGCAGGTACGGCCCCCGGAAGATCCCCGTCTCCGGATGCCCGAGGAACCGCTCCAGGGCGAGCCGGGTGTCCGCGTCGGACAGGGCGTACGTCGTCGTGAGGTACTGCGTCAGACTGCCGCGGACCTGAGCGGCGGCCAGGGTGGGCCTCACGGCTGCTCCTTCTCCCGGTGATCGTCCGGGTCAACCGTATAGCGGACATCTGACACGGTCTGCCCCCTTCCCGGATCACCCGGTCCACGGCCCGGCCGGACAGGAGCTTCACCTCTTCCCACCTCCGGCCCCCACGCCGACTCGGCCTGACATCAGCCAGGTCGGAAACAGCTCACGGTCTTCGACCAGGGCTGCCCTTGGAAGTGGTCGTTGCGTTCCGCGCGGATCACGGAGGCCAGGGTCCTTGAGCGGGCCGCGCCGATGCCGAGGCGATCGCGGAGGGTCTTCGCAGGGCTGCGGCGCGATCCCCACCCCTCACACACGAGCCGTCCGGCGCGGCCCACGGCGCGCTCCCCCTGGCCCCGGCAACCGACATCCCCCAGTTGTGCCCACCCCATGGATACGGGTCAGGGGCCCGCAGCGAGAGCTGCTGGGCCCCTGACCCGTAGTGGGGTCCGCCCCCGACCTCGGGGAGTTACGCCGCTGCGCTGAACTCGGCGTTCTGCCGGGTCTTGGCGGGGTCTTCGGCGAGGTAGCGCTCGATCGAGTCGTCGAGTTCTTCGAGCCACGGTGTGTGGTGCTCGGCGGCCAGGGTTCCCGTCATGACCGAGCGGTAGACACGGTCGCGGTAGCCCATGATGTCGGCCTTCTTGTCGCGCTTCCACGCGAGGAAGATCTCGACGACCCGGTCGAGGTCGAACTCGGGGTAGTCCGTCTGCCGCAGCAGATCACGCACGTAGTCGGCCTGGAAGCGGAGCTCTTCGGCGTCCGAGGAAAGCTTCTCGAAACGTTCCCGCCACTCGGCGATGGACGCGGAGCGTTCGGTCTCCGACGGCAGCTCGGCGCGGCCCAGGATGAGGTCGCGTACGTACCAGGCCTGCGCGTCGAACATGTTGAAGGTGAACCACTGGTCCTGCGCGCCGAGGTAGGCCAGACGCGGGTTGTCCTGCCACACGACACCGCGGTAAAGGCCGTCCGGGTACACGTTGTTCGGGGAGTTCAGCGCGAGCTCGTCGGGCAGGAACGGGTACTTGTGCAGGTAGCCGGTGCACAGGATGACGGCGTCGATGTGCTTCGAGGTGCCGTCGGCGAAGTGGACCGTGTTGCCCTCGATGCGCTTGATGAGGGGGCGTTCCTCGAAGCCCTCGGGCCAGTCGTAGCCCATCGGCGCGGAACGATAGCTCGCCGTCACCGAGCGTGCGCCCATCTTGAACGCCTGGCTGCCGATGTCCTCGGCCGAGTAGCTGGAGCCGACGACGAGGACGTCCTGCCCCTTGAAGGCTTCCGCGCCGCGGAAGTCGTGCGCGTGGGCGATGTGCCCGGGGAAGGTCTCGATGCCGGGGAATTGCGGCATGTTGGGGAAAGCGAAGTGACCGCTGGCGACGACCACATGGTCGAACTCCTCGGTCGTCGTTTCTCCGGTGGGGAGATTCTCGACCGTGAGCGTGAAGACCTCACGCTCGGCGTCGTATTCCGTCCAGCGCACGACGGTCTGGAAACGGATGAAATCGCGCACGTTCGTCTTCTTCAGCCGGGCGGCGATGTAGTCCCACAGAACCGGGCGCGGCGGGTATGAGGAGACGGCGCGACCGAAGTGCTCGTCGAAGGTGTAATCAGCGAACTCCAGCGCTTCCTTCGGAGCATTCGACCACAGATTGCGGTACATGCTCGAGTGCACGGGCTCGCCGTACTCGTCGAGTCCGGTGCGCCAGGTGAAGTTCCACTGGCCACCCCAGTCGGTCTGTTTCTCAAAACAGACGATCTCGGGGATGTCAGCCCCCGCGCGCGCTGCGGTCTCAAAAGCCCGCAGCTGAGCCATGCCCGAGGGGCCGGCACCGATAATCGCTACTCTTTTTCTGTTCGTCACGTATGTCCCTTTATTTTCGCCATGCGGCCCCGTTCCCACCCTTACGGGCAGGGCGGAGCCATCCGGTCGCCAGAGTCCGCACGTATCGACCGGTTCAGAGAGACGGATTTCTTTTGACCGTAGCAGGATTGGCTCAGTTGCGCTAATTTGCTGTCGCAATCAACGGCGTCGACCCGTCGGAAGTGCGGGCCGCGACAGCCGGTCCGGCCGTGCGGCCACAGGTCGACATCGAGCCCCACTCTCGGCGGATGAGCTGCGGTTTCGTCACCTCGTCGGGTGCGACGGGGGGTCGTCCCCCGGGCTGGCCGCGAAGGTCGTCGCCCTGCATGTTTTCACCCTTTGAACTTCACGTCGGCAACGCAGCGGAAAGGGTGGAGGGCGCCCTGGCGGAAATGTGCCCGACCGCATCTCCTTCCCGGTCTGCGCAATCTCATTCCTCCGAGACGCAGAAGGAAGCGGATCCGCAATCTGGTTCTCCGTCTTGTCCGAGTGGAGGTGTGTCGGGGGCGCCTCAGCGATCGGCCTGCCTGCCTCGGGCCGTCGCCTGCCGGAGGCGGGTGGTGGCGAGGTCGACGAGGGTGCGGGTGGCCCGGCTGAGGGTGGTGTCGCGGCGGTGCACGATGGCGAAGTGGTCGTAGCGTCCCGGCCGCGGCGGGGCGGAGTGGAGCCGGTCCGGCGGCGACGCGGTCGATCGGCAGGAGTGTGCCGTTGCCGAACCCGGCCGCGAGGGACACGGTGCTCGGTCCGCGCCCGCGCCGGACGCCGTCCGCGGCTCCCTGGCCCGTTCCGGGCGCGGCCGCACGTCGTGCGGGAAGAGTCCTACGGCAGGAGACCGTCCGCCTCCGTGAACATGGTGTGGGCGATCACCATGAAGCCCACGCACACCGCGATGACCACACCGAGGAAGACGAGCACGCCACCCGTCCCCGCGGCGAGCTTCCCGCGGGCCGGGGCGTGCGCCGTGGCACGCTCCGGGCTGTCGGCGAGGTAGTACACGGTGACGTGGTCGCCCTCGACGACCGTCGACGGGCCGTTCGCCTCGTCGAAGCGGATGACGCGCCCCTCTCGGGTCGTGAACTCGTAGACGTGGTGCAGGGTGGTGCGCACGCCGGTGTCCCCCGCGCCGGTGTCCCCCGCGCCGCCTCTGGTCCTGGTGTAGGTCCGCAGACATCTCCCCTCGGCCGTGAGGCCGTGGTTCCAGGCGCCGCTGATCTGCCTGCTGCGGCTGATGGTCCTGGCGGCCATGACGGACACGCCGACGATCACGATGACGGGTATGACGTAGAAAAGAGCTTCCATGAGTTCCCCCACCGGTCCTGTCCGCGCCGGGGACGACCGGCACGGTGGGCGCCCGGTCACGGCGCCCGCAGAAGTGTCACACGGAAGATCCCCGAACCGGGACGGAAAGGTGCGAGCTCTCGGCTTCATGCCGGCAGACCACCTGGGGACCTCTCGCCTCATGACAGTGGAACCCAATGCCCGTGTCACCCCCGTGTCAGCGGCGGACCCTCACGCACCTTCCACTTTCTGGTGCCGGGTCAGGCGTCAGCCAGCCGCCATGCCCGCGTCGACCGGCAGGGCGTGCCCGGTGACGTGCTTCGACACGTCGGAGGCCAGGTACAGGAACGCCTGGGCGACGTCCTCGGGATTGATCAGCACACCGGTCGGGTGCAGCGCGGCCGCCTCCGGTTCGGTGAACATGCCGGCGTTGATCGCCTGGTCGAGCAGCGCGGTGCGGACGACACCCGGGCACACGGCGTTGATGCGGATGCCCTGCTTGACGTACTCGATGGCCGCCGTGCGCGTCAGCGCGACCACGCCGCCCTTGGCCGCCGAGTAGTCAGCGATGCCCAGCGGCAGACCGACCAACCCGGCGATGGAAGCCATGTTGACGATCGTGCCCCCGCCCTGGGCCAGCATCTGGGTGATCTCGGCCTTCATGGACAGCCAGACGCCCTTGAGGTTCACCGAAACCAACTTGTCCCACGTCTCTTCGGTGAGCTCGTGCAGCGGCGCGCCGCCCTGTTCCTCGATGCCCGCGTTGTTGATCGCGATGTCCAGCCTGCCGTAGGCGGCAACGGTCGCCTGGACCGCCGCCTCGAGGTCGGCCGCCGAGGTGACGTCGGCCCGAACGAACTGCGCTTCCCCGCCGTCCTTGGTGATCGTGGCGGCCGTTGCCTTTCCGCCGTCCTCGTTGATGTCGGCGATCACGACCTTGGCGCCCTGCGCGGCGAACAACTGCGCGATCGCGGCGCCGATGCCCTGCGCCGCACCGGTGATGAGCGCGCTCTTGCCCGCCAGCAATGAATCCACCATGTGCCTTCGACTCCTTGTCGGGGACGAGGGGCACCTCGCATACCCCTCTGGAAGGGAAATCCCGGTCAGCGAACCGGACGCGCCACCGACCGGGGGCGCGCGTATCCATGAAGGTAACCCCGTCACTGACAGTCTTGTGCCACCAAGTCCGTGCCGTGGCAACAGAGTTGGGACTTTCACGCAAGTCACCGCAGGTCAGGCCAGGAGGTAACAGTCACGCCGGGTAGAGCGTGAACGCCTCCCCGCGCTGAGTACGCACCACAGTGAAGTGGCGCCGGTCGAGCGTGGCGACGCGCAGCGTCTTGACCCGCTCGGCGACCGCGACGACCGAGGCGTCGGTGTCGCCCAGCGGAGGGCGACAGCGCGTCGCACTGTTACCCGCACTGCGGCAGGAGGCCCCGCGCTGCAGCTGGTGGCCGTCGAGGAGGTGGACGCCGCCCTGGCGGGAGGCCCAGAGCACGTCCGTGCGGCTGAAGCTGCCGAGGTGGACCACCACCCGGGTCAGGCGGTCGACCCCGGGGCGGCCCGTCTCCCGCAGGGGAGCGGGCCCGCTCGCGCCCTCGTCCTCGTCCGCCGTCGCCACCGGGCGGAACGCGACGTCGAGTTCGCGGCCCCGGCGGTCCCGCGCGTACAGGCGCGGCCGCCCCTCCCTCGCGGTCAGATCGACCACCTGCCAGCCGTCGTGCCGCAGCATGGGTGCGCGAAAGGGGTTGGGTTCGTTGGGGGCTGGGGTGGTGGGGTGTGGGCTGGGTGTTGGGGTTCGCTCGGTCGGTTGGTCCCGCGTCAAGTAACTGGCAGGTTTTCGGGATCTGGAAAGTTGGGGACGAGCGGGTCGGCGGCGCCGGTGTGGACGTCATAGGGCCGGTTCCAGGCCGGCGCCTCGTGTGGTCGTGTCGCGCGTCGGACTTTGTGGCAGGACCCGCAAGAAACGGGCCCTGCCACAAAGTCTGACGCGCGACAAATACGCCAGGACCATCCGAACGATCATGCAGCGTCACGGTCCATTACCGGCAAAGACTCGGTGGCCCGGGCCTCCTCGCCGGCGTCCGTCAGCTCTTCTTCCAGAGGGTCACGTCGAGCACCACACGCTCGGGGGAGTGCATCGCGCCTGAGCCTGCATCTGGCCCAAAGCTCTTCACTTGGAGGAGCGCCACCCCGGCGTCGGTGACTGTGCAGATCAGTGTGCCCGGCTCCACCTGACCCTGGTTCTCGCTCGGTGCCAGGCTGATGGAGTCCATTCCGGCGCTTTGCGCGGAATCGGCGCAGTCCTCCGGGCCTGTCGGCTCTGAGGAAACGATTCCCCAGGGGTTGGCGCTACCGAAGGTGCCCCACGCGCAGTTTGTGTAGTAGAAGTCGAGTGGCACTTGCTGACCGTTGTTGGCGGCCTGCGCCTTCATGTCCCTGATGTCATCGTCGGAGTAGAACTTGGAGGTTCGCTCCTCGAAGTCGGCATACCAGCTTCCGCTGCAGCCCGGCAGTGAGAGGCCGAGGGGCTTGTGCTCGTAAACCAGGGAGTAGGTCGTGGGCGCTGCAGCCTCAGCCGATGCGGCAGACGGTGATGAAGGGGAACTTGCAGGCGGTTCCGTGGGCTGGCCCTGGCCGGCCTCGTTGTGGTCGCGGCCGGCGCAGTCGGCGCCAGTGCTGCAGTTGTTCTGGGTGCCGCCGCCATCGGAGTCTTCCAGGAGCATCACCCCGGAAGTGATCAACGCGGCAATGATCGTGGCCGCTCCGCCAATGAGCGTGGCCGCTCCGCCCCCACTGGCAATCCACTGATTCTTGGTCACACTTCGTCCCCGCTGTCGGCTCTCGATGATCACAAGCATCATCTGTGACGTCAGCACCCTGCCCCTGGTTCCGTGGCCGTTTTGGAACACGCGATGCCTGGAACACGGGGGTGAGCAGGCATCGGGACGCGAGCCCGGCCGCGTGTGGCGGGGTGCCGTAACGGTCACATCCGGCGCCCTGATGTCACCGGGGCCGGTGGATGTGGCGATGTTGGTCAGAACCGCCAGGTCGGGCTGTTCGCGATGTCCAGCAGCGCGTCGGCGTCCAGCGGCGGCTGCTTCGTCGGCTGGTCCGTCCACTGCTGGAGGGCCACGGTCCGGCCGTCCGTGCGTTTCACCCGTACGTACTGGGACTCACTGCCGGTGGCGGGGAACCGCAGGGTCACCGATTCCGCCCGTGCGCCGTCGGCTAGTTCGACCGTCTCGCAGTCCTCCCTCGGCGCGACGTCCTCCGGTGCCGGCATACCGGGCCGGGGCGTGATCTTCGGCACCGCGATCTTCGCGCAGAACGGCACGTGGGACTCCTTCGCCGTGTACCCCACGCTCCCGGTGAACGTGACCTCGCCGTCACCGTTGTCCCACGTCACGCGGAAGGTCCGGCCCTTGATGTCACCGTCCTGCGTGGTCGTCCGGCCCTGGGGGAGCAGTGCGACGAGATTGTCGGCAAGCCGCTTGCCGCTCCAGCGCACCGTGTGCTCGATCCCCGGACCGAAGCTGTCGGGCCTCAGCGGGCCGGCCTCGTCGGTACCGACACCGGCCGGCACCAGCGGGTCGGCGGCAGACACACTCGCTTCCGGACCGGCACCGGGTGCGACCACGGCCAGTACGACAGCCGCCGCCGCGGCGGTGACGCCCGCGCCGGTGAGCGCGAGACGCCGCCGGGTCCTGACGCGCCGTCCGGCCGCGACCACCGCGTCCACGGTGGTCCGTACCGGTGGCTCCTCGCCGATCCCGGCCTGCAGCAGGTTCCTGACGTCCTGGTTGCTCATGACAGAGTGACCTTCTCTCGGGTGTGGTGGGTGGACTTTGCGAGCGTCCCGAGTGCGTCGGGACCGTGGTCGTCGCCCAGGAGGGCCCGCAGACGGGTCAGGGCCCGCGCGGTGTGGCTCTTGACGGTGCCGACGGAGCAGCCCATGGCCGCGGCCGTCGCGGCGATGTCCAGGTCGGCCCAGTAGCGCAGGACCACCACGGCACGCTGACGCGCCGGCAGGCCGTCCAGGGCCGCGCGGACCTGGAGCGCGAGCGCCAGGTCCGCGGCGGGCTCGGCACGGTCGGGAAGGTCCCGGGCGGGATGCTCCCGCCGCCAGCGCCGCCGTGTGTGGTCGATGCAGGCCCGGGTCAGCACGCGGTGGGCGTACGCCTCCAGGTTCTGTATCCGACGCCGTCGCCCCCACACGGAGTAGAGCTTGGTCAACGCCGTCTGCGTGATGTCCTCGGCGTGGTGCCAGTCCCCGCACATCAGGTATGCGGTGCGCCGCAGATGCGGCAGCCGCTCCTCGGCGAAACCACGGAAATCCTCCAGGTCCCCGGTACGCAACACATGCCCTCCTTTCGCCTCTGACCACACCGACGGAGCGAACCGGCCGGAGGGATGTCACCGGGCGCCGGAAACTTTCCGCGGGAATTGCCCGGCGTTCCGGTGACATCCTCACGGCCGCACGCCGCGTCGTCCGGGCGAAGGCATGTGAGCAAGCGGCCCTGTGTCCCCCGCCCGGACGGTAGTGGTGCAGCGGCGTGAGGCGCCGCTACGGTCCGTGACAGGTGCGCGAGGGCAGCGTCCGGCGGCGGGTTGGGCACGAGGAGCCGGCGACGCTCGTGCCCGCCGGGGTGCCGGCCCCGGCGCCCGGGCCCGGGCGTTCGTCCGGGGCGGGTTGTGTTCCGTGTGGTGCGATGTGTCGGCTTCGTCAGTGCCAGGGGCCGGCAGTCACCGTCGGCCGCTGCCGGCCGTCTTCCCGCTGGTCACCGTGGAGGCGTGTGACGGTCCGCCGCTGACATGGGCCTCGGATTTCACTGTCATGAGGCGATAGATCCCCCGGTGGTCTGCTGACACGAATGCCGAGAGATCACACCGGATGCCCCACCGGCGCCCGGGCTGAAGCCGCGTGCACCATGAGTCACACGATCGGCCCTTCGCCCACCTGATACGTGGTTGTGACATCCACTTCAAAAACCTGCTGTACTCTCTGGCTTTTTAACGATCTTGTGCGTGCGGGGGCGTACCGGTCCGTCCGCTTCCCGCGGCCGAAAAAAGGGGCACGATGAAGACCATGAGACAGGTGGTCGTCACCGCGGTGGCGACCGGGCTCTTGGCGGCCTGTGGCAGCGGTGGTACGACGGGGGAGAGCGGCTCGGACAGTCCCTCCCCGGAGGTTTCCGCATCCCCGAAGCCGTCGGTGAAAGCACCGGAGGGCTTCGACACCTCCAAGGGCTGGAGCGCCTCCCTCGACTGGCTCCCGGAGGAGCGCGACGCCAGGGTGGCCTCCTTCCCGCCCGTGGAGGCCGCGCCCCAGGCGGGCGTCGTCGCCCTCCTCCAGCGCAAGGACAAGGGCTATGTCGTCGAAGCGCGCGACGCGGCCACCGGCACGCTCCGCTGGAGCAGCGCCGTGTGGCAGCCGCCGGCCCCGGCGGACAGCGGAGGCGAGGTCTCGCTGCCCCGGCTCCTCGTCGTGGACCAGGACGGCCGCGAGTACGTCACCCTCTGGGCCTACGGCGAGGACGAGGCGGACCCCGATGAAGCTGCCTCCGGTAACCGTGTCTCCCCTGTGGATCCCTCGGATGACGGTGCCTCCGACGACACGGAATCAGGGACGATCTCCCTCGCCTTCTACGCGGCCGACTCGTCGGGCAAGGACGTCGCCCCCGCCCGCACCGTCGCCATTCCGGCCAGCGCCGGTGCCACCAGCCTCAAGGTCGGTGACGGCGGAAACGGGGCCGTGGTGGCCTGGGACCGCCCGGGGAGCGTGAACAGCGATTCCGCGTCGATCGACATCTCGGCGGATCGCGTGCAGACGTATGAGAAGCGCCAGGTGGAACTGCCTCCGGTCTGTGTGAACGAGGGCTGGGAGAACTGCATCGGCGGCAAGGTGGCCGGGCTCTCTCCGGACGGCCCGCTGATGTCGCTCCACATAGGCGGCTTCGGGGTGGCCGGATCCTGGCTGTCGCGCGATGCCATTCCACCGGGCGTCAACCCGCACAACGCGGACAAGGCCGGCAGCGTGCTCGAGGTCGTCGGGAACCATGTCATCTCTTCCTGGGGCACCGTCAAGGGCCCGGCGGTCACGGCCGTGCACGGTCTGAAGTCCGGGAAGCTGGAGCTGTCCGCGGCATGCAGCACGGTGGACGGACCGGAGTACATCCCCGTCCGGACCGCCGCGTCGCCGAACGGCCGCTACATCGTCAAGGGCACCCTCGCCTTCGACTTCGAGCGGGACCAGGCGTACTGCCTGGACGGCGAGTCGGCGGGCATCCGCCTGCTGTCCGTCGGCGACGACGGTGTCGCCCACGGCTACCGGCAGAGTTCGGGTACGTCCGGGTACGCACCCGTCTCCTTCTCGCTCGAGACCGGTGAGGTCCAGGCCCTGCCGGAGGGCACCGAGGTCCCGTTCCTGGCGCTGCAGGGCGTGGGAGGGTTCGTCCTCCCCGCGGACGGCCCCGGGCGGCAGCTCGTCTTCCACCCGCGCCGCTGACGGACCCCGGACACGGTGGGACCGACCGGTCCTCCCGGCTGATCCCCGGTCCTCAGTGTCCGATCCGGGCCTCCCGTTTGTCAGCCAACCGCAAGAGACCGCACCCGCACGGCGATCGGGGCGCGGGCGGTGACGGCTGCACCCCTGCTGTCGTGCGGGTGCGGTACCGCCGTTCCAGTTTTCTGGAACGGCGGTACGCGATCCGCCTACGCCCATTTTCTCTGTCAAGTCCTGCGTGTTGAAGCCAGGGGCGTTTCGAAGTGCGATGAGGACCGTGCAGCTGCAAGATCGGTATTGGTGTCACGGGCAGCGCGTCGACCGGGTTGGGGATCCGAGGTATTGGCCGAGATCATTCTCGCGAACCGCACTGCGGACTGGGGGTGTTGGCGTCGGCTTTGTTCGGTGGACTACGTTGTGGGCATGAATACCGGGACGGCATTGCGCCACACACGGATTGGTGACCCGGTGCTCTTCTGAGCGCCGTACGGGCCAGTGCGGGTCCGCGTTGCTGGTGATCTGCCTGAGGTTGATCCGGTCGCGGGTCAGCGGGTTGAGGGGTCCGTAGTCGGCGCCTGGGTCGACGCGGTACAGGGTCGCGCTGCCGGCGTCCGCGAGGCGCGGGGAGAACTGGTGGCCCAGGAGGCGGAAGAGACGGCCCTGCGCTCCCGAATCTGCCGCGAAGTGACAAGTAGCTCTCCGTGCCCGATCTGACGATCTGTTGTCATGGCTGCCCGCGTTCTCCCCCGGGTTAGGAGTAGAAGCCCCGGCCGTAGTCCTCGCGTGACACCGTGAAGTCGTCCGGGCGATCCCGGCGGAGCTCTTCGTAGCGTTCGGCGAAGACGTCCAGCGCCTCGTGGAGGGTGCAGGCGCGTGTCTCACGGATCGCCTTGATGGCGAAGATGATCCGGTGGTTCACGATGTCGCGATCGACGCTCGCGGGCAGCTGTTCCATAAGCCCGACAGAGTATCGACCCGAGCTCGGGGTCAGCGGCCTGCGATCTCCCGACGGGCAGCATCCCAGACTTCCTCGAACTCTTGCGAGGTCAGCTGGTCAGGTTCGTAGTTCTCCCACTGCGACACAGGGAGTTCTGCGGTGACTCCGTACTTCTTCTCGTACTCGGCCAGGTCACCTTCCTGCTGGGCTCGCTGCCACTCTTCCAGGGAGGCAGCCGCGATCGGGGCCAGCTCAGAACCGTGGAGCTCGACCTGCCGGGTCACCCAGCCTTCGGCATCGACCTCGAAGTAGAACCAGGTGGCTTCCTCGTCCCAGTAGCAGCGCATCCACGTCGTCACCGGTCCATGATGACTTCCGCGAGCCAGGCGGCGATATCGCCCGGAGCTGGCATGAGGGCGTCACCGTCTGCTCCTCAGCCATCGCCGGACTCCGGGGCCGTGCCCGGCTCGCGGAGGACGTCGGCGTAGTAGCGGCGGCGTTGCGCGAGGAGCGTGGTGACGTCGTCGTCGGTCACCTCGGCGAGTTCCTGAAGGTGTCCCAGTAGGTTGTCCTGTTGTTCGTGGCCGGAGCCGACGACATAGGCGATCGTGCCGGTCGTTCCTCCCCCGGCGAACAAGAGCCGGTGGGGCAGACCGCACCAGGTGTCGAAGCTGGCGGTGATCGCCTGCCACAGGCGCCAGACGTCGTCGGGCCGGCGGTGCTCGGCGAGCAGGAGCGCGGCGGCCTCGATGGTGTGGCTGAAGCCCCAGCAGTGGCGGTGGAACCGCATCTCCTGGTCCAGCAGGAAGCGGGCGAAGTCGTGGTCGACCGGCCCCGGGGTGAGGATGAGCGCGTCCAGGACGTCCCTGCGGTCCTTCCACCACCGGTCCAGGGGCAGGCCGGCCTCGTCGTGGGCCGCTTCGAACTGCAGGAGGTCCCAGCGCTCAGGGTCCTCTGTCCACCAGGCGGGTCCGAGGGTGTTGGCCGTGTGGGCACCCGTTTCGTCAGGAATGGCGATCTCCCTGATGACGGGGTGTGCGGGCCTGCGTCTGAGACAAGGCGATGCGACGCCGGGCGAGATCGACATCGATGATCTTCACGGTAAGGGCGTCGCCAACCTCGACGACGCCTCCGGTCGATTCATCCAACTCGCCAGCGTGCACGAGTCCTTCGAAGCCGTCCTCTCGGTCTTCGATGCGTACGAAGACGCCGAACGGCACGATCTTGGTGACCGGTCCGGTGACCACCTGCCCGATCCGCTGCGCCACCTGCGGCCACGGGTCTTCCTGCACTGCTCGGAGCGACAGCGGCACCCGTTCCCGGACCATGTCGACGTCGAGGACCTCGGCTGTGATCTGCTGGCCGACACTGACGACGTCGGACGGGTGGTCGATCGGCCGCCAGGACAGCTCCGGAATGTTGATCATCGCGGTGAAGCCGCCGATGTCCACGAAGGTGACGCCGAAGCCGGCGATGGACGTCACCGTGCCGGTGACGACCTGGCCGCGCCGCAGAGTCTTCAGGAACGCCCAGTCCCGGTCGCTGGGCGTCGGCTCGGTCTGCCAGCGTGCGCGGAGAACCCCATCGCTGTCCGGCAGCACAGCGGTGAACAGAGGCTGACGCTCATCGGCATACATGGATACGACGCCGACAGCACACGCGCCGGCGATCTCGGAGGTCACTGCCTCGAACTGGGTCTCGTCCACGACCGCGCTGGTGATTCGCCCGTCCTCGTCCTCCCAGATGACTTCCGCCAGGCCCTCCTCGGGCAGAGCGGCCACGGCCGCGGCGACGTCGGTGAGCAGGTCCGGCCAGACCGCCAGCTGCGCGCGAGGGGTCAGCTGGGCGCGCACCGCCTCGATGTTGTCGCGGGTGAGGCGGTGCCACCGGGAGGCGTTTCCGACGTAGGTCTCCTCCAAGAACGTGGCGCGGTGGGCGCTGACCACCCAGTGCAGGCGGGCCCAGAAGTCGGCGTCGGCCGGGCGCTGCACGTACGCGGGGTCGTCGGGGGCGAAGTCGTACGGTGATGCGTCCAGGCGTTCCGGGAACAGGCCGAGCGCGCGGGTACGGGCCAGCGCCGCTTCGCAGGGGCGGCTGCTGCCGACGTAGAGGTACTGGTCCCAGCCGACGTGCACCGCGAATGCCCCCTCCGCTTCCAGGCTGCACCAGGCACCGTGGTCGCGGAGCATGGCCCGGACGAGTTCCAGGCCGACGGCGATCGGCACCAGCGCACCGTCGTGGAACCCGGTGAGGCCGGCTGGGAAGAGGTCGACCAGGCCATAGCCGTCGACCGGTGGCTCCAGGCCGAAGTGGGCGAAGCCTCCGATCTGCGGCTCGCGGATGGCCAGATGCTCGACACCGGTCTCTTCGGCGAAGGCGGCGACCGCTCGCAGGTAGGTGGCTTCGACCGGTCCGTGGTCGCTGATCGCTGGTTCAGTGCCGGCGTAGTGGCCGTGCTGATCGCGGTCGGCCGGGTCGTACTTGGTGACCCGGTAGACGTAGGGCAGCACGTCACTGCCCCACAGAGGGCGAATGCGCGGGCGCGTTCTGGTGGCGTTCCAGGACGCGGTAGACCGTGGCGCGGCTGACGGAGAAGAGCTCGGCGAGGTCGGCGATGGTGTGCTCGCCGGACTGGTGCTGCTGGACCAGGTGGCTCTGCTGGCGGGCGGTGAGCTTGGGCTGCTTCCCCTTGAGTTTGCCCTTGGCCCGCGCCACCGCCATGCCTTCTCGGGTGCGCATGCGCAGCAGGTCGACCTCGAACTCGGCGAAGGTGGCCAAGATGTTGAAGAACATCTTGCCCATCGGGTCGGCGGGGTCGTACAGGGTGCCGCCCAGCGAGAGCTTGACGCCGCGGGCGGTGAGCGAGTCGCCGATGTCGCGGGCGTCGGGTACCGAGCGTGCGAGGCGGTCGAGCTTCGGGACGACGAGGGTGTCGCCGGCACGCACGGCCGCGAGAGCCTGGGCCAGGCCGGGCCGGTCGCGGTTGGTTCCGGTCAGCCCGTGGTCCAGGTAGATCCGGTCCTCGGGAACGTCCAGGCTGAGCAGGATCTCGCGCTGGGCGGTGAGATCCTGCTTGTCCAGACTGCATCTCGCGTAGCCGACGCGTTCACTCATGCCCGGAGCGTACGGTAAGCCCCCGCTGACCGTACAGATCACCGGACACCCTAAATGAGACGCCGTCAGCGCATCCGGACGCTCACCCACTCCGTGAACGGCGCAGCGGCACGCCCGCAGACGGACAGACCGTGCATGGACTTCTGATATGGGGGGGCTTATCCGGACTCCACAGCGGACGGCCCGCGCAGAAGCCGCAATCCGCTACATGACGGTCAGTCGTTTCCGGGATGTCCGCCCCGGTTTTTGTCGGATCGTCACGCCGTAATACCTCTAAAACCGGCGCTCCGGGAAGCTGTCCTCTTTCCGTCCCCGTGGTCTGGTCGTGCCCGTGAGGCAGGCACAGGTGGAGTCAGCCCCAGTCGCCGTTGATCCACGCGAGCAGGCGGGCGCGCTTCTTGTAGGAGCAGGGAGCGTAGACAGCGCCGGACGTGACGTACGTTTCGGGCCCGCCCCGCAGGTCGTGCCCGTAGTCGCTGGGGCCGTACTCGCCGTCGCGGCGGCCGTCCAGGTCGTCGGCCCAGTCGAGGAGACCGAAGTCGAGGGGGAGGTTCTCGAGGTACCGGGCGGGGTCGGCCGGTTCCACCGGTGTGGGACGACCGTKTGCCCCGGCGGTGGGCCGGTCTTCGAGGCAGCCGTCGGAGCGCACCGGCYGGCCCAGCCACCACCCGGCCAGGAACACGGCGTACACAGTGGTGACGGCGCCGAGGCGGCGCAGGGTTATCCAGGCAGGCATCCGGGGAGTGTCGCACGACACGAGGCCGGCGCCCGCGTCGGCCAACACCCCGGGCCACACCGCCTCTCTACCGCCAGTGGCCCTGGAACCACGCTCGCATGCGGGGGCGTTCGCTCGTGTCGTTGGTGCAGGCGACGGCGTAGATGGTGATCGTCTGGGACCACCTGTCGCTGGCGCCCCCAGGCGGGTGGGAGGCCGGGTCCGGCGTCGGGTCGAGCGGGAGGGGGGACTTCGAGTCGTACCGTGACGGGTACCCCGTCGGCGTGGGGGTGGGGGATGGTGCGGTTTCGTACTCCTCGGCGATCCGGTCGCGGGCGGCCTGATCGACGTGGCATTCGGGGGTGACCGGCTGACCCAGGTACCAGCCCGCAACGAACACGCCGTAGAGCGCGGCGGCGGCGCCGAGGCGGCGCGGGGTGACCCGGCGGGGGGTGTTCACCGGCGGCCCCGTGCCGGCACACGGGCGGCGTCCCACAGCGCCCGGGCGGCGGCTGCGGCGTTTGTGGCCCGGCTGTCCCGGAGGAACCGGCAGGCGGTCGAGAGTGCCTCCTCCCGCAGGGCGGCCTCATGGCCCGTGGTCGCAAAATCGCCGGTGCACACGCCGGGCGACGGGTCCCCGGTCCTGAACTGGTTCCCGGTGCCGTGGCGGGGGCCGGTCGAGTGCCCGGCGACGATGTGGTCCGGGTGCGCGCTGCCGCTTGGGTCGGCGGGGCGGGTGCACCCGGCGCCGAACGCGGTGGCGGTGCGGGCCGCCCCGGTTCCGGGGGCGGCGCGGAGGCTGACCCGGCGCAGGTCGGGCGGTGTTGTGCTCATGCCGAAGGACCCTACCCGCAGGTGCAGACCTCTCTGCCGGTCTGGGTGTCCCGCGACATACGGCCGGCGCGGTCCGGTTCTCGTACAGCTACGGCAGACGAATATGTAGCGGAGGGTGACGGCCCGGCTGAGCCTGTCGCGGTAAACGCATACACCTCACTTGCGAAAACGAGGCCGTCTCCCCTGCTGGAGCGGCCCGCCGTCGCGGTGAATACGCGATTCACCGCGACGGCGGCCCGGGCCGCTGACCGGAGCGGACGGCTCCAGACGCCACGTGGCCGCAGCTGTCGACCTACTCGTCGTCGGTGGCGTCCTTGTCGCGCAGCGGCCGCAGCCCGCCGGGCGGCTCAGGAAGCTGGAACGAGTAGCGGCCCAGCATGTTGTTGTGGTGCCGCACGAACGGGGAGAGGCGGGCCACATCCTCGTCGCGGACGTCGAAGCCGTTGGCGCGCAGCTGGTTGACCGCGGCGTCCATGTAGCGGGTGTCGAACAGCACGAGCGCGTTGAGGACCAGGCCCAGGGCGCCGAGCTGGTCTTCCGTGCCGTCCTGGTAGCGGTGGTAGAGCTGCCCCTGCTTGCCGTGGAAGATCTTCCGGGCGAGCGCGTGGCGGCCTTCCTGGAGGTTGGCCTGCACTTTGATCTGCCTGCGGTAGCCGGGCTCGTCGGCCAGGCGCAGGATGTGCAGGGTCTTGGAGATCCGCCCGTAGTGGGCAATGGCGTCGCCCAGCGGGGTCGGGCGCACGTCGCGCGACAGCATCAGGATGACGTCGTACGCGCGCACGGCGCCGGTGTGGATGGAGCCGATGATCCGCGGGATGTCCTCCCGGTGGCGCTCGATCCTCGCGAGGTCGACCCGGCCGCGGGCGGCGTCCTGGAAGGCGCCGTAGTCGGCAGTGCGGTCGATGCGCCACATCTTCTGGTCCGGCAGGTCCGCCGGCTGCGGCGCGTACGCGAACCCGGCCAAGGTAACGAGGTGGTGGTCGATGCGGAGCGTGATCCCTTCGGCTGCGGTACAGGCGAAGACGTCGGCCGGCGTATGCAGCCGAAGCCCCGGCCGGTCGGGGACGGCGAAACCCCGTTACGGGCCGCTTGGGCGCTATTGCTGGTCGTGGTCGGAGAGTGCCGCCGCGGTGGCGCGGGCGAAGCCTTCCGGGTTGTCCAGCATGATGTTGTGCCCGCAGTCGGGGACCGAGACCACGGCCACCCCGGCTTCGGTGAGCGCATCGGTGCCCGGGAGCGGGCCGTCGGCCTCGGGCAGCAGGTAGGTGCGGGGGATTTTCAGGTCCAGCAGATGCTCACGCATGGTGGGGGCGGTGCCGCGGGCGAGGTGGACCGCGCTGCGGTGCAGGGCCTCCCGGCCGGCCAGGCGCATCGTGGACCACCAGTGGGAACCGGCCCGGTCTCGGATCTCTTCCCAGCCGCCCGCCAGGAACTCCTCCTCGGAGTACGCGGCGATGCCGCTGCTGCCCGCGGAGCCGGGTGCGGGCGGGATCGGGTCGAGGTTGGCGTCGACCAGGACCAGGCGGGAGACCAGTTGGGGGTGCCGGGTGGCCAGGACGATGGCCACCGAGCCACCCATGCTGTGCGCGATCAGCTCGGCGCCCGTGACACCCGCGCTGGTCAGGGCTGCGGCGAGGGCATCGGCGTGGGATTCCAAGGTGTAGTCGAAGTCCGTCGGCCGGTCGCTGATGCCGTGTCCGAGCAAGTCGATCAGCAGCGATCGACGTCCGGCGAGCAGAGGATGAACAGCAACCTCCGCGAAGTAGGCCGGCGACGTGGCGCCCAGACCGTGGACGTAGACGCGGGACCGCTCCTGTCCCGGCAGCTCAACCCAGCGGATCTGGCCGCCCTCGGGCGTCACGGCGGCGTTGCGCACAGTCTGCTTCCCTTCACTTCACTCCGGATCGGCGGAGAGACGAGAGTAGCCACCGGGCCTCGGTGCACCACCACCGCCCCGGCTGGACGTTGCGCGGGCACCAGAAGCCTCGGGCCTCGACCAAGACACCCCATCCGAATTCGTTCACAACGTCGTCAGCGCCAGATTTCGTTCCGTTGTTCCTCGCGCCCCGTGACGCCCGCGGGTTCGAGGAAACTGAAGGCGCTTCAGCGGGAACCCGCGGGTCGGATGCTGCGCTCTGTGGGGCTCGACCCGTGAGTTCGCCTCGGATTCACGGTGTTGCCGTGGATGGCTTGAGGAGCTCGGCGCGGCCCAGTTCCTCGAACGCRCCGGCGACGAGATCGTCCGCGCGCCCGTCGCCGGCAGCAGGAGCATCTCAGCGGTTGAACTGTCAGCCCCGTACCGCCCGGTCGAACCGGGCTGCCCAGTCGCGGAGTTGGTCGACCAGTTCGGCCGGTTCGAGCACGCGGAACTCGGCGCCGAGAGCGCCCAGGGCCAGGGCCGGCCAGTCCAGGGAGTCGGTGGTCATGCGGACCCGGCAGTGTTCGGCGTCCACCTCCTCGACCGTGCTCCACCGCCCGATCCGTTCCAGTACGGTCGCGGCCGGGGCGTACACCAGGGCCGTCACCCGGTACGGGCGGGGCAGGTTGCCGATCCCGGCGCGGACGAACTCGGCGGCGTCGGCGGCGGGCAGGGTGCGCGGGCGGAACGGAGCGCCGGTGCCCTCCGGCGCAGTGAGCCGGTCGACCCGGAAGCTGCGCCAGTCGTGCCGGGTGAGGTCGTACGCGACCAGATACCAGCGGCGCTCGAGGCGGACCAGCCGGTGCGGCTCGACCTGCCGGTCGGTGCGGCGGCCGTCGGCGGCGGTGTAGCCGAAGCGCAGCCGTTCGCTGTCCCGGCAGGTCAGTGCGAGTGTGGTCAGCACGCCCGGGTCGACGCCCGCCCGGGCCGGGCTGCCCCAGCCGGCGGGTACGGTCATCGCGCGCAGCGCCTCGACCCGGCGCCGCAGCCGGGTGGGCATCACCTGCACCACCTTGGCCAGCACCCGGACCGAGGACTCGGCGATGCCCTCCACCGCGCCCTCCGCGGCGGTGTGCAACCCGACGGCCAGGGCGACCGCCTCATCGTCGTCGATCACCAGTGGCGGCAGCGCGGTGCCCGCGGCGAGCTGGTAGCCGCCGTCGACGCCGCGCTGCGCCTCCACCGGGTAGCCGAGCTCGCGCAGCCGGTCGACGTCCCGGCGCAGAGTGCGGACCGAGACACCGAGCCGGTCGGCCAGTTCGGTGCCTGGCCAGTAGCGATGGGTCTGCAGTAGGGACAGCAGTCGCAGCGTCCGGGTGCTGGTGTTCGCCATGTCTCCGATTCTCCCGGAATTCAGGACAGAAACTGTCCGCTATGGCTCCTACCGTCGTTGTTGACCGAGGAACGCGGGACCAACCGAAGGCGGAGATCATGACCGAGACCCTGAGCGAGCCGGCGACCCTCACCGGCGAGCGCGCCGACCTGCTGCGGACGCTGAGCAAGCACCGGCACTTCCTGCGCTTCACCACCCGCGACCTCACCGACGAGCAGGCCGGGCTGCGAACCACCGTCAGCGCACTGTGCCTGGGCGGCCTGGTCAAGCACGTCGCCGCGATGGAGCGGATCTGGGTGGACTTCATCCTGGACGGCCCGTCGGCCATGCCCGACTTCACCGCCATGGCCGAGGCCGRCTTCGCCGAGCGGGCCGACGAGTTCCGGTTGCTGCCCGGCGAGACGCTGGCCGGCGCGCTGGCCGAGTACGCGGCGGTGGCCCACCGGACCGACGAGCTGATCGCCGCCCTGCCCGGCCTGGACGCGACCCAGCCGCTGCCGAAGGCGCCGTGGTTCGAGTCCGGCGTACGCTGGTCGGCCCGTCAGGYGCTGCTGCACATCATCGCCGAGACCGCGCAGCACGCCGGGCACGCCGACATCATCCGCGAGTCCCTGGACGGCGCCAAGACCATGGGCTGAACGGGAAGTCGGAGGGGCCACGAAGAACGCCGCTGCGCCGATCTCGCTGGTCACGGAGGCCAACCGCGGGATCGGCCGGGCGACTGTCCGCCAACTCGCCGGTCCCAGGCACATGGTGCYGCGGTACGCCCGCCGGCCCGAGGACGCCGGGTCCGCCGCCGCAAGCCTGGCCGGCCGGCCGGCACGTCGGCCTCGAACCTCTCCGGTTCGCCTCCTCGTCTTCGACCAGACCGCAGATCGGTCGCACACACTGAGAACACTTCAAGAATCCAGAAGTCATGTCACACCCTGGTAGAGCACACGAAGGGGGAAGAAGCCCCTGGCCACGGCCTCGGGCACTCAGCGGGCCTCAGGAGAACTCACGGGATATCGCACACACGACGCCAGCCACCGCTGCTACTTCTCATCAACATTCCATGCCCCCGGACCCGCTGGGCGCTCTCCGAAGTGACCAAGAAGCGCTCTCGGTTTCTACCTATGCAGCCACCCAGCTCACCGCCCTGACACCAGCGCTGGAGGGCACTGGTGTCACCAGCACAGAAACCGGTGACATGGAGATGCAGATTCGCACCCCCTCACCGCCGTTTGCGGCTCCTGACTGGATTCTTACCAGCACCCCTATGCGGGGCAGGTCGCCCCGGGCAGTGCCTCGTATTCGGTCCGGCCGTCGTCGAGGCCGGTCGCTGCGGCCCCGGCCGAGCCGACCGCCTTCTTATCGTTGGCGAGACGGCCCCCGTCGGCGCAGTCGATTTCGATGAACCATCCGGCGTCGTCGGTGAGTTCGGCGGCGACGGCCTCGAACACGCTCTCCATACGCTCGGTCGTCTCCACCTCGACCACGACGACGCGCTGCGCCCCGCTGTCGTCCTGCCGGGTGATCTCGTAGGCCGGCACCTTCGCTGCTCTGGCCGGTCTGCCGTCGGGCTCGCTGTTGTCGCTGACGCTGATGCTGCATGCGGTGAGCATGGTGAGCGAGGCCGCGGCGGCGAGGATGACGGCGGTGGTGCGGTTCACGGGTCCCCCACGGGTGTGGCTGCTGTCCCGTACGGGACGCGTGCGGGGCGTGTGCTGGTTCCGGAACGCATGCGAACGCCCCGGCGAGGGCGCGGGCGGTGCGTTCGCCGACGAGCGCCGAGAACCGACAGCGCCCCCAGCGCGCCCCGCCGTCGCAGGGCCTCACCTCGGGAAGCCGCGATGAGGCCCCAAGTAGCTCTGCGCAGTGTTCCGACTCCGTGGCATCCGGCTACGGAGCCTCCGCAAAAACCCGTTGGCGGACCACGGCGACCGTTGCTAATCTCCCGGAAGCCGTGCGAGAGAACGAGGAGGTGGTACCCGTGAACGCAGTATCGACATGGGTGCTCCCCTCCGGGGTCACGGTCGGGCGATAGGTCGTCCGGGAGCGCCGTTCTAGCGCACTCCCGAAAGGCACGACCATGCAATTCACTTCCGAGCAGCGCCTCGACGACGGCGTCCTCGAACGCGAATTCACCCTCGGCGAGATCCCCGGCACCCTGTGGACGCCCGGATCCGAACCGGCCCCGCTGATCCTGATGGCCCACAACAACGGCCTGCCCAGGGCGGAACCCCGGCTGGTGGCCCGGGCCCGGTACACCGCGGCGCGCGGCTATGCGGTGGCCACCATCGACGCCGCCGGGTGCGGTGACCGGCCCCGTTCCGCCGTCGACGAGCAGGCCCGCGCCGACCTCCGTCGGGCGATGCAGGCCGGCGAGCCGGTCGACGAGATCTTCGAGTCCCTCATCGGCCCGCTGGTCGAAAACGCGGTCCCGGAATGGCAGACCACTCTGGACGCCCTCCTTGAGCTGCCCGAGATCGGCGGCCCGGTCGGGTACTCCGGGGGGTGGACCGCCCTCGGCATTCGGCTGGCGGTCCTCGAGCCGCGCATCGCGGCCGCCGGCTTCTTCGCCGGGGGCTACGTGCCCCGTGCCCAGCGCGAGGAGGCCCGGCAGGTCACCATTCCGCTGCTGTTCCTGCTGCAGTGGGACGACGAAGGGAACCCCCGGCAACGGGCCCTGGACCTGTTCGACGCCTTCGGCAGCAAGGAGAAGACGCTGCACGCCAATCTGGGCGGGCACACTGGCACCCCGTGGTTCGAGCTGGAGGACGGGTGCCGGTTCTTGGACCGATACCTGAAGTGAGGCCGGGCCGTCAGGCCGACAGCAGACGGTAAGCGGTGCCGGCCAGGATGCTGCTCGTCCAGGACAGGTCCCGGCCCTCCTCAACTCTCCATACCGCGGGCCCCTGCCAACTCGGCAGGGGCCCGCGCTGCCCGAAGCCATGAACTGTACGATTTCTGCAGTGCTTCGAGTGCTGCCCGATCTCGTCGTCGATCTTCACGGACAGTGCGGTGAGTAGGGGGTCCAGGTCGCTTGTCACAGAACGATCTTGGATGCCCTGTCCGCGGTCCCGGACGCACCGTCAGCATCGGGAACGACCCGTCCAAGGGGTGGCGACCTGGCGACTTGACGGCCTTCAGGGGCTGGTTCTCCGCTCGATTCACATGAGGATGCCTCGGGCCGCCGCGAAGTGATTGGCCAGATCCGGATCGCCCGACAGCACGAGCCGATCGTGGTCGAAGGGTGCTCCCGTGAGCAGCCGCCAGGCAGAATTCGTGTCGAGCCTGACTGTCGCGTCCGGCGCATGGATCGTGCTCGCCGGGTCCAGCTCGACCAGATCCCATTGGCCCTGGCGCCGGTGCAGTCGCCAGGAGCCGCCGCCGGCCCCGCTGAGATGGATCGCCAGGTTGGCATCCGGGCCGGTGCGCGGCGCGTAGTGGAGGGGCAGCGCCCACAGGAAGGTTCGCAGCACCGGGCCGAGGAACCGTTCGTCACGCACTCCCGGCCGGTCGACGGCGTCGCGGATCTGCTGCTGGTGCACCCAGCGTTCGGTGAGGTCCTGAGCGATGTCGAACCACAGCGGGACGGGGTCCGGGCTGGCCCAGGCGACGCGGCCCTCCGCCATGAGGTCCATGGATGCCCAGTAGGCGTCCATCTCGGTGCCGGCTACGCCGAGGAGGGTTCTGATCACCCGCGGGCTCAGCGCGCAGGTGGCCTCCACCCACCGCTGATTCTTGTTGTTCAGCGCCGTGATGAAGGAGTTGTGGTCGGCGAAGCCGGTCAGCAGTCCGGACCGGTCGCCGTCGCGCCCCCGGGACAGCCAGCCAAGGTCATCATCCAAGATGTGCAGTACGACGTCCTTCACGGACCAGCCCGGACACACCGTGGGCCGATCCCATGCCGACAGATCGAGGTCGTTCAGCAGAGCCAGCAGTGCGACTCGCTCCTCACGCAGCAGCGAGCGCACGTCCACGGGCGGCAACTCCCACAAACCCATGACCATCCTCATCTCGTCGTATCTGCAGCGAAACGCTGAGACATTGGACCAGATGACAAGGTCAAAGGCGTTGTCACGTTATTGGGTACATGGCTGTCTGATGGCGCTTCGGGGCGTGGTGGGCCCGCGGCCCGGGCCTGTGGTCAGGCCGTGGTGGGCAGGTTGGCAGCGCCGGTGACCTGCTCCCAGATCGCGAAGCGGACGGTCATCTCGGCGCGGTGGCCGGAGGCTGTCATCAGATGGCGTCGGGGCCGGAAGTGCGGTGAGACGCCGCTGAACGCGGACAGAAAGCGGTGTGCTGCGCCGACGCTGCGGAAGCCCTTCCTGGCGCGTTCGCGCTGCCGGGTGGGCTGGTGGCTGTTCTCCGCCCGGTTGTTGAGGTACTTCGACTGCCGGTGCTCGACAAAGGGCATGACCTCACGGTGGGCGGCGCCGTAGGAACGGAGCTTGTCGGTGACGGGCACCCGCGGCACCGCACGCGTCGTCTGCAGCAGGCAGCGGAAGAACCGCCGGGCGGCGGCCTTGTCCCGCCGGTTCTGCACGAGGATGTCCAGGACGGTGCCGTCGGCGTCGACGGCCCGCCACCGGTACCTCAGCTCCCCATCGATCCTGACGAACACCTCGTCCAGGTGCCATGTATCCCCGGGCCGGGGCCGGCGGCGGCGCAGCCCGGCGGCGTAGACCTGTCCGAACGTGGCGCACCAGCGGCGGACCGTCTCACAGGAGACAATCACGCCGCGCTGTAGCATCAGCTCCCCCACCTCACGGAATGACAGCGGGAAGCGGAAGGACCGCCGCACGCAGGGGGAGATCGCCCCGACCGGGTACCGATGCCCCTTGTACGATGGCGACGCGCTGTCCATGGACGGTCCCCCTCCACCATGACCGATCCGAAGATCATCCCATCCGGTCAGCCAACGTGACAGCTCCACGCCATGAACTGGTCGGCCGAGTCCAGCTGGGTGCCTGCCGGCACGCCGGTCAGAGGAAACCTCAGCAGGGCCCGCGCGCAGCCCGCTCCGCCACGAGCACCACGCGCCGTGCGCCGTCATCGCCGTCCACGGTCCCGGCCCCGATCCACCAACTCCCGTAGGCCCAGGCCCGCATGTCCACCACGTGCTTGCCGAAGGGGGTGAGCAGGGGCAGTCCTGTCGTCGCGTCCGCCGTCGGATCGGCGTACCCACCCATGGCGAGGTTGCGCGAGGACCCGTACCGACCGCTGATCCCCTCGACCAGATCGGCCAGCGCGACCTCCCTGGAAACGGCAAGACACAGGTGCCCTGCCCCATGCCCCGCCACGCGGCACTCCAGCGACTGCGGACCGCGGGCAACCAACCGCGTTACGGCATCGAGCAGTTCGTCCCGCCCCATGGACTTCTGCTCCTCCCTGCGCATACGTGCCAACCTGCCGTCTTCCTTGATCCCCCGGATCTCCCGCATGACACGGAAGCCGATATAACCCCACGCCGGGAGCGCAGCGACAAGACTCATCAGCCGATCCTCGCCGGACTCCCCCGACCCGAAGGTGATCGACCCATAGACAGCCGCCCAGACCATCGCGAAACCGAGCAGACGATTCATGGCCCCCTCCAGCCCCCTTGGGAAATCGGTCGGTTCTACTGGACACCGACCCCGTAACGCGAGCCATCGGAAGCTTCGGCCGCATCACCCCGGGCGGCGCCGTCTGCAAAGCCCTGCAATGGCATGGTCCGGGTACCTTTCCGCAGCATAGCCAGGCAGCGTCTCGACAGGACAGCAGGAGCTGAACGTCCACGATCTGAGGCAGAGATGCGGTGATGAGCGGCAGCTCGCCGCGCTGGACGACCTCGCAACGATGCTGGAGCAGTGCGCGGCTACCTCAGGTAGTTACCTGTGGTTCGCGGGCGATTGACTAGACGTACGCCGGACACGGCCACAGCCCCGGGGAATCCTGGCTCGCCGCCTCCATGGCCGGATGGAGGGGGCGCCGCTTCCGACTGCGGGTCCGTAGTGGCGTGCGCGGGGTGCTTCCATCCCGTCCGCCGTCGACCCAGGCAGAGCCGAGCAGACGCGGCCGACCCACACACCGTGGAGCGGGCGTGGGTTGACGGCGGACGGGATGGGAGCTGGGATGAGGGGTGGGTGGCGGCTCAGAACCCGGGGGGTCCCCAGTTCTGCCTCGCGGCGTTCGCCTCGCTCACTCCTTGCGCGCGGCCCTGGTCCGCAGCCCCGCGCTCCAGCGCACCGCGTTCTCCTGAACCGCCCCTGCGCCGTAGCGCGACCAGGCACGCCCCGACTGCGACTGCGAGCACGACCACCGTGGAAACAATGAAGACCATGTGTCCCCCGTTTGTCTGGTGGAACCGTCCTGTGGTCCCTTGTTAATCCGTATTGTCGCCTGCCGCCTGCTCACAGGGAAGCCTGATTCTCACTCGGCCCGGCGGGTCACGTGGTGGCGGACCGAGCGCATCGCCTGTCCCCGCGTACGGCGAGGTGATCACACACCCATGTGCACAAGGGCACTGCGGTACAGCAGCGGAGTACAGCAACCCGGCCCGCCCGATGGTGCCCTCGAAGAGCCGTACCGCGACCGGTATGACTGCCACCGACCGATCCACATAGAGCTACGGATCAGAAGGTCGCCGACATCAGCGACGCCGGGCAGGGGCGCCGTGAGTGCCCTGTCCGGCCGCCACGACGACAAGCGGCGAGGCGAGCAACAAATCCCGATCGAGCCCCTAGCACACGGTGCTGCAGCCGACGGCAGTGACGGCAGCGCTGACGGCAACGACGGCGGACGGCAGCGGCGTTCAGCGGTCCGGCACGGTGCCGGCATAGGCCGATCGGGCGAACTCACCAAGGCTTGCCCGCATCTTCTAAGCGCTTGGCCGCAGGTTCGAGTCCTACGAGGCACCCAGAACATGGCTGGTCCCCTGTCAAGGCCATGAGTCCCGGCGGCCATCGGTAGGCGTCGCGAACGGGGAGTCTGCGCCTGATCGCCCCGTGCAGTCGGCGGCCCTCTCCGCGCCAACCCGTGACGGGTGCCGGGAAGTCGGTACGCACTACCAGGCAGCACGCCGGGGCGGGAGGAACGACCATCGTGGCCCAGGACGGAGCGGCCGGCGATTGACCGAGAGAGGGGAGCTGCGGGGCCCCGCCGGTACCGTGTTCCCTGTGGSCGGAAAGCTGAGTGACGCGGAACTCGATGAGCTGGTCGAGCAGGCCACCGTGGACGCCTACGACGACGAGGAGCAGCTCACGGGCCTCTACACGATGCTCTCCGAGCATCTGGCCGTCCCGTTCAAGACGGTCGTTCTCGGGGGCGAGGTCACCGTGAAGAAGGTGGACCTGCTGCCCGGCAGTCAGATCGTGGCGGTCTGTACGCGAGGCAGGCACCGGCAGGCGATCGGCATTCTCGACCTTCCGTTGCCGGACCCGGCGCCCGAGGGGGCCGAGTGGATCGAGGCGTACCGGTACTGGGGACCGTAAGCGCGCCCGGATCAATGACCGCCTGGTGGCGCGGGCCGGTAGCCCTGATCGGCGAGCCAGGCTCGAGCCCGGCCGTACTGCCGTTCCGCGGCGAACAACCAGTACCGCCGCAGCTGTGCCGGTGAGGTGGCCAGCATGTCCTTGAAACGGCGGAAGGCTCCCGGGCCCTGGATCGCGATGCCGAGGAACCGGGCGAGGTCCTGGTCGTCGAGGGTGGAGACGAAGTCCTCCATGTCACGGTAGGCATCGCGTGATCCGGCGCACGGCACATGGAGCCACCGCTCGGTGCCTGCCGGTTCGTCCTCGTCCCATGACTCCTCGGTGTCCACGAGGGCGGGCCGGCACTCGCCGGTGTCCAGGTCGATGCGGCCACCGCCCCAGGCCGGGTCGCCTTCGAGCAGACCGGAGAGTTCCTCCAGACCGACCGGCAGCGGCCTCAGCACCAAGACGGCACCGCCGCCCACCGCGTCGAGTTGTTCGGCGAGGACCTCGTCGCCGGGCCAGCCCCGTTCACGCAGGGTGGACGTGCACGCGATCGCCGCCTCCCGGCCACCGGGCACACCCCGAAGGACGGCTGCGGTGAGTGCGTCTCCGCACTGCTGCAGCACGCCGGCGGGGTCATGCGTATGCAGCAGGGCAAGCAGGGAGGGGCCGTCCGCGGTGTGGCAGGCCGCGCGGAGCGCCTTCAACGCGTGGTCGGTCCATGCCTCGGTCATGTCCGCGAGGCTATGCCGAGGCGCGCTGCGAACGCCATCGTCTTCGGCGCGACCATGCGCTGGTGAGCACGGCGGACAAGTCCTCTCCCGACGCAGGCCGCCGACGTTCGGCCCGGAGCCGTGGCCTCATCCGGCACCGTCTGGCGAGTGGTCGCACTGGGACGTGTGGTTCGCCGCGGCGTGCGTGGTGGACTGCGGCGGCGACACTGGGACGACTTCGATGCGCGGCTGACGCGGGAACGGTCGGGCGGGGTGGTGCGCGGGGTGTACC
>NZ_QFRK01000135.1 GCF_003143855.1 Streptomyces sp. NWU339
CAAGGCWGYCGCKCGGCCTCGGCGACGCCGGGGCCGAGCGACAGCCTTGTACCGATCACCGTGGGATTCGTGGAGCTGACGATCCTGCCGCTGCTGTCGGCGACCGTCACGGAGGTGACGCCCGACTGGGTCAGCGTGGTCTGCACGAGCGGGGCGAGCGTCTCACCCGGCGCCGGCCGGCCGAGCTGGCTGGACACCAGGGGGTTGCCGGCCAGTTGCTCGGCCAGCGCGGTGACCCGGCGTCCCTCGACCCGGTTGAAGGTCGCTTCCGACTGGGCCAGCGAGACGGCGGCGACCGCCAGCAGCACCACCACGATGATGGCGAGCTGGAGTACCAGCAGCTCGCCCGCGAGGGTATGGCGGCGAAAAGTTACGACCACAATGAACTCAATCTTTAATGCTGACACAACACAGACGTGGTGTCTCACGAGTCGCACAATCATGGCGTCCGACTGCCGGAAGCGAAAGAGACAAGCCATGAGAACTCGCAGAGCTGCTGTCGTCAGTGCCCTGGCCGCCATGTCCATGCTCGCGGTAGGCGCCTGCGGCGCCACCGCGGAGAAGAAGGAGACGGGCAAGAGCGACGAGCCCGTCACCGGACTGCGGATCATGGTCCCCAACACCCCGGGCGGCGGGTACGACACCACCGCGCGGACGGCGGCCAAGGTGCTGGAGGACACCAAGATCGCGTCCGGTGTCCAGGTGTTCAACCTCCCGGGCGCCGGCGGCACGGTCGGTCTGCAACGCACCGTGAACGAGAAGGGCAACGGCAAGCTCGCCATGCAGATGGGGCTGGGGGTCGTCGGTGCCGCGTACGCCTCGAAATCGAAGGCGACGCTCTCGCAGACCACGCCGATAGCCAAGTTGATGGAGGAGGCGGGCGCGATCGTCGTGCCCAAGGACTCTCCGTACAAGACGATCGACGATCTCGTCACCGCCTGGAAGAAGGACCCCAAGAGCGTCGCGGTCGGGGGCGGCTCGTCGCCCGGCGGACCGGACCACCTGCTTCCGATGCAGCTCGCCAAGACGGTCGGCATCGACCCGAAGAAGGTCAACTACATCGGCTACGACGGCGGCGGTGAGCTGCTCCCGGCGATCCTCGGCAACAAGATCGCCTTCGGGGCCAGCGGTTTCGGCGAGTTCCTCGACCAGATCGAGGCGGGTCAGGTGCGAGTGCTCGCGGTGACCAGCGAGAAGCCGATCGACGCCCTCGATGACGCCCCGACGCTGAAGTCCTCGGGGATCGACATGGTCTTCACCAACTGGCGCGGAATCGTCGCCCCGCCCGGCATCAGCGACGCCGACAAGAAGGTCTGGATCGACTCGCTGACCGCGATGCACGGCTCCGAGGAGTGGAAGGCCGAGCTGACCAAGCACGGCTGGACCGACGCGTTCACCACGGGCGACGAGTTCGCCACCTACCTGACGGAACAGGACAAGGCCGTCGCCGACATCCTCACAGAGCTCGGTCTGGCATGAGTCTGGACGTCGATGAGCGCACCGCTCCCGAGTCCCGCCGGCCCCCGGGAGCGGACCGCGCACAGTACGGTGTGTGCGCGTTCCTCGCCCTGCTGGGCGTACTGGTGATCGTCGACGCCACCGGGATCGCGCACACAACGAGCAGCACCGACCCGATCGGGCCGCGCACGGTACCGGTACTCCTCGGCGTACTGCTCCTTCTGATCGCCCTCGTGTACGTCGTCGACGTCGCGCGGGGCGGCCGCGTCGAACCGGAGGGCGGCGAGGACGTCGACCTGACGAATCCGATCGACTGGCGCACCGTGCTGCTGATGGTAGGCGCGTTCGTCGTCAACGCGGTACTGATCGAACCCCTCGGCTGGGTGATCAGCGGGACCCTCCTGTTCTGGGGAACGACCTTCGCCCTGGGCAACCGGCACCACCTGCGCAACCTGGCGATCGCGGTGGCGCTGTCACTCATCACCTTCTACGCCTTCGCGATCGGGCTCGGCGTCTATCTCCCGGCCGGCGTGCTGCAAGGAATCCTGTAATGGACAACCTGAATCATCTGCTCGACGGGTTCGCGCACGTCGTCACCCCGATGAACCTGCTGCTGGCGCTGATCGGCGTCACCATCGGTACGGCGGTCGGGGTCCTGCCCGGCATCGGCCCGGCCATGACCGTGGCCCTGCTCCTGCCCGTGACGTACGGAATGGAGCCGACCCAGGCGTTCATCATGTTCGCCGGCATCTTCTACGGAGGCATGTACGGCGGTTCGACCACCTCGATCCTGCTGAACACGCCCGGCGAGTCGTCCTCGGTCGTCACGGCCATCGAGGGCAACAAGATGGCCAAGGCCGGCCGGGCGGCGCAGGCGCTCGCCACCGCGGCGATCGGCTCCTTCGTCGCCGGCACGATCGGCACTCTGCTGCTGGTGTTCGTCGCCCCCGTCGTGGTGGATTTCGCGGTCGGCCTCGGCGCACCGGACTACTTCGCGATCATGCTGCTGTCCTTCATCGCGGTCACCGCGGTACTCGGCTCGTCGCGCATCCGCGGGTTCGCCTCGCTGCTCGTCGGCCTGGTGATCGGCATTGTCGGAATCGACTCGGTCTCCGGGCAGCAGCGGCTCACCTTCGGCGTCCCCCAACTCGCCGACGGCATCGACGTGGTGGTGGTCGCCGTCGGCATCTTCGCCGTCGGTGAGGCCCTCTGGGTGGCGGCGCATCTGCGGCGCAAGCCCGCGGGGGTGCTTCCCGTCGGCGTGCCGTGGATGGGCCGGGAGGACTGGAAACGGTCCTGGAAACCCTGGCTGCGCGGCGCCGCCTTCGGGTTCCCCTTCGGAGCCATGCCGGCCGGTGGCGCGGAGATCCCGACGTTCCTGTCGTACGTCACGGAGAAGAAGCTGACCAAGTACCCCGAGCAGTTCGGCAAGGGGGCCATCGAGGGAGTCGCCGGCCCGGAGGCGGCAAACAACGCGTCCGCGGCGGGCACCCTGGTGCCGATGCTCGCCATCGGACTGCCGACGAACGCGACCGCCGCGGTGATGCTCGCGGCGTTCCAGTCGTACGGCATCCAGCCCGGCCCGCTGCTGTTCGAGCGCGAGTCGGGGCTGGTCTGGGCACTGATCGCCAGCCTGTTCATCGGCAACCTGCTGCTGCTCCTGCTGAATCTGCCGCTCGCGCCGGCCTGGGCCAAACTGCTGCGGATACCGCGCCCCTATCTGTACGCGGGGATCGTGTTCTTCGCATCGATGGGTGCCTACGCGGTCAACGCCCAGCCGCTGGACCTGTTCCTCCTCCTGACGCTGGGACTGCTCGGTTTCGGAATGCGCAGATTCGGGCTGCCGGTGCTGCCGCTGATCGTCGGCGTCATCCTCGGCCCCCTCGCGGAACTGCAGGGCCGACGGTCGCTTCAGCTGTCGGGTGGCGAACTGTCCGGTCTGCTGGGCGGACCGGTCTCCTATGTGATCTACACGGTGATCGTGCTCGTACTGGTCTGGCCGCTGGTCCACCGGTTCGTCGTGCGTCCACTCGTCGAGCAACGGGCCAGAAAGGGGCGATCATGACGGTACTGGTGGGATATGTGCCCACGCCGGAGGGAGAGGCGGCCCTGCGCGCGGGAGTCGACGCGGCCCGCGCCCGGGGCGAGAACCTGCTGGTGGTGAACACCTCGCGAGGTGACGCGTACGTCGACCGCGGTTTCGCGGAGCGGACAGACCTCGACCAGGTCCGACGGGACCTGACCGAACTGGGCGTCGACTTCGACATACGCCAGGTGGTCGGCGGACGCGACGCCGCCGAGGAGATCGTCGAGCTGGCGGGGTCCGCCGGGGTGTCCCTGGTGGTGATCGGGCTGCGGCACCGCAGCCCGGTCGGCAAGCTCCTCCTGGGGTCCTCGGCGCAGCGGATCCTCCTGGACGCGCCGTGCCCGGTCCTCGCAGTGAAAGCGGATTCCTGACATACCCCTGTGACACACCGTCACCCCGGGGTGCGCCGTGGCCGGCGACGCGCGAGGTCGCCGGCGCCCCCTCCCTAACCGATTGGGTACCAGTGGTTCTGAAAACCTTCGGCTGGTCGTTCGCGGTCACCGCGCTCGGTCTGGTCGCAGCGATCCTTTTCGGGGGGTGGACCGCCTTTGGCATCGTGGCGATCCTGTCGATCCTCGAGATCTCGCTGTCCTTCGACAACGCGGTGGTCAACGCCGGGATCCTGAAGAAGATGAATGCCTTCTGGCAGAAGATCTTCCTCACGATCGGCATCCTGATCGCCGTCTTCGGCATGCGGCTGGTCTTCCCCGTCGTGATCGTCGCCATCAGYGCCCAGCTCGGTCCGATCGAGGCGGTCGATCTCGCCTTCAGCGACAAGGACCGGTACCAGCAGCTCGTCACCGACGCCCACCCGTCGATCGCCGCRTTCGGTGGCATGTTCCTGTTGATGATCTTCCTGGACTTCGTGTTCGAGGACCGGGAGATCAAGTGGCTGACCTGGATCGAGCGCCCGCTCTCCAAGCTCGGCAAGGTCGACATGCTGTCGGTCTGCGTCGCGCTGATCGTCCTGCTGATCGCCTCCCTGACCGTCGGGGCCAACGCCCACCAGCACGGCGGCCTCCACGTCGACAAGGCGGAGACCG
>NZ_QFRK01000146.1 GCF_003143855.1 Streptomyces sp. NWU339
TCACCACCACCACGCGGGCGTTCGAGTTCCGCGTCGGCGGGGAGTGGGACTTCGTGCTGCACGGACCGGACGGGACGGACTATCAGGAGTGGATCTCCTGGACCGAGATCGCCCCGCCGGAGCGGATCGCGTTGCTCCACGGTGAGACCCGCGGCGACCCGAACGCCTTCGAGTCGGTCCTCACGTTCGAGCCCGACGGCGCGGTGACCCGGATCGAGATGCGCACGCTGTTCCCCACCAAGGAGCTGCGCGACGAGGCGGTCGAGAAGTACCACGCGATCGAGGGCGGCCGACAGACCCTGAACAGCCTGGCGGCCTACGTCGCCGACCTCGTGCGGAAGGCGGCGGAGGGCTGATGGCCGGGAAGGTGTTCTTCAGCGTGTCGATGTCGCTGGACGGGTTCATCGCGCCCGAGTCCCTCGGGGACTTGATGGGGCAGCAGTGGATGGAACTGCAGCAGTGGATCTTCCCGCAGCGGTTCTTCCGGGAGAACCTGAAGCTGGGCGAGGGCGGCGAGGAGGGGCGCGACAACGACATCGTGCGGGAGACATTCGAGCGCACCGGCGCGAGCGTCATGGGCAAGCGCATGTTCGACGCCGGCGAGCAGATGTGGCCGGAGGCGGCGCCGTTCCACACGCCGGTCTTCGTCGTTACGCACACCAAGCGTGACCCCTGGGAGCGGCCCGGCGGGACCACCTTCCACTTCGTCAACGACGGCATCGAGACCGCGCTCGACCAGGCCCGCGAAGCCGCCGGCGACCGCGACGTCCGCATCGCGGGCGGCGGCGCGACGATCCTGGAGTACGTGAACGCCGGCCTGATCGACGAGTTCTCGATCACACTGTCGCCCGTGCTGTTCGGCTCCGGAATCCGCCTGTTCGAGGGCGTGGACGCGTCCAGGGTCGCGCTGGAGCCGGTCCGTTCGGAGCCGTCGTCGCGGGTGACGCACCTGACCTACGCCGTGCACCCACGGTAGCCGCGCCACCACTCCCCCCAGCGACCCGAGCACCCACGGCGCACAATCAGCAGGCCACCACGGCCAACTGTGAATAGCTGCGTAACTGGCAGGCCCCCCGGCGGCAGTTGAGTTTGGTGTGAAGAAAAACAACGGTCTCACCGAGGGTCCTGACGGACTTGTCCACGCCGCCCGCCTGCCGCTGTCGAGCGCCACCCTGAACTATCTCGCCGACCTGATACGCGGCCACCTGAAGAAGATCGGCTCACGGTGGCGGGCCCAACCCGCGGGAAAGATCGCGGGAATCGTGCTGGCGGTCCTGCGCTGTGACCAGCGGCCCGGCGATCTGGCCGGCGGGAACGGGGTGCACCGCACCACCGTCACCCGCTGGGTGCGGGAAGGCGTCGGTCTGCTGGCTGCCCGCGCCCCGCGTCTGGACCGCGCGCTGAGGAAGATCGCCCGAAAGGGTGGCGGGGTGGTGCTGCGGGACGGCTCCCTGATACGCACCCGGCGGCGCACTGGGACCAAGAACCGGAAGAACTATTCGGGCAAGCACAAATGCCACGGCCTGCTCGTGATCGCTCTCACCGACGACCGCGGCCGACTGGTATGGGTCTCCGCGGTGCGGCCGGGACGCGCCTCGGAGATCACTGCCTGCCGGCACGACAAACTCACCGCTCACCTGCGGGCGGCCGGTCTCGGCGCGATCGCCGACCTGGGGTTCGTTGGACTCGACGATGCCGGTCCGGACGCCGACCCGGCGGTGATCACCGGCTACAAGGCCTCCCGCAACCGGACCCTGACCCGTGGTCAGAAGCTGTCCAACAAGGCGTTGGCCGCGGTGCGGGCCCCGGTCGAGCACGGCTTCGCCCATCTCAAGAACTGGCGTGTCCTCGGCAAGGTCCGCACGGATCCGAGGTGGGCGACTGCGCTCGTGCGGGCCCTGCTGGTGCTGACGAACCGGGAAGTTGCCCGCTGACGGACGACCTTGTCGGTGGACTACCGCTCCGGACCTGCCCGAGCCTCCCGACGCCTACGCACACTAGGCCATCTGACGTGCAGTTTTCACGATGCACCGTGCTCACTGTGGCGGCCATCATGTGATCTTGGCGGGCATGACGGAGTGCGCCGTACATCGTTGGGTGGGACGTGAAGCTGACTACCGAGTCGGGCGGAGTGGGGCGCTGGCCGAACAGGTGGTCGTCGCCGCGTGCGAGCTAACTGACGCCACCGACCCGACGCAGTGGAGCGCAAGCGCGGTGGAGGACGTGGCTGCCGCTCTGGAAGTGTTGGTCGGCGCCCTCGCCCGGCTGGACCCGGAGTGCGCGGAGATCCTCGCCGTCGTACCCGCTGCTGCGGCTGCCGTCCTTGAACRCGCTGAGCAGGCACGCGCCGGGACCGTCCCGCAGGGCCGGGCAGCTGGTGGTCAACGTGCTGCCGGTACCAGCACGGCGCTGCGTCAGGCGCTCGCCGCCCATGGCYTCRCCCGGTATCGCGTCCACCAGCTCGGTGCCGCACTGGTCACCGTGACCCTGGACCCGCCCGACGCCCAGGCCCTGGCCGTGCTGCTCACCCGGTGCGCCGGGGTTTCCCACCAGGCGCAGCACGCTGATGACGGGGCGGGCGAAGGGCCGGCCGAAACCGCGGCTGCCGCGCTCGCGGACGCCCTCCGCGCCCATGGAGCAGGCTCATCCGCTCGGGTCCTGGCCTCCGGACAGGTCAGTGCCGGGGTCACCCCGCAGACCGCGCAGGCCGTGGTGGCGGCGCTGGCTTCCCTGCCGGCCGCCGCGTCACGCGGCCGACGACGCGGGCTCGGCCCAAGTTTCAAGGGTGTGTCGATCCCGTAGGGCACCCGTCTCGGATGGTGCCGGAGGTCAGCTTCAGAGTGATGTGCCCTGGGTCTGGTGGAGTCTCCACCGACCTTGGAGCGATTCACTTGCCGTAGCTGCAGGTCGGTAGCGTGGCCGGATGATGGTGGGAGGTGAAATCACTCGGCTTTGTCGTTGTTCGAGGGAACTCGGCGTCGGGCAAGTCCTGCGTGGCGGCAAAGATCCGTGACCGGTTCGGCCGCGGCCTGGCCCTGGTCGGACAGGACAACCTGAGGCGGACCGTGCTGCGGGAGCATGATGTGCCCGGCGGCGCAAACATCGGGCTGATCGATACCGTCGCCCGCTACGCGTTGGATGCCGATTACCACGTAGTGGTCGAGGGCATTTTGTATGCCGACCGGTACGACGACATGCTCGCGGGCCTGGTCGCCGACCACTCCGGAGTCTCCCGTTGCTACTACCTCGACATCCTCTTCGAGGAAACGCTGGTTCGGCATGCCTCGAAGGTCGATGCCGACTATCTGGCCCAGGTCACCGAGCGGGAGCTGCGTGACTGGTACCGGGAGCGGGATCTCCTGCCCAGTGGCATGGAGACCGTCATCGGAGCTGACAGCACCCTCACCGAAACCGTCGACCGCATCATGTGCGAGACCGGCCTCGTGGAGGGGAGTTGACGGTTCAGCAGCCAGCGACTGCGTCCTGGGGGTCGCGATTGTCCGAGTTCGGGCCAGTCAGTCTTGGTGTAACGCAGGAGGTCACTCCGGCAGGACGCCCTGTCCTGGAACTCGGACACGAGGTGCACATGGCCGGAAGCGGCAGGCGGCGTCCCATCCGTAGACCAGGTGGGACGCCGCTGTGCAGCAGTGGCTGCTGGTTCAGCCGTGGTAGGTGATGTAGCCGTTGCCGTCGCGGTCGTTGGCCTTCTTGGTGTAGGCATGGACGTCGGCGCGGGCGCCGGAGGGCTTGTAGAAGTAGATGGTGTCCTTGTCGTTGTTCCAGATGAAGTTGCAGTTCTGGCGGTAGGCGACGTTCTTGGCGTCGGAGTCGGTGCCGCGGCCGCCGCGCAGGTGGACGTAGTCGCCGGGCTCGAGGGTGTGGCTGTTCTTGAAGGTGAACTTGTTGCCGGCGGCGTCCTTGACGACGTAGCCCTTCAGGTTCACTTTCGCCGTCTTCGAGTAGTTCTTGATCGTCAGGTACTCGTTGTGGGTGTTGCCGCCCGAGCACTTGTTGGAGTCCCGGCCCGGGGCGTCGTACTGGACACCCTTGATCTTCAGGGCCGAGGAGTACTCGGCGGCGTGTGCCGGTGCGGCGGTGAGGCTGAGTGCGCCGACGGCGGCCACGGCCGCGGCAGCGGGCAGGGTACGGCTGATGCGCATGTGGGTTCCCCCCTGATGGTGCGTATGGAGCATCGGGGAGCATACCGAACCCGTGATCACCATATGAGTGAAGGGTGAAGGAAATGCGAAGGCGAGACGGTGTGTAGGGCAGCCGGGGGGTCAGCGTGCAGGTTCCACCGCGGCGGGCATGCTCGGTGTTCGTCGCAGATTGGACGAGGGCGCTCGTTCCACGGGGTCGATCACGAGCCCCACCAGGCCTTCCGATGGCCGCAGGAAAAAGGTGCTCTTTTTTCACTGGCCTGTAATGGCAGGTGCGCCCGAGGTCGGATCGGTGCGAGAGCACTGAGTGATGTGCATCATGAAATCGCAGGTCACGGGTCTGGTGTGAGTGACGATTCGGGGACTCGTGCCGGTCGGCGGCTGCTGTCTATGCCGTAGATCATCGGGCAGGTCCGGTTCCGACGGTCTGCCGGGTTCGGCTGTGCCCGTGACCGACCCCCGCCTACGATCCGTCAGCAGGTCGGCACGCCATGAGACCGCGGGAGGCTGCGGAGATGCAGGAGCGGCAGTGAATCACCGCTCGCCGGAGCGAACTGGACGCCCTCACCGAACGGTTGACCAAGCAGTTGCAGGAGGTGCAGGTCGAGCGGGAGGAACTGGCGATCGCGGAGCGGGTGTTGAATCGTTTGGCCGAGCAGGCCCAGGCCGAGGTCGAGGCGGTCGCTCCGGTATCGGCGAAGGTGGCCGGGCGGGCGGTACTGCTGATCCCGCACCGCAGCGACGTGGCCGACGAGGGTGCGCTGCCGGGCGCCTACCGCAAGATCCTGGCGATCGTGCGGGAGGCGGACGGTCCGGTGCAGGTCAGGGGGGTTGGCGAGCGGCTGGGCCTGGACGCGTCGGTGCGCGGCAGGCTGGAGCCGCTGCGGGCGAAGATGACCAAGCTTGCCGACCGCGGCTGGCTGCACAAGCGCCCTGACGGGCGGTTCACCGCACGTCCATAGCTGGGCAGGGCCGGAGGCCTGCAATCGTCATCCGACAAGACTCGCCCGATTCCCAGCCTTGACGCATTCCGATATAGGAATATGATTGCTGTCATGGCACGAGCAGCGACGACGTCAGACGTCTTCAACGCGATCGCCGAGCCGCAGCGCCGAGAGATCCTGGTGCTGCTGCGGGCAGGTGAGCGGTCGGTGACCGAGTTGGCCCAGGAGTTGGGGATGACCCAGCCGGGGGCGTCCAAACACCTGCGGGTGCTCCGGGAGGTCGGGCTGGTGCGGGACCGCAAGGCAGGCAAGCAGCGCCTGTACGGCCTGGACGCCAGCGGGCTGCGGCCCGTCCACGAGTGGACCGGCGGTTTCGAGCAGTTCTGGAA
>NZ_QFRK01000126.1 GCF_003143855.1 Streptomyces sp. NWU339
TGCCGCGCTCGGCGTGGCAGTCGCCGTGGTGCTGGGTGGTGCCGGAGCTGCCGCCGCCGGCGCCGCCGCGCCGGGGGCGACCGGTGCGTACGCCTCGAATGACCACCATCGTGGGGACCGGGGCGAGGACGGGCCCCGGTACCACCACGGGCACGGGAAGGACAGGGACCGCCACCACGGCCACGGGAGGGACAGGGACCGCCGTCACGGCCACGGGCACGGGCACGGCCACGGGCACGGGCACGGGCACGGCCATGGCCACGGGCACCGCTGACACGATCGCCGAACATGATGGGGCAGCCTGATTCGGGCCGCCCCATCACCATCTCGGTTGACCGCGGGCCTTCCCCCCCCCCCGTGCCGCTCGAAAGTCATCGTCGCCGGTCAAGCGATGTAGCGGTACTCACTGATCACGCCGCCGAGGATCTGGGTCCGCAGCACTCGGCGGGCGTTGAGGTCGTGCACGGTGGCATCGGGCCGTTCCTCGGCATCAGGCGGTAGTTGCTGTCGGGCCTGGTGAGGTCGGTGGGCGTTGGAGTGCCGCTGATAGGCGGCCAGGACCTGGCGGACGGCGGCCCCGTTCACGATCAGGACGTGGTCGAGGGCCTCGCGCCGGATGCTGCCGATGGCGCTCTCGCAGCGGGCGTTCCTCCGAGGCGCCCGTGGCGCGCTCTTGATGACGTCCAGGTCCTCGGCTTCGAAGACGGCGTCGAACGCCCCGCCGTACCTGCCGTCGCGGTCCCGCAGGAGAAAGCGCGGGGACTCCATGCGCACCCCGAGGTCGGCGGCGAGGATACGTGCCGGGTGGACGGCCCGGGCCCGGATCGGGTGGGCGGTGACGCCGGTGCTAGGCAACCGGCGGGTGCCGTGCTCGCCGAACGCCGGCACGTACCACCTGCCGCCCGGCACGGTGCCGCTGGGCGGGAAGCCGCGGGCGCTGACCCCTTCGACCCGGGTGATGAGGAACTCGCGCCGGGTGGGGCCAAAGCGGCGCGGGGCCGACTCGAGGCCCGCGGCGTGGAGGATTTCCCGGCCCGTCCAGGCGACGATGGGGCGGCCGAGCCGGGCCGGCCCGCCCTGGATTCCTCCGGTGCCCCCGCCTGGGGTTCTCCCGCGCCGGACGCGGGATGAGCTTTTCGACATCGAACCCCTCGGCGAGACGGTGAAGCTGACCGTCGTCCACGATGGCTTCGAGCCTGGTAGCGCCGTCCGCGATCGGGCGTAGATCACGGCCTCGCCGTCCAAGACCACACCCGGCGGCAGCATGTCGAAGGCCGCGAGGGCCAGGTCCATCCACACCGCGGTGACGTCGCGCCCGGAGCGGGCCTGCAGCCGGCCGGTGTCCTTCTCGCGCCAGACGACGGTCCGGTGGCCGTCGAACTTCATCTCGTACCGCCAGCCCGCCCCGACCGGCAGGGTCGGGACGAGCTCGGCGAGCGCGACATCGACGGGGAAGTCCACGCACTCAGGCTCCGACCGCCGCGGCACACGTGCACGCGGAGGGGGTCTGCCGAAGCAGCAGCATCACCGCCTTCATGGCCAGCGTGAGCGGGGTGTCCTGGGCGGCCATCGCGGTGCCGTAGGCGGTCGCGGCGTGCTCGATCGCCTTCAGCGCGGCGCACAGAACGCGGGCCTGGTGCTCGGTGAGGTCATCGCCGGCGTCGATCGCGAGCGAGGTGAGGGCGATCGCCGCGAGGACGACGAGCGCCGCGAGCAGCAGGAGCTGCTGGAACAGGTGTGACATGACGGCCTTTCCCGGCCAGACGACGGTCGCCGGCCTCGCCCCTTCCGCCGAGAACCAGGCCGCCCTACAGGATCGAAATGAGAAGTGAGACGCACATCACATGCGTGCGCCCCGGGCTGCTGAATCAAGGCCGCCCCGCTCCTTGCGGCCGCTGCGCGGCACGGGGCAGCATCGAATCACCCGTTCGCACACTTGTGCGATTAGGCGTGATGGGAGATACCTGGAGAGGACGCAGGTCAGCGAGGGACTCAGGAAAGACGGGAGGTTCGAGCCGTGGATTTACTCATCTGCGCGTCGCCTCCGGTTACTCCGCCCGCTACGGCGCCTCCCTCCCCGGCGCCCTCGTGCAGCGCGCTGCCGAGCGCGGGATGACCACGCTCGCGCTGACCGACCGGGACACCGTTGCGGGCACAGTCCGCTTCGCCACCGCCGCCACAACCGCCGGTATCCGCCCCGTCTTCGGTGTCGACGTCGCCGTCGCCCCGCTCACCCCGCCCGACCCGGCCGCCGGGCGGCCGCGTACGCCCGGGCGCGGCGGCGTGCACGTGATCGAGCCGCCGCTGCGGATCACCCTGCTCGCGCAGACCGCGGCCGGGTGGGCACGGCTGTGCCGCCTGGTGTCCGCCGCACACGCCGAGGCCGCCGGCGCGGCGCCGGTCGTGTCCTGGCCCACCCTCCGCACCTACGCCGACCGGGACCTGGTGGTGCTGCTCGGCCCGGCCTCCGAACCGGTGCGGGCCCTGTCCGCCGGCCGCCCCGACGTCGCCGAGCAGCTGCTCGTGCCGTGGCGGGAGCTGGCCGGAGAGCGGCTGCGGCTGGAGGCCGTGTATCTGGGACGGCGGGGCACCGGTGCGGGCTCACTGCGGCTGGCCGCGCGCACCGTGGGCCTGGCCGACCGGCTCGGCGTGCGTACGGTGCTGACGAACGCGGTCCGCTACGCCGACCCCGCCCAGCATCGGCTGGCCGACGTGCTCGACGCGGCCCGGCTGCTGCGGCCCGTCGACCGCCGGCACCTGGACGGCGGCGAACGCTGGCTGAAGGCCCCGGAGGCCATGGCGGCGGCCGCCGACCGCATCGCCCAGGCCGTCGGCGACGACCCGGGCCGGGCGGTCCGCCTGCTGGCCGAGACCGAGGCCACCGGCCAGTCCTGCACCCTCACCCCGGCCGATCTCGGCCTCGGGCGTCCCCACTTCCCCGGACCCTCCGGCGCCGACGCCGGCGCCGGCGTCGGCGTCGGCGCCGAGCGCGGTTCGGTGATACGGCTGCTGCGGCAGCGGTGTGAGACCGGGATGGTCGCCCGTGGTCTGGACACGGACGAGCGTGCCGTACGACAGCTCCGCTACGAGCTGGAGGTCATCGGCCGGTTGGGCTTTGAGGGGTACTTCCTGGCCGTGGCCCAGGTGGTCGCGGACACCCGGGCGCTGGGGATCCGGGTCGCCGCGCGCGGCTCCGGCGCCGGCTCCATGGTCAACCACGCGCTGTTCGTCGCCACGGCCAACCCTCTCGAACATCGGCTTCTGTTCGAGAGATTCCTCAGCGAGCGGCGTACGTCGTTACCGGACATCGACCTCGACGTGGAGTCCGAGCGGCGCCTGGAGGTGTACGACGCGATCATCAAGAGGTTCGGGCGGGAGCGGACCGCGGTCACCGGCATGCCCGAGACCTACCGGGCGCGGCACGCCCTGCGGGACACCGGTCTCGCCCTCGGGCTGCCGCCGCAGGTCGTCGGCGAGATCGCCAAGAGCTTTCCGCACATCCGGGCCCGGGACATCCGCGCCGCACTCGCGGAGCTGCCGGAGCTGCGGAAACTTGCCTCCCAGACCGGGAAGTTCGGACCGCTGTGGGAGCTGGCCGAAGGCCTGGACGCGCTGTCCCGCGGCTACGCCATGCACCCGTGCGGAGTGATCCTGTCGAACGCGTCGCTGCTGGACCGGCTGCCGGTGCAGCCGACCCCGGCCGGCTACCCGATGGTGCAGGCCGACAAGGAGGACGTCGAAGATCTTGGTCTCTTGAAGCTCGACGTCCTGGGCGTCCGCATGCAGTCCGCGATGGCGTATGCGGTTGCCGAGCTCCGCCGCACGACCGGACGCGTGCTCGATCTCGACAACCCCGACCACGTCAGCCTGAACGACCAGCAGGCCTTCGAGATGATCCGGGCCTCGGACACCGTCGGCCTCTTCCAGCTCGAAAGCCCCGGCCAGCAGGATCTGGTGGGCCGCCTGCAGCCCCGGCACATGCAGGACGTCGTCGCCGACATCAGCCTCTTCCGCCCCGGCCCCGTCTCCGGTGGCATGCCCGCCCTGTACATCGCCGCCCGGCACGGCGCCGCCCCCACGTACCCGCATCCCGACCTGGAGCCGGTGCTCAACGACACATACGGCGTCGTCATCTGGCACGAGCAGATCATCGCGATCCTCGCCACGATGACCGGCTGCGACCGTGCCGCCGGCGACGTCGCCCGCCGCGCCCTGGCCGACCCCGACCGGCTGCCCAAGGTCGAGGCATGGTTTCGTCGGACGGCCGGCGAGCGCGGCTATTCCAAGGACGTGCTGGATGAGGTGTGGGAGATCGTCTCCTCCTTCGGCGCGTACGGCTTCTGCCGCGCCCACGCGGTGGCCTTCGCCGTCCCCGCTCTGCAGTCCGCGTATTTGAAGGCGCACTTCCCGGCGTATCTATACGCCGGGCTGCTGGAGCACGATCCGGGCATGTGGCCGCGCCGGGTCATCGTCGCCGATGCCCGCCGCCACGGCGTTGCCGTGCTGCCCGTCGACGTCAACCACTCCCGCGGGCAGCACAGCGTGGAGCTGGCCGGGCAGGGCTGGGGGGTGCGTCTGGCGTTCTCCACGGTCAAGGGCATCAGCGAGGCGGAGACCGCCCGCCTGGTGGCCGGCCAGCCCTACACCGGCCTGCCGGATCTGTGGATGCGCGCCCGCCCGTCCCTGCCGCTCGCACAGCGCCTGATCCGTATCGGCGCCCTCGACGCCCTCTCCCCCGGCCTGACCCGGCGGGACCTGCTGCTGCAGGCCACCGAACTGCACCGGCACTCCCGCCACCGCACCGCCACCGACGGGCAGCTGCCGCTGGGCGGCGAGCTGGTGACCGCCCAACCGAGCGGGCTGCCGGAAATGACCAGCCGCGACAAGCTCGGCGCCGAACTCGACACCCTCTCCATCGACGTGCGCCAGCACCTGATGGAGCACCACCACCGGCTGCTGCGCGAGCTCGGCGCGACCGATGCCGCCCACCTGCGCGGCATGGTGCCCGGGCAGAAGGTCCTCGTCGCCGGAGTGCGGGCCTCCACACAGACGCCGCCCATCCCGTCCGGCAAGCGGATCATCTTCTGCACCCTGGAGGACGGCTCCGGCCTGGTCGACATCGCCTTCTTCGAGGACTCCCACGAGACCTGCGCGCACACCATGTTCCACTCCGGGCTGCTGCTGGTACGCGGCCAGGTGGAGGCCCGCGGCCCGCGCCGCACCGTCGTCGGCGAGATGGCCTGGGACCTGGACAGGGTGGCCGCCGCCCGACGCGACCACGGCCCCCAGGCCGCCCTCGACCTCCTCGGCCGCACCAGCCCGGCCCCCACCCCCGCCCAGCCGGCCACCCCGCAGCGCACCCTGGCCGACGGCACCGCCGGGGCCCGCCTGCACCCGTACGCCGACCTGCTGCCCGCCGGCACCCGCTCGGCGGACCTGCGCCGGCTCGGCCACCGAAGCCAGGGAAGCGCCGGGTGATCACCATGGGCCGTCACATCCTCCACCTGCGCTTCGACCTCCCGGCCGAACCGGACGCCGACCTCCCCGAGCGGCTGCGCCGCCTGCTGGAGAACATCACGCCCCGCGTGCAGATGATCGAGCCGGACATGGCCGTCCTCGACCTCACCGGCGCGCTCCCGTACTGGAAGCGCGACGCCCGGGCCCTGACCGAAGTGGTCCAGTTACGCACGCTCGCCCACTTCGGCCTGCACAGTTCTGCGGGATGCGCGGGCAACCGGATGCTCGCCGCCATGGCCTGCGTCCTCACCCCACCAGGTCGGCACACCGTCATCGACGACTCCCCCGAGGCCGTCACCGCGTTCCTGCGGCCCCGGCCGGTACGAGAACTGCCTGGCGTGGGTGCGAAGACAGCGGCGACGCTCGGCGAGTACGGCCTGCACACCGTCGGCGACGTCGCCGACATCCCCCAGCCCACACTGCAGCGCCTCCTCGGCGCCCGCGCCGGCCGCGCCCTCCACGAGCACGCCCACGGCCGCGACACCACGGTCGTCGACCCCACCCCGGCCCCGGCGAGCCTCGGTACGGAGCGCCGCTTTCTCCGCGACGAACTCGACCCGGCCGCCCACCGGCGCGTCCTGCTCGCCCTCGCCGACGACCTCGGTGCCCGTCTCCGCGCCTCCGGCCAGATCGCAACGGGCGTGACCTGTACGGTCCGCTACGCTGACCTCAACGCCACACGCCGCAGCCGGACCCTGCCCGAAGCCACCCAGCACACCGTCCTCCTGGCCCGGGCCGCCTATGCGGTGTACGACTCCCTCGGTCTGCAGCGCGCCCGGGTCCGCAGCATCGCGCTGCGTGCCGATGGCCTCCGGCCCGCCGACCGGGCCACCCGGCAGCTCACCCTCGACGCGGGCGACGACAAACCCCTCGCGATCGAAGCCGTCGCCGATCGCGCCCGCGCCCGCTACGGGCGCCAGGTGCTCTACCCCGCAGCCCTCGCCATCAGCGCCCGCTCCCGGCCCTCCCAAGGCCGCGCTGCCGAGCAGGACCGGAGCCGGAGCACCCCTGGCTGACTCGGCCAGTCGCCGCACGCTCACTCCTGCTCGTCGCCCTCGTGAGGTTCTGCGAACTGAGGGCCTTCGTCGTCGCCCTCCTGGGGCTCCGCGAACTGAAGGATGTGATCGTCATCCTCTTGGGGCTCTGCGAATTGCACATGTGACACTGCGAACCAAGGGCTGTGGTCGTCTGCGAGCAGGGTTCGCTCCAGCCTCGTGAGAGCCCGGTGCCCGGCTCCCGAGGCGAGCCGGTTCGTGAGCTTCACCATGAGAGGCGCCTGCCTGGCGTCCTCTCGCCGTTTCGCCAATGAGCTGGCAGACGGGGCGAACGCGACAAAGTCCGATGTGCTGAGAGCACGCGTGGCCTGGCTGCGCAGGATTGTGAGCCGCGACTCCGTGTTCGTGGTGCTCACGAGGACACGCGTCTCCCACGCGCGCCCAACGGCCTCCACCCGGTGCGTGTTGTCCAGGACAGCGGGACCGCTGAGCACCCACCGCACCGTCGCCGCACACCACACGTGGTCTCCGATGCGGTAGGCGTTCAGCTCGGCCATGCTGTTGAACGCGACGGTGGGGGGGCTTCTGCCCAGCCCAGCACCTGGACCGGCTCAGTGCTGACGGTTTCGAACTCGCCGTTTCCGAGGTCCTCCACCAAGAAGGCCATCGCCACCTCGAACTTGGGGCCGCCACCGAACCAGACCCTGT
>NZ_QFRK01000042.1 GCF_003143855.1 Streptomyces sp. NWU339
CGAGAATCTCGCATCAGATGCGGGGCTCGGAGAGGAACGACAGGTCAGCCATCCGATTGAGTGAAGCGGAACGACACGGGTCCGGCCCGTCCGCTACCGTCTCGGCAGGCATGCGGTGAGCCCTCTATCCGCTGATCAGCGACTTCCTGGCGCCTGACCGGCCAGCGCGGCGCAAGATGCCTCCAGTTCGCGTCAGATGCGATTCGCGCCGGTTCCGAGATACGCGCCAAAGGGGCAACGGGATGATCTTGAAGCCCTGATCCGCTCGGATTTACGTACGGCGGCGTGCAGCGGGGTCGCGTCCGGCGACGTGTCGGGCGACCGCGTCGACGCCGGGGCGGGCGTATCGCTCCAGGGGGCGGACGGAGGCGTGGCGGGCGCGGGCCAGCAGCATCGGGGTCGAGGTGCCGTTCTCGGCGTCGTGGGTGAGTGCGCTGTGGCGGAGCCGGTACAGCGTGAAGCCGTCCAGGTTCTCGATGTCCTCGGGTGAGGCGAGCGGGTTGGCCAGCAGTCGGGTGTTCTCTTCGAAGATCTCCTCGGCCCGGCGGTAGGAGAGCCGGGCCCGTCCGGTCTCGGGGCACACGTCCAGCGTCGGTGTCCCGGCCGGGGCCTTGCGGTCGGTGAGGAACAGCGGGCCGCGGGTGCGGCGGGCGATGAGGCGGGGCAGCAGCTGGGCGGTGCCGGACTGCCAGTGAATCCACTCGGTCGCCCCGCCCTTGGCGGTGATCCTGCCGCGTTTGTCCTGCGGGTGCAGGTCTTCCACGTTCAGGCACAGCACCTCGTCGGCCCGTGCGGCACTTTCGTAAAGGAGCTTCCAGAACGTCTTCTCCCGCAGGGCGACATCCAGGCGCCACAGGGCGGCGATCTGGTTCTCTGCCAGGGCCTTGGTGCGGTCGGGCGGCGCCGGCCGCCGCTCGATGCCGATCGTTGGGTCGGCTTCGATCCAGCCCTGGCGTTGCCACCGGCAGATCGCTTTGCGCGTGATGGACAGTTCGCGGTTGACGGTGTCGGCGTCCATCTCGTCCGCCCGCGCCGCCGCCAGTTCGGCGAGCACCTCCGGAAGCGCCGGGTCGTCGATCGCGGCGACAGGGAACTGGGGCGGCTTCGCGCCCCGGCGGGCGGGCCCCGTCGGCGCAGGCTCGCCGGCGAGCATCCACCCCCACGTCGTCAGCGAGATCCGGTAGATCCGCGCCGAGGACTTCGCGATGCCCGCACCAGTGAGGTACCGCTCGACTGCCGCGGTGTATGACGGCGGCGGGGCGGACAGGGGCACGACCCGGGCGCGCGGCAGACGGAGCGCGCCCCCGCTCCCAAGTTCGGTCACCGGTTCGATCGTCACGCCTGCCCTGCCCTTCCAGTGCTGCCGCAGTAAATGCGTATACCTCACCTGCGGCAGCCGGAGAGCCCGCCGCAGGTCGCGATGATCACGGTAAGGACTCTGCCGCAGTAAATCCGGCATTTACTGCGGCAGTTCTTCCGGTCCCCGCTGGGCGGCTGCGGTGAGCTGGGCGGCCAGATCCTTGAGCGCCTGCCGTAGTTCGTCGGGATGGTGGATGGTGAAGGGCCACTCCAGGGAGGCGAGCATGTGGGCCATGCCGTCCAGCCGTTCTGCCCGTGCGTGCATGAGAACGCCGGTGGGCTGGGCGGTGAGGGTCACCGCTGAGCGAGGTAGCCGGCGAGCGATCTCATCGAGGGGGCCATGGATCGTCACCTCGACCTGCCAGCGGTAGGGCCCCTGAGCGAGGGTCGAGGTCAGGTGGGCCACGGGGTCGAAGCCGTCGGGTGCGGTGAAGCTGTCGGCTCGGGAGGTGACAGAGGCGATGCGGTCGATGCGGAAGGTACGCAGGCTGTCGCGGAGGTGGTCGTGGCCGACGACGTACCAGCGGCCGGTGTGGAAGACCACGCCGTATGGGTCGATGTCGCGTTCGGTGTGTTCCTGGCGCCAGGACTGGTGGCTGATACCGACAGTCGTGTGGGCGCGGGAGGCCTGGGCCAGTGCCAGCAGGACGCCGGTTCCGGGTGCCTGCCCGATCACGGCGTGGGCGGTGAAGGACAGGGTCTCCCGCATGGCGGCGAGCGGTTCGCGCAGGGCGTGCGGAAGCACCCGCTCGATCTTGGCCAAGGCACCGGCACTGGCCGGCGCGGCAGTGCCCATGCCCAGACGTTCTGCCGCGAGCAGGCCAAGGACGACGGCGAGGGCCTCGTCATTGGTGAGGACCAGAGGTGGCATGCGGTAGCCGCGGGCCAGTCGGTAGCCGCCGTAGCGGCCGCGTTCGGCCTCCACGGGGATGCCCAAGTCGCGAAGGTGAGCCGTGTAGCGGCGCACGGTGCGGACGTCGGTGTCCAGGCGGTCGGCCAGCTCCGCCCCGGTGAGCCGGACGTTGGACTGGAGGAGTTCCAGCAGGGTCAGCACACGGGTGAGGGGATGCGACATGGATCACTCGGCATTTCAGGGCGGAATCTGTCCTGTATCGACCTTACGCTCCCCGCAGCACCTACTTCTGGGAGATCACATGACCACCTTCGTACTCGTTCCCGGCGCCTGGCTCGGGGCGTGGGCCTGGGAAGACACCGCCCGCGCGCTGCGCGAGCGCGGCCACACGGCGCTGCCGCTGACACTGACGGGCCTGGCCGAGCACGCAGACCAGGGCGGACCCGAGACGGACCTGGACACGCACATCGCGGACATCACCGGCTTCGTCGAGCGGAACGATCTGCGCGACGTCACGCTGGTCGCCCACAGCTACGCGGCTGCCCCGGTGACCGGGGCAGCCGGACGTCTCGACGACCGGCTGGAGCGCGTGATCTACGTGGACAGCGCCCCGTTCGCCGCAGGCATGTGCATGCTCGACCTCATGCCACCGCAGGCAGCGGACCAGCTGCGCCAGCAGGTCGACGCTTCCGGCGACGGGTGGCGGCTACCGATGCCGCCCTTTGAGGTCCTGGGCTTGTCCAGCAGCCTCGACGGGCTCGATGAGGGCCAGCGGAACGCTCTGCGCACGCGTGCCACCCCTCAGCCGTTCGGCACTTTCACCCAGCGTCTCGCCGGCCCGGCCGAGCCCGGTCCCGGTGTGGACCGTGTCCTGATCGCCTGCCGTGACTTCACGGGGCTGCTGGAAACCGGGGTGCCGATGCTGGCCTACCTGAACCAGCCGCCGTGGCGGCGCCTCGACCTGCCCACCGGGCACTGGCCGATGCTGTCCGCGCCCGCCGAACTCGCCCGCGTCCTCGACAAGGCCGTCTCCTGACCACGCTGGATGAGAGGCACAGCCCGATGCCTGACCACGAATGCCTCCGCAGGCTGCGGGCCTGTGCGCAGGCCCTGGCCGGCGGAGCACGGGAGGCCTCTGCCGAGGCGGTCGTCCGCCGGGTCTTCGCTATCCAGGCCCAGGACGCCACGGCCGCCGACCTGGGCATCCGGGTACGCGGCCGGGACATCACCGCCCAGGCCATCCGCACGGCACATGCGACATCCCGTGGGTTCGTCCCGGCTTTCCTCTCTCGTTGCCGCAGGTCAGCCCGGCAGACGGGAGCGATGGATCCGCACAGATCATGATGGGCCTTCGGGATTCCTGAAGAACCATCATGATCCCTCCACGGACGCACGGGCCGAGGGCGACGAGGTGCCTGGTCAGGCCCCATGCCGGGGAGCCGAGGGGCACGGCGAACTCGCGGGATGTTGCACAGTCCTGGGCCGTTCCCGTGGAAGCTGTGGCCAGGCTTCGCTACGACGGAGCTTCTTCGTCAGCAGCGGGTTGCAGCCAGTCGCTGTCGGGACGAGCCAGCAGCCGGGCGTTGTTGTATGCCATGGCGGTGGTGAGAACCGTGTGGCCACGGTAGAACTCCCCTTGCCGGGAGGCCACCAGCGCGAGGTCCACCACGCTGGCGTCGAGGAGTGACAGCGGGAGCAGAAGCTGAACCGTGTCCTGTGCCGGGTACCAGGTGGGCACTGCTGCCTTGTAGTTGCGGCGAACTCGGTCCTCCGCTCCATCGATGGCCCCCTTCAACGCCATGCGTGCAAGGTGGGGGTTTCCCTGGAGTGTTGCGGGAAATCGGGCAAGGTTTCCCTGGTCGTCGAGGATGTGGTCCACGCTGACAACGAGTTCCCGACGCCAGTCGTAGATGTAGTCTGCTGGGTTGTCGGTGTAGGTCACGAAGTCGGGACGCAGGGAGGGCGGGAAGTGATCCATGAAGTCGCGCTTGCTCTCCAGACGCCAGTCGACGAAAACCCACGGCTGGCTGTCGGGCCGGTCGTTACGTCGGAAGAGCCCGTAGATCGTCTCCTGCCGCGCAGTTGCCAGTCCTGTATTGAAGGCGGAGTAGGACCCATCACTGCTCGTCGAGATCTTGCCCTGCTGGTGTGCGCGCTCGAACGTCCATCGGATGTAATTGCGCAGGATGCGGTTGCCGCTCGCTGAGTCTGCCTCCCGCCCGTCCCAGTTCTCAGGCTCCGCTATATCCGCCAAACGGTCGAAAAGGTCGGGATCACCAGCGCCCTCGCGAAGACTGGCGCTCGATCGAACCTTCCCCATGTGCGCGTACTCGTAGAGCGCGTTGCCAGACAGTCCAGACGGACGGGGTGGTCGTGCCGTAGGCGTCGGCGGTGCCGGAGGCGTCGCGCTGTCGAAGTGCTACTTCAGACGAGCAAGGTCTGCTGGTGACGCCAAGGGGCGGTTCTCGCTGGTCACAGGAACTCTCTCAAGATCGCATGTCGGAAGTGCCCGCCAGTCTTTCTCATATGACTGGGCATCGTCAGGGGCTTCATGAGGTGCCGTTTGCCGATGTCCTCGGCGAGGATGCGGTAGACGGTGGCGACCGAGGGTCGTTTGCCCTGGTTCTCGCCCGAGGTGATTGTCTGAGAGGCAAAGGGCCACCGGAGCCGTTGCTGTACAGCAGCGGAGTACAGCAGCCACCGCAGCCGACCGCCAGAAACCGAGGTGGTCATGGGCCTGGTGGTCGCCCAGGTCCGCTTCCGGGAGCGGTAGTCCGGATCAGGAAGAGGCGGGCGGCGTGGCGCAGCAGACGTTCGAGGTCGTCGACCAGGGCGCGTAGGTCGTGGGTCGTGGAGCCGTCGAGGAGGTACAGGGGTTCGGTTTCCGCGACATCACCGTGCATCTCGGTGTTGCGGCGCCGGTAGGCGTCCCGGACCAGTTGCTCGATGTGTCGGTCCTCGGTGGCCAGTTCCGGGTCGCCAGTCAGGAGTGCCTTCGCGCCGGCGACGAGGTGTTCGCGCTTGTTCTGTGTCCGGGGGGAGCCCCGGGTGCTGTATGAACAGGGACTCCGCGGTGATGCACAGGTCGATGAGGCGGTCCTCGGGAAGGACGCGGCTGCCGGCCATGACCAGGCGGCGCAGGGCGTTTTGCAGGAACCGCATGCGCAGAATGCGGGGGTCGCTCAGGAGCGCGTACACCTCGTGCAGTTCCTCCACCTTGGCCCGGTCAACGAGGAGGGTGGGACGGCCCTCGGTGGGATGATGGACCGCGGTAAGGATGGCGGAGGCATAGCGGTGGGCATCGAAGTCTTCCTGGTCCTGCAGGCGCATGGGGCGGCCGTAGGTGACCGAGCCGCCGCACACGACGCGCAGGGCGGTGAGCATGCGACGGGCGGCGTCGTCGAACGGCGAGGGCGTTGCGGCGTCCGGGTGCTGGTCGCTACCGCTGTGCACGGGAAAGTCGCGTTCGAGGACAAGGGCGTTTTGGTGGAGGCGCGAGAGGATGAAGGAATTCGTACTGGTGAACTGGCCGATGGGGATGCCCATCACCCGCACGGCCTCGGACAGCTCCACATCGCTCATCGGCCGTATGGTCAGCCCGTCCGGAAGAGAGGCGCCCGCCAGAGACGGAGACATGTCGAGGCCGAGGAGAGGCACGTACTCGACCAGGCGCACGGTCTCGGTAAGAAGCCCAGCCTCCACAGCGGCGTAAGCGGCTTCGAAGGCGTCACGATCGAAGCGATATGCACGAGTCGCCTCCACCACGGGAGTCAGCAGGTACTGAACCACGACAGTGTCGAGTTGGCGGCGGACGAGGCTGGAGGGGAACCCGACCAGGGTATCCAGCCGGGTGCAGAGCACCTCGTGGTCGTCAACGACCGCGCGCAAGGCTTGGTACTCGGGGAGGCTGCACCACCAGTCACTGGAGGAGAACTCGACCGGGTGCTGCCACAGTTCGTGCTCGTGGCCCAGAAAGACCTCCTGTTGGGAACCCTTCCAGGAGCGATAGTCCCGCTGAAGGACGAAGCGCGGTCCGCCTCCCTTCTCGGCCAGCGCATCAAGAACCGCGGTGACGAGGTTGGCGGCGGCACAGTGCAGGGGCTCATGAGCAGCGCACATCGGAGGCCTCTCGGGCAGGAACATGCTGGGGAGCAGGGCCCGCCGTCAGGCGAACAGATAAACATGCCAGATCCAGCCGACACCGTGCCGGTCATTTCTGCTCACCGGAAGCGAGGGGCTTCTCCTGAGGCAGACCCACGAGTTCCTGGAGGTTGCTGTACAGCACGGAAGCACCGCAACCGCGACCACCACCCGTGACCGTAGTGTCGTGCTCATCATCGCCGCGATCCTGCTGGTTCTCAAGAACGCGGCCCGCGAGGTCTACTGGGGCGTGTGCCCGGTACACGGCAACACGCTGCGCGGGACCGGCGGCCGCACTTGGTGCACCGACCCAAACTGCGCCAGGTCCTGGGACTACGACCGGCTCGGCAACGCCTGTGGAGAGCCCGCCACGCACACGATCACCGACGCCGAAGGCGGGACGATCCGGGCCTGCGACGGTCAGGCCAAGGACGCGGCCAACCGTCTCGACGGAGCCGTCACCACCACGCTGTCGTCCGACGCCGGCGACGCCCAGGAAGGAAGGACCGTGGCCACCGACTACGCCGAGCTCTGGAAGGCGCTGAACCCGCGTCAGCAGTTCTACCTGAAGACCATCTTCGAGGAGGACCGGGCGCGGGAGGCCGCGCAGCGCGCTGCGGGCGCCTCGGGGAACTGGAACCGCACTCCCGCCTCCGAGTGGCGCGCGATCGACGCGTACCACGAACCGGTCGTACCCGACCTGGTGGGCCGTACGGAGTTCCAGATCCGTTGGCGCGGGACCGGGCACCACGACCAGGGCACCGGTTCCACCATCAAGGTCCTGGTGGAACACGACCTGATCACCCACGACGACCGGGCCACCCCTGGGCTTGATCCGCTTTGGCGGGCATCTGAGATCAGGGGTTGAGTCCCCGGAAGGATGTCCACCATGGAGAGCACGAGGAAGAAGAAGCCGCGTCCTCGCCGCTCGTTCACGCCGGAGTTCAAGACCGAGATCGTCGAGCTGTGCCGACGTGGTGACCGCTCCATCGGCCAGGTCGCCAAGGGCTTCGACCTGACCGAGACCGCGGTGCGCGACCGGGTCAGGCAGGCCGAGGTCGACGCCGGCGAGCGCGACGGCCTGACCAGCGGTGAGCGCGAGGAGCTGGCCCGGCTGCGGCGGGAGAACCGCCGGCTGCGGGAGGACGGGGAGGTCCTCAAGCGGGCCACGGCTTTCTTCGCGACGGAGACCCGGTGACGGTGCATCCGTTCATCGAGGCGGAGAAGCAGGCAGGCCACGGCTCAAACGCGCCTGTGAGCTGCTGAAGGTCTCCCGTGCCGCCTTCCACGCCCGCCGCACCGGCGAGCCCGGCCCCCGGGCCGTGCAGGACGCGGAGCTGACCGAGCAGATCACCGCCGTCCACGCCCGGTCCCGTGGCATCTACGGAGCCCCGCGCATCCACGCCGTCCTCCGGCGTGAGGGCACGGCCTGCGGCCGCAGACGCATCGCCCGGCTGATGCGGGCCGCCGGGCTCGCCGGCCGGCACCGCAGACGACGGCACCGCACCACGATCCCCGCCCCGCACGCGGCCAGCCGCCCGGACCTGGTCCCGCGCGCTTTCCGGCCCGACCCGACCACGACCGACGCCCGCTGGTGCGGCGACATCACCTACCTCCCACCGGCGAGGGCCGGCTGTATCTGGCCACCGTCATCGACATCGCCTCCCGGCGCGTGGTCGGCTGGGCCACCGCCGACCATTTGCGCACCGAGCTGGTTGCCGAGGCGCTGCAATCTGCCTGCCGCCGACGCCGCCCCGCCGGGTCGGTGATCTTCCACTCCGACCGCGGCTGCCAGTACACCAGCCGTGAATTCACCTTCCTGGCAGGTGAGTTGGGTGTCCGGTTGTCGGTCGGCCGCACCGGCCGGTGCTGGGACAACGCCCTGGCCGAGTCGTTCTTCGCCACCTTGAAGAGCGAACTGTTCGGCGACCGCCCCTGGCCCAGCCGGGCCGCCGCCCACACCGCGGTCTTCGAGTGGATCGAGGGCTGGTACAACTTGCACCGGCTGCACAGCAGCCTCGGCTACCGCAGCCCCGCCGGCTACGAGGCCGGCTTGGTGGCCTGACCACCACACCGATGGTGTCCGTCAAAGCGGAACAAGATCAGGCCGGCGTAGCGCGGTCGGCCGGTTCGGCCCCTTGGTGAGGGCGTCGGCGGGACTCATCCGGTGGTCGATGAGCCCGCGGAAGGACTCCGCCGGCCGAGCAGGACCGCCGTGCGGCTCGGCCGGCATCACGTCAAGGACGTCGGCCACCCGACGGTGCCGGGGCGAGCCGTCGTGCACCCGGTCCATGCCGAGCCCGGCGAAGGACTCGGTGAGGTACAGGCCGGACCGATAAGGGAAGCACTTCGGTTCCGATGAGCTGCCGGGACCGTCGGAGCCGAGGTCTCCGCACACCGGGTCACCAAGGGACTCGGGCGTTCTCTTCCTGATTTTCACGACGGAGCCTCTCCCCGGCACCTCCGCGTCGGCCGCGCGGGCCCCGTCCTCATCGCGGTCCGCCCCACCGCCCGGGCACACCTGAGCGCTCGCGTACGTGACCTTCGCTCCTGCAAGGTCAATACTTCAGACAAGAGGACTCCAGCCGGCCCGCATCCGACCACCCAGCAGACCTGACGGGCCGTCACCGAAGTCAGCATTAAGTCAGCATCAGTACCGCCAGAACCCGCTCACGACCGCCACGGACCGTCAAGATCGAGAACTCCCCCTACCTAGTCTGACCAGCAAAAACACAGATGGAAAACCCACCTACTAAGCTCCCTAGGAGGCACCCGTGAAGATGCTGATCAATGTGCCGGAGACCGTGGTCGCGGACGCGTTGCGTGGGATGGCGGCGGCTCATCCCGAACTCGCGGTGGATGTGGAGAACCGGGTGATCGTCCGGCGGGACGCTCCCGTGGCCGGGAAGGTGGGTCTGGTCTCCGGCGGCGGATCGGGGCACGAGCCGCTGCACGGCGGGTTCGTGGGGCCCGGGATGCTCTCGGCGGCCTGTCCCGGCGAGGTGTTCACCTCCCCCGTGCCCGACCAGATGGTGCGGGCGGCGGCGGCCGTGGACAGCGGGGCCGGGGTGCTGTTCGTCGTGAAGAACTACACCGGTGACGTGCTCAACTTCGACATGGCCGCCGAACTCGCCGAGGACGAGGGCGTCCAGGTCGCGAAAGTACTGGTCAACGACGACGTCGCGGTGACCGACAGCCTCTACACCGCCGGCCGGCGCGGCACCGGGGCGACGCTGTTCGTGGAGAAGATCGCGGGCGCGGCGGCCGAGGAGGGGCAGCCACTGGAGCGGGTGGAGGCCGTGGCCCGTCAGGTCAATGAGAACTCCCGCAGTTTCGGCGTGGCCCTGAGCGCCGTCACCACGCCCGCCAAGGGCAGCCCCACCTTCGATCTGCCGTCCGGTGAGCTGGAGTTGGGCATCGGCATCCACGGCGAGCCGGGCCGGGAGCGGCGGCCGATGATGACCTCGCGCGAGATCGCCGAGGCCGCCGTCGACGCGATTCTCCAGGACCTCACCCCCCGCAATCCGGTCCTGGTCCTGGTCAACGGCATGGGCGCGACCCCGCTGCTGGAGCTGTACGGCTTCAACGCCGAGGTGCAGCGGGTGTTCGGCGAGCGTGGTGTCCCCGTCGCCCGGGTCCTCGTCGGCAACTACGTGACGTCGCTCGACATGGCCGGTGCCTCGGTCACCCTGTGTCAGATCGACGAGGAGCTGCTGCGGCTGTGGGACGCACCGGTGAACACCCCGGGACTGCGCTGGGGCGCCTGACGGACACCGGGGTATCGGTTCACAGTGCCTATCTCACAAGGAGTTCCAGTGCTCGACGCCGAATTCTTCCGCCGTTGGATGACGGTGACCGCCGCGTCCGTCGACCGTGAGGCGGAGCGGCTCACCGCCCTCGACTCGCCCATCGGGGACGCCGACCACGGCAACAACCTCCAGCGCGGGTTCACCGCGGTGCGGGCCGCGCTGGAGAAGGAGCCGCCCGCCACGCCCGGCGCGGTCCTGACCCGGTCCGGGCGCCTGCTCATCTCGAGCGTGGGCGGCGCGTCCGGGCCCCTGTACGGGACACTGCTGCGCCGCACCGGCAAGGCTCTCGGGGAGGCCACCGAGGTGAGCAGGCAGCAATTGGCCGAGGCGCTGCGCACCGGAGTGGACGCGGTCCGGCAGCTCGGGGGCGCGGCGCCGGGCGACAAGACGATGATCGACGCCCTGGTGCCCGCGGTCGACGCGCTCGGCGATTCCTTCGCCGCGGCGCGGGCCGCCGCCGAGGAGGGCGCGGTGGCCACGACGCCGTTGCGGGCCCGCAAGGGGAGGGCCAGTTACCTGGGCGAGCGGAGCATCGGGCACCAGGATCCCGGGGCCACGTCGGCGGCGCTGCTGATCGCCGGCCTCGCCGATGCCTCCGGCTCCGCCGGAGCCGCGGAGGCAGCCGGTGAGTGACGGAAAGCTGGTGGGGATCGTCCTGGTGTCGCACAGCGCGCAGGTGGCGGCCTCGGTCGCCGAGCTGGCGACGGGCCTGGCCGGCGCCGGTACCGCGGTGGCCGTCTCCCCGGCGGGCGGCACGGAGGACGGAGGTCTCGGTACGAGCGCCGAACTCGTCGCCGCCGCGGCGGCGTCCGTCGACGGCGGCGCCGGGGTCGCCGTCCTGGCCGATCTGGGCAGCGCGGTGCTCACCGTGAAGGCGCTGCTCGCCGAGGGCGACGAACTTCCGGAGCACACCCGACTGGTGGACGCGCCGTTCGTGGAGGGAGCGGTGGCCGCGGTGGTCACGGCGGCGACGGGAGCGGACCTCGCGGCGGTGGAGGCCGCAGCGGCGGACGCGTACACGTATCGGAAGGTGTGAGGGTCGGGCTCCGGCGCAGTCGCCGTTCACTGGTCGCCGTTCACGAACTGCCGGGCGAGCTTCTCCCCCGTCGTCACCGCCGCCCGGCGGTCCTCGACGGGGGTCACCCGGCTGTCCCTGAACACGATGTAGGTGACACCGGAGGAGGTGCCGCCGCCCTGCGGGTCGGGATCGATACCGAGCGCTTCGGCCGTCGCGTAGGACGCCTCGCCGATGATGCCCGCGGGGCCGGTGTCGCCGACGACCGCGTACTGCACCCGGTCGCGGTACACGACGGCCACCACCGAGCCGCCTCGGACACCGTGCGCCCGGTAGTCCCAGAGCGTGCTCGGCGCCGGCACCACCACGAAGGGCAGGGTCTCGGATTTCAGGGGGCGGCCGTCGGACTGCGTGAAGGCGGTGGTGGCGGAGAAGTGCGGGTCGGTACGGGTGTTGCAGCGAACACCGGGCTGTCCGTCGCAGTCGATGTCCATGTCGGCCTCCCAGAACACGACGTCGCGAGTGCCGCACACCGGGATGGTGGCGCGGGCATCCTGGTCGCTCCGGTAGTTGCCGTGGGAGGCGGGGGTGCAGTCACGCACCTCGGCCAGCAGGTCGTCGGCGCTGACGGCGCTGTCAGCGCCGACGGCGTTCTCCTGCTGCACGACCGGTTGCTCCGTGCGGGTTTGGGACGAGGTGGCGTGGAGCGTCGCCGGGGCGAACAGGGAGACGCCGGCCACGGCCGGTATGAGCGCCTGGACAGGGTTCACGGTGTGTGGGCCTCTCGTAGGGGACACTGCCGAGCACTCGGCCAATCTCATCCCGGAGTGGTGCCGCGGCCACCGAGACAGGACCGTACGACGCACCTCCGGCCCCCTCACAGGGACCCCGCCACACCCTCTTGATGTGACCGCGTCAGCCACGCCATATTGGTACGGACCATTTCACCGTTTCCTGTGCCCTTCGGGAGGCAGAGCCGTGCGAGGCGTTCCTGTTGCCGTGCCCCCGTGCCGACGTGACGCGCTGCGCGGGGTGCTCCGTGGCACGCTCTGCGGTGGGCTCCTGTTGATCGTCTCCTGCGGTGGGAACGGCAGTGGGAACGACGGTGAACGGCCGCCCGGGGCTCCGACGGGTGTCACGGCCGAGGCCGGCAGCGCCACCAGCGTGCATGTCATGTGGAACACCGTCACCGCCGCGGGCGCCGAGGTGAGCCGGTACGAGGTGTATCGGGGCGCCACAAAGGTCAAGGAAGTACCCGGTTCCGAACACATGGTGGATGTCACCAGGCTCCGGCCCGCCACCACGTACGCCTTCACCGTGCGGGCGCGGGACACGGACGGACGGCTCGGACCGCGCAGCCGGGAGGTCCGGGCGACGACACCCGCGGCCGCGGCGGCCGACCGGTCCGCGCCCAGCCGCCCCACGGACGTCCGCGGCACAGCGGCCGGCAGCCGGGCGGTGCAGCTGTCCTGGTCGGCCTCGACGGACGACCGGGGCGTGCTCTCGTACGAGGTGTACCAGGGAGAGACGAAGATCCACAGCGTCGGCGGGGGCCAGACCGCCACCGTGGTGACGGGGCTGCGGCCGGGCACCCGTTACACCTTCACCGTCCGGGCTCGGGACGCCGCCGACAATCTCTCCCCCGCCGGCGCCCCCGTCCGCCTCACCACCCCGGGCCGTGACGACGGCCGCGCCACGGCGCCCACCGGTTTCCGCGCCACGAGTCACCGCTCCGAGGGTGCTTACCACATCGACCTCAGCTGGGTGCCGCCGCGCGTGGACGGGGTGATCACCGAGTACGAGGTGCGGCTGGACGGCCGCGCGGCCACCTCACTCGTCTACGGAGGGGACGCGCCGCGCGACCGGGCGACGTACAGCTTCTACGCGGGCGAGGAGGCGGGGGTCACCCATCGGGTGCGGATCCGGGCCAAGCTGCCGGACGGGACCTGGGGCGGTTTCTCGGCGGAGCGCACGGTGACGACGGGCTCGCGCCGCTGAGCCCCTCTCCGTCCGGGCGACGGCAGTCGTCACCTGCCCGGCGGCGGCCGGAATGCGCCGCGGGGCGGGTGCGCATTGGCTGGGCCCGTGGCAGCACGGGCGTTCCCCGATCCTCGGCGGCGCAAGGGATGTACCGCCGGCCGTGCCGCCGGAAGGCAGTTCACATGCGCTATTCGAAGCCACTGCTCCGTTCCGGTCTGACCGTGGCAGCCGCCGCCGCGCTGCCCCTGACCCTGGCGGGCCCGGCCGCCTCGGGCCCCGGAATCTCCGTGAGCACCACCGGCTCGACGGTCTCCGTCACCACCACCGCGTGCGCCCAGCTCAACGGCAGCTGGGGCACCGCCTCGCTGCTCGACGGCAGCCAGTCGAACTTCTCCCAGGGCCGCCAGGTGGCGCTGTCCGGGACCGGCTCGGGACAGTCCGCCGCCTGGTCGGACGTCCGCTCGGGAACCCACACGGTGATCGTGATGTGCTCGAACGGGACCACCGCGGGCACGCAGTCCGTCGTCGTCGCCGATCCCGCTCCCCGCCCGGCGGTCTCCGACCCATCCCCGCCGACCCGCGGGGTGCTGGGCGGCGTCGGCGGCGGCTCCACGGACTACGGCACGGTGACACTGGTGGCCGGCGGCGCGCTGGTCGGCACCGGCCTCCTCGCCACGGTCTGGTACCTGCGGCGGCGCGGCAAGCCGAACCGCCTCTGAGACGGCGCCGGCCGCCATCACGTCCGACGCGCTCCGGTCGGGCGGCCGGCGTCACTTCCCTCCGGAGCCCGATCCGTCCGGTTCCGCACGCCCGGAGTCGGACGGATCCGTGGGGACGGAGCCCGGCGAGCCGGTCGGCTCGGCCCGCCCGGTCCGCTCGCTCCGCTCTGCCCGCTCGGTGTCCGGCAGCTCCGCGAACTCCGTCAGCGCGTGCTCGAGCCACCGGGTCCAGAAGGTCTCCAGGTCGATGCCGGCCCGCAGCACCAGATGTCGGAGCCGGTCCTCCCTGCCGTCCCTGCCGGGCGGGAAGTCGCGCTGCTCGATGTCCTTGTACTCCGCCAACTGCCTTTCATGCAGCTCCAGATGGCGCCGAAAATCGGCCTCGAGCCCCTCGGTGCCGACCACCGCCGCCGCCCTCAGCCGCAGCAACAGCGCGTCGCGGAGCGGTTTGGGGTCCTGCGAGGCGGAGGCCCAGCGGGCCAGTTCGGTGCGGCCCGCCGGCAGGACCTCGTAGGACTTCTTCTGCCCGCGGGCGGGCTGTTCGGCGGACAGTGCCCGGATCAGACCCTCGGCCTCCAGTTTCCCCAGCTCGCGGTAGATCTGCTGATGCGTCGCGGACCAGAAGTAGCCGATCGACTTGTCGAAGCGCCGGGTCAGCTCCAGCCCGGACGACGGTTTCTCGAGCAGGGCGGTGAGGATGGCGTGCGGGAGTGACATGGGATCGATCCTAGGGACGGGATCCGCCGCTCTACAGGGCCGCCGCCAGCTCCGTACCCTGCTTGATGGCGCGTTTGGCGTCCAGTTCGGCGGCCAGGTCGGCACCGCCGATCAGGTGGACGGCGTGCCCGGCGGCGACCAGTTCCTCGTACAGGTCGCGGCGCGGTTCCTGGCCGGTGCACAGGACGATCGTGTCCACCTCCAGAATGGTGCTCTCGCCGTCGACGGTGACATGCAGACCGGCGTCGTCGATGCGGTCGTAGCGCACCCCGGGGACCATGGTGACGCCGCGGTGGCGGAGTTCGGTGCGGTGGATCCAGCCGGTGGTCTTGCCGAGTCCCGCGCCGACCTTGGACGTCTTGCGCTGGAGCAGGTGGACGGTGCGCGGCGGGGCGGGCCACTGGGGTGCGGTGAGACCGCCGGGCGTGCGGTGGTCCATGTCGACGCCCCACTGACGGAAGTACGTCTCGGGGTGCTCGTGCGCCTTGTCGCCGCCGTCGGTGAGGAACTCGGCGACGTCGAAGCCGATGCCGCCCGCGCCGAGGATCGCGACCCGGTCGCCGACGGGGGCGCCGTCGCGCAGCACGTCGAGGTAGCCGAGCACGCTCGGGTGGTCGATGCCGGGGAGGTCGGGCACGCGCGGGCTGACGCCGGTGGCGACGACGACCTCGTCGTGGCCGGCGACGTCGTCGGCCGTGACCAGGGTGTCCAGGCGTACGTCCACGGCCAGTTCGGCGAGCCGGGTACGGAAGTAGCGCAGGGTCTCGTCGAACTCCTGCTTGCCGGGGACCTTCCGCGCGACGTTGAGCTGGCCGCCGATCTCGTTCGCGGCGTCGAACAGGGTGACGTCGTGGCCGCGTTCGGCGGCGCTGACGGCGCAGGCGAGTCCGGCCGGACCGGCGCCGACGACCGCGACGCGCTTGCGGTGCCTGGTCGGTGACAGCACCAGTTCGGTCTCGTGGCAGGCACGCGGATTGACCAGGCAGGAGGTGATCTGTCCGCTGAAGGTGTGATCCAGGCAGGCCTGGTTGCAGCCGATACAGGTGTTGATCGCCTCGGACCGGCCGTCCGCGGCCTTGGCGACGAAATCGGGGTCGGCGAGCATCGGGCGGGCCATCGACACCATGTCGGCGTGTCCCTCGGCGAGCAGTTCCTCGGCGAGTTCGGGGGTGTTGATGCGGTTGGTGGTGACGAGGGGGACCGAGACCTCTCCCATGAGCCGCTTCGTCACCCAGGTGTACGCACCGCGGGGTACCGAGGTGGCGATGGTGGGGATGCGGGCCTCGTGCCAGCCGATGCCGGTGTTGATGATCGTGGCGCCGGCCGCCTCGACGGCGCGGGCCAGTTCGATCACCTCGTCCAGGGTCGAGCCGCCGGGGACGAGGTCCAGCATGGAGAGCCGGTAGATGAGGATGAAGTCCTCACCGACCGCCTCGCGCACCCGGCGGACGATCTCGAGGGGGAAGCGCGTCCGGTTCTCGTACGAGCCGCCCCAGCGGTCCGTGCGCCGGTTGGTCTGCTCGACGATGAACTCGTTGATCAGATAACCCTCGGAGCCCATGATCTCGACGCCGTCGTAGCCGGCCTGCCGGGCGAGGCGGGCGGCGCGGACGTAGTCGTCGACGGTGCGCTCGACCTCGGCGTCGGTGAGTTCGCGGGGTGCGAAGGGGCTGATCGGCGCCTGGAGCGGGCTGGGGGCGACCAGGTCCTGGTGGTAGGCGTACCGGCCGAAGTGCAGGATCTGCAGGGCGATCCGCCCGCCCTCGCGGTGCACGGCCTCGGTGACGGTCCGGTGCTGCTCGGCCTCCGCGTCGGTGGTGAGCTTCGCGCCGCCCTCGAAGGCCCGCCCCTCGTCATTGGGTGCGATGCCACCGGTGACGATGAGGCCCACGCCGCCGCGGGCACGGGCGGCGTAGAACTCGGCCATGCGCGCGAAGCCGCCCTCGGCCTCCTCGAGGCCTATGTGCATGGACCCCATGAGGACGCGGTTGGGCAGGGTCGTGAAGCCCAGGTCGAGGGGGGTCAGCAGGTGCGGGTATCGGCTCATCGGGCCCTCCGTGCGCGGTGTGGTGCCTCTGTTGTAGAGGACGCGCACCTGTTTGTGCAACTAGTTGCACAAACATGACGGAGGGCGCGGTGAGCCGGCGGCGCAAGGACCGTCGGGGGTGTCCGTGTGCGCCACCGCGCCCCGGCGGGTCACCGGCTTTCGAGGCGGATGTGCAGCTCCTCCTCCTGGTCGCCCGATACCGTGCTCAGATCGTGCACCGTGAACAGGGAGTCGAGGGTGGTGCGGAACCGGTCGACGGCCCAGTAGCCGCCGTGCACGTCGGCGTCGACCGACGACGACAGCCGGGCCGGGCGGGCGCCGCCCTCCTGCGGGGCGGCTACGTCGAACGTGCCGAGCCACACCATCGGGCGGGTCTCGTGGAACTTCTCCGGTACGTCGTCGGAGCACCGGTCGGACGTGTAGCACGCGCACAGCGTGTCGAAGACGATCCGCGCGTCATGCTTGTCGCACCCGCTGATCTCGACCGAGACGGATTCCGGGTGCGCTCGTTCACTGCCCATCGTGATCGCTCCTCTCGTCGCCACACCGGCTTCCCCGCCCCTCCCCAGGGAAACACCGCCCGCGCGGGAGCACTACCCGCGCACCACCGGCGTGCCCGGGGGGGGACCGCGGGGCACCCGCCGGATGAGAGGAAGGAGGTGGCAGCAGACGGTCGGAGCGGCGGAAAATCCCCCCCACGCGCGGTAGAACAAGGGATGGCGGCACCGCGACGGCGTGCCGTGAGAATCGGCGAAGGCGGGGCGTGCGATGAGTTCAGCCGAGTCACCCCTGGTCGAGGGCGGCGGGGCGGCACCGGGGCCGGTCCGTCCCAGCGGGCTGCTCGACGTGCTGCGTGTGGCCTCGGTGGTGCTGGACCCCGAGGGGCGGATCGTCCTGTGGAGCCCCCAGGCCGAGGAACTGTTCGGCTACAGCACCGAGGAGGCGCTGGGCCGGTACGCCGCGCGGATCATGGTGGACGAGCGGTATCTGGACCTGGTGGTCGAGTTGTTCTCCGACGTCATGCGCACCGGGCAGAGCTGGGCCGGGGCCTTCCCCATCCGGCGCAAGGACGGCGGCACCCGGATGGTGGAGTTCCGCAACATGCGGCTGACGGACGACCGCGGCGCCGTCTACGCCCTCGGCCTCGCGGTCGACCAGTCGACCGTGCGCCGGATGGAGCGGGACGTGGCGCTGTCCACCCGGATCGTCGCCCAGTCCCCGATCGGGCTGGCCGTACTGGACACCGGCCTGCGATACGTCTCGGTCAACCCGGCGCTGGAACAGATCAACGGCATGCCGGCCGACGACCATCTGGGCCGCACGGTCCGCGAGGTGCTGCCGCGGCTGGACGCCGACGCCGTCGAGGCCGCGGCGCTCCGGGTCCTGGACACCGGGAAACCGGTCGTCGACCAGTCCATGATCGGCCGGACCCCGGCCGATCCCGAGGTGGACCACGCCTGGTCGGTCTCGCTCTACCGGCTGGAGAACGCGCTCGGCTCGGTGCTGGGCGTGGCCGTGTCCGTGGTGGACATCACCGAGCAGTACCGGGCGGCCGTGGAGGCCGAGACGGCCCGGCGCCGGCTGGCCGTCGTCGCCGATGCCTCGGTGCGGATCGGCACCACCCTGGACCTGGAGCGTACGGCCCGTGAGCTGGCCGACGTGGCCGTGCCGGAACTGGCCGACGTGGCGGCCGTGGACCTGCTGGACGCGGTGGTCCGGGGCCACCGCAGCACCCTCGCCCCGGCCGAACCGGCGATGATCCGGGCGCTGGCGGTCCGGGGCGCGGGCGCGGGCGCGGACGACGCCCTGCGGGCGGCCGATCCGCCGGGCCAGGTGGCCCGGTACGGCCCGGACCGGCTGGTCACCGAGTGCGTACGCACCGGCCTGCCCGTGATGCTGCCGCAGGTGAAGGAGGAACACCTCACCCGCATCGCCCGCTCCGCCCAGGCGACCGAACTGCTGAGCCGGGCGGGTGTGCACTCGTATCTGGCAGTGCCGCTCATCGCGCGCGGCGAGGTGCTGGGCGCGCTCGACCTCAAGCGCACCGGCAATCCACGGCCGTTCGACGAGGACGATCTGCTGCTGGCCCGGGAACTGGCCGCCCGCGCGGCAGTGCAGATCGACAACGCCCGCTGGTACCAGAGCGCCCGCGACGCCGCGCTCACCCTGCAGCGCAGTCTGCTGCCCAGCCATCCGCCCGTCACGGGCGGTCTCGAGGTCGCCTCCCGCTACCAGCCCGCGGGCAGCACCAGCGAGGTGGGCGGTGACTGGTTCGACGTGATCCCGCTGGGCGGCGGCAGGACGGCCCTCGTGGTGGGAGACGTCATGGGCAGCGGCATCCCGGCGGCGGCCACCATGGGACGGCTGCGCACGGCGACGAACACGCTGGCCTCGCTCGGCCTCGATCCGGCGGTGCTCCTGGAGCACCTCGACCGGATCGTCGGCGGTCTGGAGGATGCCATCGCCACCTGTGTCTACGCCGTCCACGACCCCCGTGAGCACCAGTGCCTGATCGCCAACGCGGGACATCTGCCGCCGGTACGGGTACGGGCCGGCGGCACCCCGGAACTGCTCGATCTGCCCACCGGGGTGCCGCTGGGCGTGGGCGGCGTCAAGTTCTCCACGACCGTCGTCGGGATCGAGCCGGGCGATCGGCTGGTGCTCTACACCGACGGCCTCGTCGAGACCCGCCGACACCCGCTGGACCAACGTCTCGACCGCCTGCTCACGCTGCTGCACGGCCCCGACCGCTCCCTCGAGGACATGTGCGACCTGCTGCTGCGCACGCTGCACGAGCCCGACAACTTCGACGACGTGGCCCTGCTCATCGCCCGCGCGACGACTCCCGGTGGTACGGAACGCGCGGGCCGTCCTACGGTCTGACGCCGATCACGACATGGGCGTGCTCCTCCTCGGATGCGGCCCGGCGGGCCCGCAGTCCGGCACCGGTGAGGACGGCGGCGGCCGCGGGAGCCTGCCGGCGGCTCGTCTCGACCAGGAGGCACCCGCCGGGCGCCAGCCAGTCGAGGGCCCCGGCGGCCACCCGGCGCAGCACGTCGAGCCCGTCCGTGCCGCCGTCGAGTGCGACGCGCGGCTCGTGGTCGCGGGCCTCCGGCGGGAGCAGACCGATCTCGCCGCTGGGCACGTACGGCACATTGGCCGCGAGGATGTCGATCCGGCCGCGCAACGCTGCGGGCAGCGCCTCGAACAGGTCTCCGACGTGCACCTGGCCGCCGGCGTCCGCGACATTGCGGCGGGCACAGCGCACGGCGACCGGGTCGATGTCGGCGGCGTGCAGTTCGACCGCGCCGAGCCCGTCGGCCAGCGCCGCGCCGACGGCGCCCGAACCGCAGCACAGGTCCACGACGACGGCCGCGTCGGGTGCCTGGGCGAGCGCCTGCGTCACGAGGAACTCGGTACGGCGCCGGGGTACGAAGACACCGGGGGTCACGGCGATCCGTCGGTCCCTGAACTCGGCCCAGCCGACGACGAGTTCGAGCGGAAGCCCGCGCACCCTGCGCTCGACCATCGCGGTCGCCTCGTCCGGGGTGTGCGCGGCGGTGAGGATCAGCTCGGCCTCGTCCTCGGCGAAGACACAGCCCGCGGCGCGCAGCGTGGCGACGACGGAGTCCCGGTCGGCGGGCGCGGAAGGCGGGGCGGGTGGCGGCCCGGCGGGCTGCGGCCGGGCGGGCTGCGGCCGGGCGGGCTGCGGCCGGGCGGGAGAGAACCGGGGGGAGGACTGCGGGGCGGGCGAGGGAGACGGGGACGGCATGGCGGCAAGAGCCTTTCGGGAGCCGAAGGGTGCTCCCGCGGTCACCTACTGCGGGTGATCCGCGTCGCTTCGAGGTGAGAGCACCCGACCTGACACAGCGGTAATGGGTCTCACCTCCCTGAGCCGTCGACGGCTGGGACCGTCCGCAGCCGAGCCGCCACATTACCCGACGGGGCTGCCGGTCGTCCGGCGTTTTCCGTACGGCGCGGTGCACACGGCGCGGCGAGACCGAGGCCGGTGGGGCGGCCGGGGACGCCGGCGGTACGGCCGGGGGCCGGCAAGAGAGATCGGTGTGCGGGTGTTCTCCGGCACCCCGTACGGTTGAAGCCGGAGAACATCGGAAACACCAGAACCATCTGAGCACCACTCGCAACGGAATCGCCGATCACGTGAACATCACCCGCGGCTTCACCGGCCGCCCCCGCACGGACCATCCCGGCCTGCCGCCCGGCCAGTACGACGCGGGCGACGAATGGCCCGTGCTGTCCGCCGAGGTCACCCCCGACCTCGCGCCCGCCGACTGGACGTTCCGGATCGACGGGCTGGTGGCCGAGCCCCGTACGTGGGACTGGGAGCAGGCGCACGCCCTGCCGGCCTCGGCGTACGAGGGCGCGATCCACTGCGTGACGGGCTGGTCGAAGTTCGGGGTGCGGTTCGGCGGCGTCTCCCTGGACACCTTCATGGATCTCGTCCGGCCCGACGGGTCCGCCACCCATGCCGTCGCCTACTCGCACACCGGCTACACGGCGAACCTGCCGCTCGCCGACCTGACCGGCGGGCGGGCCTGGATCGTCCGGGAGTACGACGGTCGGCCGATCCCGCCCGAGCACGGCGGCCCGGCCCGGCTGATCGTGCCGCACCTGTACTTCTGGAAGAGCGTCAAGTGGATCGCGGGCCTGCGGATCCTCGACCACGACGAGCCGGGTTTCTGGGAGGGCAACGGCTACCACGCGCGCGGCAATCCCTGGGAGGAGCAGCGGTACTCCGGTGACTGAGCGGCTGACACTGCCACGAGGGCCGAACGATCCGGCTCCGCCCGCCCGGTTCACCCCGCCGACACGGTTCGCCGTACCCGGGCGCATCGGCGTGAGCGAGCAGACGGCCTCGGTGTGGCGGACGGCGACACTGACCGGGATCCGCCGCGAGACCCCACGCGCCGCGACTTTCCGCTTCGCCGTGCCCGGCTGGCCGGGACACGTGCCGGGTCAGCACCTGCTGCTGCGGCTGACCGCCGAGGACGGCTATGTGGCTCAGCGCCACTACTCGATCGCGTCCGCACCGGACGGCTCCGGCCACATCGAGCTGACCCTGGACCATGTGGCGGGCGGCGAGGTCTCGGGCTGGTTCCACTCGGTGGCCCGGCCCGGCGACCGGGTCGAGGTGCGCGGCCCGCTGAGCGGCTTCTTCGCCTGGCCGGGCGACCGGCCCGCGCTGCTGCTGGGAGCCGGCTCGGGTGTGGTCCCGCTGATGTCGATGGTGCGGCACCACAGGGCCCGGGGCCTGTCACTGCCCCTGCGGCTGCTGGTGTCGGCGCGCAGCCCCGAGGAGCTGATCTACCGGGGTGAGTTCGGCGCGGAGACCCTGCCCGTGTTCACCCGGAGCGCGCCGGAGGGCGTGGCCGTGGGACGTATGACGGCCGCACATGTGGCGCCGCTCCTGGCCGACGCTCCCGAGGGCGGGTGGGAAGCCTATGTGTGCGGTTCCAACTCCTTTGCCGAGCACGCCTCCAGGCTGCTTGTCGCGGCCGGCCAGCCCGTGGACCGGATCCGTATCGAGCGCTTCGGCTGACCCACGCCCCGCCGGGGCCGCCGCAGGACGGCGGCCTCGGCGGGCACAAGCGCTTTCCGCGCTCTTTACCTGTGTGCCTCTGTTCCCGCGTCGGGCGCGGACGGAGTCACGCACGTGCTCTGGCGACTGTTCCCGTGGCCCACGTACGGTGTGATCGCTTCGTACTGTCTCCGTACAAAGGCGGTCCCTCATGGCCCTGTTCGACCTACCGCTCGACGAACTGCGCGAGTACCGGAGCGCGTCCACGGCCCCGGAGGACTTCGACGCGTTCTGGTCCAAGACGCTCGCGGAGGCACGCGAGCACGACCTGGACGTCCGCTTCGAGCCGGTCGACACGGGCCTGTCCACGGTGCGGGTCCTCGATGTGACGTTCGCCGGCTTCGGGGGCCACCCGGTCAAGGGCTGGCTGACGCTGCCCGCCGGGGCCGAGGAACCGCTGCCGCTGGTCGTGCAGTTCATCGGCTACGGCGGGGGCCGCGGTCTGCCCCACGAGCATCTGCTGTGGGCGTCCACGGGCCGGGCGCACTTCGTGATGGACACCCGCGGCCAGGGCAGCGCCTGGGGCGCCGGCGGTGGTACGGCGGACCCGGTGGGCGGCGCGCCGGCGTACCCCGGGTTCATGACGCGCGGCATCGACGCGCCCGAGAACTACTACTACCGCCGGGTGTTCACGGACGCGGTGCGCGCGGTGGAGGCGGCCCGTGCGCATCCGCTGGCCGATGCGGCCCGCACCGCGGCCGTCGGCTCGAGTCAGGGCGGCGGAGTCGCCCTCGCGGTGGGCGGCCTGGTCCCGAACCTGGCGGCCGTCGCCCCGGACGTTCCGTTCCTGTGCGACTTCCCGCGTGCCGCGACGCTCACCGACCGGCATCCGTACCGGGAGATCGGTCTCTTCCTCAGGACGCACCGGGGCCGCACCGAGGACGCCCTGCGCACCCTGTCCTACTTCGACGGCGTGCACTTCGCCGCCCGCGGCCGTGCCCCGGCGCTGTTCTCGGCGGCCCTCGAGGACCAGACCTGCCCGCCCTCGACGGTCTTCGCGGCCTTCAACGCCTGGACGCACGACGACAAGTCCATCGAGGTGTACGACTTCAACGACCACGAGGGCGGCGGCCCCTTCCAGGAGGCGGCCAAGCTCCGCTGGATGCGCTCGTACGTCTGACCTCGCAAAAGCGCGGGGCCGGTGCTCCGTTCGATCACGACCCCTGCCCCTGTCCACGCCGTGCCCCCGTTCCGGCCGGGCAGTCGGCGGCGGAGCCGGGGAACAGGTCCGATCGGCTCCTTTCTGTATCCATATGGTCGCCAAGAGTGGCGGCGCTGCGAGGGCGCCCATAACGTCTGGATCATGAGGAAATACCAAGTCACATGCCTTAGTTGCGCCATCGCGCCCCTCGTCGTCGGCATGGGCGCCCTCGCGCCGGCCGCCTCCGCCCGCAACGGATCCGAGCAAGTGGTCCGTCCGGACCAGTCCATCCAGGAGGCCGTTGACGCGGCCGCCCCCGGAGCCACCATCGTCCTGACGCGGGGCACCTACCGCGGAAGCGTCACGCTCACCAAGCCGCTGACCCTCCGGGGCGCGGGCGAGCAGACCGTGATCGTGCCCGGAAAGGACGAGGAGGCAGAAAGCGCGTGCGCCAAGGCGGGCGACGGCATCTGTGTCACCGGCACGGACGACCACCCCGTCACCGGGGCACGGATCCAGTCACTGACAGTCAAAGGGTTCAAGAGGAACGGTGTCTCGGCCACGCGCACCGACCAGCTGGAGGTCCGCCGGGTGACCGCCCGGGACAACGGTCAGTGGGGCATCGCGCAGGATCGTTCCACCCGCGCCTCGTTCCGCTACAACACGGCGAGCGGCAACGGCGACGCCGGGCTCTACACCGCCAACGTGTTCGAGGCCGACGCGGAGAGCAAGACCCTCGACTCCCGTGGCACGGTGATCAGCGGCAACCGCCTGACGGGCAACCGGATCGGCATGACCACCCGTCGGCTCAGGAACCTCACCGTCGAGCACAACGTCGTCACCGGGAACTGCGCGGGTGTCTTCGTCGTGCTGCCGCGCACAGTGGGCGACCTGGCCGTCCGCCGCAACGCGGTCTACGAGAACAACGAGTACTGCCCCGCCTCCGCGCGCCTGCCCCACCTCCAGGGGGTCGGCATCGTCCTCGTCGGTACGGAGAAGGTGCTGGTGACGCAGAACTCGGTCCACGACAACGTGGGTGACTCCCCGTACTCCGGCGGGATCGTCGTGTTCGGCAGCATGGACGGCGTCTCCAACGAGCAGAACACCGTCCGCGACAACCTCGTACTGGACAACGGCCCGGCGGACCTGGTCACCCGCGACGAGAAGGGGAAGGACAACAAGTTCGTCAACAACGTCTGCCGGACCTCCGAACCGGCCGGCGCCTGCTGACCGGTTGGTCGGCTTCTCCCGCCCAGCGGGGAACCCCACGCCGAGCGGACGTGACGGCATGCGTGTGGCACGGCGCCCGGAACGGCGAAAGGGCCGGCTCGGAGGAGAAACCCCTCCTCCGAGCCGGCCCTTTCGCCGTCGGCAGGTTCCGCCACGGGCTTCGCCCGTTGACGCGGCTTCCCTCGACGGGGCAGCCGCGCGGCTACCGGTAGCCGAGCGTCGTCATCATTCCGGACTCCGAGTGGTAGATGTTGTGGCAGTGCAGCATCCACAACCCTGGATTTTCCGCGTCGAAATCGGCTACCAGCTTGTGGTGCGGCAGCACCACGGCCGTGTCCTTGCGGGCGCCGGGGGAGTCGGTGTCAGCCAGGCCGTAGGTGTGGCCGTGCAGATGGACGGGATGCCACATGTCCGTGCCGTTGAAGACGACCAACCGCACCCGCTCACCACGTTCGATCTTGTGAATGCGGTCCGGTGAATAGGGCCGGTGGTCGATGCCCCAGTCGAATTTCTTCATACTGCCGGTCAAGATGAGTTTGATCTGACGGTCGGGTTCGCGCCGGTCCAGGGCCACGGATTCGTGCGGCTGCAGCCGCCCGGCCGAAACCAGCACGTTCCGGTTCAACTCCCGCGGACGCGCGGACGGCTTCGGCGCAGCGCCGCTGCCCGCGCGCAGGACGGCCATCGCCGACCCGCCTTTCCCCTCGGCGAGCGCGGTGAACGGGAAGACCCCGCTCTTCACGGTGACGAGCACGTCGTACCGCTCGGCCATGCCCAGGAGCAGCGAGTCGACCTTGTGGTGCTGTACGGGAAAGCCGTCGCTGTGGGTGACGGTGAGCTGGTGGTCCCCGAGCGCCACCCGGAACGCCGTCTCAGCGGCCGCGTTGATGATGCGCAGCCGGATGCGTTCGCCGGGCTTGGCCTTGAACTGCGTGGGGTCGACCGAAGTCCGCCCGTTGATCAGGTAGTACGGGTGGTCGACGTTGCCCGCGTGACCGCCGAGCAGCCTGCTGACGGCTCTCTTCATCACCCGGTAGGTGCCCTTACCGCCGTGCGGTGGCTCCGAAGGGTCGTCGTCCCCGTGCCCCGGCGCATAGGCCAGGGGCGGCCCGTGCCCGACGTCGATCCCTCCCCGGGGGCGGGCAGGCGGGGCGTCACTTTCTTGCTCGCCGTGCCCCGGGCCGTGCCCCATTGCGGGTTTGCCCTTGCGGAGCTGCGCGAACACCTCCTCCGGGGTCGAGCCGTTCACCCCGTCGAGCCAGTCGTCGAGCAGGATGACCCACTCCCGGTCGTAGGAGAGGGGCTCATGGGGGTCGTCCACGATCAGTGGCGCGTAGAGGCCCCTGTCGATTTGCAGGCCCAGGTGCGGGTGGAGCCAGTATGTGCCGGGGTCCGGAACCTGGAACCGGTACGTGAACGATTTGCCCGTGGCGATCGGCCGCTGCGTCACGTGCGGCACGCCGTCCATGTCGTTGGGCACGGCGATGCCGTGCCAGTGGACCGTGGTGGCTTCCGGCAGATGGTTGTTCAGGGTCAGCTTGAGCGTTTCCCCTGCGGTGATACGGACCTCGCGGCCTGGCAGCTCGTCACTGTACGTCCACGTCCTGACGGTCTGCCCGCCCCCCAGGTCGACCGTGCTGGGAGTGGCCGTGAGGGTCAGCCCCCGTGTCGGCCGTTCGGAGCTCGGAGTCTCTGCGGGCGGTGCCTGCGTGCCGTCCCGCGGAGGGGCGGAACGCGCGGGCTCGGCGCCCGGAGCACCATCGATGTGGTTGCGGCCCGGTGCGCCGTCCGAACAGGCGGCGAGCAGGCCGGATCCCACGGCGGCGATCCCGGCACCGAGTACGGCGCGGCGGGGTTGAGAAGAAGTCTGACGGTTACGTTCCTGACTGAACATGGCCCTCCGGTCGGTCGCACACGCACCCACCCCTGCCCAGAAGGGCCTCGAGTGGGGGTGGACACAGCACGACCCAGCATGGGGCACAACGCCCGAAACATCCGGTACATCACGAATCGCCGACGATGTCGATCTGAGGTTGTCCCGCCGCGCGGGGGAGGCCGAATGGCTGGTCAGGGCGGGGTGACGTGGTTTCAGGTTCACTGGTTCGGCCGCTGCCCGGTCGGCGTAGCGTTTCTGCTCGACAAGGCCGACCGGGGCGCGCTCCGGCTACTCCTCGGGCCGCTGGGCGACGACCAGGCGGACCCGGGGGCTGCCGTCCGGCCGCTGCCCGAAATCGGGCAGCGGGTGGAGTTCGACCCGGAATCCGGCCCGGTCCAGCTCGCGCCGGAGGTCACCGAAGCGGAGGGCGCGGTAGTACATGACGAACGGCGGGCGCCACACCGCGTTGCGCACCCGCATCACCGCGTCGAAGCCCGTCAGCATCCAGTACGCGAGTGAGCCCGGCCGGGGCGGAGCGACCACCGGGAAGGCGAACCGTCCCCCCGGCCGCAGCACGCGGTGGACCTGGGCGAACAGCTCCGGCAGCTCGCGCGGCAGGAAGTGGCCGAATGCCCCGAAGCTCACCACCAGATCGAAGACGGGCCCGAACGGCAGCGCCCGCGCGTCCGCCCGCACATGACCGGCCGGCGGCCCCCCGGGCCGGGTCCGCTCGCGCGCGACGGCGAGCATGCCCGCGCTGAAGTCGACGCCGGTGACGCTTCGACGGCACACCCGCGCCAGTACGTCCATGCCCGCGCCGGTGCCGCAGCACAGGTCGAGCCCCGTGTCGAACGGCCCCAGTCTCCGCAGCGTCCCGGCGGTGGCGTCGAGCACCGAGTCGGGCGTACGGAAAGGGGTGTGGTCGAACTTCGACGCGAGGAGGTCGTAGCCGCGCTCCACGGACGACAACGCCTGGACGGCGAGTTCCCGCAGACGCGGGCCTTCGGGGCTGAACATCGCATCAGCCTAGACCCAGGCGTTGCCCGAAGGGCCGAGGAGCTAGCCTCGTGCGCACCTGTGCGATCCGTTGATGTGAGGAGCTGTGATGCGGGCATTCCGTGAGGCTGTCGAGGCGCACGACATGGACGCCGCCGAAGCGCTGCTGGCCGAGGACGTCGTCTTCACCAGCCCGGTCGTCTTCAAGCCCTACACCGGCAAGCCGATCACGGCGGCGATCCTGCGCACGGTGGCGGAGGTCTTCGAGGACTTCCGGTACCTCCGGGAGATCAACGACGTGAACGGCCGCGACCACGCGCTCGTCTTCTCCGCGCGGGTGGGTGACCGCGAGATCGAGGGCTGCGACTTCATCCATGTCGACGACGACGGCCGTATCGACGAATTCACCGTGATGGTGCGCCCGTTGTCCGGCGCGCAGGCACTCGCGGCCGCCATGGGCGCGCAGTTCGAGAAAATCGCGCGTGAGGAGCGGGACCGCTTGGCCTGAGCACACTCGGGAACGGCGGAGCACCGCCCGATCGCCCGACCGGCTCCGTCCCAGGGCCCGCCGACCGCCCCGGCGGGCCCTTCTCCGGCTCTCCGGCTCGTACACCGTCGCCCTCGACCGCGCTCTCGCGCCCCGTGGTACCTTGGCGGCAGCACTCGTTCAGCGCCTCCACGCACACCGCAGGCGTCGGTGCCTTTCCTCTCTTTCTTCTTTTGTTCTTCTCTCTCTTTTTCACCGGTTCATCGGTTCGCCGATCCGCCCGTCGTTTCCGACCGGCCGTCCGGCTTTCCACACCACCTCGTGAGCAGGGCTTCATCGCCACGGCCGAGGTGCTGTTTCCCGCAGCCCAGGGTGGCAGACGCACCCTCCGGCACGGTTCCCCCTTTCCTTCGTACGTCCGTTCCGCCGCATGTTCTTCCCCCGTCGTCCACGAAAGGTCCGACCTCCGTGACCACCACCGCACTCCCCCGCCCCTCCGTCCACCAGCAGCCCCGGCCCGTCAGCGGTGTCCTCGACATCGACGCGGCCGGGAAGGCGCAGCTGCGGGCCGGCACCTGCCTGCCCTCCCCGTCCGACCCCGCCGTCTCCCCCGCGCTGGTCCGCCGGCACGGCCTGCGCAAGGGCGATCACGTCGAGGGGCTGCGCGGCGACCGGCGCGGTCTCACCGAGGTCGCCCGGGTCAACGGCCGTACGCCCGACGCCCTGCGCCACCGGCCGCACTTCGGGGACCTGACACCGCTTCACCCGCGGGAGCGGCTGCGCCTGGAGCACCCCGCGTCCGGTCCGGCCGGGCGCCTCGTCGATCTGCTCGCGCCCGTCGGCAAGGGGCAGCGCGGTCTGCTCGTGGCCCCGCCGAAGACCGGCAAGACCGTTCTGATCCAGCAGCTCGCGGCGGCCGTGGCGGGCAACCACCCCGAGTGCCGGCTGATGGTCGTACTGCTCGACGAGCGTCCCGAGGAGGTCACCGACATGCGGCGCTCGGTGCGCGGCGAGGTGTACGCCTCGACCTTCGACCGGCCCGCGCAACAGCACATCGCTCTTGCCGAGCTGGTGATCGAGCGGGCCAAACGGCTGGTCGAGGCGGGCGAGGACGTCGTCGTCCTGCTCGACTCGCTGACCCGGCTCTGCCGGGCGTACAACAACGCCGCGCCCTCCGGTGGCCGCACCATGAGCGGTGGTGTCGACACGTCCGCGCTGATCGGGCCGAAGCGGTTCTTCGGCGCCGCCCGCAAGGCGGAGGAAGGCGGCTCGCTCACGATTCTCGCCTCGGCCCTGGTGGAGACCGGCTCCCGCGCCGACGAGTTCTACTTCGAGGAGCTCAAGGGCACCGGCAACATGGAGCTCCGGCTGAGCCGCGAAGCGGCCTCCCGCCGGCTGTTCCCGGCCGTCGACATCGTCCCGTCCGGCACCCGTCGCGAGGAACTGCTGCTCACCCCCGGGGAGTTGACGGCCGCACGCGGCCTGCGGCGGGTTCTGCGGCCCCGGGACGGGCAGGCGGCCGGCCTGGAAACCCTGCTGGAGCGGATACGGGAGACCCCCGACAACGCGACCTTCCTCCGGCGCGTCCGGCCGACCCTGCCCGGTGGCCGGCCGACGTGACGGCGTGCGGCATCCGGGTGCTCGCGAAGGGCCTCCGGCCCGGTCACCACGGCCCTCCAGGGTTCCATTCCTACGTTTGCCGTATGGCTATCGGATTTGCTTCACGGGCTGCCGTGTCCACCTGCGCCCTCTGCACGGCGGGCCTGCTGGCGCTCGCACCCGCCGCGGCGACCGCCGGTACGCGTCCGAACCCCGCGCCGCAGGCCGGCTCCGGAGCACGCGCCGCGCCGGACTCACTGCTGTACCGCTCCGGCACACAGGTGCGCCCGCGCGCCGAAGCACCCGAGGTCCCGGAGCTGTCCGCCCGATCGTGGCTGGTGGCCGACGCCGACTCCGGCGAGGTGCTCGCGGCGCACGACGCGCACCGCAGGCTGCCGCCCGCCAGCACGCTGAAGACCCTGTTCGCCCTCACCGTGCTGCCCGTCCTGCCGGGCGGCCTCCGGCACACCGTCAGCGAGGAGGAACTCTCGGACATCGGCCCCGGCAGCAGCCGCGTCGGGGTCGCCGAGGACCACACCTACCGGATCTCCGACCTGTGGAACGGGGTCTTCCTCAGCTCCGGCAACGACGCCGTGCACGTCCTGGCCGCGCTCAACGGCGGCTGGCGGGTCACCGCCGAGCGGATGCAGGAAAAGGCCCGCGCCCTGGGTGCCCACGACACCTGGGTGAGGTCGCCCGACGGCTACGACGCTCCCGGCCAGGTGTCCTCGGCGTTCGACCTGGCCGTCTTCGGCCGGGCGGGACTGCACAGCCCTGACTTCGCGCGGTACTGCTCCCGCGTGGAAGCGATGTTCCCCGGCCGTGACGGCGGATCGTACGGGATCCTCAACACCAACCGGCTGCTCACCGGCGCCGACGGTGTGGAGCGCTACCCCGGCCTCGTCGGGATCAAGAACGGCTACACCAGCAATGCCGGCAACACCCTCGTGGCGGCCGCCCGCAGGGACGGGCACACCCTCGTGGCCACGGTCCTCAACCCCCGGTCGGGCGGCGGACACACCGTGTACGAGGAGGCACGCGCGCTGCTGGACTGGGGGTTCGAGGCGTCCGGCCGGGTCGATCCGGTGGGGTCGCTGGACGCCCTGCGGGCCACGTCGCTGCCGGGACCCCGGGGCCGACCCGCGGCCGGTCCGACCCCGGCTTCGGCCCCCGAGGCACGGGACGCCGAGCCGGAGCGGCCGGTGGCGTGGACGATCACGTGCACCGCGCTGCTGGGCGCGGCGGGCGTGGCGCTGTTCCTGCGGCTCAGGTGGGGCCCGACCGTACCGGGGTGATTCCCCGCCCGCGCGGACCGCTCACCGCGCACCGGACCGGTCGAGCGGGGCGAGCGCGGGTGCGAGGCGGACATCGCCGACCGGGCGGCCGCCGCCGAGCAGCGGTTCGCCCGCGAATCCGGTGAGCAGGGCCGGGTCGACACCGGCCCGGGCGAGGGCGGCGGCGGTCACCGGGACACGTGCCCGGCCTGCGCCGTCGGAGATCTTCACGGCCACGGCACGGCCGTCGGGCAGGGCTGCGACCTGGACGCCCTCGTAGCCGTCCTTGGCGAGCAGCCCGGGAACGGTCCGCATCAGGGCGGCGACGTCCCGGCCGGAGCCGGAGGCCATCTCGGGGTGCTCCCGCATCGCGTCGGCGACCCGGGCCTCGGGGGTGCCGGGCGCGGCGGTGATGACGCGGGCGGCGGCACGGGCGAGTCCGTGCAGGGAGACGGCGAACAGGGGCGCGCCGCAGCCGTCGACGGTCACCCGGGCGACGCGCTGCCCGGTGAGCTCCTCGACGCTCGCGGCGATCGCCCGCTGGAGGGGGTGGGTGGGCTCGAGGTAGTCGTCGAGGGACCAGCCGTTGAGCTTCGCGGTGAGCAGCATGGCGGCGTGCTTGCCGGAGCAGTTCTGGGCGAGCCGGGAGGGCGGGCGGCCGTCGCGCACCCAGGCGTCCCGCACGGCCGGGCCGAGCGGGAGGTCCGGGACGTTGCGCAGGTGGTCCTCGGTGAGTCCGGCACCCGCGAGGACGCGCCGGACACCGGCGAGGTGGCGTTCCTCGCCGGAGTGGCTGGCCGCGGCGAGGGATAGCAGTTCACCGTCGAGCGGCAGCCCGGCGCGCACCATGGCGACGGTCTGGACGGGCTTGAGCGCGGAGCGCGGGTAGCAGGCGGCCTCGATGTCACCGAGCCGGAGCCGGACCTCGCCGTCGGCGCCGAGGACGACGGCGGAACCGTAGTGGACGCCCTCGACGACCCCGCCGCGGACCAGGTGGGCGACGGGGGCGTGGAGGGGTTCGCGGACCGGGGGTGCGGCCGCGGGGGGAGGAATGTTCATCAGGATCGGTCTTCCGTGGTGGTTCAGGATCGGTCTTCCGTGGTGGTGTCCGTGGAAGTGTGCGCGCCCGGCGGGCGGACGATGGCGGCGAGAGTCGTCTCGACGCGGTCGAGATGGTGGGACATCGCCGCGAGGGCGTCGTCCTCGGAGCCGTCGGTCAGCGCCTCCACGATCGCCCGGTGCTCGCGGTTGGAGTGCTCGCGCCGGTCCCCCAGCTGGTTCAGGAAGGCGGACTGGCGGGCCAGCGCGTCCCGGATCTCCTCGATGACCCGGCGGAACACGGGGTTCTGGGTGGACTCGGCCACGGCGAGGTGGAAAAGAGTGTCCATGGCGACCCACGCGGTGGTGTCGGTCTCCCGGTCCATCCGGTCCAGCAGGTGGTTCAGCAGGTCGAGGTTCTCGGGGGTGCGCCGCCGGGCCGCGTACCGGGCGACCGGGAGTTCGACGTGGCGGCGCACTTCCAGCAGGTCACCGGCCGCGTAGTCGCCGAACCTGGGCTCTCCCACCGCATCGGCCACGACGAAGGTGCCCTTGCCGGTCCTGGACACGGTCAGGCCCATGGTCTGCAGTGCCCGCAGGGCCTCGCGCAGCACCGGCCTGGAGACCCCGAGGGTGCGGCACAGCTCCGCCTCGGAGGGAAGTTTGTCGCCGATCGCGTACGCGCCCCGCTCGATGGCGTCGCGAAGGTGGGAGAGAACCGCTTCCATCGCGCTCACGCGGCGCGGCCCCGCCCCACCTGTCTGGCTGTCTGACAGGTTCACGGAAGTGATCGTGCGGGCGAACGCGGGGGCTGTCAAGCAGGGGGCGGCCCGGTGTGCGCGGTGGGGCTACCCACCCCCTCGTTCCGGGGGTCGACATCATTCTGCGGCCGGGCAACCGTTCACATACTCAAGTGCATGGCCAACCCAACGGTGCTCACCGGAACCCCGCTCACACGCGACCGCGAGAAGGGGAGCGACTTCGCCGAACTGTCGCGGCGCATAGCCGCAGAAGGGCTGCTCAGGCGCCGCCCGCTCTACTACACCCTGCGCTTCGGGGCCCTGGCCCTCGCACTCGCGGGAGGGGTGACCGCCTTCCTCCTCCTGGGCGACAGCTGGAGCCAGCTGCTCGTCGCGGCGGCCCTGTCCGTGGTCTTCGGGCAGCTCGCACTCGCCGCGCACGACCTGGCGCACCGCCAGGTGTTCTCCCGTCGGCGCCCCAGCGAAGTCGGTGGTCTGCTGGTGGCCGACGTGCTGCTGGGCATGAGCTACGGCTGGTGGATGAACAAGCACACCCGCCACCACGCGAATCCCAACCACGAGCAGAAGGACCCGGATGTCGCCCCCGACCTCCTGGTCTGGTCACGACGCCAGGCGAGCCGGGCCCAGGGCATCGCGCGGTTCATCGGAAAGCACCAGGCGGCGTTGTTCCTTCCGATGCTGACGTTGGAGGGACTCAATCTGAGTTTCAGCAGCTTCAGGGCGCTGCGCAGCCCGTCGGTGAAGCGGCCGGTGCTGGAGGGGACGCTGCTCGTCGCCCACTTCGCCCTGTACTTCGGTGGCCTGTTCACGGTGCTCTCCCCCGGCAAGGCGCTCGCTTTCCTCGCCGTCCACCAGGGTCTGTTCGGGATCTACCTCGGCTCGGTGTTCGCCCCCAACCACAAGGGCATGCCGATGATCGAGGAGGGGACGCGCCTGGACTTCCTGCGCCGTCAGGTCCTCACCTCCCGCAACGTCAGGGGCGGTGTGTTCGTCGACGTCTTCATGGGCGGGCTGAACCACCAGATCGAGCACCATCTCTTCCCCAGCATGCCCACGCCCGCCCTCGGCCGGGCCCAGGTCATCACCGAGCGGTACTGCGCGGAACTGGGCATCCCGTACTGCCGGACAGGGCTGTTCGCCTCGTACGGCACGGCACTGCGCCACCTCAGGAGCGTGGGGGAACCACTGCGCGAGGCCCGCTGAGGGGGCTGCGGCTCGCACGCGCGGCGGCGGAAGCGGCCGGGACGTCCGTCACGCCCACAGCGCGTCGGCCAGGGCCGTGCCGGCGAACGCCGCGCCCAGCCCGGCCGCGACGCTCGCCACGACGTTCACGGCGGCATAGCGGACGGCCCCCGCCTCGGCGAGGCGGAGGGTCTCGTAGGAGAAGGTCGAGTACGTGGTCAGGGCGCCGCACAGACCTGTTCCGAGCAGCAGCTGGAGGTGCGAACTCGCGGCGCCCTCCGCCGCCGCGCCGGTGAGCAGGCCGAGCGTCAGGCAGCCGGCCACGTTCACCGTGAAGGTCCCCCAGGGGAACACCGAGTCGTACCGGGACTGCACCGCGCGGTCGGTGAGGTAGCGCAGGGGTGCCCCGATGACGGCGCCGAGGACGACCAGCAGCCAGTTCACGGCCCTTCGCCCTTCGTCCCGGGAGCGGCGGGAGGGCCGGGAGGGCGTTCGTGGCCCGGGTACCGGACCACCTCGCAGGCCTCGAGGGTCACCAGGCCCTCGGTGACGAGCGCGTCGAGCTCGGGCAGGAAGGCCCGTACCCGCTCCTCGGTGTCGACGACGACCACCGCCACCGGCAGGTCCTCGCTCAGGGACAGCAGCCGGGAGGTGTGGACGAGCGAGGAGGCGCCGAATCCCTCGATGCCGCGGAAGACGCTGGCGCCCGCCAGTCCCGCCGCGTGGGCCCGGTGGACGATCTCCGAGTAGAGAGGCCGGTGGTGCCAGGTGTCGTTCTCGCCGATGAACACGGTCAGGCGCAGCGCACTGCCGGTCAGCCCTGTCATGGCTGCCTCCTGTTCAGAACGCGACGGGTCGCGGACGCGGCCGCCCACACGGCGCCGAGCGCCGCGAGCGGGGTGACGGCGAGGTAGGTGAGGGCGAGGCCGTGGCTGCCGCCGTCGAACAGGTTCCGGCCGTCGACGGCGTAGGTCGAGAAGGTCGTGAAACCGCCGAGGACTCCGGTGCCGAAGAACGGGCGGACCAGGGGGTGGGCGGTACGGACCTCGGTGATGATCACCATGAACACGCCGATCACGGCGCAGCCGGTGATGTTGACCCCCAGGGTCGTCCAGGGGAACCCGTCCGCCGGTGTCGGCCACCACAGGGAGGCCGCGTACCGGGCGGTGGCGCCCGCTCCCCCGCCGAGGGCGACCACCGCGACGACGGGAGCGGTGGCACGCCGGGCGGGGCGGCGTCCGCGGAGAACCTCGGTGGGCGGGGCTGTCACGGGCGTACGTCTCCTACTCGTCGAGCGGCCCGGACGTGCGGGCGCGCGCCTCCACAAGTAGGGGCCGTTGGCGGCGTGCCGCGGTTCGGGTACGGCGGGCCCCACCGCCGCGCCGCGAGACGTGCTCGCGGCCGAAGGCCACCCTAACGCCTGGGGCACGAGAGGGTCACTTCACGCTGCCGTGGTCGTCGCGCGGTGGCGTGCGCCACCAGCCCTTCTCGAACACCGCCGCGACCTCGGCGATCCGCACCTCGTCGCGCCGGTAGTACGGGCGGCCGGCGACGTGGCTGGTGCGCAGCAGGCCGATGGCCGTGAGCAGCCGGAGGTGGCCGAGGGCCACGGGGTGGGGCATGCCGAACCGGGCGGCGACGGCTTCCGAGGTGACTCCGTGCGCGGCGTGGCCGGGCTCTCTCAGCCACGTCAGGATGCGCAGTCGGGTCCTGTCGGCGGGAGTCCTCAGCATGCCGTCCACCTCCGCCCCGGCGTCCTCTCCGGGCACGTCCACTGTCCCGCGATCGGAGCCCCCGTGTCATGCGCTCCGGCACCTTGTCCGAGAGTCGGCCCGCCCTGGCCACAAGGCGGTCGAACCGCACATCGCCTCGAGGGAACGGGCCCGGCCGCACAGGCACCGTGCGTGCGACCGGGCCCCGCCGCGACTGCAGGAACTCACGAACTCACCGGTGGCGGAACCACGCCGCCACGGCCGCCGGGCTCGGTGTACGAGGCGGCGGTGTCGCCGTACTCGGAGTACTCGGAGTGCTCGGAGTACTCGGGCCAGCCGCGGGGGACGGCCGCGCCTGAACCGTCGGCCTCGAAGCCGCCGTCGGTGAGCGTGCTCGCCGCGGTCGCGGTCCGGGCGGGGGTGCGGTGAGGGAGAGTCCTGCGGCGAGCGGCAGCAGCAGGGCCCGGAGCGTGCGTCCGGGATGGAACATGGGTGTTCGTCGTCCCTCCGCCCGCGGTGTGAGCTGTTCACGCGGGCGGAGGGGAGTCGTGGCTCAGCGGTCGAGTCGGACGACCCGGACGGCTCCGCCCGGGACCGCCAGGCGGCCCGCGGCGCGTTCACCCGTCAGCAGTTCGGTGCCGGGGGTGTCGAGCGGCACCTCGGTGTCGGTGCCGGTGTGGTTGACGGCGAACAGGAACGTGCCCGACTCCCCGGTGCGGCGCACCACTCATCGTCTCCGGTGACCACAGCCGGGCCAGCGGTGAGGCGGGCGCGGAGCGGCTGCTGACCCGTGCGCCGGACTTGGACGCCGTGTTCGTCGCCTCCGATCTGATGGCGCAGGCGGTGCTGACGGCGCTGCGCCGTGCGGGGCACCGGGTACCGGAGGACGTGGCGGTCGGCGGCTTCGACGACTCCCCGGCCGCCGTCGCCACCGGCCCCGGCCTCACCACGATCCGCCGACCCTGGGACCGCATCAGCACCGAGATGGTACGGGTCCTGCCGGCCCGGATCGGCGGCGAGGAACCGGCCGCGGTGATCCTCCCGACGGAACCGGTGAAGCGCGAGTTGACATAGCACGCCGTCCCTGGCCACCGGCGGGAATGCACACGGTCGTTGAAAAACCAACGAGTGCTACCGTTCACCTATGGCAGCTGAGGCGGTGGACTCGCGGCTCGAGGAGCGGTGGCGGGAGATCCTGTCGGTGCACGCGCGCACCCTCGGCGAGATCGACCGCGCGCTGCATCCGTACGGTCTGGGGGCCTCCGACTTCGAGGTGCTCGACATCCTGGTGGCCTCCCCGCCCGCGGAGGGCGAGCAGTGCAGAGTGCAGAACCTGGCCGGACGGATCCATCTCAGCCAGAGCGCGCTGTCCCGTCTCATCGCCCGGCTGGAGAAGGACGGCCTGGTCGCCCGGAGCGTCTGCGCGGAGGACCGGCGGGGCGTGTACGTGACGCTCACCCGAAAGGGCCGCGACCTGCACGCCGAGGTACTGCCGCTGCAGCGCGCGGCCCTCACCCGCGCGCTGGGCGGATAGCCGCCGCCCCACAGGGCGGCCGCGGCGGCGGTACGCCTGCATGCCCACAGGCATTCGGAACGACTCGTCCAGCCGAAGCACGGGCCCGGGCCCCGCTGCCCGGGAACTCCTGCGCCATGAACCCCGCGTGCCTCCGCGACTTCGGGGTAGTCGGATCATGTCCGATAATTGACTGCACCATTTGAACGCAAGCCCACTCGGCGGGCGGTGAAATCTCGCAGTAGCAGGGGTGTTGACTTCGACATGTGAAGGCACGGTCTCTGCGGCGTTGTTTTTTCCTTCAGGTTTCACCTGGAAGGGCTGACCCCCACTCCGGCAGCGTTGCCGGTGCGCCCGAGGAGTACACGTGACCAGCACAGAGCAGGCCCCCAGGCCAGGAGCCGGTACGGCTCATCCCGAACATCTCGGGCACGTCATCTTCATCGCGGCGTCGGCCGCCATGGGCGGTTTCCTCTTCGGTTACGACAGCTCCGTGATCAACGGCGCCGTCGAGGCCATCCGGAGCCGCTATGGCATCGGATCCGCGGAGCTGGCCCAGGTCATCGCCATCGCCCTGATCGGCTGCGCCGTCGGCGCCGCGACCGCGGGCCGCATAGCCGACCGCATCGGCCGCATCCGGTGCATGCAGATCGCCGCGACCCTGTTCGCCATCAGCGCCATCGGCTCGGCCCTGCCCTTCGCCCTGTGGGACCTCGCCTTCTGGCGCATCGTCGGCGGCTTCGCCATCGGCATGGCCTCGGTCATCGGTCCCGCCTACATCGCCGAGGTCGCCCCGCCCGCCTACCGCGGCCGCCTCGGCTCCTTCCAGCAGGCCGCGATCGTCGTCGGCATCGCCACCTCCCAGCTGGTCAACTGGGGTCTGCTCCACGCCGCCGGCGGCAACCAGCGCGGCAACCTGATCGGCCTGGAGACCTGGCAGGTCATGCTGGGCGTGATGGTCGTCCCGGCCATGCTGTACGGGATGCTCTCCTTCGTCATTCCCGAGTCCCCCCGCTACCTGCTCTCCGTCGGCCGCCGCGAGCGCGCCCGCGAGATTCTCGCCGAGGTCGAGGGCAAGGGCATCGACCTCGACGCCCGCGTGACCGAGATCGAGCACGCCATGAAGCGCGAGCACAAGTCCACCTTCAAGGACCTGCTCGGCAGCAGCTTCCTCTTCAAGCGGATCGTCTGGATCGGCATCGGTTTGTCCGCGTTCCAGCAGTTCGTCGGCATCAACGTCGCGTTCTACTACTCCGCGACGCTGTGGCAGTCGGTCGGCATCAATCCGACGGACTCGTTCCTCTACTCGTTCACGACATCGATCATCAACATCATCGGCACCGTGATCGCGATGATCTTCGTGGACCGCATCGGCCGCAAGCCGCTCGCACTCATCGGCTCCTCCGGCATGGTCGTCAGCCTGGCCCTGGAGGCCTGGGCGTTCTCGCACCCGTTGGTCGACGGCAAGCTGCCGGCCACCCAGGGCCTGATCGCCCTGGTCGCCGCCCACCTCTTCGTCCTCTTCTTCGCCCTGTCCTGGGGTGTAGTCGTCTGGGTGCTGCTCGGCGAGATGTTCCCGAACAAGATCCGCGCCGCCGCGCTGGGCGTGGCCGCCGCCGCGCAGTGGATCGCCAACTGGATGATCACCGCGAGCTTCCCGTCGCTGGCCGACTGGAACCTCTCCGGCACCTACCTGATCTACACGTTCTTCGCGGCGCTCTCCATCCCGTTCGTCCTGAAGTTCGTCAAGGAGACGAAGGGCAAGGCGCTGGAGGAGATGGGGTGACTCCCGGCTCGGTCCCGAGGAGAAGGGCCCGAGTCCCCGCCGCCGATCCCCAGGGCTCGCAGAGCGGCTTCCTCGATGATCCGCAGTCGGAGGTGGATCTGCTCCCGGTGCTCCTCGGCCGTCCGCGGGTGCTCGGTGCCGAAGGCGATCAGATCGAGATGGGCGCGCACCGGCACCGATCCCCACACTGTCGTACGCCAGGACTCGAACCCGGCGGACTGGTGGGAACAGAGGATCAGTACCGAGGCCGGGCGGGCCAGGCGTTTTCACTGACGGAGCTCCACCCGCGGTGGAGGGGGAGCGGTCGGGACGCGTCAGACGCCCAGGGGCTCGGGCTGCTCGACGGGCTCCGCTGCGGCCGCCGCTCGAGGCGGCACCGGCGGCTTGGGCAGCGCCAGGTACAGCAGGCCGGAGACCAGAATCGTCGCGATCCAGCCGAGGCCGTACTCGCCGATGACGTTGTTCCTGGCCAGCGGGCCGGTGAACCAGGCGGACGTGGTGAACATCAGCCCCGCGGCGAGGCCGGTCGCCCAAGCGGTGACCGCGGCGGGGGAGAAACCGCCCCGGTACCAGTAAGCGCTGGCGCGGGTGGTGTCGGCCATGGCCTGACCGTCGTACTCCGTACGCCGCAGCATGTCCGCGCCGAAGACGCCGACCCAGGCGGAGAAGGCGACCGCGAGCAGTGACAGGAAAGCGATGAACGAACCCATGAAGCCGGTCGCCACCAGCATCAGCACACTGCCGAAGACCAGCGAGATCACGGCATTGACCGACACCGCCCAGTGGCGCGGCACCCGGAAGCCGAGCGTCTGCGCGGTGAAGCCGGCCGAGTACATCGACATCGCGTTGATCAGCAGCATGCCGATCAACGCCATCAGCAGATACGGCACCGCGATCCAGGTCGGCAGGATCTTCCCGAGGAAGGAGACCGGGTCGGCGGCCGAGGCGAGGTCCGGCACGGAGGTCGCCATCACCACGCCCATGAGCACCATCGGCAGGACGACGATGCCGGCACCGCCGATCGAGGTGCCCACGATCGCCCTGGCGGAGGCCGTACGCGGCAGATAGCGCGTGAAGTCCGGCGCCGACGGGATCCAGCTGACACCGCCCGCCGCGATCATGCCGATACCGGTGATCACCGCGGCCGTCGATCCGGCGGAGTGGGCGAACACCCTCGGCCAGTCGGTGTCCACGATCAGGTGGGCGAGGACCAGGACCGAGAACAGACCGAAGAGGTAGGTCGCGTACTTGTTGCACCGTTGCACGGCGTTGATGCCGAGCCCGGAGATCGCGAAGGTCGCGACGACGAAAGCCAGCAGCATCACCATGTCCAGCGCGCTGTTCGCCTTCAGGCCGAACAGAATGTGCAGGATGGTGAGCATCGCGTAGGCGCCGACCACCGCGTTGATCGTCTCCCAGCCCCAGCGGGCCACCCAGATCAGCGAGCCGGGCAGCAGGTTGCCGCGCTGCCCGAAGACCGCCCGGGACAGCGCCATGCCGGGCGCCCCGCCGCGCTTTCCCGCGATGCCGATGAGCCCGACCAGGCCGTACGACACGACAGGGGCGACGACGGCGACGACGAGCGCCTGCCAGAGATTGAGGTGATACGCCACGACGAGGCTCGCGCCCATGGTGAGCAGCAGCACGCTGATGTTGGCGCCGACCCAGGTGGGGAACAGCTCGCGGGTTCTGGCGGTGCGCTCACGATCGGGCACCTGTTCGATGCCGCGGGTTTCCAGTGCGCCTTCTGTCTCGGCGGTCCTGCTCATGAAGAAGGGTTCCGTGCTTCGGTCGGGGAAAGCGACTACGCGCGTACGGACGCGACCGCCCTATCCTACTTTGATCCGACTTAAGTAATTCAGTGGCGTTTGTCTCCTCGCTGAAGGAACAAGCCTCCTCGGGCCGGGAACCACGGCTGATACCGGCAGGGTTGTGACTCCACCCACGCGTAAACGCGCGGGCTTCGCCGTGCATGCGAACTTCGCCTGGGTGGCGCGGCTCTCCTTCGCGGTGCGCCCGCAGGACGGGCAGGTGCGGGAGGTGTTGCGAGGGTCCACGGCGATGACGGTCCGACCGGCGCTTTCAGCCTTGCGGCCGAGGCTCACGAGGCCCCCAACCCGTGTCGAGGGTGCCCCGGTTCAGGCCCGCTTTGGCGGCGGCGCCGCTCGGGAGGAAAGAGCCTGGCCGCTCGGGGTCGGGCTTGGGTTCGGGGGCGCGGGTCATGCCCGTTGTGTTGAGCCGCTCGTGGGCGATCACGTCGTGATCGCGGACGAGGTACCAGCATCTCCCTTCCCGCTTGATGCCGATCGTCTCGACCCGGCCGCGTACCGGGCGGTGCCGGTGCACGCGGGCGTGGCCGATGCCCTGGAGGCGGACGCGGGCCTGCGCATCGTGCGGGGTGGAGTCCCAGCGGCAGCCGTCACCGTCTTTCGGGAAGGTGACGGTGTCGAAGTGCCCGACGTCCTTGAACCCGGGGTATCCGGTCCTGGCGCCGCCGCCGTGGTCCGGCACGACTTCCAGACCGGGCAGGCGGTCAGCCGCCCACTGACCGCCTGCGACCACTGAACGCGTGCGGAAGGACTCGCCTAGGGGCGGGCCAGCAGGGTGCGGACTCCTTCGGACGTCAGCGTGAGGCGGTGTTCGGAGCTGCCGTCGATGGTGAGGGACAGTTCGTCGGCCGGCCACTGCGCGGCCAGGGCGCCGAGCGGTACCAGACGGTAGCGGGAGACGAACGGGAGCAGGCCCGACATCTCCAGTTCCGAGGTGAACACGGGCACCACCTGGATGCCGTCCGGCTGTTCCATCACCGGCAGCGCGACGGCGCCGGGGTCGGCGGCCGTCTCGTCGCCCGTGTCGTCGGGCACGGGGATCAGTACGTCACTGTTGGCGAGGGCGTCCAGAGCCGCCGTGTCCTCGGTGTTCTCCGAGAGAGCGTCCAGGGCCCGCTGGGCGGGCGTGGGTCCGTTGTTCTCGTGCGCGGGTGTCTCCATGGCTGTTTCCCTCGTAGCGGTGGTCGTACGGACCGGACCGGATCGGTGATCGGAACAAGATCCGCTCCGGGCACGGTCCTGCACGCGTACCCGATCGCGCGGGACGCAACCCTGCCGGAAGGACGTCCTCCGAGGGGCCGGAAGGACACCCCCTGAGAGCCTCTTGACCCGCACGGTTATCATATGAGCGCCGCCTAGCTCGAAAGATAATCCTGTGACTGTCAACGAAGACTCGTTCACCAACTGGAAGCACCGCGAGGAAATCGCGGAGTCGATGATCCCGATCATCGGGAAGCTGCACCGCGAGCGGGACGTCACCGTCCTGCTGCACAGCCGCTCCTTGGTGAACAAGTCGGTGGTCTCCATCCTCAAGACCCACCGCTTCGCCCGCCAGATCGCCGGCCAGGAACTCTCGGTCACCGAGACGCTGCCGTTCCTCCAGGCCCTCACCACCCTCGACCTCGGTCCGTCCCAGATCGACCTCGGCCTGCTCGCCGCGACCTACCGGACCGACGAGCGGGGACTGTCGGTGGCGGAGTTCACCGCCGAGGCCGTGGCAGGCGCCACCGGCGCCAACAAGATCGACCGCCGTGAGCCGCGCGACGTCGTCCTCTACGGTTTCGGCCGCATCGGCCGTCTCCTCGCCCGCCTGCTCATCGAGAAGTCGGGCTCGGGCAACGGCCTCAGGCTCCGTGCCGTCGTGGTCCGCCGAGGCGGTGAGCAGGACATCGTCAAGCGGGCCTCGCTGCTGCGCCGCGACTCGGTGCACGGCCAGTTCCAGGGCACGATCACCGTCGACGAGGCGGCTGGAACGATCGTCGCCAACGGCAACACGATCAAGATGATCTACGCCGACGACCCGGCGCAGGTGGACTACACGGCGTACGGCATCAAGAACGCCATCCTCATCGACAACACCGGCAAGTGGCGCGACCGCGAGGGCCTCTCGCAGCACCTGCGCCCCGGTATCGACAAGGTCGTGCTGACCGCCCCCGGCAAGGGCGACGTGCCCAACATCGTGCACGGCGTCAACCACGACACCCTCAAGCCGGACGAGCAGATCCTGTCCTGCGCGTCCTGCACCACCAACGCGATCGTCCCGCCGCTGAAGGCGATGGCGGACGAGTACGGCGTGCTGCGCGGCCACGTGGAGACCGTCCACTCGTTCACCAACGACCAGAACCTGCTGGACAACTACCACAAGTCCGAGCGCCGGGGCCGCTCCGCGCCGATGAACATGGTGATCACCGAGACCGGTGCCGCCTCCGCCGTCGCCAAGGCGCTGCCCGATCTCGAGGCGACGATCACCGGCAGCTCGATCCGGGTCCCCGTACCGGACGTGTCCATCGCGATCCTCAACCTCCAGCTGGGCCGCGCGACCGACCGTGCCGAGGTCCTCGACCACCTCCGCGACGTGTCGCTCACCTCGCCGCTGAAGCGTCAGATCGACTTCATCAGCGCCCCCGACGCGGTCTCCAGCGACTTCATCGGCTCGCGGCACGCGTCGATCGTCGACGCCGGCGCCCTCAAGGTCGAGGGCGACAACGCGATCCTCTACCTCTGGTACGACAACGAGTTCGGCTACTCCTGCCAGGTCGTCCGGGTCGTCCAGTACGTCTCCGGCGTGGAGTACCCCACCTTCCCGGCCCCGGCCCCCTGACCGACGGACAGACAGACAGGGCGGGGCGGGGCCGGGAAGCGGTCCGGCCCCGCCCCGCCGGTGTTCGCCCTGCTCGGACCCCATGTCCCGGTCTGATGGACGCACGGTGTGACCCAGAGGGCCGGATCGGTAACGATCGCCTCGTACCGGTTGCCCCGCCCAATAAAGTTCCTAGTCTGCGGGCATGTCCCTCTTCAGCAGTCGTACCAGTAAACGTCCCCGAATCGTCCCCGCCCTCGACGACGCCGACCTCGCGCGCGTCCTCAAGCAGTTGAACAAGCGCGGTGGGAGCGTCAAGCAGGCGGAGGTGACACTCGTCGCCACGCTTCTCGAGGAGACCGGGGGCGACTGGGACCGACGCGGCCACCGTGTCTCCGTACTGGCCGACTCGACGGTCGAATCGGGGTCGAAGCTGGCGTCCGCCTGGCTGGCCAAGGAACCGGAGAACCCCGACGCGCTGGTGTTCCACTCCAGGGTCGGCCTGGTCCGCGGCCTGCGGGACAGGCACCTGGAGGACGCGGGGCAGTTGGTGACCCAGTGCCATCGGGCCGCGGAGCTGAATCCGGCGGATCCGTTGCCCTGGGTGACCCTGCTCGGCATGGCCCGGATCGAGCGGTACGCGCAGAGCGAGGTCAACGCCATCTGGCGGGAGGCCACCGGACGCGACCGCTGGCACCGCGAGGCGTATCTGCAGATGCTCGCCCATCTGTCGCCGGAGGAAGGCGGTTCGAGTGCGGCCGTCCTCGACTTCATCGATGTGGTACGCGCCCGTATACCGGCCAACGCGCCGTGCGCCGCGATCGAGGTGACCGCGGCCGTGCGGCAGTACCAGGGACTGGTGGCGCAGGGCGGCGTCCGGGCCATGACGGCAGGTCAGCTGTGGGAGGGCGGACAGATCGCGGCCTCACTGGAGCAGGCCGCCTCCCTCTGGGCGAAGCCGGGATTCTTCCAGCACGCGGCGGCCCAGGCGGATCTGAACGTGCTGGCGTACGCGCTGTGCGCGGCCGGACGGGCCGCCGACGCGCACCCGGTGTTCCAGGCGCTTCAGGGCACGGTGACCCCGTGGCCGTGGAACGACGACGGGCCGGCGGTCCAGCGGTTCGAACAGGACCAGGCCAAGGCGGAGCGGGGGCGGCAGGGCGGCGTCGGAGGAGCCTGACGCCGCCGCTCCACGCCCCTCGTCAGTCCCGTGGCCGGTCCAGGATGTCCGCGACGGCGTCGTGCAGCGCCGTCGCGGCGTCCAGAACGGCCCCTTCGGAGCGCCACGCCACGAACCCGTCGGGGCGGACCAGCACCGCGCCGTCCTCGGTGACGCCGTGGGCCTGTGCCCAGTTCGCATCGGCGTCCGGTGTCAGGTCCGCGGTCGGACCGCTGCCGATCCGGTACGAGTCGAGCGGCACCGGCAGGCGCTTCGCCACCTGCTCCGCGGCGGTGTGCCAGGCGCCGTCCTCGGAGCTGAGCAGCACCAGTGACCGCTCGTAGAGGTCGAGGGTGGAGACGCGGGCGCCGGCGCGGTCCAGCCACAGGTGGGGTGCCCGGCTGCCGGGCTCCCCCGCCAGCTGCAGGCCGTCGGGGACGACCGGCGCCGCCGGGTCGCTGCCGAGGACCGCGCCCCGCGGATAGCGGTAGCCCAGCGCCACGTTGAGGATTCCGCCCTTCGGGCCCTTGCCGCCGGCGCCCGCCGCGGGCGTGTAGCCGGGGTGACTGTGCTCGACCGAGCGGTTCGAGGCGCGGGCGCTGGTCGCCTCCGCGACCGGACGACGCTCGGCGTCGTAGGAGTCCAGCAGTCCGGGTCCCGCCCAGCCGCCGAGGACGGCGGCCAGTTTCCAGGCCAGGTTGTGCGCGTCCTGGATACCGGTGTTGGAACCGAACGCCCCGGTGGGCGACATCTCGTGGGCCGAGTCACCGGCGAGGAACACCCGGCCGTCGGCGTAGCGTTCGGCGACCCGTTCGGCGGCGTGCCAGGCGGCCCGGCCGGTGATCTTGACGTCGAGGTCAGGGGCTCCGATCGCCCGCCGGATGTGGGCAACGCACCGCTCGTCGGTGAACTCCTCGAAGGTTTCGCCGTGTTCGGGGTGCCAGGGGGCGTGGAACACCCAGTTCTCGGCGTTGTCGACCGGGAGCAGCGCCCCATCGGCTTCCGGGTCGGTGAGGTAGCAGAGGATGAACCGCCGGTCGCCGACGATGCTCGCGAGGCCGCGGGAGGAGAAGGTGACGCTCACGTTGTGGAACAGGTCGCCCGGTCCGTTCTGCCCGATGCCGAGCCGCTCCCGGACAGGGCTGCGCGGGCCGTCCGCTGCGACCAGGTAGTCCGCCCGGATGGTGGTGTGCTCGCCGGTCTCCCGGCTCTTGACCCGCGCCGTCACACCGTCGCCGTCCTGGTCGAACGACATCATCTCGGTCGCGAAGCGCAGGTCGCCGCCGAGTTCGCGGGCGTGTGCGAGGAGCACCGGTTCGAGGTCGTTCTGGCTGCACTGGCACCACCCGCCGGGGCTGAACCGGGCCAGTCCGCCGCCGGGGTCGATCTCCTTGAAGAGCCACTCGCCGTCGCCGTCCACCAGGCTGGGCGTCTGCATGATCCCGTGGTTGTCCGCGAGGACCGACGCGACCTCCCTGATCTGCTGCTCGACTCCGGCCACCCGGTACAGCTCCATGGTGCGCACATTGTTCCCGCGCCCGCGCGGGTGGATCGACGTGCCCGGGTGACGTTCGACGAGCGTGTGCGGCACCCCCAGACGTCCCAGGAACACGGACATGGACAAGCCCACCAGGGAACCGCCGACGATCAGGACGGGCGTGCGGTGGCCGATCTCGTCGGCCGTTTCCGAACGGTTCATTGAACTGCCTCCAGCGTCGCCCGCGACGGGCGTGGAAAAGGATGCCGGATCCATGCCCGGTACAGGCCGTCCCGCGTCCTGGTGGCACCCGGTTGACGCGGGGTTCACCCACCTGCCCCGTGGCGCTCGCGCACATCACGGGGCGCGTCGACGATCGATGCAGGGCGACCCCGGACCTTCGGATGCGGCGGCCGTTCCCGACCTCCAGTGAAGAACCTTCCGTGAAGAAGAGGAGAGGTGCGCCGGATGACCACCACGGGACGCACGACGGACCGCACGACGGGCCGCATACCGCAGTCGGCGTTCGACGGCTCCAGGCTGCGGGTGACCCTGATGCTCGACCTGTACGACGGGGCCCAGGAACAGTTCCTCGACGCGTACGAGCACATGAGCAGCATGATCGCGTCCGTCCCCGGTCACATCAGTGACCAGCTCTGCCAGTCGATCGAGAACCCCTCGCAGTGGCTCATCACCAGCGAGTGGGAGAGCGCCCCGCCCTTCCTCGCCTGGGTGAACAGCGAGGAGCACATCGAGACCGTCCGCCCGCTGCACAGTTGCGTCCGCGACACCCGGTCGATGCGCTACAGCGTCCTGCGCGAGATGCGGAACGGCCGGCCGCTCACCGGGCAGGCCGCCGAGGACCTCCAGGCGCAGGCCCGCGTCGGTGAGAGCGTGGCCCGACACGCCCTCACCTTCACCGTCAAGCCGGGCACCGAGTCCAAGGTCGCGGAGCACCTGGCCGGATACGCGTCCCCCAAGGCCGCGATGGAGAACAACACGCGGTTGCGCCGCACCTCCGTGTTCATGCACGGCAACCGCGTGGTGCGGGCCATGGAGGTGGAGGGCGACCTGGCCACGGCGCTGCGCCAGGTGGCCGACCAGCCCGAGACCCGAGCGGCCGAAGAGGCCATCAACCCCTATCTGGAGCACGCCCGGGAGCTCAGCGATCCCGGCTCCATGCGGGTGTTCTTCACCAGGGCCGCGCTCCCCGCCGTGCACCACGTCGACAGGGACGGGCCCCGGCCCGCGGGTCTGCGGCGGCATGCGCTGTACTACCCGGCCGTCGCGGGCCGCGGGGAGGAACTGGCCCGGTTCCTCTCCCACCAGGACGAGGCCGCGGCCGACGAACCGGACGGCCCGGTGTACTCGAGCACCGTCTTCCAGCGCGACAACGTCGTGGTCCGTCTGATCGACGCCACCGGCGACCTCGACCTCGACCCCCTCGCGGCGCTCGGCATCAAGGGCGCGGGGAAGGCGGCGGAGCTGGAGCGGCTCATGGACGGCGCCGCGGTCGGCGTCGAGGGCCCGCTGGACTCGGAACGCAACATCAACCGGCTGCTGTCGCACGCCGACATGCTGCCCGTCACCGACCGCAGCGCGGCGGATTCCTGACGGCAAACCGCGGGGACGTTCGCAGCCCGCGCGCCCGGACGTCCCCGCCACACCCGGAGGTACCAACCATGTCCAAACAGCATCCACGCATCGTGGACCTGAGCGAGACGGAGCCCAACCGACGGCGCGGGGGCGACCTCAGAACCCTGCTCACCCCGGCCACGGTGGGTTCCACCAGCGGTTTCATGGGGCTGGCCATCATCCAGCCCGGTGAGCGCATCGGCGAGCACTACCACCCGTACTCCGAGGAGTTCGTCTACGTCGTCAGCGGCGCCCTCGAAGTCGACCTGGACGGGGAGCCGTTCGCGCTCCGGGCCGAGCAGGGGCTGATGATCCCGATCGACATGCGGCACCGCTTCCGCAACGTCTCCGACGCCGAGGCCCGCATGGTGTTCCACCTGGGTCCGCTCGCCCCGCACCCGAGTCTCGGTCACGTCGACACCGAGGAGAACGCCGGCTCCGTGGCCGGTCCCCAGCTGACCGTGGGCGGGCCGGTTGCGTCCGGGCCGGGTCAGGACCGGCCGGCCGATCGCAGTGGGGCCATAAAATGACCCGGCGAGTGGCCGTCACCGGTATCGGTGTGGTCGCTCCCGGCGGCACCGGAGCGACGGCCTTCTGGGATCTGCTCGCAGCCGGCCGCACCGCGACCCGCGGCATCACCCTGTTCGATCCGAGCGGTCTTCGCTCCCGCATAGCCGCCGAGTGCGACTTCGACCCGTTCGCCCACGGCCTCGACCCGGATCTGTGCCAGCACGCCGACCGGTACATCCAGTTCGCCGCGGTGGCCGCCGCCGAGGCGGTCCGCGACTCCGGGCTCGACGTCGCCACCGACGACCCCTGGCGCACCGCGGTGTCGCTGGGCAGCGCGGTCGGCGGCACCACCCGGCTGGAGCACGACTACGTGCAGGTCAGCGAGCACGGCAAGCGCTGGGACGTGGACCACCGGCAGGCCGACCCGAAACTGCACATGGCGTTCCAGCCGAGCACCCTCGCCTCGGTCGTCGCCGAGCGGTTCGGCGCGCGGGGCCCCGTGCAGACCGTCTCCACCGGTTGCACCTCCGGCCTCGACGCGGTCGGTTACGGCTTCCACACCATCGCCGAGGGCCGGGCCGACGTCTGCATCGCCGGGGCGTCGGACTCCCCGATCTCGCCGATCACGATGGCCTGCTTCGACGCCATCAAGGCGACCTCGCCGAACAACGACGACCCGGAGCACGCCTCCCGGCCGTTCGACGCCCGCCGCGACGGCTTCGTGATGGGCGAGGGCGCGGCGGTGCTCGTCCTCGAGGAGTACGAGCACGCCCGGGCCCGCGGCGCGGAGATCCACTGCGAGATCAGCGGGTACGCCACGTACGGCAACGCCTACCACATGACCGGTCTGACCACCGAGGGCCTGGAGATGGCGCGGGCCATCGACAGCACGCTCGACCAGGCCCGTCTCGACCCCACACTGATCGACTACGTCAACGCGCACGGCTCCGGCACCCGGCAGAACGACCGGCACGAGACGGCCGCGGTGAAGCGGTCCCTCGGCGCCCACGCCCACGAGACGCCCATGAGCTCCATCAAGTCGATGGTGGGGCACTCGCTCGGCGCGATCGGCGCGATCGAGGTGGTCGCCTGTGTGCTCGCCCTCAAGCACCAGGTCGTACCGCCGACGGCGAACTACGAGACCCCCGACCCCGAGTGCGACCTGGACTACGTGCCGCGCACCGCCCGTCCGCGGAGGCTGAGGAACGTGCTCTCCGTCGGCAGCGGATTCGGCGGTTTCCAGTCCGCGGTGCTGCTGACCGGGCCGGGTGGGAGGACCCGATGAGCACTCAGCGTACTCAGCGCACTCCGCGCCCCCGCCGCGCCGCCATCACCGGCATCGGTGTGATCGCGCCCAACGGACTGCGGACCGACGCCTACTGGAAGTCCGTCAGCGAAGGTGTCGGCGTGCTGGACCGGATCACCCGCGAGGGCTGCGGACATCTGCCGCTGCGGGTGGCGGGCGAGGTCCGGGCCTTCGACGCGGCGGCCCTCATCGAGGACCGCTTCCTGGTCCAGACCGACCGGTTCAGCCACTTCGCGATGGCGGCGGCCGCCCTCGCCCTCGACGACGCCGGGCTCGGCAGCGGAGATCCCGCGGAGCCGTTCTCCATCGGCGTGGTCACCGCGGCCGGTTCCGGCGGCGGTGAGTTCGGACAGCGAGAACTGCAGAAACTCTGGGGGCAGGGCCCGCGGTTCGTCGGTCCGTACCAGTCCATCGCCTGGTTCTACGCCGCGAGCACCGGCCAGATCTCCATCCGCGGCGGCTTCAAGGGCCCGTGCGGGGTGGTGGCGAGCGACGAGGCCGGCGGGCTCGACTCCCTCGCGCACGCCGCCGGGGCGGTCCGGCGCGGCACCGACACGATGATCGTCGGCGCCGCGGAGGCACCCCTCGCCCCCTACTCGATGGTCTGCCAGCTCGGCTACCCCGAGCTCAGCACGGCCGAGGACCCGGACCTGGCCTACCGTCCGTTCACCTCGGACGCCTGCGGGTTCGTACCCGCCGAGGGTGGCGCCCTGCTCGTCGTCGAGGACGAGGAACGCGCCCGCGAACGCGGGGCGCCGGTACGGGCCACCGTGGCCGGCCATGCCGCCACCTTCACCGGTGCGTCCCGCTGGGAGGAGTCCCGGGAGGGGCTGGCCCGCGCGATCCGCGGCGCCCTCGACGAGGCGGGCGCGGCCCCGGAGGAGGTCGACGTGGTGTTCGCCGACGCCATGGGCGTCCCGGAGGCGGACCGCGCCGAGGCGCTGGCGATCGCCGACGCACTCGGCACGCACGGCACACGGGTGCCCGTCACGGCACCCAAGACCGGTTTCGGCCGGGCCCACTGCGCGGCGCCCGTGCTGGACACGGTGGCCGCGGTGCTCGCCATGGAACACGGTCAGGTGCCTCCCACACCCAACGTGTTCGACATCTGCCACGACCTCGACCTGGTGATGTCGCGTGCTCGGCCCGCCGAGTTGCGCACGGCCCTCGTTCTCAGCAGGGGACTGATGGGCTCCAACGCGGCGCTGGTCGTGCGTCGCGGTGGCGAATCCGCCCGGTAGTGCCGGGCGGGAAAGGAGCAGACAACCCATGATCACCACCGAAGTGACCTTCGACGAACTGGCTGCCCTGATGAAGAAGGCGGCCGGCATCACCGTGGACCCCGCGGAACTCAGGCAGGCGGCGGAGTCCCCCTTCGACTCCTTCGGCCTCGACTCGCTCGGCCTGCTCGGCATCGTCGGCGAGCTGGAGAACCGGTACAGCGGGTCGCTTCCCCCCGACTCGGAGCGCTGCAGGACGCCCCGGGAATTCCTCGACCTCGTCAACAGCACCCTCAAGGCTGGAGCCTGAAGTGACAGGACACACCGAGAACAGCATCACTGTCGACGCTCCCTTCGACCTCGTCTGGGAGATGACCAACGACCTCGAGAACTGGCCGCAGCTGTTCAGCGAGTACGCGTCCGTCGAGGTGCTCTCCCGCGAGGGGGACACCACGACGTTCCGGCTGACCATGCACCCGGACGACAACGGGAAGGTGTGGAGCTGGGTCTCCGAGCGCACCCCCGACCGCGCCACGCGGAGTGTGCGCGCCCGTCGCGTCGAAACGGGGCCCTTCGCCCACATGGACATCCTGTGGGAGTACGAGGAGCTCCCGGGCGGCGTCCGGATGCGCTGGACCCAGGACTTCGCGATGAAGCCCGACGCCCCGGTCGACGACGACTGGATGACGGACAACATCAACCGCAACTCGCGTACGCAGATGGCGCTCATCCGGGACCGGATCGAGCAGGCCGCCCGCGACCGCAAGGGCGCGTCCGTCACGTCCGGCTGACCGCCGACCCACCCGGAAAGGACCGTCGATGCACCACGCACTCATCGTCGCCCGTATGGCGCCCGGTTCGGCGCCGCGGATCGCCGACGTGTTCGCCGCCTCCGACCGGGGCGAGCTCCCCCACCTGATCGGAGTGAACCGCCGCAGGCTCTTCCAGTTCGGTGACGACCTGTATCTGCACCTCATCGAGTCCGAGCAGGACCCGGCACCCGCCATCGCGAAGGTGGCCGGGCATCCCGAGTTCCGCGGCATCAGTGAGCAGCTGGAGGCGTACGTCAGCCCGTACGACCCCGCGACGTGGCGCAGTCCCAAGGACGCCATGGCGCAGTGCTTCTACCACTGGGAGCGCGACGCCGGCTCCTGAGCGGGCGAACCGAACAGCCCCGAGGCCGCCGATGCCGCGCATGTCGCGGAGCCGACGGCCTCGGGGCTGAGCCGTGTGCGGATCACCCGGATGAGCCGTGGTGCCACGCCACCCGGCGAAGCGGCGTGGACCGCCCGGCGGCAGAAGTCGCCCAGGGCTGCCGCCGGGAACGCACTCCGCTCAACCGCGCTGCGTGGGCGGGGGCACGTAGCGGAACTCGATGCCGCACAACAGCACCGTCTCGCCGGGGGAACAGACGATCTCGCGTTCCGGCCGGTCGGCGGTGCGGCAGCGCAGGAGAATGGGCGGCTGCTCGCGCAGCGGTCCCGGGACGCTCCTGATCCTCACCGATCCGTTGCTCTCCAGCAGCGGTGAGAGGTCCGCGGTGACCTCACGGCGCCCCTGCAGGGGGATCTGCACCTGCTGCCGGGCGTCGACCCCTTCGGCGGACACCAGGCCCCGCACCGGGCGGTACCGGCGCAACAGCCGGACGGTCACCAGGGCGAGGGCCAGCAGGAGGGTACCCAGCAGGGCGGCCCAGCGCACCGGGTCGACCGAGACCTGTGCCGTCCCCCGCACCGCCAGGGACTCCCCGGCGGGGGACGCGGCCAGCCGGGCCGGCCGGTCGACGAACCGCTCGGCGGCCCGCGCCACCGGCGTGCTCACCCGGCCGTCGACGGACAGGTGCCAGGTCTCGGCCCGGGGGCCGCTCCCCCACCCCTTGCGATGAGCGGTGACGGAGCTCAGCACGAGGTCGATGTCGCGGGACTCCCCGGGCTTGAGGTCGACCGAGCGGGGCAGCTCACCGACCGGCTCGACGCCCTCGGGGAGCCCTTCGATCCGCAGGTCGCCGATCTGCACGGGCAGCGCGTCGGTGGTGGCGGTCAGCCGTACCCGGAGGTCGGGTCCGGCCGGCACCGACCCGTTCTCCGGCCTGTCCGGCCACGAGACGGACACCCCCTTGCCCTGGTCCCCGGCCACGGCGAGGGCGGCCTGCCGCAGGCGGGTGTCGTCCTGAGCCGCCGTCATCGCGGCCCGGGTCCGGGACCCCGACTCGTCCAGCATCCGGTAGCCGGGGAACACCTTGGCCAGGACGTCCTCGACCTCGGCGCCGGGGGCCAGGGCGATTCCGTAGCCGGTCAGGGTGCGGTCGGCGGGCAGTCCCGAGGCCTGCTTGCGCAGGGCGGACCAGCCGCTCGCGGAGAAGTCCCGGTACTTGGTGTCGTCGGGTGCGTGCAGTTGCGCGTCGGACAGCAGCAGTACCCCGCCGACGTCGGTGCCGGCTCTTTGCAGGCCGTCCAGCGCCTGTTCGAAGGCGCGCCCGAAGTTCGACGCGGAGCCGTCGGGGATGGCGGGCAGCGCCTCGTCGAGTTCCGCGAGCGCCTCGTCGCGGGAGACCATCTCGCAGGTGCGCGCACCGTCGCTGAAGGGGATCAGGCAGACCAGGTCCTCGGGGTGCAGGGACTTCAGGAAGGTGGGGAGCACCGCTCGGACCTTCGCGTACGAGCCGCCGTTCGCCATGGACTGCGAGGTGTCGACGGCGATCGCGTAGCTGGCCCCGCGGGTGCCCACCACCGTGTCCAGGAACTGCTCCAGATCACCGGCGTCCGCGGCCCGCGCGGGGGCGAACGGGCTCAGCGCGGGCCCCAGGGCGAGGAAGGCGGTGGCCAGTGCCGCGACGAGTGCGCGCCGGGCCGGCCGGGTGGGGTCGTCGTTCATCGGTCGCTGCTCCCTCTGTTCCACTTCTTGTGCTTGCGTGGCGTTCTCGGTGCCAGGTTGAAGATGGACATCAGCCGTATCCGCCGCAGCTCACGCACCCGGTGGCGGCGGTCCCTGAGCTCCCGCTTCGCCTCCCGGAACACCGGCCCGGCCAGCCATCCGCCGCCGCTGTGGCCGGAGGCGTGGCCGGCCATGATCAGGCTCCTGATCTCGTGCAGGATGTCCGCGGTGAGGTCGACGCTGCACTGGTGATCGGTGAGCAGCGTGCGTTCCAGGTGGCCGAAGAGCGCGTCGCGTTCCTTTTCCGGGGCCCTCTCCCACCAGCGGCCGGTCAGTTCGAGTGCCCGGCGGCCCGCGCCGGAGCCCAGGTCGAGGGTGAAGGGCGCCCACGCCACCGCGATGTCCCGGGGGGAGCGGAGCTGCTGGACGGCCCCGGCGAGGACGTCCAGTGGGTGGGGTGCGTCGCCGGTCCGGTTGCCGGTGCCGATGACTGGCGGGCGCCCGCGGCCTTCGCGGGGTGCGGCCGCCGCCCCACCGGCGCCGGTCCCGGTGGCGGCCTCGGAGCCGGCCCCGGTCCCGGTGTGCTGTTCCAGGGCGGCCCGGTGCACGGCCTGGTTCTCCTGTGCCTGGCGGGCGGCCCGCAGTTGGGCGTTGTGGGCGGCTTCCTGATCGGCGAGGCGCCGGGCCTGGACGGCCCGGTCCGTCTCCAGGGCGGCCTGCCGTCGCCGCCATGCCTCGTTCCGGGCGTCGACGCGGCGGCGCAGTTTCTCCGCGGCCGCCTCGTCCGGCACCCGCAGCAGGGCCGTCAGCACGGTGGACTCGCCCTCCTTGCCCCAGGGTTCGCCGAGTACCGGCGTGGCGAGCTCCCTCACGAGCAGTGCCAGGAAGGGTGCCAGTCCCTCGTTCCGGAGGATGCCGTGCAGGCTCTGTGCGTAGGCGTGGCACGCCGACTCCCGCCACGGGGGCCCGGCGGCCGGGGCGCCCAGCAGGCAGCTCAGGACGTCGGCCCGCGCCCGGCAGTGCTGCCACACCTCCGTGTCGGTGGCGAGCAGGGTCCGCAAGGTGCCGCGCGCGTCCGGCCGGCCCGGGCGCGCCGGGGTCTGGACCGGGGGTTTCCGAGATCCGCCCCGGCCCCGGAAGGAAAGCCTGGAGGTGGCTCCGTCGTCGCCCGTTGGTCCGCTCTCCCCTCGTCCGGCGGCGACGGAACACAGTTGCGGCCACAGCCACCGGACGGCCTCGGCCGTCCAGTCGGGCCGCCCCGAACGGACGGTGGCGGTGAGCACGTGGAGGGCGTCCTCGGCAGTGGGACGCGGTTCGACGAGGGCCGCCTCTCTTCGTTCGCCCACCGGCAGCACCGCCCAGGCCCGCAGCCAGGCGGGGGCCTCGTGCGCGGTGGGCTCGAGCAGGGCCAGCCAGCCCGCGAGCCGCACGGGGTCGGCCGATTCCCGCACGAGCACCTCGAGGGTGAGTCGGCGCGTGTCCCGGAGCACGCGCACGGCGTCGGCCCGGCCGTCGGCCGCCCTGCCCGGGCCCAGCAGGCACAGGCAGTCGGCCGCGTACCGCAGGCGCTGGGCGTCGGCCGGTTCCCCGCTGCCGGGCAGCAGCCACAGCACCTCGGCCTCCTTGCGGCACAGTTCGACCAGCCGCCAGAGCTCGTCCAGCCTGGCGCGGCACGAGGTGCTGTCCGCGGCGGCGGAGACACCGCTCAGCACCACGTTCAGCAGGGCCTCCGCCATCAGCGCGGACACCCGCGGTCCCGTCTTCTCGTGCACCCAGTGACGGCTCAGCGCGTCGTGCACCTCCCGGCCCCCGGGTTCGACGGCGTAGTCGATCCCGCACCTGACGAGCCGTAGGAAGCCCTCGGAGTCCGTTTCCTCGCCGTCCGTCAGGCTGTTCAGTCCTCTGGTCACCAGCTGCACGGACTGCTCCCCGGCCTCCACGGCGTGCACCGCGGCGCGGAAGGGGTCGAGCCGGTCGAGGACGCCCAGGACGGCCCCCGGGTCGGCCGGTGCGACGGAGGCGTCGAACTCACGCAGGCCGGCGGTGACCGCGTCGAATCCCAGGCCCTCGATCAGGCGGGAGAGCCGTCGCCGGTACTCCTCCGGGGCGCCGGCCGGAACCTGCGGGAGGGTGCCCAGTTCGACGCAGCGGGCGGACGGCGTGTGCGCCGGTCCGAAGGCCAGGTGGGTGTGCGGCTCGTCACCGCCGTCGACGCAGCTGCCCACGGCCAGCCCGCTGCGCACCCCGTACGGCAGGAAGCCGACGATCGCGTCGAACACGGCCAGCCGGGCCCTCGCGCCGAGGGAGCCGCCGCCGGTGATGACGACGGGACCGCCCTGCAGCAGGAGCGCGGCCACGGCCGCGGCCCAGTGCACGGCCGCGGCCCACCGCCGATCGCTGTCGCCGGTGGTGCCGGGTACATGGTCGGCGATGGTCTCCAGGCCCTCCAGCAGGCCGTTGTCGGCCGGGGCGGGCACCTCCAACGGGATGGTCTCGTCGTGCTCCGGCGGCAGACGCAGGGAGGCCACGGCGTCCCACAGAGTGACGTACTCCGCCCGCCGGCGCACCAGTTCGGCGGATTCGAGCAGCACGTAGCGCGTCGGCGTGATGTCCCGGTTCGCGCCGTCGCGCAGGGTGGAGGGCTCCATCACGGAGACGCCCGTCCACTGCTGGTCGGTGAAGGAGGTGAAGGACAGGCCCACCACGGAGACCCAGGGCAGCCGGTCGCGCGTGGCCGCCGCGGAGGGCGGGTTGCCGAGACTGGCGTCGGTGATGTAGTCGGAGAACGTGGCGCGGCGCCGTGCTCCCCCGGTGCAGCGCAGCACGTCGTACTCGTCCAGCGAACCGGCCTGTTTGCTGTACCAGGCCCACCATGCCTTCACGGTGAACGTGTCGTTCACGGACGGCTCCCGTTCCGCATGCCGAGCAGCAGGGCCACCAGCGGGTCCATGACGTTGTACGGGCGGAGCGGGCCCACGATGCGGTACCCCCCGTCGACGACGTTGACGTTCCCGAAGCGGCGCAGGTCGATGGATCCGCCGGGCATGGTGCCGAACCCGATCGCCGAGGTGGTGAAGAAGTGGAGGCGCGCGGGATGGAAGTTGGCACGCAGGGTCTGCCCCACCAGTCGCATGGTGCTGCCGTGCAGGTCGTCGGCGAGCCAGTCGAAGAAACCGGCGGGGTCGGACACCACGGGCACGCCGTTCGGTCCGAGGTCGGTCCAGCCTCCGCGCCGGGCCCGGTCGAAGACCTCCGGGTCGTCGAACTTGGTGAGGCACACGGCCAGATGGTGCGGAAGATAGGGCCCGTCCAGCCGGTTCTCCTGCATGCAGAGCCGGGTGATCCGGGTCAGGGTGCCGTTGAGGTAGGCGAACGAGTCGCTGTCCTGCGCCTCGCGCAGCGGGTCGAAGAGATAGACGAGTCCCTGTGCCCTGGCCAGGTGATCTATGCTCCGGGCGGCGATGCCGTCGCTCCTGAGGTCCTCGTAGGCGCCGCCGGGCACGTCGAGCACGCTCAGCTCGAACTCCAGCCGGTTCGCGGGCCGCCTGCGCCACAGGCGGCGCCTGCCGAAGGCGGTACCGCTCAGGTCCCCGCGAAAGCGCCAGGCGTACGGGCGCACGGCCTGGGTGGCCGGGGGGAAGACCTTGTCGATCGCCAGCTTCCGCGCCGTCTCCACCAGAAACCTCTCCGACACGTCGTCGGAGGGCACCACCTGCCAGCGGCCGAACGGCCCGGCCGGATCGAGCGCGGCGAGCCGGAGGGCGCCCAGGAACGTGGTCTTGCCCGAGGCCGGGGAGCCCCAGACGCCGATCCGGGTCGACACCTCCCTGGTCTGCGGGGCGGGGGCGAACTCGACGGGTGCGGCGTGGGCCGGCTCGTTCTCGGCCTCCTCGACCTCCCCGTGCTGATCGGGTTTCTCAGCCCGCTCGTCCTGCTCGACCGGCGCGGCACGGATCTCGGATCGCCAGAGGTGTTCCATCGGCGCCGGCCCGGCTTCCCGGAAGCGGTCCGCCGACGACAGGGACGGTGGGAACCGGGTCTCGTCCGGATCTTTTTCAGTCATCGTGCTCACTGTCCTTCTGGCTGAGTGGTACCGCCGGCGAACCGAGTCGCGCGCCATGGCGGTGGGCGGGTCCGCGGACCGCCGGTCCGGTGGCCGGGTCGGTCAGCAGCCCGAGGGCTTCGGCGGGGCGGCCCAGGGCGCCGTTGACGCACGAGGCGACGTCGTCGGGTGTGTGTGTCCCGAGGGTGAACAGGTGGTCGCGGCCGAGGTCGCGCCAGATCTGCCGGAGCCGCTCACGGGTCCTGGGCCGCCAGCTTCCGGAGGTGTCCACGCCCGCCGTGTCGCGTACGCCGATGACGGTCAGGTCGGGGCAGGTCACCGTACGCAGCCGGTCCAGGGCTTTCTCGTAGTCGTGCCGGTCGGGGCAGGGCAGGCTGAGGTCGGCCTGCTGACGGGCGGGGTGGGGCGGCCTGCGGGCCAGCACGAGCAGCAGGTGCCGGGCCCCGTCGCGCCAGTGCCGCCAGTGGGCGGCCGCGTGCAGGGCGTCCTCGAGCGGCGCACCGTAGTCGTGGCGTACGGGCCGTACGGGGAAGTGGCGGACCGCCTCGGCCGCCGCCTCGGCGGAGCCGGGACCCCAGAGGCTGAGGACGGACTCCCCACCGCGTTCCGCGCGCACGGGAAGGACCTTGTGGTCCTCGTATCCGACGATTCCGACCCGCAGGCCCTTCGGCTCGTCCCGGCCCTCCGGACCGCCCGTCCCCGCTGCACCTTGCGCACCGTGGCGGCCGGGCCCGGAGTCCGGGGGGAAGGCGTTCCCGAGTTGCCGGAGCACCGACCGCAGGAAGCGGACGCGGCGCTCGGACTCGTCCTCGGTGCCGCCGAGTTCGAGCAGCAGCAGCACATCGGCCGCGGCGGCTGCGGGCCCCGCTGCCCCGGCGGAGTGCGACGACGTCTGCCCGTTGCGGTCCTCGGGGAACAACTCCGGCTCTGTGAAACGAAGTTGCCCGTTGCTGTCGAGGGCCACCGTGACGGTGGTCCGGCCTCCCGGCCGCACCCTCGCGCGTGCGGCGCGCAGCACCGGCCAGTCCTCGGCCCGGACTCCTTCCCTGGCCGCCACCAACGGCAGGGCGAAGACGCCCTGCCTCCTCCGGCCGACGGGGACACCGGTGCCGGTGTCCGTACCGATGTGCGGATCCACTTCCGTGTCCGTACCCGTAGCCGCATCCCTGTCCGTGTCCGCCAACAGCTCGACGGAGGCGAACAGTTCGCCTTCCCGGGGCAGGGTCGTACCGCCCGGGAAGAGGATGCGGGCCTCGGCGGCCGTCCGCCGGGCCGGCGGACCGCCGCGGGCGGGACGGGTGAGCAGGGCGTAGCCGTGCCGCAGCGGAACCCGACGGCAGACGCTCGCCACGATGTCGTCCAGGGTGCGCGTGTCGGAGGCGTCCAGCAGCATCCGGGCCGCCGCCGGCGCCCTGGTCGTCAGCGCCTGTGCCGCATAGCCCGGCCAGCGCCAGCCGTGGGCCTGGCCGACGAGGATCAGCGGCACCGCGCGGCCCTGGGCACGCGCGGCGTGCAGGGGGGCCAGCGTCGTCGCCAGCGCACGGTGGACGGCGGGCTCCCACGCCTCGTCGGTGGCCCGCGGCACCTCGTGGGTCCCGTAGGGGGGCGCGGCGCCGATGCCGCCGGCCAGCAGGAAGGCGCGTTCCGTCGTCGACGCGGGCAGCCAGGGCGCGGCGTCCGGCCACCGTACGTCACCGCCCGGGGGGTCGTGCGTCCATCCGGTCCCCTGCGGGCAGCGGCCCAACTCCCGCAGGGCCAGCCCGGAGGCGGAGATCCCGAGGACACAGACCGCGTCGTACTCGCCGGCCGCGAGCGCGGTGAGCACGGACAGGGCGCCGGTGGGGCTGCCCGGGTCGGCGTCCTTCCGCTCAGCCGGGCCGAAGGGGTCGAGGGAGCCGAGCGGGCGGGGGGAGCGCGGACTGCCACCGGGCGCCGTTGCGGGGGCGCGGCGGATCAGGGGGCGCAGGCGGGTGTCGACGGTGCCGCCGGGCGGCACACCGCGGGCCCGGCCGCTCGCCGTCAGGTGCCGGGTCGCGAGGACGGCCGCGGCCATGTCCCAGGACCAGCAGGCGGCGATCTCCGCGTCCCACGCCGTCGGCCCGACGGCCGCCGTCGTCCGCTCCCAGCCACAGGCCGTACATCGCCGCCCGGCATCGCCCGACCAGCAGACGGGGCAGTGGCCGGGTTGCGTGGCGTCGTCGTGCCCGAGGTCCGGGGGCCGTGGCCGGATGTGCTCGGGTCCGTCGCGGCGGACGCTCGTCACGCGCGGCGTCCACGGGCCGGGGCGGGGTCACCGCTCATGGCTGCCGGTCCGGTCTCCGGCCACCTGTCGCTGTTCACGGTTCCCCCCTCGGACCGCAGTCCCCGCCACCGCCCCGGACCACAGAACCCCCGGTCACGGGCTGTGAGCTGAGAACGCGTCAGCGATCGTAGTGGGACTCTCACCCCTCTGTCAGAGGAAAAGGCAAAATCTCTCATTCTCGTTCCTGATATGCATGTACATCACCTGGTGTACGGGTATGACGGAGTTCAGTTCACGGCCCGATACCTGCCGCCGGCCAGGGACAGCCTGCGCACCGCGCCGTCGAGGCCGACCGCGATCAGACCGTCCTCGACCGGACGCAGTCCTGAGACGTAGGGCAGTTCCCAACGCCCCAGCGGACGGCCGTCATGGGCTCCGAGCAGCCGGATCCCGCCCTGGTCGGCGACGCACACGGCCGAACCGTCCACGAGGACGTCCAGGGCACACGGGGCCGCCCCGCCGAGCACCGACGTCGTCCACAGCGGGCGGCCGCCCCCGGCGTCCAGAGCGGTCACCGACCCTTCCGTGGTCACGACCACGACAGCCCCGCCGCATCCGACGGCGGCCAGGTGCACGGTGCCGCCGACCGGCGCGGTCCACAGGTGCTCTCCCGTCACCCGGTGGAGCGCGTACACCCTCCCGTCCGCCCCCGGTACGACGACGACCTCGTCGAGCGCCGTCACGCCGGCCGGGCCGGCGGCACTCAGGTGCACACTCCACAGCCGGCTCCCGTCGTCCATCCGGCGGCACACCACCTGGCCACGGTCGGTGCAGTAGACCGCCCTGCCGACGGCCACCACCGGCCGTCCCGTCACCGCTCCGGCGTTCTCGACGGCCCAACCGCGGTCCCCGGAGCGGAGGTCGAGGGCGTGCACGCGGGTCCCCTCGGCCACGAAGAGCCGGTCCGGGTCGTCACCGAGGGCCCCGGACCAGCCGACCGCGTGGACCGCCGCGGTGTACCGGTGCCGTGCGTGCGCGGGGCCGGCCGCGGCCAGCCGGACATGGTGCACCGCTCCGTCGGCGGCGCCCAGGACCACCGCGTCCCGTGCCGGAACCAGTCCTCCTCGCACCGGTGCGCCGAGGTCCAGGCGCCACAGGGGCCGCCCGCTCCGGTACTCGACGCCGTAGAGAACCCCGCCGGCCGTGGCGATCAGCACCATGTCCCCCATCAGCCAGGGAGGAACGCGCAACCAGTCGTGGCAGTGCCACACCCATCGCTCACCGGCGGCGGGTGCGGGTACCGGGGCGGTGGCGGGTACCGTCGCGGGCGCGGGCACTGTCGGGGCGAGGCCGTGGTCCGCCCTGCTCCCGGGGCGCGACCGTACCCGCTCCCTCGTCCCGTCCGGTGCCCGCCCGCTCTCCCGTTCCCCCGCCTCCTCCCGTGCCAGGCGGTCGGCGCACGGCCCGATGAGGGAGCGCAGCGCGTCCAGGTGACGCCTGAACACACTCAGCGCCGCGGGCGGGTAGGGGATGCGGTCCGCGTCCGTCGCGCGGGCCAGCGCGGCGCGCACGTCGTCCATCGTCGGACGCTCGGTGTCGGTGAACCGGAGGCACGCGGTGACGATCTCACGCAGCGGACCGGCCTCCAGGCCGGTGATGTCCGGTGGCTCCGTCAGGGCCCGTAGCCGGATGTCGAACTGGTTGTGCCCGTTGTAGGGGGGATGTCCCGTGGCGGCGAACAGCAGGGTCGCGGCGAAGGCGAAGACGTCGGCGGGCCCCTGCGCGCGGCCGAGGCCGCTCGCCTGCTCGGGGGCGGCGTACTGGAAGCTGCCCATGGCGTCCGCGGTGACGGTCACGCAGGGTTTGGCGGCGAGCCGTACGAGGCTGAAGTCGATGATCCAGGGACGGGTCGCGGTGACGAGCACGTTGCTCGGTTTCAGGTCCCGGTGGTAGAGCCGGGAACCGTGCAGGCCGGCCAGGGTGCCCGCCAGACGGCGGCCGAGTACGAGCACCGTGTCCTCGGGCAGCGGGCCGGAGCCGTCGACCAGCTGTTGCAGTGAGGGGCCCGGGATGTACCGCGTGGCCAGCCAGGGGCGGCGGGCGTCCGGGTCGGCACCCAGGAGTTCGGGGATGCCCTCTCCCCCGGCCCGGTCGACGGCCTCGATCTCGCTGTGGAAGCGGGGTCTGAGCCGCTCGGACTCGGCGATGTCGGTGCGGATGAGTTTGACCGCGGCGAACCGCTCCCGCCCGCCCGGTTCCTCCCGGCCCAGGAACACCTCGCCGAATCCGCCCGCGCCGATCCGGGACAGCAGCCGGAACCTGCCCAGCTGCCTGGGGTCCTCACGCCTCAGTGTCTCCATCGAGGGCACCGGTCAGACCTCTCCGTGTGTGTCGGCCCGGCGGCCCGGCCGGTCTCGTGGCCCGTCGTCGCAGGGGAACGGGGCGGGGGCGGTGCGCAGGGCGAGGGCGCGCAGCATGCCGTCGGTGCCCAGTTCCTGCTGCAGCAGCCGCAGCCGGGCCAGGTGGGTGCGGGCGGTCGGGGAGAGGGGCTCGGGCGGGATCCCCTCGTCCACGACACGCCGCCGTGGTGACGACGCCTTCGTGTAGCAGATCCAAGGCATGTCCTCAGTGGCGTCGGGGGCCCAGGTCGCCGCCGTCAGCGTGGCCCGGTAGCCGTAGGACAGCAGGGAGACGACGGCGTCGATGACACCGATCCGGTCGAGGGCGAACCGGTCGTCCGGGGCCCGCAGGGCGACCGGCGCCTCCAGTGCGACGGCGGCGGTGGCGGCCGTCCAGCCGAAGCCGGCCTTCTCCACCAGGCGCGTGGTCCGCTCGATGTGGTCGGCCTGCGCCGTGAGGAGCACGGGGGCCGACGCCTGCTCCTCGTCGGCCTCGGTGGGCAGCGGTACCGGCCGTACCGCGTTCCACAGGGAGACCAGTCCCAGCCCGTGCCGGGCCAGTTCCTCGTAGGGCAGCAGGAAGCACCGGGTGGTGGCGGACCGCCGGCCCGAGGAGTCCCAGGTCGCCTCCGCGAAGCTGTTCCAGTCCGTCACGGAGACGGTGATCCACCTGCTCGCGGTGTCCTCCCCCGCGGCGCCGCAGACGCCGAAGGAGACCCAGGGGAGCACCTCGCCGGGGCGTCCCGCGGTGGACCAGGGCGGCGGGGTGCCGAACAGCGTGGCTCTGATGACCCGTTCGAACCACGGCACGGCCGAGGGGCCGTCGCTGCACCGCAGGACGCGGTAGTCGCTGCTGTCTCCCGGCGATTTCGACAGCACCGCCCAGCGCGCGCGCAGACGGAGAGTGGGAGTCATGTCAGTTCCCTCCCGAGGCGCGCCCCAGGGCGATCAGCGGTTCCAGCACGTTGACCGGCCGGGCGGGGCCGCGCAGCGCGGGCAGGCCGTGTTCGTCGTGGGTCTGGTTCGAGCAGTCGTCCAGGTTGAGCGTGCCGCCGCGGGTGCGGTGGAAGCCGATCGCCGACACCGCGTACCAGAGCACGTGGTCCGGGAGGAAGTACGCCTTCGTCAGCGCCCGCGCCCGCGCCACATAGGCGGAACGGTCTGCCAGCCAGCCGATGTAGCCCTCCGCGTCGACGGCGGGTACGCACGGGTCTCCCTGCGCGTTCTGACCGACCCAGTTGCCGCGCCGGGCGCCCTGGAAGACGGAGGGCTCGTCGAACTTCGTGACGCAGAAGGCGACGCGGTGCGGCAGGCGTCCCCGCACCAGCCGGCCCTGTTCGTGGAACTCCTGCAGCAGTCGCTCCAGGTGGGGGGCGAGGAACTCGGCCTGGGGACCGCTGCCGGTGGGGTCGACCAGGATCACCAGATGCCCGGCGCGGCCCAGGTGCGCGTCGAGGATGTGGTTGTCGCCGTAGTTCTCCCGTTGGTACTCGTGGCCGCCGACGTCGCAGAAGTCCAGTGCGAAGTCGATCCGCTCCGGCCGCCGCCGGCCGGTGAGTTCGGCACGAAAGACGTACGAGAACGAACTCGGGCCCAGCGTCGCCTGGGGGAACTGGCGCGCCACCGCCAGGGCGTAGGTCTGCTGCACGAGGAATTGCTCGGCCCGCTCGCTCTCGGCGATGACGTTCCAGCGGCCCAGGTCCAGGGGCGCGCCCGCGGCGGCGAGTCCCGCGGCCGCCAGGAAGGTCGTCTTGCCGCTGTGCGCGGCCCCCAGGACGGCGATGGTGTGTCTCGTCTGCCGTGCCGCGGCCTCCCGCGTGGCGCGTTCCCCGGACCGCACGCCGTCCCCGGGCCGCACGGCTCCCCCGGTCTCCGCGGTCTCGGGTACCGAAGAGGGCGCACGGTCGGCCGCCGGGACCGGCGCGGGAGCCTCCAGGTCCTGCGGGGGCGGGGCGGGGGCGGCTGCGCCGGTCCGGTGGTCGAGTCCGTCGACGGCCGCCTCGATGCGGCGCACCGCCTCTTCGTAGGGAGGGCCCATCCCCCGCAGGATGCGGGCGGCGATCTCCGCGAACGGGCGGGTCTCCGGGTCGATCTGACCGATCAGGCGGGCATCACGCGGGGAGGCCAGCAGGGCGGGGAAGGCCAGCGAGGCACGGCCCTGCATCCTGGCCACGTACGCGGACACCGTCTGGAAGACCCGCACCGCTTCGACCCGGTCCATGCTCTCCAGCAGGATCTGCCGGGCGTCCCCGGTGAACTCGTAGGCGGGATCGTCCGCCGGTGTCCCGACGCCCTCCCGCGCGCGCCGGGTACGCAGCAGCCCGCTGAAGAACACCTCCGCCAAAGGGGTGGGGTCGTAGGGCTCCTTGCGCCAGCTGCTGGTGACCATGTGCGTCAGCCACATGGTGGACAGGCTCAGCGGCACCACGGCAAGGCTGCGCAGCAGCCGCCGGGCACGCCCGCCGGCGACGGCGTCGAAGTCGTCGAGCAGCTCACCGGCGGTGGCCGTGTCCAGTGGGACGGCGTCCGGGGCGCCGGGAGGACCTTTCCGCCCGCGTTCCGGGCCGGGGGCGACGATCCAGGCCGAGGCGGACACCGTACCGTCGTACGCCCCGGTGACCATTGCGGCCCAGCGGTTCAACGGTCCGGGCGCGAGGGGTACGACGGGGACCGCGTGCGGGCGGCCGCCGGAGGGCGGGCGGCCATCGGGCCACAGGTCTCCCAGGGACCAGCCGGCCGGTGTGAACCGCCGCGCGAGGCCGGTGAACCGCCCGGACCGGACACCCTGCGTCTCCGGGTGGAAGGACACCGGCAGCGGGTCGATCCCGGTGCGCCCCCACAGATAGCGCGGCAGCAGATGGACGATCACCACCGGTCCGTACGAGGACAGCAGATGGACCTGCTCCGACATCCGGCCGTCGTGCCAGCCGGGCCCGACGCCATCGGTGACCAGGGCGATCAGGCGTCTGCCGTCGGGCTCCAGCAGCGTGCGCAGGCTGCCGGAGCCACCGTCGGCCGCCGAGGGCACGGTGCGGGCGGTCCGCGAGTCCAGCCGACGCACGGTGATCGACCGGAAGGCGCCGTACTGGGCGACGGCTCGGGCCAGTTCGCGCAGCAGCGGCGTCCACAGCCTCATCGACGAGCCGGTGTCGCACACGAGCGCGAGGTCGAAGTGCGGTTCCTCGGCGGGCTTGACCATCGGCACGACCATGCCGGTGGCCGCCGCCCACTCGGCGGTGGCCACCTCGTCCACCACGGTCCGTGCGGGTGAGGGGCTGGTACGGCGCAGGGGGCGAAGGGCGTTGCCGAGCCCCGGGCGGCCGGGCAGCATCCGGGGCGGCAGGGGCGCGTCGACCAGGGCGGTGATCTCGCCCGCTCCGGTGAGCAGCGGCTCGGCGTCCCTCAGCCACAGCCCCATGTCCGCCCGGCCGTCCGGTGTCCGGCCCGTGGCACCGGCTCCCGGGGACGTACCGCGGTGCGCGGGGGCCCCGCCGCCCGGGGCGAGGCCCGTGGACCGGAGGTCGTGTCCCGGGCCGCCCGTCGTCGACGGCGGGCCGGCCTGGGGCAGTCGTGCGGCCAGCCAGGCGATGTCGAGGACTTCGCTCAGCCCGATCCCGGCCGGGGAGTCCAGCAGCGCCCTCGCGACCTCCGGGTGCACCGTGTCACGCCCCGGAGAGCGAGTGGAACACGGCGTTCGCGATCGTCTCCATGTCGTCCGGTCCCAACTGGGCCGTGAGCCTGAGGCGTACGGCGTTGATCAGCTGGTCCGGTGAGAGCTGGCGGCCGGCGGTGGTCAGTCCCTCGTACTGTTCCAGGATGTCCTCCACCTGGGAGAGGTCCTCCATCTCGGGGACGTGCGCGCGGAGGATCTCGTGGAGACGGGTCCCCTCGGGACGCTTGAGGGTCAGGAAGAGGCACCGCCGGCGGAAGGCCGGCGGGAATTCCCGGTCGCCGTTGCTGGTGAGGATGACGATGGGGAACTGCGCGCACCGGACGCGGCCGTCGTGCACGGGTACCCGGGCGTTTCCGTCCCAGCTGAGCACGTGGACCGGTGACTCGGCGACCCGGCGCAGCTCGGGGATCTCATAGCCGCCGGTCTCGAAGACGTGCAGCAGGTCGTTGGGCAGATCCACGTCGCTCTTGTCGATCTCGTCGATCAGCAGCACGCGGGGCCGGCGTCTGGGCAGCAGCGCGTCGCCCAGCGCGCCGAGCCTGACGTACTGTCCGACGTCCTCGTGACCGCCCTCCGCCCGGTCGCCCTGCGGGCGGCCGGGCACGTCCTTGCGCAGGTTCATGTCGTGCAGGCGGCCCAGCACGTCGTAGTCGTAGAGCCCTTCGCGCAGGGTCGACCTGCTGGTGATGCCCCACCGCAGGACGGGGCCCAGGGCGAGCTCCCGGGCGACGGAGGCGGCCAGGGTGGTCTTCCCCGTTCCGGGCGGACCGGTGACCAGCAGGGGCCGGCGGAGCTGGATGGCGGCGTTCACCAGATCGTGCGCCTCCCAGTCGCCGCGATAGGCGACCGCCCCCTGGGTGTCCCACCACTCCTCTTCCTCGGTTCCGGGCGGCGGCACCGGGAGACTGCGGTGCGTGGGGTCCCGCTCGCGCAACGAGTCCTCCGACCTGGGGGACACCAGTGCCCGCAGTCCGAAGGAGCGCCAGGGCGGGGGTTGGGGAATGTCCGGGACCGCGCCGCCCGGAGTCCGGGGCCCGCCCCAGTGCCCCCGGTAGACCCACCAGTCGGGAGCCGTCGCGCCGGTGGCCGTCCCTTCCGTCATTGCACTTCCCTTCTGTCGTGGGACCGTCGCTCCGGCCGCGTGGGGCCGGCCGCTCCGGTCAGGGCATGGTCACCGAGGTCGGGACGAACGGAGAACGACGCGGGTCGTCGAAGAGCACGACCATGTCCCGGAACACTCCGGCCTCGTCACCTCCGGTGCTGCGCAGGTCGAAGACGATCTCGGGAAGGTCGTGCAGGGGACGGCCGTCGAGTCTTCGCATCAGGCTCTCCCGTACCAACGCGCCGTCGCAGACCGCGTCGTCGTCACCACCGCGCGCACAGCCGTCGGCCGGGGGCCGGTCCGGCCAGATGGCCAGCAGGGCGCCGTTGTTGAGGGCGGTGCCGACGAGGTCGAAGTGAGCCGACTCGGTCAGCGGGCGGGAGAGCACGATCCCGGCGTACGGCTCGGCCGCACCGTTCGTGTCCTTGGCACCGTTTCTGAGGAACGCGGTCTCCATGGCCCGGGTGTGCCGTGCGAGCTCCGCTCCCCCGGTCGTACAGGAAGTGGTGCAGACGCTCCACTGCAGGCGGGCCGCGGGAACCGAGTCGAGGAGGGACGCCCCGCGTTGCCACCGCAGTGTCTGGGGGCCTTTGCGGTGCCGCCAGCGGTCCCGCAGCACCACCGGGCCGCTGTCCCCCAGCAGCGGTGCCTTCCCGCTGGGTACGGCGAAGCTCGGCAGGGTGTCGAAGCGGTGGCCGAACAGGTCCCGGTCGACGATGAACTCGACCCAGGCTCCGTCGAGTGCGGAACGGACCTTGGTGGGAGCGCTGTGGTGGATCTGCTCCACGAGCGTGGCGAACCCGTCCTTGTGCCAGCTCTGCTGCTGCAACCGGATCCGTTGACGCTTGTGTTCCGTGTAGAACCACGCCTGGGCGCGGTAGCTCGGCCCCCGGGCGTCCCACGGCGCGAGGGGCCCGGCGGGTGCGGCGGGCGCCGGGCCGTGGCTCAGTTCGTCCCGGCGTTGCAGGTCGATCACCAGGTGGCCGCGCTGCCACGGGGAGGTGGGCGGCACGGAGACGGTCGCCAGCGGTGGCAGGCCCTTGTGCGCGGCCCAGGAGGCGTACCACTGGTGCATGTCGTCCCGCAGCCGCTCGATCCGGGCGAGGACGGCGCAGAGGCCGGTGATGCAGTGGCTGCCGTCCGCGCGGTGGGGCAGCCGCGTCACGCGCACGGCCGTCTCCGGCAGGGACAGGTCGTCGGCGATGCGCGGGCCGAAGGCGTGCAGCCACTCCCACACCCCGCTCTCCTCCCGCGGAGTCAGTTCGGCCCGTTCCACCGCCCGGCGCAGCGCTTCGGCCTGGGCGGCGGTGACGGCGACGCCGGGGAGGAAGTCCTGGTCCACGAGGAACCGGCCCCGGTGGGACAGCCAGTAGTGGGTGGGGATCTGGCCGTAGCCCGGGTCCTCCTGCCGATAGGCCGCGCAGAAGCGGTCCTCGAGGGCGACTGCGGTCTGCTCGATCTGTTCCAGGTCCAGTCGGTCACCGGACGGCAGCGCTTCCAGTTCGTCCAGGAGCCGGTCGGTGAACACTCCGCCCCGGTCCTCGTCGAAGAGGGCCTGTTCGCCGTGGCGGGCGCCGTAGAGCACCAGCGGGTTCCAGTCCGGGTGGGGTACGACGCCGTCCGCGGTGACCAGCGTCTGAACGCCGCCGTCCGGGCTCTGGACGAAGTCCGCCTCCCGGCAGGCGTCGATCACGAACAGCTGGCGTTCGGGTCTGCCCGGGCCGGCCATTCCGCGTTGCAGGTCCTCGAGTTCGACGCGTTGGTTGTACGGGAGGTACAGGAAGTGCCTGCGGCCCTCCCGGCTGACGGTGCCGTGTCCGATCCAGTAGAAGACGAAGGCGTCGGCCTCCTTCAGGCCGTCCAGGAGTCTGGGCCGGGCGAAGAACTTGACCATCGAACCGAGATCGGCCGCCACCAGATCGGCCGAGGTGGCCTTCAGCCGGGCCGGCAGCGGGTCGGGCAGCGGTCCGGCGTTGGTCAGGAAGGTGATGGAACACGGTTCGGCGACATGGCTCACCAGCCAGGAGGCGAAGCGGACACCGGAGGCCAGGGAACCGGACATGGGCCGCAGCGACGAGCCCTCGTACGTCTCCGGGCACACCACCAGAGCGCGTACGACCATCGATCAGCACTCCTCGACGGCCGTGCGGACCGCGTCGTACACCCGCGGTGTGGTCCAGTAGGCGCCGTGCGCCCGGGGGAACGGCTCCCGGGTGTCGACGGCGACGTCCCTGACCCGGCCGGCGAAGTGGTCGTCGGCGGGGAAGGCCAGGAGGTCCTCCTGGTCGACGATGTTCACCCAGCGGTCCGGGAAGTGGTCCGGCAGGGATGCGCCGAGGCGGTGCGTCGCCAGCGCGTCGAGACCGTACAGGTAGGGAACTTGGCTGCCCACGGTCACCAACAGCCGTACGTTGGGCAGGGCGTGGGCCACCAGACTCTCGAAGCAGGCGATGCCGCCGAGGCTGTGGCCCAGCAGGACCACGGGCCCGCCGATCTCCCGTACCCGCTCCGCCAGGTAGGTCCGCAGGGGCCTGCCGCGGGCCTGGTAGAGCAGGATGTCGCCAAGAGCCGGTGTGGCGCGGGTGAGGAGGGCACCCCGGTGTCGCCGGACCACCGGACGGGCCATGTGCTGTGCCGTGGACCAGGCGACGGCCCGGGCCCTGTCGCCCAGGCCGAGGGCGGCTCCGCCCAGGGTCTTCTCCACGACACGCCACAGCGCGTCGCGTTCCGCGGCGGAGACGAGAACGGGGCCGCCGGCGTCGCGTTCGCGGAAGCGGATGTAGGCGGAGGTGACGGACCGCGCGACCAGGTCGTGCGACGCCCTTGCGGTGAGAAAGGGAAGGGCCGCGGCGAACTCCTGGGCGCGCAGCAATTCCGCGACGGCTTCACGGAATTGCTCCCTCGGCTCGCCGTCCGGAATCAATTCGCCGACATCGGGATCGTCCGCCAGATCCCGCACGCGGCTCCTCAGCAGATTCAGCGCCCTCGGCGAGGTGGCGGACGCGCCACCGGGTGCCCCCAGGACCGCCGTCCGGATCTCGTAGAGCGGGTCGTCGTACAGCCGGGCCCACACCGCCCGCTCCGCGTCCGACCAGGTGACCCCGGAACCGTCGGGGGACCATGCCGGTCCCGCACCGTCCGGCGCGTCGGTCCCGTCCGCCGGCGCGACACCGAGGACGTCTCCCCAGGAGCACGTCTCCACCACGGTGCCCGGCAGCACCTTCCGGAAACCGTCCCCGATTCTGTCGAGCGCTTCCTGCTCACGCTTCGACCGAACGCCCGTTCCGTGAACGAACAGAATTGTTTTCACACGCGTTCTCACATTCCCCCGACCCCGGCGCCGCGGCCACGAACACCGCGGCGGCCGCCAACATTAGCGCGGCATGAGGGACCATCACCCCGAACTTCATGAATTCGACACAGTCGGGGCATAAGTCACCTGTCCGGAAAGGTAATCACCTTCAATCGATCAGAAGCGGACAAGGCGTCAGGCGCGACGACCGCGCTCACACATCCTGGATACGCCGGAAAGGGCGGTCCGCCTCCAGCTCGAACGCGACCTCCAGCAGCGCCCGTTCACTCCCGGGGCGGCCGGAGAACATGATGCCGACGGGCAACCCGTCCTCCGTCGCACCCGGGGCGGGCACCGAGATCGACGGCGTACCGACGACATTGTCGACCGGTGTGAACGCGACGTACGCCAGAATCCGCTCGATCAGTGTCGGGTAGGAGACGGCCGGGCTGAGATGACCGATCGGCGGCGTGGTGTGGGCGAGCACGGGGGAAAGGACCAGATCGAACCCGCGGAACGCCGCCGCGTACGCCTCCCGGGTACGTTTCAGCCGCCGCAGCACGCCCGGAGTACGCCGCCAGGACTTGACGTATTCCTCGCGCAGCCCCCTGCTGAGGCCGTCCATCCGGCGCCGGTCGAAGTCCGCGCCGAGGGTCCGGCCCGTGACGCCGAGGAGAAACGACAGCAGCCCCCAGTAGGTGAGGAAGTCCTCGGTGAAGCGGGGGTCGATGGCCAACTCCACGGGCTCCACGGTGTGGCCCAGCCGTTCGAGTGTCACCACGGTCTCGGTGACGGCTTCCCGGGTGGTGGTGTCGGAGGGGACACCGTTCGGCGAGTCCAGCAGGAATCCGATGCGCATCCGCCGTCCCGAGGGACCTTCGACCAGGCCCAGGGGCGGCAACTTGGGGTTGCGCCAGTACGTCTCGGCGGCGGCGAGGAACGCGGCGGTGTCGCGCACGGAACGGCTCACGATGCCGTCGGAGACTACGTCCAGAGGCAGTTGACGGCCCTGCGCATTGGCCACGACCCGGCCACGGGTGGGCTTGAGACCGACGAGTCCGCAGCAGGCGGCGGGGATCCGGATCGAGCCGCCGCCGTCGTTGGCGTGGGCGATCGGCACCGCCCCGGCGGCGACGAGCGCCGCACTGCCGCCCGACGAACCACCCGCCGAGTAGCCCGTGTTCCACGGGTTGCGAACGGGCTCGGCACCCTCGTACTCCGTGGTGGGGCTGAACCCGAACTCGGGCAGCCGGGTCTTGCCCAGCACCGTGACGCCGGTGCTCAGGAACTGCCGGGCGAACGGCGCGTGCCGCCGCGCGGCCGCCGGAGTGAAAGCGGCGCTGCCGTGGCCGGTGGGCAGTCCCCGGTAGTCGGTGTTGTCCTTGACGAATGTCGGCACCCCGGCGAAGGCGCCGCCCGCCCCGCCGACGTGCGCCGGGACGTCGGCGTGCGTCTGGACCGCGTTGAGTCTCGCCTCGACCGACCGCACCCGCTCCGCCGCGTCCCGGGCGGCCTCGGCGGCACTCACCTCCCCCCGCCGGATCGCCGCGGCGAGACCGACGGCGTCGTGTTCCCCCAGGGCGTCGTCCCGGAAGGCGTGCACCGCGCCGCGTTCCTCGAAAGTCGTCACCGCTACCTCAGCTCCCGGCCGTACGGATGGTTGCCCGGCATCATTCCGTACCGACAAGTAACACGCGAGAGGTCCGCCCGTCAGCTCCGTCCGGGTGTCGACGGGTCCGCCGGTGCCGAGAACCGGTACAGGCGCAGGGCCAGCTGGATCTCCAGGGCGCGGGCCGGGCTCTGCCAGTCTTCGCCCAGAAGGCGGCCGACGCGCTCCAGGCGCTGGGCGACCGTGTTCACGTGCACGTGCAGGTCGTCCTTGGTACGGGCAGGGCTCATACCGCAGGCGAAGTACGTGTCGAGGGTGCGCAGCAGTTCGGTGCCGCGTCGTTCGTCGTACACGACGACCGGACCGAGGGTGCGGTCGACGAAGCCCGCGATGTCCCGCTCCCCGGCCAGGAGCAGCCCCAGGAAACCGAAGTCCTCGGCGGCGGCACCGTCGCCGGAGCGGCCCAGCACGCGCAGGGCGTCGAGGCAGCGCCGGGCCTCCGCGTAGGCCGCCGCCACGGTGTCGGGGCGGGCGGTGAGGTGCTCGACCGGGGCGGACGCGCCGACGGTGACCGGCTCGTGCACGGCCGTTCCCAGGTGCCGGGCGGTACGACGGGCCAGGTCGGTGGCGGTGTCACCGGGAGCCAGGGGCAGCAGCAGGACGGTACCGCCGTCACGCGCGGAGGCGAGACCATGGCGGGTCGCCGCGAGGTGCGACGCCGCGGCCCACAGGCGCCGACGGGCGTCCGCCTCCTCGTCGGCGTCGGCGGCGGCGCCCTCCAGGCGGGCGCTGAGTACGGCATGCGTTGCGTCGAGGTCGGCGTGCAGCCGGGCCGCGCGCTCGCGCAGCAGGCGCGGGTCGCGGTCGCGGGCGTCGAGCAGGTGGTCGAGCAGTTCGCCGCGGACGCGCTGCTCCGCCTCGGCGGCGGAGCGGCGGGCGAGCAGCAGGAGCGAGGTGACCATGGCGGCGCGTTCCAGAGTGCGCTGGTCCACGGGGTCCAGGCCGGGGTGGCCGCGCAGCACGAGGGCGCCGAGGAGTTCGTCGCCCGCGGCCACGGCGGCGATCCAGTCGCGGCCGTGCCGTACCGCGTGTCCTTCCGCGCGGGACGCCTCGAGGGCCTGGGCCGGGGCGGCGGCGGCCTCGATGAACTCGACGGTGCCGTCCAGGACCTGGGAGACGGCGGCGGCCACGTCATGGACTCCGCCGCCGCGCAGGACGAGTTCGGCGAGCCGGTCGTGGACGTCGGAGGCGCGTTCGATGACCCCGCTGCGGTCCTGGATGATCTCGTTGGCGCGCTCCAGATCGGCGAGGGCCGAGCGGGTCTCGGCCAGCAGGTTCGCGGTGTCGATGGCCGCCGCGGCGAGCGCGGCGAAGGAGCCGACCAGGGCGACCTGTTCCCGCTCGAAGACCCGGGCCCGCCGGTCCGCGGCGAACAGCACGCCGATGACGGTGTGCCCGAGCATGAGGGGCACCCCGAGGATGGCCACCAGTCCCTCGTCCCGCACGCCGGTGTCGATGGTGAGGGTGTGCTCGAAGCGGTCGTCGCGGAAGTAGTCGTCGGTCACATAGGGGCGGGCGGTCTGGGCGACCAGGCCGCCCAGGCCCTCGCCCATGCCGAGGCGCAACTGCTGGAAGCGGGCCGCGACCGAGCCCTCGGTGACCCGCATGTAGGTGTCGCCCCGGGCGGGGTCGTTCAGGCTGAGGTAGGCGACGTCGGTGCCGAGCAGCGAGCGGGCGCGCTGCACGATCGCCTGGAGCACGGCGTCCAGGTCGCGCAGTCCGGCCAGGTCGTGCGCGGTCTCGAAGAGCGCGGACAGCTCGGCCTCCCTGCGGCGCCGCCCCTCCAGGTCGGAGCGGACGCGCAGGGCGAGCCGCCTGGCCTGTTCGAGGGCGGCGATCCGCTCGGCGGGCAGTCCCTCGGCGCGGGCCAGGAGCACCGGCTGCTCGTAGGCCTCGGCGGACGCGCCCCGGGCCAGGAGCTCCAGGAACGGCGCCTCGGCACTGCCGTACGCAGAACGGTCGTCAGGACGGGCCCGGTCCGGCACTGTCGGACCGGGAACCGGGGGCTCGGTGGACTGCACGTGATCGCGGGACATGGTCTCAGGATTCCTCATCCCGCGTTCGCCCCGTCAGACCTGTGGACAACTCGGCCGGTGGGGCCGGACGGTGGCTCAGTGCGCGGTCCAGCCACCGTCCAGCACCAGCGAGGTGCCGGTCACGAAGGACGCCTGCGGGGCGCACAGATACGCCACCGCCTCGGCGATCTCCTCCGGTTCGATGAGTCGTTTGACCGCGCTGTCCCGCAGCATGACCGTGGCCACGACCTGCTCCTCGGGGATGCCGTGCGCGCGGGCCTGGTCGGCGATCTGCCGCTCGACCAGCGGGGTGCGCACATAGCCGGGGTTCACACAGTTCGAGGTGACGCCGTGGGGCGCGCCTTCGAGGGCGGTGGTCTTGGACAGCCCCTCGAGACCGTGTTTGGCGGCCACATAGGCGGACTTGTATGCCGAGGCACGCAGCCCGTGGACCGAGGACACGTTGACGATGCGGCCCCAGCCCTGTCCGTACATATGGGGCAGGGCTCCGCGGATGAGCCGGAACGGCGCCTCCAGCATCACGGTGAGCACCGTGTGGAACACCTCCGGCGGGAAGTCCTCGATCGGCCGTACCAGTTGCAGTCCGGCATTGTTGACCAGCACGTCCGTGCCCACGGCGACGAGTTCGGCGGCGTCCAGGTCCATGAGGTCGAGAACGTGCGGCTCGACGCCGCCCCCGAGGCCCCGGGCCTGCTCGGCCAGCGCCTGCAGGCCGGCGGCGTCCCGGTCGACGGCTCTCACCTCGGCCCCGGCGGCCGCGAGCCGCAGCGTGCAGGCGCGGCCGATACCGCCGGCGGCGCCGGTGACCAGAGCGGTACGGCCGCTGAGGTCGAGCGGGGAAACATGAAAAGCGCGGCGGGCCTGGCGGGCGTGGGGCGCGGTCATGTCCCGACCCTAGGCAGCGCCCCTGCCCCGCCCCATATGGTGACGCCCCACAGTTCAGCCGGAACCAGTGGAGTCGAACCATGTGGGTGCGTCGGCCATGGCTTGCTTGATCCGGAAGCGCCCGAACTCGTTGAGATCCGGCAGCGCGTCCACGGCGAACCAGCCGACGTCCAGCGACTCGTCGTCGTTGACCCGTGCCTCACCGCCGACGGCCCGGCAGCGGAACGTGATGTCCATGTACTGGCAGATGTCGCCGTTGTCGTAGGTCACCGGGCTCAGCGCCTGGACCAGGACGACGCGCTCGACGACGCAGTGCACCGCGGTCTCCTCCTCGACCTCGCGCACGGCACAGGCCGCGGGCTGCTCCCCCGGGTCGGGGATGCCGCCGATCACCGACCACTTACGGGTGTCGGACCGGCGGTTCAGCAGCACTCTGCCCTCGTCGTCGAAGACGAGGGCGGTGACCCCGGGGAGCCAGAGCAACTGGTGGCCGGCGGAGGCGCGCAGGGTGCTGATGAAGTCAGGAGTAGCCATGCTGTGGACCTTAGCGGGCGGGTCGGGCCGTGCCGCGGCGCTTCAGGGCGTGTGTGCCGGGCGTACGACTACGCGTCACCGGCGCGCCGCCCGCGCACACCTGCGCCGACGGCCCACCCCAGGCCGCCCGCGGCGACCAGGACGAGAGCGGTCTCGGGGAGGACGCCGAGGCGGGTGGCGGGGGTCTGCGAGGAGCGCAGCGGCACCTCCTGCACCAGGGAGTCGGCGACGAACATGCCGGTCTTCTGGCTGACCGTCCCGTCCGGCATGATGATCGCGCTCACCCCGCTGGTCACCGGGACGGTGACGGTGCGGCTGTGCTCGACGGCGCGGACCCGGGACATGGCGAGCTGCTGGTAGGTCATCTCGCTGCGGCCGAAGGTCGCGTTGTTGCTGGGTACGGAGATCAGCTGGGCGCCGTCCTTGACGGTGTCGCGCACCGCCCAGTCGAAGGCCGCCTCGTAGCAGGTGACGAGGCCGACCCCGGTCCCGGCCATGGTGAACACGCCCGGTTCGGTGCCCCGGCTGAAGTCCTGGCGGACCATCGACGTCCAGTCGTCGTTGATCGCCCCGAGCAGAGGGCGCAGCGGGAGGTATTCGCCGAACGGCTGGATCTGCCGCTTGTCGTAGGTGTCGACGGGGCCCTTCACCGGGTCCCAGAGGACCTGCTCGTTGAGCAGCCTGCCGTCCTTGCCCACCACGGCGCCGACCGAGACGGGCACGCCGATCGCCTTGGCCGCCCGGTCGATCACGGCATACGCGTCGGGGTTGGCGAAGGGGTCGATGTCGGAGGAGTTCTCCGGCCACAGCACGATGTCGGGCCGCTCCACCCGGCCCGCGTCGACCTCCGCGGCCAGGCGTTCCGTCTCGCGCGCGTGGTGGTCGAGAACGGCCCGCCGCTGCGAGTTGAAGTCGAGCCCCAGCCGCGGCACATTGCCCTGGACGACCGCGACGGTCGCCGTACCGGTCTCGGCCGTGCCGCTCACCAGCGGCCGGGCGGCCACCGCGGCCACGGCCGGCACCGCCACGCTCAGCGCGCCGACGGCCGCCGCGACGCGCCGCACGGTCCCGGTGCGGCGGGCGTCCACCGCCACCCGCACGATCTCGTACAGGCCGAAGCCGCACAGCACGACCGCGAAGCCGAGCACCGGGGTCCCGCCCAGTGCGGCGAGCGGCAGGAAGACGCCGTCCGCCTGCCCGAACGCGATCTTGCCCCAGGGGAACCCGTGGAACGGCACACGCGCACGTGCCGCCTCACCGGCGATCCACAGCGCGGCGGCCCACACCGGCCACCCGGGCAGCTTCGACACCGCGGCGACACCCGCGCCGACCAGCGCGACGAAGAGCGCCTCGATCACGGCGAGGGCGATCCACGGACCGGGTCCGACCTCCACACCGGTCCAGACCAGGAGCGGCAGGAGGAAGCCCAGCCCGAAGAGATGGCCGAGGCCGAGCCCTGCCTTCCAGCCGCGCCCGCGCAGCACCCAGCCGAAGACGGCGAAGGCGGGCAGCGCCAGCCACCACAAGGTGCGCGGCGGGAAGCTGATGTAGAGGAGCAGCCCGGAGAGTGCTGCCGCTACGGCCGGAACGAGGCGCGCGAGCCGCCTGGACCACGCCTTGGGCGCGGTCTGCGGCGGCATCGGGGCCGACTCGCCGACGGAGGTTGCGGTGACGGTCACCCGGAGAGTCTACGGCGCGTGACCTGGGCGCCGACCGCACGATCGCCCGGCCGCGGAGCGCGGCCCGGCCGGGACCCGGCCACCGGGCGGCACGGTTCGCGCTGCGTCTGCCGACCGAGGGGATCGCGGTGGCCGCTCTCCCCCGGCAGGTCAGTGGACCGGGCCTGGCCGGTGCGGGCGCAGGCGGTCGCGGATGACGCGTACCGCTGCCTCCGCGTCGTCCACGGTGATCGTGAAGGTGTGTCCGTCCCACAGGCTCAGGACGAGGCCCTCACCACGGCGCACGACGACCGCCGTGCCCTTCTCGGGCCGCCAGCGGTAGCCCCAGCCGCCCCAGTGCCGCGGGGTGACGTGCGGTACGAACTCGGCTCCGGCGACGTGCGACAGCGGGATGCGGCGGCGCGGCACGCCCATGTGACCGCAGCGCACCTCGAGGTGGTCCTCGTCGACACGCAGCGCGACGTGCACGAAGGCGAGCGTGCCGAACAGGACCAGCAGCCCGGCGGCGATGCACCCGACGACGGCCATGGCCAACGGCGCGACGCCGGTCGTCCACGTCGAGTCGACGGCCAGCACGATGCCGAGCGTCACACAGGCGGCACCGATGAGTGCCAGGAGCCACTGCATGCGGTTGGTCGCGCGGCCGGTCCAGACGTGGGGGTGCGGGGGGTGGGCACTGCGGGGGTGGTCCCTCATGCGCTTGAGGCTACTTCGGTTTCGCCGTGTGGGTACGGGGTCGCACGGCGTGACTGCGCCGACCGGGCGTGAACCGGTTCCTCGACGGTCTCACCCGGCGGGGGTGACCTCCTGCAGCAGCCGGCCTTCCGCGTAGGTGAGGGCGGCCGACGGAAGCGTGCCCTCGCGGCCGCTCAGCAGCACCGTGAGGGTGCCGGTCGCCGAGGCCTCGGGGGCGGGCCGTTCCCCGACCCGGCGCATGGCCTGGGCGGCGACCGCTCCGGCGGAGCCGTGCAGGACCAGTGGCGGCCGGCCGGGGCGCCGCACGGCGGCCCGGATGCGTTCGGCGACCAGTTCGTAATGGGTGCAGCCCAGGACGACGGTCGTCACATCCTCCGGGGTGAGTTCGGCGGCGGCGGCGACGGCCGCGTCGATCGCGTTCTCGTCCGCGCGCTCCACCGCTTCCGCGAGACCCCAGCAGGGCACCTCGGTGACGGTCACGCCGTCGGCGAAGTCCCGGATCAGGTTCCGCTGGTACGGGCTGCCGGTCGTCGCCGGGGTGGCCCAGATGGCGAACGGCCCGCCGCCGGCGGCCGCCGGCTTGATCGCCGGGACGGTGCCGATGACCGGCAGGACCGGTTCGAGGCGGGCGCGCAGGGCGGTGAGGGCGTGCACGGTGGCGGTGTTGCAGCCGACGATCAGGGCGTCGGGCCGCCGTGCGGCAGCCGCCTCGGCGACGGCCAGGGCGCGGGCGGTGAGGTCCTGGGGAGTCCTGGGGCCCCAGGGCATGCCGTCGGGGTCGAGGGAGAGGACGAGATCGGCGTCGGGGCGCAGGCGCCGTACCGCTGCGGTGGCCGCCAGCAGGCCGATTCCGGAGTCCATGAGCGCGATCTTCACCCGGCCACGATAGACGATGAGCCGCTTCCGGCCGCTTCCGTGGGGCAGACTGCGCGCGTGAGCGCCGTAGTGTGGACCGCCGCCGTGTCCCTCGCCGCCTGGCTGTGGCTGCTGCTCTTCCAGGGCTTCTTCTGGCGTACGGATGTCCGGCTGCCGGCCCGGCGGGAGCCGGAGGCGTGGCCGTCGGTGTGCGTGGTCGTCCCCGCGCGTGACGAGGCGGCGGTGCTGCCCGCGAGCCTGCCGTCGCTGCTCGCCCAGGACTACCCCGGGCGGGCGGAGGTCTTCCTGGTCGACGACGGAAGTACGGACGGCACCGGGGAGCTCGCACGGGAGCTGGCGGGCCGGGCCGGGGGCCTGCCGCTGACCGTGGGCTCGCCCGGTGAGCCGCCGGCCGGCTGGACCGGCAAGCTCTGGGCGGTGCGGCACGGCATCGGGCTGGCACGCGCGCGGGCGCCCGAGTACCTGCTGCTGACGGACGCCGACATCGCGCACGCGCCCGACAGCCTGCGTCGGCTGGTCGCGGCGGCCCGTACCGGGGGGTTCGACGTCGTCTCGCAGATGGCGCGGCTGCGCGTGGAGAGCGTCTGGGAGCGGTTGGTCGTACCGGCGTTCGTGTACTTCTTCGCGCAGTTGTATCCGTTCCGCCGGATCGGGCGGAGGAGGACGCGGACGGCCGCGGCGGCCGGGGGCTGTGTACTGCTGCGCGCCGAGGCGGCCGAGCGGGCGCGGATCCCCGACGCCATCCGGCAGGCCGTCATCGACGACGTGGCCCTCGCGCGGGCGGTCAAGTCCGGCGGCGGACGGGTCTGGCTGGGGCTGGCGGACCGGGTGGACAGTGTGCGCCCGTATCCGCGGCTGGACGACCTGTGGCGCATGGTGTCGCGCAGCGCGTACGCGCAACTGCGGCACAGCCCGGTGCTGCTGGCCGTGACGGTCGTGGGGCTGGCGCTGGTGTACCTGGTGCCGCCGGTGGCCGTCGTCGCGGGACTGGTGGCCGGGGACCGGGGGGCCGTGGCCCTCGGTGCGGCGGCCTGGCTGGTGATGGCGGGAACGTACGTCCCGATGCTCCGCTACTACCGGCAACCGCTGTGGCTCGCTCCCCTGTTGCCGTTCACCGCGTTCCTGTACCTCCTGATGACGGTCGATTCGGCGGTGCGGCACTACCGCGGGCGGGGTGCGGCCTGGAAGGGCCGTACCTACCCGCGTCCGGGCGCGCTGCCCGATGAGGGCTGAGCCGGCCGGCCGTCGAGGGTCACTTGCGGCCCGGGGTCCAGTTCATGCCCCATCCGTAGGCGCGGTCGACGGTGCGCTGAGGGCTCACTCCCCGCTCGGGCACCAGATAGCGGGCCTCGCGCTGGACGACGAGGTCGCCACCGGTGTTGGTGATGAGGGCGAGGGCGCACACCGTGGAGGGGACGGTGCACTCGTCGAGCGAGAAGTCGACCGGGGCGCCGTGCTGCGGCTGGAGGGTGACCGTGGCGTGCAAATCGGCGAAGGAGCGGGCGCCCTCGTAGATGGTGACGAAGACGAGGATGCGCCGGAAGTACTGCTGGTGGTCGAGGTTGACGGTGAGGTTCTCGCCGGACGCGACGGCGCCGGTGCGGTCGTCGCCGTCCAGGTGGATGAACGGGGGCCGCCGCAGGGATCCGAAGGCGTTGCCCAGGGCCTGGACGACTCCCTTGCTGCCGTCGGTGAGTTCGTACAGGGCGCACAGGTCGAGGTCGAGGTCGGAGTGCATGGCGGCCGGGCGGCCCAGCTTGCCCGCCCAGCCGGAGAACTGTTTGCGCACCTGCCAGTTGAGGTTCACCCGGAGGGCACCCGAGGTTCCGCCCTGTTTGGTCAGCGAGACGGCCGGGGCCTCCTTGGTGAGCGTCACCTTGGTGAGCCGGACCGGCGCCGGCGACGTGGCGGGCGGGGCGAGGGGCCGGGCCGCGGGGGCCGGAGGAGGCGCGGGGGCCGGAGGAGGCGTGGCGGCCGGGGGCGTCGAAGGCGGAGCCGGGACGGCCGGGGCGGCGTGCTGCGGCTCGTCCACGGTGATGCCGTAGTCGGTGGCCAGGCCCTCGAGTCCGTTGCTGTAGCCCTGCCCCACTGCGCGGAACTTCCAGGCTCCCTGACGGCGGTAGAACTCGCCGAGCACGAAGGCGCTCTCGCTGGTCGCGCCCATGCTGTCGAACCGGGCCGCGACGGTGCCCCGCGCGGCGTCCCTGACCTCGATGTACAGGTCGGGGATCCGGCCGAAGGTGCCACCGTCGGAGGAGGCCGCGAGGATCACGGTCTCGACACCGGGCTCCACGCGCGTGAGATCGACGAGAAGGGTGTCGGTCACCTGCCCGCCGGCGTTCCGCTTGCCCTCGTGCCGGACGGCTCCGGAGGAGTGGGCGGGTTGGTTGTAGAAGACGAAGTCGCCGTCGGAGCGGACCTTGCCGTCGGCCAGCAGCAGCGCGGAGGCGTCCGCATCGGGGACGCCGGGGCCCGGGCGCCACCCCAGTTCCACCCTGAGTGCCGCGGTCGGCACCGGTGTGTTCGATCCCTTCGACATTGACATGTCCGCCCCCATCACGTGCCACCTCGCCAGGTCACACCCGGCGTCCGTCGGATCTCGTCCGCCCAACCTAGTGTCTTGAGTCTTTGATTCATTGCATAAGTATGCTGGGGTCATGGCGCGAATGGGACGGCCCACGGTCGAGGTGGTTCTCACCGACGACGAACGCGAGACGCTGCAGCGCTGGGCGAGGCGCCGCACCTCTTCCCAGGCTCTCGCGCTGCGCTGCCGCATCGTGCTGGCTTGCGGAGACGGGGCATCAAACACTCGGATCGGCAAGGATCTTGGGGTTCACC
>NZ_QFRK01000077.1 GCF_003143855.1 Streptomyces sp. NWU339
GCGCCCGGTGCGCTTGTCGACCACCTGGCAAGAGACGCCGAAGCCGGCCAGTTCCGCCGCGAGCGCGAGCCCGGCGGGTCCGGCGCCGGCGATGAGCACCTGGGGGGACGGTGGCATCTTCTGACTCCTTCGCAACGGCCGGACCCGCCGCACGGGCAGTGCGCGGGGCGCGATACCACGGCAGGCGCGGGCCGGTCCGGGACCACGGGGCCGCTTCACGTCGGGATGACGGCCAGTTAACGGGCGGGTGGGAAGCGGGCGCAACCACGCTGAGAACGAGGTAAGAGACGTCGGAGAGCGAGGGCCCGCAGATGAGACCGGATCGAGCACCGGATTGAGAACGGCGCGTCCTAGCGTGACGACCGATCACCTGCTGCACCCGCAGTCCTGCCCGCAGGGAGGAGTTCCGCCATGACCGCGCGTCCGCCGGAACCGAGCCGTACACCGGCCGCCCCGGCCGCCACACACCCATCGGCTGCCCTGTCCCTTGCGGAATCCCCCGCCGTACCCGGGCGTGAGGACCTGGAATCCCTGTTGACCATCCGCCACTTCGAGAATCTGCTGCTGCGGATGTTCGCCGAGGGAAGACTCAACGGCACCACGCACACCTGTCTCGGACAGGAGTACGTGCCGGTCTCCCTGGCCCCGCTGCTCGCCGGCGAGCACGTACTCAGCAACCACCGGGGCCATGGCCACTACCTCGCCCTATTCCGGGACCCCGCCGGACTGCTGGCGGAGATCATGGGGCGCGCCGGCGCGGTGTGTTCCGGCGTGGGCGGCAGCCAGCACATCCGCCGAGACGGCTACCTCTCCACCGGCGTGCAAGGGCAGAGCCTGCCGCTCGCCGTCGGCATCGGACTGCGCTGCAAGCGCACGGGATCCGGCCGGCTCGCCGCCGCGTTCGTCGGCGACGGCACCTGGGGCGAGGGAGCGGTCTACGAAGCACTCAACATGGCCGCGCTGTGGCAGGTGCCGGTCCTGGTGGTCGTCGAACACAACGGGATCGCCCAATCCACCCCAACGCGCGCCCAGATGGCCGGTTCGATCGCCGACCGGGTCGCCGCCTTCGGCATCGACTTCGTGGAGATCACCGGTCACCACGTACCGGAGATCCGGGAACGGCTCACCCCCGTGGTGCGCCGGGTCCGCGAGGAACACCGCCCGGCGGTCGTTCAGTTCACCACCCACCGGCTGGGCCCTCACAGCAAGGGCGACGACACCCGCGACCCGGCGGAGGTGGAGCGGCTCCGAGCCGGCGACTGGTACCGGGAGCTGACCGGTCGGCTGGGCGCGCCGTTCCGGGAACTCGACGCGCGCATCCGGGCCGACTTGGAAGAGGTGGCCCGCGAGGTGGAGGCGCGGCCGCCCTCCACCTGGACGAGGTCCGGTCCCGCGGGCCCGAGGACGGAGGACCGATGGCCGAACTGACCGAGCCGACCGACCTGAGCGGACTGACCTGCCTCGTCGCCGAGGTGCTCCAGATACCCGCCGACGAGGTGACGGAGGAGACGGGGACCGCCACCACGGCGGCCTGGACCAGCCTGCGACACGTCCAGATCGTCTCCCGCGTCGAGCACACCTACGGCATCCGGCTCACCGCCCGCGAGGTGCGCCGCTGCCGGAGCGTCGGCGCCCTGCGCGCGGCGCTCACCGCGAAGCGAGGGACGCCGTGACCCGCCCCGCGCCCCGCGTGGTGGAGGCGCTCAACGCGGCCCTGCACCGCCTGTTCGAGGAACGGTCCTCACTGCACCTGCTCGGTGAGGACGTGCGTGACCCGTACGGCGGCGCCTTCAAGGTGACCCGCGGTCTGTCGGCCCGCCACCCGGACCGGGTGCTCTCCACCCCGATCAGCGAGGCGGGCATCACCGGCGTGGCGGGCGGCCTGGCGCTCGCGGGCGACCAGGCGATCGTGGAGATGATGTTCGGCGACTTCGCCGCGCTCGCCTTTGACCAGATACTCAACCTGATCTCCAAGTCGGTGACCATGTACGGCGACCGGTTGCCGATGCCGGTCGTGGTGCGCTGCCCCGTGGGCGGCAACCGTGGTTACGGTCCCACACACAGCCAGAGCCTCCAGAAGCACTTCCTGGGCGTGCCCAACCTGGCGCTGTACGAGACGAGTCCCTTCCACGACCCGTACGTCCAGCTTGCCGAGGGCCTCGACCGGGGACCTGCGATGCTCTTCGAGGACAAGGTCCTCTACACCCGGCGGATGTTCCGCGACGGGGTGGTGGACGAGCACCACCGATACGCGCTGTGGGGCGGGTCCACCGGCTGGGCGCACATTTCCCCCGTGGACGGCACCACCGCAGACGTGGTGCTGATCTGTCCGGGCGGCACCGCGCACCGGGCCCTTGACGCCGCGCGGCTCCTGCGCGCCCGGGGGATCGCCGCGCACGTCCTGGTCCCTGCCCGGCTCTACCCGCCCGACCTGGAGCCGGTGCTGCCGCTGCTGGCGGACACCCGGCTGGTCGCCGTGGCGGAGGAGAGCACCGAGGGCGGTACCTGGGGCGCCGAAATCGCCGCCCGGGTGCACACGAAGATCTGGGCGCAACTGCGTTCGCCCGTCCTGTTGCTGAACTCGGCCGACTCGGTGGTGCCGACCGCACCGCACCTGGAGGCGCGGGTGCTGCTCGGCGCGGAGCTGATCGCCGACGTGATCGAGGCCGGCGTGGCCCGGTCCCTGCCGCCCCGCACGCCGGCCGCCCTGCCGCCTGCCGCCCCGCTCGCGGCCGTCGGGCCGGAGATCGCTAAAGCGGAGGCCGGTGAGCCGGCAGCCGCCGCTGCGCAGAGCGCCGAGCCGGCGGCCGGTGTGCCGGTCGCCGTTCCCAAGCTCAACAACAACGACACCGCCTACCTCGTGCTCCGGTGGTTCGCCGACGACGGCGCGCACATCGACGAGGGAGACCCGCTGGTCGAGCTGGAGACCTCCAAGGCGGTCGAGGAGATCGCCGCACCGGCTGCCGGACATCTGCGGGTGTGCGCCGCGGAAGGCAGTGAGGTCGGCGTCGGGGAACTCCTCGCCGAACTCCTCGCCGAGCCGTCCGCCGCCCCGGAACCCGCTGCCCCGGCGCCCGGCACCCCTGCGCCCACTGCCTCCGTCGAGCGCGCCGCCGTCCCCGGGCCCGCGGCCGCGCCCCCTCTCGCCCAGGAGCCCGGCCCCGACGTCCGCACCCACGTGCTCGACCGGGCCCAGCAGGGGACCGCCGCGGTGGTCACCCGCGCCCACCGGGAGGTGCCCGTCGCCTTCGCCGCGGTCGAGGTCGCCGTGGACGCGGTCCTGGCCAGGCTGCGCATCTTGTCCGACGAGAGCGGCGCCGAGGTCGGACTGCCGGAGGCCGTGGTCAAGGCCGTGGCCGCCGCGCACCCCGCCTTTCCGCACCTGTTCGGCACTCTGGTGGACGAACGGACCGTGCGGCTCGCCGACACCGTGGACATCGGCGTCACCGTGGACGCCGGGAACGGCCTCTACATCCCCGTGCTGCGGGACTGCGCCGTCCGTTCCCTCGCCGCTCTCTCCGACGACCTCATGGACTTTCGGCTGAAGGCATTTCGCGCCGAGTTCACCGCGGGTGAGCTGTCCGGCGGCTCTTTGAGCGTGTCGCTGAACACCGAACCAGGTGTCCTGTTCGTCCAGCCGATCGTCATGGCGCCGCAGCTCTGCATGGTCTCGGTGGGCGGCCCGCTCACCCGGCTCGTCCTCGAGGACGGGGTGCCCGCCTCCACCACCGTGGTCACCCTCGGACTCGCCTACGACCACAGGGTGGTCAACGGCCGGGACGCGGTCGCCTTCCTGCGCACCGTCGCGGACGCCCTCCACGACGCGGAAAAGCTCGTCGAACTGGTCGACCCGCAGTGAGGACGTGACGTGGAGGCACCGTGACAGAGCCCTGCCCGGACCGGTCCGACTCCAGCGGCCCTGCGGCCGCTGGAGCAGTCAAGTGAGGAGTTTTCGTGGCGTACGGGTTGACCGCCTTCGGCACGGCGCTCGGCGAGGAGACCGCCGTCAAGGACGTGGTGGCCGATTACACCGAGGACGTCGAGCGCGTCCTCGGATACGGATACGACTACATCCACCGGGCCGAGCCCGGCACCAGCGTCACCGACCTCGCCGTCGAGGCCGGGCGGCGGGCCCTGGCGGGGGTGAACCCACGCGAGGTGGACCTGCTCGTCCTCGCCCTCACCGACCTTGCCGACCATCTGTACTGGGACGCGGCTGCCCGGGTCCAGTGGGAACTCGGCCTGAGCCGGGCCGAGGCCGTCCTCGTCGACCAGGGCTGTGCGGGCGGGGTCACCGCCTTCGACACCGTCGCGGGACGCTTCGCCACCCATCCCGGCTACGGCACGGCCCTGGTCGTCGGCGCCAACCGTACCGTCGAGGTGTACTGGAACCGGCTGGACACCCACTCGCTGCTGTTCTCCGACGGGGCCGCCGCCGCCCTCGCCGTACGCGACGCGCCCACCCTGCGCTGGCGGGCCTCCTACGCGGAGACCGACGGCCGGTACGCCGACTTCTTCCGGATGGACGTCGGCGGCGCCAGGCAGCCCTTCGTGCCCGGCGCCGAGACACCCTCCGTACGGGACTTCTGGGACGTGGTCGAACACTTCCAGCACGACGCCGAGCGACTGGCCGCCTACGCCGAGGAGATCGACGACCGCACCGCGCGCGCCGTGCACCGGGCCTGCCGTCAGGCCGGATGCGCCGAGGAGGACCTGGCCTGGCTCCTGCTGCTCAACGACAACGCCCGGGTCCTGGCGGCGCAGGCGGAACTGATCGGGGTACCGCTGGAGCGCACCAACACCCGGCTGGCGCGCCGGCACGGCCACTTCGGCGCCGCCGACCACCTGTTCTCCCTCGCCCGCACGTACGAGGCCGGGGAGCTGTCGCCCGGGGACCTCGTGGCCCTCGCGACCAACGGCCGGGGCATGCACTGGGCGTGCGCGATCCTCCAGTGCTGACCACGGCCCGGCCCTGTCCGGGGAGCCCTCTCCCGCCACCGAACAGATCGGAGTGACACGCTATGAGCCGTCAACCCGCCCGGCGCGCCAGGGCGGCCGCCGCGCTGGTCTGCGCCTGCCTCGGGCTGGTGTCCTGCGGGGCCGAACCCGACTCGGCCGTGCGGGCCTCCGACGCGGCCGACACCCCGCGTGCAAGGTGTTGCGGCCGCTGGCCGTCGAGTTCGGCCTTGGGGAGCCCTCGGTGAGCCAGATGTCCGGGGAAGGCTGTACCGCACACAGCCACGAGTTCGGCACCCTCACCGTGCTGCTGCGGGACCGGCCGCTGGAGGACACGGCCACCGGGCAGGGCGAACGGAACACGATGCGCTTCGGCGACCACGACGCCGTGATGCTGATGGGTTCGCTGGACGGCGTCTGCAAGATCTTCCTGGACGCGGGGGAGAAGAGCACCGTGGAACTGCGGCTCGGCCGGACCACGGCGATGACCCCGCAGGTGTGCACCTCACTGAAGAAGGCGACGGCGAAGGTGGCCGACGGGCTCGCCCCGCAGCCGCCGGCCTCCGCGTCCGGCTGACCAGACTGAAGGGGACCGGGGGTGGCGCTGAACGCGCCACCCTCGGTCGCATGTCCCGCACGGCTCTCCGCCGTACGGTGTCACGCACCGCCTCACTCCAGCGCCCGGGTGGTGGCGGCCAGGGAGGCTTCTCCGAGTGAGGCGACCCCGAGCGCGGGCGGTCGTGTGCCGTCCGGTCCGTCGGCCGCCGGCCCCGGCAGGCCGTGGGTGCGGTCGATGACCCGGACCGTCGCCGGCCCCGCACCCAGCTCCAGTTCCAGTTCCGCGCCGGTACATGACGGATCCACAACTCCCACGGGGCGTCACCGGCCGGGTCGTCGGCGTACTGCCCGGGCACCCCGGACAGGGACCAGCCGCGGACGGTGGTCCCGCTGACGAGAACCACCAGGTGGTCGGCGCCCCGCCTGGACGCCGCCGTCACCTGGACCCGCCGTCCGCCGCCCGCCGTGTCCGCGAGGACCCTCGTGGTGACCCGGGGGCCGGGCAGCGGGTACGCCTCGGCCGCCGGGCCCCGCCGGACCGGCACCCGCCAGCCCGGCCAGAGATCCGCCACCGAGCCGCGCTCGGCGTCCGTGGGCAGGAAGTCGTCGCTCCAGTCGTCCGCCGGGACCCCGCTGATCCAGTGGCCCGTACGCCGGTCCGCGTCCCACAGGTACAGAAGGTCGGCCCGTACCGGATTCTCGGGTCCCCGGGCCAGCAGCGCGACGCCCGCCAGCACGGTCGTCGCGACCACGGCGGCGGTCACCGGCAGCAGTCGCGGCAGGACCGGCAGCACCCCCGGCAGCAGCGCCGTGAGCAGCGCCGCCACGGCCACCGGCGCGGCCACGAGGCCCAGGCCCAGAGCGTTCGTGAGCAGCGGCACGAGCGGGAACACCAGCGGGGCGGCCGGTACCGTGCCCAGGGCGGCGGCCAGCACCCGGCCCCCCGCCGTTTCCCCGGCCCGCGAGGTGAGCACAGCGGCGGCGGAGAGCAGCCCCAGTGTCGGCCAGACGAACACATGGCTGCCGCCGGGCAGCAGCACCGCCGACACGACGGACAGGAGGATCCACAGCAGCACGGCCCCGGCCACTTGCGCCCGGGCGCCGGCCCACCGCTTGGCGATCAGCGCGAGCGCGCAGCCGACCGTCAGGGTGAGCGACAGGAACCCGATGAGGGCCGGGCCGTGACCACCGATGTCGTAGTAGTGGGCGAACTCGGGGTGTCCCGACGCGACCAGGGGCGCCAGGCCGAACGCGGCCCCGGCGGCGAGCACCAGCTGCCCGAGGGCGACGGCGAACCCCCGCAGGACGGCACCCATGGTGAGCGCGCCGCGCGTCTGGAGCCGCAGCAGCAGCGCCAGGCCGAGCCCGGCCGTCGCCAGCGCGGCGGGCAGCGCCGCGCCCAGCGGGTAGGAGACGAACCATCCGCCCGCCCGGAAGTACGCGGAGTCCCCGACCGGGGTGTGCGTCAGGTCTGCCGAGGCGAGTGCGCGGGCCAGACCGAGGGCCTGCTCTCCCTGGTGCTGGACGGTGGCCGGGTCCACCCGGTCCGGGGTGTCACCGGTGCCGTGGTAGTGGGTGTAGCCGTCGAGATGGGCCAGGTTCAGGCCCTGATGCCCGGCTTCCTGGAACACGGTGAAGTCGGTCAGGTTGGGCATGTAACGGTACGCGGCGTCCAGCAGCGAGTCGGCTCGTGCGTCCGGCGCCGACTCGGTCAGGGTACGCACCAGCCAGCCGGCGTCCGGTCCCGTCTCGAACATGAGGCTCGGACCCTTGCTGCCTCTGGCCTCGAAGTTGAGGACCACCGTGTCGGGCGGCAGCGTCCCCGGTCCGGCCACCAGGGCCTGCGCGCCGAGCAGTCCGCTCTCCTCGGCGTCGGTGAACACGAAGAGGACGTCGTTGCGCGGGGACGGCCCCTCCAGCAGCGCACGGGCCGTCTCCAGCAGCACCGACACCGGGACCCCGGCGTCGTTGGCGCCGGGCCCCGCCTCGGTGGAGTCGTAGTGGGTGACCAGCGCGACAGGCCGGGTGTTCGCGGTGCCGGGAACGCGGGCGACCACGTTCCGCAGCCGCAGGTCGGCGTAGCGGGAGTCGGCGCCGATGGGGGAGAGATCCGGACGGTGGGACGCCGCCGCCCCGGTGTGCACCCGGGTGTCGAGGCCCAGCGCGGTGAGGGTGCGGACGATGTACTCCCGGGCCCGGGTGTGCGCGGCGGAGCCGCTGGGCCGGGGGGCGGTGGCGATCTCCCGTACGTGCGTGGCGGCGCGGGTCGCCGAGAAGGTGTCGGCCGGTGCGTCCGGCCCCCGGGCGGCGGGCATCCTGCTGTTCCAGGCGACCAGGGAGAGACAGAGTGCGGCGAACACGGCGACGGCGGCCGGGAAGACCCAACGCCCACCGGTGGTGCGTTTTGTCCCTTCCGGACCGGCCTGGCCGATGCGGGGGTGGCAGGGGCTATCGTGGTCTCCCTCACCAGGGCGTGAATCGCTCAGGCGGGCGGGCGTGGACCCGTTCCGGTTCTCGGGGCGGGAGCCGCCCGCCTCGCCGTCATACCGCCTGAGTGCCATAGACCGAGCACTCCTCGTCCGGCCGGAACGCGTCGGGCACTCCCGCGCCCTCCCGCCCGGAAGGGGGGAGCGTGTTGCGGTCCACCACGTCCTGTCCGGCAAGGGCTCCGAGCTCCGTTGCGGCGCGTTGCCGGGCGTGGTCGCGCACCAGCGGGTTGAACGAGTAGAGGGGGCCGTCCGGCGCCCGGTGCTGGGTGACCGTGAGTAAGTGCGCGTTGACCAGGGTGTCCAGCAGTCGTTGGGTGTCCTCGCCGGGGCGGTCGGAGACGGCGGAGGCCATCCACTCGGGGACGGCGTCCACGTCGCACATGCTGAGCCGCAGCCACAACCGGTAGGCGAGCGGCGACAGCTGCTTCACGGTCGAGTCGAGCCGCGCCCCCATGTCCAAGGAGCCGATGGAGAGTTCGGCGATCCGGTCCCCCTGCGTCGCCAGGCGGTCGGTGAAGCTTCGCAGGGTGCAGTGGGGGCGGGCCCGCAGCCGCGCTCCCGCGGCCCGGATGGCGAGCGGCAGGTGTCCGCAGAGCTGAACGATCCGCCGGGCGCTGTCGACCTCGGCGAACACACGCTCCACAGCCGCTAGGGAAGCGAGCAGGTTCAGTGCCTCGTCGGTGGGCAGCCCGTCGACGCGGTACTCGATCAGGCCGGGGATCTTCAGCAGACTGGCCCGGCCGGTGCACAGGACCGCGCTCTCGCCGCTGGGCAGCAGAGCCTCGTAACGCGTGGACTCCGCCATGTCGTCCAGGACGATCAGCAGCCGTTTGCTGGCGGTGATGCTGCGGAACAGCGCGGCACGGGCGGCGAGACCCGCGGGGATACGCTGTTCCGGCACCCCGAACGCGTCGAGGAAGCCGTTCAGCACCTCCTGCGGGTGCACGGGGTCGGTGTGCCCGCGCAGGTCGGCGTACAGCTGGCCGTCGGGGAAGTGCTGCTGGAGGGCGAGACCCGCGTGGATCGCGAGGGCGGTCTTGCCGGCGCCGCCGCATCCCGCCAGCGCCACCACGCGTGGTTCGCCGCCCGCGCGCAGGTCCGAGGTGATGCGCTGGAGCAGGTCGCGCCGCCCGGTGAAGTCTTTCGTGCGGGGCGGTAGTTGAGCCGGTACCTTGGCGCCCGACCAGGGCTGGTGCGCCACGACGGCGGGCGGCGGGGCGATCGGCTCACCGGCCAGGATCTTCTGGTGCAGTTCCTGCAGTCCCGTGCTCGGCTCCAGTCCGAGATTCTTGATCTGAGCCAGGCGGCTGTTGCGGTAGACGGCCAGCGCCTCCGCACGACGCTGGGACTGATACAGCGCGGTCATCAACTGGGCGCACAGCCGCTCGCGCATCGGATATTCGGCGACCAACGGTTTGAGCTCGCTGATGAGTTCCGCGTGCCGGCCGAGGGTCAGCCCGATGTCGAGCCATTCCTCGAGGACGGAGAAGCGGCGCTCCTCCCAGTGCGCGGCCACCGCGTAGGTCAGCGGCCCGGAGATGTCGGCGAGCGGCTGGCCCCGGTAGAAGGCGAGCGCCCGCTGGTATTCGGCGGAAGCGGACTCCAGGTCGCCGGCGGCCGTCAGCTCCCGGGCTCGGCGCACCGCTTTTTCGAACGCGTGTGCGTCGAGATCTTCCTCGTCGAGCCGTATGCGATAGCCGCCCTGTTCGGTCTCTATCAGGTCGACCGGCGCACCGGCCGCGGCGAATGCGTTCCGCAGCCGCCAGACGCAGGTCTGGATCTGCTTGTCCGCCGTGGCGGGCGGCGCGGAACGCCATACGGCGTCGATGAGTGAATTCACCGGGACGACGCGGTTCGCATTGAGCAGTAACGCTGCCAGAACAGTCAACTGTCGATTTCGGCCCACGCGAATCGGCTTACCGCGGACGGCTGCTTCCAATGGCCCGAGAATGCGAAAGAAAACATCGCGGAAGTTGCCCTCGTTCCCCTCGCCTGGACGACCTTTGTCGAGAGTTGAAAAATCATTGTGGAGCGGCAAGGTCACCCTTCAGGTGACGGACTTATCGCGTCGCAGCCAATGGGGAACCCTACAGAACTCCAGTTGTCGTGTCTATACCCAACTCGAACGCCAGTATTGGGTTACCTTGGCCGAGTCTTTTCGGTAGCGGTGCAAGAGATTGGCGTGTGCCATGAAAGAGGGAGAATGGCTGGAACGGAACGGTTTACGGGAAACGGTTGTCGACCATGCCCGTTCGGGCGTCGGTCGTGTCCGTATGGCTGGGAACAGACATGGTGCGAAGAGCCAGTGCGTCCACCTTTCCGCCCGGTGTTCGCGGAAGGCGCGGCACTATGGCGATGTGGTGAGGGCGCATCTGCTCCGGTACCGACTCGGCGATATTCCCCTGCAACTCCGGCACGGTCGCACGGGATCCCAACACCACGAAAGCGACAAGTTGTTCAGTTGGGCCCTCCTGCCGCAGCAGCACCGCGCACTCGGTGACGGCCGGATGTCTGCGGACCGCCGCCTCGACCTCACCCAGTTCTATCCGGAAGCCGCGCACCTTCACCTGGTGGTCCACTCGGCCCAGGATGCGCAGCCGGCCGTCCTGTCCCCACAGCCCGCGGTCCCCCGTCCGGTACAGCCGCCCGCCGGGCCGGTACGGATCGGGCAGGAACCGCTCGGCCGTCAGTGCCGCACGGCCGTGATAGCCGCGGGCGACCCCCGGCCCACCGAGCCAGATCTCGCCCGGCACCCCGGGCGGGACCGGCCGCAGCCCGCCGTCGAGCACGTACGCCTGGTACCCGGGCACCGGACGCCCGATCGGGATGCCCGCGCCGGTCGCCTCCGCCGGACCGCAGCGGTGCGTGGTGGCCCATACCGCGCACTCGGTCGGCCCGTAGTCGTTGAACAGCGGCGCCTGCGGGCACAGCCGCAGATGCTCGGCGACGATCTCCGGGCCGAGCGGCTCCCCGCCCACGGCCACCATCGAAAGCCGGCCGAGCGCCTCCCGGCCCGCGACCTGGAGCACGATCCCGTAGTGCGAGGGCACGGCGTGGACATGGGTGACGGCCGCGGACTCCAGCAGATTCCGCAGCGCCATCGGGTCGTGTGCCTCGTGCTCGGTGGGCAGTACCACCGCGCCCCCGGAGGTCAGCGCCCAGAACATGCCGCCCGCCGCCCCGTCGAAGCACAGCGGCGGCAGTACGAGGTCCCGGCCGGGCGGCGGGCCGGCCACCGCACGGGCCGCCGTGGACGCTACGATCGCCCGGTGATGCACGCCGATGCCCTTGGGCGTCCCGGTGGAACCGGAGGTGTAGATGACGTACGCCAGGTCGTCGGGGGTGACCGGGCTGCCCAGCGGGGTGCCGGGCAGCCCGGCCGCCTCCCCGCCCGCGAGCACCGGCACCGGCACCGCGTACTCCGGCTCCTGGCCGGCGAGCAGCACCACGGCCCCCGAGTCGTCGAGGATGCGCCGGACGCGCTCGGGCGGATACGTCGGCTCGATCGGGACGTAGGCGGCACCGGCCTTCAGAGTGCCCAGCATCGCGGTCACCGACCAGGCCGCGCGCTCGGTAAGCAGCGCCACGAGCCCTCCGGGACCGACCCCGGCCGCGCGCAGCAGGCGGGCCACCCGGTTGGCGTCCTCGTCCAGCCGTCCGTAGGTCAGTTCGGTCTCCCCGCACCGCACGGCCGGCGCGTCCGGGGTCCGCGCGGCGTGCTCCTCGACCAGCGTGTGCAGGCAGACGGCGGGAACAGCCGCCTCGGCACCGCGCGACCACTCGGTGACCGCGGCCCGTTCCGCTGCCCCGGCGGCGACGATCCCGTACACCGGCCGGTCGTCGAGCAGCTCCTCCAGGACGGCGAGCAGCCGCGCAGCGAACGTGGTGACGGCGCCTTCCTCGTGCAGACCGGTGTCGTAGTCCATCCGCAGCCGGTCGTCCTCCAGCAGGACCATCAGCCCGTGGTGGGCCACCGCGTCCGGCGGCCGGACCGCCGACGCGGTGTACGCGCCGACCCGCTCCGGCTCCGATACTCCGCATGGGGACACTGCGAGCGCCGCGTGGAACCCCGGGTGGACCGGCACACCCGAGGCGAGCGCGTGCCCGCCCGCGCGCAGTGCGACGGTCCCGGACACGCTCTCGGCCACTCGCGGGGTGACCGCCACGGGCGTGTCGGACGCGACGACGATCCCCGTACCGGGCGCGCTGCCGCAGCGGACCAGCAGCACCGCCAGGGCCACGGCCAGCGACGCCTCCATGGGTACACCGGCGGAGCGCAGCCGCGCGGCGGCCCGCCCGGCCGGGACCCGCACCGTTCCCGCGTACCCGGAGGCCCGGTCACCGCCGGCCGGCAGACCCGACGGCCCGCGTCCGGCGGCCCCGGACTGCCCGTCCGCCGGCCCGGCGGCCGCCCGTGACAGGCCTTCAGGCCTCGTGCCGACCGCCGGGAACGACGCGTCGTCCGTCAGCAGCCACCGCATCACCGCCGCCGGGAGCAGCGTGTCCTTGGTGACCACCACCAGCAGGGACCGCTCCTCATCGAGCTGGGCCAGCAGCACGCGGCCCGGGCCCGGTTCCGCCTCGGCGGCGGCCGTCTCCTCACGGATCAGTTCGCCCCACTCCTCACGGTCCGTCCCGACGCTCCCCGGGCCGAGCACCGTGAGCGGAACCTCCTGACCGCCGCCCGCGCCCCGGACCCGCAGCGCCCCCGGATCGAGCGGGCCGTCGACCACCCAGCAGCCGGAGGCGAGACCGGCGCGGCCGCCCGCGGGCACGCCGGCCGGACCGGCCGGAGGACCATCCACCGGGCTGGCCGCCGGGACAGGCGTGCGCACGGACCGGGACACGGGCGACCCAGGCATGTTCGTTCCCTTCAGGTGTGCTGTCGTGGTGAGGCGACCGGACGGGTCCCGCCCGGTCGCCTCGGTGTGTTCACAAGCCGTCAGAGCAGTACGCGCTCCGCCGGCGACTTCCGGTGGGCCCGCGACTTGCGCAGGTCCCGGGTGACGACCGCCTTCTTCAGCCAGCGGTCCGTGCCGTCGAACCGGGCCTTGAACGCACCTCTGCCGTGCACCACCCGGTAGTTGTCGATCACCAGAAGGTCACCGGGGCTCAGCACCACGTCGGTCAGGTTCCGCTGCAGCTCCGCAGTGAGCGCCTCCAGCGCCGCCGCCGCCTCCGGATCACCCGGCAGCGGCGACATGAACGCCGGGTCGATCCGCAGGTACGGCCGGTCCGGGTGCCCGAACAGCACCGCGCACGGCTCCGGTTCGTCCTGCATCAGCTGCACCGCGTGCGGGCTTCCCCGGTCCGCGGTGAGCGTTCGGGCGTGCCGGAGGTGCTCGGTGTCCGGCCGGATCAGGAACCGGGGTTGGCTCAGCACCTCCCGGTGCTCGTCGGCAAGCACCACCTCGTCCACCCCGGCCACGCCGGTGGCCACCGCGTCATGGTTCCGCAGCCCCAGCAGGAGCAGATAGTCGCAGCGGTACGGGTGGAAACCGTCCTCCGTGTGCCAGGCCAGCTCCACCGTGCCGTGACCGCTCTGGTCGTTCTCGTGCGACGGAACCGGCAGCACGTCGTGCACCAGCCGCCCGTTCTGGAGCGTCGACCAGCCGAAGATGTCACCGAGGTGCGCCGTCGCCAACGTCAGGAACACCTCGTGCACCTCCGACTCCGGCTCCCTCGGCGGTTCCCGCCAGTCCAGCGGCGTCGGCCCCAGCCGGCGGTCGTCCACCGGCAGGCCGCGCACGACCAGGCAGGACGCCTCTTCGGCGGTCCGGAACTGCCGCAGCTTTCGGATCAGGCGCGGGGGCATCCGGTGGGCCACCAGCGACAGGTCGTCCAGCAGGGACGGGGCACTGCTCGCCCCGTGGTCCCGCAGGACCGAGCGGGTCAGTTCGTCCAGCGCAGCCGCCTCGGCCGCGTCCAGGTCCACGTAGCGGATCATCGGTCATCAGCTCCCGGTCGGTCCCTGTGGGAGCGGTCTCGTGCCTTCACGAGCTCTCCTTGTCTGACGGTCAGTTGACGGATCCCTGCGGAACGACGAGGTCCTCGGGCGCGGGCAGGTAGCCGCCGTCGACCAGGAACCGGAAGCAGGCGTGGGCCCACTCCTCGGTCACCGGAGGGCAGCTGATGCCCGACCCCTCGAGAGCCTCGGTCAGCACCCGGCACTCGTCCTGCGGGTCGATCTGCTTCTGCAGTTCCGGGTCGAGCGCGGCGTGCCGCATCGAGGCGACCCGCAGCAGCGGGGTCATCGGGAACAGGACGTGGTCCTCGTCGACGTTCAGCGCCCGCTGCCGGGCCTCCTCCTCGTCGATGACGTTGAGGTCGTAGCCGAACGACCGCAGCCACTGGTAGCACTGCGTCATCGTGGTGGGCGCCGGGTTCGTGATGTTGAAGTTCTTTCCGAAGTTTTCCTCCCGCAGCGAGGTGTGGACGATGGCCTGTGCCGTGAAGTCCACCGGCACCGCGTTGATGACATCGTTGTAGAGGGGCAGCACCCCGAGGTCGAGGAAGCCCCGCAGGTACACGTACAGGTAGTCGGTGTGGTGCGAGGCGCCCGTCTGGGTGTGGCCGGTGATCATCCACGGCCGCTGCACGGTCACCGGGATGCCCCGGTCACGGGCCAGGTAGACGATCCTCTCGGCCAGCCACTTGCTGCGCGGGTAGCCGGTGGGTATGCGGATCGGACGGCTGTCCAGGTCCTCCTCGGTGAACGGCCGCTCCGCCCCGGTGCCCATGAACACGTCCACACTGGACACGAAGTGGACCGACTTGAGCGTCGTGGTCGTGGCGAGCCGCAGCACCTCCTTGGTGCCCTCGACGTTGGCCGGCCGGGCGGCCTCGTACGGGTAGGTGAAGTTGACTACCGCGCCGCTGTGGTAGATCACGTCCAGCTCGGCCGCGGCGGCGGCGAACTCCTCGTCGCCCAGGCCGAGCCGCGGCTTGGCCAGGTCACCGACCACCATCCGCATCCGGGACCGGTAGGACTCGTCCCACGTGTGGTACTTGCGGAGCGTGGCCTCCATCCGCTCCCAGGCCTCCTCCTCGTTCTCCGCCCGGACCAGGCAGTGCACGAGCGCGTCCGTGCGCAGGATCAGCTCCGCTGCCAGGAACGCGCCCAGATATCCGGTCGCGCCCGTGACCAGCGCGTGGCGCGGCGCGAACCACTCCGAGTGCGGCAGATCCCCGGGGGTAATCTCCTCGGGCAGCGTGATCTCCGCGTGCAGCTCCTCGAGCTGCTGCGCGTACAGGACCTCGCTGTCCACGTTGTCCCGCTGCCGCCGGTCCTCCTCGATGGCCGCGGCGACTCCGGCCACCGTGGGCACCCGGAAGATCTGCTCGACCGGCAGCGTCACGTCGTGCGTCCGGGAGAGCTGCGCGGTCAGCCGCGCCACCAGCAGCGAGTTCCCGCCGAGCTCGAAGAAGTCGGCCACCGCGCTGACCTTGGAGACGCCCAGCAGCGAGCAGAACGTCTCCGCGATCTCCGCCTCCAGCTGCGTCCCCGGCTCCACGAAGTCCTCGATGCCGAGGTCCGGGGCGGGCAGCGCGGCCGTGTCGATCTTGCCGTTCGGGGTGAGCGGCATCCGCTCCAGCGTCACGAACGCGCTGGGCACCATGTAGTCCGGCACCTGCGCCAGCACATGCTTGATCAGGGTCTCCTTGGTTACCACCCGGCCCACGACGGGGACCACGTATGCCACCAGGCGCGGCACGCCCGGCTGGTCCTCGCGGGCGATCACCGAGGTCTCGGCGACCAGCGGGTGGCGCAGCAGGACGTTCTCGATCTCGGTCAGCTCGATCCGGAAGCCGCGGATCTTGACCTGGGTGTCGGCCCGGCCCAGGAATTCGATGCTGCCGTCCTGCCGGTAGCGGGCGAGGTCCCCCGTCCGGTACAGCCGGGCACCAGGCTCCTCGGAGAACGGGTCGGGCAGGAAGCTGCCGGCCGTCATCCCCGGCCGCTTGACGTAGCCGCGGACCACACCGCCGCCGCCGATGTACAGCTCACCGGGGACACCGGGCGGCACCGGGTTGAGCCGCTTGTCCAGCAGATGAATCCGGGTGTTGGGGATCGGGCGGCCGATCGGCACCCGGCCGGACTCGGCGTCCTCGGCAGTCACCGGGTGCACCGACGCCCACACGGTCGCCTCGGTGGGACCGTACTCGTTGAACAGGGCCACGCCGGGGGAGCGCCGACGGTGCGCCTCGACCAGGCTGGGCGGCAGCACCTCACCGGCCAGCACAGTCGTCCGCACGGAGGGGAACGGCTCCGGCTCGGTCTCCAACAGCACCGAGTACTGCGAAGGCACCCCGTCGACATGGGTGACGCCCTTGTCCCGGATCAGCGCACCGAGCAGCCGCGGGTCCAGCACCTCCGCCTCGGAGGGCACGACCACCGTGCCGCCGCGCATCAGCGTCCAGTACAGACCGCCGCCCGACGCGTCGAACGTGAACGGGGCCAGCACTAGGTAGCGCTCCGGCAGCCCCGGCTCCTCGAGGATCGAACGGGCCAGTGTGGAGTGCGTGATCTGCCGGTGCTCCACCGCCACACCCTTCGGGCGGCCGGTGGACCCCGAGGTGTAGATGACGTAGGCCAGGTTGTCCGGCTCGATCTCCACGGCCGGCCGTGTCACCGGGCCGTCCGGATCGGCGGTCGGCACCGCCACCCGCTCCAGGCCCGCCGCCTTCCCGTCGAGCCCGTCCAGCGTCGCCTGGTCGCCGACGAGCACGCGGATCCCGGCCTCCTCCGCGATCGACGCGATACGGTCGACCGGGTACGAGGGGTCCAGCGGCACGTACGCGCCACCCGTCTTCAGCACACCGAGCAGCGCGACCATCGTGTGCACCGACCGGTCGGCCAGCACGCCGACCAGGGACTCCGGGCCCGCGCCGAGTCCGGCGAGCCGCGCGGCCAGCGCCTCGGCCCGCGCCTCCATGGAGGCGTAACTCAGCTCCGCCGTGCTCGACGTGAGCGCCGGTGCGTCCGGACGGGACGCGGCGGCCTCCGCGACCAGCTCGTGCAGCAGCTGGGGCCCGGTGCGCTCGGTCGCCGTGGCGTTCCACGCCTCCAGCCGCTCCCGGTCCTGCCCGGACAGCAGCGACAGGTCGGACAGCGGACGGTCGGGCTCCGCGGTCGCGGAGTCCAGGAGCAGCAGCATCCGGTCCAGGAACTGCTCGACGGTCGCCCGGTCGAACAGCGAGGTGTTGAAGTGGGCCCGCAGCGACAGTTCCCCGTCGCGGCGCACCGCGTACAGGTCGATGTCGTGCGGGGTCCACGTCACCGGCAGGTCGAGCCGCCGGGCGGTGACCCCGGGCAGCTCCCGGCTGCTCCACTCCTCCTCGAAACCGAACAGCACCTGGAACAGCGGGGTGCGGCTGAGGTCGCGCGTTGGGTGCGCCGCCTCCACGATCTGCTCGAACGGCAGCCGGGCGTGCTCCAGGGCTTCGTCCAGGGCGGAGTCGGTCCGCCCCAGCAGCGTGGCCAGGGATTCACCGGCGTCCAGATCGAAACGCACGGGCAGGGTGTTCTCCAACGGGCCGACCAGGTCCTCGGCGCCCTCCTGCCACGACGGCGGCACGGGCACACCGACGGCGAACGTGCGCTGCTCGGCGTGGCGGGACAGCACCGCGGTGCAGCCGGCGAGCAGCAGCCGGGACAGCCGCCGTCCCGTACCGGACGAGAACGCCTCGAGCCGGTCCTGCAGTTCCCGCGGCACGGGCACCGTCACCACGTCCGCGTCGATGGTCTTCACCGGCGGCCTCGGCCGGTCGGCGGGCAGCTCGAGGGCGCTCAGGCCAGCCGTACGGTCGCGCCAGTACTCGATGTCCTTCTCGGCGTCGTCGCCGGTCAGCCAGGCGCGCTGGGCGGCGGCCAGCGCCTGCGGCTCGGCTGCCGGCCCGGCGGCCTCCTCCCCGCTCCCGCCGAGCAGATGCGCGTACCCGGTGAGCACCTCGTCCGTGAACAGCCGCACCGAGCGCCGGTCGGCCACGAGCTGGTGGGCCGTCAGCAGAAGGACGTGGTCCTCCTCACCGAGCCGCAGCAGACTCGCCCGCACCAGCGGGCCCTGTGCCAGATCGAACCGGCGGCGCGTCTCGGAGGCCGCTATGCGCGCCAGTTCTTCGTCGAGCCGGTCCGGGTCCACCTGGACCACCGGCAGCCGTAGCGACGCCACCGGCTTGACGGTGGCCAGCGGGTGGCCGTCCACCGTGCGGAAGGTGGTACGCAGTACCTCGTGGCGCTGCACGGCCGTCGACAGCGCCTGCTGGAGTACGGCCGCGTCGGTCTGGCCGGTCAGCCGCACGGCGACGCTCGTCTGCCAGGGCCGCTTCTCGTCCAGCTGGATCAGCAGCCACAACCGGCGCTGCTCGAGTGTCAGGTTGCTGGTGACGTTCGCGGAGGCGTCCAGGAGGCCCGCCAGGAGCGCGCGCTTCTCCTCGGATGTCAGGGAACTGATCTCGTGCTGCCCGCTCATTCGGTGGACTCCCGTCCTAGTGTCGGATGCGATCAGGCGGAGCGCTCGCGGACCGAACGCGGACGCATGTCGGTCCACACCCGCTCGATGTGCTTGAGGCATTCCTGCTTGGTGCCGGCCGGGCCGGCGGCGGCCCAGCCCCCGGGCACCGCCCGGTCGGCGAACCAGATCGAGTACTGGTCCTGTTCGTTGATGACGACCTGGAAGACGGTGTCGGCGTCGTCGATACCCATGGGGCCTCCTCGTGGTGTGTCGGATGACCGGTCCGGATGCGCCGGTCAGTTCAGATGGCGAAGGAGCTGGTCGATCTCGTCGTCGGACATTCCGGCGAGTTGGGCGAGCAGCGCCTCGTCGGCGGTCGGTCTGCGGTCGCGGGCCCGTTCGATTTCCTCGATGGCCGCTGCCAGACCGGCCGGGGTCGGCAGACGGAAGAAGTCGCGCACCGGCACCTGCAGACCGAACTCGGCCCGGACGCGGCTCAGCATCTTGGCAGCGAGCAGGGAGTGCCCGCCAAGCGCGAAGAAGTCGGCATGCACACCGATCAACGACAGCCCGAGCACCTCCTGGAAGAGGGACAGCACCCGGCGCTCCACCCCGTTGCGGGGCGGCACCTGCGCCACCGGCTCGCGCGGTGCCTGCGGGGGCGGCTCCGGCAGGGCGCCCCGGTCGATCTCGCCGCCGGGACCCAGCGGCAGTTCGTCCAGGACTCCGAAAACGGCAGGGACCTGGTGGCCGGGCAGCGCGGACCGGACCCGGCTCCGGACGGCGGCGGTGAACGCCTCACGCTCCGCCTCGGTGCCGGCCGGGACGGTGCCGTCCGGCACCAGCCAGGCGACCAGATGGCTCTGCCCGGCATCCGTGGTCACGGCCGAGGCCGCCACCCCCGAGGACCCGTTGAGCACCTTCTGGACGCTCGCCGCCGGGACGGAGCGGTCCCCGGCGAACAGCCGGCCCTCACCGGGCCCGACCACCTCAAGGGCCCCGTCCCCGGCCCGGCGGCACCGCAGCCCCGCCGGCACGGCGGTGCCCGCCCCGTCCGTGACGAACAGCTCGCCGACCAGACCGGCGGCCACGGGCCTGCCCAGGACGTCCAGCACACTGCGCACCACACCGGCGGGAGCCGGTCCCAGCCGGCGCCCCCGCCCCTCGTCCAGCGGGGCGAGCGCGACCGGGGCCGCCACCACCCCTGGGCCGGGGCGGCCCAGGAACACGGTGCGGCCGGTCCGTGCGAGCATGTCCACCAGATCCGGCGCCAGCACCTCACCGACACACACCAGCCGTGCCCCCGGCGGGGGCTCACAGCCTTCGGTGAGCACCCTCCGCCAGGTCGGCGGATCGGCCAGGACGAACGCTCCGGGCGGCCCCGGAGGAGCCAGCTGCACCCCTGACAGCATCAGGCTGCGGGCGTGCGTCAACGCCATCAGCAGATCCACCGGTGACGGCGGGGAGCCCCCGTCCAGCAGCACCACGTCGTCCTCCGAGGTCACCGACAGCCGGTCCGCGACGGCCATCACCGCGGCGGCCAGCGCCCCGTGCGACAGCGCAGCCCCCGCGCCCCCCGGGTCCGTGTCCTGCGCCGACCAGGCCGGCGCGTCCGGCCCCGACGGCCCGGTGTCCACCGCCGGGTCGAACCGCGGACCGGTTGTGATCAGCCAGCCGCCGTCGTCCTCCTCGGCCCGCCGTACGAAGGCGCCCGCCCGGTCGTGCCGCAGTCCGTACCCGGGCACCGCGCCGACCTCGAACACCGCGAGCAGCACGGCGACCAGCGCCGCCGACGGCACCGGGGGAGTGGTCACCCGCACGTCCGGCCCGGCGATGCCCTCTGCGCGCAGCCGGCCGGCCAGATCCGACGCCCACTCACGCAACTCGCCCAGCGTCAGCACGGCGTCCGCCGACGACAGCACCACACTGTCCGCGGGACGTTCCGCGAGCAGCTGCGCCACGGTCGCCCCCGCCGCTGGCCCGGCCGCGTCCGGTTCGCTCACGGCCGGCGCCGGGGCCGCGCCGACGGCCAGGGGCAGAGCCTCCACCGGGACCGCCGGGTCCCGCAGCGCGTCCGTCAGCACCAGCCTGTGCAGCTCCACGATCCGGGCCGCCGTGGCCTCGTCGTACAGGCCCCGGTCGTAGTCCAGCTGCAGCCGCAGCCCGTCCCCGTCCGGCAGCACCGTCAGCCACAGGTCGAACTTGGCCGCCGTACGGGTCAGTTCCACCGGCGTCATCGTCAGACCGGGCAACCCCACCTCCGCTGGAGGGGTGTTCGGCATGGAGAACATCACGTCGAAGAGCGGGTTGCGCTCAAGGGCACGGGTCTGCCGCATCTCCTGCACCAGTCGGTCGAACGGCATCCGGTCGTGCGAGAAGGCGCCGACACACGCGTCCCGCACCACCGCGGCCGCCGTCCCGAACCCGCCGGACAGCGGCAGCCTGGCACGCAGCACGAGGGTGTTCGCGAAGAACCCGACCAACCGCTCCGCGTCCGGATGGTGCCGCCCCGCCACCGGCGTGCCCACCACGACGTCCTCCTGGCCCGTCACCCGGGCCAGCGTCGCCATGAAACCGGTGAGCAGCACCATGAACAGCGTGCCGCTGGACCGCTTGGCCAGCTCCTCCAGCGCGGCCGTCGTCATTCCGTCCAGGCGCTCCTCCACCCGTCCGCCGTCCCCGCCACGCCCCTGCTCACGGGGGCGGTCCACCGGGAGCTGCAACGGCGCCGTACCGGACAGCGTCCGTCGCCAGTGGGCGATCAGCTCGTCCATCCGTCTCCCGGCCAACTGCTCGTCCAGCCAGCCGACATAGTCGGCGTACTGCACCGCCGGCTCACCGAGGCCGGCCTCGCCGTGCTCGCGCAGCCCGCGGTAGGCGTCGGCGAGGTCCGCGTAGAACACGTCCATCGACCAGCTGTCGCACACGAGGTGATGAATCGTCACGATCAGCGTGTGCCGGTCCGGAGCCTCGCGCACCAGGACCAGTCGCAGCAGCGGCGGCGCGTCGAGCGTGAACGGCGCCGACGCCTGCTCCCGCGCCAGCGACTGCACCCGGTCCTCGACCGCACCGGGCGACAGGCCCGCGCAGTCGACCACCGGCAGCGACACCAGGGCCTCCGGCAGCACCAACTGGTGCGGATCGCCGTCGACCAGGCCGACCCCGGTGCGCAGGCACTCGTGCCGCGCTACCACCGCGTTCACCGCCTGCTGGAGCAGCACGACGTCCAGCTCACCCGTCAGCCGCACCGCGCTCACCACGTTGTACGCGGCGTTGCTCGACGGGTTCAGCTGGCAGACGAACCACAGACTGCGCTGCGCCGGCGCGGCCGGGAGCACGAAGTAGTCGCTGTAGTCACGGGACTCGCCGCTGCCGACACCGCCGGCGTACGAGGAACTGCTCACTGGGTTCCCGCCTCCCTCGCGGCCGATACGCCGAGCGCCGCCCCGATGTGGGCGACGACGCTCTTCTCGTGGTCCTGGACGAAGTAGTGACCTCCGTCGAACTCGTGCACGGAACAGTCCGCCGAGGTCTGCCGGGCCCAGCCCGCGTCCCCGTCCCGCACGAGCGGGTCCCGCCTGCCGCGCAGCACCCGCACCGGCACCGGCAGCGGCGGGCCCGGCACGTACTGGTAGGTCTCCGCCAGGGTCAGATCGGCGCGGATGGTGGGCAGCATCAGCGTGACGAGTTCCTCGTATGTGGAGAGGTCCTGCGGCTCCATCCCCTCCCAGGCCCGCAGCCGCGCCAGCAGCTCCGCGTCCGGCAGATGGTGGACCCGCTCCTGGTCCGCGTACTGCGGGGCGTCCCGGCCGGACACGAACAGCGCAGAGGGCAGGGGCAGTTCCAGCTTCCCGAACCGCCGCAGCACCTCGAAGGCGACCAGCGCGCCCATGCTGTGCCCGTAGAACGCGTACGGCCGCCCGGTCAGCGGTGCGAGCGCCGGCGCCAGCGCGTCCACCAGCGCGGTCATCTCCAGGAATGGCCGCTCCCCGAGGCGTACCTCACGGCCCGGCAACTGCACCGCCGTGATCTTCAACGCGGACGTGTACCGCTGCCAGTTCTGGAACATCGCCGCGCTGCCCCCGGCATGCGGAAAACACACCACTTCGCTGACCGCATCGGTGACGTCGCCGAAGGATCGGAACCAGCGGGAACTCGGTCGGGTCGGGCGCACCTCTACCTCCATGAGAGATGGCGAACGCAGAACGCGTGAATGCGGTGGACCGGTACCGGACCCGGCAAACTCCCACCGGTTCACGGAACGGAAATCAATAACCGCCGACCTTATTCGTACCAGTTCCCTCGGAGGACACTCAACGACCCCATGACCGACTGAGAAGTGAGCGATAAGAAAGTGAGAGCCTAGTGAGAGACAGCGCACTTTTAATTGCTTCGGCGCCGGAGTGTGCCGCCGTCATACCGACCTGTCAACGAGCCCGCACCCTCCGATGCGCGATCCGCCGATCCGACACCGGGCCGCCCGCGGCCGAGGGAATGGAGTCAGCCGATGCCGAGCCCAGCTCGCCCCACACTGGTGCACACCCTCGTCACCCACGCCGCCACCCGCGGCGACCAGACGGCCTACGAGTACCTGCACGACGACGGGCGAGTGGACAGCCTCACTTACCGGCAACTGCTGACACGAGCCGCCAAGGTGGCGCCGCGACTGCGCGCCGACTCCGGGAACAAGGGTCCCGCCCTGCTGCTCTACCCGCCTGGCCTGGACTTCGTCGTCGCCGTCTGGGCCTGCTTCCTCGCCGGGGTCCCCGCCGTTCCCGCCTACCCGCCGATCTTCGGCTCCACCGACCGCATCGTGGCCCGTTTCACCCGGATGATCGAGGACTCCCGGGCCGGCACCCTGCTGGCCGACCCGGACGTGCTCGGACTGCTCACCGTCGGCATGAGCCCCGAGGCCATGCCGCGCGTCCTCACCCTCGACGACGCCGACGCGACCGCGGGCGGGAACCCTGACGTGGACGTCCTGGCCGACCTGCTGCGCACCGCCGCCGCACCCGAGGACCCCGCTCTCATCCAGTACACCTCGGGCAGTACTGGACAGCCGAAAGGCGTCGTCCTGGAACACCGGAATCTCCTCGCCAACATCAGAGCGATTACCGACGTATTCAAACTGGACGAAACCGCCCGCGTCGTCTCCTGGCTTCCGCCCTATCACGACATGGGGCTCATCGGATTCGTCCTCACGCCCGTCCACGGGGCGTTTCCGGTCCGATTGATGTCGCCCGTGCATTTCCTCAAGAATCCGCTCGCCTGGCTGCGACAGATCAGCGAACTCGGCATCACCCACACCGGCGGACCGAATTTCGCCTACGACCTGTGCAACCGGCGCGCCGCCACGGCCGACCTCACCGGACTTGACCTGAGCACCTGGCGCCTCGCCTTCAACGGCGCCGAACCGATCCGCCCCGCGACCCTCCAGCGGTTCGCCGACCGCTTCGCCCCTCACGGCTTCCGCCCCGAGGCGTTCCTGCCCTGCTACGGCCTGGCCGAGGCCACCCTCATCGTCACCGGACACCACTGGACCGGACCCGACGACGGCGTGGACGAGGACGGCCGCGTCGACTGCGGCCCCGTCATCGACGGACACACCCTCGTCCTCGTCGACCCCGACACCGGCACACCCGTCCCCGAAGGCGCCGAGGGCGAGATCTGGATCAGCGGCCCCAGCATCAGCAACGGCTACTGGAACAGCACAGGCACCCCGGCCGGCGAATTCTTCGGCGTCCTCGACGGCACCCGCCGTCTGCGCACCGGCGACCTCGGCCGGCTGCGCGCCGGACACCTCACCGTCACCGGCCGCCGCAAGGACGTCCTCATCCAGAACGGCGTCAACCACCACGCCCACGACCTGTGTTCCGCCGCGATCGAGGACAACCCCGCCGTACGGCCCACCGCCGCCGCCTTCGCCGGATCCGACGACGAGGTCGTCATCGCCGTCGAGGTCGCCGACCGCAACCACGACACGGCAGCCCTCGCAGCCGACATCCGCACCCGCGTCCTCACCGCCACCGGTGCCCGCGTCCACACCGTGGTCCTCTGCCCGCCTCGCACCATCCCCCGTACCACCAGCGGGAAGGTCCAGCACTCCTTGGCCCGCACCCGCCACCTCGAGGGCACCCTCGGCGGAACCGCGGTCACCGCCACACCGGCCACCGCCACGGCCGAGGACACGGAACTCCTCACCCTCTTCCTCTCCTCCCTCTTCGCCGCCATCTGCCAGGTCCCCTCCTGCGGACCCGACGAGACCCTCGCCGCCATGGGCGGGGACTCCCTGCGGGCCGCCGAGATCGCCGCCGTCGCCGAGGACGCCCTCACCCTCGAGGTACGGGTCGAGGACGTGCTGCGCGCCCAGACACCCCGAGAACTCACCGCCCGCCTCGCCCGCCGTTGGGCCGACGACCAGCTGCCCTACACCGACGCACTGGAACGCGTCAGGACCTTGATGTCCCACGACTGACGCCGCCGGCACCCGGCCCCGGCAGCCAAGCCGCCGACACTCACCCTCGGCAACCCAGCGGAGAACCACGTCCGGTGACCACACGGAGGACGACACCTGTGTCCGACAACCTTCAGGTATCCGCCGACCTCGGCCGCGACCTCCTCGCCCGCTGGCGCGCCCGCACACCGGACACCACCGCACCCGCCGCCCCCCAGGCCAACCCCATCCAGCTCGGCCTCCGGCTGTTCGAGGAGATCAACCCGGGCACCGCCGCCAACATCCTGCGCTACGACGCCGAAACCGACGGCCCCCTCGACACCGACCGCCTCGCCACCGCCCTGCGCACCCTCGCCCACCGGCACGCCGTGCTGCGCACCACCTTCCCCGACGGGGACCGCACCCTGTGCGCCGTCACCGCGGAGACCGAAGCCGTACCCGACCTCACCGTCACCGACCTCTCCGACCTCGACACCGACGCCGGCCACACCCGGGCACACGCAGATGCGGACGCACGCGCCGCCGCCCCCATGGACCTCGCGACCGGCCCGCTCTGGCGCGTCGCCGTCTGGACCCTCGCCGACGGCACCACCCGGATACAGCTCCTCGCCCACCACATCGTGGCCGACGGCTGGTCCCTCGGCGTGTTCCTCGCCGAACTCGACGCCCTCTACGCCGGCCGACCCCTCGGCCCTGCCACCCCACTGCCAGAGGTCCCCGCCACCCCCGGCCCGGCCGACCTCGCCGCCTGGCGCGACCGCCTGGCCGACGCCCGACCGCTCGCACTGCCCACGGACCAACCTCGGCCGAACACCCGCCGCTTCCGCTCCGGCCACGTCGACGTCACCGTGGACGCCGACCTGATGGGCCGCGTACAGGATCTGGCCCACAGCAACGCGATGACACCCTTCATGGTGCTGCTCACCGCCTTCCATCTGACGCTGGCGCGGACGGCCGGACACTCGGACATCACCGTCGGGTCACCCATCGCGACCCGTGAACGCCACCGAGCGCCGGGAGCCATCGGCCCCCTCGCGACCATGCTCGCGCTGCGCACCGACACCACCGGTGCCCGCACCGTCCGTGAGGCGCTCCACACGGTCCGGGACACCTGCCTCGACGTGTACAGCGGCGCCCACGTGCCCATCGAGACGGTGGCGGAGCAGCTCGGCCGGCGGGGCGCCGCCCTGTTCGACGTCCTCTTCGTGCTCCAGCCGCGTCCGGCCGAGGCCCGCTTCGGAGACCTGCCAGCCCGGCCGATGGTGATGGCACCCGTCACCATCCGCAACGACGTCGAGCTGTACCTCTTCCAGGGCGACGACGGCGTCACCGGCTTCCTGGCCTACGACACCGACCTGTACTCCGCCGACACCGCCACCCTCCTCGCCGACCGCTTCCTCACCGCTCTCTCCGTGTTGGTGGAGTGCCCGGATGCAGTGTTGGCTGAGGTGGATGTGCGGTCGGTGGGGGAGCGCGAGTGGATGGGTGCGGTGTCGGCGGGTGCGTCGCTGGCAGGTGGGGTGGCGGGCCGGGTGGAGGAGCTGGTGGAGGGGGTGGTTGACCGTCTGGGTGGTGCGGGTGTGGCGGTGCGTTGTGCGGGTGAGGTGTTGTCGTTCGGGGAATTGGAGGAGCGGGCGAACCGGCTGGCGTGGGGTTTGCGTGGTGCGGGGGTGGGGCCGGGCGACGTGGTGGGTGTGTTGTTGCCCAGGTCGGTGGACCTGGTGGTCGCCTTACTGGGTGTGCTGAAGTCGGGTGCGGGTTATGTGCC
>NZ_QFRK01000057.1 GCF_003143855.1 Streptomyces sp. NWU339
KCAGCACACTAGAGGCTCTTTGCTGTTTCTTTGCTGCCGGTGGCGGGGGTTGTGGGGGTGGGGGGTCTGGGGTGTGCGGGGGGTATGGGTGGGAGTGTACGGCCCCCGGGAGGGCCGGTGGCTGGGGTGTTGTCGGGCGGTGGGGAGCCCGGGTTGTCAGTGGTGCCTGGTATGTGTGGGCGCATGGCGGAGTGTGGGCAGGCGGCGGTGGACGGCGCGGTGGTCGATGTCCGGTTATGGGGCAAGGAGAGGGGGCTGTCGCGTCCCTATCCGCTGGTCTGTCATCTGCTGGATACGGCTGCTGTGTTCGGGGAGCTGTGGGACACGCTGCTCGGCCCTGGCATGCGGGAGCGGATAGCCGGCGCGGTGGGGCTGACGGTGGGCGAGGCGCGTGCGGTGCTGTCGTTCTGGGCGGGGTTGCACGATCTGGGGAAGGTCACGCCGGTGTTCCAGGCGCAGGCTCCGGGGGTTTTCGACTCGCTGCGGGGGGAGGCGGGGTACCGGTTCGCGCCGGGCGCGGAGGGGGAGCGCGGGTTCCGGCATGAGATGGCGACGCATTGGGCGCTGGCGTCGCTGCTTGAGGAGCTCGGGTATCCGCAGGGCCGCCGCCTGAGGGATGGCCGTCAGTTGATGACGGGGGCGGTGGGTCATCAGGTCGCGCAGTTGCTGGGCGGGCACCACGGCTGTTTCGGTGGGGTGCTGAAGGGCCGTGAGGTGCTGGAGGCGAGTGCGTATCAGCCGGGTCTGGGGGAGGAGGGCTGGGCAAAGCAGCGGCGGGCGCACCTGGTCGAGCTGCGGCGAGTCACGGGGGCCGGTGCCGTGCCGAGGGGCGGGTTGCCGGCGGAGCTGGCGGTGGTGGTGACCGCTCTGGTGGTGGTGTCGGACTGGCTGGTCAGCCGGACGCAGGCGATCGAGTCGCTGATGCCGCCGGCCGGCTGGGGGGCCGGCGGCGGACAGATCGACGCGCACTGGCGGCGTTCCCAAAGGGCTGCCCCGGCATTGGTGGCGGCGGCGCGTGTGGGCCGGGCCCAGTTCGCGGTCGAGGATTTCGACGGTATGTTCCCGTTTTCGCCGAACGCCTTGCAGGCCGATCTCGTCGCGCATCTGCCCCAGGTGGTCGCGGACAAGGGTGCGGGGTTGCTGCTGGTGACGGCTCCGACGGGGGAGGGCAAGACGGAGGCCGCCTTGTATGCGGCGTCGGTGCTGGGCCGGGCGGCGGGGGCGCGGGGCCTGTATTTTGCGCTGCCGACCATGGCCACCGCGGATGCCATGTTCCCCCGGGTGGGGCGGTTCGCGGCGACGGCGCTGGCCGGGGAGCGGGCGGCGACGCTGCTGCATTCCATGGCGTGGCTCGGCCCGGCCGGCGGCGCGGAGCAGGCGGCGGAGACCGGGCCGGGCGGCGAGGTGAGTGCGGACAGGGTGACGGCACTCGAGGCGGGGGCGTGGCTGCGGGGGCCGCACCGGGGTCTTCTGGCTCCGTTGGGGACGGGCACGATCGATCAGGCGCTGGGCGCGGTGCTGCCGCTGAGGTACAACGTGCTGCGGATGTTCGGTCTGTCGGACAAGGTGCTCATCGTGGACGAGGCGCATGCGTATGGGCCGTGGATGCACCGGCTCCTGGTGCGCCTGCTGGAGTGGCTGGGGGCCTTTCGCGCGCCGGTGGTGTTGTTGTCGGCGACGCTGACCGGGCGCACGGCGGGGTCGCTGGTGGACGCCTATCGCCGGGGGGCCGGCTTCCCGGAGGCCTCGAGGGTCGCACCGTGCTATCCGGGGTGGCTTTTCACGGACGCGGCCTCGGGTGAGGTGTCGGTTCCCCGGCAGACCGGCAGCGGCCGCGGCCGGGTGCTGGAGGTGTCACTGCGGCGGGTGGCCTGGGACACGGCCGATGCCCCCCGGGCGGTGCCGCGGGCGGGAGGCCGGCGGGAGGCGTTGCGGGAGGTGCTGCGGCCGGTGGCCGAGGAGGGCGGCACGGCGCTGGTGTGCTGCACGACGGTCGCGGAGGCGCAGCGCACGTTCCGGGACTTACGGGTGGCGTTTCCCGGGCTGGCTGCGCGAGAGGGGGGGCTGCGGTTGCTGCATTCCCGTTTCCCTGCCAGGACGCGGCAGCGGATCACCGCAGAGTGCGAGGCGGCGTACGGCAAGCCACGGGACGAGGGGGATGTTGCGCGGCCTCGCCCGGCGTCCGTTCTGGTGGCCACCCAGGTCGTCGAGCAGTCTGTGGATTTCGACTTCGATCTGGTGGTGAGTGACCTGGCGCCGTTGGCGCAGCTGTTGCAGCGGGCCGGCCGGGGGCGTCGTCATGCCCGGGGCAGGTCGGGGCGGCCCGGCTGGGCGCTGCCCGAGGAGGAGCCGCAGCTTGTGGTCCTGGATCCGTTGGCCGGCGATCGGGGCAGCGAGGCGCCGCGCAGCTGGGGGACGGTGTATGACGCGGGGCTGCTGAAGCGCACGTCCCTGGCGCTGGGCCGGCTTGCCGCGGGGCGTATCGCGGTGCCCGAAGATGTCCAGCGTCTGATCGACGCGGTGTACGCGGAGGAGTTCGTCGAGGGGCTGGACGCCGCTGCGCAGGCGGAGGTGCGGCGCATGGATGCCGAGCGGCAGGCCGGCGAGATGGCGGAGGCGCACCTGGCGGAGATGGTGGGGATCTGCGCTCCGGCCGATGTGGCAGGCGATCTTCATCGGCTCAGCCGCAGGGAGAGCGGCGTCACGCAGGAGCTGCTGACGACCCGTCTGGGCGCGGACTCGGGGCGGGCGCTGTGCCTGTACGAGCAGGCAGACGGCGCTGTGACGCTGGATGAGGCCGGCACGGTCCCCCTGCCCGACCGGGGCCGCCGGGGCCCTTCGCGGGGCGAGTTGGTGCAGATCATGGCGCATGTTACGCCCGTGCCGGGCGCGTGGCTGCGCGGGGACATGGAGACGTTTTCGGCTCCGAAGGGCTGGGAGGAACAGCCCGTGCTGCGGGATCTGGTGCTGGTGCGGATGAGGTGTGCCGCTGACGGTGCCTGGAGCTGCCGGCTCGGGCAGCGGACCCTCACGATCTCCGACGTCGGGCTGGAAGCTTCCTGACGAGTTCCGCGAATCGGCCTCCATGGGCCACAGACTTCCGTTAGCCTCCAACAGCCTTCCCAGGAACCGAGGTTCTCTTCTCCGGTGGCCCGTTCCTGGGAAGGCGTTCGCCCGCTTGCGCGGGCAGGGAGGCCGGCCCAACTTCGCTTCCCTGGGCGACAGACGGCTCACCCCCGCTCATGCAGGGAACCCGTGAGCCCCATTGTGTCCGACCGGCAGGAGCCGTATGACCAGCAGTACCTACAACCTGTTCGACGAACCGTGGATCCCGGTGCGCTGGCTACCCGGCGCACCACGCCCCGCGTCCGGCATGCTGCCCGACCGCCTCGGCCTGCGGGACCTGCTGGTGCACAGCGGGGACATCGCGGGCCTGGCCGTTGCCGAGGCGCCCGCGCACTCGGCGCTGCTGCGGATCCTGTACGCGATCACCGCCCGGGTCACCAAACTCGACGAGGCAGGACCCGGTGACTGGAGCGCGCGCCGCCTGGACATCCTGGAGCAGGAGCAGCTGCCCGAGGACGGCATCGACTCCTACTGCGCCCTCTACCGTGACCGCTTCTTCCTCTACGACCCGGTGGGCGGGCGCCCGTGGATGCAGGACGCGCGCCTGGCGCAGCAGTGCGATGCGAACAACACCGCCGGGGTCAACAAGCTGATCGTGACGCGGCCGGCGGGCAACAACCATGCCTGGTTCCGGCACGGCAGCGACACCGCACCGGATCTACCGACCGCCCCCGAAGCCATCCTCGGCCTGCTCACCTGGCACTATTACGGCCCTTCGGGACGCTGTTCATCCCGCGAGGTAGCCGGAGTGAAGAGTGCCAGCGCGACCGCCGGCCCGCTGCGCACCGCCCTCTCCTACCATCCCGAAGGCACCTCGCTGTTCGAAACGCTGCTGGCCGGCCTGGTGCGGCCAAAGGGCACGGTGCGGCGCGAACAGGACCAGTGCCCGTGGGAGTGGGACACCCTGCCCGACCCGGATGCCGCGCCCCCCACCCCGGCCGGCCCATGCTCCCAGCTCACCGCCTGTTCCCAACACGCGCTGCTCCTCGTCCCCGACACGGACGACGAAACGCTGGTCCGGGACGCGTTCATCACGTGGGCGTACCGCAGCGGACGCATCCCGCGCAACGACGATTTCCTCATCTGGCAGATCAGCCAGCAAAACAACCGCTACCCGCGGCCCGCCCATGCCGGCAGGGCCCTGTGGCGGGACCTGGACGCGCTGCTGCTCATCAATCCGCCCGGCACAGCGCAGCCCCAGCAGCCGATCGTGTTCGACTCGGCTCACGAGATCCCCGCAGACCTGCGGGTGCGCGCGCTCGGGTTCGAGCAGGAGGGCCAGGCCAAGGACACCCAGTTCGTCGACGGCACGACGCCGCCCGTCCTCGGCTTTTTGGAACAACGCAACCCCCGCACCGCCCCGGCCGTGGGGCGCCTGCGGCAGCTGGGCGAGATGTACGGGCGCCGCCTGGACCGCGCGGTCAGACGCGCCTGGACGGCTTACGTGCGGGACCCCAAGGCGGACACCGATGCCTGGGCCACCGAGGCGGCAGCCCGCTACTGGCCCCGCGCCGAGGCGGAGTTCTGGGCGCGGTTCCGCCGGCTGGACGCCACCGGTACCGCCCTGGACGGCGGCTTGGACGCCGCCGCCGCGCGCACGGCGTTCGTGCGGCTGGCCCAGGACGCCTTCGATGACGTGACCGCTTCCGTCGCCCGCACCCAGCGCGGCGCCAAGGCGGTGTCCGAGGCCCGGATCGAGCTCTACGGCGGCATCCGCAAGAAGAAGGGCGCCGACACCGTGGCCGCCCGGCAGAAGGAGACGACGCGATGACCACGACCACACCGCACGTGCCCCACCCCCGAAGCGGACAGCCCGACCAGGCACCCGCTGCCCCAGGCCGGGCCGCGGCGGCACAGCGGCGAAGCCGGCAGCACGCCTTCACCACCTGGGTCGAGCAGACCTGCGTCCACGATCCCGGCGCCCGCGCGGCGCTGCGCAGCGGCGTGCGCAAGAACCTGGATCAGGTGCCGCACATGCACCGCCTCATCGCCCGATGGCTTCCAGAAAATGCGGCCGCCGACACCGAACGGGCCTACTACGCCATCGCGGCCATGATCGCCGCCCAGCCCCGCACCGCCTACGCCGCCGCTCACACACCCGAGCAGACCGGCCCCGACAGCGCCACGGCATCCGGCCCGGCCCGCCCGTACGGCGTGAGTCTCGGTACCGCCTTCGCGGCTGCCGTCACCCAGGCGCCGGGCCGGGAGAAGCAGATGCGGCAGGGCACGGCCGAAAGCCGCCTCAACCTCCTCACCCGGCAGAGCGTCAACGGCCTGCACCGGCACCTGCCCGCCGCCGTCGCCTACCTGCGCGCGGTGGGCGCGCCGGTCGACTGGACCCAACTCCTGGACGACCTCAGCCACTGGCGGCGGCATTCCGCACGCATCGCGCGCCGCTGGCTCCAGGACTACTACCGGGCCCGCGCCAAGACCGAGCGTGACGCGGCCGACCTCGCCGACCAGCAGGAAGCCGAGCAGACCGGCCCCACCGAACCGGCCGCCCCCTGACGGCGGCAACCGAACCCCACCCGCTCACCCCCCCCACATCACTCCCCTTTTTCCGGAAAGAAGGCAGACGCTCATGACCGCACCGGCCCGTTTCATCGACATCCACGTCCTGCAGTCCGTGCCCTTCGCAAACCTGAACCGCGACGACACCAACTCCGTCAAGACCGTCCAGTACGGCAACACGCTGCGGACCCGCGTCAGCAGCCAGTCCTGGAAGCGGGCCGTCCGCACCGTCTTCCAGGACCAGATCGGCCAGGCCGCCCTGCGCACCCGCCGCATCGGAGAACGCGTCACCCGCCTGCTGACCGACGCACGCGGCTGGCCGCAGGACCTCGCCGAGCGCGCCGGCGCACACGTCGCGGCGGCCAGCAGCATCAAGTTCGAACTCGCCAAGGACCCGGCCGACCCCAAGCAGATCACCGCGAACAAGGTCCTCACCAACGCGATGGTGTACGTGCCCGAGGCCGCGGTGGCAGAGCTCGCCGACCTCGCCGAGGAACACCGCGAACAGCTGGAGAAAGCCAAGGACATCAAGAAGCCCGCCGACAAGAGCGTCCTGCCCAAGGACCGCGTGGAGGCCATCCTGCGCTCCCGCAACGGCGTCATCAACCTCTTCGGCCGGATGCTCGCCGAGGTCGACGACGCCGGCGTGGACGGCGCCGTCCAGGTCGCCCACGCCCTGACCACCCACGAAACCGACGTCGAACTCGACTACTTCTCCGCCGTCGACGACATCACCGCCGCCTGGGCCGACTCCAGCGGCTCCGGCCACATGGGCCACGCCGAATTCAGCGCCGGCACCTTCTACCGCTACGCCACCATCGACCTGCGCGACCTCGCCGCCAACATCGGCGCCACCACCCCCCAGGACGCCCGCGAACTGACCGACGCCTTCCTGAACGCCTTCATCCTCTCCCTGCCGCAGGCCAAGAAGAACTCCACCGCCCCGCACACCATCCCCGACCTCGTACACATCACGGTCCGCTCCGACCGACCCCTGTCCTACGCCGCCGCGTTCGAAAGCCCCGTGCCCGCCGCCCACGAAGGCGGATACGCCACCGCCTCCCGCCAAGCCCTCGCCGCCTACGCCCAGGCCGCCAACACCCTCCTCGGCACCCGCCGCCTCCTCACCGCCGGCTGGGCCGGCCTCGACCCCCACCACCTGGACGGCCTCGGCACCCGCCACACCTCCTTCGACGACCTGATCACCACCACCCTCGACACCGCCCTCAGCGACGAGCCCACCGGAGCCGCCGCATGAGCACCACCACCCCACCAGCCCCCGAACCGGGACTGCTGCTACGCCTGACCGGCCCCCTGCAGTCCTGGGGCACGCACAGCCACTTCAACGAACGCGACACCGCGGCCTTCCCCACCCGCTCCGGAATCATCGGCCTGCTCGCCGCCGCCCTCGGACGGCAACGAGGCGAGCCCCTCGACGACCTCGCCCGGCTCTCCCTGACCATCCGCACCGACCGGCCCGGACTGCTCCTGCGCGACCTGCACACCGTCGGCGGCGGACTGCCCGCCAAGGCCACCGTCACCACCGCCGAAGGCAAAAAACGCCCCGGCGACACCGGCACCCTCCTCACCCACCGCACCTACCTCGCCGACGCCGCCTTCACCCTCGCCCTCACCAGCCAGGACGACGACCCCAACCAGGAACTCCTCACCCGCTGCGCCGACGCCCTCCGCGCCCCGCAGTGGCCCCTCTACCTGGGCAGGCGCTCCTGCCCGCCCGAAGGCCCCCTCCTGCTCGGCCAGAGCAACAACGCCCTCCACCACCTCATCCACCTGCCCATCGCCGCACCCCCACCCCGCGGCGACACCAGCACGGGCAGCATCGAGTTCATCGCCGACCGGCCACTCGACCGACTACCCGTACCTTTCCCCAGCCCCGACAGCCCCGACGGCACCCACCCCTCCGGCGAGATCAACGACCAGCCCGTCACCTTCCATCCCCGCCGCCGCTCCTACCGGGCCAGACCCCTGTTCCGCCGCACCCTCGCCCTGCCCGCCACCCAGTACGCCGGCCTGGGCACCGCCCACCTCAACGCCCTTGCCGACTACCTCGGCGAGCACCAAAACACCCCCGAAGGGAGCCTGCGATGACCGTCTGGCTCACGCGCATCATCCCCGACCCACGCTCCCGCGAAGCCCGCCGCGACACCGCCGGCGCCGTCGACCTGCACCGCCGGCTCATGTCGCTCTTCCCCAGCGACGCCGGCCCCCAGGCCCGCGCCCACTTCAACGTCCTCTTCCGCACCGAGGACACCCCCACCGGACCGCACATCCTGATGCAGAGCACCCACCAGCCCGACCCCACCCGCCTGCCCGACGGCTACGGCAGCCACCTCACCCGCCCCCTCGACGCCCTCCTCGACGCGCTGCGGCCCGGCCTGACCATCCACTACCGGTGCGTGGCCAACGCAGTACGCAAACCCGGCGCCACCACCCGCACCGCCTACAACCTGCCCGCCGTCGTCCCCCTCAGCGGCGCCGCCGCCGACGAATGGTGGCTGCGCCAGGCCGACACCTGCGGCCTCAAACCCCTCGCCCTCCACTCCCAACCCCTCGACGCCGCCCAAGGCCTACGCGGCACCCGCAACTCCGGCGCACAACACCGCGTACGCCACGCCCGCACCCGCTTCGACGGCACCGCCGCCATCATCGACCCCGACCAGCTCCGCACCAAGATCACCGAAGGCATCGGCCGCGGCAAAGCCTACGGATGCGGCCTGCTCACCATCGCCCCCGCCAAGGCCCCCCGATGAGCAGCCCCACCACAGCGACCACCCCCAGCTCACCCTCCGACGCCCGCCGCAAACTCGCCGCCCCCACCGTCGCCATGCTGCCCCGCATCGCCGACTCCCTGTCCTTCCTCTACCTCGACATCGTCCGCATCCTTCAAGACGACACCGGCGTCTGCGCCGAGGTAACCAGCGAACGCCGCGGCAGAGAAACCGTCTACCTGCCCACCGCAGCCCTCAGCTGCGTCCTCCTCGGCCCCGGCACCTCCATCACCGCCCGCGCCCTGGCAACCCTGGCCCGCCACGGCACCACCGTCCTCGTCACCGGCTCCGGCGGCGTACGCTGCTACGCCGGAGCCCAGCCCGACTCCCTGAGCACCACCTGGCTCGAACACCAGGCCCGCGCCTGGGCCGACGACACCCAACGCCTCACCGTGGCCACCGCGATGTACGAAAAACGCTTCGGCAAGAAAACCGTGCCACCAGGCACCACGCTCGAGCAGCTGCGCGGCATGGAAGGCCAACGCGTCAAAGCCCAATACCGCCTCCTCGCCCAGCAATACAAGATCGGCCGCTTCCGCCGCGCCTACGACCGGGCCAAATGGGACAGCCAAGACCCGGTCAACCTCGCCCTCTCCTCGGCGAACACCTGCCTCTACGGCATCGTCCACGCCGCCACCCTCGCCCTCGGCTGCTCACCAGCCCTCGGCTTCGTCCACAGCGGCAACCAACAGGCCTTCGTCTACGACATCGCCGACCTCTACAAGGCCGAACACACCATCCCCCTGGCCTTCTCCCTCCACGCCTCCACCAACCCCGAAGCCGAGGCCCGCCGCTCCTTCCGCGACGGCCTGCGCCTCTTCCGGCTCCTGCCGCGCATCGTCCACGACATCCAAGAACTCCTCGACCCCCACGGCGACCGCGAGGCCCCCGACCCCGAGGAACAACTCGTCGACCTCTGGGACCCGATCGCCGGCCCCCTCCCCGGCGGAGCCAACCACGGAGCCGGCTCATGACGACCCACCACAGTCGCTCGGAGGTACAGCCGCCGTGGCCTCAATGATCGTCCTGTCCACCACTGCCGTCCCGGACCACCTGCGCGGCGCTCTCACCCGCTGGCTCCTCGAGGTCACCCCCGAGCTCTACGTCGGCACAGTCTCCGCCCGGATCCGCGATGAACTCTGGGACTCCGTGGCCGCCTGCGCGGGAGACGGCACGGCGGTGCTGGCGTACCCCAGCGACAACGAGCAGGGCTTCGAACTCCGCACGGCGGGTGCGCGGCGTCGTACGCCCGTGGACTTCGACGGATTGACGCTGATTGCCTTCGGAAGAGAAAGTAAAGGTGCGGCAAAGCTGCTCTAACGCTGCAGGTCGGGAAGTGTCCTCTCCGCGCGAGCGGAGGTGAGCCGGCCGGCGCCCCGGCCCACCGGAAGGACCGACCGTCCTCTCCGCGCGAGCGGAGGTGAGCCGGTCAGGGAGCTGGACCAGGCCGCGCAGATCATGTCCTCTCCGCGCGAGCGGAGGTGAGCCGCTCGCCGGGATGGGCTACGGCGACCTCGCCGCGTCCTCTCCGCGCGAGCGGAGGTGAGCCGCGCCGACACCGGCCCCCCCCCGCATAGGTGGGAGGTCCTCTCCGCGTGAGCGGAGGTGAGCCGGAGACGGCCGGCTGTGTGTCGCGGGGGTCCTTGTCCTCTCCGCGCGAGCGGAGGTGAGCCGCCGCACGGGCCGACGTCGCGACCTGTTACCTGGTCCTCTCCGCGCGAGCGGAGGTGAGCCGTTCCGCACCACGTCTGCGAAGCGCCGGGTGAAGTCCTCTCCGCGCGAGCGGAGGTGAGCCGGTCAGGGAGCTGGACCAGGCCGCGCAGATCATGTCCTCTCCGCGCGAGCGGAGGTGAGCCGTCCGGGAACTCCAAGCAGGCCGCCGCCCAGTAGTCCTCTCCGCGCGAGCGGAGGTGAGCCGAACAGACGGGGCGTCGCCCCGGGACACGACGAGTCCTCTCCGCGCGAGCGGAGGTGAGCCGGCGCTCATGGACGCGCAGCGCGCCCACAACTCGTCCTCTCCGCGCGAGCGGAGGTGAGCCGCGGTTCGAGCGAGTGCAGGCCGACGCCGAGCTGTCCTCTCCGCGCGAGCGGAGGTGAGCCGTACGGCGCCCGCCGCGATGAGACCGGCCACCGGTCCTCTCCGCGCGAGCGGAGGTGAGCCGTGGCTGGCCATCAGCCTGTCCGACGGGTCCTGGTCCTCTCCGCGCGAGCGGAGGTGAGCCGACTCGTGCTGCTCTTGAGAAGCAGATGGGTGCGTCCTCTCCGCGCGAGCGGAGGTGAGCCGTCGCGGACAGCCTGCCTGCGGGCGGCGGTCAGGTCCTCTCCGCGCGAGCGGAGGTGAGCCGCCCCGGAACCGTGAGGCTCCGGGGCTTGTGGTGTCCTCTCCGCGCGAGCGGAGGTGAGCCGCGACCCAGGACGTCGTACATGTTCATGAAGCCGTCCTCTCCGCGCGAGCGGAGGTGAGCCGCGGTACCTCCGAGGTGTTCTGCTGAAGGCGAGGTCCTCTCCGCGCGAGCGGAGGTGAGCCGCGTCGGAGGACCCCAGTCCCCGACGTCTGGAAGTCCTCTCCGCGTGAGCGGAGGTGACCTCCCCTGTCTTCCCCTGGCTGATTCCCTGTCCGTTCCTGTACGGGTATACCGGCTGGGAGTCGGCCGAAGAAGGCCTCAGGCTCCGCAAGTATGTGTACCGGCTCCCGGACAGAACGGGCTGAAGCCCGGGCCACGAAAGCGGCGCCCATCTGGGCGCCGCTTTCGTACCTCTGTTGTCTGGGGGTTGTTCTTCAGGGCCTTGTGCCGGGCTTGTTGTCGGGTGGGGTGCGATCTCTCGGTTTCGGGACAGTGGGGTGAGGGACAGTGGGGTCTGGGTGTGTTGTTGCTGGTGGGTGGCGGTTTCGGGGTGTGGGTTCACTGTCATGAGGGTGATATTTCCGGGGGGTATCGCTGTCGTGGGGGTGTTATCGCGTGCGGGGTGACGCTGTCTCAGTTTTGTGAGTTCTGATCCGCTGGCCGGTGGGTGGTTGGTGTGCTCGGGGTGTGGATCAGGAAGTGGAGCGCCCGGTTTCTGAGGAGTCGGGCCGAGCGGCTGGTGCGTTGCCTGCTGTGTCGGTTCGGGCGTTGCGGGGGCTGGCGGTGCGCCGTCTGCTGGTTCTGCGGCGGGAGGGGAAGTCCACCACGGGGCAGATGCGGTCGGCGGCAGACGTGCCGGGGGTGCGGGAGCGTGCGGTGTGGCGGCGGCTGGCCGCCGCCGAGGAAGACGAGGCCGCGGCCGCGGCGCCGGGGGAGCGGGCTCCGCACTATGGCCGGTTCATGGTCAACGACGAGATCCGGGCTCTGCTGGGGTTGTGGAAGGGCAACGTCGCGGCGGTCCATCGTGAGCTGACCGCTCGCGCGGCCAGGGGTGAGGGGGAGCCGTCTCCGTCGCTGATGACTTTGCACCGGGCGATCCGCCGTGATCTGACGCCGGGGGAGCGGGCCGGGCTTGCGGGTGGGGAGCGGGCGGCGCGTAGGCATGATGTGTTCCTGGCCCGGCCGCGTGGTTGGCGTAACCAGGTGTGGGAGACCGATCACGTGCAGGCTCCGCTGCTGGTCGATGTCGACGGCACCGTGCGCAGGCCGTGGATCACGTGGTTCACCGATTGCGCGACGAATGCGATCACCGGTGTCGCGGTGACGCCGGGGGATCCGTCGCGGGAGTCGGTGCTGGCCGCGCTGCGTTCCGCGGTCCTGCGCGAGGACCCCTACGGCCCGTTCGGCGGCCTGCCGGAGAAGGTACGGGTCGACCGGGGCAAGGACTTCTTGTCCCGGACGGTGAGTGCCGCGTTCGATCTCCTGGACGTGACGGTGGAGGACCTGCCCGCCTATACCCCGCACCTCAAGGGCACCGTCGAGGGACTGAACCGGGCGGTGGAGAGCATGTTCCTGGCCGCGCTGCTCGGCTACGCCCGCCAGCCGCGCCCCGGCAAACGCTCTTCCCGCCCGAGGGACGAGGTGCTGCTCGGCTTCGAGGACTTCACCGCCCGGCTGCTGGCCTGGACGCTGTGGTGGAACACCGAGCACCGCCCCTCACCATTGCTGGCGCGGCAGATCTGTGAGGCGATGGACCTGCCGGTCGCGCCCAACAACATCAACAACGCCCGTCTGAAGCTCAAGCGGCTGGCCGACCGGGAAATCCTGGCCGAGACCGAGCCAGACTTGTTCACCCTGCCCCGGCCGCAACCGACCGACGTCGCCACGGCCTGCCCGTTCACCCCGCACGAAACGAAGAATCGGGCATCAGGTCTCATACCGCCCTCTCAGTACATGGGGAGCTGTTCGTGTTCGGGCAGGTTGAGGTGGGCGATCCGGCCCTGGGGCAGGACAGCGGCGAGTTCGCGCGCCTCCTGGGCGCTGCGGACCAGGACCAACTCCTCCGCGAGCCTGGGACAGGCAGCGACCAGGTCGGGGCATGGCCGCACGATCCCGTACAGCGTCCGCCGCTGGTCGGCCACGTGGACCGGAACGCCACGGGCGTACTGCGACCACATCATCGGCTTCTCCAGGATCTCCACCCGCAGATTCGACTCCCGCCAGGCGTACTCGGCGACAGCGGCAAACAGCTCGGTCTGCTGCCGCGGAGACAGCCGGCCCTACCACGCCCACGCCGTCTCCAGCGCCTGGCGCTCCCTCTCTTCCCGCTCGGCCTGCTCAAGGGCCAGACGCGCCTCGCGCTCCACCCTCTCCTGCTCCCGGCGCGCAGCCTCCTCCGCCCACCGCCGCCGTACCTCCTCCAGGCGCAAGCGCTCATCTTCTTCCCGCCGCAGGCGTCGACGCTCGGCCTTCTTGGCCTTCCGCGCCAGCTCCTGCTCCTCCAGTTCCTGGCGGCGCCGTTCTGCGGCCTCCTTCCTCCTGCCGGGCATCCTGCTTCGCCCGCCCGGCTTCCTGCCGCTGCCGCATCACCTCGTGCCTGCCCTGGTCGGCGATCGACTTCCGCGATGTCCACCACTGACCCCGCCGGAACCGCCGCTGCTCACCGCCGACCATCCGGTACACCCGCCCGTACCGGGGTAGCACTTCAGCGGGAACGAGCTGGCCCTCCAGCGCCCAGCGCACGAACCGCTCCAGCGTCTCCTCTTGGAACTCCCACCGTCCTTTGCGGAAGAAGAACCCGGCGGGTCCTCAAGGACCTGTTCGCTCGGACGAGCGGTGTAGGGGGCCGCTCAAATCTTGGAGGGTGCCCGGGTTGCGCGGTCCCGGTTTCGGCGGCTGGGCGCCACCGAGTTGGGCCGTGTGGTCGGCTCGGCCCGCCACTTGCGGTGTGCGGCCAGCAGCTCGACGCGCTCGCCGGGGTCGGAGTCGCGCAACACCATGCGCAGTGTGATCAGGTCGCGGGTATGGCGGGCAAGTCCGGCCAGCTTCCGGCGAAGCAGGGCCGTCAGCAGTGCGAGCACGATGGCTGCGACGAGCGTGATCGGGTCGGTGGGCATCTCAGGCTCCTACAGGTGGGGTTCGCCGATCCGGGTGGGATCGGTCGGTTGGTCGAGTTCCAGAGATACCCTCGATGGGCGTTCACCGGGGTGAAGTGAACAAGGATGAACGACCAGGTCAGGGGGCATTGGTGGCTGAGATCGACGCCGTGGGGCGCAGCGGGGCGAACAAGCAGCTGGCGAGGCGTCTCAGGGAGCACCTGGACGTTGCGGGCATGACTCAAGCAGACGTCGCAAGGGATGCGACGGTCAGCAAGGCGACGGTGAACAACGCGCTGAATCCCGACAAGGGCCCTCCGAACGCCGACACCTTCAAGCGAATTCTCGACGCGCTGAAGATTCCCGAGACGGAAACGAAGGAGTTACTTCTCCTTCGAAGTCGGGCGGCCTCCCCTCCGGCTCTGCTGGATGGATACCTTGAATCTGTTGAGCGAGCGGCCCGAGAGCACCCGCACCCTCTGATGGCGGGAAGATCCACGGGTTTGGCCGAGGTCTATCAAAGCCAGCAGGTTCGCCGACGGCACACGCACAACAACACCGATGGCAGCCGCTCCCAGCGGGCCTCGGAGGCAGATCTGCGTCTGGCCACGGAGATTGCTGTCGACGGCGGCATGTGTGTGGTGCTCGCAGGGCCGGGCGGAGGCAAGTCCAGCCTGCTGCGTACCTCCCTGACCATCGCGGCCAAGCGGTGGAAGGCAGGAGACCCAGTTGCCGCGATCCCCGTGCTGATACAGGCGGCCGACCTGGTCGGGGTGGCACTGCCCGCAGCTCTGGCCAAAGCCACGGAGGGCGCCCTGTGGAGGAGCGCGCCGGCTCACGGCGTGTCTGCAGAGAAGCTCTTCAGTGATCAGCCGCATTTGGGTCTGCCATGGCTGGTGCTGGTCGATGGTCTGGACGAGATCCTCGACATCGACACCCGCAAGGATGTACTGCGCTCGATCGCGGCATTCGCGGACGCTGGCCTCCACTCGACGTACCGGTTCCTCGTCGCCACCCGGCCCGTGGCTGACCAGGAACTCGACATCCTGGGCGATGTCCCCCACTACGACCTTTTGCCGTTTGCCACCGACGATCTGCGCCAGGTGGCGGAACTCTGGTTTCGCGCGCTCGGCCTTACCAACCCTGAGCAGCAGGCCGCCCGCTTCACTTCAGCCCTGGACCGCGCCAATCTGGCAGGCATGGCCCGCACTCCGCTCATGGCCGCAATGCTCTGCCAACTGCACGCCGAGGATCCTGACAGTCGGCTTCCGCGCAGCCGAGGAGACCTCTACGGAGCGTTCCTCGACCTCCTCAGGAAGCGTCAACACACTGCCGACGCCACCGGCATCCACGAACAGACCCTCCGGACCTTGGCCCACTGGGGACCGGCGGCCCTTGACTGGGGCCAGAGCATCTCCGACCGCCTGCCGGAGTGGATTGACCACCTGGCCGCCGAGCACTACGCGGGCAACACCGTCTCGGCGATTGACTTCATCGCGTCACAACCCGGGGCCCAGCGCCCTAGACGAATGCCTCATGACGTCTGGAACAGCTTCCTGACCTCATGCCTGCGACGGAGCGGACTGCTCATCGAACGCGCCGGCACGTTCGACTTCCTGCACCAAACCATCCTCGAATACTGCGCCGCGAGCTACGTCACCCACAACGGACAGGCCCCCACACTGATAAGACACGCCGTTCTTGCTTTCGGGCACAAGCACCCGCTCCGGTATGGCGTATCCGGCGTCAGCTACCTAATTCGGCGGCGAGCGCATCGGACGCGTGTGCGCAGTGGAGCGTCCTATCTCGGGTTTCTCCTCGATGCGGTACCCGAGAGCCGGAGGATCACCCGAATTCTCAAACGCGTGATCAAGGTTGAAGGAACTCTGGGTCTTGAACGCATCGGTCAACTTGCGCAATTGGGGACCCGGCTTCCCCCTTGCATCACCGACATGGCCATGACCAGGCTGGAGAGCGACGCCGGGGACGAGGACCTCACCAGCTTCAGCCGTGTTCGGTCAGCTCGCCTGCTGTGCAATTTCGATAGAGTCCGCGGCACAAACCTGCTCGACGCCTTGGCTGGTGACACCACTGTTGGCCTTGACCTCGACAGCATTGAAGCGTTCCTCAGTGAAAGCGACGATCCCGACTCGTACTTTGCAGACGAACAAGATGAGCGCGTCGTAGCCGCTGAGTACCTTGCGGAGCTGGGCGACGCACGAGGAGCCGACCGTCTCCACCGACTGGCCTTGGACACCACACTGCACAGTGTGTTTCGCCTGGCGGTGGCACGAATGCTGAAGGAGCTGGGCGACCCCCGCACCATAGACCTCATCGACGATCTCGTCTGGGACCACACCCTCGAAAGGCCGACCCGAGTGCTGGCAGCTCTATTGCTGCAACCCCAGGATGGACCGCGCTGCATCACCCGACTTTGTTCCCTCGCACACGACCTGAACTCCGACTACATGCTCGCAGCCTGGCACCTGGCAAAAGGGCACCTGGAAGGGCGCCTGGACGAACCACACATCGCCGACCTCCTCGATGGCCTTGCAGGTGACCCCCGCCTGCCGGCGTGTGACCGCCTGGAAGTCGCACGGTGGCTCACGGAACTGGGCGACGAACGCGGAGTCCTCCGCATCGAAGACCTTCCTCCCGGTACCACCCTGCGCCCGCCTGGGTACCGCCTGCCTCCGCTGCTGCTGAAACGAGGACCGACTTGCCAGAAACCTGAGAGCTTCTGATGAGTCACGGCACGTACCGTGTGAGAGCCTCAACGATGGGCGACGTGTGAGTGGCAGTAGCTGGCGACAGATCCTGTCAAAGGTCGCTACGCCCACTCCACGCCCAACTCCCGCAGCGCGCCCAGCTGCTCCGCCGTGAGTTTGTCGCGCCTCGCGCGGGTGTTGGAGATCCATACGCCCAGCTTCACGGTCACCGGCTCCGTCTCACCGTCGACCGCGATCTGTTCGCTGTGGCCCCTTGGCACCGGCCGCTGGCCCTCCCGTTCCACCCACTGCGTAAGGGCTGCCAGGCCGCGCAGGAACGCCGCCTGGGCTTTGCTGGAGCCCTTCGTCGCACGCGTTGCTGCCGGGGCGCCAGTCGGCGTCGGGGCGGGCTTGATGCCCAGCGCGGTCAGCCGTTCCTGCTGCTCGCTCGACAGCTGCGCCCAGGTGCCCGGATGCTTCTGCCGCTGGAGCCACTTGCCCAGGTCATCACCGTCGAACAGCACGCCCGGTTCGATGGCCGGCAGGACGCCGCCGGCCTCGGTGTCGACCAGGTCGGCGAGGATGCGGTAGTGGCGTTGCCAGTCCAGTGGCCACGGGCAGTTCCAGTCCTCATCGACTGCGGTCAGCTGCTGCGCGCGCACCCCGGCCCGCTCCGCGTCCTTCCCCAGGCCGCCCTTCCGGCGCAGATTGGCCATGTGCTGCCCGACGGGCACCATTGTCTCGCCCTCACCCCATACCGCGTCCTGCCGGGGTGCGAGGTGCCCCGTGGCGCGCCGGTAGGACCGCAGCGCGGCGAGCTTGTTCTCCCATGCCTCTTCACCGGGCTCCCAGACCATGCCGGCCTCCGGCAAGTCGAGCAGGGTCTTGCTGTCGCGGGTCGTTTTTTATGCGCAGTGGGTGTGTTCTGAGCTGGGGTTTTCTCAGTTGTCGTCTTCGTTTTGTGGTGTTGATGGTGTTGCCGAGGGTGGCCTGGCAGGGGTCCTGCAGGTTCCTGGCCTTGGGTTGTGCAGTTTGCCTGGGTGGCGTGCAGGTGGATCGGGCCGCTACTTGAGAAGTCGACGGATGAGGTCACGGATTCGGGTGGATGTCGATGGTGGTGAGGAGGTGGTGCTGCTGGGGGTGGAGGATGTCCCACCGGGTGCGTTGGATATCGGCCCACTGCTGGAGGGCGGGGGGAGTGGGCTGGCCTGTGTGGTGATGCTCGCGGGCTTGGTGGTAGGTGCGGTGCCAGTGGTAGGGCCAGGGCGGGTTCCACCAGGGGTCGAGTGTGGTCAGGGCGTGGTGGAGGGCGTAGGGGGTGTTCGTGTTCTGGGCCAGGAGGCGTTGCCGGGCCAGCCAGGGCCCCAGGGGGAAGCCGTCGTGGACGGCGCAGTACGGCGTTGCCAGACTGCCGTGCGCGGCTGTGTAGCTGCGGGCGTGTTCGAGCGCGGTCTCGGCGTACGGGCTGAGGGGCCGGGTGCGGGTGCTCTCCTCGGTGAGGCCGATGTCGGCCAGGAGGCGCTGCTGGCCGGAATGCAGGTCGGAGTAGTGCCTGATCTGCCGGCGTAGCCAGGCCCGCTCGGCGGGGGCGAAGCTGCGGAACTCGTGCGTGGCGTCTAGCTGGTGGCCGGTCTGGACCTGCTGATGAATGTGCTGCCAGGAGCGCTGCCACGCCAGGCTCCAGGGCGGACACCACCACGGATCGACCGCGGTCAGTGTTTGCGCGGCGACAGACTGGGGCGCGCCCCTGTCGGCGTCGGTTCGGGCGTGCTGGCGTTGCCGGCGCAGCCACCGCCCCAGCTCGAACCCGTCGTGGACGGTGTTGATCGCGGCAGCGAGAGTGCCGTATGCCGAGTGGTAGGAGCGTGCGTAGCCAAGTCCGGTGGCGAAGTCTGCCTCGTTCTCTGCGGGCCGGGCAGCGGCGTCACAGGCTCGGTCCGCGCTCAAGCCGATCTGGGCGAGGAGATCCTGCTGGTCGGGCTGGAGTGTGTCGTACTGGGCGCACTGGTTGGTCAGCCACGTGGCGAGTGCGCTGCTGGTGTCGGGGAAGCCGGCCGTGGCGTCCAGGACGTGACCGTCTTGGACGTGGGTGTGTGCCTGGTGCCAGGAGCGCTGCCACTCCAGGGACCAGGGTGGGTTCCACCAGGGGTCGATCGCCGATAGTGCCAGCGCGCGGGAGGAGGGGGCGCCATGACGCATCTGGTAGGCCCGGTCTTTGCTGCGCTGGTTAGCCAGCCACTGCCCTAGCTTGAATCCGTCCTGGACGGTGTCAGAGGTCGCGTTCACCAGCGTGCCGTGGGCGCGGGCATAGGCACGTGCACCCGCGAGGGTGCGTTCGAAGTGGGTGGCCATGTGCTTGCGGCGAGGCCGCGCCGCCCGTACGGCCTCAGGGGTGAGGCCGATGTCGGACAGCAGGCGCTGCTGTGCGGGGTGCAGCTCGTCGTAGCCGGTGCACTGGTGGTACAGCCATTCGCCCAGACCGAAGCCGGTGGTGGGGAAGCCGCGCTCGGGCCGCAGGCCGCCCCGGGCGCGGGCATGGTCGCGGGCTTCGTAGTACGTACGCTGCCACATCACCGTCCACGGCGGCCGCCACCACGGATCCAGCGCCTCGAGTTCCGCGACGTGCTCGGGCGGCACCGCCGACGACTTCCGGTGGTTCGACAGCCACCGGCCCAGCGCAAAGCCGTTGAACCGGCTGTGGATCGGTGCGGCGAGGTGGCCGTGAACGGCGGCGTAGGCGCGGGCGTGGGCCAGGCCGGTTGTGAAGGACTGGTCCGAGGTGTGTCGGAGTCCCAGGTGCAGCCGCGCACCGTCCGTCGTCTTCTCGTCCTGATGGGCGGCCTTCCGGTAGGCGGTGAGTTCGCGGGCGATGGTGCGAGGCCGGTGCGCCATGTGCAGCGTCCACCCAGGGCCCGCGACGGCAGAGCCAGTGCCGGCCCGTACGCGCTGCTGCACCCACACCAGCAACGGACCTGCTGACGTAGACGCGAGCCGGTCAGACAGCCACGGCCGGTCCGTGGCACGCGCTAGCTCGGCGACCAGGCCGGGGGCGTACGTGAGAGTGTGCGGGAGATGTCCGCAGGTGTCGGCGAGTAGCCGCTGTCGGGTGTGTTCGTCAGTGAGGACCGAGGTAAGGGCGACGGTCTCTGGGTAGGTGACCGCGTCCCTGGTCAGCAGCCGCCACCAGCCGGGGTCGGTGCCTGGCGGTGCGAGCTGCAGTGCCCGGTGCGGCCACTGCTCTTCTTCGGGCCACTGCTGTGCCCACCAGGAGACGGCCACGGCATGGGCGACCTCGAAAGCCTCGGACGCGTCCGGCCGACGGCGCAGCAGCTGCAGGTGCCGTCGGCGCGCCGTGACCATCTCCGGCAGCCCTGTCAGGTCGATCTGCTCGGTGTCGGCCGGTGCGCCGTCGATCCAGTGGGTGCCGAGCATCCAGCGCCCATGGCGCGGGCAGATGCGGGTGTGCGGCTGCAGATAGAGCCGTGCGGGCTTGGTCCGTCCGGTGCGGGCGGCGGTGCACAGCCGGCAGTCTTCTCCTGCAGCGGGCACGACGCTCCCGAAGCGGAACCGCCCGGCCGGCCTAGCCCCGTCCGGCGAGAGGGGTTCCTGGGAGGTCCAGGCGGGCAGAGCCCGCTGAAGGGTCTCTTCGGGGACACAGCTGAATGCGGAGATGCGGGCGCGGGCTTCGGCGTTGAGGTAGACCTCGCCGTCCGTGCGGTAGCCCTTGAACAGACCTCCGCCGACCTGGAGGAGCGCGGGGATGAGGTCTCTGACGCCGAGCCGGTAGCGGTCGGCCAGCCGGTCCAGGTACGACAGGTTCGTCTCGCCTTGCAGCGGCGCGAGCCGTACCGGCCCCGGACGTGCCGTTGCTGTCTGCGGTGGCTGCGGCTGTGGTGGAGGAAAGTCGTGCATGAGGGAGCAGAGGTCGTTCCTGAAGTGTTTCGGATGTACCGGCATTCGACCCGTGGCCGAATGGGGGATCGGGATGGTCGGTTGAGGCAGACGCCGTAGGTCAGGGGTCAGGGCTGGCGTTGCGTGGGCGTCCGGCGGCGGTGCGGTGCCCGGGCCCGTTGTTCGGCGGCGGTGTCGAGTTCGATCTGTTCGAGCAGTTTCTTGGTGACCTTCTCGGTCCCGTCCAGCAGAGACACCAGGGCGGCCTCCCTGATCAGGTGGGACAAGCTGCCCATACGGCCGCCGGTACGGGCGTGCAGGTAGGCGGCATGCGTGACCAATGTGCCGGGCCGGTGGTGGCGCAGCCGCAGGGCGCTGTCCATGCCGCGCACCAGGTCGTGCCAGATCTGCTGGTCCGCGCTGCTGCCGTAGCGCAGGGGCTGGTTGCGCACGATTTTGAAGCGGCCGGCGAGCTGGGAGCCGCGCACCCCGGTCAGCAGGGGTGAGGATTCGACGTCGATTCCGGAGTAGACGAAGGTCGCCGGGATCCGCTCGCCGAGGTACTTCAGCTGATCAGAGGTCTCGGCGCCGGCCCGGCTGCGGGTGTCCATCAGGTGCACGTCGTCGACCAGGACCAGTTGGGTGCCCATCTCGCACAGCAGCTCGCACACGGCGTTGGTGATCTGGATCTGATTCATCCGCTCCAGCGTCGGCAGGCCCAGGAAGCGGGCGAACTCGCTGATGAGCATCTTCGGGGTGGAGGACGGCGGCACGGTGATGAACAGCACCGGCAGACGCCTGTCCTGGTTCGAATGGCGGCGCCGGTCGGCGAGTTCGACGGTGCGCCCGAGCTGCTGCATCGCGGTGGTCTTCCCGGTGGTGGCCGGCCCGGAGATGATCAGGCCGCGCCGGGCTCCGCCCTGCTGGCCGCGGTTGAGCAGCAGCAGACGGCGCACCGCGGTGGAGATGGTGTCCATCGTGGGGGTCTTCAGCACCACGAACCGCGCGTGGTAGTCCTCCCGCTGCTCCAGCGTCCATTCCTGGTCGCCGGCGTCCCGTGCCGGTGCGTGCGGCGTGTCGACGAACTGCTGCCACCCGTCCCACGTGGTCAGCGGGTTGAAGATGCTGTGCTGCGCGGTGGCGGACTGCGCTGTCGTCACCATGCCTGTGCCTCCTGGTACGGGTCGTAGATGCGCATGCCGCCCGCCCCGGCGGCGTCCAGCGTCTGCTCAGCGGCCTGGTCCCGGGCCGTTTCAGCCGTCGACTCGGATGCCTGATCCGTGTGGCCTGCCGCGGTGTCCCGGCCGTCAGCGAGGGCGGCGAGAAGGTAGTCGTCGCCGTCCAGGTCGTCCTCGATGGCGTCCAGGCCGTCGTCGGTGTCCCAGCTATCGGCATCCTCGAGTGGGACGGTGAAGGAGCCGGGCAGCCCGAACGAGGTCCCCGGCGCGAGAGGCGCAGGCCACTGCTGCGGGTCCATAGCGGGGGAGGGGTCTGTCATCTGCGCGGCAGCATGAGCCCGGGCGGCTACCGTCCGCTCGCGCTTACTGCCCAGCCCCTGGCTCGCACGGCGTAGCAGCTCATCCAGCGCCTGGGCGATTGCGGCCTCATGCTCTTCGCGGCTTGCACGGCGTTCCATGGTGCGGCGGACGTGGTCGAAGGTGAACGCGGTGAACGGGCGCCGGACCGCCTCCGCGTGGACCCACGGCACTTCCAGCCAGCCTTCGGGCAGGCGCACCCACACCCGGTTCGGGTCATAGGGGTTGTGATGCACCTCCCACCGACCGTTCTTGTCAGCCCGAGCCGAGCGGCGACGCCGGTGGAGGTTCAGGCCGGGGTGGTCGTAGGTGCGGTAGCCGAAACGGATGCCGTAGTCGTTGATGGTCTGCCACCGCACGGGCAGCAGCTCGACGTAGTCGTCGGCAGACAACGGCACCGGCACATACCCGGCCACAGCTACCAGCGCCGCCCACATCTCGTTCGGGGAGACGGCGGCCTGCGGCATCATCGGGTGCCGAAGCGCCTCGTGCCGACGCTCCTGCCACCCGCAGATGACCCACTCGTCCAGCAGCTCCTGCAGCTGCGCCAGGCTCCAGCACGCATCCCCTTGCGCCGCCGTGCCCCGCTGGGAGACATCCGAGCCGGTGTGGCCCGGCAGGTACTGGCTGAAGCCGTCGGCGATGGCGCGGAAGGTCCGCTCCACGTTCCCCTTCGCCGGGCCGTTCGCCGGCGGCACCGGCTGCACCGACACCCCCAGGCTCTCGCACGCCGAGACGAACGAAGCCGGCACGTACACCCGGCCCTGGTCCACCACCACCGTCTCCGGCATGATCACCGGCCGGGCAGCCACCCCCTCAAGCCGCGCATCCACAGCCACCAGCCGCTCATACGGGATCACCGACCGCTGCATCGACAACGCCGCGTCCCAGCCCGGCCGCATCGCCGCCGGCACCACCATCTGCGCCAGCAGCATCGCTGCGTCCACCGACCTTGTGCCCACCGGACGCAGCACCGCCGCGCAGATGCTGCGCGTGGCCACATCCAGCGCGATGCTCAACTCGACCCGGCCGGCCACGCCGTCGTCCAACACCGCCAGCACGTCCAGCGGCGTGCTGTCCAGCATCACCAGCTCACCCGGCCGCAGTGCCACCGTCGGCGTGAACGGCGGCGCCGGCCGCGACGCGTGCCACCGCCGCTGCGCCGCCGTCCCCAGCAGCCCCTGCCCATCGGCCACCGCGTGCACCAGCCGGTTGAACGTCGACACCGGCGGCAGAGCCACCACCCCCGCGCCGTGCTCCTCCTCCAGCAGCCACCCCACCCGGCGGCGCAGCCGCACCAGCGTGCCCGTCGACCGCTCCCGCTGCTCCTCCAGCACGGACCTGATCGCCGCAACCACCCGCTCATCGGCCCGCCCCACCACCGACCGCTCCCGCACCGCCCGGCCGTCCACCAGCCCCCACAAACCCTCGCTGCGGTAACGCGCCCGCATCCGACGCACCGTCGCCACACTCGCCGACCAGCCCGCCGCCACCAGCTCCTGCGCCTTCGCCTGTTCCCGCTGCGCCAGACTCCGGGTCGCCGGGTCGAACTGCTCACGCAAAACCCCCTGCCCGGCCGCGTCGGGGAAGCCGGTCTCCACCTCCCGCACATGCCGCTGCCACGCCAACGCCCGCTCCCGCACCTCTGCCGGCAGCGTCTCCAGCAGCCCGAACGGCGGCACCCTCCCCGGCGCCGACCCGCCTTCCACTTCGAAGGACGGATCGGAGAACAGGTAGGGCAGCAGCACCACCGCCGCAGCACCCTCGTCGGCCACCAGCGTGGCCCGGGCACCTTCCAGCACGGCCACCGTCCATACCCGCCCGTCGTAGCGAAGGCGCGCCCCGACCTCGACAACCGCCTGTGTCACGCTGCTTGGGCCTCCTGCCGTGCCACCGAGACGGTGACACGCTCGTGCAGTGGTTCGTTCAACCGCACACGCAGCACACCGCTCCACAAGGCGTGAAAGACCGCAGGCCAGACGGCAATCGGGTCACCCAGCTCCCGCACCGCCTCCACCGCAGGCCGTGGATTGCCGAACGCCGCCATCAGCCTCGGCAGCCACGGTCCCGCACCGTGCCGGGGATGTCGGTAGCCCGCCAGCCACCGCACATTGGCCACCAGCACCGGATCCGGCGGCTCTGCGAACCGGTAGCACCAGCCCGCCGCCTCCGCAGCAGCAGTCACGATCCGCGCCCGCCCAGCCAACCGGGCCGACGGGCCGCTGCGTCCCACGCAGTCGACCAGCAGACCACTGCCGTTCTTCAGCCTGGCCATCAGTTGCGGCGCATGCCCGACGACTCTGCCGCCGTTCTCACGCCACACCAGCTCCACCGGCCGGCAGGCCAACGCCACAACCCCCGGATCCCGATCCAGCAGCATGAGCTGGGCCCGCATCGCACCGGACCCGTATGCCACCAGCCGCCCACTGGTCGACGACCACCACCACCCCGGAGCAACGCGCCGCCCATACCGGACGGGAAACGACCGAATCACGGGACAGTCCTCGAAGACGACGTCCTGCGCGGCCTCGAGCCACGAGACCTGATGTGCCTGTCCCAGAGGATCCCGAAAGCACGCGTCGACCCGGCTAGGGCGCGTATCGAGTCGTGATCAATGGGCGCCTCGGGTGAGGTCTTTGATCCAGATCATCGAGGCGCGCAGGTGGAGGCCGGCGAGGTAGCTCTCCGGGGTCTTGTCGTACCGGGTGGCGATACCTCGCCAGGCCTTCAGCTTGTTGATCAGGCGCTCGACGGTGTTCCTCTCCTTGTAGAGGTCGGCGTCGTGGCGGACGGGCCGGCCGCCCCTGGAGCCCTTCTTCTTCCGGTTGGCGGCCTGGTCCGACTTCTCCGGGATGAYTGCCTTGATGTGGCGTTTCCGCAGGTGGGCGCGGTTGCGGCGGGATGAGTAGGCCTTGTCCCCGGCGACCGCGTCCGGCCGGGTACGGGGGCGGCCGACAAGACCGCGGACCCGAATCTTCCCCAGCACCGGGATGAACTGCGGGCTGTCGGCGGCCTGTCCAGCGGTCAGGACGAACACCAGCGGGCGGCACCTGCGGTCCGCGGCGAGGTGGACCTTGCTCGTCTGCCCGCCCCGCGAGCGTCCGAGAAGGGCCGCCTTCAGCCGGAGCTTTCGCCGGCGCCGGATGCGTCGTCGCTCTTCCCGCTCAGGATCGGCTTCGGCGTCCTGCCCGTTTCGTTCTTCGTAGCTGCCCCCTTTGACCTGGCCTTCTCCTCCTCGGCGGCAGCCTTCTCCAACGCGGTGAGCACGTCCTCGTCCAGGTGCATCCCCGCGGCGTCGTGGTGGGCCCGCGCGGTGGTGGAGTCGATGCTGACCAGGGACAAGTCCACCTCGCCCCGCTTCGCGGCCTCCGCGATCAGCCCCTCCAGCAGGGCCTCGAACACACCCGCGTCACGCCACTGCCGGAAGCGGTTGGAAACGGTTGACCAGGCGCCGAACTCGGTCGGCATCTCCCGCCACTGCCCGCCCGTCTTGAACCGCCAGATCACGCCCTCGAACTGCTGCCGCAGCCGCTCGGGGTACGGCCCGTACTGGCCGATCGGCAGGTACGGGCCGATGAACTCCCACTCCGCATCCGTCAGTTGCACTCGCGTCACATAAAACGATCTACCGGATCAGGTCCCGCCCCAAGAGCGAAACCCGCAGATTGATCACGACCCAATACGCGCCCTAGTAGCCACAGCTGCGGCGGACACCTTGAAATCGCCCGCCGCATCTCCGGCCACACCAACAACTCCGCGAGGCTCCATACCCGAAGCCAAGTACATGAGCAGAAGCGCAGATGCTCCGATCCACGCCGCTCACTCGAACGGATGAGAACCCTTCGCTGCAGGCGTGGTGTCTTCGGCAGATCAGGCTTGGGCCGGCTGGACAGCGCTCCGGAGTTCGATGTCCACGACGGTGGAGGCGATCTCGTCCTTGCGCCACTTCTCGGGGGAGTTATGGCGGACCAGGCCGCCCTCGTAGGCCATGCGCAGCAGTTCGGCCTTGGTGTGGTTGCGCATCAGTTCGTTCATGCGCCTCACCCGCTCCCTGCCCTGCGCTGCCTGGACCTGGCGCTCTTCCTCCGCCATGGCGTCGCCTCGGTCGTGGCATTCCTGCCCTGACACGTCCGACGGTACGGGCTGGACGGAGACGTCATCCGCCGAATCCGGGGCACCGGGCTGACTCGGCACCGGCGCGGCCTTTGCCCAGGGGACGCCCAGCGCAGCGAGGGCGGCCTGCTGCTCGGAGGCGAGCTTGTCCCACCTCGATTTCACGTTCGAGACCCACACGCCGAGCCGGACCGTGACCGGCTCGGTCTGGCCGTCGATAGTGATCTGTTCGCTGTGGCCGCGGGGTACCGGCCGGTGGGCGCCTTCCCGTTCCACCCACTGTGCGAGGGCCGCGAGGCCTCGTTGAAAGGCCTGCTGCGCCTTGGCCGGGCCCTTCGTCGCACGCGGGGTCGCCGGAGCGGGCGACGGGATCTCAAGCGGTTGTACGCCCAGCCCGGAGAGCCGTTCCTGCTGCTCGTCGGACAGCTGTGCCCAGGTACCCGGCTGTTTCTGCCGCTGAAGCCACCGTCCGATGTCGTCGCCGTCCATCAGCACCCCGGGGGCGATGTCGGGCAGTACACCGTCGGCGTCGACCAGGTCGGCGAGGATGCGGTGGTGGCGCTGCCAGTCCAGCGGCCACGGACAGTTCCAGTCCTCGTCGATCGCGGCCAGCTGCTGCGCGCGCGCCGCGGCCCGCCGCGGGTCCTTGCCCAGGCCGCCTTTTCTGCGGAGGTTGGCCATGTGCTGCCCGACGGGCACCATCGCCTCGCCCTCACCCCACACCGCGTCCTGCCGCGGAGCAAGGTGCCCCGTGGCGCGCCGGTACGACCGCAGCGCGGCGAGCTTGTTCTCCCACGCCTCTTCACCGGGCTCCCACACCATGCCGGCCTCCGGCAAGTCGAGCAGTTCTTTGCGCCGCTCCTCCAGCTCCCCGGCCCGCAGCGTTTTCCTCTGCTGGTGCACCCACCGCCCCAGTGGAAACGCCTTGGTCGCCCCGACCTCGGTCTCGACGTCATAGGGCACGGCGTAGAGGCCGGTGATCTTGTTCTCGGCTCGCCAGCGCAGCAGAGCTTGGTAGCCCTCCAGCCACACCAGGGACTCCGGCCGGTAGACCCGGGTGCGCAGGAACGCCGCAATCGTGCCGGCGTCCCGGGGAGAGGAGAAGCGCAGCAGCGCCGACCCGGCGGCGCCGTCGGTGTCGCCCTGCTCCTGGTCCTCGCCGTCACCCTCACCGCCGGCGCCGACGATGCGCCCGTCCACATCGCGCCTCACGTGCACGGTGCGCTGTCCGCTGGTGAGGGCGCGGGAGGCGAGCTGCTCGACGAGTCGTTCATCGTGCGAGCGCAGGCCCTGCAAAACGGCGACAAGAGGGCGGAACGAGGCGGAGGCGACCATGTCGGTCGGGTCCTCGCCGGGCTGAAGGAACACCGGCACGATGATCCGGGCGACCTTCGTGGAGCCGTCGCGGTTGAGCCTCAGGGCCCGGCCGATGTTCTGCACGATCTCCACCTGGGAGCCGCGGGTGTCGGCGAAGCAGACGGCCTCGACTCCCCGCTCGCCGGTGATGTCCACGCCCTCCCCGAGTACGCGACAGCTCGCCAGGAACGCCCGGTGCACGCGCCGGCCCGCGGCATCGATCCCGCCTGCGAACTGCCGGATCACCTCGCGCCGCTCGGACACCACATGGTCGCCGCACAGCCACGCCGACCACACCCTCTCCGGCGGGACGTGGCGGCCGGCCTCCAGCTCGTAGAACCGTGCGTCGATCGACGACTTCGGCAGCCGGTCCGCAGCCGCCAGATCGTCGCCGGTGGCGTCGCCTGCGTACAGCTCGGCAGCGGTCTCGGGCAGCTTGTCCGCGAACGCGGCGGCCTCCTCCACCTTCTGGTGGAAGGTCATGACCGTACGCAGGTTGTACGCCGCCGCGTGCTCCAAAAGTGCGGTCTGCAACAGCGCCAGGCGCCGGCCCCGCTGCGCCTCCTGCGATTCCCCAAGGACGGGGGAGGGATCGCGGATCTCGAGGACGTCGATCTCGAATCCGGCGAGGATGCCCCGCTCGATCGCCTCCGAGAGCCCGAGCTCGGCCAGCCACGGACCGTAGGTCCCGTCCGGGTCGTCGGCCATGCTCGCGATCTCCAGCTCGCGCCCGTCCGTGCCCTGCTGCGGCCGGGGCGCGGCCAGGATGCGCGGGGTCGCGGTCAGGTACAGCCGGAAGTCCGCCGGGATCCGCTGGTTGTCGTGGATCGCCGCCCACGGCCTGCCAAGATCACCTGCAGTGGAGTGGGCCTCGTCCACGATCGCGAGGTCGAAACCGCTCATCCGCTGCCCGTACAGCCGCTGCCCACCCGCCAGGGCAGCCTCCAAAGGCCCGCGCACCTTCCCCTGACCCAAGGGGTCCTCTGGATTCTCACGGTCCACGAGAGAGGCGTACGTGGCGAACACGACGACGGGCCCGCTCCCGGCCCACAGGGCGAGCTGGATCGCGTTGGTGGTGGTGCGCACCCCGAGCCGCTCCAGGACCTCGTCCTTCTCCAGCGAGCACACCGCGACCATCGGGGAGCGGTGGCCCACCAGCCGCCACGCCTCAGCGGTCTGTGCGAGCAGGTCCAGGGTCGGCACGGTCACCAGGATCCGCCCGCCCGGGAAGCACTCCAGCGCACACGCGGCAGCCATGATCGTCTTGCCCGATCCGGTCGCGGACACGATCGTGCCCCGCGCCCCCTCCGGCGGCACAGACGACCTTGCAGGAAATCCCACCCACCTCCGAAACGCCGACTTCTGATCGACCTGGTGTTCCCGAAGCCGAATACCCAGCATTCCCAGACTCCTCCCCTTACCTTCTTTTCTGCTCGCTTGGGAAATCACCAGGACGGCGTGAAGGGCGGGACGGACACCGTACCGTCCTCGCCCACCACGATCCGCTCGGCCAGCTGGGCCAGGACCTCAGAGGGACGCAGCCCCGTCCGGTTGGCCACCGTCTGGATCAGCCGACTGGACGCGGCGGACAGCCGGACCTCCGCTCGCAGTTCATCCGCTTCCTCCCCCCGCCGTTCCCCCAAGGCGTCCTGTGCCGCAAGAGCACCGGCAAGCCGTTCCTCACGCTCACGAGCCCACACCGAGCCCTGAGCGTCCCGTTCCGGCTCGTACACGCTCCAACCGGCCGCAGTCATCAAGTCCCTGACGCGCTGCCACTCAGCGTGCTGGGCCAGCCAGATGACAGCCAACCGCTCCCGGTCCATCTCGAACGCGTAGAAGGAACCGTTCCCCCTCAACTGCTCCGCGGTCTCCCGCTCACGGACAGCGGCCTCCGCGACCTTTTCCGCAACGGCGGCGACGTCCAGGCCATCCGCCTGACGCCGGACCTGATCCCGCGCCACGTCCTGAGCACTCCACATGCGTTTTCCCTTTTCCGGAAGGCGCGGGCATCCGGGCCCGCATCGGGTGGTTGGAGGGTGTCCCGTGTTTCCACCAACACTACATGGTGCATCAATCTGATGCACCCGCTGCACCGGCACCCGAAACGAACGAGCACCCCCCACTCTCGCAGCCAGCCCGGCCCGCGCCAGCGGGCCCCAACGGTCCTGGAGGCGCAGCCGGAAGGAGCGTCAGGCGGGGGAGCGCAGCGGACCCGCCGACCCGGGCTGCAGCGCAGCGGAAGCCCGGTAGCGGGACGAAGTCCCGCCGCTCCGGGAGCGCAGCGAACGGAGCGTCAACCTGTGGGCGCAGCCCACAGGTTGCGCGGGTGGCGCAGCCACCCGCCAGCGCTCCCGCGGAGCGGGAGCGCAACCCCCGTGCGCAGCACGGGGGTTCGCTTGCACATCGCGCAGCGATGTGGTACCC
>NZ_QFRK01000068.1 GCF_003143855.1 Streptomyces sp. NWU339
ACTCCAGGGTCTTGCCGTGGCCGTCCCAGGGCACGGCGACGATCACGATGTCGCTGCGGCGGGCGGTCTCGGCGTTGTCGGCGCCCTCGACGCCGTACCCGAGTTCCTCGGCGGCGGCCCGGGCGCGTTCGGCGGCACGCGAGCCGATGATCACTTTCTGGCCGGCCCTGGCGAGCCGGTGGGCGAGGCCCTTGCCCTGCGGTCCGGTGCCGCCGAGCACGCCGACGACGAGCCCGGAGACGTCGGGCAGGTCCCAGGGGTCCTTGGCGGGGGCCTTCCCGGGGGCGGGGGGTGTTGCGTCTGGTGTGCTCACGTTGTTTTCCTCCTTGTGAGGGGCAGGGGTGGACAGCACGGTCGTTCGGGCTGTCCCCGGGAATCCGGGGGAGGGACGGGCCGGGGCGGTGTGCCGGGTCGCAGGCACCGGCCGGTACCGCCCCGCCCGCGCTCATGTCGCGGTCCGGGACGACGCCTTCCTCGCGTGTGCCTGGATCTCCGGGGCCAGGCCCTGCCCAGCGACAGGCCGCCGTCGACGACGATTTCCTGTCCGGTGAAGAAACTCGACGCGTCGGAGGCGAGGAAGGCCGCCACGGCGGCCAGGTCCTGCGGCTCGCCGCTGCGGGGAACCGGCTGGAAGTCGCGCAGGCTCTCCCGTACCCGTTCGACGCTGTCGTCCAGGGCCGATCCCGTGAGACCGGCGCCGTGGCCGACGATGCGGGTGGCCACGCCGCCAGGTGTCATCGCGTTCACCCGGATTCCGTGGGGGGCAAGTTCCACCGCGCCGCTGCGGGTCAGCTGCACAACGGCGGCCTTGGCCGCGCCGTAGGGGTGGGGGCCGTAACCGGCCCTCAGGCCGTCGACGCTACCTGTGTTCACAATGCTGCCGCCGCCGTGGTCACGCATGACCCGGGACGCGTGCTTGATGCCGAGGAAGGCGCTGCGGCACAACAGCCGGAAGGCTTCGTCCCACTCGTCGGCCGGGGTGTCCTCGGCGAAGCGCCAGGGCCCCACCCGGCCGGCGTTGTTGACCAAGCAGTCCAGGCGTCCCCGGGTGGCCGCCGTGTCCGTCACCGCCGCGGCGATGTCCTCCTCGCGGGTGACGTCGACGCGGCGGAACACCGCCGCGTCACCGAGCTCCTCGGCCAGGCCGCGGCCCCGTTCCCCATCGACATCGGCCACCACCACGAAGGCCCCCGCGTCGACGAAGCGGTGGCAGACGCCCGCCCCGATTCCGCTGGCGCCTCCGGTGACCAGGGCGACCTTTCCCTGCAGTGAGTGCACGATGGGACCTCTCTCCTCGCCTTGCGCGATCTGCCCGGGGTGTCGGGTACCTCCGGGGACGAGGCTCCTGGCGGGCCGTTCCCCCGGGTGCTCGTCTGCCGTCCCGGCGTCTTCACTCCTGCGCGCGCCGGTGCAGCGCGGCCACCAGAGTGGGCACCTCGGCCAACGCGCGCAGGGCGTCGTTGAGGTGCGTGCACCCGGCGGTGCCGCGCAGCACCCTGGGCACGGTGGTGCGCAGGTCCGCCAGGGGTGTCCCGAGCAGACGGTCCAGGTTGAGCACGGCCAGGGGGCACTCGTCGTAGGGCAGGATGCGCGGCTCGGCCCGCAGGGTGAGGAGGGCACCGGTGCGTGCGTGGGCCGTGGCGTGCAGCCGGTATTCGTGCACAGCCCTCCTGCCGCCCTCGGGCACCGTCGCGCTGTCCTGGAACATCGCGTCCACGCCGATGACCTCGCCCGGTGTGACGTCGATGCGTCGGGCCCGGCGCATCGATGGTTCGGTGGGTGCGGCCAGTTCGTGCCAGCCCGCCGGGTCGTCGGGGTGTGGCAGCGGTACGACCCGGCGTGTCCGGTCGCCGCCTTTCCGGACGTGGTCGGGGCTCAGGGCGCTGGATCCGGGCATGAATCCCGTGCAGACGCCTTCCTGCGGGCGCGCCGCGACCCGGTGTGTGCCGGGCCCGGCAGACGGCCACCGGGTCTCGGCGAAGTCTGCGATCAGTGATACCGCGGCGAGATCGTCCAGCATGAGGTACAGCGAGGTCCCGGTGTCCCGTTCCCGCGGCAGGGCCTGCGCCAGCCGGGTGCGGAATCCGCCGCCGCAGCGGGCGCCGGTGAGGAGGGCCAGTTCGCTCCTGGCCGGGGTCGACTCGATCTCCTCGATCACCCGGCTCGCCGGTGTGAATCGGACGCGCAGCCGGTCCTCGGCGACGACGAGCGGGGGCCGGCCGTCGGCCGGGGTGTAGAGGTCGCGGGCCCGCCCGTCGATGTGGAGCCCGGTGCCGAATCCTCCGGGCCACCGCGTGTCGAGCGTCGAAGTACGGCGCACGCTGCCCGGGGGGCGGACCGGTGACGGCCCGAGCGGGCCGGCGGGCTGCGGTGCCGGAAGGTCTTCAATGGTCATCGGGTGCCTCTTCGTCGATGGGGGTCTCACGCTCTTCACGCCGGCTTCCCCAGGGGAGGCAGGTGTGAGCCGGTGCCGTCCTCCCCGTGGGGCGGCCCGCCGCCCGCGCTCGCCCAGAGTCTCACCGCCGTGCGGGGGGGGGTGTTCCCGCTCCGTGCCGGCTGCTTTCCCCGGTCAGCGGGGAAAGCCGGGGAAGCGGTCCGGGCTACGGCCGCCGGTCCGGGTCAGGCGTGGCCGTCCCCCCATTTGCTCTCCGCGATGCCGGTCAGCCGACGGTGGTCGAGCTTTCCGTTGTCCGCGCGTTCCAGCGAGTCGACGTAGGCCATGTGCTTGGGCACCTTGTAGCCCGCCAGGTGCGCGCGGGCGTGGGTATGGAGTTCCTCCTCCGACGGCGGCCGCTCCCCCGCCCGAAGAAGGGCGACGACCTTCCTGCCGAGGCGTTCGTCGGACACGCCGAGGACCGCGGCGTCCGCGATGCCCGGGTGCTGCTTCAGGACCTCTTCGACCTCTTCGGCGAACACCTTCTCCCCTCCGGTGTTGATGCAGCTGGAGCCACGGCCGAGGAGCTGGATCCGCCCGTCGGCGTCCAGTTGGGCCAGGTCGCCGGGAACGGACCAGCGGCGTCCCGCGGCCTCGACGAAGACCTGGGCGGACTTCTCCGGGTCGTTGAGGTACCCCACCGGGATCCAGCCTGTGACCGCGAGGCGGCCGACCTTGCCGTCGCCGGGTTCGGCGAGGGTTCCGTCGTCGAGCAGCACGGCGGCCCGGTCGGAGGGCACGAACGAGCCGGTGTCGGCCACGTCCCCGCGCACGGACACCGTCGAGGCGACGGCGGAGGCCTCAGAGGAGCCGAGTCCGTCCAGCAGGCGCGCCGCCGGCATGTGGTTCAGGAGCCCTTCCTTGACCGGGCGGCTCCACATCACGCCGGAGGAGAACACGGCGCGCAGGCCGTCGAGGCGCCACCGTCCGGGGTTCTCGTCGAGGGCGGCGAGCATCGGCCGGGCGAAGGCGTCGCCGACGATCGCGAGGGACTGGACCCGTTCGCCGTCCATGACGTCGAGGAGCTGTTCGGCGTCGAAGCGCGCCCCCGGGGTCATGACGAGGGTGCCGGCCCCGCTGAGTGCCGAGATGGCGTAGAAGAGTCCGGCGCCGTGCATGAGCGGGCTCGCCACCAGGGAGCGGATCTCCCGGGTGAGTCCGGCCAGGTGCGCCTCGACGGCCTCGCGGTCGCCGTGGTCGGGCAGCGGTCGGGGGTTCTGCGCGTTGAGCAGGGAGAGGATGTCGCCCTGGCGCCACATCACGCCCTTGGGGTGTCCGGTGGTGCCGCCGGTGTAGATGAGGATCAGGGAGTCCTCGCGTCCGCCGCCGTGCGGCCGCGGGGGGTGCGCGTCCAGTTCGCGGGCGTAGGAGGGGGCCCAGTCGGTGCCCTCGCCGACCTCGAGCCAGAGCCGCACGCCGGGCAGGCGGTGGCGCACCCGGTCGACCCGCTCGCGGAACTCGGCGTCGAAGACGACCGCCTTGACGTCGGCGTCGGCCCAGATCTGCACCAGTTCGTCTTCGACGTAGCGGTAGTTGGTGTTCATCGGGGCGAGGCCCGACTTGCCGGCGGCGAAGAAGGTCTCCAGGTACTCGGGACCGTTGCGCATGTACTCGGCCACGACGTCGCCCGCGGTGAGGCCCGCGGATTCCAGCACCGTGGCGAGCCGGGCCGCGCGGTCGTCGAAGTGCGCCCAAGTCCCTCGTCGTCGCCCGTGAACGAACGCCGTGCGCTCGGGGTGCACACGGGCCACGGCCTCGAAGACACTCGCGAAGTCCCAGCCTGCCATGTCAGCCCTTTCGCGTCATGCCGCCGCCCGGAGCGGTGGCCGTCATCCCATCCGCAAATATCCTACAGACGTTAGATAATAACCTCAAGGCTTTAGGTTAAGGAGAAGGTTCTTCACGGTCGGCGAGGCCCGGCGGGGCGGGGGTGACCGACACCGGGACGGCCGTCAGGGTCGGCATGTGGTTGACCGCCTGGGCGCCGTGGTGCAGGGAGGTGAGCCGGTTGACGTTGCTGCCCGTCGTCCGCGGGTCCCCGCCCGTCTCCAGGCCTCCCCAGCCGTGGGTCATCGACAGGACCCCCGGTCGCATGCTCGGGTCCTCGTGCGCCACGGCCTCGAGCGTTCCGTGCGGCGAGCGGATCGTCACCGCGGCGCCGTGCGTGATGCCCAGGTGCGCCATGTCCTGCGGGTGCAGGTGGGCCGGGTTGTACGACTGCGGGGGCAGGCCGACGACCGCCGACCCGAGGGAGTTGACCACCTCCCGCATCCGCCGCACGATCAGCCGCAGCGGGAACTCCTCGGCGTCCTCGCCGCCCTCGGTGTCCCCCACCGCTCCCGGCGCCCCGGCCTCCCGGTCGGCCCCGCCCTCGGCCCCCGCGGACCGGGCCCCCACGGGTACCGTCGCGGCGACGGGCGCCAGCGCGGCGGCGAGTTCCGCGGCCACGTCGGCGGGCAGCAGGGTCAGGCGGTGCCCGGCCCGCTCCTCGCGGGCCGGGCCCACCGTGGTGCCGGGGTGCCCGGCGAGCAGGCCGTGCGGGTGGGTGCGCACCTCGTCCAGCGGGACCCGGCCGCGGGAGGCGACCAGGTCGAGGAGCTCCTCCGAGGAGGGCGGTCGGGAGGTGTCCAGGTCCCGGCCCGCGAACCGCAGGGGCCCTCCCGTCTCGGCCGCGAGCCGGAAGAAGACCCGCCAGTCCTCGACCACGCCCCGGGGCGGGGCGACCACGGCGGGCGTGTACTGGGCGAACGGGCGGGGGAAGAAGGTCTCCATCAGCCCGGTGTGGTCGGCCCGTTCGTACAGCATCGTGGGGGCGATGACGTAGTCGGCGAGGCGCGCGGTCTGCGACATCCGGGTGTCGATCGACACCAGCAGGTCGAGGCTCTCCAGCGCGCGCCGCGCGGTGTCCTGGTCGGGCAGGGCGAGCAGGGGGTTGCCGCCCGAGACCACCAGCGCCCTGATCCGGTCGGGTCCGGGCCGCAGGATCTCGTCGGGCAGCAGGGCCGCCGGCAGTTCGCCGCGCAGCAGGCCGTGTCCGCCCACCCGGCTGCGAAATCCCCGTTCCCACTCGCGGTCCGCGGGGACCACCTCCGCGCGGACCGGCCCCTCGCCCATCAGGACGCCGCGCCCCGGCACGGGTTCGCCCTCGCGCAGATAGCGTCCGCAGACGACGTTGAGGCAGGCGGCCAGGTGTTCGGCGATGTTGGAGTGCGGCCCCATGCAGACGCCGGTCCCGGTGCTCACCATGCCCCGCTCGGCCACGGCGAACATCCGGGCCGCCCGCACCAGCTCCTCGACCGGCACGTCGCAGACGCGGGCGACCCTGTCGGGGGTGGCCTCGGCGACCGCCGCCCGCAGGTCGTCCAGTCCCTCCACGTGGCGGTCGCAGAAGTCCCGGTCGTGCAGCCCCTCCCCCAGGATCACCTGCAGCAGCCCCGCGAACAGCAGCGCGTCGTGTCCGGGGCGGGGTCGCAGGTGCAGGTCGGCGCGTGCCGCGGTCTCGGTGCGGCGCGGGTCGACGACGATCAGCCGCATCCCGCGGTCCCGGGCGGCCTTGAGGTTGGCCGACGGATTGGTGACCAGCGCGCCGTCCCCGTCGCCCCCGTTGACGGAGACCAGCGGGTTCGTGCCCGCCAGCAGCCACACGTCGGCCTCGTCGAGCGACTGGGGGCCGCCCGCGTACACCCCCATGCGCGACTTCACCAGCCACTTCGCCGACTGGTCGAGGGTCATGGTGGAGAAGAGCTTGCGGGAGCCCAGGCCGCGGAACCAGGCGCGCGCCATGAAGGGGGTGAGGGTGGCGAAGTTGTGCTGGGTACCGATGAGCAGGCCCACCGCATCCGGCCCGTGCTCCTCGACGATCCCGGTGAGCCGGGCGGCCACCTCCGCCATCGCGGTGTCGGCGTCGACCGGTTCGTGCTCGCCCGCGGTCGTCCGCCGCCGGGAGGAGGTCAACCGGTCGGGGCCGTGCAGGAGATCGGCGGCCCTGCGCCCCTTCGGGCAGGTGAAGCCACGGGAGATCGGGTGCTGCCGGTCGCCCAGCACGCGCAGCACGCGGGTGCCGTCGGTCTCCACCTCGACCCCGCAACTGGCCGGGCACAACCGGCAGTACGACGTCCTCCGGGTCACGGTGTCGCCCTCGGCGGGGCGTGCCCGCCGGGCCGCGTCCGGGGACGGGGGACGCGGGTCGTGCGCGGCCGATTCGTGCGCGGGCCGGGAAGTCGTCATCCGACGGTCCTTTCTGCCGCGGACGTCCGGCGCGGCCGCACCGCGGACCGCGCCGACGTCTCGCGAGGGATCCGAACCGCCCGGCTCACGAGCGGGCAGGGCACCGCCCGGGACGAGGGCCCCGGGCGGAGGTCGACCCCGGGCGGGCACCGGCGGTCTGTCGCGCCGACACCCGCTGCCGGGGCTCACAACTGGACGGGGCCGCCCGCCCACACCCCGATCTCCTCGCCGGAGACGTGCGCGGCACCGTCGCCCGCGAGGAAGGACACCACCGAGGCCACCGCCTCGGCGGGGATCCGCGGCCAGCCGTCCTGGAGGCTCTCCCGCGCCCGGTCGCCGGCGGCGCGCACCATGTCGGTCTCCACGTAACCGGGCACCACGGTGTTCACGGTGATGCCTCGCCGGGCCACCTCCTTGGCGACGACCCCGGCCAGGGCGACCAGCCCCGCCTTGGACGCTGCGTAGGCACCCGTCGTCGGGGTGAGCGCGCGCCCGCCGCTCGGGCTGCCGAAGAACAGGACGCGTCCCCAGCCGGCCGCGTACATGGCGGGCAGCGCGGCGTGCGTGCAGTAGTAGGCGCCGCTGAGGTTGACGCGCAGCACGCGGTCCCACTGTCCGGGCGGCAGGGAGCGCGCCGAGCCGGCCGCGCTGACTCCCGCGTTGTTGACGAGCACGGCGACGGGTCCGAGGAGTTCGGCGGTCCGCGCGACGAGGTCGCCCGCCTGGTCCGCGTCGGACACGTCGGCCCGCAGCGCCACCGCCCGGCCGCCCGCGGCCTCGATCTCCTCGACCACGTCCGTCGCCTCGCGGGCGCGATGGGCGTAGTTGACCGCGACCGCGAAGCCGTCGGCGGCGAGTCTGCGGGACACCGCGGCTCCGATGCCCCGCCCGCCGCCGGTCACCAACGCGACTTTCCTGGCCTTCATCGGCAACGGCCTCCGTGTTCGGGTCAGCGCACCTTGCCGTGCGTGCGGGGCAGGTCGGCGTAGGTGGCCTTGAGGTCGCGCTTGGCGATCTTGCCGCTGGCCATCCGCGGCAGGGCCTCGTCGAGGAGGACGACGTAGCGCGGGACCTTGTAGTCGGCCATGCGCTCGTTGCAGTGGGCCACCACGTCGGCGGGGTCGATCGGACCGTCGGCCTTGATCAGGGCGGCCGGGGTCTCGCCGAACTTGGCGTCCTCGACGGCGATGACGGCGACCTCCTCGATGCCGGGCATCTCCTGGAGGACGTTCTCGATCTCGGTCGGCGAGATGTTCAGCCCACCCGAGATGATCATGTCCTTCATGCGGTCGACGAAGGTCAGGTAGCCGCGCTCGTCGAGGATGCCCATGTCCCCGGTGTGCAGCCAGCCGTCCACGATGGTCGTGCGGGTGGCTTCCTCGTTGCGCCAGTAGCCGGGCATCATCCCCGGTCCGCGCAGGAGGATCTGGCCGGGGGTGCCGGGCGGACAATCGACGCCCTCCGGGTCGACGACCCTGATCCTGGTGAAGGCGCCGCCCCAGCCGCACTTCTCCGGGTGCTCCATCGCCTCGTCGCGCGGCATCACGGTGGCGGATCCGCCGATCTCGGTCTGGCCGTAGATCTGGCGCAGCGAGACGCCCTTGCGCTGCCAGGAGGCGAGCAGGTCCACCGGCACCCGCGCACCGCCCACGTGGGCGGTGGTCAGGCTGGTGAGGTCGGCCTCCGCAAAGCCGGGCTGTGCCGCGACCTGCTCGAACAGGATGGGCGGGCCGGTGAACGTGGTGACCTTCTGGTCGGCCAGCACACGCAGGGCCCGGGCCGGGTCGAAGCGGGGCTGCAGCAGCAGCGTGCCGCCGTGCAGGATCGTGCGGAAGAGTCCCCACACGAGGCCGGCCGCGGTGAACAGCGGGAGCACGAGCAGGGGTCTGAAGCCGTTGGGCAGCACCGGCTCCATGAGGGACCACTCGTGCATCTCGCCGGCGATGGTGGCGTGGGTGAAGATGACGCCTTTGGGTTTGCCGGTGGTGCCGCTGGTGTAGACGATCGCGGCCGTCTCGGAGACGTCGGACACCGGCGGCACGACGGGGGCGTGGGTGCCGTCCCGCAGGGACCGGACGTCGCTCTGGAAGGACTTGAGGACGACCCCGGGCTGCTCCCGGCGGGCCTCCTCCAGGCGCTCGCGCAGCGCGTCGTCGCCGTAGACGACGGTCGGCTCGCAGTCCTCCAGGAGCCCGGCGAGCTCGCGGGCCACCATGCGGTGGTTGAAGGGGGCGACGACGGCACCGAGCTTGAGCGCGCCGAGGGTGGCCGCGCACCACTCCAGGGAGTTCTGCCCCACCAGGGCGACCCGGTCTCCTCGGCCCACTCCCGCCGCGACGAGATCGGCGGCGATCCCGTCCGCCCAGCTCTCCAGCTGGCGGTAGGTGACCACGTCGCCGTCGAAATCGATGGCCGGCTGGTCGGGAATGTTCCGAGCCCACCAGGTCAGGGTGCTCACGAGCGTTCCGCTCACGTCTGTTCCTCCTGCGCTCTGTCCACGATCGCTTCCGCCACCTCGGGCCGCTCCACGGGTCGCCCCCTTTGGCGGAGCGGCAGCGGATACACCCGAGCACATGTCGGAAGAATTCTGATGAAGGGAGTCACACGTCGTGTGGTCGGTGGGCCCTTGTCGAGGGGCCTGCTGTCCACCGGCTGCCGACGGACGGTCCGGGCGGGCCGTCGGCCGGTGTCGTGCCCGGCCGGGCCGCCCGGTGCGGCGTGCACCGGTGGTTCGGAGCACGGGCGGACGGGGTCGTCACCGGCTGCTCGGCGTACCGGGCCCGCGATCCCCGAGGTGGCGGGAATCCTTCATGTGACCGTGGTCGCTTAATCTAAGGGCTTCAGGTACCGCGGACAAGGCTTTTGCGGGATGTTCTCCCGATCGGGCGGAATTACTCCTCCCGTACCGGCCCTTCGACGCCCGCCGGTCCGCGTCGAAGGCGCCCGCCGGGGTCAGTCCCCGGCCTCCGGGGGGAAGTTCTCGAGGGCGGCTGCCTTCCAGGAGCCGTCGCGCGACTCCCACACGGACCGCAGGCCGATCCGACCGTCGGGGGTGTCGTACACCGTCTCCCCCACCCAGGTGGCGCCCTCGCGCCGGATGTCGACGACGCGGAGCGAGTCGACCTTCCCGCGGGGGACGGTCACTCCGCGGAAGACCTGGGGGATGTTCTCCTGCGCCATGTCGGCCAAGGATGCCTCGACGTTCCCGTCGAGGACGTACTGGACATGCCGCCGGTAGAGCTCGTGGAACTCCTGGGACTCTTGTGACTCCTGGGACTGCGTGGACATCTGGACGTGCCTCCCCATCGGTGACCGTGGGGGCCGTCGCGCCCCCTGCGGAACCAGAGTCGACGCTCCTGGCGTGAACTCACCCTCAGCCTAAAGCCCATAGATAACGGGCGGCAAGGGTTCGGGAGGGAAGCACCCGGGAGAGTGCGCCCACCGACCCCGCCACGCACCTCGGCGGACAGGCGGTACGCAGGGGGTTCGGGGCGACGCGACAGGTGGCGACCGGGCCGGAACGCCGCCGCGCCCCTCTCCCGAACGGAAGGGGACGCGGCGGTACGGCGGGGATTCACCACCCGGCCGGAGAGCACCGCCCTGCGGGGCCTCGCTCCCCGGCGCGGGGACTCGGGCCCGGCGAGGGCTCATGCCCGGAGGGGGCTCACTGCCCGGCGGGCGCCTCCGCCCGCGGGGCCGCGTCCAGCTGCATGACGCCGACCAGGAAGCTCCGGATCGTCTGTTCGAAGATCTGCTCGGCGCTCCATTCGTTGGCGGCGAGGGCCGAGGTGAGGGTGGGCTCCTCCTCGGCGTCGACGTGCGGGAAGATCTGCGCCTGACTCTCCGGGGTCTTCATGGCCTCGCTGAGGCTGGCGCCCAGACTCAGCTTCTCCATGCCGTCCAGGATGAGCACGTGCAGGTGTTGCGGTACGCCCGCCTTCTCCAGGAAGCGGGCCACCTTCTCGTACATGGCGATCAGGACGTCGCGCGGCAGGTACTCGAGCAGGATGGGAGCCGCGTTGCGGTGGCGCAGGATCGAGCGCCGGAAGTTCAGGGCGAGGGCGACGAAGAGGTCAGGCCAGTTCTCGTCGGCGGGACGGCGCGGGAAGGGCGTGTCCACCATGATCGCCCGGGCCACCTCGGTCATGAGTTCGCTCTTGTTCTTGAAGTGGTGATACAGCGAGGGCGCTCGGACTCCCATCACCTTCGCCAGTCGAGGCATGCTGAACGCCTCGATCCCTTCCACGTCGATGATCTTCAAGGTGGCCGCGACGATCGCTTCGCGGCTGAGCAGAGGTTGGAGTGGTCGGGCCATGGCCGCAGTATCCCGCACCCCGGCGGCGGATGGGACCCGGCGTCGCGGGCGCCCCGCCGGACGCCGCGGCGCGCCCCGACGGATCCGGCACCGCACCCCACTCCCGGGCGACGCGCCGAGAGGGCACCGGGTGCGAACCCAGCAGGGCGCCGCACACCGCCCCCCGCACCTCGCAGATCACCGCCCGATCCCCTCGGCGGACACCCTCCCATTAACCGACTCTCCATAGTTTTCAGAGCACTCTTCCCCGGGCGCGGGATCATCACATTCGTCTGTCACCGCAAGGGGTTCATCGAGACACCCGGGCTTGTGAGCACCACATCTGGCCTATAGCTTGGAGGTAATGAGCTGCTGAGACCGTCGTCGCCGCGCACCGGCGTGGGAGCGCCCCTTTCGGACCCGCCGCCCGCGCACCGCATCCGCGGCCGCCCGAACTCCGGCACCCGGCACCGTCCACCGCGGGCGGCGCCACGGGGCGACGACCCGACATCCGAGGACGTTCTGTGATCACGTACGAGTGGGGCACCTCCTTCGGCACCGACCCGGAGGTCGTCAGTCTGTTGCGCGACGCGGCGGACTTCGACGCCGAGCAGGGTTTCTCGGCCGTGCAGCCGGTCCCGGCCGCGGGCACGGACGGAGCGCCCCCCGGGCGGATCACCGAACTCGTCGCCCGGATGAGCGACGAGGTGGGCGCCGTCGGCTCGCCGGACGGGGAGGAGGCGATCGTGGCCTTCCTGCGGATCACCTCGCAGGGCGACGGCACCGCCACCACCGAGTTCGTGGTGGGCCCCGAGTACCGGTCCCTGGGGATCGCGACCCTGCTGTTCGAGGAGCTGGGGCTGGCCCGCGGCGGGGCGGCCCGGTGGGCCGGCGAGGGCGTCCGGTCGCTGCGCGCCTGGGCGCACGGCTCGCACCCCGCGGCGGAGCGGATGGCGCGCCGGTTCGGCGCGGTGCCCGAGGACGCGTCGTGGCGGATCATCCGGCCGATGCACCGGCCGGGCAGCGTGCCGGAGCCGGAACCGCCCGCCGGGGTGGACCTGCGCCCGCTGCACCCGGAGTCGGACACGGCGGTGGTGGCCGCGCTCGCCGACGCCGAGAAGGACGGCCGCGGCGCCGGCCGGGTCGGCCCGGAGGTGCTGGTGGCGGTCGAGGCGTCGGGGGAGGTGCTGGGCTTCGTGGCGTACTCCTCGCACCCCCTGGCCGGAGAGGCGCCGGACGGTCCGGGATCGGTGCACCTGCTGGCGCCGCCGACCCGGGGCGAGGCGCACGCGGTGTCACGGGCGCTGCTCGCGGCGGCGCTGAAGCGGCTGGCCGAGGCGGGCGTGCGGGAGGTGGAGATGTCGGTGGACCCGTTGGACGAGCCGCTGGTGCGGGCCTGCCGCAGCGTCGGCTTCCACCACGACCAGACCGACGTGTGCTTCAGCGTGCCGGTCGACGCACCTGCCGCGGTCGCCTGACGGGCGCACCGGCACCGGCGGACGCGAGGCGGGGCTCCCCGAGGAGGAGGGGCCCCACCTCTCGCCTTCCGCGGACTCCCGGGCGCGTCCGGCATCCTCCCCCCCGACACGGGCAGGCGCAGATCGACCCGCCGCCGGGACTACCCTGCACACCCCTTCGCCCACCGGCCGGGCCGGGCCTCGCAGACCCGTCACCCAGGGCCGGGGGAGGGCGCCGCGACCCGGCCGACGACCGAGAGTCCCCCGCCGTGTGCTTGACCCCAGAAACCTACAGCCATAAGATTAAGTGAGCCTTTTCGCAGACAGGTGCGTCCGGCGACGAGCATGCGCCACCGGACCGCCCGCGGACCGGGGCCCACCTCGCCCACAAGACGCCCCACGCCCCACTCGTCGCCGTTCCCGTGCCTCCTCGGCGGGGTCGACGAAGAAGGGGAACCGACGTCGCGTGTCTCGCATCCCGCGTCGCGAGACCGCATCCGCCTCTGAGGTCCCGAGCCACCGCAGCGGCGCAAGGAACGCGGACAGTACAGGAGGACGACGTGACGGAATTTGATGCAAAGCGCGAAGAGCGAATTCGTCGCCTGCTCGAGCACCTGCGGAACGACACGACCGACCAGTTCGAAGGAACGGTCTCCTTCAGCCCGACGGAGTTCACCGACGCCGACCTCGCGGCCCGTGAGCGCGAGCTGATCTTCGCGCGGGTCCCGTCGATCGTCGCGCACAGCTCGGAGATCCCCGAGCCCAACGACTTCATCACCCTGCAGCTCCCGCGCAACAACGCCATCGTGGTGCGTCAGCCGGACGGCGGCATCAAGGCCTTCGTCAACCAGTGCCGGCACCGGGGCGCCCTGCTGGAGGAGGCGGCGTCGGGCAAGTGCCGCCTGTTCTCCTGCGGCTACCACCGCTGGTCCTACGACACCGACGGCACCCTGCGCACCATCACCCGCGACAACACCTTCGGCGACCTCGACCGCAGCCAGTTCGGGCTGCTCGAACTGCCCGCCGAGGAGCGACACGGCTTCATCTGGGTGATCGACTCGGTTGGCGCCGAGATCGACGTCGCCGCCTGGCTCGGCCCGGAGATGGACGAGGTCCTGGCCGGGTACAAGCTGGACAACCTGGTCTCCTTCCGCGCCGAGGGCTTCGACGAGCCGTGCAACTGGAAGCTGATGCAGGATGCCTTCCTGGACGGCTACCACATCCAGTACGCGCACCCGAACACCGCGGGCAAGATCGTCCACACCAACGTCTACGCCTTCGAGGACTACGGGCGGCACTGCCGCTGGCTGGCGCCCCGCAAGACGATCGACCGCTGGATCGACGAGGACCCGGGCGACCAGAGCCTCGCCAAGCACGTGACCGAGTCGCACCTGCTGCTGCCCAACAGCACCCTGCTGCGCCTGCCCGACAACCACTTCGAGCTGCTGACCTTCCGTCCCGACCCGGTCGCCCCGGGGCGCTGCCGGATGGAGATGCGGGTCATCGTGCCGCGTCTGGAGGAGACCTCCTACGACGAGGAGACCTGGAACAAGCGCTGGCAGCGGAACTGGCAGATCCTGCTGGACGTGCTGCACGCGGAGGACTTCCCGCTGCTGCGCGGCTCCCAGCGGGCGCTGGCGAGCCAGGACGCCGGCCCCATGGTGTTCGGTCGCAACGAGGTCGCCAACCAGGTCTTCCACCGGGAGACCCAGCGGCTGCTCGCGGCCGACGACGCGAGCTGACGCCCGCGCCTCCCCCGTGCCGGAGACCTCCCGGCGCCCCTTCTCCCCCACCCCCGGCTCACGGGCCGCACCGGCCGGTCGGGGGCGGATGCCGCACACCCGCCGCACCCGCCCCCGACCGTCCCGGACCGGCCCTGACAGACAAGGACGGCACATGGGCAGCACGACGACACAGCGCCCCCTTCCCGAGAACGGCGTGCTGGACCTGTTCCGGCTGGACGGCAGGACCGCGCTGGTCACCGGCGCCAGTTCGGGGCTGGGCGCGGGCTTCGCCCTCGCCCTGGCCGAGGCCGGCGCACAGGTGGTCCTGACGGCCCGCCGCGCGGACCGCCTGCGCGAGACGGCCGAGCGCATCGAGGCGCTCGGCGGCGAGTGCCTGGTCGTCGCCACCGACGTGACCGACCCGGAGCAGTGCGAGGAGGCGGTGGCGGCGGCCGTCGCGCGCTTCGGGAAACTCGACATCCTGATCAACAACGCCGGTGTCTCCTCCGCGGTGCCCGCGCTGCGCGAGCGGCCCGAGGACTTCCGTCAGGTGCTGGACGTCAACCTGATGGGCGCGTACTGGATGGCCCAGTCGTGTGCGCGGGTCATGGGGCCGGGCTCCAGCATCGTGAACGTAGCCAGCGTGCTGGGCCTGATCAAGTCGGTGCTGCCGCAGGCCGCCTACGCCGCGAGCAAGGCCGGCCTCATCGGGCTGACCAGGGACCTGTCCCAGCAGTGGGCCGGGCGCCGCGGCATCCGGGTCAACGCCGTCGCACCCGGGTTCGTGGCCACCGAGATGATCGCCGAGATGCCCTCGGAGACGCTGGACGAGTTCCTGCGCGCGACCAGCCCGCTGGCCCGCACCGGCACCCAGCGGGAGCTCGACGCGGCCGTGGTGTTCCTGGCGGCCCCGGCCTCCAGCTACATCACCGGCACGACCCTCGCCGTGGACGGGGGCATGTCCGGGCACTGAGCGCCCGCGCCCCACCGTCGTCGCCGTACGCCGGCTCGGCCCCGCTCCGGTTCTCGCACCGGAGTCGGCCGGGCCGGCGCTCGTCGTTGCCTTCGAGCGGACGACCACTAACCTTCTTTCCGTAGATTCTCTGCGCTTCCTTACGGATGTACGTTCGACACCCCGTCCGCGGCGACGCGACCCCGGAGGCGGACCGGCCTGACCGTGGCGACCCGCCAGCCCCCGTCCGCGCACCGCGAGATCCACCGCGCACTCCACAGCGGAACGCCCCGACCTGCACCATCATGCGATTCGGGGCCCCTCCCCCGCTTCCCGCCGCCACCCCGACGAGGCCCCCCGCGGGCGCCGGGAGCGTGACACGACCGCGGCTGCCGGGAGGGCGCATCGCGCGAGGCGGAAAAATCCCCCCGTCCGACCCTTGACCGTAAACTACGGGCATAAGTTAAATGGCCACGTCTCACCCGAGTATTCCCGGCCGCCGCCTCTCCCGGAGGCACCGTCGGCCTCGTTGAGTTCCGCCACGCTCTCCTCTCCCCCGCCGTTCGGCCCGCGGCCGTCCGGCACTCCCATCCTCCCGGCCGACCGGCCGCCGTCGATGCCACCCCGAGTGCCGTCGCCGAGGCCCGTCGGCCCGTCCTGACACACCTACGGCCCGCCGCGCTCCGCACGCGGTCCGTCGTGTCCCGGCCGCCGCCCCTTCCCTGGGTCGGCGGACGTCTGCTCCACGACAAGGAGTTTCCCTTGACTCGACCCAGCTCGGCAGTGCGTCCGAGAACCTCGGCGGGTGCCCGGTCGGTGGTCTTCGCCTGTCTGGCGATCACGCTCATCGACGGACTGGACAGCGGCATGTACGGCGCGGTGCTGCCGACGCTGCTCCAGAACAAGCAGTGGGGCATCACCCTCGCCTCGGCCGGTGTCATCGGCAGCCTCTCCCTGATCGGGATGATGGTGGGCGCCCTGCTGTCCGGCTACGTCTCCGACCTCATCGGGCGACGCCCGACCGTGCTCGCCTGCGTCGCGAGCTTCAGCGTGTTCACCCTGCTGTGCGCGGTGGCCCCGAGCGTGGAGATCTTCGGACTGTTCCGCCTGCTCGCCGGCCTGGGCTTCGGCGGGGCCCTTCCCTCGGTCATCGCCCTGACCATGGAATACGTGCCGGTGGAGAGGCGGCAGTTCTACAACGGGGTCGTCCAGACGGGCTTCCCGATCGGCGGGTGCCTGGTCGCCTTCCTGGCGATCTTCATGCTGCCGAACTTCGGTTGGGTCTCCCTGTTCGTCCTCGGCGGTGCCGTCGGACTGGCACTGTTCGCGATCGTCTACCGGCAGATCCCCGAATCACTCGCCTTCCTCAGCAGCCGAGGACGCCACGAGGAGGCGCGCGCCCTCGCCGAGCGCTACGGGGTCGAGCTGCCTCCGGAGCCGGCGGTCGGTACCGTGACGGAGAAGCCGAACTGGTCCTCCTCGCTGAAGCTGATGTTCGCCCCCGGGTTCCGGGTCGCGACGCTGCTGTTCCCGGTGATCGGCTTCTGCGGGCTGCTGCTGGGCTACGGCATGAACACCTGGATCCCGCAGCTGCTACGCGCCTCCGGCTACGACCTGGGCTCCGCGCTGACCTTCCTGGTCGCCTTCTACCTGGGCAGCACGATCGGCATGCTGGTCCTGGCCGGCCTCGCCGACCGCTGGGGCTCGCGTCCGGTGATCGCGGGCGGCTTCCTGTGCGGTGCCCTGGCGGTGACCTTCCTGACGCTGCATCCCCCGCAGGCGGTCGTCTTCGCCATGGTGCTGGTGGTCGGGTTCTGCGCCTCCTCGCAGGCCGCGGTCGCCGGGTTCGTGGGCGTCTACTACCCGGCCGCGGCGCGCGGCACCGCTCTGGGTGCCTCGCTGGGCCTGGGGCGGCTGGGGGCCGTCTTCGGGCCGATCCTGGTGGGTCTGATCATGGGCTCCTCGCTCGGTACCTCGTGGGTGTTCTACTTCTTCGCCGCGGCGGCGCTGCTGGCCGCGCTGCTGATCGCGCTGGTGCCGCGGACCGGCATGCACGACCGCACCGCCCCGTCCACCGGACCGCAGGAGGTCGCCCCCGCCGCCTGACCCGCGCCCCGCGCGCGACCCAGCTCCGCCCTCCCGGCGGTCGGCCACCCGCCGACCGCCGGGAGCGGCCGTCCGCCGCCGAACGATCGGACCGTCATGCCCCCTGCCGCACACACCCCCGACGGGCGGACGCCGCCCGACACCCGCGTCCCCTCCCCCTCGGCACCGGCTCCCGAGGAGAACGCCCCCGACGAGCACACCGCCCAGGGCCTCGCCGCCTCGCTGCTCGGCGGCTGGAACCTGGTCGACCACACCCGGCTGGTCGACGGACAGGTCGTCGGGCACCCGCTGGGGCCGGGGCCGCTGGGACGGCTGGAGTACCGGCCCGACGGGCGGATGAGCGCGCTGCTGATGCGTCGCGACCGCCCCTGGCCCGACGGCCTCTCCTTCACCCGGGCCACCGACGAGCAGCGGGGCGCGGCCGCCCTGGGCTTCGTCGGCTACGCGGGCCAGTACACGCTCCGCGGCGACCTGGTCCTGCACCACGTGGAGATGTCGCTGTACGTCGAACACGTCGGTGACGTCCTGACCCGGCGGATCTCGTGGGAAGGTCCGCGGCTCGTGCTGCACACCGAACCGCGTCCCACCCGCACGGGCGGCACCACGACGGACCGGCTGGAGTGGTCCCGCGACCCCGTCCGACCGGATCACCCCGCGTGAACGCCACCGGGCGCGCCCGGTGACCTCCGCCCCCACGAATCAGAGGGTGTCCTCGCCGCCCAGCACCACGGCGCTGACCAGGGGGGCCGCGGGGCCGCCGGTGAGCAGCGAGACGCGGGCCCCGGGGACCTGGTTGGAGGAGGTGCCGCGCAGTTGCCGGACGGCCTCGGCGGCCAGACCGATGCCGTGCACGAACCCGCCCGCGATGTTGCCGCCGGCGGTGTTCACCGGCAGTCGGCCACCGGGTGCGGTGAGGTTCTCGACGGTGAGGAACTCGCCGATGTTCTCCTTGGTCACCAGTCCGAGGTCGAGCATGACGGCGACGGCGGGGCCGGTGAAGTTCTCGTAGATCTGGGCGACGTCGACCTGTTCGGGGCGGATGCCCGCGTCCGCCCAGAGCTCGTCGGCCAGCGGGGCGAGGCCGGCCGAGGAGTAGTCATGGTCGTTCTCGTGCAGCTCGCCCCAGTCCTCCCCCGCGCCCTGGGCCCCGGACAGGACGTAGGCGGGGGTCTGCCGCAGGTCCCGGGCGCGTTCGGCGGTGGTGAGCAGCACGGCCCCGGCGCCGTCGTTCTCCCGGGAGGAGTCGAACAGCCGCAGCGGCTCGGAGATCATGCGCGAGGACAGGTAGGTCTCGTCGGTCAGCCGTACGTCCCGTCCGGCGGCCAGCGGGTTGCGCCCGGCGTGGACGTAGCAGGCCTGGGCGAACGCCCGCAGCGCCTCGGCCGGGACGCCGTCGTGCTCGATCATGCGCTGGGTGCGCAGGGCGCAGACCTGGGCGGGCGAGACCAGTCCGTGCGCGCGGTAGTGCTCGTCGAAGAAGTAGCTGGAGACGGCGGCGGACAGTCGTCCGCTCTGCTGCTGGGCCAGGGCGCGGTAGACGATCACGTACCGGGCCTGTCCCATGGCCAGGGCGGTGGCGCCCTGGAGGAGCGCGGCGCCCAGGCCGCCGCCTCCGCCGCCGGCCACCTGGGAGGCCCAGCGCAGGCGGCGGGTGCCGAGTGCGGGGGCGAGCGCGGTGGCGTCGGCGTCGTGGCCGTAGGTGGAGAAGCCGTCGACGTCGGCCGGGTCCACGCCCGCGTCCTCGCAGGCCTCGACGATGGCCTGCAACCGCAGGCCGTCCTCGTCCAGCGGCGCCTTGCCGCGCTTGTGGTACAGGGTCTCCCCGATGCCGACCACGGCCGTCGCGCCGCGCAGTGGGAACGTCATGCCGAGAGCCTCCAGCGCAGGACGGGGGTGTCATGGGTGAGCGGGCCCGCGGGCTGGATCACGCCGTGGAGGGCGGCTCCGATCCGCAGGGTGCTCTCGTCGTCGACGAGCATGCCCAGCAGGCGTACCGAGGGGACCTCGTCGAGTCGGGCCAGGACCACGGTGTAGGGGACGTGGTCGGCGAGTTCGGGCAGGAAGGGGTGCCAGGTGCGGGTCCAGGAGAAGACGGTGGCGGTCGGGGCGACGACCGGCCAGTCGAACGCGGCGCCTCGGCAGCCGGGGCAGATGCGTTGCGGGGCCCAGACGTGGCGGCCGCAGTCCCGGCAGCGGGGGATGCGCAGTTCGCCCCGGCGCAGTCCGTCCCAGTAGGGGCGGTCGGGGCCGTCGGGGTCCGGGGTGATCGGTCCGGCGGTGGGTGCCTCGGAGAGTTTCACGGGTGTCGGCCTTCCTCCGTCGTGCGGTGGGGCGGGTCCTCGATGTCGGGCGGTCGCGCGGGGGCCGTCGGGCCCCCGCGGCCGGGCCGGGCGCGGTGCGGGTCCGAACCGGCGGGCCCGCGCCCACGGGGCGGCGCCGGTCCGGTCCGGGGTGGTCGTCGGCGGGTCCGGGGCCCGGGTGCGTGCGGGGGGTGCGTGCGGCACGGAGTCCGCGCGGGTCCGGCGGGCCCGGTGGTCCTCGGCGGCCCACTCCCCCACACCAACCTAAAGCCTTCTGGTTACCCACGACAAGCGCATGCACTGAACCGCGACACCAGCGCAACCCTTGCCTGTTGAACCTTATGCTATTAGGTTAATTCGACGGCCCTTCCTGCCGCCGTGCCGACGACCGCGGCAGCCTCGGCGGGCCGGGCCGATCTCATCGTGACGGGACAAGGAGCACCGATGACCAGCACAGTGATCGAGACGGAGGAGCCCCGTCCAGGCATCCTGCTCGTGCGGCTGAACCGGCCGGACAAACTCAACGCCATGACCTCCGAGCTCATCCAGGGGCTGCACGAGGTGCTCGACCGTGTCCGGGACGACTCGCGGGTGCGGGCCGTGGTGCTCACCGGGGCGGGCCGGGCATTCTGCGCCGGCTTCGACTTCCGCGGCTACGGCGACGCGCCCGGCGCGGTGCCGGACGAGGGACGCCCGCAGGCCGGTCTGCGGGTGCAGGAGCACATCGTCGACCTGGGCGAGGCCTTCCGCCGGGTGCGCGCGCCGATCATCGCCGCCGTCAACGGGGCCGCGGCCGGAGGCGGCATGGCCCTGTCCCTGTTCTGCGACATCCGGGTGATGGCCTCCTCGGCCGCCTTCCACGCCTCGTTCATCAAGCGCGGCCTGGGCGGTGGCGACATCGGGGTCAGCTGGCTGCTGCCGCGTCTGATCGGCTTCTCGCGCGCCTCCGAACTGCTGCTCACCGGCGGCACCCTGGACGCCGCCGAGGCCGAGCGCATCGGCCTGGTGTCGACCGTGGTCCCGGACGAGGAACTGCTGGAGGCGGCGCTGGACCGGGCGTCGGCGATCGCCGAGAACAGCCCGTTCGGGGTGTGGATGACCAAGAGCGTGCTGTGGGCCAACCTGGAGAACCCGAGCTTCCGTTCGGCCGTCCAGCTGGAGAACCGCACCCAGATCCTGAGCACGATGACCGAGGACCACCAGGAGGCGGTCGAGGCGTTCCTGGAGAAGCGCCCGCCCGTCTACCGCAACCGCTGAGGCTCGCGTGGACGCACCCGACACGGAGCGCGCCGGCCGCCCCCGGTCGCTCCCGCACACCGCGGAGGCACGCGCATGAAGGTCGGATTCCAGGCCGGCTACTGGGGCTCCGGCCCACCGGCGAAGGTCGAGCAGCGCCTGCACGAGGCCGAGGCGCTGGGCGTGGACAGCTTCTGGACCGCCGAGGCCTACGGCTCCGACGCCTTCACCCCCCTGGCCTGGTGGGGGGCGGGGACCTCGCGGATCCGGCTGGGCACCTCGGTGGCCCAGATCTCGGCCCGCACCCCGACCGCGACGGCGATGGCGGCACTGACCCTGGACCACCTCAGCGGGGGCCGGGTGATGCTCGGCCTGGGCGTCTCCGGACCCCAGGTCGTCGAGGGCTGGTACGGGCAGCCCTACCCGCGGCCGTTGGAGCGCACCCGGGAGTACGTGGAGATCCTGCGCAGCGTCTGGGAGCGCCGTGAGCCCGTGACCTACGAGGGCCGCCACTACCGGCTGCCGCATCCGGGCGGCACCGGGCTGGGTAAACCGCTGCGGTCCACGGTCCACCCGCTGCGGCCCGACATCCCGGTGCTGCTGGGAGCGGAGGGTCCCAAGAACGTGGCGCTGGCGGCCGAGATCGCCGACGGCTGGATCCCGCTGTGGTTCTCGCCCAGGAGCGACGACTTCTACCGGGACGCGTTGCACGAGGGGTTCACCCGCCCCGGTGCCCGGCGCGGACCGGAGGACTTCGAGGTCGCCGCGGTCTGCCCGATCGTCGAGCACGACGACGTCGAGGTCGCGGCGAGGAGGATCAAACCGATGATCGCGCTGTACGCGGGCGGGATGGGCGCCAAGGGCGCCAACTTCCACACCGAGGTCTTCGCCCGGATGGGCTGGGGCGAGGTGTGCGCGGAGATTCAGGACCTGTATCTGGCGGGACGCAAGGAGGCAGCGGTGGAGGCCGTACCGACGGCGATGGTGGAGGACGTGGCACTGGTGGGACCGGTCGACAAGATCTGCGAGGAGATCGCCCGCGCGTGGCGTCCCACCTGTGTCACCACGATGATCCTGGCCGGCTGGCCCCGGTCAGAGGCGCGCGGGCGCATCCTGGAGGCGGTGCGCGGATGAACCTCGACCCCCGTACCCCCGTCCTGGTCGGCACCGGGCAGCTCAACCAGCGGGACGACGCCCTCGAACCGGTCGACCTGCTGGCCGCGGCGGCCCGCGAGGCCGAGCGCGACTCGGGCGGCACCTCGCTGCTGAAGTCGCTGGACGCCGTCCGCCTGGTGCGCATGCTGTCCTGGCGCTACCGCGACCCCGGCGCCCTGCTCGCGGAGCGGGTCGGTGCCTCCCCCCGGGACACCGCGTACACCGCCGACGGCGGCAACAACCCGCAGGCGCTGCTGAACGGTGCCGCTTCGGACATCGCCGCCGGACGCGCCGACGTCGTGCTGATCGGCGGGGCGGAGACGTGGCGGACCCGGATGCGGCTGCGGGCCCGGGGCGAGCGCCCCGCCTGGACCGTGCAGGACGAGACGGTGCCGGCCGCACCGCTGCTGGGCGGCTCCGGTCCGCTGCTGGGCCAGGGCGAGAAGCGGATCGGGCTGGAGCCGCCGTCCTGGGTATACCCGCTGTTCGAGCAGGCGCACCGGATCGACGCGGGCCGCACCGTCGAGGAGCAACTGCGGGTCGGCGCACGGCTGTGGGCGGACTTCAGCCGGGTGGCCGCGGACAACCCGCACGCCTGGATCCGGCGGGCGCACACGGCGGAGGAGATCCTGACGCCCTCGCCGGACAACCGCTGGATCGCCTGGCCCTACCCGAAGCTGATGAACTCCAACAACATGGTGGAGCAGGGGGCGGCGCTGCTGCTGTGCTCCGTGGAGGCCGCCCGCCGTCACGGGGTGCCGTCCGACCGCTGGATCTTCCCGCAGTCCGGCGCGGAGGCGAACGACACCCTCGAACTGGGCGCGCGCGGGGAGCTGCACCGCTCCCCGGCGATCCGGATCTCCGGGCGACGGGCGCTGGAACTGGCGGGCACGGACGCCGGCTCCGTGGATCTGGTCGACGTCTACTCGTGTTTCCCCTCCGCGGTGCAGATCGCGGCCCGGGAACTGGGGCTGGCGCTGGACGACGCCTCCCGTCCGCTGACCGTGACCGGGGGACTGACCTTCGCGGGCGGCCCCTGGAACAACTACGTCAGCCACTCCATCGCCACCATGGCCGCCCGGCTGCGGGACGCGCCGGGGGCGGTGGGACTGGTGACCGCGAACGGCGGCTACCTGACCAAGCACGCGATGGGCGTGTACGGGACGCGGCCGCCGCAGGCCGGTTTCCGGGCGCAGAACGTGCAGGCGGAGGTGGACCGCGAGCCGCGCACCCGGGCGCTGGTGCAGTGGGAGGGCACCGGTGCGCTGGAGGCGTGGACGGTGCTCCACGACCGGGAGGGCCGCCCCGAGCGGGCGTTCCTGAGCGTGCGCACCCCGGAGGGCGGACGGACCCTGGCGGTGTGCCAGGATGCGGACGATCTGGCCGGGATGACCGGACGGGAGCTGGCCGGCGTCCCGGTGCGGGTGGCCCTGGACGGCACCGCCCGGCTGGCGGACGCCGAGGACGCAGCCGGTCCCTGAGCCGGTCCGCGTGCAGGACGCCCCGGTCGGTTCCGCACCCCTCCAAGGCAAGAGGAGAGGGCGGAACCGACCGGGGCGTCGTCCGTTCCCGCGGTCGCGAGGGCCCGGTCGTACGTGTGCGACGACGTCACGCACCGGTGCGGAACCGACCCCGCACCGGGACGGGACGCGTCGTCGTCGCACGCCGTCGTCACGCACCGGTGCCCGCGCCGCCCGAGGGGCGTGGCGCGGGCACCGAGGGGTTCGGGCGGGTCACTTGCGGCCGATGAGGTCCCGACCGATGATCTGCTTCATGATCTCGTTGGTCCCACCGAAGATCTTCTGGATGCGGGAGTCCTGGAAGGCGCGCGCCACCGGGTACTCCAGCATGTAGCCGTAGCCGCCGTGCAGTTGCAGACAGCGGTCGACGACCCGGTTCTGCACCTCGGTGGCCCACCACTTGGCCTTGGCGGCGTCGACCACGGTGAGGTCGTCCTCGCCGTGGGCCAGGACGGCCCGGTCCACGAAGGCCCGGGTGACGTCGAGTTCGGTGCTCAGCTCGGCCAGTTCGAAGCGGGTGTTCTGGAAGTCCGCGATGGGCTGTCCGAAGGCGACGCGCTGCTGGGTGTATTCGATGGTGTCGGCGAGGACCGCGTCGGCGAGCGCGAGGGCGTGCGCGGCGATCGACAGGCGCTCCAGCGGCAGGTGCGAGACCAGCTGGCCGAAGCCGCCGCCGACGGTGCCCAGCACGTGGGAGTCCGGGACGAACACGTCGTCGAAGAACAGCTCGGCGGTGTCCTGTGCGTGCAGGCCGACCTTGGCGAGCTTGCGGCCGCGGGTGAAGCCGGGCATGTCGCGCTCGACCACCAGCAGGCTGAAGCCCTGCGAGCCGCCCTCCGGGTCGGTGCGCACCACGACGATGACCACGTCGGACTGGATGCCGTTGGTGATGAAGGTCTTGCTGCCGTTGACCAGCCAGCCGCCGTCCACGCGGGTGCCGGAGGTCTTGATGCCGCGCAGATCACTGCCGGTGCCCGGCTCGGTCATCGCGATGGCGCCGATGAGCTTGCCGGCGGCCATCCCGGGCAGCCAGCGCTTCTTCTGCTCCTCGGTGCCGAGCGAGGTGAGGTATGGGATGGCGATGTCGTCCTGGAGGGAGAAGCCGGACGCCAGCGAGGAGGCGAAGACCTTGGCCAGTTCCTCCTGGACGACGTTGCGGTAGCGGTAGTCGCTCAGGGCGGCTCCGCCGTGCTCCTCGGGTGCGGCGAGGCCGAGCAGGCCCTGTTCGCCCGCGGCGAGCCAGACGTCCCGGTCGATGAGCCGCTGCTCGTCCCAGCGCTCCAGGTGGGGTGCGACCTCCCGTCTGACGAACTCGGCGACGACCTCGCGGAACTCCTCGTGGTCGGCGGTGTACAGGCCTCGTCTCATCGTGGCTCCTCGGGGCGTGGTGCGGGTGCGTCCGGCGTCATGGGGTGATGCCCCAGTCGGTGAGTACGGCGTGGGTGTCGGCGCCGGGGGTGGGTGGGGTGGTGGGTGGGGTGGGGGTGGTGCG
>NZ_QFRK01000085.1 GCF_003143855.1 Streptomyces sp. NWU339
CCKCCCGCCCGAGCGCCCGGCAGCACCCCGGGCCCGGCCACCGCCCGGCCCGCCGCCCCGCCCCGCCCCGCCCGGCGGCCCCGAAGGCCCTCCGGCTGGGCAGCCCGCGCCCCCGCCTGCGCATGGTCGGCCTGGCCCTGACCCTCGTCCTGGGCGTCTTCGTCGTACGCCTGCTCCAGGTGCAGGCCGTCGAGGCCGACACCTATGCGGCGAAGGCCGGACAGAACCTCCAGGTCGGCCAGGTGCTGGACGCCGAGCGCGGCGAGATCACCGACCGCAACGGCGTCGCCCTGGCGACCAGCGAGGACGCCTACGACATCACCGCCGACCCCACGATGTTCGCCCCCGACCAGCTGGAGATCGCCGACGGCCCCGAACAGGCCGCCGCCCTCCTCGCCCCGATCCTCGGCCAGGACCAGGACAAGCTGGTCGAGAAGCTGCGGCCGGACAACAAGGCCCTGCGCTACGTCAAACTCGCGAGCCGCCAGACCCCGCAGGTCTGGAAGCAGATCAAGGACCTGAAGGCCGCGCTGGCGAAGAAGGCGGAGACCGACACCTCCTCCGCCAACGTCCTCGCGGGCGTCCTGTCCGTGCCCACCAGCAAGCGGGTCTACCCGAACAACAAACTCGCCGCCGGGATACTGGGCTGGGTCAACGCCGAGGGCAAGGGCGGCGGCGGCATCGAACTCCAGCTGGACAAGCGGCTGGCCGGTGAGGACGGCAGCATCCGCTTCGTCCAGTCCGGCGGCCGTCTGGTGCCGACCGCGGGGTCCAGCGAGACACCGGCCGTGCCCGGCAGCAACGTCGAGCTCACCATCGACCGCGACATCCAGTGGGCCGCGCAGAACGCCATCAGCGAGCAGGTCGAGGAGTCCGCGGCCGACCGCGGCTACGTCATCGTCCAGGACACCCGCACCGGTGAGGTCCTCGCCATGGCCAACGCGCCCGGGTTCGATCCGGGCGACCTCTCCGAGGCCGATCCGGCGGCGCTCGGCAACGCGGCCCTCCAGGACGCCTTCGAGCCCGGCTCCACCGCCAAGGTCATGTCGATGGCGGCCGTGCTGGAGGAGGAGGCGGCCACCCCGCAGACGCACGTCGTCGTGCCCAACCGGCTGCACCGCGGCGACCGGCTGTTCAAGGACGACATCGACCACCCGACCTGGTACCTGACGCTCAACGGGGTGCTCGCCAAGTCCAGCAACATCGGCACCATCCTGGCCACCGGCCAGCTCGGCAAGACCCAGGCCCAGGCCAACAAGGTCCTCTACGACTACCTGCGCAAGTTCGGCCTCGGCGACCACACCGGACTCGGCTTCCCCGGCGAGACCAAGGGCATCCTCGCCCCGCCCGACGCCTGGTCGACCTCGCAGCAGTACACGATTCCTTTCGGCCAGGGCGTGTCCGTCAACGCCATGCAGGCCGCGTCCGTCTACTCGACCATCGCCAACGGCGGCGTACGCATCGAACCCACGCTCGTACGCGGCACCAAGGGACCCGACGGACGCTTCACCCCCGCCCCGGAGCCCGAGAAGTCACGGGTGGTCAGCGAGAAGACGGCGAAGACCCTCGCCCGGATGCTGGAGTCGGTCGTGGACGACGAGGAGGGCACCGGAACCAAGGCGCGCATCCCCGGCTACCGGGTCGCGGGGAAGACGGGGACGGCCAACCGCGTGGATCCGGCCACCGGCAAGTACCACGGCTACACCTCCTCCTTCGCCGGGTTCGCACCCGCCGACAAGCCCCGGATCACCGTCTACTGCGCCATCCAGAACGCCACCGAGGGCAGTTACTTCGGCGGCCAGATCTGCGGACCCGTCTACAAGAAGGTCATGGAGTTCGCCCTCAAGACCCTCCAGGTACCGCCGACCGGTGCCGAACCGGCCAACCTCCCGGTCACCTTCAAACGCTGACCGGCCGCGAACCCCTCGCGTCCGGCCGGCACGGAACCACCCAGGAACAGCCCGTGACAACGATCACCCCCGATCCCGGGAACCGGGACACCCCCCGCCGTGTACCGGACCCCTCGTCCACGCCGCTCCCCCCGTCACCCCCGCCGGACGGGGCCGCGGGCGAGCCCCGCTTTGGCTCCGCGACGGGTGCGCCCGGTACGCTCACCGCCGTGCCACACGCTGATCAGTCGCAAACCACTCAGAAGGGCCAACCCGTGACATTTCCCGGGCCGCCCCGGCCGGCGCGGGTGTCCGCCACACCCCTCGCGGAACTCGCCGGTCAACTGGGTGTCACCGCACCGTCCCGGACCGTCGACGTCACGGGCATCACCCATGACTCGCGCGCCGTGCGTCCCGGCGACCTGTACGCCGCCCTCCCCGGCGCCCGCGCGCACGGTGCCGACTTCGTCACCCAGGCCGCGGGCCTCGGCGCGGTCGCCGTGCTCACCGACCCGAGCGGTGCCGAACGCGTCGCCGCGGCCGGGCTGCCCGCGCTGGTGGTCGACGACCCCCGCGGGGAGATGGGCGAACTGGCGGCCACGATCTACGGCCACCCGGGCCGCGAGCTGCTCCAGATCGGCATCACCGGCACCTCCGGCAAGACCACCACCGCCTATCTCGTCGAGGGGGGCCTCAGGTCCGTGCACAGCACGGGTTTGATCGGCACCGTCGAGATGCGGGTGGGGGACGAGCGCATCAAGTCCGAGCGCACCACGCCGGAAGCCCCCGACCTCCAGGCCCTGTTCGCCGTCATGCGTGAACGCGGGGTCGACGCGGTCGCCATGGAGGTCTCCAGCCATGCCCTGGTGCTGGGCCGGGTGGACGCCTGTGTCTTCGACATCGCCGTCTTCACCAACCTCAGCCCGGAACACATGGAGTTCCACTCCGACATGGAGGACTACTTCAGGGCCAAGGCACAGCTGTTCACCCCGCAGCGCAGCCGGCTCGCCGTGGTCAACGCCGACGACGAGTACGGCCGCCGCCTCACCAAGGAGGCCGGCGTCCCCGTCATCACCTACTCCGCGGAGGGGCACCCCGACGCCGACTGGCGCGCCGAGGACGTCGAGGTCGGCCCGACCGACTCGACGTTCACCGTGATCGGGCCCGATGACGAGCGGATCACCGCCCGGTCGCCGCTGCCGGGCCCGTTCAACGTGGCCAACACCCTCGCCGCGATCGTCGCTCTCGCCGCCGCCGGACTCGACCCGCAGGCCGCCGCCGACGGTGTCGCCGCCGTCCCCGGCGTGCCCGGCCGGCTGGAGCGGGTGGACGAGGGCCAGCCGTACCTCGCGGTGGTCGACTACGCCCACAAGACCGACGCCGTCGAGTCGGTGCTGCGCGCCCTGCGCAGGGTCACCGAGGGCAAGGTGCACGTGGTGCTCGGCTGCGGCGGCGACCGGGACGTCACCAAGCGCGAGCCGATGGGCGCCGCGGCGGCCCGGCTCGCCGACACCGCCGTACTGACCTCCGACAACCCCCGCTCCGAGGACCCCCTCGCCATCCTCGCCGCCATGCTCCAGGGCGCGGCCTCCGTGCCCGCCCACGAGCGCGGTGAGGTGCAGGTCTTCGAGGACCGGGCCGCGGCGATCGCCGCCGCCGTCGCCCGCGCGCAGCCCGGCGACGCCGTGCTGGTCGCGGGCAAGGGCCACGAGCAGGGGCAGGACATCGCCGGGGTGGTGCGTCCCTTCGACGACCGCCAGGTGCTCCGCGAAGCTATCCAGCAGACCCAGGGATGAACTTGTGATCGCCCTCTCCCTCGCCGAGATCGCCGAAGTCGTCGGCGGGCAGACGCACGACATACCGGATCCGTCCGTCCAGGTCACCGGAGGTGTCGTCCGGGACTCGCGGGAGGCGGGCCCGGGCAGCCTCTTCGTCGCCTTCGTCGGCGAACGCGTGGACGGCCACGACTTCGCGGCCGCGGTCGTCGAGGCGGGCGCGGCCGCCGTGCTCGCCTCCCGCCCCGTGGGCGTGCCCGCGATCGTCGTCGACGACGTCCAGAGAGCGCTGGGCGCCCTCGCCCGGCACGTCGTGCGGCGCCTCGGCGCGACCCTCGTCGCGCTCACCGGCTCGTCCGGCAAGACCAGCACCAAGGACCTCATCGCGCAGGTGCTGCGGCGCAAGGCGCCCACCGTCTTCACCCCCGGATCGCTCAACAACGAGATCGGGCTGCCGCTGACCGCGCTCACCGCCACCGAGGAGACGAAGTTCCTCGTGCTGGAGATGGGCGCCCGCGGGATCGGTCACATCCGGTACCTCACCGGCCTGACGCCCCCGAAGGTCGGCCTCGTCCTCAATGTCGGCACCTCCCACATCGGCGAGTTCGGCGGCCGGGAGCAGATCGCCCAGGCCAAGGGCGAGATGGTGGAAGCCCTGCCGTCGGCCGAGGAGGGCGGCACCGCGATCCTCAACGCGGACGACCCGCTCGTACGCGCCATGGAGTCCCGTACGAAGGCGAAGGTGCTTCTTTTCGGAGAGACCGACGAAGCGGACGTTCGGGCCGAGAACGTGCGACTCACGGACAGCGGACAGCCCTCTTTCAGGCTTCACACACCCTCCGGTGCAAGCGATGTGACCATGCGCCTGTACGGTGAGCATCACGTGTCGAACGCGCTCGCCGCGGCCGCCGTCGCCCACGAGTTGGGCATGTCCGCAGAAGAGATTGCACTCGCGCTCTCCGAGGCGGGCTCCCTCTCCCGCTGGCGGATGGAGGTCACCGAGCGCCCGGACGGCGTGACGGTCGTCAACGACGCCTACAACGCGAACCCCGAGTCCATGCGAGCCGCCCTGCGCGCGCTCGCGGCCATGGGCAAAGCCTCACAGGCGAAGGGGGGCCGTACGTGGGCGGTGCTCGGCAAGATGGCCGAGCTCGGGGACGAGGCGCTCGCCGAGCACGACGCGGTCGGACGGCTCGCCGTCCGGCTCAACGTCAGCAAGCTCGTCGCGGTCGGGGGCAGGGAAGCCGCCTGGCTGCAACTGGGCGCATATAACGAGGGTTCGTGGGGTGAGGAGTCGGTGCACGTGTCCGACGCACAGGCGGCAGTCGACCTGTTGCGCAGCGAATTGCGCCAGGGAGACGTCGTTCTCGTGAAGGCGTCCCGTTCGGTCGGTCTCGAGAGCGTGGCGCAGGCGCTGCTCGCGACCGGTACCGAGGGTGAGGTCGTCACCCGATGATGAAGCAGATCCTGTTCGCAGGAGTCATTGGCCTCTTCCTGACGCTGGTCGGCACCCCGCTGCTGATCAAGCTGCTCGCCCGCAAGGGGTACGGGCAGTACATCCGTGACGACGGCCCGCGCGAGCACGCCAGCAAGCGCGGTACGCCGACCATGGGCGGCATCGCCTTCATCCTGGCGACGGTCGCCGCGTACTTCCTGGCCAAGCTGATCACGAGCTCCCTGGACCCCGAGGCCGACACGTCGCCGACCTTCTCGGGTCTGCTGGTGCTCGGCCTGATGGTGGGCATGGGCCTGGTCGGCTTCCTGGACGACTACATCAAGATCGTCAAGCGGCGTTCGCTGGGCCTGCGGGCCAAAGCGAAGATGGCCGGCCAGCTGATCGTCGGCATCGCCTTCGCGGTGCTCTCCCTGCAGTTCGCGGACTCCCGCGGCCAGACCCCGGCCTCCACGAAGCTGTCGTTCATCACGGACTTCGGCTGGACCATCGGCCCGGTGCTGTTCGTCGTCTGGGCGCTGTTCATGATCCTCGCGATGTCGAACGGCGTGAACCTGACCGACGGTCTGGACGGTCTGGCCACCGGAGCCTCTGTCCTCGTCTTCGGCGCCTACACCTTCATCGGCGTCTGGCAGTTCCAGGAGTCCTGCGCCAACGCGACGACCCTGACCAACCCGGGTGCCTGCTACGAGGTGAGAGACCCCCTGGACCTCGCGGTGGTCGCCTCCGCGCTGATGGGTTCCTGCCTCGGCTTCCTGTGGTGGAACACCTCGCCGGCCAAGATCTTCATGGGCGACACCGGTTCGCTGGCGCTCGGCGGCGTCCTCGCGGGCCTCGCGATCTGCTCCCGCACCGAGCTGCTGCTCGCCATCCTGGGCGGCCTGTTCGTCCTCATCACCATGTCGGTGGTCATCCAGGTCGGCTCCTTCAAGCTCACCGGGAAGCGCGTCTTCCGGATGGCGCCACTCCAGCACCACTTCGAACTCAAGGGGTGGTCCGAAGTCCTTGTGGTGGTCCGCTTCTGGATCATCCAGGGCATCTGTGTGATCGTCGGACTCGGCATCTTCTACGCGGGATGGGCAGCGGACAAGTGACCGACTGGCAGGGCAAGCACGTCACCGTGGCCGGGCTCGGCGTCTCCGGTGTCCCGGCGGCGAAGGTGCTGCACGGGCTCGGCGCGAGGGTCACCGTCGTCAACGACGGCGACGACGCACGCGCCCGGGAGCAGGCCGCCGAACTGGAGGCGCTCGGCATCGCCGTGCGCCTCGGTGACGGCGCGACCCTGCCCGACGGCACCGAGCTGATCGTCACCGCCCCCGGCTGGAAGCCGGACAAGCCGCTGTTCGCGGCGGCGGAGAAGGCCGGGGTGCCGGTGTGGGGCGACGTCGAACTCGCCTGGCGGCTCAGGAAGCCCGACGCGGCGCCCTGGCTCGCGGTCACCGGCACCAACGGCAAGACCACGACCGTCCAGATGCTCGCGTCGATCCTCCGCGCCGCAGGCCTGCGCACGGCCGCCGTCGGCAACATCGGCGTCTCCCTGCTCGACGTCGTCACCGGCGAGGAGCAGTACGACGTGCTCGCCGTGGAGCTGTCCAGCTACCAGCTCCACTGGGCGCCGTCCCTGCGCGCCCACTCGGCGGCGGTGTTGAACCTCGCCCCCGACCACCTCGACTGGCACGGCTCCATGGAGGCGTACGCCGCCGACAAGGGCCGTGTCTACGAGGGCAATCGGATCGCCTGCGTCTACAACGCCGACGCCACCGACAAGCCGTCCACCGAGGACCTGGTCCGCGCGGCCGACGTCGAGGAGGGCTGCCGCGCCGTCGGCTTCACCCTCGGCACCCCCGGCCCCTCCCAACTCGGCGTCGTCGAGGGCATCCTGGTCGACCGCGCCTTCGTCGAGGACCGGTACGGGAACGCCCAGGAACTCGCCGAGGTCACCGACGTCGACCCGCCCGCCCCGCACAACATCGCCAACGCCCTTGCCGCGGCCGCCCTCGCGCGCGCCTTCGGGGTACCGGCGGCGGCCGTACGGGACGGGCTGCGGGCCTTCACCCCGGACGCCCACCGCATCGCGCGCGTCGCCGATGTGGACGGGGTCACCTATGTCGACGACTCCAAGGCGACCAACACCCATGCGGCACAGGCGTCGTTGGCGGCCTACGAGTCGATCGTGTGGATCGCCGGCGGACTCGCCAAGGGCGCCACCTTCGACGAACTGGTCGCGGGAGCGGCGGAGCGGCTCCGCGGCGCCGTCCTGATCGGCCGGGACCGCGAGCTGATCCGCGAAGCCCTGGCGCGACACGCCCCGGAGGTACCCGTGGTCGACCTCGGCCGGACCGACACTGGGGCGATGCTCCAGGCTGTCCAGGAGGCGAAGCGGCTCGCACGGCCCGGCGACACGGTGCTGCTGGCCCCGGCCTGCGCATCGATGGACATGTTCGCCAACTACAACAGGCGCGGTGAGGCGTTCGCACAGGCGGTGCGCGAACTCGGTGCCTGACCCGGCCGCCTGCGCCGGGCGACCTTGGGAGGGACCTGTGGGACCGTCGAGGTACCGTGGGGCGCACAGCGGAGGCCGCCATGCCCAGTAGCCGCACCGGACGGCCGCCCGCGCCGCGGGCGCCCCGTCCGCCCGCCGCGCCCCGGCCCGCCCGCCGGAACACCGTCCGCACCCTCCACACACGGGTGCGCAGGGCCTGGGACCGGCCGCTGACCGCCTACTACGTGATCCTCGGCGGCAGCGCGCTGATCACGGTGCTCGGCCTGGTGATGGTCTACTCGGCCTCCCAGATCACCGCGCTGCAGATGTCGCTGCCGGGCTCGTACTTCTTCCGCAAGCAGCTCCTGGCCGCCGGCATCGGGGTCGTGCTGCTGCTCGCGGCCGCCCGGATGCCGGTGAAACTGCACCGGGCGCTGGCCTACCCCATCCTCGCGGGCGCCGTCTTCCTGATGGTCCTGGTGCAGGTGCCGGGGATAGGGGTGGCGGTCAACGGCAACCAGAACTGGATCGAACTCGGCGGCTCCTTCCAGATCCAGCCCAGTGAGTTCGGCAAGCTCGCCCTGGTGCTGTGGGGCGCCGATCTGCTCGCCCGCAAGCAGGACAAACGGCTGCTGGCCCAGTGGAAGCACATGCTGGTGCCGCTCGTACCGGCCGCCTTCATGCTGCTCGGACTGATCATGCTGGGCGGCGACATGGGCACGGCGATCATCCTGACGGCGATCCTGTTCGGCCTGCTCTGGCTGGCGGGGGCCCCCACCCGGCTGTTCGCCGGTGTGCTGGCCGTCGCCACGCTGATCGGCGCGTTCTTCATCAGGAGCAGCCCGAACCGCATGGCCCGGCTCGCCTGCCTCGGCGCCACCGAACCCCAGGAGGGTCCCGTCGACTGCTGGCAGGCCGTGCACGGGATCTACGCCCTCGCGTCCGGTGGGATCTTCGGTTCCGGACTGGGTGCGAGTGTGGAGAAATGGGGCCAACTGCCTGAAGCCCACACCGACTTCATCTTCGCCGTCACAGGTGAGGAACTGGGCCTGGCGGGGACGCTGTCGGTACTCGCCCTGTTTGCGGCTCTAGGCTATGCGGGTATCCGCGTGGCCGGACGCACGGAGGACCCCTTCGTGAGGTATGCCGCGGGAGGCGTGACCACCTGGATCATGGCGCAGGCCGTGATCAACATCGGTGCGGTCCTCGGACTGCTGCCGATCGCCGGTGTCCCGCTCCCGCTGTTCTCCTACGGGGGGTCCGCCCTGTTGCCGACCATGTTCGCCATCGGGCTGCTGATCGCCTTCGCGCGTGACGAACCCGCTGCGCGGGCGGCGCTTGCGATGCGGCAACCTCGCTTTGGTAGAAAGCGGGCCGGGGGTTCTCAGCAGCCCCGGAGATGGAACACGATGCGACGGCGCGCCACGGCGGCACGTTCGTCCGGAGAGCGGTGAATTTCGGTGCATGTCGTACTCGCCGGCGGAGGAACCGCGGGCCACATCGAGCCCGCGCTCGCCCTCGCGGATGCCCTGCGCAGGCAGGATCCGACCGTGGGCATCACGGCCCTGGGCACGGAACGCGGTCTCGAGACGCGTCTGGTACCCGAGCGCGGGTACGAACTGGCGCTGATCCCCGCCGTACCGCTGCCGCGCAAGCCCACCCCGGAGCTGATCACCGTCCCGGGCCGGCTGCGCGGCACCATCAAGGCGACGGAGCAGATCCTGGAACGCACCAAGGCGGACGCCGTGGTCGGCTTCGGCGGCTACGTCGCCCTGCCGGGCTACCTCGCCGCCAAGCGGCTCGGTGTGCCGATCGTCGTCCACGAGGCCAACGCCCGCCCCGGCCTGGCCAACAAGATCGGCTCCCGGTACGCGGCCCAGGTCGCCGTCTCCACCCCGGACAGCAAGTTGCGCGACGCCCGCTACATCGGGATCCCGCTGCGCCGCTCCGTGGCCACCCTGGACCGGGCCGCCGTGCGCCCCGAGGCCCGCGCCGCGTTCGGGCTCGACCCCAACCTGCCCACGCTGCTGGTCTCCGGCGGCTCGCAGGGCGCCCGCCGGCTGAACGAGGTCGTCCAGCAGGTCGCGCCGTGGCTGCAGCAGGCCGGGATCCAGATCCTGCACGCGGTCGGCCCGAAGAACGAACTGCCCCAGGTGCAGCAGATGCCGGGAATGCCCCCCTACATCCCGGTAAGTTACCTGGACCGGATGGACCTCGCGTACGCCGCGGCCGACATGATGCTCTGCCGCGCGGGCGCGATGACCGTCGCCGAACTCTCCGCCGTCGGGCTCCCGGCCGCCTACGTTCCGCTGCCGATCGGCAACGGCGAGCAGCGGCTGAACGCCCAGCCGGTGGTCAAGGCCGGCGGCGGCCTGCTGGTCGACGACGCGGAGCTGACGCCGGAGTGGGTGCGGCAGACCGTGCTGCCGGTGCTGTCCGACCCGCACCGGCTGTACGAGATGTCCCGCGCTGCCGCCGAGTTCGGCCGCCGGGACGCCGACGATCTGCTCGTCAGCATGGTGTACGAGGCGATCGCCGCCCGTGCGCGGCACTAGGACAGGCCCTGGGCGCGTAGGTGAACGCGGATGACGGGAGGCAGGATTCGTGGCCGGATCGACGACCGCCGAGCGCGGTGGACGCCAGCGGGAGTCGTCCGGCCCGCCGCCCGTCAGGCGGTTGAGGCGGCGGCATTTTCGTCTGATCGTCATCCTGGCGGTCGCCCTGGTGTTCCTCGGGAGCGGGACGTTCTGGCTGCTGTACGGCTCCGATCTGGCCAGGGTGGAGCGGGTCTCCGTGTCCGGAACCCGTGTGCTGACTCCCGGGCAGGTGCGCGAGGTCGCCGACGTTCCCCTCGGGGACCCGCTGGCCATGGTGGACACCGAGGCGATCGCATCGCGACTCCGCCAGGAAATGCCGCGAATCGGAACAGTTGACGTGATTCGTTCCTGGCCGCACGAAATCGGGTTGGAGATCACCGAGCGCACCCCGGTTCTTCTGATGGAAAAGGGCGGGGAGTTCATTGAGATCGACGCCGAGAGTGTCCGGTACGCCACGGTTTCGAAGGCTCCCCGAGGTGTTCCCCGACTGGAACTGACCGTCCGCCGAAGCGGCACCACGGCCGCGAGCCTGCGCCGCTTCGGCGAGGCGCGGCTGGTGCGGGAGGCGGTCCGGGTCGTCCGCGACGTCCCGGACTCCGTCGCCCGGGTCACCCGGAGTGTCAACGTCCGTACCCACGACGACATCTCGCTGAAGTTGACGGACGGCAGGGAGGTCGTCTGGGGGAGCGCCGAGAAGGGTGCCGCGAAGGCCCGCACCCTCACCGCTCTGCTGAAAGTGGCGCCGGACGCACGGCACTTCGACGTGAGTGTTCCCACCGCCCCCGCGTCATCAGGGGGTTGACGTGCATCAGTGCAGGTCAACCCCCTGGTTGGGCGGTGCCACGGCTGATCACATAGGGTGAAAAGAAAAACGGGAGGTTCGGCGTGTTCGTTGAACGCGCGCCACTTGTCGACCTAGTGTCCTGTTCAGAAGACTCCAGGGAGCAGACACACTGGTAACCCTAAACTTCAACGTTAGGGTTCGGGTCGGTGATACGGACCGTCCCCATCGGCATCAGTCGTCGGACCGCGGCAAGGCCGTGAGACGGCGACACGTAACTCGAGGCGAGAGGCCTTCGACGTGGCAGCACCGCAGAACTACCTCGCAGTCATCAAAGTCATCGGTGTCGGCGGCGGTGGTGTCAATGCCATCAACCGGATGATCGAGGTCGGTCTCAAGGGCGTCGAGTTCATCGCCATCAACACCGACGCGCAAGCCCTGTTGATGAGCGACGCCGACGTCAAGCTCGACGTCGGCCGTGAACTCACCCGCGGACTCGGCGCCGGAGCCAACCCGGCTGTCGGCCGCAAGGCGGCCGAGGACCACCGCGAGGAGATCGAGGAGGTCCTCAAGGGGGCCGACATGGTCTTCGTGACGGCCGGCGAAGGCGGCGGCACCGGCACCGGCGGCGCGCCCGTCGTGGCCAACATCGCCCGCTCGCTCGGCGCTCTCACCATCGGTGTGGTCACCCGCCCGTTCACCTTCGAGGGCCGGCGCCGCGCCAACCAGGCGGAGGACGGCATCGCCGAGCTCCGCGAAGAGGTCGACACCCTCATCGTCATCCCCAATGACCGGCTGCTGTCCATCTCGGACCGCCAGGTCTCGGTCCTGGACGCCTTCAAGTCGGCGGACCAGGTCCTGCTCTCCGGTGTCCAGGGCATCACCGACCTCATCACCACGCCCGGCCTGATCAACCTCGACTTCGCCGATGTGAAGTCGGTCATGTCCGAGGCCGGTTCGGCCCTCATGGGCATCGGCTCGGCCCGCGGCGACGACCGTGCGGTGGCGGCGGCCGAGATGGCGATCTCCTCACCGCTGCTGGAAGCCTCCATCGACGGCGCCCGGGGCGTGCTGCTCTCCATCTCCGGCGGCTCCGACCTCGGCCTGTTCGAGATCAACGAGGCCGCCCAGCTGGTCAGCGAGGCCGCCCACCCGGAGGCCAACATCATCTTCGGCGCGGTCATCGACGACGCCCTGGGCGACGAGGTCCGGGTCACCGTGATCGCGGCCGGCTTCGACGGCGGCCAGCCGCCGGCGAAGCGGGACAACGTCCTCGGCTCCTCCTCGGCCAAGCGCGAGGAGCCCGCCCCCGCGCGGCAGCCCGAGAGCCGGCCGTCCTTCGGCTCGCTCGGCAGCGTCACGCCCAAGGAGGAGCCGGAGCCGGCCCCCGAGCCGGTCAGTGACATCCCGGTGGCCCAGCCGCCGGTCCAGCCGACGAGGGCCTACTCGGACAGCGCGGCCGAGGAACTGGACGTCCCGGACTTCCTCAAGTGATAGGGCGGCACGAGAGCGTGCGCAGCGCGCACTTCGCCTTCACCGACCGGTGGGGCGGGGTGAGCGCCGCTCCGTATGCGGAGCTCAACCTCGGCGGAGCGGTCGGCGACGATCCCGGCGCCGTACGCGTCAACCGCGAACTGGCCGCGAAGTCCCTGGGCCTCGACCCGGCCCGGGTGGTGTGGATGAACCAGGTGCACGGCGCCGACGCGAAGGTGGTCGACGCGCCGTGGGGCGATCATCCGGTCCCCGAGGCCGACGCGGTCGTCACCGCGCGACGGGGCCTCGCCCTCGCCGTGCTCACCGCCGACTGCGTGCCGGTGCTGCTCGCCGACCCCGTCGCCGGCGTGGCCGCGGCGGCCCACGCGGGACGGCCCGGACTGGTCGCGGGGGTGGTCCCCGCCGCCGTGCGGGCCATGACCGAACTCGGCGCCGACCCGGCCCGGATCCTCGCCCGCACCGGGCCCGCCGTCTGCGGCCGGTGCTACGAGGTGCCGAAGGGGATGCGCGCCGACGTGGCCGCCGTCGAACCGGCGGCGCACGCCGAGACGAGCTGGGGTACGCCGGCGGTCGATGTGGCCGGGGGCGTACACGCCCAGCTCGAACGGCTCGGGGTGCGCGACCGCGAGCGGTCGCAGGTGTGCACCCTGGAGTCGCACGATCACTTCTCGTACCGGCGCGACCGCTCCACCGGGCGGCTCGCGGGCTATGTGTGGCTGGACTGATGGGGCATGACGGAACGTAGGGACGAACTCGCCGCGAACCTCGCGGATGTGGAGCGACGGATCGCCGCCGCCTGCGCGGCCGCCGGACGCGGGCGCGACGAGGTGACCCTGATCGTGGTCACCAAGACCTTCCCCGCCAGTGATGTGCGGATCCTGTCGGAACTCGGTGTACGTCATGTCGCCGAGAACCGTGACCAGGACGCCGCCCCCAAGGCGGCTGAATGCTCTGATCTGCCCCTTTCTTGGCATTTTGTCGGACAGCTTCAGACCAACAAGGTGCGATCCGTGGTCGGTTACGCAGATTTCGTGCAGTCCGTCGACCGTGCCCGACTTGTCACGGCCCTCGCCAGGGAAGCCGTGCGGGCCGGACGCGAACTCGGCTGCCTCGTCCAGGTCGCGCTCGACGCCGATGAGCCCGCGGCGGGTGGGGGCCGGGGTGAGCGCGGCGGTGTCGCGCCGGGCGGCGTCGCGGAGTTGGCCGATCTGATCGCCGGGTCCGAAGGGCTGCGGCTGGACGGGCTGATGACCGTCGCCCCGCTCGCCGGGGAGTACGCCGGGCGGCAACAGGCAGCGTTCGAGCGCTTGATGGATTTGTCGACCGACCTGCGGACGTCTCATCCGGCTGCGAAAATGGTCTCTGCGGGGATGAGTACGGATCTCGAACAGGCCGTTGCGGCCGGAGCGACACATGTGCGCGTCGGCAGTGCGGTACTCGGAGTCCGCCCCGGGCTCGGGTAACGTCGCCAGGAAGTCGGACCACAGTAGAAAATATGGTCATTGCCGCTGATGGGCGGACTTGAGGACCTTGTGGATCGCGGGCACTTGGCGGTCGTCAGCGGATCCACCACAGAGGAGGACTCGGAGCATGGCCGGCGCGATGCGCAAGATGGCGGTCTACCTCGGCCTCGTGGAGGACGATGGGTACGACGGCCGCGGATTTGACCCAGACGACGACTTCGAGCCCGAACTCGACCCGGAGCCCGAACGGGACCACCGGCGGCACGAACCGTCGCACCAGTTGCATGGGGCACATCAACTCCAAAGGGACGAAGAGGTGCGAGTCGTGCAACCGCCTCCGCCTCGCGAGCCGGTTGCCCGGTCCGCTTCGCTTCCCGCTGAATCGGCACGCCCGGCGCGCATCGCGCCCGTGGCGTCCATCACACAAGAACGCGCGAACCTGGAGAAGAACGCACCGGTGATCATGCCCAAGGTCGTGTCGGAACGAGAGCCTTACCGGATCACCACACTTCACCCGCGGACCTACAACGAGGCCCGTACCATCGGGGAACACTTCCGTGAGGGCACCCCGGTGATCATGAATCTTACTGAGATGGATGACACGGACGCGAAGCGACTTGTCGACTTTGCGGCCGGTCTGGTGTTTGGTCTTCACGGCAGTATCGAGCGGGTGACGCAGAAGGTGTTCCTGCTGTCTCCTGCTAACGTCGATGTCACGGCGGAGGACAAGGCCCGTATCGCAGAGGGCGGGTTCTTCAACCAGAGCTGAGACGCAGGACCGGACAGAAGCAGGACACAGGGGAGAGGGACCGACAGACCATGAGCGTGTTCGCGCAGGTGATCTACATCGCGCTGATGGTGTTCCTCATCGTGCTCATCTTCCGTCTGGTCATGGACTACGTCTTCCAGTTCGCCCGCTCGTGGCAACCCGGCAAGGCGATGGTGGTCGTCCTGGAGGCCACCTACACTGTCACCGATCCACCGCTCAAGCTTCTGCGGCGGTTCATCCCGCCGCTGCGTCTCGGGGGCGTGGCGCTCGACCTGTCCTTCTTCGTACTGATGATCATTGTCTACATCCTGATCTCCCTCGTGGGCAGTGCGCTGAGGTGACTGTGGACGACATGGGCCTGCCGACTGCCGATGACTACGTTGAGGTGAAGAGATGCCGTTGACCCCCGAGGACGTGCGGAACAAGCAGTTCACGACCGTCCGCCTCCGAGAAGGCTATGACGAGGACGAGGTCGATGCCTTCCTCGACGAGGTCGAAGCCGAACTGACGCGCCTGCTCCGAGAGAACGAGGACCTGCGCGCCAAACTGGCCGCGGCCACGCGCGCTGCTGCCCAGAACCAGCAGAACATGCGCAAGCCCCCTGAACCACAGGACCAGCAGGGGCAGCAGGGGCCGCCTCCCCAGGGCATGCCCCAGCAGGGCATGCGAGGTCCCGGCGGACCGGTGCCCGCCGGCATATCGGGCCCGCCGCAGCAGCAGATGGGTGGCCCCATGGGTGGTCCGCCCCAGCTGCCGAGCGGTGCGCCGCAGCTGCCCGCCGGCCCCGGCGGACAGGGCGGCCCGCAGGGTCCCGGCCCCATGGGTCAGGGTCCCGGGCCGATGGGCCAGGGCGGCCCGATGCAGGGGCAGATGGGCCCCGGTGGTCCGATGCAGGGCCAGATGCCGGGCCAGATGGGCCCCGGCGGCCCGATGGGCGGCCCCATGGGCGGTCCTCCCGGCCTCCCCGGACAGCAGCAGGGCGGTCCCGGTGGCGACAGCGCGGCCCGCGTGCTCTCGCTGGCCCAGCAGACCGCCGACCAGGCGATCGCCGAGGCCCGTTCCGAGGCCAACAAGATCGTCGGCGAGGCGCGTTCGCGTGCCGAGGGTCTCGAGCGGGACGCCCGCGCCAAGGCGGACGCCCTGGAGCGGGACGCGCAGGAGAAGCACCGCGTCGCGATGGGCTCCCTGGAGTCCGCCCGCGCCACGCTGGAGCGCAAGGTCGAGGACCTGCGCGGCTTCGAGCGCGAGTACCGCACGCGGCTGAAGTCCTACCTGGAGTCGCAGCTGCGTCAGCTGGAGACCCAGGCGGACGACTCGCTCGCCCCGCCGCGTCAGCCGGCCGCCGCGTCGCTGCCGCCGTCCCCGGCGCCCTCGATGGCTCCGGCCGGTGCCGGTGCGCCGTCCTACGGCGGCAGCCAGCCGATGGGCGGCGGTCCGGGCGCCCAGCCCGGCCCGTCCTACGGC
>NZ_QFRK01000048.1 GCF_003143855.1 Streptomyces sp. NWU339
CCCCCGCACCCCCGCACACAGGGGATCAGAGGAAGTCGGCGGTGTCCAGGTCGAAGCCGAAGGGGACGGGGAGGGGCAGCGGCTTGCCCAGGGGGCGGGTGCGCTGCTCGCGGTAGGTGTCCCCTTCCGGAGCGCTGAACAGGGTGACCGAGGCGGCCTCGCGGTCGATGAGGAGGTAGAGGGGGATGCCGCCGCGGGCGTAGCAGCGTGGCTTCGTCTCGCGGTCGATCTCGGGTTTGGTCCAGGTCGCTTCCACCACCAGGGCGACGCCTTCGCAGGGCATCCATGGGTCGGCTCCCCGGTAGAGGCGCAGTTCCGTGGGAGCTAGGGTGCCGTCGGGGATCACGTGGTCCTGTGGGCAGGTGGTGGCGCCCTTCAGCTTCAGTCCTTTGTTCCCGGAGAAGTCCATGGCGGTCCGGGAGCGGGTGTACATCTGGCTTGCGATCAGGCTGAGGCAGTGCGCGTGAGACCCGTCGGGCAGTGGGGTGAGGACGAGTTCGCCCTCGATGAGTTCCGCCCGGAATCCCTCCGGAGGGTCGAGAACGACGAACCAGTCCAGCAGGAGCTGCTCCGAGATCGGGTCGTAGGTCATCACGGTGTTGTGCCTCTCTTTCGGTCGCTTGCCAGGCTGGGTCCCGCAGTCGTCCCTCGTCGCGTCCGCCAGGTCCCGTTCACCCGACCGTGTGCGCTTGACCCTGTCGCGGCGTCAACGTTTCTACTGGGGGCATGCGGATCGGAGAACTCGCCACGGTCGTCGGTGTCACCACGCGGACCGTGCGGCACTACCACCATCTGGGGCTGCTCCCGGAGCCGGAGCGGCGGGCCAACGGGTACCGGGACTACACGCTGCGGCACGCCGTCGTGCTGGCGCGGATCAGGCGGCTGACCGAGCTGGGGCTCGGGCTGGCCGAGGTGCGGGACGTGCTCGCGGACGACGCCGGGAAGGACCTCGCCGAGGTGCTGACCGAGCTGGACGAGGACCTGGCCCGGCAGGAGGCCGCGCTCCGGGACCGCCGGGCGCGGCTGCGGGCCCTGCTGGAGACGGAGGGCGGGCTGACCGCCGAGGGGCCGGTCTCCCCCGAACTGGCCTCACTGTTCCGGGAGATGCCGGACGTGTCCGGCTCACCCATGGCCGCCAAGGACCGGGAGATGCTCGCACTGATCGAGACGACGGCGGACCCGGAGGAACGGGCGCGGTTCATGGAACTGTTCAGCGGTGTGACGGGGGCTCCGGGCGGGATGGAGCGGGCGCTCGACGCGTACGCGCTGCTCGACGCGCTCGTCGACGCCGCGCCGGACGACCCCCGGGTGGACGAGGCCGCCCGTGCCCTCGCCGCGTGTCTACCGGCCGGACTGCTGCCGGACGACATCGCCGTCGACCAGGACCACAGCTTCCTGCGGGCCTTCTACGCCGACTTCGCCCCCGCCCAGGCCGAGGCGATCCGCCGGACCATGCGGATCGTCGTGGAGGGCGGGCGATCATGAGGGCCGTCAGGGGCGCCGGGGTTCTCGTCCGGCACGAGCTGCGGCTGATGGTGAGTCTGGTGCTGTGGCTGGCGCGGCGGACGCACGGCGTCGGGGGCGGGACGGCCTTCGGGTACGCGCGGGGGCACGGCGCGGTGATGTTCGGGTTCGCGTTCGTGTGCGTGGTCGAGACGGTGGTGATGTCCGTGCTGCTGCTCGACTGGCCGACGGTCCACGCGGTGGTGCTGTTCCTGGACGTGTACACCATCGTCTTCGTCGTGGCGTTGCACGCCGCCAACGTCGTACGTCCTCACGTACTGGACCCGGACTCCGGCATGCTGCGGGTCCGCGGGGCCGTCCACGTCGACCTGCGGATACCGCTGGAGCGGATCGCCTCCGTCCGGCGTGAGCTGCGGTTGAGCCATGAGCGGACCGACGGTGAGTTGAACGTCGAGGTCGGCTCGCAGACCACGGTCACGCTGGAACTCACGGAGCCGGTCACCCAGGTCACGTTCTTCGGGCGGTCCCGGGAGGTGCGCGTCGTACGGTTCCACGCCGACGAGCCCGACGCCCTGGTCCGGGCGCTGGCGACGGGGCGGTGGGCCCCTCAGGCGTAGGGCCGGGGCACCGTACGCTGTCGGCTGAGTTCTACCGTGAGGAGCAACGCGTGCTTGTCCTGCTGCCGCCGTCCGAAGGCAAGGCCGCTTCCGGCCGCGGCGCCCCGCTGAAGCCGGAGTCCCTGTCGCTGCCGGGGCTGGCCGAGGCCCGGGAGGCCGTCCTCGCCGAACTGGTGGACCTGTGCGCCGGTGACGAGGACAAGGCGCGTGAGGTGCTGGGGCTGAGCGAGGGGCTGCGGGGCGAGGTCGCGAAGAACGTGGAGCTGCGCACCGCCGGGGCCCGGCCCGCCGGGGAGATCTACACCGGGGTGCTCTACGACGCCCTGGACCTGGCCTCGCTCGACCCGGCCGCCAAACGCAGGGCCGCCCGTTCGCTGTTGGTGTTCTCGGGGCTGTGGGGCGCGGTCCGGGTCACCGACCGGATTCCGTCCTACCGCTGCTCGATGGGCGTACGGCTGCCGGGGCTCGGGGCGCTGGGTGCGTACTGGCGTACGCCGATGGCCTCGGTGCTGCCGGAGGCGGCCGGCGGCGGTCTGGTGCTGGACCTGCGGTCGGCCGCGTACGCGACGGCGTGGAAGCCGAAGGGCGAGGTGGCCGCGCGTACGGCGACGGTACGGGTGCTGCACGCGCCGACCCGGAAGGTGGTCAGCCACTTCAACAAGGCGACCAAGGGGCGGATCGTCCGCAGCCTGCTGACGGCCGGGACCGCGCCCAAGGACCCCGCCTCCCTGGTGGAGGCGTTGCGGGATCTCGGGTACGTGGTGGAGGCACAGGCGCCGGGGCGGGCGGGGACGCCCTGGGCGCTGGATGTGCTGGTGGAGGAGATCCACTGACGACATCGGTCGTGTTGCACACAGCGCAACACCCTTTGCGCAGGGTGCTTCAGTGAAGGCAGGATGACGCTCATGAGTTCACCCCTGCCCTCGCCGGCCCCCTCCGCCTCCGTGCTGGATCTCGCGCCCGTCGTGCCCGTCGTCGTGGTGGAGGACGCCGCCGACGCCGTACCGCTGGCGCGGGCGCTGGTCGCCGGTGGGCTGCCCGCGATCGAGGTGACCCTGCGGACGCCCGCCGCCCTGGACGCCGTCCGCGCGATCGCCGCCGAGGTGCCGGACGCGGTGGTCGGGGCCGGCACGGTGATCACGCCGGAACAGGTGGGCGAGGTCGTCGCGGCCGGGGCCCGGTTCCTGGTCAGTCCGGGCTGGACGGACGTACTGCTGGAGTCGATGCTGGCGTCCGGGGTGCCGTTCCTGCCGGGGGTGTCAACGGTCTCGGAGGTCGTGGCGCTGCTGGAACGCGGGGTGCGGGAGATGAAGTTCTTCCCGGCGCAGGCCGCGGGCGGCACGGCGTATCTGAAGGCGATCGCCGGGCCGCTCCCCCAGGCCCGCTTCTGCCCGACCGGCGGGATCGGCCCGGACTCCGCGCCGGACTATCTCGCGCTGCCCAACGTCGCCTGCGTGGGCGGCAGTTGGATGCTCCCGGCGGATGCGGTGACGACTCGCGACTGGGCCCGGATCGAACGGCTGGCCCGCGCGGCGGCGGACCTCAGCGCAGGTGGGACGTCTCGTTGAACAGCCGGACGCTGGCGTTGCCGTCGGCGTAGTACGCCACCGCCGACAGCGAGGCCGCCGACAGTTCCATCCGGAACAGGGCCTCGGGCGGGGCGCCCAGGGCGAGGCGCACGAAGGTCTTGATCGGGGTCACATGGGTGACGAGCAGGACCGTGCGGCCCGCGTACGCGGCGGTCAGCCGGTCCCGGGCGGCCGCGACCCGGTTCGCGGTGGCCGCGAAGCTCTCCCCGCCGCCGGTGGGCTCGGCGTCCGGGGAGGACAGCCAGGCGTTCAGGTCGTCGGGGTGGCGTTCGCGCACCTCGGCGAAGGTGAGGCCCTCCCACGCGCCGAAGTCGGTCTCGCGCAGCCCGTCGTCGACGGTGACGTCGAGACCCAGGCGGGCGGCGATGACGCCGGCGGTCTCGCGGGTGCGGGCCAGGGGCGAGGCGACGATCGCCTGGACGGTGCCGCGCCGGGCGAGGTGGGCGGCGGTCTTCTCGGCCTGCTCCCTGCCGATGTCGGAGAGGGAAGGGTCGCTGCCGCCGCTGCCGGAGAACCGTTTCTGGGGGGTCAGCGGGGTCTCGCCGTGCCGGAGGAGTACGAAGGTGGCCGGCGGTCCCATGTCGGCGGGCGCCCAGCCCGATGAGGGGGTGGACGAGGGGGTGGCGGCCGACGCCGGACCTCGGGCGGCGGCCGTCCCGGTGCCGCCGGGATCGGCTGCCGTCTCGGTGCCGGGGGCGGCCACGGCCTGCGCGGCCCGGACGTCGGCTGCCGCCTTTCCGGCAGGGGCGTTTCCGACAGAGGCGTCACCCGCGTCGGCGTCGGCACCCCCGGTCGGACCGGACCGCTCGGACGGCTCCGTCGGCCCCGGTGCCACGGGCCGTGCCGCCGGTGTGTCCAGTGCGGCGCGCGAGTCCGACGCGCTCCACGCCCCACCCCGCGCTCCCGCGTCCATCGCCTCGTTGGCCAGGAGGTCCGCGTGCTTGTTCTGCTCGCGCGGGATCCACTCGTAGGTGACCCGGCCGGGCGGGAAGACCCGCGCCGCTTCGGCCGCCAGCGGCTTGATGCCGGGGTGCTTGATCTTCCAGCGGCCCGACATCTGCTCGACGACGAGCTTGGAGTCCATCCGGACGTGGACCGTGGCCTCCGGGTCCAGCTCACGGGCGGCCCGCAGGCCGGCCAGCAGGCCCGAGTACTCGGCGACGTTGTTCGTGACGACGCCGAGGTACTCGGCCGCCTCCCGCAGCGTCTCCCCCGTCGCCGCGTCGCTCACCACGGCCCCGTAGCCCGCGGGTCCGGGGTTGCCCCGCGACCCACCGTCGGCCTCGACGATGAACTCCCGCACCGGAGACAACCCCTACAGCCCCGAATCGGCGGTGCGGACCAGGATGCGGCGGCAGTTCTCGCAGCGCACCACGGTGTCGGGCGCGGCCTGGCGGATCTCGTTCAGCTCGGTGATGGCGAACTCCTGGCGGCAGCCCTGGCAGCTGCGCGCGTACAGCTTCGCCGCGCCGATGCCGCCGTGCTGCTCGCGCAGCTTCTCGTACAGCTTGAGCAGGTCCGCGGGAACGGCTCCGGCGACGACCGCGCGCTCCTTGGTGACCGTGGCGGCCTCGCCGTCGATCTCCGCGCAGGCCGCGTCCCGGCGGCCGGTCGCGTCGTCGATCCGCGACTGGACGGAGGTGACCCGCTCGGCCAGCTCGGCGACCCGCTCCTGCGCGGACTCGCGGCGCTCCATGACCTCCAGGACGACGTCCTCGAGGTCACCCTGGCGCTTGGCGAGGGAGGCGATCTCGTGCTGGAGGTTCTCCAGGTCCTTGGGCGAGGAGACGGCGCCGGAGTCGAGGCGCTGCTGGTCGCGGGCGGCGCGCTGGCGCACCTGGTCCACGTCCTGCTCGGCCTTGGTCTGCTCGCGGGCGCAGTCGCTCTCCTCGGTCTGCGCGGCCACGTGCAGGTCGCGCAGCTGGGCGAGGTCCCGGGTCAGCGACTCGATCTCGGCGTGCTCGGGGAGCGACTTCCGCTTGTGCGCGAGTTGCTGGAGGCGGACGTCGAGGTCCTGGACGTCGAGGAGTCGGATCTGGTCGGCGGACGCGGCGTTCAGTTGGGGGCTCCAGATGTATCGGAGTGGGAAGGGGCGCGCGAAGCGCTCCCCGGAGGGGTGGTGGGCGACGGGTGGACGAAGGACGCCGCGTGGGCGGTCCAGGGGTCGGTGACCGTGGCGGAGACGTGGACCCGAAGGCCCCATCCGTGACGGTCGGAGATCTCGTCGAGCTGGGCTGCGGCCAGCTCGCACCAGGGCCACTCGGTGGCCCAGTGCGCCGCGTCGAGCAGCGCGAGGGGACGGTGGGCGGCATGGTCCGCCGCGAACTCCGACGCCGGGTGGTGGCGCAGGTCCGCGGTGAGGTACGCGTCCACCTCGGCCGCCCGGACGTAGGCGAAGAGGCTGTCGCCGGAGCCGCCGCTGACGGCGACCCTGCGGACGAGCGCCTCGGGGTCGCCGGCGACGCGGATGCCCTGCGCGGTGGCGGGGAGGCGTTCGGCGGCGCGGGCGGCGAATTCGCGGACGGTCAGCGGGTGGTCCAGTTCGCAGACCCGGCCGAGCCCGCGGCGGCCCTCGGGGTCGGAGGTGTCCGGCACGAGCGGCCGTACGACGCGCAGGTCGAGCGCGCCGGCCAGGGCGTCGCTCACCCCGGGGTCGGCCGTGTCGGCGTTGGTGTGGGCGACGTGCAGCGCGATGTCGTTCTTGATGAGCCTGTGCACCACCCGGCCCTTGGCGGTGGAGGCCGCGACGGTGGTCGTCCCGCGCAGATAGAGCGGGTGGTGGGTGATCAGCAGGTCGGCGTTCAGCTTCACCGCCTCGTCGACGATCTCCAGGACGGGGTCGACCGCGAACAGGACCCGGGTGACCTCCTGGTCGGGGTCGCCCGCGACGGTGCCGACCGCGTCCCAGGAATCGGCCCGCTCGGCGGGCCACAGGGTCTCCAGCGCGGTGATGACTTCAGACAGACGGGGCACAAGCGCAAGGCTACCTGCCCCTTTGGCGCTGCAGTACCGGTGCGGGCACCTGGAACGGACCCGATGCCGACGAGCACATAAGCCCTCGTTTCCTCAGGTGAATCGTTCCTGGAACACCCTTATGTGTGAAGCGGGGGCCGCCGGGTCCTCCGCCCGCGCGTACGAAAACTACGTTCGTCGCCGGAGGTGACCGAACGATGACGATGTGTGCGATCGAGCCTTCGACGGGCCACTCGGACACCGGGCGCGCGGACGCGGAGCACAGGTCCCGTACGGAGAACCCAGAGAACCCGGAGAACGCCAAGAACACGGACCGTACGGAGGGCGAGGGCGGTACGGAACACGGGGACGGGAGACCCGCGCCGGGCTGCGTCCTCACCGCCGACGGTTCCTACGCCGCACGCCTCGCCCCCGTCGACGGCTCCCTGGTCCCGGAGCGCTGGACCCTGGACGGCCCCGAGCCCTACGCGGTACCGCTGCCCGGCGGTCGGCCCGAGGAGCCCGGGACCGAGGTGCAGCCCCTGGGCGACGGGCGGGTCCTCGTCCACCGGCCGGCGGACGGGCGGCACGACGGGGGTCGCCACGGGAGCCACACCTTCTCCCTCCTGTACCCGGCCGGCCCCGGGACCGGCGAGCTGTCGCTCGGCGCGATCACGTGCCCGGACGAGGGGACCCGGCTGCGGCTGCTGCCGCCCGCCCCCTGCGGGCGGCGGGCGTACGCCGTGGCCGTGGGCCCGCGGTCGACGGCCCTGTGGCTGGTGGCGGGCGACGCCCTCGGGCCCGAGCGCCTCGCCGAGATCCCGGGCCGCTGCTCGGGCGGGGTGTGGCTGGACCGCACCGGCCGGATGCTGGCCCTGGACCGGGAGACCGGCGGGCGCACCAAGTCGGTCGTGGTGGACCTGGGCCGCGGGGGCGAGGTGTCGCCCCTGTTGCAGCTCGCCCCGGAGAGTGACGACCGGGTCCTGCTCGCCGACCCGGACAGCGGGCTGCTGCTGATCCGCTCGGACGCGCCCTCACCGGGACGGGCCCGGCTGGGCTGGGGGGTGCTGGGCAGCACGCTGCCGGTGCGTTTCCCGGAGTGCCTGCGGCTGCCGGACTGCACGGTCACGCCGTTCGCGATCCAGCCCGGCCAGGCGCTGACGCCGGAGAGCTGCTCGGTGGCGCTGCGCGTCAACAGCACGGACGACGCGGACGGCGTGCTCGGCAGCTGGGTCGGGGTGTGGCGGCCGGGGCTGCGGCAGGTGCGCCATCTCCCCGCACCCGAGGGGTGGTTGGCCGGAACCGGGCTGTGGACGGCGGACGGGGTGCTGCGGCTGCCCTGCGCCACACCGGCGGTGCCGTGCGCGGTGGCCCTGCTGTACCCGCCGGCATCGGAGCGACAGCGGGGACGACAGCAAAAAGAGGACACCCCGCACGCCCCGCACGCCCCGCACGCCCCGTCGGAAGCGGAGCCCCCGGTACCCACGTCCGCGGTCGGCCCCGCGATGCGGACGACCGTCCCCGTACCCCGCCCCATCCCCCTGCAACAGGCGCCACTGGGACCGCTTGTAACGAAGTAGCGGCTTGTAACGAAGTAGCGGCGGTTGGCGTGGTCGCCTGGATACGCACCGTGGCCCGCCGGTTAAACTCGCCCGGTTGCAGGAAGATCAGTTTTACGGGGTGAGTTCCTTCCAATGAACGATGCCAGCACGAACCAGCCGCAGACCGCCGACGGCGGGCAGATCGCCGCCGGGCAGGGCAGGCACCGCGGACCGGTTTCCCAGCAGGACTCCGCGGTGGCCCCTCGGGGCCGTCACCGCAGGCCCGCTGAGGAGAACGAGCAGTCGGGGCAGGCCGCCTGACGAGACGTCAGATATCAGTCGGATATCAGGTGGATCGGTAGCCGGCCCCGCCCGTCGCACGACGGGCGGGGCCGTTCCTGGTCCGTCACGTTTCCTCGGCCGCGGGCCGGTTCGGTTCAGAGGTGTTCGACGACGGTGTCGGCGAGCACGGGCGCGTCGTCCCTGTCCAGTGCGCTCACGACCACCCGCACCTCACCGGACCCGCGCCACATGCGGATCCGCAGTGTCTCGCCCGGGTACACGACCCCGGCGAACCGGGTGCCGTAGCGACGGACGCGGGTGACGTCCCCGCCGAGCAGTGTGTCGACGACCGCCTTGAGCGTCATGCCGTAGGTGCACAGCCCGTGCAGGATCGGCCGCTCGAACCCGCCGAGTCTCGCGAACCCGGGGTCGGCGTGCAGCGGGTTCCAGTCGCCGGAGAGGCGGTAGAGCAGCGCCTGGTCCTCCCGGGTCGTCCGCTCCACCGTCAGGTCGGGCGGCCCGACGGGGGGCTCGCGCCGCGCGGACGGGCCCCGGTCGCCGCCCCAGCCGCCCGCGCCGCGTACGTGGATCCGTGCCTCGTCGGTCCACAGCGGGCCGTCGGCGTCGGCGACGTCGGTGCGCATCACCAGGATGGCCGCCCCGCCCTTGTCGTACACCGCCGCGATCCCGCTGGTCGCGGTGGCGGTGCCCGCGACGGGCAGGGGACGGTGCAGGGTCAGCGACTGGCCGGCGTGCAGGACGCGCGCGAGGTCGACGTCGACGCCGGGCATCGACAGCCCGGCGATCACCCCGGGGGCCCCGGCGCCCGCGACGGTGGCGAAGCTCGGCAGGACGTGCAGCCGGGACTCCAGGGTGTAGCGCAGTTCGTCGGGGTCGGTGGCGGGGACGCCCGCGCCGATGCCGAGGTGGTAGAGCTGGACGTCCTTGTGCCCCCAGGTGATCTCGTCGGTCCGGGGTTCGGCGGCGAGCGCCTCGGCTGCGTCGATGGGCATGGGGTCTCCCGGTTCTGGAACGCGTTCGGGTCAAGACGCGGGACGTGAAGCGGCACATTCCGCCCGTTCGTCCTACGCTTCGTCCGTGAACGAGATGCCCCGGGACCACCGGCCCGCCACCTCCGCCCGGGTCCTGCTCGCGGAGGACCCCGTCACGAGGCACGGGGCGCTCGCCTTACTGCTCCGGATGGAGCCGGGCATCGAGGTCGTGGCCCAGGTGGCGGCGGGGCGATCGGTCGTGGAGACGGCACTCACCCACCGCCCCGACGTCGCCCTCCTCGACCTCGGGCCGGCCGGCCCGAGCGGCCCGAACGGTCTGGACACCGCCGCCGCACTGCGCGACCAGGTGCCCGACTGCCGGGTGCTGATCCTCACCACGGTCGGCGGACCCGACCGGCTGCGGCGGGCCATGGCGGCGGGGGCCGCCGGTTTCCTCGTCAAGGACGGTTCGGTGCGGGAGCTGGCCTCCGCGATCCGCCGGGTGCTGGCCGGGGAGACGGTGATCGATCCCGCGCTCGCCGCCGTGGCGGCGGCCGAAACCGCCGCCGCCACCGACACCACCGTCCCGCCGCCACCGCTCACGGCCCATGGCTCCGCTTCGGGCCTGCCGTCATGCGTCCCGCTGGAACAGTGCCGTCCAGAGGAAGTCCTCCCCGAAGAGCGGTGAGTCCTCCGGTTCCTTCCGCATGCGGCGCAGTTCGATCCCGGTCAGGTCGGAGAAGATCCGGCGCAGCGACTCGTCCGTGTAGGCGAGCCCGCCCCGGAGGCCGCCCTGCCCCCGGTAGAACTCCGCGTCGGACAGCTCCGAGCCCATCGCGCCCGCCGCGAAGCAGGTGAGCGCGAACCGGCCGCCCGGGGCGAGGACCCGGTCGAGCAGCGCGAGGTGACTGATCCGGCGGTGCGGGGGCAGGTGGTGGAAGCAGCCGGAGTCGTACACCAGGTCGTACGGTCCGGCGAGTTCCCCGCCGTCACGGGTGAGGGCGAAGGCGTCGCCGCAGTGGAACCGGACGCCGCGCGCACCCGTTTCGCGGGCCTGCTCCCGTGCCCATGCGACGGCGGCCGGGGAGAGGTCGACCGCGTCGACCTCGAAGCCGTGCGCGGCCAGATACAGCGCGTTGCGGCCGGGGCCGCAGCCCACGTCCAGCGCCCGGCCCCCGGTGAGCAGGCCCCGCTCGACGTACGACACCAGGCTCTCGTCCGGCTTCGCCACGAAGAACGGCACCGGCCGGGAGCGGTCGGCGTAGAAGCCGTCCCACCAGTCGGCGCCCTGCCGCGTCCACCGGTCGGCCTCCGGTGCGAACAGGCCGTCCAGCAGGTCGAGTACGTCGTCCACGGTGCGTGTGCTCCGGTCCATCCGGGCCCCCTTCCGTATGCGGCGACCGTATCCGCAGGGGGCGTGAAGTCCCAGGCCAGCGGGGCTGGTTGGGTCTTCCGCGGAGGCTTCGGCGACCCCTGGGAGGGGCCGGTGCGACCGGCGCCGAGGGGCCGTTCGGGGACGGGGAGGAACATCCGTGTCGGCCCCTGCCACGGGCCGTCACGGCACCTCTCCGACCGGCCCGACGCCCCCTTTCTCCACTGCTTCTCCCGCTGCCCTCCCCCAGGGCGCTCTCGGTTCGCTCTCAGTGCGCTCTCAGTGCGCCGCCGTGGCTCTCCGGGGCAGCCAGAGCCACATCAGCACCATGCCGACGGCCAGCACCACCGCCCCCGTGCGGAACGACAGGGCGTACCCCTCGGTCAGGGCCTCCGGCGTCCCGCTGCCCGCCGTACGGGCCGCCGCGATCGTCGACAGGACCGCCAGGCCCAGCGAACCGCCCATCGTGCGCGAGGTGTTGATCAGCCCGGAGACCAGGCCGGCCTCCTCTGGGGCCGCGCCGGAGGTCGCGAGCGCGGCGAGCGGGGTCCCGGAGAGGCCCCCGCCCAGCATCATCAGGATGCCGGGGAACATGATCGACGTCAGATACGCCCCGTCCGCCGTCATGGTCGACTGCCAGGCGAAGCCGGTCATCGCGACGAAGGTGCCGAGCACGGCCACGGCGCGCGCCCCGGTCACCCGCATCAGCCGGGGCGCGACCTTGGAGCCGACGACCACGGCGAGCGAACTCGGCACCAGGGCGACCCCGGCCTCCAGCGGGGTGTAGCCGAGGACGTTCTGCGCGTAGAGGATCATGAAGAACCACATGGAGAACATCGCGGCGCCGCTCAGGAACATCGCCACGTTCGCCGACGACACCGACCGCACCCGGAACAGCCCCAGCGGCATCAGCGGGGCCTTGGCCCGCGCCTCGACGAGGAGGAACAGCGCGATGAGGACGAGTCCGGCGAGCAGCGGCACCAGGGTGGGCGTCGCCGTCCAGCCCTCGGCCTCGGTCTGGGAGATCCCGTAGGCGAAGGTGGCGAGGCCGGCCGTCACGAGCAGCGCGCCGGGCAGGTCGAGCCGCCGTCCGTCCCCGGCCCGGCCCTCCGCCAGCCACCAGGCGGCCCCGGCCAGCACCACCACCCCGATCGGCACGTTGATCAGCAGGACCCACCGCCACGACAGCGCGTCCGTGAGCAGCCCGCCGACGAAGCCGCCGGCCGCGCCGCCGCCCGCCCCGACGGCGGTCCAGGTCGCGATGGCGCGGGCGCGGGCGGCGCCCTCGGGGACCGCCGAGGTGACGATGGTCAGGGTGGAGGGCGCCAGGACGGCCGCCCCGAGCCCCTGCACCGCCCGCGCCAGCAGCAGCTGCCAGCCGTCCTGGGCCAGTCCGCCGGCCAGCGAGGCCAGCGTGAACAGGCCGAGGCCGACGAGGAACATCCGCTTGCGTCCGTAGAGGTCACCGGCGCGTCCGCCGAGCAGCATGAAACCGGCGAAGGCGATGGCGTACGCGTTCACCACCCACTGCAGGCCCTGCCCGCTGAGCCCGAGGCCGGTCCGCATCGACGGCAGCGCGACGTTGACCACGGAGACGTCGAGCACGACGAGGAACTGCCCGACACACGCGAGCGCCACCGCCAGCCACGGAGGAGGCGCGCTGCGACGGGGTGTGCGGGTGACGGTGATGTCCGGAACTTCGAGCATGGACGTCATGATCTCAACCGGCGAGCACCCCTTGCATCGGGAATTCGCCGGGACGGGTCCTGGTCCTTCCGACTTAGGACGACCCGGAGCCGCCCACAGCGGCGCTGCGAGCCCCCCGTCCGCCGCTCCCGACGGGTACGGCACCATGAGCACCCCGAGACGCGTACGACCGGACGCGTACGACCGAGAGGACGCCGGAACCGATGCCGACGCCGAACCCCCCGGCACCCGAGCCCGAGATCCTGGCCGCGTTCGAGGCGGCGAAGGGCTTCATGCCCGCGGACGAGGGCCTGGCCCTGTACGCGGCGGCGGCCGAGGCGGGACGGCTGGGCCTGCCCCTGCTGGAGGTCGGCACCTACTGCGGCCGGTCGACGGTCCTGCTGGCCGACGCGGCCCGCGAGGCCGGCGTCACCGCGCTCACCGTGGACCACCACCGCGGCAGCGAGGAGCAGCAGCCGGGCTGGGACTACCACGACCCGGAGACGGTCGATCCCGAGCTGGGGGTGATGGACACCCTGCCGACCTTCCGCCGCACGCTCCACCGGGCGGGCCTGGAGGACCACGTGGTCGCCCTGGTCGGTCGCTCCCCGGTGATCGCGGCCCTGTGGAACTCCCCCCTCGCCCTGGTCTTCGTCGACGGCGGCCACACCGACGAGCACGCCACGGCCGACTACGAGGGCTGGGCCCCGCACGTCGCCGAGGGCGGCCTGCTCGTCATCCACGACGTCTTTCCCGACCCGGTCGACGAGTTCACCGGCCAGGCCCCCTACCGCATCTACCTCCGCGCCCTGGCCTCCGGCGCCTTCACGGAGGTCTCGGCCACGGGCTCGCTGCGGGTCCTGCGCCGCACCGGGCACGGGATCTGAGGCTCGGAAGCCACCCCCAGGAAGACGATGGCGGTGCGCGGCGGCCGTTAGGGTGGCCGGGTGTCGTACACCGGACCCGGCTTCGAACCGCCCCCCTCCCGCCGCTCCCGGAGCAGGCTCCTGACCGTGGCGCTGGCCGCGCTCGTCCCGGGGGCGCTGCTCGGGTGGGCCGTCTACGCGGCCGTGAGCGGGTCGGGGGACGACGGGGGCGCTGCCGCGGGGTCCGCGGGGGCCTCAGTGTCCTCGGGGTCTGCTTCATCGCGTGCGCCGTCCTCCGCCGGCTCCTCGCCGTCGGACGAGTCCGGCGACCCGGACGGCGGGAAGCCGAGCGACTCCGCCGCTTCCGGTTCCCCGTCCGATCCCGCCTCCTCGTCCGCGTCCTCCGGGTCCGGGCCGCTCAAGGGGAAGGTCGTCGTCATCGACCCCGGGCACAATCCGGGCAACTTCCGGCACACCGCCGAGATCAACCGCCAGGTGGACATCGGGACGAACTCCAAGGAGTGCGACACCACCGGCACGTCCACCGACGACGGTTACGCCGAGGCGAAGTTCACTCTGGACGTCGCCCACCGGATGCGTGAACTCCTCGAGGAGCAGGGCGCCACGGTGAAGCTGACCCAGGACGCCGACCGGCCGTTCGGGCCGTGCATCGACGAGCGGGCCGAGATCGGCAACAAGGCGAAGGCGGATGCCGTCGTGTCGATCCACGCGGACGGTTCGGGCACCGGGAACCGCGGCTTCCACGTGATCCTCCCCGGCTCCGTGCACTCCGGCGCGGCGGACACCCGGGCGATCGTCGGTCCCTCCCGCGAACTCGGTGAGCGCATCGCGGGCAACTTCGTACGCGTCACCGGCAACGCGCCCTCCAATTACGTGGGCGACGGCACCGGTCTCGTCACGCGTAAGGACTTGGGCGGTCTCAATCTGTCAACGGTTCCCAAGGTGTTCATCGAGTGCGGCAACATGCGCGATAGCAAGGACGCGGCACTTCTGACCAGCGGTGCCTGGCGGCAGAAGGCGGCGCAAGGAATCTCTGAGGGAATCGTGAGTTTCCTGCGCGGGTAGAGATCAGCGCGCTGATCCAGGCGGACATCCCGATCGTGCGGACGATAGTGTCGTCCCTACGATGAGGGGTCACCCCCGCGCTTCACACCGGGCCCCGAGGGCGAGGTGGTGACAGCGACGCCTCTACCGACGACGAGACGACCCAGAAGGACCTGAAGTGAATATCCGCTCCCTCACTCGAGGCGACGGCGTGGTGATCGGAGCAGCGGTATTGCTGTTCATCGCGTCGTTCCTCGACCTCTACTCGATCGACGGCGCCCCGGACGACGTCCTTCCCAGCTTGTGGGCAAGCGGCCCGGTCGTACTCGGGGTCGTACTGGCGGGCATCATCGGCGCAGCGCTCGTCGTCGTGTCCCGCGGACTGCCGCAGCCGCCGAAGGTCGTGGGGCTGGACCTCGGCCAGTTCGGCGTCGCGTTCACCGTCTTCGCGGCCTGGAGCGCGCTCGGCAACATCTTCGACCCGGCCGGTGGCGCCAACAACGTCACCAGCGGCTCCGCCACCGACGGGCCCGACGCGGGTCTCGGCCTCATCCTGGCCCTCATCGCCACGCTGGTCATGGCTGCCGCCGCCGTGGCCACCCCTCTGGTTCCGGCTCTCAAGGGCGCCCTCATGCCGGCGGCCCGTCCCGCCGCCCCGCAGCCCTACGGCGCCCAGCCGCCCGCCGGTTACGGCTACCCGGGTGCACAGCAGGCCGGTTTCGGCGGTCAGCCGCAGCCGGGCCAGCCCGGGCAGTCGTTCGGCGGTCAGCAGCCCGGCCAACCGGCCGCGCCGCCCGCCGCCGACTTCTCGCCGTTCTGGTTCGCCGTCCCGGTGCCCCGGCCGCTGTTCCCGGAGGACGGTTCGCAGACGCCGATCGCCGAACTGGCCCCCGGTACCTGGTACCTGGCCGTCGAGCAGCGCGGCCCGGCCCTCGTCGCCCAGACGCAGGACGGCCGCCGCGGCGTGCTCCAGGACACCTCGGGCATCCAACGCGGCTGACCCCGCCCCGTGCCGTACGGCCCCTCGCCCCGCCGGGCGGGGGGCCGTTGTCGTACAGCTGAATTCCCGGTGGAATTCACGGCGGTGGACCGCCCTTCGGGTTTGCATCGGGATTCCGGGGCCAGACGGACACCATGTCCCCTCGAAATCGCACGGGTTCCACCTCCGCGGGGACGGTCGTCGCGGTGATCGCGGACATCATGGCCGTCATCCTCGGACTGTGGATTCTGATGTACCTGTTGGACGCCAACCGGGCCAACGACCTGGTCCAGTTCGTCCATGACGCGGCCTCCTGGCTGGCCGGCTGGTCGCGTGACCTGTTCACGTTCGACGCGGAGTGGGCGCGCGTGGTCGCCGGATACGGACTGGCCGCGGTCGTCTACCTGTTCATCGGCCACGCCATCGCCAACCGCCTCCACCGGCGCTGATCCCCACTCCCCTTCGGCCACGACCCGACCGCCCGAGCGGCTGATCGCGTGACCAGGGGGTCTGGGGGTGTCCCCCGGAGAACACAGCACGTTCGACGCGGAGTGGGCGCGCGTGGTCGCCGGATACGGACTGGCCGCGGTCGTCTACCTGTTCATCGGCCACGCCATCGCCAACCGCCTCCACCGGCGCTGAGGGCCTTCGGTTCCCTCCCCGGCACCTGAGCCGGTCGGGTCAGTCCAGGGCGCAGCAGTCCGGGTCGAGGCCCCGGGGCAGGCGGTCGCCGCCGAACACCGCGCAGGTGGCCTCGTGGCCGCCGAGCGCGGCGACGGCCAGCAGCAGCGAGCCGGCCGTCCAGGTGGTCAACTCGACCGGCCAGATCGCCTCGTCGTCGAAGACGTACCCCGTCCAGTACAGGCCGCTCTCCGGATCGCGCAGGTGCTGGATGGACTGGAGGATCTCCAGCGCCCAGTCGGACTCGCCCATCACCCACAGGGCCAGGGCGAGTTCGGCCGACTCCCCGCCGGTCACCCACGGGTTGGGGATCACACAGCGCACCCCGAGTCCGGGGACGACGAAACGGTCCCAGCCCTCCGCGATCCGGGCCTTGGCCTCCGTGTCGGTGAGGGCGCCGCCCAGTACGGGGTAGTACCAGTCCATCGAGTAGCGGCCCTTGTCGAGGAACCGCTCCGGGTGGTGCCGGATCGCGTGCCGGAGCGCGCCCGCCGCCAACTCCCAGTCCGGCTGCGGCTCTTCCCGCTGCTCGGCGATGGCCAGCGCGCAGCGCAGCGCGTGGTGGACGGAGGAGCAGCCGGTGAGCAGCGCGTCGGTGGTGACCGTGCCGTCGTCGTCGCGCCGCCAGCCGATCTGCCCGCCGGGCTGCTGCAGTTTCAGTACGTACTCCACCGCCGCGTACACGGTGGGCCACAGGCGGTCCAGGAAGGTGTCGTCGCCGGTGGAGAGGTAGTGGTGCCAGACGCCGACGGCGACGTAGGCGACGAAGTTGGTCTCCCGGCCCCGGTCGGTGACGTCGTGCGGGTCGCCGTCGGCGTACGCCGCGTACCAGGAACCGTCCGCCAACTGGTGCCTGGCCAGCCACAGGTAGGCCCGCTCGGCGGCCTCGTGGGCGCCCGCGGCGTCCAGCGCCATCGCGGCCTCGATGTGGTCCCACGGGTCGAGGTGGTGTCCGCGGAACCACGGGATCGCCCCGTCCTCACGCTGCACGGCGAGGATGCCCGCGACGGTCGCGGCGGCCTGCCCGGCGGTGAGGACCCCGGGCAGGACGAGGTGTTCTGTCCGGGAGGTGGTCACTTGGCGCCCGCCCCGGCCTCGGTGCGCGGCAGATGTGGTTTGGTCGCGTACGCCACGAAGCTCTTGCCCATCACCGGGTTCAGGGTCCGCTCCGCGATGCGGGTCGCCAGCGGTTTCTTCATGATGTCCCAGACCAGCAGCTTGTGGTACGCCCGCACCGGCAGCGCCTTGTCGTTGTCCACGCCGAAGGCGCACTTCAGCCACCAGTACGGCGAGTGCAGCGCGTGCGCGTGGTGGGTGCCGTAGGGGCGCAGGCCGGCCTCGCGCATCCTGGCCAGCAGTTCGTCGGCCTTGTAGATGCGGATGTGGCCGCCCTCCACCTCGTGGTAGGCGTCGGACAGGGTCCAGCACACCTTCTCGGGCCCGTAGCGCGGGACGGTGACCGCGATGCGGCCGCCGGGCTTGAGCACGCGGACCATCTCGGCGAGGACGCCCTTGTCGTCGGGGATGTGCTCCATCACCTCGGAGATGATCACGACGTCGAAGGACGCGTCGGGGAAGGGCAGGGCCAGGGCGTCGCCCTCCATCGCCGTGGCGGTGGCCCCGGCGGGCGCCTCCCCGGCCTCCTTCATCGCCGCGAACCACTTGGCGACCTCGCGGATCTCCTCGCCGTTCCGGTCCAGCGCCACGACCCGCGCCCCGCGCCGGTAGCACTCGAACGCGTGCCGGCCGGCTCCGCAACCGAGGTCCAGGACACGGTCGCCCGGGGCGAGCGGGAACCGGGAGAAGTCGACGGTCAGCACGTGGCCCTGCTTTCGCGGTGGGAGGTGACGGGTTCTTCTGCGACGAGCGGCCGGTCCGCCGCGGGACCGGCGACGACGGGGGCGGCGCCTACGGCCTCCGCAGCCCCTGCGACCCCGGCGCGGGCCATCGCCTCGCGGTAGCGGGCCACCGTGCCCTCGGCCGCGCGGGCCCAGGTGAAGTGCCGCAGCACCCGCTCCCGGCCGGCCGCGCCGAGTCGCGCGCGCAGCTCGGGGTCGCCGAGCAGCCGGTTCAGTCCGGCGGCCAGCGCGCCCGCGTCGCCGGGCGGGACGGCCAGGCAGGTCTCGCCGTCGCGGCCGGCCACCTCCGGGATCGCGCCGCCGGTCGTGGCGAGCAGCGGCGTGCCCGTGGCCATGGCCTCGGCGGCCGGGAGCGAGAAGCCCTCGTACAGCGACGGCACGCAGGCGACCTGGGCGGAGCGCACGAGGTCGACCAGTTCCGCGTCCGAGATGCCCTTGACGAACTTGACGGCGCCTTCGAGCCCGTAGTGCTCCACGGCGTGCGCGACAGGCCCCTTGGTGGGGCGCTTGCCGACCACGACGAGATGGGCCTCGGGCTGCTCGACGCGGACCTTCGCCAGCGCCTCGACGAGGAAGACCAGGCCCTTGAGCGGCACGTCCGCACTGGACGTGGTCACGATCCGGCCCGGCACGACGGGCACCGACGCGTCCGGCGAGAACAGGTCGGTGTCGGCGCCGATGTGGACGACGTGGATCCGGTCCTGCCGTACGCCCAGGTGCTCGGCGATCTCCTCGCGGGAGGTGCCGGAGACGGTGAGCACGGACGGCAGCCGGCGGGCCACCCGCTTCTGCATCCTGGTGAAGGCGTACCAGCGGCGCACCGAGGCGCGTCGTCGCCTGCTCCCGGCGGCGTCCAGCTCCAACTGCCGGTCGACGGTGATGGGGTGGTGGATCGTGGTCACCAGGGGTGCGCCGAGGTCGCCGAGCAGGCCGTAGCCGAGCGTCTGGTTGTCGTGCACGACGTCGAAGTCGCCGCGTCGGGCCCGCAGATGGCGGCGGGCCCGCAGGGAGAAGGTCAGCGGTTCGGGGAAGCCGCCGGTCCACATCGTGCCGACCTCGAGCGCGTCGATCCAGTCGCGGTACTCGTCGCGGCCCGGGGTGCGGAAGGGGTCGGGCTGGCGGTAGAGGTCGAGGCTGGGCAGCTCGGTGAGGCTCAGCCCGTCGTGGCCCTCGTCGAGGACGGGGTAGGGCTGGGCGCCGATGACCTCGACCTGGTGTCCGAGGCGGGCGAGTTCGCGGGAGAGGTGGCGTACGTAGACGCCCTGTCCGCCGCAGAACGGGTTTCCCTTGTAGGTGAGGAGTGCGATGCGGAGCGGTCGCAAGCCATCGGCGGCGGAGGGACCCCGCGAGGGCCCGGCCTGACTGGCCTCAGCGGTCACCCTGGGCCCCCTTCTCCCTGCACGGTCCCGCGACTCTACGTCGGGACGTTAACCTGGAACAAGTTTCAGAGTTGATCGTTCCGAGGCTCCGAATCTACCGGCAGGTAGGGACGCCGGGAGCAGTGGATCAGGTGATTCACGCCACGACGGGACGCGTGCCATGCTGTCCGATCACCCACCCTCACCGACGGTCACGGAACGGGGCCCATGCCCGCGGAAGCCAACACGAAGAAGGCGGCCAAGGCGGCGATGCCACCCAAGCCGAACAAACCGAACAAGGCCGACAGGGCGGACAGGGCCGACATGGCGGCGATCATGGAAGCCTGCACCACCGGAACCTCCGCCGCCTCACCCCTGACCGAGCGGCAGGAGGCGCGCAGGCGCCGCATCCTGGACGCGAGCGCCCGGCTGGCCGGCCGGGGCGGCTTCGACGCGGTGCAGATGCGGGAGGTCGCGGAGTCGTCGCAGGTGGCGCTGGGCACGCTGTACCGCTACTTCCCGTCCAAGGTCCACCTCCTGGTGGCCACCATGCAGGACCAGCTGGAACGCATGCACCGCACCCTGCGGAAGAAGCCCCCGGCGGGCGACACGGCCGCGGAACGGGTCACCGGGACCCTGATGCTGGCCTTCCGCGCGCTCCAGCGCGAGCCACAGCTCGCCGACGCGATGGTGCGCGCGCTGACTTTCGCGGACCGCAGCGTGAGCCCGGAAGTCGACCAGGTCTCCCGCCGGACGACGATGATCATCCTGGACGCCATGGACCTCAGGGATCCCACACCGGACCAGCTCTCGGCGGTCCGCGTCATCGAGCACACCTGGCACTCGGCCCTGATCACCTGGCTGTCGGGACGCGCCTCGATCGCCCAGGTCAGGATCGACATCGAGACGGCGTGCCGACTGATCGACTTGACGGCTCCGAAGGGTGAAGCGCCGTGAAACCGAAACTTTCGACGACTTTCCGTTAGTCGCCGCGCACCACTCCCTCCTCCACCGCCGGTCAACCTTCGGCCATCCGCGGCCCAGTTGCGCGTGAACGGTTGACCGCTCCGCAGTCATTCGTATCGTCTGCGCTGCAATTCGGAGTTGAGCCCGAAACTTTCGCACCCAGGCCCAGCCCCAGACGCAGCGGAACACGGCACAGCGCGGCAGACGATCCCCGGCATCCGCACCACCCGCACGACCCGCACCACGGAACACGGGACCCCACCGGAGAAGGGATGACATGCTCATGATTGGAACCGGAACCATCGGCATCGGAAGGAGCGTGAGAAGGGGCGCCGGCGTCAGGGCCGGCATCCTCACGACCGCACTCCTCACCGTCACCGCGCTCGTGGCCCTCCCCCAGAGCACCGCCCACGCCGCCGACACCCTGGGCGCGGCGGCGGCCGAGCAGGGCCGCTACTTCGGTGCCGCGGTCGCCGCGAACCGTCTGGGCGAGGCGCAGTACGCCGCCACGCTCAACACCGAGTTCAACTCGGTGACGCCGGAGAACGAGATGAAGTGGGACGCCCTCGAGCCCAGCCGCGGCTCGTTCAGCTTCGGCAACGCCGACAGGATCGTGAACCATGCCCAAGGCCGGGGCATGTCGGTCCGTGGGCACACCCTGGTGTGGCACTCCCAGCTGCCGGGCTGGGTCTCCGGGCTCGGCGCCGCCGACCTCCGGTCGGCCATGAACAACCACATCACCCAGGTCATGACCCACTACAAGGGCAAGATCCACTCCTGGGACGTGGTGAACGAGGCGTTCCAGGACGGCGGCAGCGGCGCCCGGCGCAGCTCGCCCTTCCAGGACAAACTCGGCAACGGCTTCATCGAGGAGGCCTTCCGCACCGCCCGGGCGGCCGACCCGAACGCCAAGCTCTGCTACAACGACTACAACACTGACGGCGTCAACGCGAAGAGCAATGCCGTCTACGCCATGGTCAGGGACTTCAAGGCCCGCGGCGTGCCGATCGACTGCATCGGCCTCCAGTCCCACTTCAACCCCAACTCCCCCGTTCCCTCGGACTACCAGGCCAACATCCAGCGCTTCGCCGACCTCGGGGTCGACGTGCAGATCACCGAGCTGGACATCGAGGGCTCGGGCACCGCGCAGGCCACCAACTACGGCAACGTCGTGCGGGCCTGCCTGACGGTGACGCGCTGCACCGGCATCACGGTGTGGGGCATCCCGGACAAGTACTCGTGGCGGGCGAGCGGAACGCCGCTGCTGTTCGACGACAACTACGGCAAGAAGCCCGCCTACCACACCGTGCTGAGCGCGCTCGGCGGCTCCTCCAGCGGCGACCCCGGCGGCCCCGGCAACCCGGGCGCCGCCTGCACCGCCACCTACACCACGACGGAGGACTGGGGCAGCGGTTACAACGGCCAGGTGACCATCAAGGCGGGTGGTTCACGGATCAGCGGCTGGAGCGTGAACGTCACGCTGACCGCCCCGCAGAAGGTCATCTCGGTCTGGAACGGCACGCCCACCTGGGACGGCAGCGGCAACGTCATGACGGTGCGGTCCAGTTGGAACGGCACGCTGGAGGCCGGAGCCTCGACCAGCTTCGGGTTCACCGTGAACCGGAACGGCAACTCGACGCCCCCGCAGCTCGGCCCCTGCACGGCCTCCTGACCGAATCCCCGCCCGACCCCACGGGACCCCACGGACCGGCCCGCCTCCGCCGACGAGGCGGGCCGGTCCGTGGCGACGTGACCTCGGCCACCTCGGTTCAAGCCACTTCCGGCCACTTTCTTACGTACGGGTAGAGTGACGGCGTCGTCATCACCCGTACGGGGGGAAGCCGGTGCAATTCCGGCGCTGACCCGCAACCGTGAGCCGTCCACCGGGACGGCGAGCCGGAATGCCCCGAACGGTTCGTGACCGGCTCACGCGCCCGGCGGTCCGCCGGAGCGCGGCACCGTCGAGGGATACGGAGCCGAGCCGCCGGGATGTCCCGTGCTGCCTGGCTCCCCACAGGGAGAGAGGCATCCGCCGATCATGAACGTCCGTAGCAGCGCAGCGGTCCTGGCCGCCGTCGCCGTGATCGGTGCCGCCGTACCGGCCGCCGCCGACTCGTCCCCGTCCCCCTCGCCGTCCCAGCAGGCCCTGCCCACCGCCCTGTACGGCGACGGCGATCCGCAGTACGACGGCGTGTGGCGGCAGTCGCTCGCCCTGCTCGCCCAGCACACGGTGGGCGTCGAGCCGCCGAAGGCGTCCGTCGACTGGCTGGCGGGGCAGCAGTGCGCCGACGGCTCGTTCGCCCCGTACCGTGCGGACACCGGCACGGCGTGCGACGCCAAGACCATGGTCGACACCAACCAGACCGCCGCCGCCGTCCAGGCCCTCGCCGCCCTCGGCGGGCACGACGCCGTCACCGGCAAGGCCGTCGACTGGCTGAAGTCCGTGCAGAACAAGGACGGCGGCTGGGGCTACACGGCGGGCGGGGCCAGCGACGCCAACTCCACCTCCGTCGTCATCGGCGCGCTCGCCGCGACGGGCGAGAAGCCGGCCGAGGTGGTCAAGGACGGCAAGTCCCCCCACGACGCCCTGCTGAAGCTGGCGCTGCCGTGCGACAGCAAGGGCGGCAAGGGCGGGGCCGACGGTGCGGGCGCGTTCGCCTTCCAGCCGGACAAGAAGGGCGAACTGGTCGCCAACGCCGACGCCACGGCGGCGGGCGTGGTCGGCTCCCTCGGCGTGGGCCTGGTGGTCGAACCCGGCAAGGGCGAGGCGGCGGACGCCGGTTGCGAGAAGGCGGACACGCCCGAGCAGGCCGCAGCCAACGGCGCCGCCCACCTCATCGGCGTGCTCGCCGAGGACGGCCACCTCGTCTCCGCCCTCCCCGGCTCCGAGGACCAGCCCGACTACGGCAACACCGCCGACGCGGTGGTCGCGCTCGCCGCGCAGGGCGCCACCGAGCAGGCCGCGAAGTCCGTGGCCTGGCTGGAGAAGAACGCCGCCGACTGGGCCGCCCAGAGCGGCCCCGCCGCCTACGCCCAGCTGATCTTCGCCGCCCACGCGACCGGCACCGACCCGCGCGCCTTCGGCGGCAGCGACCTGGTGAAGCAGCTCACGGCGACCGGGCCGGCCGCCGAGAAGTCCTCGCAGACGGCGAACGACGACAAGGCCGGGCAGGACGAGAAGGACGAGGCGAAGGCCGAGTCGGACTCCGGGTCCGGCCTCTGGTGGGTCGGCTCCATCGTCGGGGTGTGCCTCGTCGCCGCTGCCGGCATCGGCTTCCTGCTGCGCGGCCGGAGCAGGAAGCAGCAGTCGTGATACGCCGGGCCACCGTGCTGTTCCTGGCCCTGCTCCTGCCGCTGCTGGCGGGCGTGGGCCAGGCGCAGGCCGCCGGCTACCGGTACTGGTCGTTCTGGGACCTGGACGGCGACGCGTGGACGTACGCCACCCAGGGCCCCTCCACGGCCCGTCCCGCCGACGGCGACGTCCAGGGCTTCCGGTTCGCCGTCAGCGAGGACTCCGCCGACGCGACGCGGCCCAGGGGCGCCGCCGACTTCGCCGCGATCTGCGCGAAGACCCCGGCGAAGGACGGCGAGAAGCGGGTGGCCCTGGTCATCGACTTCGGTACGGCCGCCGACGCCCCGTCCGGCGAGGCCCCGCCGGACGGCCGCACCGCCTGCGCCCGGGTCCCCGCGGACGCCACGACGGCCGAGGCCCTGGCCTCCGTCGCCGGGCCCCTGCGCTACAACAGCAACGCCCTGCTGTGCGCGATCGCGGGCTACCCGGAGAAGGGCTGCGGGGAGCAGGTGTCGGGCGGCGGCACACCGGCGCCCGAGAAGGAGGGCGACGCGAAGTCCTCGGCATCGTCGGCGTCCTCGGACGACGACGGCGGCCCCTCGCTCGGTCTGGTCGCCGGGATCGCCGCGGTGGCGTTGCTGGGTGCGGCGGCGGTCCTGCGGGTACGCCGTCGTGCCTAGGTCGGTGAAACCCGGCGACGCCCGGCCGCGGGGGCGCACCGGCACCGGACGTCCGGTGCCGTCGGGCGCCCCCGCCTCGCGCCGCCGGCAGGGCGACGCCCTGCATCCCGGCGCCTGGTGGCTGTGGGCCCTGGCCCTCGGTGTCGCCGCCACCCGTACCACCAACCCCCTGCTGCTCGCGCTCCTCGTCACCGTCTCCGCGTATGTCGTGGCCGCCCGCCGCCCGAACGCGCCCTGGGCCCGCTCCTACGGCGCGTTCGTCAAGCTGGCGCTCGCCGTGCTCGCCATCCGCCTGCTCTTCGCGATCGTCCTCGGCTCCCCCGTACCCGGCACGCATGTGCTCGTCGATCTGCCCGAAGTCCCGCTCCCCGACTGGGCGCAGGGCATCCGCCTGGGCGGCGAGGTCACGGCCGAGGCCCTCACGTTCGCCCTGTACGACGGCCTGAAACTGGCCACGCTGCTCATCTGCGTCGGCGCCGCGAACGCCCTCGCCAACCCCTCCCGTCTGCTGAAGTCCCTGCCCGGCGCCCTGTACGAGACGGGGGTGGCCGTCGTCGTGGCGCTGACGTTCGCGCCGAACCTGATCGCGGACGTCCAGCGGCTGCGCGCCGCCCGTCGGCTGCGGGGCCGCCCCGACCGGGGTGTCCGGGGGCTGCTGCAGGTCGGACTGCCGGTCCTGGAGGGCGCGTTGGAGCGTTCGGTCGCGCTCGCCGCCGCGATGGACGCCCGCGGTTACGGCCGTACCGCGCAGGTCCCGGCCGGGATCCGCCGCACCACCGCCGCCCTCACCCTCGGCGGGCTGCTCGGCGTCTGCGCCGGAACGTACGGACTGCTCACCGCCGAGGGCGCCGTCCACGGCCTGCCCTTGCTCCTGGCCGGTCTCGCCGCCGCGCTCGCGGGCCTGTGGCTGGGCGGCCGGCGTTCCCTGCGCACCCGTTACCGACCGGACCGCTGGGACGCCCGCGCCTGGCTGGTCGCCGGCTCCGGCGCGGCGGTCGCGGCGCTGCTCGCGCTCGCCGCCGCACGCGATCCGGCGGCCCTGCACCCCGGTGTGGTGCCGCTGGTCGCGCCCGCGCTCCCCCTGTGGCCGGCGGCGGCCGTACTGATCGGCCTGCTCCCCGCCTTCGTCACCCCCGCACCCGAGGACACCGGCAAGGAGCCGTCGTGATCCGCTTCGAGAACGTCTCCGTGACGTACGACGGCATGCCCGAACCCTCCGTACGGGGCGTCGACTTCGAGGTGCTGGAGGGTGAACTCGTCCTGCTCGCCGGTCCGTCCGGGGTCGGCAAGTCCACCGTACTGGGCGCGGTCAGCGGCCTCGTCCCGCACTTCACCGGCGGCACTCTGCACGGCAGGGTCACGGTGGCCGGCCGCGACACCCGCACCCACAAGCCGCGCGAACTCGCCGATGTCGTGGGCACGGTGGGTCAGGACCCGCTGTCCCATTTCGTGACGGACGTGGTCGAGGACGAACTCGCCTACGGCATGGAGTCGTTGGGTCTGCCTCCGGACGTGATGCGGCGCCGCGTCGAGGAGACCCTGGATCTGCTGGGCCTGGCCGGCCTGCGCGACCGTCCCATCTCGACGCTCTCCGGCGGCCAGCAGCAGCGGGTCGCCATCGGCTCGGTGCTCACCCCGCACCCGCGGGTGCTGGTCCTGGACGAACCGACGTCCGCGCTGGACCCCGCGGCGGCCGAGGAGGTCCTCGCGGTCCTCCAGCGCCTGGTCCACGACCTCGGCACCACCGTCCTCATGGCCGAGCACCGGCTGGAACGCGTCATCCAGTACGCCGACCAGGTGGCGCTGCTGCCGGGGCCGGGCGAGCCCCCGCTGCTCGGCACGCCGGCCGAGGTGATGGCGGTTTCCCCGGTGTTCCCGCCGGTGGTGGCGCTGGGCCGGCTCGCGGGGTGGTCCCCGCTGCCGCTGACCGTGCGGGACGCACGCCGTCGGGCGGCCGGTCTGCGGGAGCGGCTGGCCGACGCGGCGAGGCCGCCGCGGGAGCCCGCCCGGGAGACCGCCGAGGACGCGGCGCCCGCGCCCTTTGGTCGGCGCCTGTTCAAGCGCACCGAGACGGACGCCTCGACTCCCGCCCCCGTGGCGGAAGTCCGCTCCCTCGCCGTCCGCCGTGACCGCATCCAGGCCCTGCGCCACATCGACCTGACGGTCGCCCCCGGCGAGACGGTCGCCCTGATGGGCCGCAACGGCGCCGGGAAGTCGACGCTGCTCGGCGCCCTCGTCGGCCTGGTCGAACCGTCCGCCGGTTCGGTCCGCACCGGTGACGCCGTGCCCCACCGCACCCGTCCCCGCGACCTGGTCCGCCGGGTGGGACTCGTCCCGCAGGAGCCGCGCGACCTGCTGTACGCGGACACGGTCGGCGCGGAGTGCGCCGCCGCGGACCGGGACGCGGAGGCGGAGGCGGGCACCTGCCGCGCCCTACTGTCGGAGCTGCTCCCCGGGGTCGCGGACGACACGCACCCCCGTGACCTGTCCGAGGGCCAGCGCCTGGCCCTCGCCCTGGCCGTCGTCCTCACCGCCCGCCCGCCCCTGCTCCTCCTCGACGAGCCGACCCGCGGCCTGGACTACGCGGCGAAGGCCCGCCTGGTCGCCGTACTGCGGGGGCTGGCCGCCGAGGGCCACGCCATCGTCCTGGCCACGCACGACGTGGAACTGGCGGCGGAACTCGCCCACCGGGTGGTCCTGCTCGCCGAGGGCGAGGTCATCGCCGACGGTCCGGCGGCCGAGGTGGTCGTCGCGTCACCGTCCTTCGCCCCCCAGGTGGCGAAGGTCCTGGCCCCGCAGCAGTGGCTCACGGTCTCCCAGGTGCGGGCGGCCCTGTCATGACCCCCGCACGTACCCCGACCGCCCTCACCGGCGCGCAGCGCCAGGCGCGGGCCGTCCGGCTGGGACCGCGTTCGCTCCTGGCGCTGGCCCTGGTGAGCGCGGTGGGCGTGGCCGCCTTCGGCTGGCCCTTCCTGGCCCCGCCCGCCTCCACCCTCAACGCCCACGCGCAGGACGCGCCGTGGCTCTTCGCGGGGCTGCTGGTGCTGCTGGTCGCGGTGGTGGCGGCGACGATCTCGGAGTCGGGCCTCGGCCCGAAGGCGGTCGCGATGCTGGGCGTCCTGGCGGCGACGGGCGCGGCCCTGCGCCCCATCGGCGCGGGGACGGCCGGTCTGGAACCCATGTTCTTCCTGATGGTGCTGAGCGGCCGGGTCCTCGGTCCCGGCTTCGGCTTCGTGCTCGGCTCGGTGACGATGTTCGCGTCCGCGCTGCTCACGGGCGGGGTCGGCCCGTGGCTCCCGTTCCAGATGCTGGCGATGGGCTGGTTCACGATGGGCGCGGGCCTGCTCCCGGGCCCGGACCGCCTCCGGGGCCGCGCCGAGCTGTGGATGCTCGCCGCCTACGGCTTTCTGGCGGCCTTCGCCTACGGCACGGTGATGAACATGGCGGGCTGGCCCTTCATGGCCGCCCTCGCCTCGAACATCTCCTTCGACCCGGACGCGTCGGTCCCCGCCAACCTGGCCCGCTTCATGGCGTACTGCCTGGCCACGTCCCTCGGCTGGGACCTGGGCCGGGCCCTGCTCACCGTCGTCCTGGCCCTGACCCTGGGCGCCCCGGTCCTCCGCGCCCTGCGCCGTGCCACCCGCCGAGCGGCTTTCGAGACGCCGGTCACTTTTACGGGGCACCGCTGAGTAATCGCCCCGCACGCCCACGGTGACGGCGACGGCCGACCACGGTGAACCACCCCACATGACCTCGATCACATACGAAGCGGTGTCGTAGCCCTCAGCGCGCCCCGCTCCTCTTCCTCCGCCCCCTCCGAACTGCGCGCATGGCCACGGACCGCACGCCGACAAACCGCACCGAATGCGACCACCAATAGTAAATACGGTCATTGCGGACGAACCCTCGGAACTGCTTCTGTGGAGCAGTCGCCAGGCGCCGACGTGCCCCCACGGGCCGCGGCGCCGACGTATGCCCCGCCCCCGCACCATGTGCGGTCCGGCACCGGGCCCACGGCGACCGCCCTGCACCCGAAGAAAGGCCCCACGTGTCCGCCGTTTCCATCCTCCGCGCCGTCGCCACCCCGAAGAAGGCCCTCGCCGGTGCCGCCCTCGCCGCCGCGACCTGCGGCACGCTGATCGCCGCCACCCCCGCGCAGGCGGCCACCACGACCACGGGCTCGGCCCAGGCGACCGCGCAGCAGATGATCGGTGACTCGGCGCAGTACCAGTGCTTCTCCAACATCGTCCAGCGTGAGAGCAACTGGAACCCGACCGCCACCAACGCCTCCAGCGGCGCCTACGGCCTGGTCCAGGCCCTGCCCGCCACCAAGATGGCCTCGGCCGGTTCCGACTGGAAGACCAACCCCTCCACCCAGATCAAGTGGGGTCTCGGCTACATGAACGAGCGCTACGGCAGCCCCTGCGAGGCCTGGGACTTCTGGCAGTCCAACAACTGGTACTGATCCACCCGGCACCAGCCCCCCTGCACCACCCGCACCACCCCGCATACCGAAGGCGGCGGCCCCCTGATCCCCGGGGCCGCCGCCTTCGCCGTTCACACCGATCCCTGAGAACGCCAGGAGAGTCGGCGTGTCGAGGACGAGACGGTGGAGGGCGGCCCGGCCGTCGGGCCGGTCAGGCGCGCTCCTTCTCCGACCGCTCCGGTCTCTCCGCCCGCTCCGGGCTCGCCGCCTGGTGCGGTACCACCGGTGCGCCCTCGGTCACGGGCGCCGCGGCCATGGTCGTGCGGGCGCGGGGGCCCTGGAAGAGGTGGGTCAGGCCGAAGCCGGCGGCGACGACCAGAGCGCCGCCGACCGCGTCCAGGACCCAGTGGTTGCCGGTGGCGACGATCGCGGCGGCCGTGAACAGGGGGTGCAGCAGGCCGAGTGCCTTCATCCACAGCTTCGGGGCGATGATCGCGATGACCACGCCGCACCACAGGGACCAGCCGAAGTGCAGGGACGGCATCGCCGCGTACTGGTTGGTGAGGGCGGTGAGGGTGCCGTAGTCCGGCTTGGAGAAGTCCTGGACGCCGTGCACGGTGTCGATGATCCCGAGGTTCGGCATCAGGCGCGGCGGGGTCAGCGGGTAGAGCCAGAAGCCGAGCAGGGCGAGCAGGGTGGCGAAGCCGAGGCTCGCGCGGGCCCAGCGGTAGTCGACCGGGCGGCGCCAGTACAGCAGCCCGAGGACCGTGAGCGGGACGAGGAAGTGGAACGACGTGTAGTAGAAGTCGAAGAAGTTCCGCAGCCAGTCGATCTCCACGACGGCGTGGTTGACCGCGTGCTCGATGTCCAGGTGGAGCACGCGCTCGAGGTCGAGGATCTGCTGGGCGTGCTCCTCCGCGCGCTCCCTGCCGCCGGTCGCCGCGAGCCGCACCTGGGAGTAGGCGGCTTAGGTGACCCGGATCAGCAGCAGCTCCAGCAGCAGGTTGGGGCGGCTCAGGACCCGGCGCAGGAACGGCAGCGGCGGGACGTGCCGGAAGCGGGTCGGGACGGGCGGGGCGTACCGGGTCGGGACGGGTGAGCCGAAGTACGGCGAGGTGCGCGACAGGAACGGGATCACCGTGGCGGCGGCGAGCGCGGCGAGCAGCACCACGTTGTCGCGGACGGGGTGGAGGACCGCCAGGTTCGGCAGGATCATCTGGGCGGGCAGCGTCATCACCAGGACGACGGCCACCGGCCACAGCAGCCGGTCACCGGCGCGTCTGCCGACGGTGCCGACGAGGGCGAGCAGCACCCACAGCAGCTGGTGCTGCCACGCGGTCGGGGAGACGGCGATGGCCGCGCAGCCGGTGATCGCGACCGCGAGCAGCAGCTGGCCGTCGTGGGCGTAGCGGACGGCGCGGCGCAGACCGAGCGTCGCGACGGCCGCGCCGAGCAGCAGGAAGAGCCCGACCTCGACGGGCCCTTCAAGGCCGAGGCGGAGCAGGGCGCCGTGCAGGGACTGGTTGGCGAGGTCGTCGGCCCGGCCACCGAGGCCCACGCCCGCCATGTGGCGCACCCAGTAGGTGTACGAGTCCTGCGGCATCGCGGCCCAGGTGAGCGCGGTGCTCGCGGCGAAGGTGACGCCGGAGGCCGCGGCGGCCCGGCGGCGGCCGGTGAACCACAGCAGCGGGGCGAAGAGCAGCAGGGTGGGCTGGAGGGCGGCGGCGACACCGATCAGCACCCCGCCGGCCCGCTGCCCGCGGGCGACGAAGCAGCCGAGCAGGACGAGCAGGACGGGGATGACGCTGGTCTGGCCGAGCCACAGCGTGTTGCGCACGGGCAGCGACAGCATGAGCAGGCTGACCGCGACCGGCGCGGCCAGCAGCGCCGTGCGCCGGCCGACCGGCTGGGGCAGGGCGCGGACGGCGACCAGACCGAGGGCGACGACCAGCAGCAGCGTGCCGAAGGTCCAGCCCCAGCCCAGGGCCTGTTCGGCGGATCTGCTGAGCGGTTTGAGGACGAGCCCGCCGAAGGGGGTGCCGGTGAAGCGGGTCGACTCGTAGAGCGAGCCGCTGGCCTGCAGCACCCCGTCGTGCCCGAACCAGGTCTCGAGGTCCGTGAGCCGTTCCCCGCGCGGGGTGGTCAGGACGGCGACGACCTGTCGTACGACCAGGACGGCGGCGAGCAGCCACAGTCCGAGGCGCGCCGTGTGCAGACGTGTCCGGGTACCGTCGACGGTCGTGGCTCCGAACGCCTCCGCCGGTCGCCCCCTGTGTGCCGCGTTCGCCACGCCTCGTCGGCCTCCCGCCCCGTCGGTCCCACACGTCCCCCGCGTGGGGGTACCTCCGCAAACCCTATGAGGCCCGCGCCGCCCCCGGAAGGAGACGCAGGCAACCCCCGTTTCACCTGACGTCCGTCCTGCTTTGGTCCTGCCTTTGGTCCGGCTTCGATCCCGGAAGACGATGGACGGCGGGGGGTCGGGTTGCCCGCGGGGACGCGAGACGGACCACATGGGAGGGTTGGTGACGTCGTGCTCATCGGCCGCACGAGCCGGCTGAGCCAGCCACCGGACCGACCGGACGGAGAAGGACGAGAGGTGAAGGGCATGAGCGAATCGCAGCTCTGGCGCGCGGTGGACGACTACTTCGCCGCCCGCCTCGCACCCGACGACGAGGCTCTGGCGGCCGCCCTGCGGGACAGCGAGGCCGCCGGGCTCCCGCCCATCGCCGTCACCCCCAACCAGGGCAAGCTGCTCCAGCTCCTCGCTCAGACGCAGGGCGCCCGGTACGTCCTGGAGATCGGCACCCTCGGCGGCTACAGCACCATCTGGCTGGCCCGCGCCCTCCCGGCCGACGGGCGGCTGATCACGCTGGAGTACGAGCCGCTCCACGCCGAGGTCGCCACCCGCAACATCGGCCGCGCGGGCCTGGACCGGCTCGTCGAGGTGCGGGTGGGTCCGGCGCTGGAGTCGCTGCCCCGGCTGGCCGACGAGAACCCGCCCCCGTTCGACCTGGTCTTCATCGACGCCGACAAGGTCAACAACCCGCACTACCTGGAGTGGGCCCTGAGGCTCACCCGCGCGGGCAGCCTGATCGTCCTCGACAACGTCGTCCGGGGCGGCCGGGTGATCGACGCGGAGAGCACCTCCCCGGACGTGCTGGGCACCCGCGCCGCCCTCGACCTGATCGGCAGCCACCCGAGGCTGGCCGGTACGGCGATCCAGACGGTCGGCGGCAAGGGCTACGACGGCTTCGCGCTGGCGCGGGTGCTGGAGTGAGCCGGTGGGCCCTCGCGGTGCCCGCCGGTCTCACACCTCGTGGTAGAAGCCCACGTTGACGCTGCGCGGGGCGGCACGGTCCAGGATGACGACCTCGCCGTTGCCGCCCCGGGGCAGCGCGACGCTGCCGCCGTAGGCGACCGGGTGGACCTGCTCACCGACGGTCAGCCGGACCTCGGAGGACGGCTCGGGCAGCGAGCCGCGCAGCCAGCTCAGATACCAGGTGCCGTCCTGGGCGCACTGGAACTCCAGATGGACCCTGGACACGAACAGCCAGTCGTCCGGCGTGGAGAGCCGGCACACCGACCTGTCCCGCCCCACCCGCAGCACGGCACCCGGCTCGCTCGGCGCGTCGGCCATGAGCATGCCGGCCGTGGCCCCCGATTCCTCCGCGGACACGGCGGCCATGGTGAGTTCGAGCACGTGCGCTCCTCCTGAGACGTCCTGGCGGGCCGGGGGCCGGCCCTGCGGCGGCCGGAACGGCCTGGCGCGGCGACCGGTACGACTCGCTCGCTGCCGCCGAATGATAAAACGCCCGGTTCCACCGCGTCTGCCCGGTGGGCACAATGGTCATATGACCGAGCGAAAGCCGCCGGGCGTCGACTTCGAGTCCTGGGTGGACAAGCAGATCCGTGACGCCGAGGCGCGCGGGGAGTTCGAACGGCTGCCGGGAGCGGGCAAGCCGCTGCCCCCTGACATGGAGTCCCCGTACGACGAGTTGTGGTGGGTCAGGCGGAAGCTGGCCCGCGAGGGCCACTCCGTGCTGCCGCCGACGCTGGCCCTGCGCAAGGAGGCCGAGGACGCCCTGGCGGCGGCCTACGCGGCCCCCTCCGAACGGATCGTCCGGAAGATCATCACGGACGTCAACGCCAAGATCCGCGACATGATGTTCAAGCCCCCGCCCGGCCCCCCGCTGGGCAAGAAGCCGTACGACGTCGAGGACGTCGTACGGCAGTGGCGGGAGCGCCGGACGGGGGCGGGGGACGGGCCGCAGGGCCCGCCCGCCTGACAGCCCGCCGGTTGCTCGGAGCGGTCCCGGTCAGACGCGCAGCAGCCGTTCCGCCAGCCCGCGGTAGTCCCGCAGGGCCAGGCGCAGCTGCTCGGTGTCGGTACTGGTCATGGTGCCGGTCACGGCGGTGTCCGGGCCCTCGCCCCCGTCCGCGGTCTGCCAGGACCGGCGCAGGGTACGGCGCCGCTCGGTCACCGCGTCGGTGAAGCGGGCGGCGAGTTCCTGCAGCACGTGATCGGCCTGCTCCACGGAGTCCCTCGGGGCGTCCACGAACCCGGCCACGGCGTGCTGCAACTGCTCGGAGAGCTTGTGCCAGTCGTCGTGCGGGAGCAGACGGGTACCGCCCGCCCCCTCGGGGTCGCGGTCACCGCCGTGGCGGGCGCCCTCCTCGTGGACGTCACGACGGGGGTCGTCGTGCACGTCCTCGGGGAGGCCGTCGTGGGTCCCGGGAGCGGTCGTTCGGCTGGTCGGGCGGATGGTCGTGGTGGGGGGCGCCTCGCCCGTCGGTGCGTCGCCGGGGCGCCGGGTCGTGTCGGTCATCTCGCTCAGCTCTCCTTCGCCTGTCGCCGGTGCAGCAACGACGGCATGTGGGGGGAGCGGCCGTGTGCGGCCGTCTTCCCGCGGTTGCCGTGCGGGCCGGCGCGATGGTCTCCGCCGTCGTGACGGGACGGCCGCACCAGGTCGTCGAAGAGGGCGCGCGCCTCGACCATCGCCTCGCGCATCTCCTCGGTGCCCGCGCCGCCTCCGTGTGTGCCGTGCGTGCCGTCGGCGCGGGCCTGCGCCACCCGGTGCACCCGCCGGTAGCCGTCGACGTGCCGGGCGTGGTGCACGGACAGCGCGGCGAGCTGCTCCTCGTACTGTCCGCCGTTGGGGAAGCCCCGGGCGGAGGCGAGGTCGGCGAGCAGCCGGTCCGCCTCGGCGACCGCGGCCCCCGGCGAGTCGACGAACCGCTCCTGCGCGGCCGTCCAGCCCGCCTCGTACCTCTCCCGTTCGGCGCGTTCCAGCGGTCGTGTCCGCAGGTCGCCGTGGAGCCGTACGCGCTGGGCCAGTTCGCGTTCGGCGGCTTCGGCGTCCCCGTCGTGCCGGGCGACGGCCCGGTCGTACTCGGGTCCGAAGCGCCGCTTCAGGTGCGCGCCGCGGTACGGACCGCGGGCGCGCAGGGTCAGTGCGGCCGCCGCGACGACAACGACCGCCACGATCACGATCAAAGCGATGATCAGGCCAGTGGACATGGATGCCTTCCGGTGTGTCGGCCAACCGGCACTCCTCATGCGCCGGTTCGCCGGACGGGTAGCCGAAAGGCCCGATTGCAAACAGGAGTTGCGCGTCCGGCTGTGGATGGACGCAGAATGCGGTCGTGACGTGGACCATCCGCCCCGAACGCCCCGACTCCCCTGCCGCCGCCGCGCTCTGGCGTGCGTACTACACCGAGGTCAGCGACCGCTGGTATCTGCTGCACGAGGGGCGCCGGACCGACCCGGCGGAGCTGGAGCGCGAGATCGCCGCCCAGTCGGGCGCCGACCTCGTGCCGCCGCGGGGGCATCTGCTGGTCGCGCGGTACGCGGGCGAGCCGGCGGGCAGCGCGGGGGTCCGGCTGCTGGACGCCGCGACCGCCGAACTCACCCGGGTCTTCCTCTACGAGGCGATGCGCGGCAAGGGCGGTGCGGCGCTCCTGGTGGGCGCCGCCGAGGAAGCGGCCCGCGCGTCGGGGGCCACCCGGCTGGTCCTCGACACGCGCTCGGACCTCGTGGAGGCCCGTGCCCTGTACGCCCGGCTCGGTTTCACCGAGACCGAGCCGCACAACTCGATGTCGTACGCCGAGCACTGGTTCGCCAAGCACCTCGTGTGAGCCACCTGTCTGTCCCCGTCCGAATCACCCGGCTGAACCATCCGGCTCAACCGACGGGCGCCCCCGGCCGCTCGCCGTGCGGGCCTTCCGGGCTGTCGTCGTGCGGGCTTCCGGCTCGTGATCCGCCCAGTTCCTCCGTCAGCTCGTGCGCCAGCCGCTCCAGATCGGTCGGCCGGTCCGGCCCCCACCGGTCGCCGAGCAGCTCGGCCAGGAACTCCTCCTGCGCCCGCGCCAACCGCTCCACGACCGCGTACCCGCCGTCGGTCAGTACGAGGCCGGGGCCCTCGCGTGTGACGAGGTGCCGCACCTCGGCCTGGCGGGCGGCCTCCAGGACGACGGTGAGCGGGATGGTTCCGCGCTCGGCGAGCAGGGCCGGTTCCATCGAGCCGCGCTTCCTGATCCCCAGCAGCAGCCAGCTCGTCGCGGGCAGCAGGTCGCAGCCCGCGCGGGCGGTGGTCGTCCGGTAGATCTCGCGCCGTCCCTCGTGGGTGCCGAGCAGCGACAGCGCGCGACCCACCTCGTCGGGGGACGGCCGTTCCACCGGCTCGCCGGCCGGCGCCCCGGTGCCGTCGGGCGAGGGGACCGAGGCACGCAGCTTGTCCTCCTTGAGCAGCCAGGCCAGTACGAAGCCGAGGAGGGCGAGGGGGACGGCGTACAGGAAGACGTCCGTGATGGCGGCGGCGTACGCGTGGACGGCTTCGGGGCGCAGGGCGGCCGGCAGGTCCGCCATGCCGCGCGGGTCGGCCTCCAGCGCGCCGACGGAGACGCCGGGCGGGAGCCGGGCGCCGCGGAAGGCGTCGCTGAGCCGGTCGTCGAGGCCGCTCGCGAAGATCGTGCCGTAGACGGCGACACCGAAGGAGGCGCCGATGGAGCGGAAGAAGGTCGAGCCGGAGGTGGCGACGCCCAGGTCCCGGTAGGAGACGGCGTTCTGCACGATCAGCACCAGTACCTGCATGACCAGCCCGAGCCCGAGGCCGAAGACGAAGAAGAAGGCGCTCATCACGGCGGTGGAGCTGTGCTCGTCGAGCTGGTGGAGCAGCAGCAGGCCGACGGTGGTGACGGCGGTGCCCGCGATGGGGAACACCCTCCAGCGGCCGGTGCGGCTGACGATCTGTCCGGAGGCGGTCGAGGCCGACAACGTGCCGACCACCATCGGCAGCATGTGCACGCCGGACATGGTCGGGCTCACCCCGTGGACCATCTGGAGGAACGCCGGCAGATAGGTCAGCGCGCCGAACATGGCGAAGCCGATGATGAAGCTGATCACGACGGAGAGCGTGAAGGTGCGGATCCGGAACAGTTTCAGCGGCAGTACGGGTTCGGCGGCCCGCCGCTCCACCGCGACGAAGACGACGGCGAGGACGACGCCCAGGACCGCGAGGACGACGGTCTGCGGCGAGCCCCAGCCCCAGGTGGTGCCGCCGAGGGAGGCGACCAGGACGAGGCAGGTCGCGACGGAGGCGATGAGGAAGGTGCCGAGGTAGTCGATGACGTGCCGGGTTGCTCTGCGCGGGATGTGCAGCACCGTCGCGATCACGGCGAGCGCGACGACTCCGAGGGGCAGGTTGACGTAGAACACCCAGCGCCAGCTCAGATGTTCGGTGAACAGTCCGCCCAGGAGCGGCCCGAGGACACTCGTCGTGCCGAAGACCGCGCCGAACATGCCCTGGTACTTGCCGCGTTCACGGGGCGGGACGAGGTCGCCGACGATCGCCATGGACAGCACGACCAGTCCGCCGCCGCCCAGCCCCTGGAGCGCCCGGAAGGCGATCAGCTGGGACATGTCCTGTGCCGCGCCGCACAGCGCGGAGCCCAGCAGGAAGATGAGGATGGCGAACTGGAACAGCCGCTTGCGGCCGTACTGGTCGCCGAGCTTGCCCCACAACGGGGTGGCCGCGGTCGAGGCCAGCAGATACGCGGTGACCACCCAGGACAGGTGCTCCAGACCGCCCAGTTCGCTGACGATGGTGGGCAGCGCGGTGGCCACGATGGTCTGGTCGAGGGCGGCGAGGAGCAGACCGAGGAGCAGGGCGCCGATCGAGACGACGAGGTTCTTGGCCGCCTGCTCCGGGGGGCCCGGGTCGGAGGGCGGCGGACCGGCGGAGGAGGACGGCGGACCGGAGCCGGCACCGGATGAGGGCCGCGCGCTGCCCGCCCGCTCCGTCCTACCGTGCGCGTACCCGGCCATGGCGACCTCCACAGGTTCTGGTTCCCAGGGCCCATCGTGATCGGTATGACCGTTTTTCTCCTGTTGAACAGCCCGTCGATTGCCTCCGGAAGACCGCGTTCCGGGGGCTTGTGCAGCGGGGTGTGGAGGAGATCTGCATAATCTCTGGAGATCACGAGGGGAGGGACAACGCGTGGTACAGCCGATGGAAACCCCGTGCCCGGAGTGCGGTGCGCCCAGGAACAGGGACAACACTCCGTCCTGCGCCTGCGGTCCGCGCGCGTCCGACGCCCTCCGCGACGCCCGTACGGCTCAGGCGGCAGCGGTGGAGGACTTCCATCCGCTCCGCATACGCCCATACGTGGAGTTCGACGACGGAACGCCGGCGACTACGCCGAATGCCGCACCGGGGCACGACCCCGTGTCCGAGCACGACGCCGCACCCGAGCACGCCCCCGAGCCGGAAGCCGGACCGGAGGCCGCGCCCCCTGCCCCGGCCGAGGACCGACCGGACGCGCCGCCCGCCGCCGACGCGACCATGCAACTGCGCGTCGTCCCGCCGGACGCGACATCCGTGCCCCCCTCCGCCCCGCCCGAGCCGACCCCCGCGCCCACACCGCTCGCCGCGCCGCTCGCGCCGCCCACGACCGAGCCGAACGCCACCGACCTCCACCTGTTCGAGGCCACCCGCCCGACCCGGACGGTGCCCGCAGCGGCGGGGCCGGCCACGAACCTGGACCTGGGCCCGGACGCCGGGGGATCCACCCCCCGGGGCCGCCGCCGTCGCCGTACCGCGCTGCTCACGGCCGCCGGGGCGGTCGTGGCGGTGGCCGGGGCCGCCGGGTGGGCGAGCGGGCTGTTCGCGTACGAGGCGCCGTCCCAGGACGGCGCGCTGCCGGACGACGTGCGGGTGAGCGTGCCGGACGCCCCGTCGGTCTCACCCTCGGCCTCGCCGTCCGAGAGCGCGAACCCGGCGGCATCACCGTCACTCCTGGTCTCGGCCTCGGCCTCGCCGTCCGAGAGCGCGAGCCCGTCGGCGTCCCCGTCGGTCTCGGCGTCGGAGTCCAGCGCTTCGGCGTCCCCGTCGGACACGGCGGAGTCGTCGTCGGCCGCGCCGACCACCGCCCCGGCCGACGCCCCCGCGGAGGTGGCGGACGAGGAGGTCCGCGAAGTCACCGGTGCCGTACTGCGCCGCGGCGACCACGGGCCGGAGGTCGTCGAACTCCAGCATCGCCTGCGCCAGTTGTACCTGTACAACAGCGAGCTCCACGGCCGGTTCAACCGCCGGGTGGAGGACGCCCTGCGCCACTACCAGTGGTCCCGGGGCATCAGCGGCGACGAGCTGGGCGTGTACGGACCGGAGACCCGGAGCCGGCTGGAGTCGGAGACCCGGGAGCCGTAGGCCGGGCGGGCGCTACGCCCCCACGCCTCCGGCTCCGGCCACGACTCCGGTGACGTGCAGCTGGATCGTCCCGTCCGTCCCGCGCTCGACCCGCACCCGGGTCAGGTCCCGTACGACCACGTCCGGGGCGTGGAATCCGGCGCGGGGGCCGATCCCGACGACCCGCATCCCGGCCGCGCGCCCCGCGGCGATACCCGCTCCGGAGTCCTCGAAGACCACGCAGTCGGCGGGGTCGACGCCCAGTTCCGCCGCGCCCTTGAGGAAGCCCTCGGGGTCGGGCTTGCTCGCGCCGACGGACTCGGCGGTCACCCGCACCTCGGGCAGCGCCAGCCCGGCGGCGGCCATCCGGGCCGTGGAGAGGCCGACGTCGGCCGAGGTCACCAGCGCGTGCGGCAGGCCGTCGAGCGAGGCGAGGAAGTCACGGGCGCCCGGTATCTCGACGACGCCATCGGTGTCCGAGGTCTCCTCGGCGAGCATGCGCGCGTTGTCGGCGAGGTTCTGCGCCATCGGCCTGTTCGGCAGCAGCAGCGCCATCGAGGCGTAGCCCTGCCGCCCGTGCACGACCTTCATGACCTCGTCCCCGTCGAGCCCGTGCCGCTCGGCCCAGCGCCGCCAGACGCGCTCGACCGAGGCGTCCGAGTTGACAAGGGTGCCGTCCATGTCCAGCAGGAGGGCGCGGGCGGTGAGTACGGCGGTGGCTGTCATCGGCAGCTCCAAAGCGCGGGGGTGGGGCCGGGCCCGGCTGCGGGCCGGGAGTGGGGCCCGGAGGAGACAAGGCGGCCCCGCCCGCCGGTCAGGGAGAACGGGCGGGAGCCACTTTGTTCACCCACGGTACAAAACCTGCCCGGCATCCCGCCAGCCCCTCCGCCGACCGTTCACCATTCGTTGGCCCCGCCGCCGCTCCCGCACCCCTCCACGGGGCCCGGGCGCCCGGCACCCGGGCGCCCCTCGGGCCGGTCAGCCGGTGACCGCCTCCCACAGGCTCCACACCCCGAGCCCCAGCATCAGCAGCGCCGCGATCCGCGTGATCAGCTTCAGCGGCACCCGCTTCATCAGGGCCTTCCCGCCGACGATGCCCAGTCCGGCCACCGCCCACAGCGCGAGCACCGCGCCCAGGCCGACGGAGAGCGGGGCGTCGTAACGGGCGGCGAGGTTGGCCGTCATGATCTGGGTGAGATCGCCGAACTCGGCGACCAGGATGAGCATAAAGCCCGCCCCGGACACCTTCCAGAAGGACTGGTTCTCCGGCTTGCGGATCTCCTCCTCGTCCTCGCCCTTCCTGAACAGCAGCACCGCCGCGCCGCCCAGGAAGAGCACACCTGTGATCGCGCTCACGAGCTGCTGCGGCAGCAGGGTGAGCACGCTCCCCGCCGCCACCGCGAGCGCGACGTGCACCGCGAAGGCGGCGGCGACACCGGCGAAGACGTAGGAGGCCCGGTAACGGGTGCCGAGGACGAGGCCGGCGAGCGCGGTCTTGTCCGGCAGCTCGGCCAGGAAGACGACGCCGAACACGACGGCCGTCACGGTCAGGTTGATCAACGGTTCCTCGATCGGTCGGGGCTGCCCCACCGAGAGTGCTGTGCGTTCGCGGACACCTCGGCACGACAGCACACGTGGCACCCGCGCCGAGAGGCACGGGCGGTGCACTGCTTGCCGAAGGTCTCGCCGGCCGGCCCCTGCGGGACCTGCCTCCGGGCGCCGGCTCAGCCGCGGCTGAGCAGTATGTCGACGGTCCGGCGAAGGGCTACTCCCCCTCTGCGCCGTCCATGGTACGCGAGGCGCCGCGGACCGTCTGTGCGCGCGGACACATCGCACCCGCACCGGATCCACACCGCCCCGACCCTAGACATGTCATGGTCGCGTCATTAACTTCTCACCAAACCCACCCCTCCCCGTAACACCACGGGCCGAGCATTCCCCTGCTCACACTCCAACGGACCCACCCCACAAGGGAGTTCGCACATGCCGAAGTTCTACGCGCGTCGACGGCTGAGCATAGTCGCGGCGCTCACCGGACTCATCGCCTCCGCCGGAATGCTCAACGGCCCCAGCGCCTCCGCCGCCCTCCCCACCCCGGTCAGCGCCGCCACCGCCCGTACCTACCTCGCCTCACTGCCCGTCTCCGCCGAGGTCCGCACCGGCTACAACCGCGACCTCTTCCCCCACTGGATCACCATCAGCGGCACCTGCAACACCCGCGAGACGGTCCTCAAGCGCGACGGCACGAACGTCGTCACCGACTCCTCCTGCGCGGCCACCAGCGGCAGTTGGTACTCCCCGTACGACGGCGCCACCTGGTCCGCCGCCTCCGACGTCGACATCGACCACGTCGTCCCGCTCGCCGAGGCCTGGGACTCCGGCGCCCGGAACTGGAGCACCTCCCAGCGCCAGACCTTCGCCAACGACCTGACCCGTCCGCAGCTGCTCGCGGTCACGGACAACGTCAACCAGGCCAAGGGCGACAAGGACCCCGCCGAGTGGATGCCGTCCCGCACCGCCTACCGCTGCACCTACGTGCGCGCCTGGGTGCAGGTGAAGTACTACTACAACCTGTCGGTCGACTCGACCGAGAAGTCCGCCCTGCAGGGGTACCTCGCGAGCTGCTGAGTGCCGGGTTCTCCCCACTGACCTCCGTCGCTGCGTACCGTACGGGGCGACGGAGGAAGGGGACACCATGACCGCACTGCGCCTCGGGCCACTGCTGAGGTACGTCGACGGTTCCTCCGCGACCGTCTGGGCCGAGACGAGCCGGCCGGGCACCGCCGAGGTGCGCTGCGCGGACGGGTCCGGCGGGACGGCCCGCACCTTCCAGATCGCGGGCCACCACTACGCACTGGTCGAGGTGACCGGCCTGACCCCGGGCACGGCGACGCCGTACGAGGTGTTCCTCGACGGCACGCGCGCGTGGCCGTCGGCCGAGGAGGAGCCCTTCCGGTCCCTCCCGCCCTCCGTCATCACCACCCCCGCTCCCGCCACCGGCCCCACCACCGGCCGCGGCCTGCGCGTCGCCTTCGGCTCCTGCCACTGGGCGTCCCCGCCGACCGGCGAGCACGACCCCGTCGGCCCCGACGCGCTGCACGCCCTGGCCGCCCGCATCGCGGCCGACCCGGACGGGGAGCGGCCCGACGTGCTGCTCCTCCTGGGAGACCAGGTGTACGCCGACGAGACCTCCGACGCGACCCGCGCGTACCTCGCCGCCCGCCGCGGCCTCGAGGACCCCCCGGGCGGCGAGGTGGCGGACTACGAGGAGTACACCCACCTCTACGACGAGTCCTGGCTCGACCCCCCGGTGCGCTGGCTGCTGTCCACCGTCCCCACCTGCATGATCTTCGACGACCACGACGTCGCGGACGACTGGAACACCTCCGCCTCCTGGGTCGCCGACATGCGCGCCACCTCCTGGTGGGGGGAGCGGGTGCGCAGCGGCCTGATGTCGTACTGGGTGTACCAGCACCTGGGCAACCTCTCCCCGCGCGAGCTGGCGGCGGACCCCTTGTACGCGTCCGTCCGGGAGAGCCCCGACGGTACGGAGGCGCTGCGTGCCTTCGCCGCCGAGGCCGAGTCGGACACGGCCTCCACCCGCTGGAGCTACCGGCGCGACTTCGGCCGGGTGCGGCTGCTGATGGTGGACAGCAGGGCGGCCCGCGTCCTGACGGAGGGCGAGCGTTCAATGCTCGACCCGGGCGAGGCGGCGTGGCTGCGCGAACAGGTACGGGACGAGCCCGGTTCGTACGACCACCTCCTCATCGGCACGTCCCTGCCCTGGCTGCTGCCGCACCTGGTGCACGACGTCGAGGCGTGGAGTTCCGTGCTGTGCCGGGGTGACAAGGGCCCCCGGTGGGCGCGGTTCGGGGAGCGGCTCCGGCGCGCGGCGGACCTGGAGCACTGGGCGGCGTTCCCGGAGTCCTTCGGAGAGCTGGCGGAGCTGATCGCCGAGGCCGGTACGGGGCCGGACGCGCCGGCGACGGTGTCCGTGCTCTCCGGTGACGTCCACCACGCGTACACGGCCGAGCCGAGCTGGCCGGGGCGGGAACCGGACGCCCGGGTGACGCAGCTGACCTGCTCCCCCGTGCACAACTCCATTCCCCTGTCGATCCGGCTGGGTTTCCGCTTCGGCTGGAGCGCCGCCGCCCGTGCCCTGGGCCGCGCCTTCGCCCGGCACGGGGGGTCCGGGAAACCGCCGGTCACGTGGCGCAGGACGGGCGGGCCCTGGTTCGGCAACCAGCTCATGACGCTGACGCTGCGGGGGCGTTCGGCGGTGCTGCGACTGGACCACGCACGCACGGAAAAGCCGGGGGAGACGAGGCCGGAGACCGGAAGCGGACGGGAGACGGGGGCGCGACTGAGGACGGTGGCGGAGCTCCGGCTGAGCGATTAGCGGGGGTGGTGGCCGGGTGATGTCACGTCAGAATCCCTGAGATCAATGCGAGTTGCCCGCGGGATGACTGTGACACGGAGTGTGGGTTCGGCCACACCGTTGAACGCGCGGGCGGGGGCGGAGCCGTATTCACGTGCGGCGGCGGACGATCGGCCTTTCCAGGGAGGCGATCCCCCGCGGCCACATGGTGATCTCGCGAGCATGAGTCAGGGGCACCTGACGTGGGCCCACGGCTCGGCTCCGTTCCCGGACCGGTCCCTTCCGGGCCGGCCTACCGAAGGAGACCTCCCCCATGTCCGGACGCCTCGACAGCGCCCAGCCGTACGCCCTCGGCCTGTTCCGGATCGTCGTCGGGCTGCTGTTCGCCTGCCACGGCGCCGTCGCACTGCTCGGTGCGCTCGGCGGCACGGACGGAAAGGGCGGCACCGTCGAACTCGGCGCCTGGCCCCACTGGTACGCGGGCCTGATCGAGCTCGTCGGCGGCAGCCTGGTCCTGCTCGGACTCGGCACCCGCGTCGCCGCGTTCATCTCGTCGGGCGCCATGGCCTACGCCTACTTCAGCGTGCACCAGCCCGAAGCCCTGTGGCCCGTCCAGAACGACGGCGAGGGCGCGGCGATGTACTGCTGGGCCATGTTCCTGCTGGTGTTCACCGGCTCCGGCGCCTTCGGCCTGGACCGGCTGTTCACCCGGCGCGCCCGCGCCGCGCAGCCGAAGCCGACGGAGCAGACCCCGGTCGCCGCCTGACGACCCGACAGTCCGGAACACGAACTCCAGGCACCGGGCACACGAACCTCCCGTGACCTTTCCGTCACATGCCCGGCGTAGGCTCGTCGGTTGTCAAGGCCACCCCTGCCGCTCCCCCCGCGACGACGCGGCACGGTCTGGCCCACGGGGGAGCCATGGGGAGTTCGGGTGGAGAGTTTCGGGTCGCTGGTCGGCAGTCCATGGGTCTACGCGGTGGTGGCCCTCTCGGTCCTGCTCGACGTGTTCCTGCCGGTGCTGCCGAGCGGGGTCCTGGTGATCACGGCGGCCACGGCCGCCGCCGCGGGCACCGCGACCGACGTGCCCGACATCCTGGCGCTGACCCTCTGCGCCGCCACCGCCTCCGTCCTGGGCGACCTGGTCGCCTGGCGTCTCGCCTGGCGCGGCGGCGCCCGTCTGGACCGGGCGATCGCCCGGTCCCGTCGGCTGACCGGCGCGCAGGAACGTCTCGGCTCGGCGCTGGCCCGGGGCGGTGGCGGCCTGGTCGTCCTCGCCCGTTTCGCCCCGGCGGGCCGTTCGCTGGTCTCGCTCGGGGCGGGTGCCGCCCGCCGCCGGGCCCGTGACTTCCTGCCCTGGTCGGCGCTGGCGGGCCTGTCCTGGGCCGCCTACAGCGTGGCCCTCGGTTACTTCGGCGCCCACTGGCTGGGCGCGTCCTGGCTCGCCACCGCGGTGTCGGTCGGCGCGCTGTTCGCGGCGGGCGCGGGAGCGACCTACCTGGTGCGTCGGCACCCGGTACCGGCGGAGGCCTCGTAGGGACGGCGCGTCCGGGGCGTCGTGGTGGACCGGGGCCGCCGGCTCACCCCGCCTCCCGCGCCGCACTCGCGCCCGCGCCGCGCACCTCCAGGCCGTCCAGCAGGTCGGCCGTGGCCTCGGCGATCGCGTCCACGGCCCGGTCGAAGACCTCGCGGTTGTGGGCGGCCGGCGCCCGGAAGCCGGACACCTTCCGCACGTACTGCAGGGCGGCGGCCCGGATCTCGTCCTCGGTGGCCTCCTCGGGCAGGGCGGGCGGACGCAGGGTCTTGATACTCCGGCACATGCCCCCAGTCTGACCCCGCCGGGCCCCCGCGGGCCACGAGGGTGAACCACCGGGGAGTCCCCCGAGCAACTCGCCACCCAAAATCGAACAGGCGTATCATCGAGGTGTGGCTGCGACCTATGACTTCCCGAGTGATCTCCTCGCCGGTCAGGAGGAGTTGCGTCAGGTCCAAGCCGAGCTGTCGACCCTGTTGAAGCGGCTTCCCTGGTCGGTGGAGCCCGTCGACGGGTTCAGCGACGACACCGGCTGGCGCCGGGTCGAGCGCCCCGCCTCGCCCGGCTGGACCGACGACGAACAGGCCGAGGTGGAGAAGCTGCGGCGCCGGGAGCACGAGCTGGTGGTGTTCGTCAGCACCCATCGCTACTGGACCGAACTCACCGGCGCCGACCGGGTCCGCGCCCGCTCCCGGCTGAAGCACGCCCACGAGAACCCGCCGGAGGGCACGGAGCAGTCCCCGTGAGGGTGCCGCCGTCCACAGCGAGAAGGGCCCCCGGAACGTCTCCGGAGGCCCTTGATCGTCACACGGTGGGCGCGGACGGTTTCGAACCGCCGACATCCTGCTTGTAAGGCAGGCGCTCTACCCCTGAGCTACGCACCCGGGACCCGGACGCACCGCCCAGGCCGAATCGACAGCCTACATGGCCCGGGGCGCGGTCCGGTAAACACCCGCCCCGACGACGGCCCGGCACCCTGCCACCGGGGTTCCTCCGGGATGCCCCGTGACGACACCGGCTCCCGTGTGCTGAACCTCCACACCGGCGACGGAAGTCTCACGGTCCGTACGGCGAACTGACCGACCCGTGTGTTCGTCCTCCACCGGTGGGACAATGGCACCGGCAGGGCGAACGACAGTACGGGAGAGGGATGTGACGGCGACACCAGAGCAGCCGTACTCGCCGTCGAGACCACGCGTGCACCGTACGCGTGGTGTTCTGTCTCCTCCCTCGTGGCCGCGCCTTCGCCCGGTGCGCCTTCGCCGGGCGGCCGGTCCGCTCCGGGACACGCTCGCCCTGCTGGCCCTGCCGCTGGTGGCGGCGCCGACGCTGGCCGCCGCGTTCGCCGGGGGCGGCACCCGGCGCTGGTTCGGCGGGCGGGCCGAGAACCAGCGGGCCGAGGCGCAGGCCGCCAAGGACGCGGCGGCGGCCGCGTTCTACGAGCTCGACACCGCCCAGCGGGACCTGCGGATCTCCATCGAGACGATCACCGCCGTCGACAGCTCCCCCGCCGCCCGCCGGGCCGTCGCCGACTTCGAGGCACTCGGCCGCCGTATCGACGAGGCCAGTCACCAGTACATCGAGGCCGTCGACGCCCATGACCTGGACCGCGACGACCTGGAGGCCTCGGTCGCCTCCCGGGCCCGCACCGAGCTGACCACCGCCAAGGGCGAGCTCGACCGGGTCAAACGGGAACTGGACCGCTTCACCGACGGACTGGGCCCCCTCCTCGGCAAGGCCGAGACCCAGCTGGCCCGGCTCGCGCCCGCCGTGGAGCGTGCCCGGCAGGCCCTGCTCGCCGCGTCGAACGCACTGGACACCGCCCGCGGGTCGGGGCTGCGGGCCGACGATCTCGCCGCCCGGCTCGCCGCGCTCTCCCCGGAGCTGACCAAGCTGAACCAGGGTGCCGGGCAGCACGGTGTGCCGCAGACCCTCGAGCGGGCCGAGCAGGTCACGCGCCAGGCCGAGGCCGTCCGCGCGGAGGCCGAGCGGCTGCCGGAACGGGCCGCCGAGACCGACCGCCGACTGGTCTCCCTGCGGACCCGCGCCCAGGCCCTCACCACCCGGTCCGCACAGGTGGAACCCGTCCTCAGCGAGCTGCGCCGCCGCTTCACCGCCGCCTGCTGGCAGGACCTGCAGCGCGTCCCCGAGGTGGCCGCGGAGCACGTGCGCCAGGCCGAGGGCAGGCTCGCCGAGGCGAGGACCGCGCGTGAGGAACAGCGCTGGGCGGACGCGACCGCCCTGCTGTCGACCGTACGGGCGCTGTTGAACACGACCGACGAGGCCGTGTCCGCCGCCGGTGACCGGCTGCGCCGGCTGAACGCCGTGCAGAAGGACCCCGAGCAGGAGATCGAACGCACCCGCTTCGCCGTCCGGGACGCCCAGCGCCTGGCCATGGCCGGCCGCCACACCCCGGACCCGCGCCACGCCCGACCGCTGGACGCCGCCGTGGCCCGCCTGGACCGGGCCGTCGACGCCCTGGAGGGCCGTCACCCCGACTACTGGCACTTCCTGACGGAGACGGAGGCGGTCCGCGATTCGGTGGCACAGGTGGTGGCCCTGATCCGCGAGGACCGCGGCGGCTCCGCAGGCTAGGGCCCGACCGGCACGTCGCTCCCGCGCCCCGCTCCCCCGCCACGAACAGGGGCGGCCGGTTAGCCTGTGCTCATGCCTCGTTATGAGTACCGCTGCCGGACCTGCGGCGACACCTTCGAACTGAGCCGTCCCATGGCGGAGTCCGCCGCCCCGGCCGACTGTCCGTCGGGACACGACGACACGGTGAAGCTCCTGTCCACGGTCGCCGTGGGCGGTGCCGCCTCCGCCCCTGCCGCCGCACCCCGCGCGGGCGGGGGCGGCGGGGGTGGTGGCTGCTGCGGCGGGGGCTGCTGCGGCTGACGGGCCCGGCTGCTCCCCGGCACCGACGGCGAGGACCCCGCCCCTCGGCGGGGTCCTCGCCGGTTCCGTCAGTGCGGCGCGCGCACCGTGTGCAGGAACTCCCGCAGGATGCGCTCGCCGGCCGGCACCCCGCGCTCGGGCAGTGCCGTGATCCCGGGGGCCGTCCATTCGGCGTCGGCCAGTTCGCCGTGGCCGGGGCGCCAGCCCCGGTCGGCGGCGAGCAGCAGGTCGGCGTCGAGGAGGGAGTCGCCGGCCGCGAGGGTGAGGTCGGCGCCGGTGCGGCGGGCGACCTCACGCATGGCCGCGCTCTTGGTGAGCGGTTTCGGTACGGCGTAGATCTTGCGCCCCTGCAGGGAGACCGTCCAGCCCCGGTTCTCCGCCCACACGGCGAGTTCCTTCACCCACTCCTCGTCCAGCAGCCGGCGCTCGACGACGAGGTAGGCGAAGAGGTTCTCGGCGACCCGGTGCTTGAGGGTCCAGGCCGGTTCGGCGGTCCGCAGCAGATGGTCCTGCACCTCGGAGAGCGGGGCGCACTCGGCGGCGAGGTGTGCGGTCACCCGGGCGTGCCAGTCGGGGTCGGACACGCCGTCGACCAGGAGATGGCCGCCGTTGGCGCAGATGGCGTAGGCCGGCGGGGGGCCGGGGAGGCTGATGCGCCCGTACTGCTCGCGGGTGCGGGTGGTCGTCGGTACGAACACCGCGCTGTCACCGAGTTCGGCGAGCAGCCCGGCCGCCGTCTCCGTCATGAAGGACAGCGGGCGGCTCTCGTAGACCTCCACGCACAGCAGGCGGGGCGCCTCGGCGTCGGGCACGGCCAGGGCGAGCGCGCCGGTGGAGTAGATGAGCGTGCGGTCGAGGTCACTGGCGACGAGGACGGGCATCAGCGGGTCACCGCCCTGCCGTCGGCGCCGGTCGCGCCGCGCGTGTACCGGGGGTGGATCAACCCGACGCAGGTGTACGGGAGTCCGTCGACCTCCTCGACGGGGACGCCCCGCTGTTCGGCCAGCAGCCGGACGTGGTCGAGGTCGCTGCCCGCCCCGGACCGCGCCAGTATCCTCCAGGGCACCCGGCGCAGCAGCACCCGGGTGGTCTCGCCGACGCCGGGCTTGACGAGGTTCACGTCGTGGATGCCGTACTCCTCGCTGATGCGCTCGACGGCGGCCCAGCCCTCCCAGGTGGGGGTGCGGTCGGTGGCGAGCAGTTCCTTGGCCTGGGCGCAGGCGGCGTCCGTGACCTCGGGGAAGCGGGCTGAGACGGCGTCCAGGAAGGCCACCGAGGCGTCCGCGTCGGCGAGTTCGCGGTAGAACTTGGCGCCGTGGAAGTCGTCCGGGCCGACCAGGTCGGCCCGCAGCACGGTGCGTGAGACGAGGCCGGAGACGGTCGAGTTGAGGCAGGCGGAGGGGATCAGGTAGTCCTCGCGGGTGCCGTAGGTCCGTACGCAGGAGCCGGGGTCGGCCAGCACCGCGATCTCCGGGTCGAAGCCGGTGACACCGTGGGTCTTCTCGAACTCCTGGACGGCCTGGGCGAGTTCACGGGTGATGGCGCCCTTGCCGGTCCAGCCGTCGACGAAGACGACGTCCCGGGGGTCGTGATGCTCGGCCAGCCAGCGCAGTGCGTTGGCGTCGATGCCGCGGCCGCGGACGATGGAGACGGCGTAGTGCGGGAGGTCGAGTTGGTGCCGGTGCCGGGCCCAGCGGCGCATCAGGATGCCGACGGGGGTGCCGGCGCGGGCCAGGGAGACGAGTACCGGGCGGGGTGTGGGGGTCCCCCCGCTCATGGGGGTCCCCCCGCTCGAGCGAAGCCGAGAGTGGGGGAGAAGTCGAGAGTGGGGGAGTTCGGCGAGCACGGTCTCGGTGACCACGCCGACCGCGTGGGCGAGGCGGGCCGCCGAGACCTCCAGGGCCGCGTGGAACAGCCGCTGGTACTGCTCGCTCGGCTGGTACTCGACGGGCAGCGACTCGGCGTAGTGCGCGCCGCCGCTCTGGATGGCCTCCTCGCGCTCCTCGGTCGGCGCCTCCAGGGTGACGTCCGAGAGGTCCTGGAGCAGCCAGCCGACCTCCTCGGGCGCGTACGAGGAGAAGGCGGGGCCGCGGAGGGGCTCGGGCAGCATGGAGGCGGGCCTTTCGAGGACGTCGGGTCCGGCGGGTACGTCGGGTCCGGCGGGTCCGTGAGAGGGCGCGGGGACGTACGACGGTATGACCGCCAGGAGGACCTGCGGGGTGTGCGCGGCGAGCTCGGCCAGCAGACCGCCGGGCGCGTGCAGCGCGGGGGTGTCGGCGGCCGAGTCGACGACCGCGACGACGGCGTCGAAGCCGGCGCCCGCGACGTTGTAGGCGTAGCGCTCGCCGGGGCCGTCGGCGGGGTCGTCGTGGGCGGGGAAGACCAGTCGGGTGCGTATCGCGTAGCCGGGGTCGTCGACGGCGAGGACGGGTGAGCGGGTGGTGGTCGAGAAGCGCACCTCGGTGCCGGTCGCCCCGGCCGCCGCCTGCCCCGGCCTCTGCCCCGGTTCCGGTTCCGGTGCCAGCTTCTGTTCCAGCGCGTGGGCGAGGCGGAGCGGGGCGTACATCAGCTCCTCGAAGCCGAGGACGAGTATGCGGCCGCGGCCGCGGCGGGCGCCGTCGGGGAGCGCCTCCGCGAGACGGGCCGCCATGTCGGGGAGTGCGCTCTCCAGGCGGGCGCGGTGCTCGGGCGTGAACCCGTGCCGCCCGCCGTCGGGAAGGCCGGAGGGCCAGCGCAGATCCACGCGCGTGAGCTTGTCGCTCGGGTGCGGGCCGGCTTGGGTTGCTCGCGCCCGTGCGGCGGTGGCCGCAGATCCGGACGGCGCCGCAGTCGACCGAGCACCCCCCGTGGCACCCTCGTGCCGCGCCACCAGCTCCTGTCCCTTCTCCAGGACGCCCTCCGGCAACCGCACCGTGCCCGACACGGTCGTCACCAGGTCGATCCGCGCCCCGATCTCGCGGGCGAACCCGTCCAGCCGCCCGGCGTCGGCGGGCGAGCGCATGTCGACCAGGGCGACCACCACGTACCGCCGCCGAGGATGGCGCGCGTGCAGGTCGCGGATGGTGTTCAGGACCGTGTTGCCGGTGGAGAACTCGTCGTCGACCAGGACCAGCGGCCCGTCCCCGGCCAGCAGCCCGGCGTCCTCGGGGAGCAGCAGGTGCGAGGTCGCGTGGGAGTGGGACTCCTCGAAACCGCCCGCCGTGGCCACCCCGGGGACCGGGCGGCGGGTGGAGTGCAGACAGGGAGCGACGCCCAGGCCGTCGGCGACCGAGTGGCCGAGGCCGGTCGCGGTCTCCGCGTACCCGAGGACCACGGCCCGGTGGGCCTGTTCGCCCAGCAGTTCGCGGACCCGGCGGCCGAGGGCGACACCGTGGCCGTACACGACGGACGGCGGGCTGGGCACGTGCTTGCCGAGGACGTTGGACACCAGCAGGTGGGCCCGCTTGGGGTTGCGGCGCAGGGCCAGGCCCAGCATCCCGGTCAACCGGTCGTCGCCGGCCAGTTCGACACCCAGCCGCTCCGCGACCCAGCTCCCGGGCCAGACGCTCCCGCCGGTCATGCCCGCGCCGGCCTGCGACCCGTCGCGCGCCTCACGGCGCACTGCCTCGTTCACTGCCTTCTCACTGCCTTCTCACTGTCTTCTCCGAGCCTCTCGCCGTCGCTCCGGTACGTCACTCCGCCAGGCCGGCCGCGAGCAGCTCCACGAACCCGATGTCCTCGTTGGCCACGCCGAAGGCCTCGGCGCGCAACAGGGTCCGCTCGGCCCAGGCGCGGTGCGGCTTCACCTCGTTCATCTTGTTCGTGTACGCCGACCTCATGACACCCCCGCCGTCGCGTTCCGGCCGGAGGATGTCCTGCGCGTCGCTGTACTCCTCGTGACTGACAACGGACAGCGCGTGCACGGGCAGCACGTGCGAGGGGTGGATGCAGGTCTTGCCCTGCAGTCCGTTGGCCCGGTCGAGGGAGATCTCCCGCAGCAGGCCGTCCATGGCGTGCTCGATCAGTGTCGCGCGCAGTTCCACGGCCTGTACCTCCAGGAAGGGGCTCTGCCGCAGTTGTGGCTTGAACATGCGTTCCTGGACCCGGAAGTACTCCCAGACCGGTCCCGTCACGGTGAATCCGGTGCCGTCGGCGCGGGCCAGCATGTTCACCACGTCGGCGATCACGGAGGCGACGATCTGGATGTCGTAGGCGGTCATGTCGGGGCCGCGGCGCAGCCCGTACGGGGAGCAGAAGTCGGTCACGCCGAGGCGCAGGGCGAGGACCCGGTCGCGGTACTTGTCGACCGCGCGGAGGATGCCTTCGAGGGTCTCCACGCGTGTCTCGCGGTAGAGCAGCTCCGGCGACTCCAGTACCGGCATGGCGAAGAGGCGGTGCCCGCTCTCGGCCTCGGCGAGGGCGAGGGCCTCCAGGAAGGGCACGCCGCGTTCCTCGGTGAACTTCGGCAGAACGAATCCGGACAGCAGCGAGAGGGCCGGGCCGAGACGCCGGACGAGGTCCGGTATCTGGTCGGGGGTCCGGACCCGGATGAACAGCAGCGGCAGATCGGCCGCCGGCCGGTCGGCCAGGTCGGCGAACTGACGGACGAGGTTCACCTCGCCGGCGAGCACGTCCTCGTCGCCGATGGAGTCCTCGAGGCACAGCACCATCGAGACCACACCGCGCCCGGCCTGCTTGACGATGTCGTCGGCGAGCCGGGGGCGGGTCGCGGGGCTGTACAGCGTGGCGCCCAGCGCCGTGGAGAGCAGCTGGGCCGGTGACTCCTGCGTGAACACGCCCGGCTCCCGGTAGAAGAGACGTTTCCGCACCGCCGGGGCGATCTGTCCGAAGTGACGCATTGAACTCCCCCGTGGCCGTTGGGCATGCTGTGGAATGTCGGAAGGTGGCCGGTAATAGTACGTACGGAACGATGTCGGCGGTTCCCGCCCGGTGTGAACTCGAGGTGGCCCGACCGTGTCGTTCCCATACCGTCTCGCCACCCCCCGCATTGTCGTGATCAGGACGGAGAGGGCAGGATGACCGTATGACGCACGCCATGCTGAAGGGGTCGAACGTCCCGCTCCAAGCCACCACGGTACGCGCCGTCCTGCGCTGGTCCCCGGGGCAGGGTGTGCCGGACGTGGACGCGTCCGCGCTGCTCCTGGGGCTCGACGACCGGGTGCGCTCGGACGAGGACTTCGTCTTCTACAACCAGCCCCGGCACCCGTCCGGCACGGTGTGGCGGCTCGGCAAGAAGCGGGTCGCCGAGGGTCTGACCGACACGATCCAGACAGACCTCGACGGGGTCGAGGACGGCGTGGGGCGGATCCTGCTGGTGGCGTCGGCGGACGGCGTCACCTTCGACCAGGTGCACACGCTGCGCATCCTGTTGTTCGACGCGCAGGCGCCCGAAGCGGAGCCGCTGGCGTACTTCGACGTCAAGCCGGAGACGGGCCAGGAGACGGCGCTGATCTGCGGTGAGCTGTACCGGCGCGGGGAGGGCTGGAAGTTCCGGGCGCTCGGCGAGGGCTACTCGAACGGGCTGAAGGGCCTGGCGACGGACTTCGGCATCTCGGTGGACGAGTCGGAGGCGGCGCAGGACCCCTCGGCTGCCGACCCCGGCCGCCCGGACACGTCCGGCACGACCGGGACCCCGGTCCGTCCCGACGCGCTGACCCAGCCGCAGGCCCCGGCCGCGGCGGACCTGTCCGGGCCCCTGCCGCCCGAGCAGCCGGCAGGGGTGCCGGCGCAGCCCGCGTACGGGTATCCGCCGCAGCAGCCCCCGGCCGCGCAGCCGGCGTACGGCTACCCGCAGACGACCGGGCGGCCCGCCTACGGTTACCCGCAGGCGGCTCCCGCGGCGGCCGCCGCGGGAGCGCCGTCCGGCTACGGCTACCCGCCCCCCGCGCCCGGCGCCCCCGACCCCGACTTCCGTCTGCCCCCGCAGGGGCCTCAGTTCATCGGACGGTAGGGCCCGGTCCGACGGGGCCCCGGCCCGGGTGGGGCCCTAACGGTCCACCTTCGACTTGAAGCCGCGGCCCCACTGCAGGCCCCACCCGTACAGGCGGTCGAGCTCCGCCTGGAAGCCGTAGACGAACTTCACCTCGCGGTGGACCACGATCTCGCCCTTGACGTTCTCGATCATCACCACCGCGCAGGAGCGGGCCTGCGGATGGCGCTCGTCCAGACCTATCTCGATCCGCGGGCCGTTGCTCGGGAAGAGGGTGACGATGGCGTGCGTACGGTCGAACGCGGGCGTCTGGTCGTAGATGTACGCGAAGACCAGCAGGCGTTTGATGTGCTCGCGGTGGTCCAGGTTGACGTAGATCGTCTCACCGGAGGCCGAGCCGAACCGGTCGTCGCCGCTGAGCTTGACGTACGGCGCCGCGTTGACGTCGCCGAGGAAGCCGCCGAGCGGCTGGACCACGCCCTTGGTGCCGTCCTGGAGTTCGTACAGACAGCCCAGGTCCAGGTCGACGTTGACCATGCTCTGGCTGTGGGCGACGACCTCCGGGGGCTTGAGCGCCTTGAGCGGGTGCCGCAGCAGGCTCTCCCGCTGGGCGCCGCCCAGGTCGGAGGTGCGCATCCGCCAGCTCAGGTTGATCCGCAGATGGCCGTTGGCCGCGCCCTGTTTGGTCAGGGACACCTGCGCGTGCCGTTTGGTCAGCTCGATGGCGTTGGTGGCCGCGTTGCCCGAGTCGAAGGCGGTCTCTTTCCCGCGCCACAGTCCGTCCAGAAATCTCATTCCCGCCCCAAGTCCGCTCGTGGAACCCCGCCGGCCCCGCCGCCGTGCCGTCCCGCCGTCCCGCTGTTCCGCCGCCCCCGCAACGGCCGACGGGGCGGCCCCGAGGAGTGGTCCTCGACGGCCGCCCCGAACAGAGCGTTCCTCACGCGGAGGGCAGTCACACCCCGGACGGGACCTCGGTCTTCTCCGGGGTCCCCCCGGCCGCCGCGATCGCCTTGTTGCGGCGCACGGAGGACCAGAAGGAGGCGCCGATCAGGACGACACCGATCAGGCCGGTGATGATCTCGTTGATCTCGTACTGGATCGTGACGAGCAGCAGGGCGGCGAGCGCGCCGATGGCGTAGTGCGCGCCGTGCTCCAGGTAGACGTACTCGTCGAGGGTGCCCTGGCGGACCAGGTAGACCGTCAGCGAACGGACGTACATGGCGCCGATGCCCAGGCCCAGGGCCATCAGCACGATGTCGTTGGTGATGGCGAAGGCGCCGATCACACCGTCGAAGGAGAAGGACGCGTCCAGGACCTCCAGGTAGAGGAACATGAAGAACGCGGCCTTGCCGGCCAGCGCGACCGCCGAGCGGGGCTTCCCGGCGCGCACGGCCCTCTCCTCCTCCTCGTGCTCGCGTTCCTCCTCCTCTTCGAGTTTGTCCTCGAAGTAGCCGGAGAGTCCGCCCACGATCATGTAGGTGATCAGCTGTCACATATACACATCTGACGCAGCCGACGATACTCCTTGT
>NZ_QFRK01000030.1 GCF_003143855.1 Streptomyces sp. NWU339
GAACACACCCGCGTCACGCCACTGCCGGAAGCGGTTGGAAACGGTTGACCAGGCGCCGAACTCGGTCGGCATCTCCCGCCACTGCCCGCCCGTCTTGAACCGCCAGATCACGCCCTCGAACTGCTGCCGCAGCCGCTCGGGGTACGGCCCGTACTGGCCGATCGGCAGGTACGGGCCGATGAACTCCCACTCCGCATCCGTCAGTTGCACTCGCGTCACATAAAACGATCTACCGGATCAGGTCCCGCCCCAAGAGCGAAACCCGCAGATTGATCACGACCCGATACGCGCCCTAGTACCAGTACGGGTACGCGCGATGGCGGCGTCGGCGGATGAACGGGACGGGCGTCGGCGGGCGAACGGGCGGCCAACGTGGAGTTGACGCGGGGCCGGGGTGAAGGAGGGGCCATGAACAGCGTGTGGTGACCTGGTTCTGTTACCGCGATCACAGGGCAGGATCCCAGGCTCTGTGCTGCGTGGCACCGGGCTCCGGGGACCCGGTAGCGTGAGTCGACGATTCACAAGGTCCCCCATGTGTAGGAGTCCCGGTGACGCAGAGTGGACAGGGCGAGGAGCCCTCGGCGCGCCCCGCGCGCGAAGGCATCGTGCTGCCCTCCGACGGTGGCGAGCCCCTGCTGCCGGGCGGGTCGGCCGGTCCGGTCGCCCCAGGTGGTGTGGGCGGACAGCCGCCCGCCTCGGCGCCGTCCGGCGGCCAGACCTGGGGGACGCCCTGGGGACCGGAGGAGCAGTTGCCGGCCCCGTCGCAGGGTCAGGGCTGGCAGTCCCCGCCCGCGCAGCAGTGGGGCCCGCAGGAACCGGCCCCCTGGGGCGCGCAGGACCCGGCCGCGAGCGGGCACGGCCAGGGGCAGCACGGTCCGGGTCCGCTGCCGCCCGAGGGCGGGCAGGCCCCGGCGTACGGCGCCCACACCTCGTACGACCCGTCCGTCCCGATACCGCCGCAGAACGGTTCCTTCTACGGTGTTCCCGCCGTCGACGCGTACGGCTCCGCCGCCGCGGGCGCGCTGCCCGACGGGTCGGAGGGGGCCACCCAGTTCCTGCCGCCGGTGCCCGCCGCCCCCGTGGACGAGGGTGCGACGCAGTACATACCCCCGGTGGGCCCGGGGGCGCTGCCCCCCGAGATGCCCGCCGCACACGACTCCGAGGCGACCCGGTACCCGGGCCCGCCCGCGGGCAACCCCGACGCCGAGGCCACCCAGTTCATGGCCCCGGTGACCGACCAGCCCGGGGGAGCCCCGTACGGCGCCGCACCCGGCGCTCCGGCCGACGACGGGAACCGGCAGCCGCCCGCCGAGTTCGACAATCTCTTCCGCGGCGCGGGCGCCGACACGGGTGCGGTCGGCTCCACCCAGCAGCTCCCCCGCTTCGAGCATCCGCAGCCCGCCCACACCCCGCCCGGTCGGGGCGGCGGTGGCCGGCGTGCCGCCCGTGAGGGCGACGGCGGCGGCCGGAGCGGACGCACGGGCTCACGGGTGCCGCTCATCGCGGCGGTCGGTGTCGGTCTCGTCGTCCTGGGCATCGGCGCGGGCGCGATGCTCGGCAGCGGAGACGACAGCGGCAAGAAGCAGCCCGTCTCCGCCGCCGCCCCCACGAGCGAGGAACCCGAGGCCGAGGCGTCCCCCACCGTCGACCCGGTCCGTCAGCAGGCCGTGGAGCTGGACAAGCTGCTGGCCGTCAGCGGCGACAGCCGGACCGCCGTGATCAACGCGGTGGCCGACGTGAAGGCCTGCCGCAATCTCGACCAGGCGGCCAAGGACCTGCGGGACGCGGCCGACCAGCGCAACCAGCTGGTCACCGACCTCTCCGGCATCGAGGTGGACAAGCTGCCCGACCACCAGGCGCTGAGCACCGCGCTCACCAAGGCGTGGCAGGCGTCGGCATCGGCCGACGACCACTACGCGGCCTGGGCCGACCAGGTGGCGGGCAAGAAGGGCTGCAAGAAGGGCCAGGCCCGCACGACCGGCCAGACCGAGGCGGGCAACCGGGCCAGCGGCACCGCGACGGAGGAGAAGACCAAGGCGGCCTCGCTGTGGAACGCGATCGCCAAGCAGTACGGCCTGACCGAGCGGCAGCCGACCCAGCTGTGACCGGCTCCCGGCGGCAGCGGCGGAGGACAGGGGAGGACAGCGGAGCGGGCCGGGCCGGTGGACGGCCTCCGTCCTCGCCCTGCCCCTCCTCACCCTGCTCCGTCCTCGCCGCGCCCCCGCGCGTCACACCACGTCGGCTTCGTGCAGGGTGTCCGTCACATCGATGAAGCCCTCGCTGCCGGCCACCAGCCGCCCGTCCTCGACCTTCTGCAGGGTCACGTTGGCGTTGACCAGTCGCGGGAAGCCGACGGCGGCCAGCTTGTCCTGGAACTGCCAGCGCAGGGTGGGGGTGAGGCCGCCCGTCTCGACCTTCAGCCCCTTGTTCAGCGTCCGGGTCACACTGCGCGAGCTCACCTCGTCGTCGCCGAGCGACTCGAGGACCTGCTTCAGCACCGTGTAGGCGATCCAGGTGGTCTGCACCCCGGCGTCGGCGGGGTCGATCCGGTTGTCGCCGAACGCCTCCTTCTTGATCACGTCCTTCATCGGGTTCCAGAGCGCGTCGCTCGACGCCGGGTACCAGCCGGTCACGTACGACCCCTCGTACGGGCTCGACGCGCCGCCGGACGTGTTGATCGTCGTCTGGTCGACGCTGCCCATCACGGTCGCGGTGCGCACGTCGGGGTAGTCGGCGCGGGCCCGCCGGAAGGAGTCCATGAAGGTGCCGGTGCGGTCCCCGAGCGCGGGCACCACACAGCCCGGCGCCTCCGGGTCGGTGGTGCTGGTCTCCAGGGCCCGCTTCGACTGCCCGGCGTACTCGGTGGCCTCCTCCTCCGCCCGCTGGTCCGCGGTCGGCTCGTGACCGCCGGCGGACAGGCCCGAGTTGAGCAGCGGGGGCAGCTGGTCGCCCGCGATGGTGTCCGGCCGGATCAGGGTGACCGGCCCGCAGGAATCGGCGAGGGCGCGGCCGAGACCGGCCAGCAGCGCCGGCTGGCCGCCGTTGACGGGGTAGGACAGCGGGCTGGTGAACTCGTCGGTGGTGATGCCGTAGCCGCCGATGTACGGGATGCCGGCACCCTCGAGGGTGGGCAGGAAGGAGTCGGCGTGCTGGCTGTACGAGCCGACGACCGCGACGGCGTTCTCCTTGACCGCGGTCCGGGCGCACCGCGCGGCGGCCACACTGTCGTTGCGCTCGTTGCACGTGAGGACGTTGAGCTTGCGGCCGTTGATGCCGCCCTCGGAGTTCACCCAGCGGGCGTAGGCGCGGGCGAAAGCGGGCATGCCGGGCTTGTTGGTGGTCTTGGTCTCCTCGGGCGCCCAGGTCATGACGGTGATCGGGTCGTCGTCGGCCCCCAAGGTGCCGGGGACGACTCCGCAGCCGGCGGCGAGCGTCATCGCCGCCAGCGTGCCCGTGGTCATGACGCCCGCTCTGAACGTCCGGGAGCGGTGGCGGGGAAGGAAACTGCTGCGAATGCGACTGCCGGTCATGCACACGCACGATTCCCTCACATCGCCAACCCCGGGGTGACCCGTGGTCAACGGGTGGTGACGTGGGAGTGAATTAAGGGGCCGATGTGACCCCTGGGGAGTGGAAACGTACGATCGATGACCGTGCAAGGTTCGGAGAACTCTTCCCGCCGCGGCCGCCGCTCATCCACCATGGGCGGCATGCCACTCAACGACATGCCATGGTGGCGCTGGCGCAGCAATGTGCGCTCCGCGCTGCACATGCTCTCCGACCCCGGGTTCCAGCAGGGTGTCTGGCTGGCCGGGGTGGACGGCTACGGTGACGTCACCGACGCGGTCTACCGGCTGGTCGAGGACACCTGGCTGGACAACTGGTCCGCCGAGAAGTACGTCGGCACGATCTTCCGCGACTCCCAGGAGGCGGCGCTCGTCGACACCGCGGTGCTGCGCGTGCTGCGGATCATGCACCAGGTCGGTCCGGACGCACCGGTCACCGCCTACCTCGAGCACGAGGGATGGCCGGACGCGGTACGGGCCGCGCGGGACGCGCACGTGCGGCTGGCGGTGAGCGACGGGGAGGACCCCGACGCCGCGCCGCAGACCCTCGAGGTGCTGAACATCCTCACGCGGTCCGCGTAGCGGGACGACTCCTCGTCCGCGACCCGCGTGTGGGACCCTTTCCCGCATGAGTGAGCAGCCCACCCGAGCAGAGGCCCCGGCCGACCAGTACGTCCTGACCCTGTCCTGCCCCGACAAGCAGGGCATCGTGCACGCCGTGTCGAGCTACCTGTTCATGACCGGCTGCAACATCGAGGACAGCCAGCAGTTCGGCGACCACGACACCGACCTGTTCTTCATGCGGGTCCACTTCTCCGCCGAGGCACCGGTGACCGTGGACAAGCTGCGGGCGAGTTTCGCGGCGATCGGTGACTCGTTCCGGATGGACTGGCAGATCAACCGGGCCGACGAGAAGATGCGCATCCTCCTGATGGTCAGCAGGTTCGGCCACTGCCTGAACGACCTGCTCTTCCGCGCCCGGATCGGCGCGCTGCCGGTGGAGATCGCCGGAGTGGTGTCCAACCACACGGACTTCGCGGAACTGGTGGCTTCGTACAACATTCCCTTCCACCACCTGCCGGTGACGAAGGAAACCAAGGCGGAGGCCGAGGCGAAGCTGCTGGAGATCGTGCGCGAGGAGGACGTCGAACTCGTCGTGCTCGCACGCTACATGCAGGTCCTCTCGGACGACCTGTGCAAGCAGCTCTCCGGGCGGATCATCAACATCCACCACTCCTTCCTGCCGAGCTTCAAGGGCGCGAAGCCGTATCACCAGGCGCACGCCCGGGGAGTGAAACTGATCGGTGCCACCGCGCACTACGTCACCGCCGACCTCGACGAGGGCCCGATCATCGAGCAGGAGGTCGAGCGGGTGCGGCACGACGTCGCCCCGGACCAGCTCGTCGCCGTCGGCCGCGACGTGGAGTGCCAGGCGCTGGCGCGCGCGGTGAAGTGGCACGCGGAACGCCGCATCCTGCTGAACGGGCGGCGGACGGTGGTCTTCGCCTGAACCGCCGGCCGCCCGGAAGGCGTGGAGGGTCCCGGCTACATCCTGCTCAGTGAGGCCGCCGCCAGGAGGACCTCACTGATGGCCTCCTTGTCGCCGACCTGCCCGGCGGCCGCCTCCCGCGGGGGCACGTGGCCCGCGGCCAGACGGCAGAACTCCGAGCCGTCGAGGGCGATGTGGGCCACCTCGTGCTCGGCGGAGCCCCGGGCGGCGGGGGAGTCCAGCGGGATCAGCCACTCCCCGCCGCCGGACCCCTCGATCTCCAGCCGCAGGCTCCGCCCCGGCGCACCGGCCGCGACCAGCCGCCGCCCGCCGGGTGCGTCCGGTCCGGAGCGGCGGCGTGCCTCCAGTACGGACGGCAGCATCCGCGCGGCCAGGTCGACCATGCGGTGCAGGTGCCGTCCGGTGGGCGGATCGTACGGGTAGTCCACCGCCTCGGCGATGTCCTCCGCGTGCACCCAGCACTCGAAGGCGCGGTCCAGCATCGCGTCGTGCAGCGGCAGTTCGAAGTCGCCGTACGGCACCGCCATCCGCCCGGCCCGGCTGCCCGTGAAGGACACGGTCCGCACCAGGTCGTGGGTCTGCGCACGCCAGGGCGCCCGTACGGAGCGGGTGGGTGGGGAGTGGGCGGCACTCCAGTACGCCTCGGTGCGGGCCGACGGGGTGGGCCGCTCGGCCGACAGGCCGCCGAGCGGGTCGTCCAGCCCGAGGGCGACCGCGACCAGGCCGTCGACGGTCAGCAGATGCGCGATGACCCCGGCGACCGTGGTGCGGCGGGTGGTCGCCTCGTCGTCCTCGTACCAGCGCAGCCGCACGGGCGCGTGCCACTCGGTGTCGCCGAAGTCCTGGAGCAGCGCGTCCAGCCGGGCCGTCTCGGCGTCGTAGGCGGCGGCCCAGTCGGGTACGGGTATGCGCGGCGGGCGCCGCTCGAGGCAGGACTCCAGGACGCGGGTGCGCAGCCCCGGGTCCAGATCGAGGCTCTCGGGGCGCTGCAACAGCCCGACCGCGTCGCGCAGGCGCAGCGCCTCGTCGGCGCAGGCCCCGCAGTCGCCGAGGTGCTCCTCGACGGCCGCCGTCTCCTCCGGCGCGCAGGCGGCCAGCGCCCACGCGCCCAGCAGTGACTTCAGCACCCGGTGCTCCAGCACCAGCGGCTCGGCCGGCCGCGGCGCGACCCCGGCGGCGGGCTCGGGTGCCGGCGCCGGCAGGGACGGCCCGCCGTCCTCACGCGTACCGTCCGCCCCGTTTCCCGCGGCCGTGTGTGTTCCCGCGGCGGCGGTGTCGCCGTCGGACGGCTCGCAGCGGTCGTCGCTCACGCCGCACCCCCGATGCCGGGAGGGGTGTCCAGCCGGGCCGTCTCGGTGTCGTGAGCCGTGGCCAGCAGTTGCAGGCCCAGCCGGAGGCGGCGGCGGGCCTCGTCCGCGGTGACGCCGAGGTCGGCGGCGGTCTGGTGGTAGTCGCGGCGCTGGAAGTACGCCTGCTCCAGCGCGGCCCGCAGCGGTACCGGCATGGCGTGCACGATGTAGTCCGCGCGGGCGGCCACCGAGGCGTGGCGCACCTGGCGCTCCAGTTCCTCCGTGTCGCCGGGGGAGCCGTGGGCGCTGTGGGCGAGCGCCGCCGTCCTGGTGGCGCGCAGCCGCTCGACGGCCAGCCGGTGGGTCAGCTCGGCGACCCAGGTGCGCAGCGGGCCCTGCTTGGGGTCGTAGGCGTCCGGGTGCTCCCAGACGTGGGCGAAGACGTCGCGCGTGATGCTGTCGGCGGCGCGCTCGTCGTCGAGGACGCGGTGGGCGAGGCCGTGCACGAGGGAGGCGAACCGGTCGTAGAACTCACCGAGCGCCGCGGCCTCCCCGCGGGCGAGCCGCTGCTGCATCGTGCGGTCCCAGTGAGGCGGTACGTCCCTTTTCGTCATGTGGCCCCCTTCACCCCCTGTTCCTCCCCCGGCGCCCCGAGCCGGTCGTGCCCGGGTCCAGCGTGTGCCCACCGACTCCATGAATGTAGTCGGCACGTCGGAGAACGCACGCCCCTTTATGGCAATGTGCGCCCCCCGGCGAGCCACAGGTGGTAGGGAGCCACCCGCGGGCACGTCGGATGCCGTCCGGGGCGTGCCTACCCAGCCGCTCAGCGATCGGAACTGACTGAAGTCAACCGGGGCCGACCGAGGCCGACCGAGACCGACTGGAGCCGACCGGAATTGACCTGTGCGGATCCGAGCAGACCGTAACCCATCGAATTGGATCGAAGCCGACTGAAACAAGCCTTTACTGTTCGGTAACGGTTTCTCGGGTCGAGTTTCAGGGCACGGCCGGTGGGCAGCCGCGCTGCAAGGAAGCGTAGGTGTTTCTTCCGTTTCGGCGAGCGAAGGGCGTGGTGGTGGCCTTCAAAGTGACCGACGGGCAGCAGGGCGAGTGGGCCGTGCTCCAAGTGTCGGGTGAGCTGGACCTGGTGACGTCGCCGGTGCTGCGTCAGCGGGTGCACGACGCGGTGGCCGACGGCAGACGCAGCCTCGTCCTCGATCTCTCCGAGGTGTGGTTCTGCGACTCCAGCGGCGTCGGGGTGCTCATAGCCACCCGTCGGCTGCTGCGTTCCTGCCAGGGCAGCCTGCGGCTGATCCTGCCCGCCCACGGGGCCGCCGACGGCAGTCACGTCAACCGGGTCCTGGGCGCGCTCGGTGTCCGCCGCCTCTTCGACGTGCACCCGGACGTCCCGTCCGCGGTGGACGGGAGTTCCCGCCCGCTGTCGGCCTGAGCCGACCGTGAGCCCTCGGGGCGTCACGCGCAACGGACCTCGGGGCGCACGCGCACCACGGACGCCATGGGCGTCGCACGTACCACGAAAGGTGGCGTGTGTCACGCGATCGTCCTGGAATTCTCCCGTTCTTGGCGCAAGTGTCGCTTCCGAATTCATGAAGCCGCCTCGCACGACGTACCCTCCGAGCGAGACGACCCTCTGAGTAAGGCGGCCTGAAAGAAACATGGTCACCAGCGAGTACGAGCGCCGGATCGCGGCCCGGTTCGCCACCTTCGACCAGGACGGCAACGGTTACATCGACCGCGAGGACTTCAGCGGAGCGGCCAAGGCGCTGCTCGCCGAGTTCGGCACGCGGGCCCGCTCCGACAAGGGCCAGGCCCTGTACGGCGGCGCCGAGGCCTTCTGGCAGGGCATGGCGGGCATCGCGGACCACGACGGCGACCAGCGCATCACCCGCGAGGAATTCGTGACCGGCGCGGTGAAGCGGCTGCGGGACAACCCGGACCGGTTCGCCGAGCTCGCCCGGCCCTTCCTGCGCGCGACCCTCGCCCTGACCGGCCCGGACGACGACGGCGCGGTCGGCGTGGCGGACGCCGCCCGCGTCCTGAGGGCGCTCGGCGTTCCCGAGGAGCTCGCCGGATCCGCTGCCGCCACGCTGGACACGGACGGCGACGGCAGGATCGGCGAGGAAGAGGTCGTACGGGGCTTCGCCCGCTATTTCACCGTCCCCGAGTAGGGCCGGTTTCCACGTCCGCGGGGGCGGCGCTGCTCCAGGAGCAGCGCCGCCCCCGCGGACGTGCTCGAGTGCCTTCGGTGCCTTCTGCGGTTGCGAGCCGACGACGCAACACGCCCGGAGCCGTGAACGGTTCGGCCGCGGCCGATCGGGACCTTCCGGGCGGTGGCCCGACCGGTGCGCCGGGATGCCGACCCGCGCGCAGAGCCCCCGCGCCGCCGTCCACGGAGCGGCCGTCACCGTCGACCCCGCGGGCGTCACGCCGGCCCGGCTGCCCGTAAAAAAGACCTGGGTACGGACTCAACGTGCGGAAACGGTGACGGAGGGTGAGGGATTGCCTGCAGTCGGACCGCCCACCGGAACGGCCTGCTCCGCCTCCCCGTCTGCGACGTCCTGGAGCACTCCCGCTCGGATGTCGCGGATCGTGGCACAACGAGGTCACGGAGCGTTGATGCCGTGTTGTGTCCTGGGCGTGACTCGTCACGGCCCGGAGTCGGCCGCCCGCTCCGGTACCTTGTGTGGGATGCGAGTGGTCGTGAGCACGCACAGCACGGGAGTCGCCTTCGGGGCGGCCCCGGAAATGTCAGCGTCTGCCACTGTTCGCCGTGCGACCGGGCCCGCCGCCACCGCCTGTTCGGTCGGCCGGGGTGGGCGTCGCACAGTATGCCGCACGAGTACTCCTTCGCGCTGGAATATGCCCGAAGCGCTTGTTGACGTGACTGTACGTCAACCATGCTGTCCCACAAGGGACTCACGTTCCGTGACCCCTGTCCCGGCCGTTGTTCTGGCCATGCAGAGAATGGCTACGATCGTGGCCCTCGTGAGGCGCGAGTCCAAGTGTCCGCCGGTTCGGATGGTGTGAGCGGTGCAGGTGCTTCAAGTGCAACTGGAGATCCGGCCCGACCCCGCTGAGGTGGGGCGAGCCCGGCAGTGGACCCGCTCACGCCTGGCCGGGTCGGGGATAGAGGTCGACGAGCCGCTGTCCGAGACGCTGGTCCTTCTCGTCTCGGAGCTCGTCACCAACGCCGTCGTGCACACCGGCTGTCCGGCCGTGCTGAGACTGTCCCTGAGGGATGTGGCGGCCGGAGAGGCCACCGTTCGCCTGGAGGTGGCTGACCGGAGCAGCAGCGCGCCGGTGCCGCGCTGTGTGGGCGGCGAGGCGACCGGTGGGCGCGGGCTCGCCCTCGTCGACGGCCTGGCGGACCGCTGGGGGTGGAGCTCCGACGGCACCGGCAAGCGCATCTGGTGTGAACTGGACCGCGGCGCGGCCGTGCAGGAGTCCGCCCCGGCCTGTGGTGGAGTCGCGTACGAGGCGGTGTAGGGCGCGCGGGGAGCCGGCGGGTGGACGCGCGGCCGTGGCGATGTGTCGATGGACCGGTGCACGGATGCACGGGGGGACGGTCTCGCGGGCCAGGGTGTGAACCGGTGCGCCGGGTGTGCTTCCGTGCGCGGCGACGAATAACCGGGCATATGGCGCAGAGGTATCTGTAAGACCTTGAATCGGCATTGACGTGCCGTGACCACTTGATCACTCTGTTTGTCAGCGATTCGCTGCGAGGGGACGGCGAGGGCTTCGACGACGGGAGTCCTCGGCGAGTGTGGGTCGCGACTGCGGCGTCGGTTCCCTGTGGTCGAGGGGAACCCGGGGAGGGAGCGCCGGAGTCGGAAGGCGGTGCGGTGCCGCCGTGCTCGGGATCGAGCGGCACCGTGCCGCCGTCGCCGTCGGGGGGCGATCGCCGTCGCCGTTGTCGTGTGCCGCGGCCGAATCAGGGTCCTGGGGTGGTGGAGCCCTGGAGTCCCGCAGGGCGGCGGCCGGTTCCTCCACAGGCTGTGGACAACTTTTCGGATCGGGGCGCGCCCTCGTCTCCGTCCCGGAACGTCCTCCGGTACGCGGACGGCGTCACCCCCAGCGCCGCCTGGAAGTGCTGCCGCAGTGACTGGGCGGTACCGAAACCGGCGTCACCGGCCACCCGGTCCATGGACAGGTCCGTGGACTCCAGCAGATGCCGGGCCCGCTCCACCCGCTGCCGGGTGAGCCACTGCCCCGGACTGACACCGGTCTCCGCGCGGAAGCGGCGGGTGAAGGTGCGTACCGACATCGACTCCCGGGCGGCCATGTCGCGCAGCTGGATCGGCTCGTGCAGCCGGCCCAGCGCCCAGGCGCGGGCGCCCGTCGTGGACGTCTGCCGCTGATCGGGCACCGGCCGCTCGACGTACTGCGCCTGCCCGCCGTCGCGGTGCGGCGGTACGACCGTGCGGCGGGCCACGTCGTTGGCCACGGCGACACCGTGGTCGCGCCGCACCATGTGCAGGCACAGGTCGATACCGGCCGCGACGCCGGCGGAGGTCAGGATGTCGCCGTCGTCGATGAACAGCACGTCCGGGTCGACGTCGACGCGGGGGAAGAGCCGCTGGAAGCGCTCGGCGTCCGCCCAGTGCGTGGTCGCGGGGCGGCCGTCGAGGAGGCCGGCGGCGGCGAGGACGTAGACGCCGGTGCAGATGGAGGCGAGCCGGGTGCCGGGGCGGACGCGGGCGAGGGCGGCGGCCAGTTCGCCGGTCAGTTCGCCCCGCTCGTACACCGGGCCGAGCTCGTAGGAGGCCGGGACGATCACCGTGTCGGCGGTGGCGAGGGCCTCCGGGCCGTGGACGACGTGGACGGCGAAGTCGGCGTCGGTCCGGACCGGTCCGGGCGGCCGGACGGAGCAGGTGACCACCTCGTACAGCGGCCGCCCCGCGGCGTCCCCGGGGCGGCCGAAGATGCGGTGCGGGATGCCCAACTCGAAGGGGAGCAGCCCGTCCAGGGCGAGGACGACGACACGATGGGGCCTGAAGGTGCCGGCGCCCGGGACGCTGGAGGTGGAGCCCGTCGATTTCATGGCCCGATCCTAGTGAACACTGTCCTTCGGGCCACTCGATGCGGCAGGCCGGTTTCCGGAAGCTCTATGGCGTGACCCAGACAAGCAGGACGGCCGACGCCGTGGAGCGTCCCGGCGACGGGCTGCGACAGCGCGCCCTTCGGTTCCGGGCCCCTCGCCCCCGCATCCACCGTGCGTGGTTCGTCGCCGCCGTCACGTTCGTGACGATCATCGGGGCCGCCGCCTTCCGCTCGGTGCCGGGACTGTTCATCGACCCGCTGAACGAGGAGTTCGGCTGGTCACGGGGGACCATCGGCGCCGCGGTCTCCATCAACCTCGCGCTGTACGGGCTCACCGCCCCCTTCGCGGCGGCACTGATGGACCGCTACGGCATCCGGCGGGTCGTCGCGGTGGCGCTGACCGTGATCGCGCTCGGCTCGGGGCTGACGGTGTGGATGACGGCGGCGTGGCAGCTCCTGCTGTGTTGGGGCCTGCTGGTGGGCCTGGGCTCCGGCTCCATGGCGCTGGCGTTCGCCGCGACCGTCACCGACCGCTGGTTCACCGCACGCCGGGGCCTGGTCACCGGCATCCTCACCGCGGCGTCCGCGTCCGGACAGCTGATCTTCCTCCCCGTGCTGTCCTGGATCGTCGAGCGGCACGACTGGCGCCCGGCGGCCGTCACGGTGGCGCTCGCCGCACTCGCGGCCGTCCCCTTCGTCTGGCTGCTGCTGCACGACCACCCGGCCGACGTGGGCCAGAAGCCGTACGGTGCAACGGAGTTCGTGCCCAAGCCCGCACCCGTCCCCGGCGCCGCCCGGCGCGCGCTCAAGGTGCTGGCCTCGGCGGTGCGCACGGGCCCGTTCTGGCTGCTCGCAGGCACCTTCGCGATCTGCGGCGCCTCCACGAACGGCCTGGTCCAGACCCACTTCGTGCCCGCGTCCCACGACCACGGCATGCCGATCACCGCCGCCGCCTCCCTGCTGGCCGTCATCGGTGTGTTCGACGTCGTCGGCACGGTGGCCTCCGGTTGGTTCACCGACCGCTTCGACGCGCGCCGCCTGCTCGCCGTCTACTACGCCCTGCGCGGCGTCTCCCTGCTCTTCCTGCCCATCCTCCTGGCCCCCACGGTCCAGCCCCCGATGGTCTTCTTCATCGTCTTCTACGGCCTCGACTGGGTCGCCACCGTCCCGCCCACCCTCGCGCTGTGCCGCGAGCACTACGGCGACGACAGCCCGATCGTCTTCGGCTGGGTCCTCGCCTCCCACCAGATCGGCGCCGCCCTCGTCGCCTTCCTCGGCGGTGTCGCACGGGACGTCTTCGGCTCGTACGACGTGGTCTGGTACGCCTCCGGCGCCCTGTGCGCGACAGCGGCCCTGATGGCCCTGGTCATCCGGCGCCGACCGGCGGTCGGCGCTGCGACCGGGTAGTCGGGGTGGTCGGGGTGGTCGGGTCGCCGAACTGACGTGATGTCAGAAGCGGCCGGTGCGGACCGAGTCGATGATCGGAAGTCATCGGGGGAGTCGGGAGATTCCCGGTGCCCCGTGGCGGGTCACCGCCTTGGCTATCTTCTCCGCGTCGATGGCCAGCTCGCGGAGGTTGCCGCTGATGGGGTTGGTGAAGCCGGTGAAGTACAGGCCGGGAGCGTGGGGCGGGGTGCCGGCGCCGCGGGCCACCGGTCTGCCCCGGTCGTCGAGGACGCCGAGGTGGCCGACGAGACCCTCCAGGCCGCGGACGTACCCGGTGGCCGCGATCACCGCGTCGGGGCCGACGCGGGTGCCGTCGGCGAGGGTGACCTTGCCGACGGCACCCGCATCGAACCCCGCCACGGCGGCCACGATCTCCACCCTGCCCCGCCGTACGGCGTCGACCAGCCCGACGTCCTGTACGGGGATGGCGCCCTCCAGCACCCTGCTGTAGAGGCCCTTGTCGGGGCGCGGCAGGCCCTGGGCCGAGAGGTCGGGCAGCGCCACCCTGGCCTGCGCCCGGGACAGCCGGTCCACGAGCCCGACCGGCAGCCGCCGCACCAGGACGGCCGAGTGCTGGGCGGGCCAGCCCGCGGTCGAGCGGCGCACGATGTGCGGCACGGTACGGACCGACAGCCGCACCCGGGAGGCGCCGCCCTCCACCAGGTCGACGGCGATCTCCGCGCCCGTGTTGCCGATGCCCGCGACGAGGACGTCCCGGCCGGCGAAGGGCTTCGCGTTGCGGTACTCGGACGCGTGCAGGAACTCGCCGGTGTAGGCCTCCCGGCCGGGCCAGTCGGGCAGGCGGGGCGTGTGGTTGAAGCCGGTGGCGATCACGATCGCGGCACCGGTCAGCTCGCGGCCCCCGGTGGCGCGCAGCAGCCAGCCCGTGTCGTCGGCGGTGCGCTCGACGCGGGAGACCTCGACACCGGTGACGATCTCGAGGCGGTGGTGCTCGGCGTACTTCTCCAGGTACCGGACCATGTCGGCACGGGCCACCCACCGCCCGAACCGGCGCGGTATCGGCAGGCCGGGCAGCGCGGACAGGCGCCGCGTGGTGTGCAGGCGCAGCCGGTCGTAGTGGCGCCGCCAGGACGCCCCCACGTGCTCGGACCGTTCCAGGACGACGGCCCGCACGCCCCGGGCACGCAGCGAGTACGCGACGGCGAGGCCGCCGGGACCACCGCCGACGACGTAGACGGGGCGGTCTTCCCGGGGCGGTGCGGTGGGGTTCGGGGGCGTGGTGGAGTCGGCCATGAGCGCGAGCGTAATCACGCACCAGGTTGATGGGTATCGGTCAAGACCGGAATTGGTTGCGGATTGATCACTTATGTAGGTGTAGGGGGGAGGGAAAGTGACGGAAATTCTCGTGTCCCGGCCGACCGAGCAGGTTTGAATGACCCGTATGGCTGATACGCATGCGCACCCGCACTCCTTGCGGTCCCTCCCCGAACTCCACGGCCACGGCCTGCACCTGAGCCCCTGGGACCCGGCGTCCCGGTCCGACGCCGAGGTGTGGCTGCGCGGCACCACGGACCCGGAGTTCAATCGCTGGAACACCCCGCTCCGGCCGGTCACGGACGTCGCGGGCGCCCGGGAGGCGCTGCGCAGGAGGGCGCAGTGGACCGAGGACGGCACGACCGTGTCCTTCCGGATCGCCGACGCGGACACCGGTACGCCACTGGGGCACATCGGTGTCAACGACGTCCGGCCGGTGCAGGGGCTGGGCATGGTCGGCTACTGGGTGCTGCCCGAGGCCCGCCGCCGGGGTGTGGCCACCCGGGCGCTGCTGCTCGCCGCGCGGTGGGCGTTCACCGAACTCGGCCTGCACCGGCTCGAACTGGACCACGCGGTCGAACACGAGGTGTCCTGCCGGATCGCCGAACGGTGCGGGTTCCTTCCCGAGGGGGTCCTGCGCGAGGCGATGTTCGCGGAGGGCAGCCACGACGCCTTCCGCGACTCCCACCTGCACGCCCGCCTCGCCACGGACCCGGAGCCGGCCCCACCGAAGGGCTGCTGAAGGCCCACTGAAGGGCTGCTGAAGGCTCGTCGAAGGCCCCGCCGCGGACCTCACGGCCAGAGCAGTTCCCGCGTCCAGCCCTCCCGGGGTGAGCGGCAGTAGCGCAGCCGGGTGTGACGGCGGAGGGCGTCGCCCTGGAAGAACTCCACCTCGTCCGGGCGCAGGCGGTACAGGGTCCAGGACGGAGCCGGGGCGTCCGGCTCCCGCCGGGCCCGCTCCCAGGCGGCCTCCGAGGCGCGGACCAGGTCCTCGGGCGAGCCGAGGACCTCGCTCTGGCGGCCGGTGAGCGCGGCGGCCAGCGCTCCGGTCGAACGGGCGTGCAGATCGGCCTGCGCCTCCTCGGCCGGGGCGGTGCCGACGGGCCCGCGGACCCGGACCTGGCGGCCCAGCGCCGACCAGTAGAAGGCCAGCGCGGCATACGGGCGGGCGGCGAGGTGACCGCCCTTGCGGCTGTGGGCGTGGGTCGCGAAGGACCAGCCGTCCGCGTCCGCGCCGTGCAGCATCACGATCCGTACGTCGGGCAGCCCCTCGGCGTCCGCCGTGGCCAGCGACATGGTGTGCGGCTCGGGCTGACCGGCCGCCACCGCCTCGGCGAACCACCGGGTGAACAGCGGCAGCGGCTCGGCGGGGGCGGCGGCCCGGTCCAGTTCCGGCAGGTCGGTGACCTCCGGATCCCACACCCGCAGTGACTTCAGCAGCTCGTGAAGATCGGTTCCCATGCCCCGAGTCTGCCCGGACGTGTCCGGGGCGGCAGTCCGGCGGCCGGGTCGACGGCGGGACCGGCGAGGTGTCGTGACATGCGACAGGCGGTGGCTCACCGGAGTGAACCACCGCCTGCCTGACAGGACGTGAAGTGCGAAAGGGAGGATCGGGGAAGTGTCGTCGGCATCCGCCTACCTCGTCGGCTTCTTGCCGGTGACGCCCAGGTAGATCAACAGGGCCAAGTTGGGTTTGAGTTCGGCCTGCTTCACGCCCCAGGAGGTGAAACCTTTCTGGTGCAGTGCGACCGCCGCGAGCATGGCGACCAGGGAACCGGCCACCGCGGCCGGGTTCACGTCCTTGTCGATCCGGCCCTTGGACTGCAACTCGGCGACGGCGTCCGTGAGGGAGCTGTTCACCGAGTTGAGGACCTTCATGCGGATCTTGTAAAAGCGCTTGTCGCCCTCGGCGGCGCCGAGGTCGACGACTCGCAGGATCGCGTCGTTCTTCCGCCAGAAGTCCAGAAAACCGTCGACAAGGTCCTGTGCCGTCTGCCAGCCCGCCTTGCCGACCCAGGAGCGGCCCTCCAGGAGCTCGCTCAACCCGGCGCTGTCGGCGGCCACTTGGTCGGCGATCTCGAGAACGGCGCCCTCGACGTCCGGGAAGTACTGGTAGAAGGTCGCCGGCGAAGTCCCCGCCCTGCGGGCGACATCGATGACTTTGACATCCCGGTAGGGGGAGGAGCTGAGCATCTCGCTGAGGCAGTCGAGCAGCTTCTGCCGGGTCGCCTGCCCACGCCGACCGGCCACGCGGCCGTCGACGGTACGCACTTGTCCTGTCATGACGTCAGCTTACCGACGGGTGATCGGAGCGCGATTCGGCCGACTGCAAATGGGGTGTGCGGGCTCTCGACGCCTGGTGTGCCTGGTCTGCGCGGTGCGTACGGCACGGCTAGTTTGGCTGCATGGCCGAAAAAGCCGGAAATGCCAGAAACGCCAGAAACAGGGCATCGGAGTACACAGAGGGCACCCCTTGCTGGGTCGACGCGCAGCTTCCCGACGTGGAGGCGGGCAAGCGGTTCTACGGCGAACTGTTCGAGTGGACGTTCGAAGACCAGCCCGAGCAGCCCGAGTGGCCCGCCCCGGTCTCGCAGCCCGCACCGTCAGGGCCGTCGGGCTCGGCGCAGGCTTCCCCGCCCCTGGGAACCGTGCGGGCGCTGCTCGGCGGTGAGCCGGTGGCGTCCCTCGCGCACAAGACGGACGGCCGGCTCCCCACCGTCTGGACGGTGTCCTTCGCGACCCCGGACGTCGGCGCGCTGTGCCGACGGATCGTCGCGGCCGGCGGACAGCTCGTCTCGGCGCCGCGTCCGGTCGGCGAACTCGGCGTCACCGCACTCGTGACCGACCCCGAGGGTGCCGTGTTCGCCCTGTGGCAGCCCGGTGACCGCCCCGGCTTCGGGCGCCGGCACGAGTGGGGGAGCTTCGCCTGGGCCGAGCTCTACACCCGGGACACCGAGGCGGCCAACACCTTCTACGGCGGCCTCTTCCACGACGCCCTGTTCGGTGAGGGCGCCGAGCCCGACTTCGGCCGTGCCCCGGTCTCCGACGTCTTCCCGGCCGAGATGCCGCCCCACTTCCTCGTCCACTTCGCCGTCGAGGACCCCGAGGCCACCATGGCGGAGGTGACCCGGCTCGGCGGCCGCGTCCAGGTCCCGCCCTTCGACACCTCCTACGGCACGGTGGCCGTGGTCACCGACGACCAGGGCGCGTCCTTCGCCCTCCTGGCCCGCTGGTCCGGATGACCCGCTGACCCACTGGCCGGCCGTCCCGGGGGTTCTCGGCCTCCCGTCCGTCCCATTATTTTGCATATAAGACTAGACACCCCCTATGTCGTCGGGTTCGCAACCGGCGCCCCGGACAGGAACAATCGGGGTGCGTGCCGCCACGGGGCTGCGGTGGTGAGACGCTGCACTTCGGTCGCGTACAGGTGGTGGCGCGACTCGTACGGGGAGGTGGCAGGCAAGTGGTGGATCAGCTGACGCAGCACGATCCGCGGCGTATCGGGCCGTTCGAGGTGCTGGGACGGCTGGGGGCCGGCGGGATGGGGCTGGTCTATCTCGCGCGCTCGGCGTCCGGGCGGCGCGTGGCGATCAAGACCGTCCGGACCGAGCTGGCCGAGGACCAGCTGTTCCGCGTCCGCTTCACCCGCGAGGTGGAGGCGGCCCGCGCGGTCTCCGGGTTCTACACCGCGGCCGTGGTGGACGCCGATCCGCGGGCCGCCGTGCCGTGGCTGGCCACCGCGTACGTCCCCGCCCCCTCCCTCGAGGAGATAGTGAACGAGTGCGGGCCGATGCCGGCCCAGGCGGTGCGCTGGCTGGCGGCCGGGGTGGCGGAGGCGCTGCACTCCATCCACGGCGCCGGACTCGTCCACCGCGACCTCAAGCCGTCCAACGTCCTCGTCGTCGAGGACGGCCCCCGGGTGATCGACTTCGGTATCGCCTCCGGCGTGTCGAACACCCGTCTGACGATGACGAACGTCGCCGTCGGCACCCCCGCCTACATGTCCCCCGAGCAGGCCAAGGACTCCCGCAGCGTCACCGGCGCCAGCGACGTGTTCTCGCTCGGTTCCACCCTGGTCTTCGCGGCCACCGGGCACGCCCCGTTCCACGGCGCGAACCCGGTCGAGACGGTCTTCATGCTGCTGCGCGAGGGCCCGGACCTGGAGGGCCTCCCGGACGAACTGCGTCCGCTGATCGAGTCCTGCATGCAGATGGAGGCCCCGGCCCGGCCCAGCCCCGCCGACCTGCAGTCCCAGCTCGCCCCGCACCTGTTCGGCTCCGGCTCCGACGACAGCGGCACGGCCTCCGCGTGGCTGCCCGAGCGGGCGGTGAGCCTGATCGAGGGACGCCGGGGCGGCCGACCGCCCGCCCGTCCCGCCCCCACGGGGGGCCGCAGCCTCAGCGCCGCCCGCCCCCCGGTCCCGCCCCCGCCCGCGCACGACCCCGTGATCCCGCCGCCGCACCCGCCCGTGCCGGTCGGCGCCCCCGACACCGGACCGGTCCGGCTGGCCGGCGTCTCGGTGCCCATCGGCCCCGGCCCGCGCGTCGCCGACGTCCGCGCCGCCGCCGTCAAGGCGCCCCCGCCGGAGGCCGCCCTCGCCGCCTCCTGGTCCAAGCCCCGCCCCGGCGTCAACGGCGCCGACCCCGCCGTCCCCGCGACCGTGGCGCCGCCCGTGCCGCCCCTGCCGCCGGAGCAGCCGAGCGGCTGGCGGCCGTGGCGCTTCCGGATGTCCAACGACGTCTGGGGCACCCCCTCCGTCGCCGACGACCTCGTCTACGTCACCTCCTTCGAGGTGCACGCCCTCGACGTGGCCACCGGCCGCCGCCGGTTCAAGACCCGGGACGTCGCCTGGTCGATGGCGGTCGCCGACGGCCGCATCCACGCATCCGACGGCCCCACCCTGTTCGCCCTGGACGCCCGTGAGGGCGGCGATCTGTGGCGGCTGTCCACGGACGCCTGGGTGTACTCCCTCCAGGCCGACCACGGCACCGTCGTCACCGGCACCCGGGGCGGCGGCGTCCAGGCGTGGGAGGCCTCCACCGGCCAGAAGCTGTGGGAGGTCACCGGCTGCCAGACCGACTTCGAGACCCCGGAGGCCGGCCCCGCCGTCCACGACGGCACGGTCTACGTCTGGCAGGACGCCCGCCTGCGCGCCCTGGACGCCCGCACGGGCGACGAGCGCTGGTCGTACCCCATCGGCGACGCGGCCTCCTGCGGCGGCGTCCCGGTCCGCCTCACTCACGCCCCCGACGGGTACGTGTACGTCTCCGCGGGCACCCGCATCCTCGCCCTGGACGTCGCCGGCGGGCACGTCCGCTGGCACTTCGAGGCGCCGGCGGTCTTCCTCTCGCAGCCCACCTTCGTCTCCGGTCCGGCGGTCACCGGCGGAGGCGTCTACCTCGCCGACTACCTCGGCACGGTCTACGCCCTCGACGCCACCGACGGCCGCGACCGCTGGCGCATCGCCACCGAGGCCCGGGCCTCGATCGAACCGGTCCTGGTCGCCGCGGGCCACGTCCACGTCGGCAGCGGCAAGGGCCTCTACACACTGGACGCCGTCACCGGCACGCCCAAGTGGCGCTTCCAGGCCGGCGGCGACATCGTGGGCGCCCCCGCGGTCGCCGAGGGCCGCATCCACTTCGGCTCCACGGACCACCTGCTCTACACGCTGAAGGCCGACGACGGCCGCCTGAGATGGAAACTGGCGACCGGCGGTGAGATCACCGGCTCCCCGGTCGTCCGGGACGGCGTCGTCTACGCGTGCAGCAAGGACCGCTGCGTCTACGCCCTGGACGCGGAGAAGGGGACGGGCACGGCACGTACGACGTGACGGCGGTCCCCACCGCGGGGGTCCGCCGGCCCCGCCGCCCCGACCTGTGCGCCCCGGCCGTCCGCCGACCCGCTCGGCCCCGGACCCGCGCGAGCCCCGGGCGAGGCCGGCGGACGAGGCGTGCGCACACGGCTGGGCCGCGACGGCTCCCCCTCCGCGCCGTCGCGGCCCAGCTGTCTCCCCGTGCGGGTGCGGTCTACCGGGTCGGCTTGAACGGCTCCGACGTGGCGTGGATGTCCTTGGTCTCCAGCGGCTCGTCGGTGGCGTGGATGTCGCCCTGGGTGGTCGCTCCGCCGGCCTCTGCCTCAGAGGCCTTGGGGGCCTTCGGGTCCGCGCTCTTCGTGCCGAGCGGCTCCGACGTGGCGTGGATGTCCTGCGGCTTGACGACCTGCTCGTCACTCATGATTCTTCGGTCTCCCCTGTGTGGTGTTCGTCGTCATGAGGCCCGCCCGGGCATTCCCCCGAGGACGACCGGACGGGCCTTTCAGCCGCTCGACCCTGGTGGGCCGGTACAGCGGCCTTCGGTGACGACCCGGCTGCCCCCCGACGCGACGGATCGACTGACTCCACGATGGCGCCCGGCGATAAACGAATGATGAACGCCGACGTCAGGAAGCCATGTCCGAGCCCCGGAGCAGGAGCTGCGCCACGGCCGTCCCGGCCACCACGATCGCCGCCCGGAACGGCCACCGGCTCCGGTCCGCCGACGGTACCGCCGTACCCGCGACCGCGACGATCCCGCCCGCCGCCCCCAGCGCCCACCCCGGCCTCCCCACCGCCCCGGGCGGCCCCGCGACGACCACCAGCACGGCCGCCGACATCACGCACGGAGCCAGCCACCGGCAGACCGGACGGCCCAGCCGTTGCGGCAGTCCGCGCACGCCGGTCGCCAGGTCGTCCTCGATGTCCGGAAGCACGTTCACCAGGTGCGCCCCCACACCCAGCAGCGCCCCCGCCGCCACCGCCCACCACGCGGGCCGGGACGGCGACGGCAGACCGAGAACGACGAAGGCCGGCAGCGAGCCGAAGCCCACGGCGTAGGGCAGCGGCGAGAGCACCGTGTGCTTCCACCGCAGGTTGTAGGCCCAGCCCGCGGCCACGCCCGTGAGGTGCGCCGCAGCCGCCACGACGCCGCTCAGCAGCGACAGCGGTACGCACAACGCCAGGGCCGTCCCCGCCGCGGCGGCCGCCACCCGCGGCGGGAGCGTGCCGGCGGCGACCGGTTTGTCGCCCCGCCCGCAGTCCGTGTCGCGCCGCGCGTCGACGGCGTCGTTGCACCAGCCCACCGAGAGCTGACCGGCCAGCACCGCCGCACCCACCGCCGCCGCTCCCGCCGGCCCGTGGCCCGCCGCCACGGCCAGAGCGGTCACGAACACCGTCACGGCGACCGTCGGCTCCGGATGACAGGAACGCAGCAACACCGGGACCCGGCGCGTCGAGCGTCGGAGGGCCCCGGACGGGTGGAGAGACACATACGCAAGGTAATCAGGCAGCCGATGCGGGGGAGGCATGACCGACATGCGTGTCCCCCTGATCGCCGACCATGCCCCCTCCCCGACCACCTCGACCTCCCCGACCGCCGTCCCGCGCCGGACGGCCGCGCCGGCCGTGCCAGCCGCGCCGGCCGTGCCAGCCGCGCCGGCCGTGCCATCTGCGATTGCCGCCGTCCACACCGCGCTGCCGCCGCACCGGTACGCCCAGGCCGACCTGACCGAGCCGATCGGCGACCTGTGCCTGCCCCCGGGCGCGGACCGCGCCGTACTGCGCCGCCTGCACGCGTCCGCGGGCGTACGCACCCGGCACCTCGCCCTGCCGATCGAGCGGTACGCCGGTCTGAGGGACTTCGGGCTGCGCAACGACGCCTGGCTGGCGATCGGCCTCGAACTGGGCGAGGAGGCCCTCACCGGCGCGCTGAAGCGGGCGGGGCTCGCACCGGCCGACGTCGACCTGCTGGTGTGCGCATCCATCACCGGCGTCGCCGCCCCCTCGCTCGACGCCCGACTGGCGGGGCGCGTGGGGCTGCGGCCCGACGTCAAGCGGCTTCCGGTCTTCGGTCTGGGCTGTGTGGCGGGCGCCGCCGGCCTCGCGAGGGTGCACGACCACCTGCTCGGTCACCCCGACGACACCGCGGTGCTGCTCACCGTCGAACTGTGCTCGCTGACGCTCCAGCACCGTGACGACCGCCGCGCCAACCTGGTCGCCGGCGCCCTGTTCGGCGACGGCGCGGCGGCACTCGTCGCACGTGGCGCGGGCGGCGCCGACGGGCGGGAGAGCGGCGGCGGGAGGAACGACGGTGAACCGGACGCGGCCGGCCCCGCCCCCTCAGTGGTCGCCACACGCAGCCACCTCTACCCGGACACCGCACCACTCCTCGGGTGGGACATCGGAGCCGGCGGCTTCCGCGTCGTGATCGACGCCGGGGTGCCCGGCGTCGTCCGCGACCACCTCGGCCGGCACGTGCGCGCCTTCCTCGCGGAACACGGCCTCACCGCCGACGACATCGGAACCTGGGTGTGCCACCCGGGAGGCCCCAAGGTCCTCTCCGCCGTCACCGACGCCCTCGGCCTGCCCGGTGACGCCCTGGAGTCCGCGTGGCGCTCCCTCGCGACGGCGGGGAACATGTCCTCGGTCTCGGTCCTGCACATCCTGCAGGGCATCCTGGAAGCCCGCCGCCCCGAACCCGGCACCTGGGGCCTGCTCCTGGCGATGGGCCCGGGCTTCTGCTCCGAACTCGTCCTGCTGCGCTGGTGAGCGCCCCCGTGCAGTGGTGGTACGTACTCCTGGTCCTCGCCGTCGCCGCCGAGCGCGTCGCCGAACTCCTCGTCGCCCGGCGCAACGCGGCCTGGACCCTCGCCCGCGCCGGTGTGGAGCACGGCCGGGGCCACTACCCCGTCATGGTCGCCCTGCACACGGGCCTGCTCGCGTGCTGCCTGCTCGAACCCGCACTCCTCGCCGGCCGGCCGTTCCTGCCCGCTCTCGGCCTGCCCATGCTGGCGCTCGCCGTACTGGCCCAGGCCCTGCGCTGGTGGTGCGTCACCACCCTCGGCCCGTACTGGAACACCCGCGTCATCGTCGTCCCCGGAGCACGCCTGGTCGGGGCGGGCCCCTACCGTCTCCTGCGCCACCCCAACTACGTCGCGGTCGTCGTGGAGATCGTCGCGCTGCCCCTGGTGCACTCCGCATGGCTGACCGCGACGGCGTTCACCCTCGCCAACGCGATGCTGCTCACGGTCCGGATCCGCTGCGAGAACACGGCCCTCACCCAGGCGGTCCCCGCGTGAACGGCACCCACGACCTGCTGATCGTCGGAGGCGGACCCGCCGGCCTCGCCACCGCCCTGCACGCCGCGCGCGCCGGACTCGACGCCGTCGTCGCCGAGCCCCGCCGGGCCCCGGTCGACAAGGCGTGCGGCGAGGGCCTGATGCCCGGTGCCGTCCGCGCGCTCACCGCCCTCGGCCTGGACGTCCCCGGCCACCCCATCACCGGCGTCCGTTACGTCCAGGGCCCCCGCCGGGTCCAGGCCGCCTTCCGGTGCGGCCTCGGCCTCGGCGCCCGCCGCACCGGCCTGCACAGCGCCCTGCACCGGGCCGTCCTGGACGCGGGAGTGCCCGTACTGCCCCTGAGGGTGGGGGAAGTGCGGCAGGACACCACGGGCGTGACCGCCCCCGGCACCGGCCTGCGCGCCCGCTGGCTGATCGCCGCCGACGGCCTGCACTCACCCGTCCGCCGCTCCCTCGACCTGGACGTGCGGACCACGGGGACCCCCCGTTACGGCCTGCGCCGCCACTACGCGGTGCCCCCCTGGTCCCCCTACGTCGAAGTCCACTGGGGTCCCCACGCGGAGGCCTACGTCACCCCGCTCGGCCCCGACCTCGTGGGCGTCGCCCTCCTGACCACCCGGCGGGCCCCCTTCACCACCCACCTGCGGACGTTCCCCGAACTCGCCGCCCGTCTTCCCGCGCAAGCGGCCGTCACCGCGGTGCGCGGCGCCGGTCCACTGAGCCAACGAGCCCGCACCCGCGTCCACGGCCGGGTCCTCCTGGTCGGTGACGCCGCCGGCTACATCGACGCGCTGACCGGTGAGGGCATCACCCACGCCCTCACCGGCGCCGAGGCCCTGGTCGCCAACGTACGCCGGGGCACCCCGGGCCGCTACGAGACCGACTGGAGACGAGCCACCCGCCGCCACCGCCTCCTGACCCACCTCCTGGTCAGAGCCCGCCAGCACCCCGCCCTCGCCCACCACATCACCCCCACGGCCACCCGCCTGCCCCACCTCTTCGCCGCAGCGGTGAACGCCCTGGCGTGAACCCGGTTGCCGGAGCGGAAGGTGTCACACGGTCCGCGGGCGTCACCCGCCACGGCTGCGGGAGCACTGCAGGGCGAACAGGACGGTGGCCGCCTCCGTCGGCCTGGTGGGGTGGAGGCCGGTCAGCTCGGTGAAACGGCTCAGCCGGTTGAGCACCGTGTTGCGGTGGCAGTACAGGTCGCGGGTGACCGCCGCGACCGTCCCGGACTCGCAGTAGGCGACCACGGTGTCCAGCAGGCGCCCGCGCTCGTGCGGGGACAGCCGGTCCAGACCGGACAGCACCGAGTCGGCCAGCATCCCCGCGATCGGGCCCAGCCGTGCCGCGGCCACGGGCATCCATGCGTCGACCAGGGTCACCGGGCCACCTCGCGCCGTGTCGTCGCCGTCCATCGTCATGGCGATCGCCTCGGTCACCCGCACCGCGTCGGGGACGCGGGCCAGTCCGCGCGCCACCGGGCCGACCGCGCACGCCACACCGTCCAGCCAGGCGGACGGGAGCGCGTCCGCTCCCTGCGGAAGCCTGGCCACGAGCACCAGCATGCCGTTGTGCTGCTGCAGGTGGGGGGAGTGACCTGTCAGCCGTGCCGTAACGGCCCGGCGCAGTTCCTCCTGCGACTCCGGCGGAGCCACCGCCACGGCGAAGTCCGACTGCGCGTTCACCTGGAGGAGGGTGGCCGCCTGGGCGACGAGTCGCTGGTCGCGGCCGTCCGAGGACAGCAGTCTGCCCATGAGCGCGGTCCGTTCCCGTTCCTGCTCGCGGGCCAGCACCGCCACCTGGTCCAGGTAGGCGGCGTGCGCGTGCACGGTGTGGAACTCCACTGCCTCCCACACCCGCACCGCCCCGTGTGTCAGCTGCGGCAGGTCCTCCGGGCGGGTGCGTTCCAGGAACGCGGTCCACAGCACGCGGAAGTCCATGCGCACCGCCTGCAGGAGCCGCTCCAGAGGAACGCCCTGGTGGGCGCGGCGGCGGCCCAGCCGCTCCGGGACCTCGCGCAGGTCCTCGGGCACCGGCAGGCCGCCGATCAGGCGCAGCAGCAGTTCGAAAGAGGCCCGGGCGGTGTCACGCAGGTCCTCGGGCGTGACCACGCCCTGGTAGTCGTCGAACGCGGAGACCTCCGGGACGTAGCGCCCGACCAGGTCGTCCAGGTCGTCCAGACAGTCGCGCACCAGCGTGCGCAGTTCGGGGGAGACCGACGCGCCGCCGTCGCCGGCGGGTCGGGCGGTGGGAGTGCAGACGGGACCGTCGGGGCCGTCGATGTCCGGCGCATTGTGCATATGCCCATTATCACCGCTCCAGCACGGAGCGTTTCGGCATTGTTCATGCCCTCCTCACAGGGCATTGTGCTGTGCACGCCCCACCACGCGGCCAACGGGCCCGCACCATCTCAAGGGGAACACCCATGCATCTGACTCCACGCGAGCAGGAACGGCTGACGCTGTTCTCGGCCGCCGAACTCGCCCGGCGGCGGCTGGCCCGCGGCGCCCGGCTCGGTGCGACGGAGGCCGTCGCCCTGGTGTGCGACGAGATCCTGGAGATGGCCTGGGACGGGGTGCCGCTGGAGAACGTGGTCGAGCAGGCCCGGGACGTCGTCCCGCGCGAGCACCTGCTGCCGGGAGTCGCCGGAGCCGTACCCGGCATCCAGGTGGAGGCGCTCTTCCCGCACGGCTCCACGCTGGTCCACGTCGCCGAGCCCTTCGGGCCGGCCGGGCCGGCCGACCCCGGCGCCGTACTGGCCGCCGAGGGCGAGACGGACCTGGCACCCGGCCGGCCGCGCAGGGAACTGGAGATCACCAACCGGGGCGCCCGCGCGGTGTGGCTCTCCTCCCACTTCCCCCTGGAGGAGGCGAACACCGCCCTGGAGTTCGACCGTGAGGCCGCACGCGGCCACCGGCTGGACGTCCCGGCCGGCTCCTCCGAGCGGTTCGAGCCCGGTGCGACCCGCACCGTCACCGTCGTGGCACGAGGAGGAGACCGATGAGCCGGATGTCCCGGCGCGCGTACGCGTCCGTGTACGGCCCGACCACCGGCGACCGGATCCGGCTGGCCGACACCGACCTGTGGGTACGGGTCGACGCCGACGACACCGAGCCCGGTGAGGAAATGCTCGGCGGCTGCGGCAAGACCACCCGCGACGGCCTGCTCGTGACCGGCCGCGCCCCGCGGGACAGCGCTCTGGACATGGTGATCCTCGGCGTGGTCGTCCTGGACCCGCTGCTCGGCGTCCGCAAGACCAACATCGGAATCAAGGACGGCCGGATCGTCGGGGTCGGACGGGCCGGCAACCCGGAGAACAACGACGGCGTCGAACTCGTCGTCGACTCCCACACCGCGATGATCAACGGCCAGGGACTCCTCGCCACGGCCGGGATCGTGGACTCCCACGTCCACCTCTCCAGCCCCGAGGTGGTGCCCGCCGCGCTCTCCGCCGGCGTCACCACCATGGTCGGCATGGGCATCGGCGGCGTGTGGGACGTCGGCGCCAACCCCGCGTACAACCTGCACAGCCTCATCGAGGGCTGGCGCGACGCCCCGGTCAACGTGGCGTTCCTCGCCCGCGGCTCCTCCTCCTCGCAGGAACTGCTGGAGCGTGCGGTGCTCGCGGGTTCCGGCGGCTTCAAGATCCACGAGGACTGGGGGGCCACGCCCCGCATCGTCGACACCTGCCTGGGCGTCGCGGAACAGGCCGACCTGCCGGTCGCCCTGCACACCGACACCCTCAACGAGTCCGGCTACCTGGCCGACACCCTCTCGGCGACCCGCGGACGCACCGTGCACGCCTACCACGTCGAGGGCGGCGGCGGTCACCCCGACCTGCTGGAGATCGTCTCCCAGCCGCACGTGCTGACCTCCTCCACCACCCCGACGCTGCCCCTGACCCCGGCCACCGTCGCCGAGCTGCTGCCCATGACGATGACCGTCCACGGCGGACACCACGGCGTGGAGAGCGACGTGTCCATCGCGGCGAGCCGGGTGCGCGAGCACGCCATCGCCGCCGAGAACGCCCTGCACGACCTCGGCGCGATCAGCATCGTCAACTCCGACTCCATGGGCATGGGCCGCATCGCCGAGACCGCGCGCCGCACCTGGCAGCTCGCCCACGTCCAGGCCCACCTGGCCGGTCAGACCGGTCCGGACGTCGTCAACAACGAACGGGTACTGCGCTACCTGGCCAAGATCACGCTGAACCCCGCGATCGCCCACGGCATGGCCGCGGACGTCGGCTCCCTGCGGCCCGGCGGCATCGCCGACGTCGTGCTGTGGCGCCCCGCCACCTTCGGCGCGCAGCCCGAGCTGGTGCTCAAGTCCGGCTTCGTCGCCTGGGGGCTGACGGGCTCGGGCTCCGGCTCGACCCGGCTCACCCAGCCGCGCGTGATGAAGCCGTACTTCGGCGGACTGGGCGGAGCCCCGCGCCGGCTGTCCACGGTCTTCGTCTCCCAGGCCTGCCTCGACGACCGCGCCGCCGCCGACGCCCTCCCCACGGGGGTGCGCTACACCGCCCTGCGCGACAGCCGCGGCCTGACCCGCGGCGACATGGTCGGCAACACCGCCGTACCGACGGTGCGGGTCCCCACCACCCCCGAGGCGGTCCTCGTCGACGGCCGCCCGATCGACATCCACCACGCCGCCGACCTGCCGCTGACCCGCCTGCAGAACCTGGCCTGAACCGGCCCCGCCCCGGACACCCCCACACACCCGAAAGCCGCCCCATGCTCGATCTCAAACTGCGCAACGCCCGCATCCGCACGGTGGACGACCACCACCCCCGTGCCCACACCCTCGGTGTCCTGGCGGGGCGGATCGTCGGCCTCGACGAGACCGTCGAGGACCTGCCCGCGCGCACCGTGCTCGACTGCGGCGGCGCGGTCGTCGTCCCCGGATTCGGCGACGCCCACAACCACATGGCCTGGTTCGGCCAGTCCCTCGGCGAACTCGACCTGAGCACGGCCACCACGCTGCCCCAGGTCTACGACGCCGTCGCCCGCCGCGCGGCCGCCCTGCCGGCCGACGCCTGGATCGTGGGCGCCGGCTACGACGACACGGTCATGGGCGGGCATCCGCACCGCACGGGGCTGGACCGGGCGGCCGGCGGTCGGCCGGTGTGGCTCAAGCACCGCTCCGGGCACATGTGCGTGGCCGGCAGCGAGGTGCTGCGGCGGGCCGGCGTCCTCGACGGCACCGCGGACGCCCCCGAGGGCGGGGTCGTGGTGCGTGACGCCGACGGCGCCCCTACCGGCCTGCTCCAGGAGCGGGCCCAGGCACTGGTCACCGACCTGGTCATGCCCTACCCGGTGGCCGAACTGGCCGACGCCCTCGGCCGTGCGAGCGAGGTCTACGCCGCGGAGGGCCTGACCCACGTGGTGGAGGCCGGGATCGGGCTCGGCCTCATCGGCCGCAGCCCCGTCGAGGCCGCCGCCTACCAGCTGGCCCGAGAACGCGGCACCCTGCGCACCCGGGTCGAGCTCATGGTCGCCGCCGACAACCTGCACGCCCTGCGCGCGCACGCCGACGACGGCATCACCACCGGCATCGATCTGGGCCTGCGCACCGGCTTCGGCGACGACCGGCTGCGCCTGGGCCCCATGAAGATCTGGCTGGACGGGTCGCTGATCGGCCGCACGGCTGCGGTCTCCGAGCCGTTCTGCGGGCACGACCACACGAGCGGCGTCTACCAGGACAGTCCGCAGGAGATGCACCGGCTCGTCGTCGACGCCCACCGGGCCGGCTGGCGGGTGGCCGCCCACGCCATCGGCGACAGCGCCGTCGACCTGGCCCTTGACGCCTTCGCCGAGGCACAGCGCGTGCTGCCCCGCCCGGATGTGCGCCACCGCATCGAGCACTCCGCCGTGGTCCGCCCCGACCAGCTGGACCGCTACGCGGAGCTGGGCGTGGTCCCGGTACCGCAGGCGCGCTTCCTGTATGACGTGGGCGACAGCATGGCCGAGGGACTCGGTCCGGACCGTACGCTCTGGATGTACCGGCACCGTTCCTTCCTCGACCGGGGGATCCGGGTGCCGGGCAGCTCCGACCGGCCGGTCGCCCCGGGAGCGCCCCTCCTCGGGATGCAGTCCATGGTCGAGCGCCTCAGCCGGGCGGGCACCGTGCTCGCCCCGGACGAGCGGGTGAGCGCGGAGCAGGCCCTCCGGGCCTACACCATCGATGCGGCATGGGCCAGCCACGACGAGGATCGTCGCGGCAGTATCACCCCCGGCAAATATGCCGATTTCGTCATACTTTCCGATGACCCTGTCGCCGTCGACAGTCATCGGATGGGCGCCATCGACGTCCTCGCCACCTTCGTGGCCGGGGAGTGCGTCCACGGCGCCGACGCAGTCGGGGACCTCGCGGCAGTGAACGGTCCCCTCCCCACGGCCGGAACCCCCCGGCCGGACGCAAGGAGTCACGCATGAGCACAGTCGGTCAGGTCACCCCAGGGGCTCCGCCGGGCACGTCGACCGATACGAAGGCCAAGGACGCCGGACGGGTCGCCTTCGCGTCCTTCGTCGGCACGGCACTGGAGTGGTACGACTACTTCCTCTTCGGTACCGCCTCCGCCATCGTCTTCAACCGGCTGTACTTCACCACCCTCAATCCCACAGCGGCCACCCTCGCGGCCTTCGCCACCTTCGGTGTCGGATTCGCCGCCCGGCCGATCGGTGCCCTGATCTTCGGATGGCTGGGCGACCGGATGGGCCGCAAGCCCGCCCTGCTGATCACCGTGGTCATGATCGGCATCGCCACCGGACTGATCGGTCTACTGCCCGGCTACGCCACCATCGGCATCGCCGCGCCGCTGCTGCTGGTGTTCCTGCGCCTGGTCCAGGGCATCGCCGTCGGCGGTGAGTGGGGCGGCGCCATCACCCTGGCCGTGGAACACGCGCCGCCGGGGAAGCGCGGCTGGTACGCCGCACTCCCGCAGGTCGGCTCCCCGGTGGGCACCCTGCTCTCCTCCGGCGCCTTCGCCCTGGTGCTCCTCCTGCCGTCCGAGTCCTTCGACTCCTGGGGCTGGCGCCTGCCGTTCCTGATGGCCTTCCCGCTGATGGGCATCGCCGTCTACATCCGCCGCAAGGTGGAGGAGTCGCCGCTCTTCGACGAGATGCTGGAGCAGAACGAGCAGGCCAAGGTGCCCGCGCTCGACATCTTCCGCCAGGCGTGGGGCCGGCTGCTGGTCGCGATGGCCTCGGCGACGCTGGGAGTCGGCGGGTTCTACATGCTGACCACGTTCATGATCAGCTACGGGGCCGACACCCTGGGCATGCCGCGCTCCCTCATGGTCAACGGGACACTGGTGGCGGCAGTCGTCCAGATCGCGGTGATCATCGTCGTGGGACGCATGGCGGACCGCCTCGGCCCCGGCCGGGTCACGCTGTGGGGCGGCCTGCTCAGCGCCGTCTTCGCCTTCCCGCTCTTCTGGCTGGTCGAGACCGAGAACCCGGTCGTGGTCGTGCTGGCCATGGCGGTCGGCATCGGCGTGCTCTCCGTCGCCTACGCCGTGTCCGGGGCGCTGCTCGCCGAACTGTTCCCGGCCCGGCTGCGCTACACCGGCGTGGCTCTCTCCTACAACCTGGCCGGCGCCCTCACCGGCTTCCTCCCCTTCCTGGCGACCGCCCTGCTGGCAGGCGGCGGCGGGGCCTCCTGGCCGGCGGCCCTGCTGCTGATGGCCCTGTCCCTGATCACCGCCCTCGGCGGACTCCTGGGCGGCCGGATGCGGGTGAAGGACGACGCCGTCACCGCCTGATCCCGACCGGCCCGCGTCCGGCACCGCCCCCCGTACGGCGCCATCGACGCGCGAGCCACCCCCTTCGTGCGGCCCGCTGCCCCTCCCTCGTGCAGCGGGCCGCACGGCCGTTCCGGTCCGGCAGGCACGTATGGCGGGCACGTACAAGGAGCACTCGGCGGAGCTCGCCGTACGGGGCGGGCGGCACCGCTCCCTCCTCGGCCGGACGCTCAGGCGGCCTCGACGGGAGTCAGCAGGGCGCGTACCGCCGTGGCCTCCGGTGAGCCCAGCGCCTCGTAGATGCGCATGGCCTCCTCCCAGCAGACGCGGGCGCGGCCCGTGTGGCCGACGCCGGTGAGGGCGTGCCCCAGCACCGTCAGGACGTTGCCGCGCCGCCATTGCCCGCCGATGCCGCGCAGCACCGTCAGCGCCATCTCCGCGTTCGCCGCGGCCGGGGCGTAGCGCTGCCCCGCGATGTCGACCTCCGCCAGGCGGAAGAGGGTCATGCCCTCCCACAGCCGTTGCCGGCTGTCCCGGAAGACCTCCAGCGCCTCGAGGAGCCGGTCGGCGGCGTCGACCAGGCGGTGGCTCTGGGTGAGGGCCATGCCCAGCGCGTACCGGCCGTTCGCACCGCGCATGGAGTTGCCCATGGCGTCGTAGATCTCCATGCCCTGCTGCGCGAGTGCCACGGCGCTGTCCGTGCTGCCGGCGGCCAGCCGGATCCGCGAGAGGTTGCAGAGCGCGCTGGCCTCACCGGGGCGGTCGCCCAGCGTCCGGAAGTGCGTGAGGGCGTGGGAGAGGTGCTCCTCGCCGGCCGCGGTACGGCCCTGGTAGAGCGCGATCACGCCGCGGGCGTTGTGCGCCCAGCACACGGGCAGCAGGTCGTCGGCCCGCCGTGCGAGGTGGACGACCTGCTCGGCCTCCTCGTCGGCCAGGTCGAACCGGCCGCCGTCGAGGTGCGCGTGCGCCAGGGTCATCAGCGCTCGGGCCTCCACCTGCGCGACGCCGACCTTCCGGGCCGCCTCCAGCAGGGTCCGCGCCGTGAACTCGTACTCCTTGGAGTTGGCCCCCGACTCCGACAGGTCGAGCGCCGCCCACAGCAGGTCGATGCTCCGGCGCAGGGTGTCCGGCCGGTCGGCGCACTGCCGGGCGAAGGACAGCAGGCAGTTCGCCTCCGTGTAGAGCCAGTCCCGCGCCGGCCCCCGGTCGGGGAAGCGCAGCCCGGGATGGTCGGTGGCGGCCAGGTGGTCCACCAGCCGGTCCCCGGGCCGCTCGATCGCGTACACGCCCGCCGCCGTCGCCAGGTAGAAGTCCAGGAGACGGGACAGGGCGGCGGCGCGCTCGCCAGGCGGGTGCTCGTCGCGTTCGGCGCACGCACGCGCGTAGAGGCGGACCAGGTCGTGCAGCCGGTAGCGGCCGGGTGCCGCGGACTCCAGCAGGGAGGTGTCCACCAGGGACTCCAGGAGGTCCTCCGTGTCGTCCGCCGGGAGATCGAGGACCGCCGCCGCTGCCGCCAGGGAGATGTCCGGGCCGTCGGCCAGGCCGAGGAGGCGGAAGGCACGGGCCTGGGCCGGCTCCAGCTGGCCGTAACCGAGTTCGAAGGTGGCCTTCACGGCGAGGTCGCCGGCCTGCAGCTCGTCCAGGCGGCGGCGCTCGTCGGCGAGTTTGGCCGCCAGCACCGCGACGGTCCAGGTGCGGCGTGCCGCCAGCCGGGAGGCCGCTATCCGGATGGCCAGCGGGAGGAAACCGCAGGCCGCCACGACGTCCAGCGCGGCCTCGCGCTCCGACGCCACCCGTTCCTCGCCGACGATCTTCGTGAACAGGGCCAGTGCCTCGTCCGGGGACATCACGTCCAGGTCGACCAGGTGGGCGCCGGCCAGGTCCACCATCCGCACCCGGGACGTCACCAGGGCCGCGCAGCCCTCCGTGCCCGGCAGGAGGGGGCGCACCTGGGCGGCGTCCCGCGCGTTGTCCAGCAGCACCAGCACCCTGCGGCCGTCCAGGACGGACCGATACAGCGCCGCCCGTTCCTCCAGCGAGTCGGGGATGGCGGAGTCGGCGGTGCCGAGGGCGCGCAGGAAGGCACCGAGCACCGTCTCGGGCTCGGCCGCCCGCTGCCCCGCGCCCTGCAGGTCGACGTACAGCTGGCCGTCGGGGAAGCCGGCCCGTGCCTGGTGGGCCACGTGCACCGCGAGGGTCGTCTTGCCGACGCCGCCTATCCCGGCCAGCGCGGACACCGCCATCACCCGGCCCTCGGCCGAGGCGAGGATCGCGCCGAGTTCGCGTACGAAGGACGCGCGGCCGGTGAAGTCCGGCACGGTGGCGGGCAGTTGCGCGGGACGGACCGGAGCGGCGGCGGGCTCGGGCGGCGCGGGGGAGGAGGGCTCCGCCAGGTGGGGGTCCGCCTGGAGGATGCGCTGCTGGAGTTCCTGCAGGCCGGGCCGCGGGTCCACACCCAGCTCGTCGGCGAGCAGCCGGCGCGTGTCCGCGTACACCGCCAGCGCCTCGGCCTGGCGTCCGCTGCGGTACAGCGCCAGCATCAGCAGCTCGCGCAGGCGTTCGCGCAGCGGGTGGGCCGCCGTGAGCGCCGTCAGCTCCGAGACGGCCTCCGCGTGGCAGCCCTGCTCCAGGTCCATGTCCAGCCGGGCCTCGACGAGTTGCAGGCGCCACTCCTCCAACCGCACCCGCTGGGCCTGCGCGTACGGGCCCGGTACGCCCGCCAGCGTCTCGCCGTCCCAGAGCGCGAGGGCGCGGTCCAGCAGCGTACGGGCCGTGCACAGGTCCCCGGCGTGCTTCGCCCGCTCCGCCTCGGCGGCCAGCCGCTGCGCCACCTCGGCGTCCAGCGCGCCCTCGCCCGGCCCGCGCACCGCGTACCCCCCGGACTCGCTGACCAGGACCCCGGGGTCCAGCACCTTCCGCAGCCGGGACGCGTACGTACGCAGCGCCGCCAGCGCCTGTGAGGGCGGCTCCTCGCCCCACAGGGCGTCGATCAGCTCGGCCGCCGTGGCCGTACGGCCCCCGCGGAGTAACAGGGCGGCGAGCAGGGCGCGTTGCTGAGGGCTGCCGGTGCTGACGAGCTCGCCGCCGCGCCAGGCGCGCACCGGCCCGAGCACGCTGAAGCGCAGCACCGGCGGCTCGGGCGGTGCTGTCGGCGAACCGGGACGTCCCTGCTCCGGCACTCGCGGTGCACCCTCCATGGAGTCCCCCTACGGATCCTGAACAACCACGCCAGTCTGCCTTGTCCGTGACGAATGCGTCAGCCGTGCGAGACGGCGATCACACGGCGGCGCGCACGGGTTCACAAGGCCCTCACACCTTCTGCGTGCACGGGTGCGTCGATGTCACCGGAACCGGTCCTGGCTATCGCGATTGACGCTGCGTCAGGTGAGTGAGGGGCGGCGTCGACCGCCTCAGTCGTCCAGGTCGACCCGTACCGTCAGCAGTTCCGCCCCCACCGCCCGTACCGCCGCGCTGTTCATGCGCGGCAGGGCGCGCAGCCGGGCGACCGGGTCGTCCTCGGGCAGCGGGTGGGCGGTACCGGTGTGCCAGCGGCCCCGGATGCGGATCCGCACCCGGGGGTCCGCGCGGATGTTGCGCACGTACTGGGACCGCTCGCCGAACTCCGACACCAGCCAGAACGAGTCCCCGACCCGCCGCCCGCCCACCGGGGTGCGCCGGGGCAGGCCGGAGACGCGGCCCGTGGTCTCCAGGAGGGTCTGCAGCGGGAGACGGCGCGTCACGGGGTTGGCGATCCGGCGCTGGACGGCGGTGACGGCCCGGTACTTGCGTTCGGAATGACGGCTCATGGTGCGGCGAGCCTACCGGCGGCCCAGGAAGATCGGGTTGGTCAACGCGGCCGGGACACCCGGCAGCGGGCCGGCCGCCGTCTCGTGCCGCAGCTCGGCGCGGACGTAGGCGGCGTACGACGGGGTGGTCCGCCACTCGACGACACCCGAGCCGGACACCGGCAGCGGGGCGCTGGTGTGCAGGACGCCCTGGTCGGTGACGAGGCGGACCGTGCAGCGCGGGGCGCCGACGGCCTCCAGGCGGACGGTGACCGGCATGTCCCGGTCCACGCCCAACCGCTCGCCGATGCCGGCGTGTTCGCCCCGCCCGCCGGACGCCGTGAGGGCGACGGAGACGCGTGCGGACTCGGCGACGTACGAGCGGCCCGCGCGGATGCCCTCCTGGACGGCCCGGCGGGACAGCTCGTCGGCGAGGACGACGGTCTGCGGGTGGCCGACGGCGTCCGGGTCCCGGTGGGCGTCGCTGTTGCCCATCGCCGGGGCCCAGCCCCGCCCGCCCCTTTCGCCCTGCCCACCCCGCACCGAGGCGACGAGCATGCCGTCCCAGTCGGCCAGGGCCACCTCGTCGTCGGGTGTCCAGGGGCCGTTCCACACCTCCACGGCGTCCGCCTCGCCGAAGCCGAACTTCCAGTTGCAGCCGATGCAGGTGGCGTGCGGATGCGCCGGCACGACCAGGCCCCCGGCGTCGCGGACCCGGCGGGCGAACCGGCCGAACCGGTCGTCGCGGGCCCGGTAGCGCCAGTCGACGAAGGTGCCGGGGTCCGTGCCGAGCGCGACCACGTGCCCGTTGCGGGTGGTGATCTCCTCGCCCAGCAGCACCAGCAGGTCGTCCCCGGCGGCATCCGCCCAATGGGCGTGCGCGGAGTGGGTGTTGTGCTCCGAGCTGTTGATGAAGTCCAGCCCCGCCGCCCGTGCGAGCGCCGCGATTTCGGCCGGGGTGCGACGGCCGTCGGAGTGCCAGGAGTGCAGATGGCAGTCGCCCCGGTACCAGGCCCGCCCGCGCCCCTTCGCCCGTTCGGGCGGATACACCGGCCGGACCGTCTCGCCGGGCTCCCCGTAGGTCAGCGTGACGGCGATCTCGTACGACAGCCCCTGCGGGGCCACGGTGTACGGGCCCAGCGCGATGTGCCAGGTGCCCTCCCGCACCGGGCCGGGCAGATAGCCGGGGGTGGCGTCGTCCGCGCGGAGGAAGAACTCCGTACGGGCCCCGCCCGACCAGCCCCGGAAGCCCGCGCCGCCCAGCTCGGTGCCGCGTTCGTCGAAGATCCCGATGTCAAGGGCGTTGCCCGCGGTCCCGGCCGGGACGGACGGCCTGTCGTAGGTGTAGGCGACCCTGATCTCCCGTACGCCGTCCGGCACTTCGACGGGGACGTAGACGAAGTCGGGGGCGCCCGGCGGGAGGGTGCCGCGCACCGTCCTCGTCTCCTGTTCACCGCGGCCGGCCGCGGAAGCGAAGCTCACGCTCCCCAACGTAAGCGCGGCGGCGGCTCCCGTCAGGAAGACGGCCCGCCGGCCGATCCCGCTCCGGTGCTCCTCGCACATGCTGCTGCTCCCGGGGTGTCGTGTGATGGCAGGGCGGATGACAGGACAGGGGGTGCGGGGTGGTGCAGGGGTGGTGCGGTACCACACTGATAGCGAGCGGTGAACTGCCGTGCAAGGGAAGGGAATCAGCGGATTCAGCGACGAAGACCGCTCGTCGTCGGCCCCTCCGTCGTGGGTCCTCCCGCCCCGCCGCGCCCGCCCCGATGTCCCGACCGGTCGGTATGGACAGGAGGTCCGGGCCCGGGTATTGATGGGTCCGTCGTCCGCGTACGAAAGGCCCGTTCATGCGCATCGCCGTCACGATCTTCCTCACCGACGAGACGATCACCCCGACCCGGATCGCCCGTGAGCTGGAGCAGCGCGGCTTCGCCGGGCTGTACCTGCCCGAGCACACGCACATCCCCGTCGAGCGGACCAGCCCCTACCCGGCGGGCGGCGACCTGCCCCGGGAGTACGGCCGCACCCTGGACCCCTACGTCGCGCTCGCGCAGGCCGCGGCCGTCACCGAGCGGCTCGGCGTCGGTACCGGCATCACGCTCGCCGCGCAGCACGACCCGATCGACCTGGCCAAGCAGATCGCGACCCTCGACCACCTCTCCGGCGGCCGGTTCACCCTCGGGCTCGGCTTCGGCTGGAACGTCGAGGAAGCCGCCGACCACGGGGTGGAATGGCGTACGCGGCGGGAGCTGGTCCGGGACCGGATGGGTCTGATGCGGTCGCTGTGGACGGAGGAACCGACCGCGTACAACGGGAAGTTCGGCAGCGTCCGGGCCAGCTTCGCGCACCCCAAGCCGGTGCAGAAGCCGCGCGGTCCCGTCATCGGTCCGCGCACGCTGGTCGGCGGGACGGCCGGGCCGAAGCTGTTCACGCACATCTGCGAGTACGCCGACGGCTGGATGCCGATCGGCGGGCGCGGCCTGTCCGAGGCGGTGCCCCGGCTGCGCACCGCCTGGGCCGACGCCGGCCGCGACCCCGGCGCTCTCCAGGTCGTCCCGTACGCCGTCCAGCCCAGTCCGGGCAAGCTCGCCCGCTTCGCCGAGCTCGGGATCGAGGAGGTCGTGGTGCAGCTGCCGCCGGAGGGCGAGGCGGGAGTGCTGCGGGCCCTGGACGCCTACCAGCCGTTCGTCGACGGCACGGGCGACGGGGCGGGCGACGGCACCGGTGGGGCAACCCGGTGACGGCACCGGCGGCGGTCCCGTGACGGCCGGTGAGCGCCGGGCCGGGAGGAGGGCCCCGGCCCTCCTCTGCCCTGATCACCCCGAACGTATGCTCAAGGAATGACGACATCCGCGACCTCCGGAACCGGCCCGACCGAGAACTCCCTGCGTCGCGCCCTCAAGCGGGCCCGTGACGGCGTCTCCCTCGACGTGTCCGAGGCCACCGTCCTGCTCCAGGCGCGCGGCGAGCAGTTGGAGGACCTGTGCGCCTCGGCCGCCCGGGTGAGGGACGCGGGCCTTCGGGCGGCGGGCCGGCCCGGGGTCATCACGTACTCCAAGAGCGTCTTCGTCCCGCTGACCCGGCTGTGCCGGGACAAGTGCCACTACTGCACCTTCGTCACCGTGCCCGGCAAGCTGCGCCGGGCCGGGCACGGGATGTTCATGTCGCCGGACGAGGTCCTGGACATCGCCCGCAAGGGCGCCGCCGCCGGCTGCAAGGAAGCCCTCATCACCCTCGGCGACAAGCCCGAGGACCGCTGGCCCGAGGCGCGCGAGTGGCTCGACGCGCACGGCTACGACGACACCATCGCCTACGTCCGCGCGATCTCCATCCGCATCCTGGAGGAGACCGGACTCCTCCCGCACCTCAACCCGGGCGTGCTGACCTGGACCGACTTCCAGCGGCTCAAGCCCGTCGCGCCCTCGATGGGCATGATGCTGGAGACCACCGCGACCCGGCTGTGGTCCGAGCCCGGCGGCCCGCACCACGGCTCCCCGGACAAGGAACCGGCCGTGCGGCTGCGCGTCCTGGAGGACGCGGGCCGCTCCTCCGTCCCCTTCACCTCGGGCATCCTCATCGGCATCGGCGAGACCTACGAGGAGCGCGCCGAGTCCCTGTTCGCCCTGCGGAAGGTCTCCCGCGCCCACCACGGCATCCAGGAGGTGATCGTCCAGAACTTCCGCGCCAAGCCGGACACCGCGATGCGCGGCATGCCGGACGCGGAACTCGACGCGCTGGTCGCCACGGTGGCCGTGGCCCGGCACGTCCTCGGCCCGTCCGCCTGCCTCCAGGCCCCGCCCAACCTCGTCGACTCCGAGTACGGACGGCTGATCGCGGCCGGCATCGACGACTGGGGCGGCATCTCCCCGCTCACCATCGACCACGTCAACCCCGAACGCCCCTGGCCGCGGATCGAGGAACTGGCCGAGAAGTCCCGGGCGGCCGGTTTCGAGATGCGCGAACGCCTCTGCGTCTACCCGGAGTTCGTCACCCGCGGCGAACCCTGGCTGGACCCGCGGCTGCGCCCGCACGTGGCGGCGCTCGCCGACCCCGCCACCGGCCTCGCCCGCCCGGACGCCGTGGTCGAGGGCCACCCCTGGCAGGAGCCCGACGAGGTGTTCACGGCCAGTGGCCGCACCGACCTGCACCACACCATCGACACCGAGGGCCGCACCGCCGACCGCCGCGACGACTTCGACGAGGTCTACGGCGACTGGGGCGCCCTGCGCGAGGCCGCCGCCCCCGGCATGGCACCCGAGCGCATCGACACCGACGTGCGCCAGGCCCTGGCGAGGGCGGCCGACGACCCGACGAGGCTGACCGACGACGAGGCCCTCGCCCTGCTGCACGCGGACGGCCCGGCGCTGGACGCCCTGTGCCGGATCGCGGACGACGTCCGCAAAGCGGCGGTCGGCGACGACGTCACCTACATCGTCACCCGCAACATCAACTTCACCAACGTCTGTTACACCGGCTGCCGTTTCTGCGCCTTCGCCCAGCGCCGCACCGACGCCGACGCGTACACGCTCTCCCTCCAGCAGGTGGCCGACCGCGCCCAGCAGGCCTGGGACGTGGGCGCGGTGGAGGTCTGCATGCAGGGCGGCATCCACCCCGACCTGCCGGGCACCGCGTACTTCGACATCGCGAAGGCGGTCAAGGAACGCGTCCCCGGCATGCATGTGCACGCCTTCTCCCCGATGGAGGTGGTCAACGGCGCCACCCGCACCGGCCTGTCCATCCGCGAGTGGCTCACCGCGGCCAAGGAGGCGGGCCTGGACTCCATCCCCGGCACGGCCGCCGAGATCCTCGACGACGAGGTCCGCTGGATCCTGACCAAGGGCAAACTGCCGGCGGCCACCTGGATCGAGGTCGTCGAGACGGCCCACGAGCTGGGCATCCGCTCCTCCTCGACGATGATGTACGGCCACGTCGACCAGCCCCGCCACTGGCTCGGGCACCTGCGCACCCTGGCCGGCATCCAGCAACGCACCGGCGGCTTCACCGAGTTCGTCACGCTCCCCTTCATCCACACCAACGCCCCGGTCTACCTGGCCGGCATCGCCCGCCCCGGCCCGACGACGCGCGACAACCGCGCGGTCACCGCGATGGCCCGCCTCCTGCTGCACCCGCACATCCCCAACATCCAGACCAGCTGGGTCAAACTGGGTGCGGAGGGCGCCGCCGACATGCTCCGCTCCGGCGCCAACGACCTCGGCGGCACCTTGATGGAGGAGACCATCTCCCGCATGGCGGGCTCCTCCTACGGCTCCTACAAGTCCGTCAAGGACCTGATCGCGGTCGCGGAGGCGGCGGGCCGCCCGGCCAGGCCCCGCACCACCCTGTACGGCGAGGTCCCGGCGGAACGACAGCAGGCGGCCCAGGCCTCCGACGGCCACCTGCCGGCCCTCCTGCCGGTCCTGGACTGAGGCCGGGGCGAGCCGGGACGGGGCCGGGGCGAGCCGGGACGGGCGAGGGCGGCCCACCCCGCTGCCCCGCCCCGGTCGCAGTACGATGATCGGGCCCCGGAGGTGAGGGGGTTCTCGTAGCTGAGGAGATGCGTACCGGTGCCTGCCCGTCTTCCTTCGTGGGCCTGGGTGACCGGGCTGACCACGGGGGCGATAGCCGCGGTGGCGGTCCTGGCCGTCCAGGCGGATCAGGGGCCGAAGCCCACCGCGTCCACGAGTCGCCCGAGCGCGTCGGCGACGGCGGACGCGAAACCGTCCGCCGAACCGAAGGAGAGGGGAACCGGGACGGAGTCGGAGTCGGAGTCGGAGGCGGTCCCGGCCGACTCGGGCACCGGCCGCCGGATCGTCTACTCCCTCGACGACCAGCAGGTGTGGCTGGTGGACGCCAGCGACGCCCCCCGCCGCTCCTTCGAGGTCTGGCCGGGCACGGTCGACCCCGATCCCGGCACGTACACGATCGGAACCCGCACCGAGGCCACGACCGGCAGCGACGGCGTCGAGGTCGAGCACATCATCTACTTCGCCGCCAAGTCGGGCGTCTCCATCGCCTTCTCCAACGCCGTCGACGGCTCCTCACCCCCACCGCCCGACGGCCGGACGACCGGCGGCATCCGCGTGGGCAAGGCGGACGGCAAGGCCCTGTGGACCTTCGGCACCCCGGGCACCACGGTCCGGGTCGTCGAGTAACGGCCGACCCGACGCCGTCGCGGGCGGATCAGTCGGTGTCCTCGGGGTGCCGGGTGGACGCGTACACGAGGTGAACCGTCCGGCGCTCCTCGTCGACGAGGTGGCGGACACGGCCGCCTGCCGTCACCTCGTACTCCCACTGGGCGAGCTCCTGGCCGCGGAGGTTGGCCGTGGCCAGTCGGCCGCGCAGCCGGTGCTGACGATCGAGGTCTGCCCGGGACAACGGGTCCCTGCGCAGGGCCTCGAAACAGCGACGTGTGTTTCCCGGCGCCTCCGCACCCGACTCGCCCCACCCCTTCGCTGCCTCGTTCGTCGCGAATCGCAGGTGCCGTTCCTCACCCACGGAGGGTGGGGCGACATCGTCACCGCGTTTGGGGCTCACGGCGCGGTCACCTCGCCATGGTCCTCGTCCGGCAGCCGACGGGTGAGCTGTGCGGTGAGTTCGGGATCGGCGAGAATGCGGGCCGTAGCGCGCCATTCGACGATGACGCGGTGGAGTTCGCCGTGTATGTCCAGTTGGGCGACGTCGTGCGTGGCGTCGATGAGGCCGGTCACGAACTGCCGCAGCTCCTCCGTGGACAGGTGACGGACCCAGGGGAAGACCGAGGGGAGCGCGCGCTGTATGGCCCGCTCGCCGGCATCGCTGCGAACGAGGGCGGCGAGGAGACGGGCCGTGACGTCCGCCGTTTCCTCGCGCTGCTGGTCATGGCGGGCCGTGGTCAGGTAGAGGTCCTCGCCGTCCCGACGTGTGATGTGCACGCGGTGGGCCCGGTCGAGCGTTTCGGCGACACGTCTCGAGTTCTTCGAGAGCTCTGAGAAGGCGACCGTGGGAGTGGACATACCGGAAACCGCACTTCGGAACATATTCCGAAGTCAATCGATGGTGTGTCCCTTCGTCGTGATTGCGCGACGTGGTCGGGCGCTGTTGTGACGACGTGGTCGGGCGCTGTTGTGACGACGTGAGGCGCAGCCCGGGTGACCCGGGGCGGTCGGTGAAGGGTGGGGACGCACGTGCCCAGCGTGGCCGGCGGTGGTCAGATCCGGTCGTTTCGGGTACTGCTCCCATACCTCACCGCGTACTGAACCGGTCACTCCCGTTCGTTACAGTGCAGGGCGTCGCACGTACGCACGGTGGCCTGGGAGGTCTGGGTGGACGCGACTGCCGGGCCCGTGTGGGGGCGGCGCGAGCAGCAGGACTTCCGCAGCCGGGTGCGCGGAACGCTGCTCGGGGTCGCCCTCGGGGATGCCCTGGGCGCGCCCGTGGACGGGATGGGCACCGATGCGATCCGGAAGGCGCACGGCGCCGCGGGGATCACCGGATTCGTCCCCGCCCACGACCGGCGCGGGGCCGTCACGCACCTCACCCAGATGACCCTGTTCTCCGTGGACGGGCTGATCCGCGCGCAGGTGCGGCGCGACACCGGCGCCTGGCATCCGCCGACCGACCTGCACCAGGCGTATCTGCGCTGGGCGACCACGCAACGGGACTGGGGGCCGGACGAGCGCCGGGCGGAGGACGGCTGGCTCGCGCGGGAGGAGTGGCTCTACGCCCGCCGGGACCCGGCCCGCGCGCTGCTGCTGGGGCTCGGGGACGGGACCATGGGGACGCCCGAGTCGCCCAAGAACCCCGGTGAGGCGGGGCCCGAGGCGGCGGCCCGTTCGGCGCCCTTCGGGCTGCTCGTCGGCTGGGAGCCGCAACTCGTCGCCCAGCTCGCCGTGGAGTGCGCGGCACAGACCCACGGGCACCCGACCGCCTACCTCGCGGCCGGCGCGTACGCGGTGATCGTGCACGGGCTGGCCCGGGGCGAGAGCCTGGACGCGGCGGTGCAGCGGGCGCTCGCGCTGCTGGCCGCCCGGCCGGGGCACCAGCCGGTGTCGGACGCCCTGCAGCAGGCCCTGGGCGCCGTGCGGCAGGGGATGCCCACCCCGGAGCGGGTCGCCCAGCTCGCCGGGACGGGCACGGCGGAAGGGCTCGTCGCCGCCGCCGTGTACTGCGCCCTGGTGGGGGAGGACGTACGGCACGGGCTGTGCCTAGCCGCCAACCAGGACGGGCCGAGCGCGGTGGCCGGCGCGCTGACCGGCGGGCTGCTGGGCGCCCTGCACGGCGAGACGGCCCTCCCGCCGGCCTGGCTGGCCGAACTGGAGGGCCGTCCCACGATCCTGGAACTCGCCGACGACTTCGCCATGGAGATGACCCAGGGCCCCGCCCTGCACAGCCCCGCCGGCTCGTCCCCGGCCTGGCTGGCGAGATACCCCCGGGCATAGCAGGGCCGGCCCTGCGGGCGCACTGCGTCCGGCGGCTGGACCACCCCCGCGGCTCGCAGCATCCCGCTGCCCTTGATCACGGGGATCACGGGGGAACTTCACCCCGCCGGTCACACCCCGGACGGGACCTCGGTCTTCTCCGGGGTCCCCCCGGCCGCCGCGATCGCCTTGTTGCGGCGCACGGAGGACCAGAAGGAGGCGCCGATCAGGACGACACCGATCAGGCCGGTGATGATCTCGTTGATCTCGTACTGGATCGTGACGAGCAGCAGGGCGGCGAGCGCGCCGATGGCGTAGTGCGCGCCGTGCTCCAGGTAGACGTACTCGTCGAGGGTGCCCTGGCGGACCAGGTAGACCGTCAGCGAACGGACGTACATGGCGCCGATGCCCAGGCCCAGGGCCATCAGCACGATGTCGTTGGTGATGGCGAAGGCGCCGATCACACCGTCGAAGGAGAAGGACGCGTCCAGGACCTCCAGGTAGAGGAACATGAAGAACGCGGCCTTGCCGGCCAGCGCGACCGCCGAGCGGGGCTTCCCGGCGCGCACGGCCCTCTCCTCCTCCTCGTGCTCGCGTTCCTCCTCCTCTTCGAGTTTGTCCTCGAAGTAGCCGGAGAGTCCGCCCACGATCATGTAGGTGATCAGACCCCCGATGCCGGCGAGGAGGACGGTCTCCGCCTTGTCGACGTGGAGGCCGCCGTGCTGGTGGGCGTTGGCCCCGACGGTCAGGGAGGCGATCAGCAGGACGATCAGCGCGACGCAGACCGACAGCATGTCGACCTTGCCGAGCTTGGAGAGCGGGCGCTCGATCCAGGTCAGCCACTTGATCTCCCGGTCCTCGAACACGAAGTCCAGGAAGATCATCAACAGGAACATGCCACCGAAYGCGGCGATCGACGGGTGGGCGTCGGTGACGAGCTGCTGGTACCGGTCCTTGTCGCTGAAGGCGAGATCGACCGCCTCGATCGGACCGAGCTGGGCRCTGATGGCGACGATCACGACGGGGAAGACCAGCCGCATGCCGAAGACGGCGATCAGGATGCCGATCGTGAGGAAGATCTTCTGCCAGAAGGCATTCATCTTCTTCAGGATCCCGGCGTTGACCACCGCGTTGTCGAAGGACAGCGAGATCTCGAGGATCGACAGGATCGCCACGATGCCAAAGGCGGTCCACCCCCCGAAAAGGATCGCTGCGACCAGACCGAGCGCGGTGACCGCGAACGACCAGCCGAAGGTTTTCAGAACCACTGGCTACCCCATCATGTGTTGGGGGCTCCCCCGGACGATCTCCGAAGGAGACTCTCCCCGCTGCCGAAGTCGGCTTTACGAAACATTGACTCCAAAGTCTAGAGCGATGCCCCGCAGCCCGGACGCGTACCCCTGGCCCACCGCCCTGAACTTCCACTCGCCCTGATAGCGGTAGAGCTCACCGAAGATCATCGCGGTTTCGGTGGAGGCGTCCTCCGAGAGGTCGTACCGGGCGAGCTCCTGGCCGTCCGCCTGGTTGACGACCCGGATGAAGGCATTGCTGACCTGACCGAAAGCCTGGCCGCGGTCGTCGGCCAGATGGATGGAGACCGGAAAAACGATCTTGTCGCACCGGACCGGCACCTTGGAGAGGTCGACCAGCAGGGACTCGTCGTCGCCGTCGCCCTCGCCGGTGAGGTTGTCACCGGTGTGCTGCACCGAGCCGTCCGGGCTCGTGAGCTGGTTGTAGAAGATGAACCACTCGTCCCCCATGACCCGGCCGTCGCTGCACATCAGTGCGCTGGCGTCGAGGTCGAAGGGGGCTCCGGTGGTGGAGCGCGCGTCCCAGCCGAGCCCGATCATCACCTGCGTGAGATTCGGCGCGGCCTTGGACAGGGAGACGTTTCCCCCCTTGGCAAGCGTGACGCCCATCTTGCTGTTCCCTCCCCGGATGGTGTTTCTCAGGTGGTCCTGCGCGTCCGGCGCCACACGTAAACCGTGTGGCGCCGGACAGAACGGCCGTGCGAGGCGGCCGGGCCCGGGCGGCGCCCGGGACGTGACCGTCTCAGACGTTCACCCCGAAGTCCTGCGCGATGCCGCGCAGGCCGGAGGCGTAGCCCTGGCCGATGGCGCGGAACTTCCACTCGGCGCCGTGCCGGTACAGCTCGCCGAAGACCATGGCGGTCTCCGTGGAGGCGTCCTCCGAGAGGTCGTAACGGGCGATCTCGGCGCCGCCGGCCTGGTTGACGACGCGGATGAACGCGTTGCGCACCTGGCCGAAGGACTGCTGGCGGTTCTCGGCGTCGTAGATGGAGACCGGGAAGACGATCTTCTCGATCTCCGCCGGGACACCGGCGAGGTTGACCTTGATCTGCTCGTCGTCGCCCTCGCCCTCACCGGTGAGGTTGTCGCCGGTGTGCTCGACCGAGCCGTCGGGGCTCTTGAGGTTGTTGAAGAAGACGAAGTTGGCGTCGTTGGCGACCTTGCCGGTGTTGTTCACCAGCAGCGCGCTGGCGTCCAGGTCGAAGTCGGTGCCGGTCGTGGTGCGGACGTCCCACCCCAGTCCGACGATGACCGCGGTCAGGCCCGGCGCCTCCTTGGTCAGCGAAACGTTGCCGCCCTTGCTGAGGCTGACTCCCACGAGTCCTCCATTGATGTCCGGGGGCGGGAAGCCCCGTCGTGCGTTGGATGTCAGATCAACGTGTCGATCCTAGTGATGGGTTCCCGGCCGCCGCAGGCCCCGGGACGGGGAATCACGAGGTGTCGGACGTGCTCACAGCGCGTCGAGCGCCTCGACGTACTCGTTCAGGTCACGTGCGTCGGGCAGTGCGTTGACGACCGTCCAGCGCACGATGCCCTCCCGGTCGATGACGAAGGTCCCCCGCACGGCGCAGCCCTTGCCCTCGTCGAAGACACCGTACGCGCGTGAGACCTCGCCGTGCGGCCAGAAGTCCGACAACAGGGGGTACTCCAGGCCCTCCTGCTCGGCGAAGACGCGCAGGGTATGGATGGAGTCGTTGGAGACGGCGAGCAGCTGGGTGTCGCGGTCGGCGAGGAGCGGCAGGTTGTCGCGCAGTTCGCGCAGCTCCCCGGTGCACACGCCGGTGAAGGCGAAGGGGTAGAAGACGAGCGCCACGTTCCGCCGCCCGAGGTGGTCGGACAGTCGTACGGGCGCGCCGTGGTTGTCCTTGAGCTCGAAGTCGGGGGCCTTGTCGCCGACCTGGATCGCCATCGCCTCGTTCGTCCCTTCGGGGGTGCTGTTCCCGGTTCGTTCCCGGGGACCACCCTACGCACGGGGGACGACAGTGGGCCGGACGGGCCGATCCGGATCGGCCCGTCCGGGTTCGAACGGGGTGCGGCCCTGGCGGCGGGAGTGCCGCCGGGGCCGCCTCCGCCGTGGCTACCTCCTGGACTTGGCGGCCTTCGGCGTGGCCAGCCGGCTGCCGCTCCAGTCCTTGCCCACGCTGACGCTCTTGGCCGCCGTCAGGCCCGCCGTGGTGGCGGCCTCCGAGATGTCACTCGGCTCGACGTAGCCCGAACGGCCTGTCTTCGGCGTGAGGAGCAGGATGGCACCGCCCTCTTCGATGTACGTGCCGGCGTCCACCAGCGCGTCCGTCAGGTCGCCGTCGTCGTCGCGGAACCACAGCACAACGGCGTCAGCCACGTCGTCGTAGTCCTCGTCGACCAGGTCGTTCTCGATGACGCCCTCGATGGCCTCGCGGAGCTCCTGGTCTACGTCGTCGTCGTAGCCGATCTCCTGGACCACCTGCCCGGGCTGGAACCCCAGCCTGGCGGCAGGGTTCGTCCGCTCCTCCGCGTGGTCCGCGGTCGCGCTCACGGTTTGCCTCCTGATCATGGTTTGGGAATCTCGCCAATTGTCGCAGCCACGCACGGGCGCGCGGCGTTGGCCGTAGTCCACACGGGCGGGGCGGTTCGCGCAAGTACCCGGCCGCAGGGACCGCCGAAACGGTGACGATCCTGGCCGGGTCACCGCAACTCCAGGCACATCATCCTGGCTCACAGTGACGCACACCACACCCTTGTGCCCTCTATGGGCGTTTGGGAACCGTATACGGGTACGGGACTCGCACGAGTCCGTGGCCCGTCCCGTATGCCACCGTACCGGTGCCGCGGCCGGGTTACCTATCGGTAGAGATGACGTGTGCGGCCCCCGGGTGGACGATGGGGAGCGCGCAGACGGCTGAATCAGTGAAGCAGCGGCCCTTTCACGGCCCTCTGACAGGTAAGGAACAGCGTGGCTTCCGCATCCGACCGCAATCCGATCATCATTGGTGGCCTTCCGAGTCAGGTCCCTGACTTCGACCCCGAGGAAACGCAGGAGTGGCTCGACTCCCTCGACGCCGCCGTCGACGAGCGCGGCCGGGAACGGGCCCGCTACCTGATGCTGCGGCTGATCGAGCGCGCGCGCGAGCGGCGCGTGGCCGTGCCCGAGATGCGCAGCACGGACTACGTCAACACGATCCCCACCCGCGCGGAGCCGTTCTTCCCGGGCAACGAGGAGATCGAGCGCAAGATCCTCAACGCGACCCGGTGGAACGCCGCGGTGATGGTCTCGCGCGCGCAGCGGCCCGGGATCGGCGTCGGCGGTCACATCGCCACGTTCGCGTCCTCGGCGTCGCTGTACGACGTGGGCTTCAACCACTTCTTCCGCGGCAAGGACGCGGGCGACGGCGGCGACCAGGTCTTCTTCCAGGGCCACGCCTCGCCGGGCATCTACGCGCGCGCGTACCTGCTGGACCGGCTCACCGAGCGGCAGCTGGACGGCTTCCGCCAGGAGAAGTCGAAGGCGCCCGAGGCGCTGTCGTCGTATCCGCACCCGCGGTCGATGCCGGACTTCTGGGAGTTCCCGACGGTGTCGATGGGCCTCGGCCCGATCGGCGCGATCTACCAGGCCCGGATGAACCGCTACATGCAGGCGCGCGGCATCACCGACACCTCGAAGTCGCACGTGTGGGCGTTCCTCGGCGACGGCGAGATGGACGAGCCCGAGTCGCTGGGCCAGCTGTCCATCGCCGCCCGCGAGAACCTGGACAACCTGACCTTCGTCGTCAACTGCAACCTGCAGCGCCTCGACGGGCCGGTGCGCGGCAACGGCAAGATCATCCAGGAGCTGGAGTCCATCTTCCGGGGCGCCGGCTGGAACGTGATCAAGCTCGTCTGGGACCGCACCTGGGACCCGCTGCTCGCCCAGGACCGGGACGGTGTGCTGGTCAACCGGATGAACACCACGCCGGACGGCCAGTACCAGACGTACGCCACCGAGTCCGGGGCGTACATCCGCGACCACTTCTTCGGCGACGACCACCGGCTGCGCGCCATGGTCGAGGGCATGACCGACGACCAGATCCTGCACCTGGGCCGCGGCGGTCACGACCACCGGAAGATCTACGCGGCCTACAAGGCGGCCCTGGAGCACAAGGGCCAGCCGACGGTGATCCTCGCCAAGACGGTCAAGGGCTGGACGCTGGGTCCGAACTTCGAGGGCCGCAACGCCACGCACCAGATGAAGAAGCTGACGGTCGACGACCTCAAGGGCTTCCGGGACCGCCTGCACCTCCCGATCGCCGACAGGGACCTGGAGTCCGGCCTGCCGCCGTACTACCACCCGGGCCGCGACTCGGAGGAGATCCAGTACATGCACGACCGCCGCAAGTCCTGCGGCGGATACGTGCCGACCCGCGTCGTGCGCTCCAAGCCGCTCGCGCTGCCCGACGACAAGGCATACGCGAGTGTGAAGAAGGGCTCGGGTCAGCAGTCCATCGCGACGACCATGGCCTTCGTCCGGCTCCTCAAGGAGCTCATGCGGGACAAGGAGATCGGCAAGCGGTTCGTACTGATCGCGCCGGACGAGTACCGCACGTTCGGCATGGACTCGTTCTTCCCGAGTGCGAAGATCTACAACCCGCTGGGCCAGCAGTACGAGTCCGTGGACCGGGAGCTGCTGCTCGCGTACAAGGAGGCGCCGAACGGGCAGATGCTGCACGACGGCATCTCCGAGGCCGGCTGCACGGCCTCGCTGATCGCGGCCGGCTCGGCTTACGCCACGCACGGCGAGCCGCTCATCCCGGTGTACGTCTTCTACTCGATGTTCGGTTTCCAGCGCACCGGTGACCAGTTCTGGCAGATGGCCGACCAGCTGGCGCGCGGTTTCGTCCTGGGCGCGACCGCGGGGCGCACGACCCTGACCGGTGAGGGCCTTCAGCACGCGGACGGACACTCGCAGCTGCTGGCGTCCACGAACCCGGGCTGTGTCGCGTACGACCCGGCGTTCGGCTACGAGATCGCGCACATCGTGCAGGACGGTCTGCGCCGGATGTACGGCGGCGACGAGCAGCACCCGCACGGCGAGGACGTCTTCTACTACCTGACCGTCTACAACGAGCCCATCCAGCACCCGGCCGAGCCCACGAGCGTGGACGCGGAGGGCATCGTGAAGGGCCTGTACCGCTTCAGCGAGGGCACGGCGGGCAGCCTGCCCGCCCAGATCCTCGCCTCCGGTGTCGCGGTGCCCTGGGCGATCGAGGCGCAGAAGATCCTCGCCGAGGAGTGGGACGTCAAGGCCGATGTCTGGTCGGCGACCTCCTGGAACGAGCTGCGGCGCGAGGCGGTGGACTGCGAGCGGCACAACCTGCTGCACCCGGAGGAGGAGCAGCGCCTCCCGTACGTGACGAGGAAGCTGGCCTCGGCGCAGGGGCCGGTCGTGGCGGTGTCGGACTGGATGCGGTCGGTGCCGGACCAGATCGCGCGCTGGGTGCCGGGGACGTACCAGTCGCTGGGCGCGGACGGCTTCGGCTTCGCGGACACCCGCGGGGCGGCCCGGCGGTTCTTCCACATCGACGCGCAGTCGATCGTGGTGGCGGTGCTGACGGAGCTGGTCCGCGAGGGCCACCTCGACCGGTCGGTGCTGAAGCAGGCCATCGACCGCTACCAGCTGCTCGACGTCACCGCGGCCGACCCGGGCCCGGCGGGCGGCGACGCCTGACACCCGCGCCCGGTGACAGGAGAGGGGCCTTCGGCGAGTCGACTCGCCGAAGGCCCCTCTCCTGTCGTCCCGGGTCGCCGGAGCCGGTGTGCGCGCCGCCCCCTCCAGCGGCGCGCCACAGCCGGCGTCCTCTCCTGCCCCCGGTATGTCCTGGGGAGGACCTGACCCACTGTGACCCGTGGTGCCCGCCGGGCGGGAGGGGTCGCCGCATCGGTTCACCCTGATGAGCGAACCCGGTCGCCGGAATCCGTCAGATGTGGCCGACGCCCGCGCCCGCCTCCGTGTTCTCGCCGTTCTCACCGCGTTTAGTGAGAAAGGCGACCAGCACCGCCACGGCGGCGACTCCGGTGGCGACCAGGGATGCCGTGCTCATGCCGGAGAGGAAGGTCTCGTGCGCCACGTCGGTGATCTTCGCGGCGAGCTCCCCGGGCATGCCCGGGGCCACCGGCGCCACACCGACCCGGACGGCCTCGGAGGCCTGCTCGGACTGCTCCGGGGTGAGCGGCGGAAGGCCCGCGGCCGCCCAGTTGCCGGGGAGGTCGCGGTCGACCTTGGAGGCCATCACCGCGCCCAGCACGGCCGTACCGAGGCTGCCGCCGACCTGCATGGCGGACTGCTGGAGACCGCCGGCGACGCCGGAGAGCTCCATCGGCGCGTTGCCCACGATGACCTCGGTGGCGCCGACCATGACGGGGGCCAGGCCGAGGCCCAGCACGGCGAACCAGAGCGACATCACACCGCTTCCGGTGTCCTTCTCGAGCGTGGACAGGCCGAACATGGCGAGCGCGGTGAGGGCCATGCCGCCGGCCAGCGGGATCCGCGGGCCGGCCTTGGTGATCACCGCACCGGCCAGGGGAGAACCGACGATCATCATGCCGGTGAGCGGCAGCAGGTGCAGACCGGCGTCGACGGGGCTCATCCCGTGCACGTTCTGCAGGTAGAACGTGACGAAGAACAGGCCGCCCATGAACGCGATGGCCATGAGGACCATCAGCACGACACCCGCGGACAGCGCGACGGAGCGGAACATCCCCAGCGGGATCAGCGGCTCCCGCACCTGCGTCTCCCAGAACGCGAAGATCAGGAAACCGACGACCGAGGCGACGATGAAGCCCCAGGTCTTGAGGTCGCCCCAGCCCCACGCGGGGGCCTTGATGAGCGCCCAGACCAGGCAGAACATCGCACCGGAGAGCAGGACGATGCCGGGCAGGTCGAAGGAGCGCGGGCGGTTCTCCGCGCGGTGGTCGAGCAGGATCCACGCGCCGAGGACGACGGCGACGACGCCGACCGGGACGTTGATGAAGAAGACCGACTGCCAGCTGACGTGCTCGACGAGCACACCGCCGAGGATCGGGCCGCCGGCGGTGGAGGCACCGATGACCATGCCCCAGATGCCGATGGCCATGTTGAGCTTCTCGGCCGGGAAGGTGGCCCGCAGCAGGCCGAGCGCGGCCGGCATCAGCAGCGCGCCGAACAGGCCCTGCAGGACCCGGAAGACGATGACCGCCGCGATGCTGTCGGACAGGCCGATGGCGCCCGAGGCGGCGGCGAAGCCGACGACGCCGATGAGGAAGGTCTGCCGGTGGCCGAAGCGGTCACCGAGCTTACCCGCGGTGATCAGCGAGACCGCGAGGGCGAGGAAGTACGAGTTGGTGATCCACTGGACCTCGGCGAAGGTGGCGCCCAGGTCCCTGGCGATGACGGGGTTGGCGATGGCGACGATGGTGCCGTCGAGGGCCACCATCATGACGCCCACGGCGACGGTGAAGAGGGTGAGCCAGGGATGGCCGCGCAGCCCTCTGCCGGGTGCCGCGTCCGACGGGTTCACGGGCGCCTTGTCCCCGGGTCCCGTCGCGTCGACGGTGGTCTGACTGGTCATGACTTCAAAGCTAATGACAGCCGCTGACAGTTGACAAACCAATTCACCGACCGGCAACCGACTCGTCTCATCCCTATAGCCTGAACTGGGGGAACAGTTCCAGAACGCCCCCACAGGACACGCTGGAGGATCGATGGAGACGGTCGGGGCCGCCGCCGGCGCGGTGCCGGCGACGGGTCTGCGGGAAAGCAGGAAGCGGCTCACCCGGGACGCGCTGGTCCGCTCCTCCCTGGAACTGTTCGCGACGCGCGGCTACGAGGGCACGACGGTCGACGACATCGCCGCCGCCGTCGACGTCTCGCAGCGCACCTTCTTCCGCTACTTCGCCAGCAAGGAGGAAGTCGCCTTCCACGTCCCGCGCCTCGCGGAGTCCCTCGTCGTCGACGCCGTACGGGCACGGCCGCCCGGCGAGCCACCGCTGGACGTGCTGCGCCGGGCCCTGCGGGAGAGCTGGGACGGCATCAACGAGGTCGTCGAGCAGGTCGTCCCCCTGGAACTGCACCTGCGGGTGTACCGGGTGATCGAGTCCACACCCGCGCTGCTCGCCGCCCATCTGCGGCGCGCGGCGGAACTGGAGGACCGGCTGGCCCGCGTCATCGCCGACCGCGAGGGCATCGACCCGGACACCGACCCCCGGCCGCGCATCCTGGTGGCCGCCTTCAGCGGGGTCGTCCGGGTGGCGGAGCACTCCTGGTCCACCGGGGACGACGCCGGCCTCGCCGCCCTGCGTGAGCTGACGACGGCCTACCTGGACCAGCTGGAACCGGCGCTCGCGGGGAACTGGCACGGCGTCTGATCACCCGTAGGGTGACGACTGCTCACACTCCGGCACGCTGAAACGTGATACCCGTCACTCGGTTAACGCGAGACCCTCTCGTTCTCCTAGTGTGTCCTGTCAGTGACTTCCTTCGACTCCTCTCCGCAACTGAACGCATGGCGCGCGCTCCTCGCACTCGCTGTCGTCTTCGTGATGCTGGCGACCACCGGCTGGACGGCACTGCGCCAACAGCGGGAGGTGGCACCGCTGTCCGCCTCGCTCGCCGCCTGGGAGCACGGCCGCATAGCGGGCCGCGAACTGCCGGACCCGCAGTCCGCGCCCGGCCGGCTGGCCCGGTTCTTCGCCTCGCTCACCGAGGCGCAGCGGATGAGCCTCGCCCACCGCTTCCCCCTCGCGGTCGGCAACATGAACGGCGCCCCGGTCGGTCTGCGGTACCGCGCCAACCGCATCGCGATGGAGCAGGCCCGCGAGATCGAGCAGGAACGGATGCACGACACACGGCTCACGCCCGCGGGACAGCACCAGGCGGGCCGTCGGATGAACCGCCTCGGGGCACTGCTGGGCCCCGGACGCCAGATCCTCGCCTTCAACCCGTCGGGACCGGGCCGCGTGGCCGAGGTCTTCGGCGATCTGGACGAGGCCGAACGCATCTCGGTCGTCGTCCCCGGCGTCGACACGGATCTGCTCACCTTCCAGCGCACCTACCGCCGCTACTCGGCCCCCGTGGGCATGGCCGAGGCGCTGCGCGCGGCCGAGCACGAGGCGGACCCCTCGACCCGTACCGCCGTGATCGCCTGGGCCGACTACACCGCGCCCGGCGGACTCGGCATGGAGGCGGCCATGGCCAGGCGCGCCGAGGACGGCGCGGTGCGGCTCGACGCGCTGCTGCGCGCGCTGCCCGGTACGACCCCGGTCGCGCTGTTCTGCCACAGCTACGGCTCCGTGGTGTGCGGGCTCGCCGCGAGCACACTGCCCGGCCGGGTGGCCGACATCGCGGTGGCCGGCAGCCCCGGCATGCGGGCCGAGACGGCCTCCGCACTGCGCACCCACGCGCGCGTGTGGGCCATGCGGGACGCCGACGACTGGATCCAGGACGTGCCCTATCTGGAGGTCGGCGGACTGGGCCACGGCGCCGACCCGGTCTCCCCCGCTTTCGGGGCGCGGGTCCTGTCGGCACGTGAGGCGGAGGGACACGGCGGGTATTTCGAGCCGGGCACGGACAGCCTGCGCAACTTCGCCGAGATCGGCGTTGGCGCATACCGAGCGGTGGCCTGCGCACACGATGACGGCGTATGCCGGGCGAGTTTGTCCTACGCCTAGGCACCCTGACGCGCGTAGAGGACGGAGGAACCGCGGTATGCACGGGGAGGGGACGAAAAAGCTCGTGCCGCATACGATGAGCCGCATGGGTGACGTACTGGCTGGATTTCACGCTGCCTGGGAGTTCGAGTCCGACTCCGTGCTCATCCGTTACGAAAGGGGGATTCGAACACCCAAGCTGTTTCAGGCACTCGGGGAACGACGCGTCCCCCTGGAGGCCATAGCAAGGGTGACGCTGACCCCCGGCAGGCGCGGCAGCGTCGTGCTGCGCGTCGAGCCCCGGCCCGGGGCCGACCCGCTGATGGAGGCGGCGGCCGGGCAGTTGAAGGAGAGCTCCGACCCCTACCGGCTGGTGCTGCCCGCCGAGCGCGAGACGCTCGCCGAGTACTACGCCGACGAACTCCTCGCCCGCCTCACCGAGTCCGGCCCCGCCGAACGCCACCTGGTACCGGCCCCCGAGGTGCCGCTGCGGTTCAAGGCGTACGACGGCAAGGCCTCCTTCGACGGGACGACGGTCTCCTTCCACTGGTTCTGGACGGGCGCCTCGTCGGCGAAGTGGAAAGCCGGTGACCAGCGCTTCCCCGTGGGTGAGCTGAGCGGCGTGGAGTGGCGGTCGCCCGAGGTGTTCGAAGGGCATCTGCGGCTGCTGCGCCGGGACGATTCGGCGTCGTCGCCCCAGGCCGACCAGGACCCGGCGGCCGTGGTGTTCGGGCTGGGCTACGGGCCGGTGCACGAGTCACTGCCGTTCGCGGCGGCCGTGCTGGCGGCGGTACGGACGTCCGAGCCGGTGCCCGCGATGGTCGCGGCGACCGTGCGCCGTGACCCGGCCGACATCGCCGACCGCATCCGCCACCTCGGCGAACTGCACCAGGCGGGCCTGGTGACGGACGAGGAGTTCTCCTCCAAGAAGGCGGAGTTGCTGGCGGAGCTTTAGGGTCTGTCCGGCGGGTCATGCCGTAGACGCGGGGTCCGGTACGCCCTCCTCCGCCTTCCAGCCGGACGCACCGACCCCCGCTCACCCGCGCCGACAAGGCACCGTCGATTTCCTGCGGCCTGATCCGCCGGACAGGCCCTGGCCTGTTCGCCGCTCCCGCTACGGTGGGCCGATGACATCGGTCAAGCAATTCCAGGTCACCTTCGACTGCGCGGAACCCGAGCGCGTCGCTCGTTTCTGGTGCGAGGTGTTGGGGTACGTCGTACCGCCGCCACCGGAGGGGTTCGCCACGTGGGGCGATTTCGATCGCTCGCTGCCGCTTGAGCGTCAGGGCTCGGCGTTCGCATGCGTCGACCCCTCGGGTGTGGGCCCGCGGCTGTTCTTCCAGCGCGTTCCCGAAGGCAAGGTCGTCAAGAACCGGGTGCATCTCGACGTGCGGGTCGGCACCGGGCTCGTGGGTGAAGAGCGCGTGGCCGCTCTCGAGGCCGAATGCGCACGACTGGTCGCGCTCGGCGCGGTACGGGTGCGACTGCTGCGTGCCGACGGCTTCAACGAGTCGTGCCTCGTGATGCAGGACGTCGAGGGCAACGAGTTCTGTCTCGACTGAGCATCCTCCGAGACGGCGAGGTGGTGACGTCGCATGCGGTGATCCGGTGCCCGGGGGCCCTGTGGGTTTCGTCGACCCGTAGGGGCCCCGGGCGCCGGGAGCACCGTGTCACTCCTCGTCGCGCAGCCGGGCCGCCAAGGCCGTCAGCGGCTCGGTCTCCTCGGGGTGACCCGCCGCGGTCAGGCGGGAGACCGCCGCGTCGAGGCGGGTGAGGGCGGGGGCGGGGCGTTCCAGGTAGATGCCCTCCACGGCGGCGGCGAGGCGGACGCACTCGGCCCACTCGCCGACGCGGTCCGGCTCCGGTCCCGGCTCGCCGAGCAGAGTGAGGGCCTGCTCCAGGGCGGTCAGGGCGTCCTCGTAGGCACCGGCGTAGGCGTTGACCCTCCCGTGCTCGTAGGCCAGGGCGGTGTCCAGGGAGCGGCCGTGGGCCTCGTACGCGGCGGCGCGGGCCTCGTCGGCGACCCGGCCGGCGTCGGCGAGGAAGGCGCGGGCGTCGGCCAGGCCGTCGGGTCCCTGCTGCTGGGCCTGGAGGCGGGCGAGTTCGCGCAGGGTGTTGCTGAGGTGCTCGTAGCGCGGGGCCCGGGCGTGGGCGGCGAGTGCCTGGTCGGCGGCCTTGCGGGCCTGGCCGAACTCGCCGGACTCGCCGAGGAGCACGGCCGTCTCCGCGGCGATCATGGCGTGGCTCCCCGGGTCGTCGTCCCAGCCGGCCGACTCGGCGGCGAGGGCGACGAACTCCGCCGTGGCGGCCTTGAGGTCGTCCCCCGCGTGCAGCGCGCGGGCTCGGGTCAGGCGCAGTTGGGCGGCGAGCCGGTCGTCCAGCTCTCCGGTGGTGACGTCCGGTTCGGCCAGCAGGGAGTCGAGCAGGGCGATGGCGTCCTCGACGCGGCCCAGGTCGAGGCTGAGCTGGGCGGCGTTGCTGTAGGTGCAGAACGCGGCGAACCGGCTGCCGCGGCGCAGGTCCAGCTCCGCCGAGCGCGTCAGGTGCCGCAGTGCCTCGTCGGGGCGGCCCAGGTGCATGCAGATCTCGGCCAGTTCGGCGTGCAGGCGGGCGGTGTCGACCGCGTCGGCCGGCCAGTCGGCGGCCAGCCGCAGGCCCTCGGACAGGTCCGCGTGCGCGGCCTGCGCGTCCTGGAGGCCGAGGTGGAGCCTGCCCCGCAGGGCGAGCACGCGGGGCAGGTGCCAGGCCGGGCCGTGCTCCTTCAGCCGGTCGAGGAGGCCGTTGGTCTCGGTGAGCGCGGCGGGCAGGTCGCCGGACAGGGCGTATGTGGTGGCCCGCAGCAGCAGGGCCCTGGCGACCTGCCCGCCGATGTCGTGCCGGGTGGCGAAAGCGTGCAGCAGGTCCACCTCGGCGAGCAGCGGTGCGACGTGCTCCTCGCTCCCCGACGCCTGCAGGCGCAGGCCGAGCGCGGTTGCCCGCAGACGCAGCAGGCGGGCCTCCTGGTGCGGGGCGAGACCGGAGGTCTCCTCGTGCAGGCGGACCAGGGACGTGTGGGCGGTGGTCAGCGCTGCGGCCTTCGCCTCGGGGCCGTCGGCGTCCTCCGTGGGGATCTCGGCGGCGGCGAGCAGGGCGCAGGCGCGGGCGAGTGCCGCGTGACCCGGCAGTCCGGCGTCGTCGTACAGACCCGCGGCCTCCTCATAGAGGGCGGTGGCGTCGGCGAACTCGTCCTTGTCGCCCGCCCAGTTCGCCTCGTCGGCCAGCAGGTCCGCGCGCAGCCGCAGGAGCGGACCCACGGCCGGGTCGTCGGGGTGGGTGTAGTCGCGGGCGGCGACGAGCGTGCGCAGCCGCGCCCAGCAGGCTTGTGCGTCCGGGTGCGCCTCCTCTTCCAACGACCTCGCCTGACGAATGAGTTCGGTCAGCGATTCGGGCACGGCGGCGGTCGTACGGGCGGTGGACGCCTTCGCGACGACCGGGGCGGCCGGTGCGACCGGGGCCACGTCGTCGAGGCTGCGGGTACGCAGGGTCAGTTCCAGCGCGTCGAGGAGCGGGGCCCGGTCGAGGCGGGCGCCCCGGCGGTCGGTGTGGGCGGTGGTTCCGTTGCGGTCGTCGAAGCGGGCGGCGAGGTCGGCGGCGCGGCCGCGCACCTCGGCGCGCAGGCCGGTCACGGTCCAGGTGCGGCCCGGGAACCCGGCGGCGGGCAGCTCGCCGTGGCCGAGGGTCTCGACGCGCTGGAGGAGGACCTCCACGCCGGTGAGGAAGTCGAGCTGGTCCTGCGGCGAGTCCACCTCGTCGAACAGGTTCCGGTTCTCGGCGAGCAGTTCCAGGCCGCGTGCCTCGTTGCCGGTCAGCGCGCAGAACTCCAGGTGCCGGCCGACCTCCCCGGACATCGAGGGGTTGCGGCGGCAGCCGCGGTAGCCGGCGAGGTGCAGTTCGCGTGCCTGGTCGGTGCGGCCGGTGCGCAGCAGGGGCAGCAGTGCGTAGGAGGCGGAGCGGGCCGGCTCCTCCTGGCAGGACTCCTTGCCCGCCAGGACAGGCTCCCAGGCGCGCAGCGCCCGCTCGTCGTCGCCCGCCGCCAGGTGGTACAGGGCACGGTCGCAGGTCTCGCAGGCCTCGCAGTCGCTGAGCCGGGAGCGGGAGCGGCCCGCCCACAACTCGTAGGCGAGGGCGGTGTCCTCACCGAGGTGGGCGGCCAGCCGGTAGGCCTGCCCGTAGTAGGGCTGGAGGTCCAGGCCGGCCTTCTCGTACCGGTCGCGCATCTCCGTCAGCCACTGGCGCAGGCTGGCCAGCGGTATCTCGGGCAGCGCGCGCAGGGCGCCCGCGACCCACTTGAACCGCCAGAACAGCTGGTGGCGCAGGCGTTCGTCGAAGACGTCCGGCTGCTCGTCGAAGAGGGTGAGCAGGCGGGCGAAGACGACGGGCGACTTGCGGGGTTCGGAGCCGTAGGTGTACGCCTCCTGGAGTTCGAGCAGCGCGTCGATCAGCGGGACGGGCTCCGCGAACTGCTCGGCGGCGTCGACGAGTTCCTCGGCGGTGACGGTGCGGGTGCGACCGTAGGGGCGCCGGTCGTTCTCCCGGAGCGCCTGGTACAGCTCGTCTGTGTTCTGGGGACGGGGTGCGGTCGGCATCGTCAGCTGTCCTTGCGGAGGGCGTGGGCGAGAAGGTCGAGGAAGGAGCGGTTGATGAGGCTCGATTCGGCGGGCCTGAGCGGACGCCGGGACAGCAGCGCGGCTTGCCCGTAGAGGGCTTCGGCGCTGGTGCGGGCCAGTTCGGGCTCGTCGATGGCGACGGCGGTGCGCACCAGCGGGTTGAGCTGGTTGAGGATCAGCTGGGCCCGCGGTGCCTCCTGGCGCAGGGCGCCGAGGATGTCGCCCCACAGGCCGCCCTCCTGCTCACGGGCGAGCTGGGAGCGGGTGCGCTCGTGCCGGGCCTCGCGGCTGTCGACGAGGAGGGCGGGGGCGGAGGCGGGCTGGAAGGTGCGCAGCGCGACGTCGCAGTCGAAGACGGCGAGGGCGTCGCGGGCCAGGGCGAGGTAGGCCGCGGCGGCCAGTTCCGTCTCCCGGTCGACGGGGTCGAGGTGCGCGGTGAGGGTCGCCGGGTCGAGGTCGGCGACGGTGACCTCGGCCCTGATCTCGGGCAGCCGGTGCACCAGTTCACGGTCGTAGGTGTAGCCGCCGTTGACGACGCCGAGCCCGGCCGCCGAGGCGATCGCCGCGACCTGCCGGAACTCCTCCACGCTCGACGTCACCAGCACGGTGCGGTGGGTGCGCGCGAACTCGTCGAGGGTGGTGTGCCCGTCGGTGGTCTCGAACGGCAGCCAGGGCAGCAGCATCCGCAGGATCTCGTCGTCGTGCACCGCGAGCGACTTCACGGCCAGGTGATGGGTCTGGAGGAACCGGCCGAGCAGGTCCGGGTCGCTGGCGGCGGCCCGGGCGATCCACGCGCGCAGCCGCTCGGCGAGGGCGTCGCGGACCGCGGTGAGGGTGTCGTCCTCGTACAGGGACTCGCGGGAAGCGGTCGGGCGCAGGCTCTCGGCGTCGACGACGCAGCGGACGAAGAACGCCCACTCGGGCAGGATCTCCTCGGCCTGCTCGGACAGCAGCATGCCCTTGACGTGCACGCGGTGGCCGTGGCGGCGCCCGGCCGGCACCGCCTCGGGCAGCACGCACGCGATGCCCTTCAGGCCCACGGCCGGCAGGTCCAGCTCGATGGTGTCCAGCGGGGTGAACCCGAAGACCTCCTCGCCGTACGCGGCCAGCGCGCGGGAACGGGCGCCCGGCGTCGGGTACGTACGCGCCCAGGGCGCCGCCTCGGAGTTGACCGGCGCGCCCGGACCGTCCGTGCCGTCGGAGAAGGTCACCGGGTGACGCAGCAGGGAGCCGAAGTGCCGGGCGAGGGCCTGCACTTGGGCCGGACGGGTCCACTCGCCCGCGTCGGCGCGCGGAGTGAGGGTGACGGTGGTGCCCGGCCGGGGCCGGGCGGAGGCGGGCAGGGCACGGACGGTGTAGCTGCCGTCGCCGCGCCCCCGCCACTCCACGGCGGGCGCGTCGGGGGTGCGGGCGGACCGGCTCAGCACGTGGATCTCGTCCGCGACCAGGAAGCAGGAGAGCAGGCCGATGCCGAACTGGCCGATGAAGTCGCCGCGTTGCTCGACGAGCTGCTCGGCGCGCTTGCTGCTGCGGCCGATCGTGGCGAGGAAGGTGTGCACGTCGGCTTCGGTGAGGCCGACGCCGTCGTCCTCGACGCGTACCACCGAACCGTCGGCGTGCAGGCGGATGCCGAAGGCGTCGGCGGGGGCGGCCGGTTCGAGGCCGTGCCGGGCGGTCAGCGCGTCCACCGCGTTCTGCATCAGTTCGCGCAGGTAGACGCGGGGGCTGGAGTAGAGGTGGTGGGAGAGGAGATCGACGAGGCCGCGCAGATCCACCTGGAAGGTGCGGTCGGCGCCGGACGGGTTCGGGGCGGTTTCGGGCAGAGTCATCGGGCAGTCCGGGGTGAGGAGTTCGAGAGGGGCGGGTGCGGGCTCAGGCGTGGCGCTGACGGCGGGCGAACTGCTTCTCGGGCTCCGCGAAGTAGGTCCAGGGCCAGGTGGTGTGGGCGCCGTCCAGCTCGTGGAACACGCGCCGGCAGACGATGCTCTCGGAGGCGAGCGACAGGGCCATGGCGAACATGTTGAAGTCGTGCTGCCAGCCCGGGCGCCGCTCGTAGTCGGGGTGCAGGATGCTGCGCCGGGCGGCCTCCGCCAACTCCTCATGGATCTCGGGCGTGTCGAGGCACTCGGACTCGTCCGACTCCACCCAGTCCTCGATGTGGGCCATGGCGACCGCACAGCCGAGAGGATGGCCGTCGGGCGCGCCGGCGAACGCCTCACGGGCGAACGCCAGGGCCTGCCCCTGCTCGCCGCCCCAGCGGGGCTGCAACTGCGACACCCACTCGAGGTGGCTCGACAGGTCCAGCGGGTCGCGGCGCAGGGCGGCGTCCAGCCGGGTCTCGTTGACGGCGCGGCCCAGAGACATGCCACGCCCGGAGGTGAGGAGATGGCGCCACGGCGTGACCCACTCCGGCCTCAGCTCGGCGGCCTCGAGCAGGTGCTCCTCGGCGGTGCGCAGCCGCTCGTGGAAGATCCGCCACTGCTCCTGCGTGACGTTCACGGCCCGCGCGCTGGTGCGTGCCTCCCAGCCCCAACTGACGTGGCGCGCCCCGGATATCAGCAGGGCCGTCGCCCGGTGCTCCTTGTCCTCCTCGACGGCGCGGCCGATCCACTCCTCCACACCGTCCAGCACGGCCAGTTCACCGAGGACGTGGTGGTCGCGGCCGAGGTCGAAGGGGGCCAGCGCCTCCTTCACCGCCTCCCACTCACCCGCGTCGGCCGCCTCCACCAGCGCGAGCACCCGCACGTCCCCGAGCGCGCGCAGCGTGTACATCCCGTTCTTCTTGCGCGGGACGGGAAGGGCGTACGGATCCGCCCCCGGTCTCTCCCCGCCCCTGCCGAACAGCTTGCCGAACATGCCGCGCCCTCCCTGGCCCCGCGTGATCAATCGGTGCAGCATAAGCGGCCCCACCGACATCGCTTCCACAGGGTTTTCACACCGGTGCTTCACCGTGCCGGCAGAGCGCGGCGGTGCAACAGGCTTTTTCCTTGCACCGGTTCAGCCGCGGACCGGACTGCCGGGCCGCAGAAGCACCGCGTCCGTACCGGGCGGCGGCCCGCGTACGACGGACCGGGGGGCCGCCGCCCGGGAGAGTTGCTCCTGTCCGGCGGACGTCTGCGCCCTGTGCGCGCAGCGGGTACCCGCCGCTTCGGCCGCGACCGGGTCCAGTCGGGCCGGTTCCGCGTCTGCGGGGCCGCAGGCGAAACTCATGCCCATGCAGTCCAGGCCCGGTACGCCCCCCTCGGCCCGCCGGCGCCCGGTGCCGCCGTCGCGATCCTGCTGCCGGTCGTCACGGCCCGGACCTCTCGGACGCCGGGGCGCGCCCGGCGTCCGCGTAGAAGCTGATCTTCCGGTCGAGTACGGCGAGGGTGCCCTGGAGTTCCGCGATCCGGGCGAGCACGTCCTCGCGGGTCGCCGTCAGCAGTTCGAGGCGGTCACCGTAGGTGTGGTCGCCCTCCCGCACCAGTTCCGCGTACCGCACCATGTCCGCGACCGGCATACCCGTGAGGCGGAGCTTGCCGACGAGGGCCAGCCAGTCGAGGTCGCGGTTGCTGTAGCGGCGCTGACCGGTGTGCGACCGGTCGATGTGCGGCATCAGGCCGATGCGCTCGTACCAGCGCAGGGTGTGGGCCGACAGCCCGGTCAGGGCGACGACCTCGCTGATCGTGTACGTGTCCCGGCCGTCCGGCCGCCGCTCGCCCTGCGGCGGGCCGACGCAGATGTCGGCCCTGGCCCCCGTACTCTCACCCATGGTCTCCGTCACCGTCATGCACTCCACGCTAGATCCCTGGAGTGCACTCCAGGCAACCGTCACCGGTGGGAAACGGCGGGACGGCGGGCGCACCGGCTGAATAGCATGGCGGGCATGACTCTCGTACGCCGCGCGGCGCCCGGGGACGCGGAGGAAGTACTGCGGCTGCGCCAGGTGATGATCGACTCGATGCCCCGCTCCTCCCCCTCCACGGACTGGCACGCCGACTCCCTGCCCGTACTGCGCGCCAGGCTGGCCGAGACGGACGGCACCTTCGCGGCGTTCGTGGTGGACCACCCGGACCGGCGCGGGCTGGCGGCGCTGGTGGCCGGCACGATCGACTACCGCATCGGCGGCGCGCACAACCCGCACGGCATCGACGGCTACGTGTTCAGCGTCGCCACCGACCCGGACGCCCGCCGTCAGGGGCACGCGCGCGCCTGCATGGAGGCGCTGCTGGAGTGGTTCCGCGAGCGGGGCGCCCGCCGCGTCCGTCTCATCGCGTCCGCGCAGGCCGAGCCGCTGTACGCCTCGCTGGGCTTCACGCGGAGGCCGGACCCCTTGCTGGAGCTGCGGCTGTGAGCGCTTAGGCTCGACGGCATGTCGTTGAAGAGCCTCGCGTTGATCGAGAACTGGCCGGTTCCCACCGCCGCGGCGGGTGTCGTCCGGGCGGACGGCACCGTCCTGGGCACCCACGGACCGGCCGGACACCGCTTCCCGCTCGCCTCGGTCACCAAGCCGCTCGCCGCCTACGCGGTGCTCGTGGCGTACGAGGAGGGCGCGATCGAGCTGGACGAGCCGGCCGGCCCCTCCGGCGCCACCGTCCGCCACCTCCTCGCCCACACCTCGGGCCTCGCCTTCGACGAGCACCGGGTGACCTCCGCGCCCGGCGAGCGCCGCCTGTACTCGAACGCCGGGTTCGAGCAGCTGGGCGACCATGTCACGAAGGCGACGGAGATCCCGTTCGCCGAGTACCTGCGGCAGGCGGTGCTGGAGCCGCTGGGGATGATGTCGACGTCACTGGAGGGCTCTCCGGCGAAGGACGGCGTCTCCACGGTGGACGACCTCCTGCGCTTCGCCGCCGAGATCCAGACCCCGCGCCTCCTCGACCCGCGCACCGTCGCCGAGGCGATGACGGTCCAGTACCCGGGCACCAAGGGCGTCCTGCCGGGCTACGGCCACCAGAACCCCAACGACTGGGGCCTCGGCTTCGAGATCCGCGACTCCAAGTCCCCCCACTGGACGGGGTCTTCGTCCTCACCGGGCACCTTCGGCCACTTCGGCCAGTCGGGCACGTTCCTGTGGATCGACCCGACCGCGGGGGTGGCCTGCGCCACCCTCACCGACCGCGCCTTCGGCCCCTGGGCGGTCGAGGCCTGGCCGCCGTTCACGGACGCGGTGCTGTCGGAGCTGCGCGGGTGACGGAGCGGCGCGGCTGAACTATCCGTCGTGGTCCGCCGCGAGCTCCGCGATCAGGTCCGCGTCGCGCATCCCGGGCAGGGAGTATCCCTCGGCCTCGTCCCACGGGACGTCGAGGTCGTCCATGTGCACGCGCCACTCGGCGTCCGGCACTGCCCGGCGCAACTCCGTCACGGAGTCCAGCACATGGGCGATCACCGGCATCAGACGACCGGGGTTGAGCGGCATCTTGGTGGACCCGGCGACAATCTCCTCCGGCCCGTCCCCACACCGGTCGTACAGGTACAGGCATTCCTCGTCGCCGTAGGGGAAGGACGCCATGTGCGCGGCGACCACACGCGCGACGGAGGCCGACTCGGTCTCGCTCAGCGGTGTCGTGCGGTGCGCGCTGTAGTAAAGGGAGACGCTCATGGCGGAAGCGTAGGACGAGGGTCCGACAACACGGACCGAACGCCGGAAGCGACCACGACCCACAGCCTGCCACAGGCACCGCTCTGGGCCGCCACCAGGTTTCACCCGGCGGGTTCAGGTATGTAGGACGTGACGGAGTCGATGTGGATTTTCGGGTCGTCCGGCAGGACACCCTCGAAGGACGCACCCATGACGGTTGTTTCCGAGGCTGTCTGGCCTGTGGCCACGTCCTGGAACTCGAAGTTGTTGGTCGTCACCCAGTCCGTCCCGTTGCCGACACTGACAGTGACATTTATGTTGCGGGTCCTGTCAATGGTGTTGGTGGTGCTACAGGTGACCTTGACACCGGTCTCATCGACGGTGGCGCGGACCTCCGTGTTGCCGAGCGTGACGATCTTCGTCTTCCCCTGATAGCTGATGACCGGTGACGGTTCCGGGCTGGCTCTGGGGGGCGCCGGAGCATTTGAGGCGCTGCTCTGCACGGCAGGAGAATCAGGCCTTGCATCAGGAGGGGAACTCTCACTGTTCGAGCATCCGGTGAGCAGTATCGCAACAAGGAGCACCGCGCCCCATGACGCGGGGCGCAGCGTGTTGAGGGAGAACATTGCAGGAGCCTACGGTGAGGTAGTCGTCGAAGACGACCTTGCTTTCGGCCTTCTCGGCATCATGGTGCGCCGACTGGCCCGCCCGTGCCCGAGTGGGAGCGCAAACAGGAGGAGCCCTGGGGAGGTGCCGTCCCCGGAGGTGACACACCCATGTGAAAGCGTGAGCACTTCGGCCATCATTGTCCACACGTCGACCATTTGAGCGCCTATGTGACATTTACCTGCTGACTGCTCACGCTTTCCCGCAAGGCATTCAGCCCGGACCGGCAGTGGGGCGGGACCGTGAGCTCCAGGACGATGCTGCGCACAGAACTAAAAATTTCTTTGAGTCGCGCGACCCTCAGGAGCCCGGCTGCCGGCGCGGGAATCCGCGCCGGGCGCCTCTCACCGGAGTCGGCCTACCGGTCCCGAGCCGGTGTCCTCGGCTGGAGGACCTCGCTCATCGAGTCTTCGCGCCAGCGCTTCAGAAGTTGGTGGAAGGCAAAGGCGCCGTGGGGGTAGGCGGTGGGGCCGTTGGGGCGGCCGCGGCCTTCGCGGTTGAGTAGCCGGGGGTGCACTCGGCGTGGAACCACTCGTGGCCGGGGCGTCCTTCGCCAGGGCGGCGAGCCAGGCATCCTCGGCCTCGCGCGACGGTTCGCCGAGGGCGCCCTCGGCCTCGGCGGCCGCGACAAGGGCGGCGGCCAGGCTTCACGTCGCACTCGAACCACACGGTCTTGCCACCACCGGTGGGAGACGGCGTCACGCCCCATCGATCGGTCACCGCCTCGACGAGCAGCAGCCCGCGCCCGCCCTCGACGGGGCTCTCGGCGGACGAGGTCGGGACGGCCCGAGAGGCCGACGTGAGCTCGGAAGCGGTAGCCGCAGCAGGGGAGACGAGCCGTCCGGTCGGCGCATGGCCGAAAATCGCCGGTCCGGACCGTAACGCGTGGAGGCCGGACGCGAACGTGCCCCGCGGGTCGTATCACCGGCCTGGGCAGATGGGCCCCGGGGGTCACGGTCCATGTGAACACCCTGTGCAACGAGACGGCGCCAGTTCCACGCACGGGCTCCAGGTGAACCGGAATGGCTCAAATGCAGCTTGGCCCTCCCCCACATGGCGCCGAACAGCAGGTCTCCAGGGTGTGAGGGTGAACGGCGGGCACTCTCGGAGAGGCCGCCGGAAGACACCGGCACGATTCCGCGAGGCCCGCTGTGACAGTGATCTCGTTTACCCAACGTGTCTGGGGCGTTTGGTGGCCTTGTGTCACTTCTCGTTTGTGGCACGGAAGTTAAGGGACGACGGAACCTCTTGTGCAATCCGCGTAGACCGTTCAATCTTTCGGCTGGCGACAGGGAAAAGCAGACACGGCCACAGCGTCCATGTTTGGCATGCACCTGACTCGTTCCTGTCCGGAGGAAGAGCCGGTACAGGTGTTCGCTTCGTGCGCCCCCTGGCGCACCTCCCCCCACCCCACTCCCCACCTGTCGAGAAGGAACCCCAGATGGCAGTGATGCGAAACACCAAGCGGAGAACGCTCGTAGGAATCTGCTCCGTCGCCGCGGCCGCTCTCACCGGCGGTCTCTTCACCGCTCTCCCCGCGAACGCCGCCGAGCCCGTCGGGACGATCGCCTACGCGGACGCGCCGAACGCGGTCGAGGACAGCTACATCGTCACCCTCAAGCCCGCCACCAAGGCCGGTTCCGCCAAGGGCAAGGGCGTCGCGAAGAAGTACGGCGCCGAGGTCGAGCACACCTTCCGCGAGGCCGTCAACGGCTACACCGTCGAGGCCACCGAGGCCGAGGCCGCCAAGCTGGCCGCCGACCCGTCGGTCGCACTGGTCGAGCAGAACCGCACCGTCACCACCCAGGCGACGCAGACCAACCCGCCGTCCTGGGGCCTGGACCGCATCGACCAGACCGCGCTGCCGCTGAACAGCTCGTACACGTACGACGACACGGCCGGCCAGGGCGTCACCGCGTACATCATCGACACCGGTGTGCGCATCTCCCACAGCGACTTCGGCGGCCGGGCCCGCAACGGCTACGACGCCGTCGACAACGACAACGTCGCCCAGGACGGCAACGGCCACGGCACCCACGTCGCCGGCACCGTCGCGGGCAGCGCCTACGGCGTCGCCAAGAAGGCCTCCATCGTCGGCGTCCGGGTCCTCGACAACAACGGCTCCGGCACCACCGCCGGTGTGATCAAGGGCGTCGACTGGGTCGCCGCCAACGCGGTCCTCCCGGCCGTCGCCAACATGTCGCTCGGCGGCGGCGCCAGCACCACGCTGGACAACGCGGTGCGCAACGCCATCTCCGCCGGCGTCACCTTCGCCGTCGCCGCGGGCAACGAGTCCACCACCGCGACCGGCTCGCCGGCCCGGGTGGCCGAGGCGATCACCGTCGGCGCCACCACCAACACGGACGCCCGCGCCAGCTACTCGAACTACGGCTCGAACCTGGACATCTTCGCCCCGGGCTCGTCCATCACCTCCGCCTGGCACACCGGCGACAGCGCCACCAACTCCATCTCCGGCACCTCGATGGCCACCCCGCACGTCGCGGGCGCCGCGGCGCTGTACCTCGCGGACAACCGGTCCGCCACCCCCGCGCAGGTCGCCTCAGCGCTGGTCGCCAACTCCGTCTCCGGCGCCGTCGGCAACCCGGGCACCGGCTCCCCGAACCGCCTGCTGTACGTCGGCAGCGGCGGCACCACCCCTCCGCCGTCCGGCACGGCCTTCACCAACTCCTCGAACTACACGATCAGCGACAGGACGACCGTCGAGTCCCCGATCACCGTCTCCGGTGTCTCCGGCAACGCCCCGTCGGCCCTGCAGGTGCCGGTGAACATCGTCCACACCTACATAGGTGACCTGACGGTCCAGCTGGTCGCGCCCGACGGCTCGGTCTACACCCTCAAGTCGTTGGGCACCGGCGGCTCCGCGGACAACATCAACACCACCTACACCGTGAACGCCTCCTCGGAGACGGCCAACGGCACGTGGAAGCTGCGGGTCACGGACAGCTACTACGGCGACACCGGCTACATCGACAGCTGGGGCCTGACGTTCTGACCTCCCAGCCCTCCCGCCCCGTCCCCGGCACGGTCCACCGTGCCGGGGACGGGGTCTCTGTTCGCCCGGGATGACGCCGTACGCCTCAGCCATCGACCAGGCACTCGAACCACACCGTCTTGCCCCGCCCGTCGGGGCGAGGGGCGACACCCCACCGGTCGGTGACGGCCGCCACGATCACCAGCCCGCGCCCGCCCTCGGCAAGCGTGTCCCCCGCCGTCGGAACGGGCAGTCGTGGACACCTGTCGGAGACCTCCACCCGCACACCGCCGGGCAGCAGGAAGCAGATGCCGCAACGGCGGCCGGGTACGTGCCGGATGACGTTGGCGAGGAGTTCCGACACCGCGAGTTCGGCTGCGTCGGCCACCTCCAGCAGGCCCGAACCCTTGAGGTGGAGCCGCAGGATGCGGCGCCAACTGGCCCATCTGTTGGAGTTCACAGGTCACCGGTGGGTGCATGTGCAGGTGCTGCCGAACAAGGTTGGTGAACACGCCGGCCTCGCTGGTTCGTTCAATTTCCTTCGTTTCGAAGACGACCCTGATGTGGTCTACACGGAAGACCTCATCTCCGGCCACATGACGGCCAATCCCGACACCGTCAGGGAAGCAGCCCTCCGATACGCTCGCGTGCAGGCCGCCGCCCTCTCCCTGGAGGATTCGGCGGAACTGATCGCCCGCCTGATGGAGGAACGCTAGGGACACCGCTCCCAGCCTGAGGAACAGCCAGTGGCGTAAGTCCAGTTACAGCGGCAACACCGGTGGCGACTGTGTCGAGTGCATTGTCGCCGACGGCGCCGCCTGGCGTACGTCTTCGTACAGCGGAAGCACCGGCGGCGAATGCATCGAGGTCGCCGACGGCTGCCCGGCTGGCGCCGTTCCGGTGCGCGACAGCAAGAACCCGGCCGGCCCGGTCGTCACGGTCGGTGCCCCTGCCTGGCAGAGGTTCGTCGACGGCCTGCGCTAGCCACACGCACCCCAAAAAGCGTGAGCCCTTCGGCCGCAGCTACCCCCATTCCGCTCATTTGAGCGCTCAAGTGACAGTTGCCCACTGACTGCTCACGCTTTTCAGCTGCACCACCCCGCGCCCGGACCGGCTCCGGGCCGGTCGGTATCCCGCGTCAGGCGCCCCGCATCTCCCACAGCAGAAGCTCCGACGCCGTCTCCGCGACCGCTTCGATGTCCTCGGCGTCCGTGATGCGGGCCGCGTCGCCCGGGCCCAGTTCCTCGCCGTCCAAGCGGATGTCGCCGCGTACCACGTGGGCGTACACGTACGCGGCGTCCGGGATCGCCGTCCGCTCCCCCGCCGCGAGCCGGCGGACGTGGAGCATGGCGCCGGCCTCCGGGAGGGCGTACGGGGTGGAGTCGGCGATGCCGTGGACGATCTCGTAGAAGGGGTCGCCGCCCGGCTGCAGCGGGGCCAGCCACATCTGGAGGAAGGTCAGGGGCTCGGGGCCGGCGTTGCGTTCCATGTGGCGGACGCCGGAGGCGGCGCTCAGGCGTTGCAGGTCGCCGGGGCGGACCACGCTCTCGCGGCCGGTGGAGTCGCGGTGGGTCAGCTCGCCGGACACGACCCAGGTGACGATCTCGGTGTGGCTGTGCGGATGCTCGTCGAAGCCGGCGCCGGGGGCCAGGTGCTCCTCGTTGCAGGCGATGACCTGGCCGAAGCGGAGGTGGTCGGGGTCGTAGTGGGGGCCGAAGGAGAAGGCGTGCCGGGTCTCGATCCCGGCCGCCGGATCACCGCCCTGGTAGCGCTCGTGCGCGCGCCGTACGTGCATCACCAGGCCACCGTAAACCCGCCCCGCGGACCCGGCGGTCCGTTCACCCGTCCGGATAAGGCAGTCTTGTCCACGTGCCCGAACCCGAAACCAGCACCCACGATGCCGCAGCACGCCCCGTCCACGCGCATGCCGCGACGCTGAGGAGGCTGGAGAAGTCGTCCGGCAGCCTGGCGGCGCAGGCGATCACGCGGATGGACGAGACGCTGCCCTGGTACCGGGCCATGCCCCCGGAGAACCGTTCCTGGATCGGGCTGGTCGCGCAGGCGGGCATCGCCGCCTTCACCGAGTGGTTCCGGCGCCCCGACGCCCCGCAGGCCATCTCCACCGACGTCTTCGGCACCGCGCCGCGCGAGCTGACCCGGGCCATCACGCTGCGGCAGACCGTGGAGATGGTGCGCACCACCATCGAGGTCATGGAGAGCGCCATCGACGAGGTGGCGGCGCCGGGCGACGAGGCGGTGCTGCGCGAGGCGCTCCTCGTGTACGCGCGGGAGATCGCCTTCGCCACCGCCCAGGTGTACGCGCAGGCCGCCGAGGCACGGGGTGCCTGGGACGCGCGGCTGGAGTCGCTGGTGGTGAACGCGGTGCTCAGCGGCGAGGCCGACCAGGGTGCCGTGTCGCGGGCCGCCGCCCTCGGGTGGAACTCGCCGGAGCATGTGTGCGTGGTGCTGGGCACCGCGCCCGACGGTGACTCCGAGCTGACCGTGGAGGCGATCCGGCGGGCCGCCCGGCACGCCAAGCTGCAGGTGCTGACGGGGGTGCTCGGGGACCGGCTGGTGGTGATCGCGGGCGGCAGCGACAACCCGCTGGGCGTGGCCAAGTCGCTGATCGGCCCGTACGCGCAGGGGCCGGTGGTCGCGGGGCCGGTGGTGCCGGACCTGCTGACGGCGACCCGGTCCGCGCAGGCCGCCGCGGCGGGCCTCAAGGCGTGTACGGCCTGGCAGGACGCACCGCGCCCGGTACTGGCCGACGATCTGCTGCCGGAGCGGGCGATCGCCGGTGATCCCGCGGCCCGCGAACAGTTGGTGGAGGAGATCTACAGACCGCTGGAGGAGGCCGGGGCCGCGCTGCTGGAGACGCTCAGCGTCTATCTGGAGCAGGCGAGCAGTCTGGAGGGGGCCGCTCGGATGCTGTTCGTTCACCCGAATACGGTTCGTTACCGGCTCCGACGTGTGACGGACGTCACCGGTTGGTCACCCTCCGATGTACGCTCTGCCTTCACGCTGAGGATCGCGCTGATCCTGGGGCGTCTGGTCGACGGTGATCCTCAGCTCTAGTCTCTTGTCGGGGTCCCACAAAACCCCCTCGTGTTCTTCGTCCTTGTCCCCACGGGCGGCTTCGGCCGTCGTCAAGAGAGAGTGTGAGAGTGCTCGTACTCGTCGCTCCCGGCCAGGGCGCTCAGACGCCCGGATTCCTGACCGAATGGCTCGACCTGCCCGGCGCCGCGGACCGCGTCGCCGCCTGGTCCGAGGCCATCGGACTCGACCTCGTCCACTACGGCACCGAGGCCGACGCGGACGCCATCCGTGACACGGCCGTCGCCCAGCCGCTGCTGGTCGCGGCCGGGCTGCTGTCCGCCTCGGCGCTCGGCGAGACGGCGGACATCGCGCCCGGCGCGGTGGCCGGCCACAGTGTCGGTGAGATCACCGCCGCCGCGTTCGCGGGTGTCCTCGACGACTCCGCCGCGCTGAGCCTGGTCCGCAAGCGGGGTCTGGCCATGGCCGACGCCGCCGCGATCACCGAGACCGGTATGGCGGCGCTGCTCGGCGGCGACCCGGACGTCACCGTGGCGCACCTGGAGAAGCTGGGGCTGACCCCGGCAAACATCAACGGCGCGGGCCAGATCGTGGCGGCCGGCACCAAGGAGCAGCTGGCCGCGCTGGAGGCGGACAAGCCCGAGGGTGTGCGCCGGGTCGTCCCGCTCAAGGTCGCCGGTGCCTTCCACACTCACCACATGGGCCCTGCGGTCGACACGCTGGCCAAGGCCGCCGAGGGCCTCGCCCCGGGCGACCCGAAGGTCACCTACGTGTCGAACAAGGACGGCGCGACGGTCGCGACCGGCGCCGAGGTGCTTCAGCGCCTGGTCGGCCAGGTCGCGAACCCGGTCCGCTGGGACCTGTGCATGGAGACGTTCAAGGAGCTCGGGGTGACCGCGCTGATCGAGGTGTGCCCCGGGGGGACCCTGACCGGTCTCGCCAAGCGTTCGCTGCCCGGCGTCAAGACGCTGGCGCTGAAGACCCCCGCAGACCTCGACGCCGCCCGCGAGCTCGTCGCAGAGCACGCCTGACGCCCTTAGGAGCAGATTCCGCATGGCGAAGATCAAGCCCAGTAAGGGCGCCCCGTACGCGCGCATCCTGGGTGTGGGCGGCTACCGGCCCACCCGGGTCGTGCCGAACGAGGTGATCCTCGAGACGATCGACTCGTCCGACGAGTGGATCCGCTCGCGTTCCGGCATCGAGACGCGGCACTGGGCGTCGCCGGAGGAGACGGTCGCGGCGATGTCGGTCGAGGCGTCGGGCAAGGCGATCGCCGACGCGGGCATCGACGCCGGGCAGATCGGCGCCGTGGTCGTGGCGACCGTGTCGCACTTCAGTCAGACCCCGGCCATCGCCACCGAGATCGCCGACCGGCTGGGCACGGACAAGGCCGCCGCCTTCGACGTCTCGGCGGGCTGCGCGGGCTTCGGTTACGGCCTGACGCTGGCCAAGGGCATGGTCGTGGAGGGCTCGGCCGAGTACGTGCTGGTCATCGGCGTGGAGCGGCTGAGCGACCTGACCGATCTGGAGGACCGGGCCACCGCCTTCCTGTTCGGTGACGGCGCGGGCGCGGTCGTCGTCGGCCCGTCCCAGGAGCCCGCGATCGGCCCGACGGTCTGGGGCTCGGAGGGCGACAAGTCCGAGGTCATCAAGCAGACCGTGCCGTGGACGGACTACCGCGACGGCGAGGTCGAGAAGTTCCCCGCGATCACGCAGGAAGGCCAGGCGGTGTTCCGCTGGGCCGTGTTCGAGATGGCGAAGGTCGCCAAGGAGGCGCTGGAAGCCGCCGGGCTTTCGCCGGACGACCTGGACGTCTTCATCCCGCACCAGGCCAATGTGCGGATCATCGACTCGATGGTGAAGACCCTGAAACTGCCGGAGCACGTCACGGTCGCCCGTGACATCCGCACCACCGGCAACACCTCGGCCGCCTCGATTCCGCTCGCGATGGAGCGGCTTCTGGCGACCGGCGAGGCGAAGAGCGGCGACACCGCGCTCGTCATCGGCTTCGGGGCGGGTCTCGTCTACGCCGCTACGGTCGTTACCCTCCCCTAGGCACTCCGTGCCGGATCCTCGGATCCGGCACGGGAACCGCAGTACCCGCCGTTGACGCGGCGGGCGCCACACCCTCTGGAATCACAGCGAAGGAGCGCCATCATGGCCGCCACTCAGGAAGAGATCGTCGCCGGTCTCGCGGAGATCGTGAACGAGATCGCCGGCATCCCGGTTGAGGACGTCCAGCTGGACAAGTCCTTCACCGACGACCTGGACGTCGACTCGCTGTCCATGGTCGAGGTCGTCGTCGCCGCCGAAGAGCGCTTCGACGTCAAGATCCCGGACGACGACGTCAAGAACCTCAAGACCGTCGGCGACGCGACCGAGTACATCCTCAAGCACCAGGCCTGAGCACTGCCGGGCCTTCCTGATCCCGAGGGGAGGCCCGGGGGCCGGGGGCACCGGCCCCGCCACCCGGCGGTGGCGCCGTACGAATCCTCGTATCCGTTGGAGAAAGAATTCCGATGAGCTCGACCAATCGCACCGTGGTCGTCACCGGTATCGGCGCAACCACACCGCTGGGTGGCGACGCGGCCTCTACCTGGGAGGGCCTGATCGCCGGCCGTTCCGGGGTCAAGGCCCTGGACCAGGACTGGGCCGCCGACCAGGCGGTCCGCATCGCGGCCCCCGTGGCCGTGGAGCCCACCGAGACCATTCCCCGTCCGCAGGCCCGCCGCCTGGACCGCTCGGCGCAGTTCGCGCTGGTGGCGGCCAAGGAGGCGTGGGCCGACGCCGGTTTCGAAGGCAAGGCGGGTGAAGACCCGAACGTCGCCCCGGAGCGGCTCGGCACGGTCATCGCCTCCGGCATCGGCGGCGTGACGACCCTGCTGGACCAGTACGACGTGCTGAAGGAGAAGGGCGTCCGCCGCGTCTCCCCGCACACCGTCCCCATGCTGATGCCGAACGGCCCGTCGGCCAACGTGGGCCTGCTCGTGGGCGCCCAGGCGGGCGTGCACACCCCCGTCTCGGCGTGCGCCTCGGGCGCGGAGGCCATCGGCTACGCCATCGAGATGATCCGCTCCGGCCGCGCCGACGTCGTCGTCGCGGGGGGCACCGAGGCGGCGATCCACCCGCTGCCCATCGCCGCGTTCGGCAACATGATGGCGATGTCCAAGAACAACGACGACCCCGAGGGCGCCTCGCGTCCCTACGACGTCGCCCGGGACGGTTTCGTCCTCGGCGAGGGTGCGGGCGTCGTCGTCCTGGAGTCCGCCGAGCACGCCGCCGCGCGCGGCGCCCGCGTCTACGCGGAGGCGGTCGGCCAGGGCATCTCGGCCGACGGCCACGACATCGTGCAGCCGGAGCCGGAGGGCCGCGGCATCTCGCACGCCCTGCAGAACCTGCTGGACAACACCGACCTGGACCCGGCCGAGATCGTGCACGTCAACGCGCACGCCACCTCGACCCCGGCCGGTGACGTCGCCGAGCTGAAGGCGCTGCGCAAGGTCTTCGGCGACGACGTCGACCACATGGCGGTCTCCGCGACCAAGTCGATGACCGGGCACCTGCTCGGTGGCGCCGGCGGCGTGGAGTCGGTGGCGGCGGTGCTCGCGCTGTACCACCGGGTGGCTCCGCCGACCATCAACGTCGACACCATCGACCCGGAGGCCGAGGCGACCGCGGACATCGTCCGGGGCGAGGCGCGCAAGCTGCCCGCCGAGGGTCGTATCGCCGCGCTGAACGACTCGTTCGGGTTCGGCGGGCACAACGTGGTGCTGGCGTTCCGGTCGGTCTGACCGGCGCCGGTACGCCGAGGCGTACGTGCGAAGGGCCCCACCTTTCGAGGTGGGGCCCTTCGGCGTGTGTGAGGGGGGCCGGTCTCGGCGAGCGGTCAGACCACCTGGTGGAGCCAGCGGACCGGGGCGCCCTCGCCCGCGTAGCGGAAGGGTTCCAGTTCGTCGTCCCAGGGCTTGCCGAGGAGCTTGGCGATCTCCGCCTCCAGGTCGGTCTCGCCCTGCTGGGAGCGGACCAGGGCGGCGCGCAGCCGGTCCTCGGGGATCATGATGTCGCCGTGCATGCCGGTGACGGCGTGGAAGATGCCGAGGTCGGGGGTGCAGCTGTAGCGCTCGCCCTCGGCGGTGGGGCAGGGCTCCGAGGTGACCTCGAAGCGCAGCAACTGCCAGCCGCGCAGCGCGGAGGCGAGTTTGGAGGCGGTGCCGGCCTGGCCCTTCCAGGAGAACTCCGAGCGCCAGGTGCCCGGCGCGGCGGGCTGGCGGGTCCAGTCCAGGCTGACGCGCACGCCGAGCACCCCCGCGACGGCCCACTCGACGTGTGGGCACAGCGCACGCGGCGCGGAGTGCACGTACAGGACTCCACGTGTCGTCACCGGAACCTCCGGGCAGAGCGGGACAGGACGGAACGGGCCGATCAGCGGGTGGCCGGGCGAGCCACGTTGATGGCGAGGCTACCGTGTGGCGGGGGAAGGAGTGTGACGTACCGTCCGTCCTGGTACCCGGAAACTTCCGTCATTCACCCGGCAGGACGACAGTTTCCCGGGTGGTCTGCCCCGGATGGCCGTAGGCCCCAAGTGGTGTGAGCCGGTCCGTCCGAGCGGGCGGGAACTCCCGCGCGTTGTTATGCATGGGGGACGGTGACCACGATGCGCGGGGAGGCGGCGGGATGGAGCAGGGGACACTGCGGGCACGGATCGGGCGGGGCGGCCGCTCGCGGGCCGTGCTCGCCGTGGCGGCCGTCGCGTTGGGGGGCGTGCTGGGTGTCGCCGGCTGCGACGCCGTCGGCGGTGACGCGTCAGCTCCGTCCGCCGGCCCGGCGGAGAAGGCGGCGCCGTCCCCGTCGTCCGCACCCCTGTGGGACACCAGCCCCACCTCCGTGGCCGCCGTGGGCGATTCCATCACCCGCGGCTTCGACGCGTGCGCGGTGCTGACGGACTGTCCCGAGGTGTCGTGGGCCACGGGCAGCAGTGAGCAGGTCGACAGTCTCGCGGTGCGGCTGCTGGGGTCGGCCGGGGCGGCCGAGCGGAGCTGGAACTACGCGGTCACCGGGGCGCGGATGGCGGATCTGCCCGGTCAGATGGCCCGGGCGGTGCGGCACGACCCGCAGCTGGTGGCGGTGATGGCCGGGGCCAACGACGCCTGCAGGGCCACGACGTCGGCGATGACGCCGGTGGCCGACTTCCGCGCGGACTTCGAGGACGCCATGCACACCCTGCGCAAGGCGCTGCCCAAGGCCCAGGTGTATGTGGCGAGTGTGCCGGACCTCAAGCGGCTGTGGTCGCAGGGCCGGACCGACGAGCTGGGCAAGCAGGTGTGGAAGCTCGGCATCTGCCCGTCGATGCTGGCCGACCCGGATGTGCTGGACGCGGCGGCGACGGAGCGGCGCGAGACGGTGCGGAGCCGGGTGGAGGACTACAACAAGGTGCTGGAGGAGGTCTGCGCCGAGGACCTCCGGTGCCGCTTCGACGGCGGCGCGGTGTACGAGTACGAGTTCGGCACCGCGCAGTTGAGCCGCTGGGACTGGTTCCACCCGAGCATCGACGGTCAGGCCAGACTGGCGGAGATCGCCTACCGCACGGTCACAGCGAAGCAGCCGTGACCTATCGTTCCGCACATGAACGAACTCTTCGGCACACTTTCCGACGGCACCCCGGTGCACCGCTGGACCCTGGAACGGGCCGGCACGCGGGTGCGGATGCTGTCGTACGGCGGGATCGTGCAGACCGTGGAGGTACCGGACCGGGAGGGGCGGCCCGGGAACGTGGTGCTGGGCTTCTCCGACCTGGAGGGCTATGTCGCCCGTCCGGAGCCCTACCTGGGCGCCCTGATCGGGCGCTACGCCAACCGGATCGCGGGTGCCCGCTTCCCGCTGGACGGGCGCGTCCACACGCTCGCCCGGAACAACGGGCCGAACTCGCTGCACGGCGGTGAGCGGGGCTTCGACAAGCGGGTGTGGGACGCGACGCCCGTACCGCACGGGCTGCGCCTCAGCCGGGTCTCCGCGGACGGCGAGGAGGGCTTCCCGGGCCGCCTGGAGATGTCGGTGACGTACACGCTGGACGAGCGGGGCGCGCTGGGGATCGTGTACGAGGCGGTGACGGACGCGCCGACGGTCCTCAACCCGACGAACCACTCGTACTGGAACCTGACCGGTGCCGGTGCCGGTGCCGGCAGCGCGGCCGGGCACGAACTGCGGTGCGCCGCCTCCCGGTTCACCCCGGTCGACGCGGACCTGATCCCGACCGGCGGACTCCGGGACGTCACCGGCACCCGCTTCGACTTCCGCGAGGGGCGCAGGACGGGCACCGGGTACGACCACAATCTCGTGCTCGACAAGGGGGTGACGCCGACGCCGGTGGAGGTCGCCGAGCTGTACGACCCGTCGTCCGGGCGGGTGCTGACGGTGGCGACCACCGAGCCCGGGATGCAGCTCTACACCGCCGACCTCATCGGGGAGCCCTTCGCTCCCGGGGCCGGCGTCGCACTGGAGACCCAGCACTTCCCCGACTCCCCGAACCGGCCCGACTCCCCGAGCACGGTCCTGCGGCCGGGCGAGGTGTTCCGCTCGGAGACGGTGTACGGCTTCTCCGTGCGGTAGGTCCGGATCCGGGGCGGCGTGCGTGAGCCCCGGTCCGGGGTCAGGGTCCCGGACCGGGGCTGCTCATACGAGGACTACCCCCGGCCGGCGGGTGATACCCCGCATCAGACGTTAATCGCCGCGATGACCCCGCGGTCCGTGATCGAGCACTCGGTCTGGAATTCGTACGAACCCTTCACAAAGGGACACCGTGTGGTCACTTCGTGCCGGATCCCGACAGCGCGCCGGTGCGGTTCGTCGACGGCCTCGGTGGGCGTCGGTCTCAGTGCGCCGGCGCCACGGGCTCCTCGGCGCCGCCCTCGGTGGTTTCCTCGCCGAGCAGGTCCCGTGCCATGAGGGTGGCACCGGCGACCGCGCCCGGCATCAGGAACACCGCGACGAACGGGACGAGGAAGGCCAGCCCGAGCGGCGTCCCGAAGCCCCAGACCAGGGTCTTGCGGGCCCTCAGCAGGGCGAGCCGCTCCCGCAGTTCGACCTCGCGTCGCTGGAGGGCCACCGCCGTCAGCTCCTCGGTGAGGAAGAACCCGGTGACCATGAAGCCGATCACCGGTACGACGGTCTGCCCGAGGAAGGGGATGAACCCGAGGGCGAAGAGCAGCACCGCCCAGACAAGGGCGCGTACGACGATACGGAGGCTGTCCCGGCCGGATATCCACAGCTCCCGCCCCAGCGTCAGCCCGGACTCGGGGGCGGTGCCGTCGGGCGAGACGTCCCGGTCGACCTTCTCGGAGAGGCTCTCGTAGAAGGGCTGGCCGATGAGCAGCGTCACCGCGGTGAAGGTGATGACGGACAGCAGCAGTCCGAGCGCGAACAGGACGACGGTGAGGAACCCGCGGAACAGGCCGAGCCAGGGGCTGGACCAGTCGTCGGCGAACGGTGTCGCCCAGCCGACGAAATCGGCTCCCCACAGGGCCAGCGCGACCAGCGCCGCCGCGTACAGCACCAGTGTGATCAGTCCCGGCACCAGGCCGAAGCCGTACTGCTTGCCGTGCCGGGCCACCCAGCGCTGGCCCTTCAGGAGATATCGGAATCCCACCCCAAGATCGCGCATGAGGGCACTATAGGGGCCCCTCTGCGGCGCGTCGTGGGCCGGTCGCCGTCAGAGCTTGACGATCATCTTCCCGGTGTTGTCGCCGCGCAGCACCCCGAGGAACGCCTCGAGGTTGTTCTCGATGCCCTCGACGACGGTCTCCCGGTACTTGAGCTCGCCGGAGCGCACCCAGGCCCCGACCTCCTGGACGAACTGCGGCTGGAGGTCGTGGTGGTCGTTGACCAGGAAACCCTCGATGCGGCCGCGGGTCTGGATGAGCCGGGCCAGGTTCCTCGGGCCGGGCGCGGGCTCGGTGTTGTTGTAGACGGAGATCATCCCGCAGACGGTGATCCGGCCGCCCCGGTTGAGCGACCCGATCGCCGCCTCCAGGTGGTCGCCGCCCACGTTGTCGAAGTAGACGTCGATCCCGTCCGGGGCGGCGGCGCGCAGCTGCTCGCCCACGGGGCCGTTCTTGTAGTTGAAGGCGGCGTCGAAGCCGTACTCCTCGACGAGGAGCTTGACCTTCTCGTCGGATCCGGCGGAGCCGACGACCCGAGAAGCGCCCTTGAGCTTCGCGATCTGCCCGACCTGGCTGCCGACGGCGCCCGCGGCACCGGACACGAAGACGCAGTCGCCCTCCTTGAAGGCGGCGGTGCGCAGCAGGCCCGCGTAGGCGGTGAGCCCGGTCATCCCCAGCACGCCCAGGTACGCCGACAGCGGCGCGGCGTCGGGGTCCACCTTGACGGCGTTCTCCGCGGCCACGACGGCGTACTCGCGCCAGCCGAAGAAGTGCAGGACGTGGTCGCCGACGGCGATCCCCTCGGCCTCCGAGGCGACGACCTCGCCGACGGCACCGCCCTGCATGACCTTGCCCAGCTCGTACGGCGCCACATAGGACTTGGCGGCCGACATCCTTCCCCTCATGTACGGATCGACGGAGAGGTACTTGTTCCGCACCAGCACCCGGCCCGCACCGGGTGCCGGGACCTCGGCCTCGACCAGGGCGAAGTCCTCGGGCTTCGGCCATCCGACGGGCCGGCTGAGCAGCTGCCACTCGCGGCCGGTGGTGGGGAGCGTGGGGGTGTCGGACATGGGGTGGGGCCTCCTCGAGGTGTTTCAGAACCTGAAACAACCATGCCGCTGAATATTTCAGGATGTCAAGCATGTGGGTACCCTGGGGGTATGGCCGCCGCATCCAGTTCCCCCAGCCGCCCCGACGCCCTGACCCTGGAGGTCGTCGAACTCATCGGCTCGGTCGTGGCCCGCTACCACGAGGAGTACGAGGAGGCGGCGGCCGGCCACGCGCTCACCGGCGCGCAGGCCCGGCTGCTGAGCCTGCTCTCCCTGGAGCCCCTGCCGATGCGGAAGCTCGCCCACCGTCTGAAGTGCGAGCCGTCGAACGTCACCGGCATCGTCGACCGTCTGGAGTCGCGCGGACTGGCGGAGCGCCGCCCGGACCCGGCCGACCGCCGGGTGAAGCTGGCGGCGGCGACGGCGGAGGGGCGCAGGGTGGCCCGCAGCATGCGGGAGTCACTGCGCTTCGCCCGCGAGCCCCTGGCCGCCCTCACGGAACAGGAACGCCTGGCCCTGCGGGACACGCTGCGGACGATGCTGGAAGCCGACCGGGACACCGGCACACACGAGGCGTAGGGCCTGTCCGGCGGATCAGAAAGCGACGGCGCCTCATCGGCGCGGGTGAGCGGGGGCGATGGGGCCTCTCCCGCTCGTGGGGGTCCCTCCCGCTCAGGGGGTCCCTCCCGCTCGAGCGAAGTCGAGAGTGGGGGGAAGTCGAGAGTGGAGGAGAGTGACGACAACGCCGCTGGGGTCCCTGCTCGAAGAGCTTGGGGGAGGGCGTGCCGGCCCGCGCGTCTGCGGCATGGTCCGCCGGACGGGCCCTGGGGCCTGGTCGACAGCTCCACCTGCCCCCGGTCCGAGTCCGGGCCGGGGCCGTCAGGTGCACCACCACAGGAAGCGGTCGCACGTCTTCGAGGGTTCGGGCTCCGGTTCCGGTTCGGGTTCCGTGGTGGTCGGGGCGGGCTCCGGGACGTCCGGCTGCGGCGGGGACTGCTGCGGCGGCGCCGTGGTCGGGTCGGCCGGTGACGTGCCCTCGGGCGCCGGCGGCCGGACGGCCTCCTCGGCCTCCCCCTCCGCCCCCGCCTCCGTCTCCTCTTCTTCCTCCGCCTCCGCCGACTCCCCGTCCGTCGGCGGCCCCGAGGCCGACGGTGAGCCGGAGCCGCTGGGGGACGGGGAGTTCACGGACGCGCCCGTACCCGGGGCGCCGCCGGGCGGTGGCGCCGACTCGGCCTCCGCCGATCCGCCGGCCGGCGTCTCGTCCCCGGCCGCCGCCGGCTCGGGCTTCGATCCCGGTGCGTCCATCCCCAGCTCCGCGAGGCTCAACGCGCCTGCGGCCAGGAGGAATCCCGCCGCGATCAGCAGCGACCTGCGCCGTCGCCTGCGGTGTGCCGCGGCCTTGCGGTCCCGGCGGCTCGCCCCTGCCATGGGCCCCTCGTCGTCCGCCTCCGGACTCGCGGGGTCGTCGGCCTCGACGGCCGTCCGCCGCGTGCCTTCGGCGGGTTCCGGCTCCGCGTGCGGCGTCGGCTCCGGTTCCGGCTCCGGTACGTCCTCCTCGTACGCCGCCTGCGGGGTGGCGGAGGCCTCCGGGCGGGCGCGGAGGGTCTCGACAGGGGTGCCGCACCCCGGGCAGGCGAGGGCGCCGTTGAGGTGCCGTCGGCACGGGTGGCAATAGTCCATGACGGGGGAAGACTAGGTTCCGCTCGCGTTCGGTCGATAGGGCGAGGTGTGAAGGTTTGGTAGGGACCTTTGCCCAATGGTTTCGAAAGCGCAGAAACCGTTGTGCGCGCGACCCATTGACACCCCCGCCACCCCGTCCTTACTGTCACGCCAACATTTCGAACGTGTGTCGAAATATCGAACACCCATCAACGAAACCGACGACACTGGCGAGAACAGGGTCCACAACGCAGCGAGGGGCAACCGCCGTGCGTATCACCGGAATCAGCACACACGTGGTCGGGACTCCGTGGCGCAACCTGACGTACGTCCAGGTGCACACCGACGAGGGGCTCACGGGGATCGGCGAGACCCGGATGCTGGGTCACACCGACGCCCTGCTGGGCTACTTGAGGGAGGCGGAGGCCAACCACATCCTCGGCAGCGACCCCTTCGCCGTGGAGGACCTGGTCCGCCGCATGAAGTACGGCGACTTCGGCCGCGCTGGCGAGATCGTGATGTCCGGCATCGCCGTCGTCGAGATGGCCTGCTGGGACATCAAGGGCAAGGCCCTCGGCGTGCCCGTGTGGCAGCTGCTCGGCGGAAAGGTGACCGACAGGGTCAAGGCCTACGCCAACGGCTGGTACACCACCGAGCGCACCCCGGAGGCGTACCACAAGGCGGCGCAGGCGGTGGTGGAGCGCGGCTACCGGGCCCTGAAGATCGACCCGTTCGGCACCGGTCACTTCGAACTCGACCACCGGCAGAGCCTGTACGCGGTCTCCCTCATCGAGGCGGTCCGCGACGCCGTCGGTCCCGAGACCGAGCTGATGCTGGAGATGCACGGCCGCTTCTCCCCCGCCACCGCCGTCCGTCTCGCCAGGGAACTCGCGCCGTTCGACCCGGCCTGGCTGGAGGAGCCGGTGCCGCCGGAGAACCTCAAGGCGCTGGAGAAGGTCGCCGCCAAGGTCGACATCCCGCTCGCCACGGGTGAACGCATCCACGACCGCATCGAGTTCCGTGAGCTGTTCGAGAGCCAGGCCGTCGACATCCTCCAGCCGGACGTCGGCCACATCGGCGGCATCTGGGAGACGCGCAAGCTCGCGGCGACCGCCGAGACGCACTACATGCTGGTCGCGCCGCACAACGTCGGCGGTCCGGTGCTCACCGCCGCCTCCCTCCAGGTCGGTTTCACCTCGCCGAACTTCAAGGTCCTGGAGCACTTCAACGACTTCGCGGACGCGGAGATCAAGAAGGTCGTCAAGGGCGCCCCGCAGGTGGACCCCCAGGACGGCTGCTTCCACCTCTCCGACACCCCCGGGCTCGGGGTGGAGCTGGACGTCGACGCGGCGGCCGAATTCCCGCAGCAGCAGGCCCGGTTCGACCTGTGGGCCGAGGGCTGGGAGCAGCGCAGGCCCAAGGGCACGAAGTGACCGCGCACCCGGGCGGGCCCGCCGCGGCCGCCCCCGTCGCCGCCGACTCGCTCGCCGTCGTCGTCGAGGGCCCCGGCGCGCACCGCCTCGTCGCGCACGAGCCGCGCGAACCCGGCCCCGGCGAGGCGCTGGTCGGCGTGCACGCGACCGGCATCTGCGGCAGCGACCGCGAGGTGTACCAGGGCAACCGGCCCGAGGGGTACGTGCGTTACCCGCTCACCCCGGGCCACGAGTGGTCCGGGACCGTGCTGAGGGTGGGCGCGGGAGTGCCGGTCTCGCTCACCGGTCGCAAGGTCGTCGGTGAGGGCTTCCGCAACTGCCAGGTGTGCGACCGCTGTCACGCCGGTGAGACGACGCTGTGCTCGGCGGGGTACGAGGAGACCGGGTTCACCCGGCCGGGGGCGATGGCCGCCACGCTGACCCTCCCGGCCCGCCTGCTGCACGTCCTGCCGGACGACGCCGACCTCACCGCGGCGGCACTGCTGGAGCCGGCGGCCTGCATCGCCGCCGCCGTGCTCAAGGCGAACGCCGTGCCCGGCGAGCGGGTCGCCGTGGTCGGTACGGGCACCCTCGGTATGTTCGCGGTGCAGTTCCTGCGCGCGAACTCCCCGGCCGAACTGCTCGTCGTCGGCAGCCGGGGCGACCGCGAGGCGCTGTCCCGGCGGTACGGCGCCACCGACTTCCGTACGAAGGACCGGCAACTCCCGGACGACTTCGACGTGGTGATCGAGACCGCCGGGTCCGCCGACGCGGCCCGCACGGCGGCCGCGCTGCTCCGGCGCGGCGGCCGGCTCGTCCTGACGGGCATCCCGGCGCCGGGTGCGGACGGGCTGGACCCGACGGATCTGGTGGTACGGCAGTTGGAGGTGCACACCGTCTTCGGGGCGGCGCCTGACGCCTGGGCGCACACGGTGCGGGTGTTCGCCGCCGGGCTGCTCGATCCGCTGCCCCTGGTCACCCACGAACTGCCGCTGGCCGAGTTCTCCCGGGCCATCGAGCTGGTGGGGTCGAGCGATCCCGCAGTGGGCAAGGTCCTGCTGCGCCCGTGAGCCCGACAGCCGCCGGGGACGGGCCGGGCGAGGGGGCGACCTGACGGCCCCACACCCGGCCCGCCCCTCCTCCGCCCCTCTCGTCCCTCCCTCCCCTCCCTTCCCTCCCACCCTTGTCGTCCTTCTCGTCCCTCCCCTCGTCACCGCAGAAACCCGCCTCACCCCGGGCCGCGAACCTCGTCCGGCCCACCGAACAAAAGGACATCTTGTGACCGACGCTTCCGCCAAGGCACCCCGCAGGCCGGGTGAGCAGGCGCTCGCCGCGCTCGGCCTCGGCGCTCCCGCCCCCGACCCCGCCGACGCCTCGCCGCACTCCTTCCCCGGCGGGGGCCGCTGGCGCACCGAGGTCCCCTCCTGCGAGGGGCCCGAGGCGCTGGCGGTGGTCCTGAAGGAGGCCTCCCGGCTGGACGTGCCGATCCACCGGATCAGCCAGGGCAGCGGCGTGTGGATGCTGACCGACGCCGAACTCACCGAGATGGTCGACGCCACGGCCGAACGGGACATCGAGCTCTGCCTGTTCACCGGCCCGCGCGGCACCTGGGACATCGGCGGCTCCACCCGCACCGACTCGCACGGCGCCGGACTGCGCGCCCGGGGCCACGACGCGGTCGCCGGGTGCGTCGAGGACGCCGTGCGGGCAACGGAGTCGGGCGTGAAGTGCCTGCTCGTCGCCGACGAGGGCGTGCTGTGGACGCTGCACCGGGCGCGGACGGCCGGCCTCATCCCGGCCGACACCACACTGAAGGTCTCGGCACTCGTCGGACCGGTGAACCCGGCCTCGTACGCGGTGTACGAGCGGCTCGGCGCCGACTCGATCAACGTGCCGAGCGACCTGACGCTCGATCACCTCACCGAGATACGGCGGGTTTCGGCCACTCCGATGGACATGTACATCGAGGCCCCCGACGACCTCGGCGGCTACGTGCGGATGTACGAGGTCGCGGAGCTGATCCGGCGCGGCGCGCCGCTGTACCTGAAGTTCGGCCTGGCCAAGGCCCCCGGGATCTATCCGTACGGGCACCACATGCGGGAACTCACCCTGGCCACCGCGAAGGAGCGGGTGCGGCGCGGCCGGCTCGCCCTGGACCTGCTCGCCCGCCACGGCGCGGACGGCGACATGGCGCCCCTCGGTTCGCGGCTTCCGGGCGCTCTGCGCCGGTTTGACGCCCCGTCATAACGTTCCGGAAACTCGACTTCACAGAAGTAGACACAGTCGCGCACAATCCCACACACCCCTTTCTCGGTTCTCGTCAGACACCCTGCCCCGGAAGCGACGTCGCACCTCTGTACCGGCCCGCACGTCACCGCCCCGGCACACACCTCAAGGATGATGATCATGCGTAACCGCAGAGCCGCCCTCGCCGCCGTGGCCACCGCCGCCTCGCTCGCCCTCACCCTGTCCGCCTGCGGCCAGAACAGCGAGGGCGGCAGCGAGGAGGACAAGGGAGGATCCGAGGGGGCGACCATCGGCATCGCGATGCCGACCAAGTCCTCCGAGCGCTGGATCGCCGACGGCAAAAACGTCGAGAAGGACCTGCAGTCCAAGGGCTACAAGACCAAGCTGGTCTACGGCGAGGACGACCCGGACCAGCAGGTCGCGCAGGTCGAGAACCTGATCACGCAGGGCGTGAAGGCGCTGATCGTCGCGGCCATCGACAACAAGTCGCTGAACAACGTGCTGCAGCAGGCCAAGGACGCCGACATCCCGGTGATCTCCTACGACCGCCTGATCCTCGGCACCGAGAACGTCGGCTACTACGCCTCGTTCGACAACGAGAAGGTGGGCGAGCTCCAGGGCACCTACATCCTGGACAAGCTCGGCCTGAAGGACGGCAGCGAGAAGGGGCCGTTCAACATCGAGCTGTTCGCCGGCTCCAACGACGACAACAACACCCGCTACTTCTTCCAGGGCGCGATGAACGTCCTGAAGCCGTACATCGACAAGAAGCAGCTCGTCGTCCGCTCCGGCCAGACCGAACTCAACCAGGTCACCACCCTGCGCTGGGACGGCGGCACCGCCCAGAAGCGCATGGACGACATCCTGACCTCGTCCTACAAGAGCGGGCGGGTCGACGCGGTCCTCTCCCCCTACGACGGCATCTCCATCGGCATCCTGTCCGCCCTGAAGTCGGACGACTACGGCTCCAAGAGCAAGCCGCTGCCGATCGTCACCGGCCAGGACGCCGAGGTCGCCTCGGTGAAGTCGATCATCGCCGACCAGCAGTCGATGACCGTCTACAAGGACACCCGGGAGCTTGCCAAGGTCGCCACGAACATGGTCGACGCGCTGCTCGACGACAAGGAGCCCGAGGTCAACGACACCAAGACCTACGACAACGGGGCGAAGGTCGTGCCGGCCTACCTGCTGGAGCCGGTCGCCGTGGACAAGGAGAACTACCGGGAGGTCGTCGTCGACTCCGGCTACATCAAGGAGAGCGACCTCAAGTAACCGCCGCCACCGACCGATCCACCACTGACTGGAAGGCACGACCATGGCGGGACCCGTCCTGGAAATGCGCTCGATCGTCAAGACCTTTCCCGGCGTCAAGGCGCTGTCGGACGTCACACTGACCGTCCGGCGGGGCGAGGTCCACGCCATCTGCGGCGAGAACGGCGCCGGCAAGTCGACCCTGATGAAGGTCCTCTCCGGCGTCCACCCGCACGGCAGTTACGAAGGGGAGATCCTCTTCGAGGAGGAGACCTGCCGGTTCAAGGACATCAGGGCCAGCGAGCAGCGCGGCATCGTCATCATCCACCAGGAACTGGCCCTGGTGCCCTACCTCTCCCTCGCGGAGAACATCTTCCTCGGCAACGAGCACGCCCGGCACGGCCGCATCGACTGGCACGAGACGCTGCGGCACGCCACCGAACTGCTGCGCCGGGTCGGGCTCGAGGACCACCCCGAGACCCGGGTCGCCGACATCGGCGTGGGCAAGCAGCAGTTGGTGGAGATCGCCAAGGCGTTGTCGAAGAAGGTGAAGCTGCTCATCCTCGACGAGCCGACCGCGGCGCTCAACGACGAGGACAGCGGCAAACTGCTCGCCCTGATCCTCCAGTTGAAGGAACAGGGCATCACCTCGATCATCATCTCCCACAAGCTGAACGAGATCCGCAGGGTCGCCGACTCGGTGACGATCCTGCGGGACGGGCAGACCATCGAGACGCTCGACGTGAAGGCGGCCGGGACCACCGAGGACCGGATCATCAGCGGCATGGTCGGCCGCGACCTGGAACACCGCTTCCCCGAGCGGACCCCGCACCACCCGGAGGAGGGCACGGCCCCGGCGCTCGAGATCCGCAACTGGACCGTGCACCACCCCATCGACCAGCAGCGCAAGGTCGTCGACGACGTCTCCCTGGAGGTCCGGCGCGGCGAGATCGTCGGCATCGCCGGTCTGATGGGCGCCGGCCGCACCGAGCTGGCGATGAGCGTCTTCGGCCGCACCTACGGCCGACACGCGGCCGGCACGGTCCTCCGGGACGGCCGGGAGGTCCGTACGAAGACCGTCCCCGAGGCGGTACGCCACGGCATCGCGTACGTCACCGAGGACCGCAAGCACTACGGCCTGAACCTCATCGACACCATCAACCGCAACATCTCGCTCAGCGCGCTGGGCAAGGTCGCCCGGCGGGGCGTCGTGGACGAGCACGAGGAACGCCAGGTGGCCGAGGGTTTCCGCACGTCCATGAACATCAAGGCGCCGACCGTCTTCGAACCGGTGGGCAAGCTGTCCGGCGGCAACCAGCAGAAGGTCGTCCTCAGCAAGTGGATCTTCGCGGGTCCCGAGGTGCTGATCCTGGACGAACCGACCCGCGGCATCGACGTCGGCGCCAAGTACGAGATCTACACGGTCATCGACCGGCTGGCCGCCCAGGGCAAGGCGGTCGTCTTCATCTCCTCCGAGCTGCCCGAACTGCTCGGCATGTGCGACCGCATCTACACGATGGCCGCGGGGCGGCTGACCGGGGAGTTCTCGCGGGCCGAGGCCTCCCAGGAATCGCTGATGCGTCGAATGACGAAGGACAGGCAGAACGAGAAGGGCAAAGAGGTAACCCGATGAGCACGGATGTCACCGACAAGACCCCGGCCGCCGCGCCGCCGGGCAAGAACGGGGCGGGCACCGGTGACGGCCTGCTCCGGCTGATGCTGGACGGCATGCGCCGCAACATGCGCCAGTACGGCATGCTGTTCGCCCTCGGCCTGATCGTGGCGCTGTTCGCGGTGTGGACCGACGGTGACCTGATCCTGCCGCGCAACGTGTCCAACCTGGTGCTGCAGAACAGCTACATCCTGATCCTCGCGATCGGCATGATGCTGGTCATCATCTCGGGCCACATCGACCTGTCGGTCGGCTCGCTGACGGCGTTCGTCGGGTCGATGGCCGCGGTGTTCATGGTCCGCAACGACATCCCCTGGCCGATGGCGGTGGTGCTGTGCCTGGCCGTGGGCGCCATCGCGGGCGCCGTGCAGGGGTGGTTCATCGCGTACGGCGGCATACCGTCGTTCATCGTGACCCTGGCGGGCATGCTCACCTTCCGCGGTCTGACCGAGATCTTCCTGGAGGGCCAGACCCTCGGCCCGTTCCCGCGCGGACTGCAGAAGGTCGCCAACGGCTTCCTGCCCGAGGTCGGCCCGGAGACGAACTACCACAACCTCACCCTGCTGCTCGGCCTCGGACTGATCGCGCTCGTGGTGCTCCAGGAGGTCCGTGACCGGCGCCGCCAGCAGGAGTTCGCCCTCGACGTCCTGCCCGCCAAGCTGTTCCTGCTGAAGCTGGTGGCGCTCACCGCCGCCATCCTCACCGTCACGCTGCTGCTCGCCAGCTACAAGGGCGCCCCGATCGTGCTGCTGATCCTCGGCGCGCTGCTCGTCGGCTTCGGCTACGTGATGCGCAACGCCGTCATCGGCCGCCACATCTACGCCATCGGCGGCAACCTGCCGGCGGCCAAGCTGTCCGGCGTGCGGCACAAGAAGGTCACCTTCCTGGTCTTCCTGAACATGGGCATGCTCGCGGCCCTGGCGGGCCTGGTCTTCGCCGCCCGCTTCAACGCGGCCTCTCCCAAGGCCGGCCTCAACTTCGAACTCGAGGCGATCGCGGCCGCGTTCATCGGCGGCGCGTCGATGAGCGGCGGTGTCGGCACCGTGCTCGGCGCGATCATCGGCGGTCTGGTCCTGGGCGTGCTGAACAACGGTATGAACCTCGTCGGCATCGGCACCGACTGGCAGCAGGTCATCAAGGGCCTGGTGCTCCTGGCGGCGGTCGGCTTCGACGTGTGGAACAAGCGCAAGGTCGGTTCGTAGGTCGGCTCGGGCCCCGCCGGAGGGCGGGGCCCTCTCCATGAGGGAGCTGCAACGTATGGAACTGAACAGACGCACGGTCATGGCGGGTGCGGCGGCCGCGGCCGCCGGGGTCGCCGCCACCGCGGTCGGCGGCGGCACGGCACACGCCTCGCCGGCCGGGGGCGGGGGCGGTGGCGGTGGCGGCCGGGGGAAGCCGGTGCGGGCGCTCTTCGGCACGCTCGCGGACGGCACCAGGGTCCACAGCTGGTCGCTGGAGAACGGCGGGACCCGGATGGCGGTCCTGTCCTACGGCGGCATCGTCCGGTCGCTGGAGATCCCCGACCGCCGGGGCCGCTACGCGAACGTCTCCCTCGGCTTTCGCACCCTCGAGGAGTACGTCGCCTCCAGCCCCTACTTCGGCGCCCTGATCGGCCGCTACGGCAACCGGATCGGCAAGGGCCGCTTCACCCTCGACGGCAAGGAGCACCAGCTCTCCGTCAACGACGGCGCCAACAGCCTGCACGGCGGCGCGCAGGGCTTCGACAAGCGGGTCTGGGACGTCGAGCCGTTCACCGAGGGGTCCGACGTCGGGCTGCGCCTGTACCACGTCAGCGTCGACGGCGAGATGGGCTACCCGGGCACGCTGCGGGTGAGGGTGACGTACACCCTCACCCGGCACGGCGACTGGCGCGTCGACTACGCGGCCACCACCGACCGGGCCACCGTCGTCAACCTCACCAGCCACGTCTACTGGAACCTCGCCGGCGAGAGCGGCGGCTCGATCCAGGACCACGACCTGTCCATCGCCGCCGTCCGCTACACACCGGTCGACGCGGGACTGATCCCCACCGGCGAACTCGCCCGGGTCGGCGGCACCCCGTTCGACTTCCGCCGCGCCAAGCCGGTCGGCCGGGACCTGCGCGTCGCCCACCGGCAGATGCTGTACGGGCAGGGCTTCGACCACAACTGGGTGCTCGACAAGGGCGTCACCGCCCGCCCCGGGCCCGCCGCCACGCTCCGCGATCCCGCCTCCGGCCGCACCCTGCGGATCTCCACCACCGAGCCGGGGCTGCAGTTCTACTCCGGCAACTTCCTCGACGGCACCCTCGTCGGCACCGGCGGACGGGTCTACCGCCAGGGGGACGGGCTGTGCCTGGAGACCCAGCACTTCCCCGACTCGCCGAACCAGCCGTCGTTCCCCTCGACCGTCCTGCGGCCGGGTGAGACGTACCGGACGACGACGGTCCACTCGTTCGGCGTCTGATCCCGGCGCGGGGTGCGACGCACCTCACGTGCCCCGGGTTCATTCCCTCACAGTTTTTTCACACCGGTTGAACAGCGCCACAATCCCCTCCGTATGTACGGGTGGTCCGTGCTCCCTCGCGCGGGCCACCCACGCATGACGGGCCCACAACGTCCCCGGCGGGCCCGCCGTCCCCGGAGGTTCCATGGCCGACGTCACCTCGCTGTTCCGCAGCAACGCGGCGCACAGCCCGTCGATGGCTGCGCTGGCGCGCGAGAGCGACGGGGCCGGCCTGGTGGACTTCTGCATCCCGTGCAACCCGTACTTCCCCACTCCCGCCATGTTCGAGGAGATGGCGGTCCGGCTGCGCGACATCATCACGTACTACCCGAGCAGCGCCGACACCATCACGGCCGAGCTGTGCAGCCTGCTCCAACTCCCGCCGCAGTGCGTGGCCATGGGCAACGGATCCACCGAACTCATCACCTGGATCGACCACCTGCTGGTCCGCGAGTCCCTCGCCGTCCCCGTCCCCACCTTCGGCCGCTGGACCGACCAGCCCATGGAGACCGGCAAGCGGGTCGACATGTTCCCGCTCCAGGAGTCCGGCGGCTTCGCCCTCGACCTCGCCCAGTACGCCGAGTTCATCCGGGCCCGGGGCACGAAGGTCGCGGTGATCTGCAACCCCAACAACCCCGACGGCGGCTTCCTGCACAAGCACGCGATCGTGCAGTTCATGGACGCGATGGCCGACCTGGACCTGGTGGTGATCGACGAGTCGTTCCTGGAGTTCGCCGACGCCGAGGTGGAACCGTCGGTGGTGCAGGAGGCGATGCTGCGCCCCAACGTCATCGTCCTGCGCAGCCTCGGCAAGAACTTCGGCCTGCACGGCATCCGCTTCGGCTACCTCGTCGCCAACCCCTCGCTCGCGGGCCGCATCCGCTCGATGCTGCCGAAGTGGAACCTCAACTCCTTCGCCGAGCACGTGGTGTTCATGTTGAAGGAGCACGGCGCCGAGTACCAGCAGAGCCTCCACCAGGTGCGCCGCGACCGGATGGACATGTCCGGCCAACTCTCCTCACTGCCCGGTCTGACGGTCTACCCGTCCCAGGGCAACTTCCTCTTCGTGCGCCTCCCCGTGGGCGCCGAAGGCACCGTGGTCCGGGACCGCATGCTCACCGAGCACCGGCTCCTGGTCCGCGAGTGCGGCAACAAGATCGGCTCGTCCAGCCGCTTCCTGCGTCTCGTGGTACGTCCCCAGGTGGACGTACTTCGCCTGGTGTCCGGCCTGGAACAGGTGCTCTACGGGACCTCCAGGAGGGGAGCCGCCGTGCCCGAGCAGGCCACAGGGACCGGCTACAGCTCGGGCACGGCGACGGTGGACCGGCTGGTCAGCGAGACCAACGGCGCCGGCACCCAGGGCCTCGCCGCTCAGGCCATCGGCGCCGGTGCGCACGCCCCGGGCCTCCCCGCCGCTCCGGCCGCCGGCATCGGCATGCCGCTCCCCGCCGCCCCGTCCCCCGCTGCGGTGGGCGCGGACGGTGGGATGCCGATGCCGGCGGCAGCCTCACCGGGAGTGCAGCAGATGCCCCCACCGGGGCCGCAGCAGATGCCGCAACCCGTGCAGCAGCCCGCTGTGCCGCAGCAGATGCCGCAGCAGCCCGTCCCGCAGCAGATGCCGCACCCCCTGGCGGCCCCGGCTCCCCTGCCCGCCGCGGCGTCCTTCCCACCCCCGCAGGCACCTGCCCCGGCTCCGGTACCGGCCCAGCGGCCGATGCCCACCGGACCCACCCCGCCCGGCGTCCCCGCCCGCGGCGGCCTCACGGCGGCCCAGGTCAGAGGCACCGACGGCCTCTCCCAGGCCCCCGCGGTCGGCTGGTCCGGAGCGCAGGCGCAGAACTGGCCGGAGGCGGCGGGCATGGGCCAGGTGGGCTGAGCGGGCCCCGTCGGTCGGGCCGGGCCCAGCCGCCACTGCCGGCAGGCGTCGTCCAGCCGGGTCCACCGCGGCGCATACGGATTCTCCTTGCGGTGGGGGTCAGGCTGGTTCGCGGTGCGGACCGCCCCAGCGCCCTTCACGTCCGCGGTGGGCCGGTGCACCACCCGTCGTACTGAAAGAACTCAGTGTGCGGCCCACTTCGGGGGGCCGCACACCGAGCCGTTGCTGGTGTCGTGTCAGTTCGTGTCTCCCTAGCGGTAGTAGCCGCCACCGAAGTGGTCGTAGAAGTCACCACGACCGAAGTGGTCGTTGAAATCGCCGCGACCGAAGTGGTCGTTGAAGTGACCACGACCGAAGTGGTCGTAGAAGTCACCACGACCGTAGTGGTCGTAGAAGTCACCACGACCGTAGTGGTCGTTGAAGTAACCACTGCCGTAGTCGCCACGGCCATAGTCGCCACGGCCATAGTCGCCACGGCCATAGTCGCCACGGCCATAGTCGCCACGGCCATAGTCGCCACGGCCATAGTCGCCACGGCCATGATCGCCACGGCCATAGTCGCCACGGCCATAGTCGCCACGGCCATGATCGCCACGGCCATAGTCGCCACGGCCATGATCGCCACGGCCATAGTCGCCACGGCCATGATCGCCACGGCCATAGTCGCCACGGCCATGATCGCCGCCACGGCCGTGGTCGTACCCGCTCTGGCTGTGGCTGTAGGACGGGGCGGACGCCGAAGCAGTACCTGCTGTGCCCATCGCGACGCCACCGGCCACCACCAGTCCGGCGGCGGACACCGCAGCCAGACGCTTCGCGCGTTGTGCTCGCATGAGAATACCTTTCGCTCCATCGTCTCCCGCGTCTCCGGAAGGAAGCACGGGAACGGACGGCCGCAGCCGCAAGTCGAAATTGCGGCAGGGTCTTCTGATGTCACCGCATGTCGTCTCAAGCACGGGCTCGACCGCCGACGCCTCCAGGTCGCCCGTCGCGGGCGGTCGCTGTGGCCTTGGTCCGCTTTACCGGGAACCGGTCGGCCGGGCGTGCCGTGCGTGCCGTTCGTGCGGCATTCCGCCATCGAGCCTAGTACCGCAACAGCAGCCTGGCATCTCGGGCGACACACTACTCACGCCCGTTACCGGAGGAGCCGGACCACACCCTCCTGAGATCACCGGGACGACGAGTCGGCCTCCCCCGGTGTCCATACGGACCTGGCAGGTCAGGAGGCCGGGCGCTCCCTCCAGGCCATGTGGTGGGTGGTGCTGATGCCCCCGTCGGTGGAATCCGTCGTCATGGACTCCGGCCCTTCACCCCCGTACGAACCGGCGGGGCGTTCACAGGGGAAACGGAAAGGGAATGGCCGGCCCGAGCCCCCCTGGCCTCACCCGTACCAGGCGAAACGGACGTACCGGGAACCTCGCGTGAACACCGGCGGGCCGATCCGTAGACAATGTCCCACCAGGAGCACAAGCAGCACACCAGGAGGCGGCTCCCTTGGAGCTCAGCAGGCGTACCTTCACCGCGCTGGCCGGAACGGCGGCGCTCGGCCTCGCGCTGGCCGGCAGCAAGGCGGCGACCGGCACGCGCCCGGCGCAGGCCGTGCCGACGGGCCCGCCGCCCGCTCCGCCGCGCGCGGACGGCAAGCGGCACGAGGTCGGCTTCGACCGGTACTCGCTGCTGGTCGACGGCCGGCGGCTGGTGCTGTGGTCGGGCGAGATGCACCCCTTCCGGCTGCCGAGCCCGTCGCTGTGGCGGGACGTGCTGCAGAAGCTGCGCGCCCACGGGCACAACGCGGTCAGTGTCCCCGTCCCCTGGAACCTCCACTCCCCCGCGCCCGGCAGGCACGACTTCACCGGTGTGCGGGACCTGGACCTGTTCCTCACCATGGCCGCCGAGGAGCGGCTGTACGTCGTCCTGCGCCCGGGGCCGTACCTCGGGTCCGCCGACCTGGACGCCGGCGGCCTCCCCGGCTGGCTGACGGCCGCCGGAGGGGTGGCCGCCCGGACCGCGGACCCGGCGTATCTGCGGCACGTGGACGAATGGCTGGGCGCGGTCGACGCCATCGCTGTCCGGCATCTGCTCACCGGCGGCGGTGGCACGGTGCTGCTGTACCAGTTCGAGGACCGGTCCGACGGAGCGGACGGCGACGCCCTCATGTCCCGCCTCCGCAGGAAGGTGCGCGCCGACGGGATCGACGTACCGCTGTTCCATGACGACGGCCGCGCGGACGGACCGCGGGCGCCCGGGTTCGCCGCCGGGGTGGCGGTCGGCGCGTCCGACCCCTGGGGCGGGGCCTCCTCCGGCGGCAGGGGGTACGTCGGGGTGCGCGAGAAGTGGGACCCGGCGTACGAGCGGAGCAGCCTTCTCACCGGCCTCGCCAACGGGATCACCGCGCACACCGTGCGCATGGCGGCCGGCGGGACGTCCTGGGGATGGCTCTCCTCGCCGGACGTGTACACCTCGTACGACTACGGGGCCCCGATCGACCAGGCCCGCCGTCCCACCCCCAAGCTGGCCCCGCTGCAGCAGCTCGGGCACCTGCTGCGGACCGTGCCGGACCTCGCCCGGCTGGAGCCGGCCGACGAGGTGCGGGCGAAGGACGACCGGCTGGAGGTCCACCACCTGGCCAACCCCGACACCGGCGCCCAGGTGTACGTCCTGCGCAACGACTCCGCCGAGCAGGTCACCTCCGCGCTACCGGGCACCGGGATCGAGGTGCCCGTGGCGGTCGGGGCGCGGGACGCCAAACTGCTCGTCACCGGGCTGGAGCTGGGTCGGCGGAAGCTGGCGTTCTCCACCGCGCAGCCGATGTTCCGGCTGGCCGTCGGGCGGCAGGACATCGCCGCGTTCGTGGGCCGGGCCGGTGAGACGGCGCAGGTCTCCCTCGACTGCGACGTCCAGCCGCTCACCAACCGGCTGGACAACGAGCCCGCCTGGTCCTACGCCCAGGGCCGGCTGAACGTGGTGACGCCGCTGGGGGTGGGCGGGCTGAGCCGGGTGCTGGTCGAGAACGGCGACTCGAAGACGCCCATGCTGCTGCTGTTCGCCGACGACGCGACCGCGCTGCGGCTGTGGCCCTACGAGACCCCGTCCGGCTCGCTGCTGGTCTACGGTCCGGCGCTGCTGCGCTCGGCCACGCTGCGGGGCGCCACCGTCCACCTCACCGGCGACGTCGCCGGCGAGACCGGCCTGGAGGTGTGGGCGCCGCGCGGGGTCACCGCCGTGACCTGGAACGGGCAGCCGGTGCGCACCACGGTCAGCCGGGCCGGGAGCCTGGTGATGGAGGGGTTGATGCCGGGCACGCCCGCGCCGTCCCTGCCCGCGCTCGACGGCTGGCGGCGGCGGACGGAGAACCCGGAGACCGAGCCGGACTTCGACGACGCTCGGTGGACGGTGGCCGACCGCACCGCCTCCCGCGGCGGCGCTCCCGTCCCCGAGGGACAGCCCGTGCTGTTCGCGGACGACTACGGCTTCCACTACGGCGACGTCTGGTACCGGGGACGCTTCGAGGACGCGCGCGGCATCAGATCGGTGTCCCTGTCGTACCGCACGGGGACGCAGGGGCTGCTGATGGCCTGGCTGGACGGGCAGCCGCTGGGCACGCACCGCATGCCGGTGCCGGACGAGGACACGGTGGGCCGGGGCACCTGGACCGCCACGGCCGCCTTCGCCGTGCCCGAGCGGCTGCGCGAGCGGGGCGGGCGGGTGCTGTCCGTGCTGGTACGGCCGATGCAGCGTGCCGGGGAGGAAAAGGACGGGTCCGGGGACGGAGGCGGGGAGGCGGGCGGCGCGTTCGGGGCCGTGCGCGGGCTGACCTCCGTCGGCTTCAAGGGCACCTCCCGGAAGGTCGATTGGCGGATCCAGGGGGCGGGGGCGCCGGACCGGGTGCGGGGGGCGCTGAACAACGGCGGGCTGTACGGGGAGCGCGAGGGCTGGCATCTTCCGGGCCACGACGACCGGGACTGGAAGACCGTGGACCTTCCGCGCGAGGACCGGCGGCAGGGGGTGGCCTGGTACCGGACGGACTTCCGGCTGGACGTCGATCCGGACGTGGACGGATCGATCGGTCTCGTCCTCGAGGACGAGCCGGAGCGCGCCTACCGCGTCCAGATCTTCCTGAACGGCTGGAACATGGGCCAGTACGTCAACGATGTGGGCCCGCAACACACCTTTGTGCTGCCGAACGGGATTCTCCGCACACGTGGGTCCAACACACTGGCCCTGGCGGTGCTGTCCGACGGGACCACACCCGCCGGTCCGGGCGAGGTGCGGCTGACGCTGATGGGCGCGGCGCGCGGCGGGGTGCCGGCGGAGGCGGTGGAGTCCCCGGGGCGGTGACTCCACCGCCCCGGCGGCTCCCTTCGTCACGCTGCTTCGTCACGCTGTCGGGCTCAGGCCAGTCGGATCACGTTCCAGGACAGCGGCTCCAGTACGGCGGTGAGCCGCCCGTCCGCCAGGGCCGTGCCCTCGACCGGGTGCGGGGTGACCCGCTCGGGTTCGTCGAGGGTGTTGCGGGCGTCGGGGTCGGCGTCCGCGAGGACGGTGTGTTCCACGACCGTGGTGAGGCCGAGGCCGCCGAGGGCGATCTCCAGCGGCAGCGCCCCGGTACGGCTCCGGTTGACGGCGAACACGGTGACCGTGTCGTCGTCGGCGCGTACGGCGGTGGCGTGCAGCAGGTCGGCGGTGCCGTACCGGGCCGTCTCGTACGTCGGTGAGTCCACCCGGACGTCGAGGACCTCGCCCCTGCCGTACCGGGAGGCCTGCGCGAACGGGTGGAACGTCGTCTGGCGCCAGGCGGGGCCGCCCGGCTCGGTCATGATCGGCGCGATGACGTTGACGAGCTGGGCGAGGCAGGCGATCTTGACCCGGTCGGCGTGCCGGAGCAGGGCGATGAGGAGCGAGCCGAGGACGACGGCGTCGGTGACGCTGTAGCCGTCCTCCAGCAGGCGCGGCGCCTCGGGCCAGTCGTCCTGCGCGAAGGTCGTCGCCTGCTCCTGCCAGCGGGACATGTACCAGACGTTCCACTCGTCGAAGGAGAGGTTGATCTTCTTCGTGGACTTGAGCTTCGCGCCGACGTGGTCGCAGGTGGCGACGGTGTCCTCGATGAAGGACTCCATGTCGACGGCGGAGGCGAGGAAGGAGTCGAGGTCGCCGTCGTGCGGCTCGTAGTAGGCGTGCAGGGAGATGTGGTCGACCAGGTCGTAGGTCTCGGTGAGGACCGTCGCCTCCCAGGCGGCGAAGGTGGGCATGGACCGGCCCGAGGAGCCGCAGGCGACCAGTTCGACGCCGGGGTCCTGCTGACGCATGGCGCGGGCGGTCTCGGCGGCGAGGCGGCCGTACTCCTCGGCGGTCTTGTGGCCGGTCTGCCAGGGGCCGTCCATCTCGTTGCCCAGGCACCACAGCCGGATGCCGAAGGGGTCCTTGTCGCCGTGCGCGACGCGCAGGTCGGACAGGGCGGTGCCGGCGGGGTGGTTGGCGTACTCCTGGAGTTCGAGTGCCTCGGTGACGCCCCGGGTGCCGAGGTTGACGGCCATCACGGGCTCGGCCCGCGGGCCGATCTTCCGCAGGAAGGAGATGTACTCGGACAGGCCGAAGCGGTTGGTCTCGGTGGAGTGCCAGGCGAGGTCGAGGCGGCGCGGGCGGTCCTCGGCGGGGCCGACGGAGTCCTCCCACCTGTAGCCGGAGACGAAGTTGCCACCGGGGTAGCGGATCGCGGTGACGCCGAGTTCGCGGACCAGGTCCAGGACGTCGGTGCGCAGGCCGTCGGCGTCGGCGGTGGGATGGCCGGGTTCGTGGATGCCGGTGTAGACGCAGCGGCCGAGGTGTTCGACGAAGGAGCCGAAGAGGCGGGGGTCGACCGGGCCGACGGTGAAGGCGGGGTCGAGGGTGAAGCGGGCGGTACGCATCTTTTCCTTTCGGGGGTTCGCCGGTGCCCGCACGGCCGGTGCGGGCACGGGTGCCGGTACGGGTGCGGGCGCGGCGGAGGACGTCACCGGCCGGCGAGGCCGGTGTGCGCGACACCCGCTACGGTCTGGCGCTGGAAGAAGCCGAAGCTGCCCGCGACCGTCAGGCCGCCCGTCGCGGCCGGTAAGTGCCTGCGATTCAGGCCAGGTCGTCCCATGCCCTGCCCCATCTGTCGGGATGTCGTGGTCGGAGGAGTCACGTCCGTACGGGCCGCACCTCACACTGATTGTTCGATATACCGAATGCCGCCCGTGAATTCGAACGGACCGTATGGGTCGAGCGGGGGCACGTCAATGGTTCGGACGAGAACTCGAGCCGGAAGGGCAGCAGCTTCCTGCATCACCCGGCCAAAGAGCGCTGTACGCCCCTAAGGTGAGGGGGGCTCGTACAATTCAGCGATTCACGCGGCACAGGGGTTGACGCGTGTGGAGCACCGGTGCCGGCGGCGAGAGGGTGAAGTACGCCGCCGGCTGCGTCGCAGCGCGCATCGTCCCGCTGCCGACCAGTCCGACGTCACCAGCCACCCGGGGAGAGAAGTGAGCACCAAGGGCGCCATGCGGAAGCTCCGCAACGATCTGGTGGAGGCTCTCGAGGATCTGGCCAGGCCGTCGACCCCCGTGGAGTTGTTCGACACCCTGTGCGCTCGGCTCACGAGGCGTCGCGGCAGACCGGTGGAGTACCGCTTGGTGACGTTCCCGCCGGGCACGGCCAGCGGACTGTACCTGGACATGGCGGACCGGGACTTGATCTGCGTGCAGGAGAACACCAGTCCCTGGCACCAGGTGGTCATCTTCGGGCACGAGGCCTGGCACATGGTCGCCGGTCACGTCGGTCGGCACGAGCCCGGTCCCGCGGTCGCCGCGCGCCTGCTGGCGGATGACGCCGACCTGACAGCCGCTCTCCAGGTGGCGGCCCGGACCGACTTCGACCGGAACGAGGAATCCGACGCCGAGTTGTTCGGCCTGGCCCTCGCGGGTCGCCTGCGCGGTTGGCTGGAGGGCGCGGAAACGGCGACACCACGCAGCGAGCTGGCGCGGCGCATCCAGGCATCGCTCGGACACCGCCGGGGCTGATGCGTGCGGAACTCCGACTACTACCTTCCCGCCGTCGCCCTCGGTGTCGCCTTCGTCGTCAAACTCCCCGCCCTGCGGCGGGGATGGCGTGATCCGCTGGTACGTTCCGTCCACTTCCTGATCTTCACCGCGGGCAGCTGCTTCTTCTTCGCCGCTCCGCCCACCATCAGCACGGTCAACGACCTCACGGGCATCCCGAACTTCTCGGGCCCACTGGTCTACTCCGTCATGTGCGCCTTCAGCTGCGCCTGCCTGGTTCTGATCGTCAACTGGCGCGGCGGTCCGCCGGAGACGATCCGGCGCCACTCACGGAGGTGGATCGCCTGTTACACGGCGGTCATCATCGCCCTGCCCGTGTTCTTCGCGCTGGGGGACGCTCCCGTCGAGCGGCTCCGTGACCTGGACACCCACTACGCGACCACGCCCTTCATCCGCGAGATGATCGTCACCTACCTCGTCGCCCACATCACCTCCGCCGCCGTCACGACGGCGCTGTGCCTGAGCTGGGCGCGGCAGGTGCAGCGGTGGCTGCGCGTGGGCCTGGTCGTCCTCGTCATCGGGTTCGTACTCAACCTGGTTTTCGGCATCGCCAAGCTCTCCGCGGTCGTCGGCCGGTGGAGCGGCCGTGACTGGGACGCCCTCAGCACGACGGTGGCACCGCCGATCGTCGCGGCGGGCGGTCTGATCGTGACCTTCGGGTTCCTGCTGCCGCTGCTGGGCCCACAGATCAGTGGCCTTGTCCGGTGCTGGGTCAACTACGCGCGCCTGGGTGCGCTGTGGAGGCTCCTGCGTACGCCGGGGAAACGGCGCGTGCTTCCGCGCGTCCCGTGGTGGTCCGATCCCGACATGCGCCTGGCCGTGCGGGAGACCGCCATCCACGACGAACTGCTCGATCTCCAGCCGTACTTCGACGACCTCGTCCGGCAACGCGCCTACGACAGAGCGATCGAGAGTCACCTGTCGAAGGAAGACGCGGATGTCGTGGGCGCGGCCGCCATGGTGGTCGCCGCGGTGGACGCGCGATCCAGAAGTCCACTGCGGGGGCCCGAAAGCGCCAGTGCTGCCGGAGCCTTCGCGCTGACATCGGTCCTCAGCTCAGAACGTGAGCGGCTCGTGCACTTGTCGCGTGCCGTGGAGTCCCCCGTAGTCGCCGCTGTGCGCCACCTCGCAGCCCCTCCAGAGAGCAGTTCGCCATGACACCCCCTGTCCAGACCGCCCGCAGTGCCGCACCCCGCCGTGCCGTGGTCATCGGCGGCGGAATGGCCGGCATGCTCGCGGCCGCTGCCCTGGCCGACGCCGCGGACGAGGTCACCGTCATCGAGCGCGACGTCCTGCCCGCGGGGCCCGAGCCACGCAAGTCGCTTCCCCAGGCACGCCACGTGCATGTGCTGTGGTCCGGCGGCGCCCGGGCGTTCGAGCGGATCATGCCCGGCATCACGGACCGCTGGCTGGCAGCCGGGGCCCGGCGCATCCCGCTGCCGACCGGCCTGGTGTCGATGACCGCCCAGGGTTGGCTCAGGCGCTGGCCCGAGATGCAGTACATGATCGCGTGCACCCGCGACCTGCTGGACTGGGTGGTGCGCGAGCAGGTGCTGAGCATGCCGACGGTGAAACTGCTGCAGGGGCACGAAATGCAGGCCTTGGAGGGCACGGCCACCCGGGTGACCGGCGCGCGCGTACGGACACCGGAGGGGCAGGACCTGACCCTCGACGCCGATCTCGTCGTGGACGCCAGCGGCCGCGGGTCACGCGCCACGGAGTGGCTGCGGACCCTGGGCATAGGCGGCATCAGGGAAGCCGAAGTCGATTCCGGGCTGGTGTACGCCAGTCGCTTCTACCGGGCGCCCGCGGGCAGCGACGACTTCCCCATCGTCAACGTGCAGTCCGACCCCGGCGAGCCGGTGCCGGGCCGGACGGCGACGATCGTCCCCGTCGAGCGGGGGCGCTGGCTGGTGACCCTCTCGGGTACCAGGGGAGGGGAGCCGTCCCGCGAGCCCGACCGGTTCGAGCCCTTCGCCCGCTCGATCCGGCACCCCGTCGTGGGCGAGCTGATCTCGTTGACCACACCGCTCACGGAAGAGGTCGCCGTCTCCCGCAGCACGGTCAACCGGCGCCGCTATTTCGAGCAGGCGTCCGCATGGCCGGACGGGTTCATCGTGGTGGGCGACTCGGTGGCCACGTACAACCCGCTCTACGGCCAGGGGATGACGGTGGCCGCGCAGGGTCTCGTCGAGCTCGGCGCCGCGGTGGGCCGAAGCGGGCTCCGTACCCGCGGGCTCGCACGCGACGTCCAGCACGCCATCGCCCGCCCCGCGAACCTCGCCTGGGAACTGGCCACTTCCCAGGACATCCTCTATCCCGGTGCGGTGGGCCGACAGCCCCGGTCCGGGACCGCGCTCATGAACCGCTACGTCAACCGGCTGGTCCACGCCGCGACGGGCCGTGCGCAGATCACCCGGGCCTTCCTCGACGTCATCACGTTGTCCGGATCCCCCACGTCGTGGGTGCACCCGGACATCGTGGTGGGAGCTCTGCGCGGCCCGGGCAGGAGGCCCCTGACCTCGCCGCCGCTGACCGCGGAAGAACTGAGGACGGCGGCCGGCGGCCGGCGTGGCGCGTCCGGGTGACCCGCTTCCACCCGGTGACGGGCCGACGGGGCACGACAGCACGGCCTGCGCAACGGCACCCGCAGGACACCACCGCGGTCGGGGTGCGTCGTCAGCCCGCGAACGCGGGTGGGGCGAGTCCCTCGCCCGCGTCCGGGATCACCAGGAGGGAGCCGGAGAGCGGGGGCGGGGAGGGCAGGCCCACGCGGGCCGTGGTGACGTACAGGTCGCTCAGGCCGGGGCCGCCGAAGGCACAGGCCGTGACGCGGGGGACCGGGAGTTCCACCACCCGGTCCAGGGCGCCGGACGGGGTGTAGCGGCGGACCGCGGCGCCGTCCCACAGCGCCACCCACACACAGCCCTCGGCGTCCACGGTGAGGCCGTCGGGGAAGCCCGCGCCGTCCTCGATCGCGGCCAGCGGGCGGCGGCCGGTGACCGATCCGGAGGCGGCGTCGACGTCGAGGACGTCGATACGGCGGGTGGGGGTGTCGATGTAGTACATCAGGCGGCCGTCGGGGCTCCAGCCGGTGCCGTTGCTCACCGTCACGTCGTCGAGGACGACCTCGGCCGTGCCGTCGCCGGTGACACGGGAGAGGGTGCCGCCGCCGGTGGCCTCGTCGTAGCGCATGGTGCCGGCCCACAGCGTGCCGTCGGGGGCGACGGCGGCGTCGTTGCCGCGGCGGCCGGGGACGGGCTCGCGGTGCAGCCAGCGGAAGGTGTCGTCGGGGTCGAGCAGGCCGACCCCGTCGCGCAGGTTGAGGACCAGGCCGCCGCCCGCGCGGGGCTTGACGGCGCCCACGTGCTGTTCGGTCCGGCGCAGGGTGCGCCGGCCGGTGGCCGGATCGTAGGTGTGGATCCGGGAGTTCAGGATGTCGATCCACAGCAGCCGGCCGGTCGCCGGATCCCAGGTGGGGCCCTCGCCCAGGACGGACTCCGCGCGGACCGCGACCTCGTAGGAGGTGCCGCCGGTCATGGCGTCCCCCGGTGGCCGAGCCGCTCGGACAGGTCGTCGGCGCCCTTGACGGCGAGCTGCTCCAGTTCGGTGAGGCGCTCCTCGCTCCAGCGGATCATCGGCACTGAGATGGACAGCGCGGCGACCACCTGCCCGGTGCGGTCGCGGACCGGTGCGGCCACGCAGCTGACGTCCGGGTTGGACTCGCGGCTCTCCACGGCGACGCCCCGGGCGCGGATCTGCGCGAGGGCCTCGCGCAGGGCGGCCGGGTCGGTGATGCTGTTGGGGGTCATCGCGGCCAGCTCGGCGTCGGCGGGCAGGCGCGCGGCGAGCTCCCGCTCGGGGAGGGAGGCCAGCAGCATCTTGCCGACGGAGGTGCAGTGGGCGGGCAGCCGGCGGCCGGCCGCCGACACCATCCGCACCGCGTGGGTGGAGTCCACCTTGGCGATGTAGATGACGTCGGTGTCCTCCAGGATCGCCACGTGCACCGTCTCGTCGCAGGTCTCGGCGACGGACCGGGCCACCTGCTGGCCCTCGGCGGCGAGGTCGAGGTGCTCGGCGTAGCGGGCGCCGAGCTGGTACGGCCGTACGCCGAGCCGGTAGCGGCCGGGCCGGCCGGTCACCGGGACGATGTACTTCCGCGCGGCGAGCGTGGTCACCAGTTCGTGCACGGTGGTGCGCGGCAGTTGGAGCCTGCGCACGATGTCGGGGGCGGAGAGCGTCCCGTCCCCGTCGAGGAAGAGCTCGAGGATGTCGAGAGCCCGGGTCACGGCTGGTACGAGGCGTCCCACGACCGGCCTCCTCCCTGTCTGTCTCGGCCTGTTCGAGATTTCAACAGGCGACCGGAATGACGAACACAGGCTAGCCATCCGGGCCACCCCGGGCAATGGCCCGCGGTGCCCGGCGGGGTCGTGGCCCTACCAGGCCCCACCAGGCCCCAACGGGCACCGCCGGTCACCTCCGGGAGCGGGGCTCGCCCAGTTCGCCGCGGAGCCGCTGGGCGCGGAGGACCAGTTCCAGTTCGAAGCGGCGGTCCGGGTCGTCGATCTCGTCGCCCCACAGTTCGCGGATCTGCCGCAGCCGGTAGCGGACGGTCTGCGGGTGCACGCCGAGCCGCGCCGCCACCTCGGGCGCGCCGCCCCGGGTCTCCAGCCACGCCAGCAACGTCTCCGCGAGCCGCCGCCCGTTCGTGGGGGCGCAGTGGGCCAGCGGGGCGAGGCACTTGAGCGCGAGGTCGTCGATGAGTTCCTCGGGCTGGAGCAGCACCAGCGCCTGGGTGTGCCGGGTGCAGTGCAGCACCTCGTCGGCCGGCAGCAGCCCGCGCTCCATCAGGAGCAGGGCGGCCTCGGCCCAGCGCAGCGACTTCGCCGCGTCGGCCGGCGGCACCGGCGGTCCGATCGCGCCGGACCAGCCGGTGAGCGCGCGGTGCAGCAGTTCGGGGCGGCCGGCGGCGTCCGGTTCGGGGACGACCATGCGGGGCTGCTCGTACTCCATGTCGAGCAGCACCTCCGGTCCCACGGCGGGCGCCACCGCCTCCCGGGCGGGGCGCCTGAGGACGCCCACCGCGACCTTCCCGGGCAGCGGCCAGCCGACGCGGGCGGCCCGCTCGGCGAGCGCTTCGGCCGGATCGCCCCGGTGGTGCTCGGTGAGCAGGAGTTCCATCAGCCGGCGCTGCAGCCGCAGCCGTTCACCCGCCTGCCGGGCGGCGGCCTCGGCGTAGCCGCGGACGGACTGGTCGACCAGTCCGTCCAGATACGCGTAGCCCGCGTCGGCGAGTTCGTACATCGCGGGCGGCGGGATGTCGATGCGCTGGCCGATCTCGGCGAGCCGCCGCCAGGCCATGCGGACACCGAGCCGGTAGATCGCCTGGAGCGAGTCCAGCGACCGTCCGTGCAGGCCCTCGCCTCGCCCGAAGTCGTGGAACAGGCCGGGCGGTGCCGTGGGGCGGCCCGCCGAGTAGTCGGCGCGCTCCAGATGCTGCACGAACACCTCGATGGCGCGGCGGATGCCGATGAGGGCCATCGGCTCGCCGGAGTCGTCGGGCACGACGGGGAGTTCGGGGTACTCGCGCTGGATCTCGCTCATGATCTCTTCGGCGAGTGCCGGCGCCTCGGCCATGGCGATCTCGGCGAACCGGTGCACCTGGGAGCGCGGGACGTCGCGCCAGGCGGAGCGGACCGGGAGGGTGGTGGCCGCCCTCACCCGTCAGCTCCCCTGACCGGCGTGCTCATAGGTGATCAACGGTGTGTTCGGCTGGTCGGGGGTGGCATCGAGCAGCGCGACCACGCCCAGGGCCGCGCCCACGGCGAGGGCCGAGGCGAGCACGACCGTCAGCGCGGCGGCGAGCAGTCTGGACATCTCAGGGTCAGCCTCTCTGGTCGGAGGATTTCCCCACCCCCCGAAAGCGCGTTCCGCCACCCTTGTCCGTGGTTCCCCAGTGTCGAGTGCGCATTGACACTCCGTCAAGGGGCGTTTACGGTTCCCGGCCCAGAGGGAGTTCGGTCCCGGGCCGCAGGGGGTGCCGGATGGCTCCGCCCCTCTCGCACGCGCGTTTTCCTCCACGGATCCGGCCTGTCAGCGCCGATCCGTCCCAAGCCTCTGGAGTGCCCGGATGCGCCGTACAGCCTCCCCCCTTTCCCTGGTCGTACTCGGTTTCGGAACGTTTCTGCTGGTGCTGGCCCCCCTGTTGGCCTGGTACGTGCAGCCACGTGCCGCGGTGAACCCGGTCGACATCGACACCACCGCCGTCTACACCGGCTCGGGCAGTGTGTTCGACCTCGACCGGGTCGAGACCGTGCCGGGTCAGGCGATCACCGTCACCCAGCGGGTGCGCGGGAACGTCGAGGCGAGCGTGGACAGCGGGAACGCCGTGTGGGACGTGATCACCACGGTGGACACCGACGCGTCGCTGCCGGCCGCCGACCCGCACGACGCGCTGGACTTCTCCCCGCACCGCTGGGTGCTGGACCGCAGGACCACGAAGCCGGTCCATTGCTGCGAGGAGAAGCCCCGCATCGAGGGCGAGGCGTACCTCAAGTTCCCCTTCGACGTGCAGAAGCGCTCCTACCAGTGGTGGGACAACACCCTCGGCGACACGGTCGTGATGCGCTACCGGGGCACCGAGAAGGTCCAGGGGTACACGGGTTACCGGTTCACCGCCTCGGTGCCGGCGACGAAGACCGGTACCCGGCTGGTGCCGGGCACCCTCGTGGACCAGCCGGACCGCCCGCAGGTGCTGGCCGAGGAGTGGTACTCCAACCACGGCCTCGAGCTGGTCGTGGACCAGGCCACCGGCCGGGTGATCTACGCGCAGACCGGTCCGAGGCGCACGCTGCGGGCACCGGGTGGGGACGAGGACGCGGCGGTCCTGCTGGACGCGGAGAAGCTCGCGTTCACGACCGCGACGCAGAAGGAGGCCGTACGGCAGGCGGAGCGCGACAGCGGACAGCTGCGCATGGTGGGAGAGACCCTTCCGGTCGGCGCGGCCGTGGCGGGATTCGTGCTCGCGGTGGTCGGCGGGATTCTGGTGGCACGTGGCCGGAAGGAGGAAGAGCGTCCCGGTTTGCCCGGTACCGCTCGGTGAACACTCACGGACTGGAGTGACTTCCGAGTCGACAGGACCCGAAATTGTCACCCCGGTGAGTAGCCCTGGGGGACGTCTGGGCGAAAACTGTCCATCCCCACCCTGCCCACCCGCATTCCTCCCACCC
>NZ_QFRK01000159.1 GCF_003143855.1 Streptomyces sp. NWU339
ACCACGAACGCCACCGGCACCATGTACTCCGGCAACTCCGCACCCACGTGCCTCCGCAGCTCCCCGCCCTCCGGGGCATCCGCCGCACCGTCGACCACGACATACGCCACCAACTGCTTCACACCCGCCCGGTCCTCCCGGGCGATCACCGCCGCATGCCGCACCCGCGGATGCCGCGCCAGCACCGCCTCGATCTCCCCCAGCTCGATCCGGAAACCCCGGACCTTCACCTGCTCATCCGCACGACCGACATACTCGATCGCCCCGTCCGCACGCCACCGCACCACATCACCCGTGCGATACATCCGGCCGCCCGCACCACCGAACGGATCCGCCACAAACCGCTCCGCCGTCAAACCCGGACGACGCAGATACCCACGAGCCAGTTGCACACCGGCCAGGTACAGCTCGCCGGCGACTCCGACGGGCACCGGTCGCAGCCCCGAGTCGAGCACATACACCTGGGTGTTCCACACGGGAGCGCCGATCGGTACCGGCCCGTCCGGGTCCTGGGCCGAGCACTCCCACGAGGTGACGTCCACGGACGCCTCCGTGGGTCCGTACAGGTTGTGCAGGGGTACGTCCAGCGTCTCGTAGAACTGTGCGCGCACTTCCCCGGGCAGGGCCTCGCCGCTGCAGATGACGCGGCGCAGCCCGGTGCACTGTGCGACGGTGGGCTCGGTGAGGAAGACCTGGAGCATGGAGGGGACGAAGTGCAGCGTGGTGACGCCTTCGTCGCGGATCAGCCGGGCGAGATATGCCGGGTCCTTGTGGCCTTCGGGCCGTGCGACCACGAGCCGGGCGCCCACCATGAGCGGCCAGAAGAACTCCCACACGGAGACGTCGAAGCCGGAGGGGGTCTTCTGCAGTACCCGGTCGGAGGCGTCCAGCCCGTACCGTGCCTGCATCCACAGCAGCCGGTTGACAATTCCTTGGTGCGGGACCAGCACGCCCTTGGGCTTGCCCGTGGAGCCCGAGGTGTAGATCACATACGCGGGATGCTGCGGCCGCAGCGGGGCGGTGCGGTCGGCGTCGGTGAGGTCGTGGTCGGCGTGACGCGACAGTGCCGCCCGGGTGTCCGCGGTGTCCAGCAGCAGGCGCGGGGTGGGGTCGTCGGCCGGCAGCGCGGGAACGACGTCCGTGGTGGTGAGCAGCATCGCGGAACCGGTGTTGGCGAGGATGTACCGGATGCGCTCGGCGGGGTAGTCGGGGTCGACCGGCACATACGCTGCACCCGCCTTCAGCACGGCCAGCAGGGCGACGATGAGGTCGAGGGACCGTGGGAGAGCGAGGGCGACGAATCCTTCCGGGCCCGCTCCCCGCTCGACCAGCAGCCGCGCCAGGCGGTTGGCGCGGGCGTTGAGTTCCGCGTACGTCAGCGTCTCGCCCTCGAAGACCACGGCGGTGGCCTGCGGGGTGCCGGCCGCCTGGGCCTCGAGCAGTTCGGTGAGCGTGGCGGGCGGGACCTCGTGCTCGGTGGCGTTCCAGGTGACCAGGGTCCGCTCGCGCTCCGCGGCGTCCAGGGTGTCGACGGCCGCGACCAGCTGCTCGGGGTCCGTGGCGATGGCGTCCAGCAGGCGGCCCAGGCGGGCGCCGATGGACTCCACGGTGTCGGCGGTGAACAACTCGGGCCGGTAGCCCAGGCGCAGGCCGAGCCGGGGGCCCGGCACCGCGACGAGGGTGAGCGGGTAGTGCGTGGCGTCTTCCGCGTCGGCCTCGGTGACCCGGATCCCGGTTCCCGCGACGTCCAGCAGCGCCGGGTCCAGGGGATAGTTCTCGAAGACGGTCAGGGTGTCGAACAGCTCCCCGACCCCGGCCAGGCGCTGGATGTCGTGCAGCCCGACGTACTGGTGCTCCATCAGCGACGACTGCTGTTCCTGGAGGCGGACCAGCAGCTGCGCCCAGTTCTCCTCCGCACGCAGCGTCACGCGTACCGGCAGCGTGTTGATGAACAGGCCGACCATCGACTCGACGCCGGCTATCTCGCCCGGCCGCCCGGAGACGGTAGCGCCGAAGACGACGTCCTCGGCTCCGGTGAGCCGGCCGAGCAGCACCGCCCAGGCGCCCTGGACCAGCGTGTTCATGGTCAGTCCGAGCCGACGGGCCCGCTCGGTCAGCGCGGCGGTCAGCTCCGGCGAGAGCTCGAGGGTGACCCGTTCCGGGGGCAGGGTGGCGGCGCCGGTGCTCGTCGGGGCCAGCAGGGTGGGCTCCTCGATGCCCGCGAGCGCCTGCCGCCACGCTTCCTCGGCTACTTGCCGGTCCTGTGCCGCGAGCCAGGTCAGGTAGTCGCGGTAGGGGGTGGTCCGGGGCAGTCCGGCGTCGTCGCCGCCACGCGCGTAGAGCGTGAACAGCTCCTGGGCGAGCAGGGGCATCGACCAGCCGTCGAGCAGGATGTGATGGTACGTCAGGATCAGTCGGCTGTGGTCGTCCGCGAGCTGTACGAGGACGAAGCGCAGCAGGGGCGGTGTCGCCAGGTCGAATCCGCGTCCCCGTTCCTCCGCCGCGATCCGGGCGAGCTCCGCGGTCTGCTCGTCGGGACCGAGTCCGCGCAGGTCATGGGTCTCCCAGGGCAGCTCTACCTCGTGGTGGACGGCCTGGACGGGGGTGCCGACCTGCTCATGCCGGATTCCGGAGCGGAGGTTGGGGTGCCTGCGCAGCAAGGCCTGGGCCGCGGCGCGCAGCGCCCGTACGTCGAGCGCACCGTCCATGCCGAGGAAGAGCTGCACGGTGTAGACGTCCGCGGCGTCCTGGTCGAACAGGGCGTGGAACAGCAGCCCTTCCTGCATCGGTGAGAGCGGCAGGACGTCGGTGAGCTGAGGACAGGACCCCTCCAGGGTGTCGATCTCGTCCTGGGTGAGGGAGACCAGGGTGAGATCGGAGGGGGTGTGTCCGCCGGCTCCCGGCCGTTCGGCATGGGCGGCGAGGGCGTCCAGGGCGCGGAACCAGGTCTCGGCGAGGTCCCGCACGTCCTCCTCGGTGAGCAGCCCGTCCGGCCAGCTCCAGGTTGCGTGCAGGTGCGCGCCGTCGTGGGAGTCCAGGGTCAGCGCATCGACGTCGATGGCGTGGACGAGCGGCATGTTCTCGTCCCCGCCGCCGGATGCGCTCTGCGCTGCCCAGTCGGTGTCGGTGCCGGAGGCGAGGCGGCCGAGGTAGTTGAAACCGATCTGCGGGGCCGGCAGCGCCGCCAGCCGGGGCGCGGTGTCCGGGTTGAGATAGCGCAGCAGACCGTAGCCGATCCCGCTGTCGGGCAGGGCACGCAACTGCTCCTTGACCCGCTTCAGCGCCCGCCCGGCCTCCGCACCGCCGGCCCAGACCTCGCTCCAGTCGGCCACGCCCGGCTCCAGCCGCGCCGGATACAGGCTGGTGAACCAGCCCACCGTGCGCGACAGATCGGCGCCCCCGMCGACGTCCTCGCGGCCATGGCCCTCCTGATCGACCTGCACACCGGCCGCCTCCGGATGCCCCTTGCGGCGCCGCCAGTCGGCGCGCGCAACCGCCAGGCCGGCCAGGCGGACATCGTTCACACC
>NZ_QFRK01000049.1 GCF_003143855.1 Streptomyces sp. NWU339
GGAAGCGGGCGAGGCACACCGCGTCGGGCAGCGGCTGCGGTGACGGGGTACGGGCCAGTTGCTCCAGGCCCGACGGCATAGGAGAAGATGAGACAGCAGGCACGGTCTTCGGTTGTGGTTACGTGAACTCGACACTCACATGATCAACGAGGCCGTGCCTGCACCTGCATCCGGGCTCCATAAAGCGACATGGCAGCCCATCACCGGGCAACCTCACCCAACCCGCAACCTTGCAAAGTCCCTGCTTCAGCCGTGCGCGGACCATCCTCGAAGACGCCCTCGTGGAGGACCCGGACAGCGGTGTGTACCGGGTCCGACGCAGTGTCTTCACCGACGAGGAGCTCTTCGAGCTCGAGATGAAGCACATCTTCGAGGGGAACTGGGTCTACCTCGCGCACGAGAGTCAGGTCCCCGAGGCCGGCGACTACTTCACGACGTACATCGGCCGTCAGCCCGTCGTCATCTCCCGTGACAAAAAGGGCGAGTTGCACTGCCTGATCAACGCGTGCAGCCACCGCGGCGCGATGCTCTGCCGCCGCAAGACGGACAACCGCACCACCTTCACCTGCCCCTTCCACGGCTGGACGTTCAGCAACAACGGTCGGCTGCTGAAGGTGAAGGACCCGCGGGAGGCCGGCTACCCGGAGCAGTTCAACACCGACGGCTCGCACGACCTGAAGAAGGTCGCCCGCTTCGAGTCCTACCGCGGGTTCCTGTTCGGCAGCCTGAACCCGGACGTCAAGCCGCTCACCGAACACCTGGGGGACGCGGCGGTCGTCATCGACATGATCGTCGACCAGTCGCCGGAGGGCCTGGAGGTGCTGCGCGGCTCCTCCACGTACTACTACGACGGCAACTGGAAGCTGCAGGCGGAGAACGGCGCCGACGGCTACCACGTCTCCGCCACCCACTGGAACTACGCCGCCACCCAGGCCCGCCGCACCTCCGGCGAGTCGAAGAACGACACGAAGACGATGGACGCGGGCGGCTGGTCCAAGCAGAAGGGCGGCTTCTACTCCTTCGACCACGGCCACCTGCTGCTGTGGACCAAGTGGCTCGACCCCGCCAACCGGCCCCTCCACGACAAGCGCGACGAACTGGCGGAGCGGGTCGGCCCCGAGCGGGCCGACTGGATGATCGGCGTCTCCCGCAATCTGTGCCTGTACCCCAACGTGTACCTGATGGACCAGTTCAGCTCGCAGATCCGGCACTTCCGACCCATCTCCGTCGACAAGACCGAGGTCACCATCTACTGCATCGCCCCCAAGGGCGAGCCGGCCGAGGCCCGCGCGCTCCGCATCCGGCAGTACGAGGACTTCTTCAACGCCACCGGCATGGCCACCCCGGACGACCTGGAGGAGTTCCGCTCCTGCCAGAAGACCTACCTCGCCGAGTCCATGCCCTGGAACGACCTCAGCCGTGGCGCCGTACACCAGATCGACGGACCCGACGAGGACGCCAAGAAGATCGGCATCAACCCGATCGCCAGCGGCGTGCGCACCGAGGACGAGGGCCTCTACCCCATCCAGCACGGCTACTGGCTCGACACCCTGCGCAAGGCCCTGGAGGAGGCGAAGTGACCACGGCGACCGAACAGTCCACGCTGGAGGGGATCCGGCAGTTCCTCTACCGCGAGGCCCGGTACCTGGACGACCGCGAGTTCGAGAAGTGGCTGGAGTGCTACCACCCGGACGCCGAGTTCTGGATGCCGGCCTGGGCTGACGACGACGAGCTCACCCGCGACCCGCAGCGCGAGGTCTCCCTGATCTACTACCCGAGCCGGGCCGGCCTGGAGGACCGCGTCTTCCGCATCCGCACCGACCGCTCCAGCGCGACCAGCCTGCCCGAGCCGCGCACCGGTCACAACATCACCAACGTCGAGGTCGCCGGCCGCGACGGCGACACGGTGGACGTGCGCTTCAACTGGTTCACGCTCTACTACCGCTACCAGGCCGTCGACACGTACTTCGGCACGTCGTACTACACCCTCGACCTGTCGGGGCCCGAGCCGCTCATCACGCGCAAGAAGGTCGTCCTGAAGAACGACTACGTGCACCACGTCGTCGACATCTACCACGTCTGAGCCCCCGAGACCGCTGAAATGAGCTCCCGCATGTCCTTCCAGGTCGCCCTGAACTTCGAGGACGGCATCACCCGCTTCATCGAGTGCCGCCCCGACGAGACCGTCGCCGAGGCCTCCTACAAGGCCCGGATCAACATCCCTCTCGACTGCCGTGACGGCGCCTGCGGTACCTGCAAATCACTGTGCGAGTCGGGCAGTTACGACGGAGGCGACTACATCGACGAAGCCCTGACCGACGACGAGGCGGCAGCCGGCTACTGCCTGCCCTGCCAGATGACCCCGCACAGCGACCTCGTGCTGCGCGTTCCCTCCTCCTCGGCCGCCGCGAAGACCGGCCCGGCCGCGTTCGCCGCGACCGTGGCCGACCTCAGGCGGCTCTCCGCCACCACGGTGGAGTTCACGCTCGACGTCGACAACCGGGAGGGCCTCGACTTCCTGCCCGGCCAGTACGTCAACATCGCCGTGCCCGGCACCGACCAGGCCCGCTCGTACTCCTTCAGCTCCGGTCCCGCCCAGCGGCAGATCTCGTTCCTGGTGCGCATCGTCCCGGACGGTGTGATGTCCGGCTACCTCACCGAGCGGGCCAAGGTCGGCGACCGCATCGAGTTCACCGGCCCGATGGGCAGCTTCTACCTGCGCGAGCTCTCCCGCCCCAGCCTGCTGCTGGCGGGCGGCACCGGCCTCGCGCCCCTGTTGTCGATGCTGGAACGGATGGCCCAGCAGCCGCCGACCCACCCGGTCCACCTGCTCTACGGCGTCACCACCGACCAGGACCTCGTCCATCTGGACACGTTGGGCGACTACGCGGAGGTCATCCCCGGCTTCACCTTCGACCACTGTGTCGCCGACGCCTCCAGCACCGCCCGCAACAAGGGCTTCGTCACCGGGCTGATGGACGCCGGAACGCTGCACGACGGTGACGTGGACGTCTACCTGTGCGGCCCGCCCGCCATGGTCGAGGCCGTACGCGGTCACATCGCCTCCCTCGGCGTGATCCCCGCGAGCTTCCACTACGAGAAGTTCACCCCGGCCACCGTACGCACCACGGCGGAGGCGGCGTGAGCGTGCATGTCGAGCGGTTCACCGGAAAGAACGTCGTGGTCACCGGCGCGGCCCAGGGCATCGGCCTCGCGGTCGCCCGCCGACTGGCCGCCGAGTCCGCCCGGCTGACCCTCGTCGACCGGTCCGAACTCGTCCACGGGGCGGCCGCCGAACTGGGCGCACAGGCCATCACCGCCGACCTGGAGTCGTACACCGGGGCGGAGGAGGCGATCACCGCCGCGCGGAGGCACCACGGCCGGATCGACGTCCTGGTCAACAACGTGGGCGGCGCGATCAACTTCAAACCGTTCACCGAGTTCACGGCCGAGGAGATCCAGGCGGAGATCACCCGCTCGCTGATGACCACCCTGTGGTCCTGCCGTGCGGTGCTGCCGACCATGACGGGGCAAGGACACGGCGTGATCGTCAACGTCTCCTCGTGCGCGACCCGCGGCATCCACCGCATCCCGTACTCCGCGGCCAAGGGCGGCATCAACGCGCTCACCGCGTCGCTCGCCTTCGAGTGCGCCGACGCCGGAATCCGTGTGGTCGCGACAGCACCGGGCGGCACGGAGGCACCCCCACGCCGCATCTCCCGGGGCACGCCCGCGCCGCGGAGCGACCGGGAGAAGGAGTGGGTCCAGGCCCACATCGACCAGACCCTCGCCTCCTCCCTGCTGAAGCGCTACGGCACGCTCGACGAGCAGGCCGCGGCGATCTGTTTCCTCGCCTCCGACGAAGCGTCCTACATCACCGGCACGGTGCTCCCCGTGGCCGGCGGCGACCTCGGCTGACCGTCACTCCCACCCCCCCGCACCTTGCTACCCCCCACCCGATTGATGCAGATCACCTCTCCACGCGCCGCTGCCCGGCCTCCTCCCCCCTCTCGTGGCCGGGCAGCGGGGACACCACCCGTCCACTCACACGAACACGGGGTCCCCCGATGAACACTCCGCAGCTCAGAACCACCGATCCACGGCACCGCGCCACCCTGCGCTGGATCGTCGCCCTCACCGCTGCCACCCTCGTCTTCGACGGCTACGACCTCGTCGTCTACGGCACGGTCGTCCCCGTCCTCCTCCGCGACCCGAGCCAGATCGGGCACCTCACGCCCACCGAGGCCGGTGCCCTCGGCAGTTACGCGCTCATCGGCGTCATGGTCGGCGCTCTGCTCGCGGGCGCCATCGGCGACCACATCGGGCGGCGCCGCGTCATGCTGGCCGGTATCGCATGGTTCTCGGTCGCCATGGGGCTGAGCGCGTTCGCCACCGACATGACCGTCTTCGGCGTCCTGCGCTTCCTCACCGGCATCGGGGTGGGCGCGCTCGTGGCCACCGCCGGCGCCCTGATCGCCGAGTTCGCCCCGCCCCACCGCCGCAACGTGTACAACGCGATCGTCTACAGCGGGATCCCCGCCGGGGGCGTGCTCGCGGCCCTGCTGGCGCTGCTCGCACCCGGGGGCGACGGCTGGCGTCTGCTGTTCCTCTTCGGCGCCGCGCCCCTCGTGCTGCTCCTTCCGTTCGCCGTGCTGCGGCTGCCCGAGTCGCCGAAGTGGCTTCTGGCTTGCGGGGACGCGGCACGCGCCCGTGACGTTGCCGAGCGCACCGGCGTGCCGCTGCCCGACTCAGTCGGGACAACCCAGGAGGAGAACCACAAGAAGGCCAAGGTGGGCTTCGCCGCCCTCGCCACCCGTCGCTATGCCTGGGCCACCTTCCTGCTCGGCCTCATGAGCTGCTCGGGCCTGCTGCTCACCTACGCTTTGAACACCTGGCTTCCCGAGATCATGGGACAGAGCGGCTTCGGAAAGTCCTACTCCCTTCTCTTCCTGCTCACCCTGAACGGCGGTGCCATCGTCGGCGGCCTGATCGCCTCCCGGTCCGCCGACCGACTCGGCCCGCGGCCGGTGATCGCCACGACGTTCGTGCTGGCCGCCGTGTCCCTCTGCCTGCTCACCCTCGGGATGCCGCTCGGTGTCCTGCTGGCCCTGGTCGCCGTCGCCGGTGTCGGTACCATCGGCACCCAGGTCCTCATCTACGGCTTCGTCTCCACCTACTACGACACCGTGGCCCGCGCGGCCGGCGTCGCCTGGTGCGCCGGATTCGGCCGACTCGGCGGCATCGGCGGCCCCCTCGTGGGCGGGGCGCTCATGAGCTCGGGCCTCTCCCCGCGCGACGCCTTCTACGTCTTCGCCGGCGTCGCCGTCCTCGGCACCCTGGTGACCTGCCTCGTCCCCCGCCGGGCAGCCGAACCGGCCCTCTCCACGGCGACCACCGGCGCCCCCGCGTCACCGGGCGCCGACGGTGCTAGCGTGCTCGCCCATGAATGACCGCCCTGAGCTGCAGCGAAGCCTGATCGGGCGGGCCGGCGAGGCCGCCGCGCTGACCCGCTCGATCACTTCCGCCTTCTCGGGAAATCCGGTCCTGGTGCTGGTCGAGGGACCGGCGGGCATCGGCAAGACGGCCCTGGTGGAGCAGGCCCTCGAGACCGAGCGCGTCCAAGCCGCAGGGGCCTCGCCGCGGGTCCTGCGCGTCACCGGGGTCGCGTGGGAGTCGGACCTGCCGCTCGGCGTCGCCGACCAGCTCGTCCGCGCCTGCGGAAACGGCACCGGCAGCGGCACCTTTCCGCCCGACCCCACGGCCCCGGACGCCGTCCTCGGCACCTCCCGGATTCTGCTCCGCCAGTGGACGACCGCGCAGGAGACGGAGCCACTGGTGGTGATCGTCGACGACGCCCACTGGGCCGACGCGGAGAGCCTGCGCGCCATCCGGTCGACGGTGCGCCGGATGGCGAACGAGCGGGTGCTCGTCCTCCTGATCGCGCGGGACGAACCGTACGAGCTGTACGACATGCGCAGAGCGCACGAGGAGCTGCCGCTGTCGGCTCTGCGGACCCTGGAGTTCCTCGACGGCTGCCAGGACGCCGCCGTACGGCCCGGGCCACTGACCGCCGAGGACGTCCGGACGCTCGCCTGCGAGGTCCACGGACTCGCCTTGGACCTGCCCGCAGCCCGCCACCTGTGCCGCCACACACTGGGCAACCCCCGCCACCTCACGCAGCTGCTGCGCGAACTGCCCCGCGAGACCTGGCACGACTGGCGGCCCGAACTGCCCGCGCCCGCCCGCTACGCCGCGGCCGTCCGTCACCGGCTCGCCCAATGCGGTGAGAGCGCCCGTCAGCTGGTTCAGGCGTGCTCCGTCCTCGGCGACGACGCCTCGCTCGCCGAGGCCACCGAGCTGACCGGCGTCGCCGACGCCCTGCCCGCGGTCGACGAAGCACGAGCGGCAGGGCTGCTCACCGTCACCATCGACCCCGGACGCGCCCAGCTGTCCTTCACGCATCCTTTGGTCCGGGCTGCCGTCCTCACCGGTATCCCGCTCACCCACCGTGCCGAGTTGCACCACCGCGCCGTCGAGGTCACCGCGGACCGCGGCAGTCGGCTTGTGCACCGGGTCGCCGCCACCAGCACGGCGGACGACGCGCTGGCCGACGAACTCGACGCGTACGCCGCCGAACGCGCCTCCGCCGGCGAGTGGTCCACCGTGGCCGACACCCTGGTGCGGGCCGGCCGCCTGAGCACCGTGCTAGCCGTACGGGAGGACCGGCTGCTGCGCGCCGTCGACGCGATGATCGGCGCCGGCGACGTGCCACAGGCCACGGCGTTCGCCGCGGAACTGGAGAGCTTCCCCGCGGACATCCTGCGGGGTGCGGTCCTCGGTTACCTGGCCATCATGCGCGGTCGTCCGGTCGAGGCCGACGCCTTCCTGGCCCAGGCCTGGGAACGCTGCGAGTCGGCGCGGCACACCGACCTGATGGCCAGGATCTGCCAGCGGCGCGTCCTGCATGCACTCGGCCGCTTCGACGGCCGCGACCTCGTCGCCTGGGCCCGCCGGGCCATCGAGCTGGCGGACCCCGACGACCCCTCGGCCATCGAGTCACAGGCGGTGCTCGGGCTCGGCCTGGCCGCGATGGGGCGGCCCGACGAAGCGCTGGCCGCCTACGAGACGGCCGCCGCCGAACTTCCCGGCGGCGCGCAGTCCCAGCGCTTCCAGCTCGGCCGCGGCTGGGTGGACGTCGCCCTGGACGCCCCGGAGGACGCCCGTCGCAGGCTCGAAGCGGCCGTGCCCACGGGCTACCGGATGGGCTCCACCCGTATCTCCCTGTGGGCGCAGGGCTGGCTGGCCCGCACCCAGTTCGCACTCGGCGCCTGGCCGGAGGCCCTGGAGACCGTGCAGCGGGCCGCCGTCCACCTTGCCGAGGTGCGCATCGAGCTGTGCCGTCCGCTGGTCCACTGGACGGGGGCGCAGGTCCACGCCCTCAGGGGCGACTGGGAGGCCGCAGAGCACCACGTGGGCGAGGCCCACGCCGCCCTGCATCACTACGAGGTCATGCTGGTCCCCTCCTGCCTGGCCCGAGCCCAGGTCGCCGAGGCGCGCGGCGACTACGAACGCGTCGTGGAAGCCCTGTCACCGCTCGTCCACCTGTCCCAGCGGCTGTCGGTGGACGAGCCGGGCTTCTGGCCCTGGTCCGACGTGTACGCCAACGCCCTGGTGATGACCGGCTGCCTCGACGAAGCCGAGACCTTCCTCGCACCGCACGAGGACCTGGCCGCCCGTCGTGTCCGCCGCTCCGCCATGGCCCGCCTCGGCCTGGCCCGCGGCCGACTCACCGCAGCCCGGGGCGACATCGACACCGCCCGCAAGGAGTTCGAGCAGGCCCTCGCCCACCTCGAACATCTCCCCCTCCCCTACGACCGCGCCCGGGTGAACTTCGCCTATGGCCAGACCCTGCGCCGCGCCGGCAAGCGCCGCGAGGCCGACACCGTCCTGAAGAACGCCCGCGACGCCTACGTCGCGCTCGGCGCCCGCACCTACGTCGAGCGCTGCGACCGCGAACTCAAGGCCGGCGGCCTGCACACCGCCCGTCTCACCCCCGGCCTGGCCCGCCTCACCCCGCAGGAACAGGCCGTCGCCCGCCTGGTCGCGGACGGCGCCACCAACCAGCAGGCAGCCCTGGAGCTCTTCATCTCCGTCAAGACCGTCCAGTACCACCTGACGCACGTCTACTCCAAGCTCGGCATCCGCTCGCGCAGCGAGCTGGCGGCCCGCTTCCGGGAGATGTCGGCGCAGGACTGACCGTCGAGCGGCTCGTCCGTCGATCCCGGTGCGGTCCACTGACGGAATCGGGGTGAACCGACGGCGGCACGTGAACTCACTGCCGGAGTCGGGCAACCGCCTCCCCTCCCACATGGCCGGTGCCATGGCCCGCGGGTGAGGGAATCCCGCATCCGGCCCTGACGGTGTCAAGAACGCCGCAGGCAGTACGAGCGAGTAGAGGTCGTGCGCCACCGGCACGGGATCGGGCCATGCGCGATCGCAACCCGACGGCGACGGATCCGGCATGGCGAGGGGCGGCGGGGAAGGCGTCAGCGTCGAACTCGACGCTGACGCCTTCCCCGCCGAGGAGGGGCCCCGTCGCTCATCGCCACCTTCGGGGTCTCCTTCGTCCTGCGTCCACTCGGCGCCCTGGTCCTCCGGGGCGAACCTGGGGTTTTGTCGGATGCGGCCGGAACACGCCCTGTGCCACGCTCGTCAGTCGGCCGTCGGCGCGCAACACGTTCCGATCCGTACCGAACTCCGCGCCATTGCACGGGCATTGGCGAGCGCCCGGCGCCGGAGGAAGGACGAGTGTCGGATCCGGCGCGTCGGAGTCCCGCCGTCCAGGACGTTTCTGGAAGGCGAGCAGCGAGAGTGAGGAGAACTGTGCCGTCCGACTCCGCCCCCACCACCCGTGCCGAGGTCGCCGGCCGCTCGGCCCTGCCGCAGCGGAAGGACGGTGAGCACCGCTTCGAACGTCCCGTCTGGCCTCCGCCGGGACCGCGGCGCGTCGCCGAGGACTTCGGTGCCCTGTATGCGGCGAACGGTGTCGTCGCGGCGGTCTTCTCGATGACCGGACCGGTCGCCGTGATTCTGGCCGAAGGCACCCGCGGCGGGCTCTCACAGGCCGAGATCGCCTCGTGGATCTTCGGCGTGTTCTTCCTCAACGGTCTGCTGACCATGCTTGCCTGCTGGCTCTACCGTCAGCCGCTGGCGTTCTTCTGGACCATCCCCGGAACCGTGGTGGTCGGGACGTCCCTGAACCATCTGACGTGGCCGGAAGTCATCGGTGCGTACGTCGTCACCGGCGTGCTGATCCTCTTCCTCGGACTGACCGGCTCCGTGCGCCGTGTCATGTCCTGGCTGCCGATGCCGATCGTGATGGCGATGGTCGCCGGGGTCTTCCTCAAGTTCGGTACGGATCTGGTGCGGGCGGTGGAGGGACAGGCCGTCCTTGCCGTGCCGATGGTGGCCGCGTTCCTGCTGCTCAGTGCGCCTGCGAATGTCGGCCGCTGGATGCCGCCGGTGCTCGGCGCACTGCTCGTGGGCGCCGTGGCCGTCGTCGTCGCCGGGGACGTTCGGGCGGTGCCCGGCGCGGGCTGGCTGGCGGCGCCGGTGGTCCAGGCACCGCAGTGGTCCTCGGGCGCGATGCTGGAACTGGTGGTGCCGTTGGCCATCACCGTGCTTGTGGTGCAGAACGGTCAGGGCATGGCAGTACTGACCGCCGCCGGCCATCGGCCGCCGATGAACATCGCCACGGTGGCCTGTGGCGTCTGGTCCCTCCTCGCCTCCGTCGTGGGAGCCGTGTCCACATGCCTCACCGGTCCCACGAACGCCCTGCTGACCGCGTCCGGCCGGCGCACGAGGCAGTACACCTCGGGCATTCTCTGTGGTTTTCTGGCCGTCGTCTTCGGACTCTTGGCCCCGGGCTTCGTACGGATGATGACGGCGATGCCGGAGGCATTCGTCGCGGCCCTCGGAGGTCTGGCGATGCTCCCGGCACTCAGGTCCGCGTTCACGGCGGCGTTCAGCTCCAGATGCACCTTCGGCGCGCTCGTGAGCTTCCTTGTCACGGTCGCGGACGTTCAACTCCTGAACATCGGGTCGGCGTTCTGGGGCCTGCTTGCCGGGCTGCTGGTCAGCCGGCTGCTGGAACCGGCCGACTTCCGGCGGGCGACGACCGCGCCGCCTACGAGCGGCTGATCGCCGGAGCCCACGACCGCTGCCCCCGTTCGGATTCCTGCCTCACGCGGGCGCACGGGGAAGCGCCGCCATCGAGGCGATCTTCGCATAGCCCCGGGCCGGCCGGGACAGGTCTGGACAGCCGCCGTAGTCTCCGCCCGGGCCCAAAGTCCCAGAGAAGTCCCACAGGTGCCGCCGCACCTCTTCCTGACCCGCATTCACGCAGGTCAGACAGGGCGCGGCGGCATCTGTGCGGCGGAGATTCAGATGTCCCGGAAGATCTCGATCTGGGCCCCGACCGAGTTCAGTCGCTCCGCCAGGTCCTCGTAACCCCGGTTGATGACGTAGACGTTGCGGAGCACCGAGGTGCCCTCGGCGGCCATCATCGCCAGGAGGACGACCACGGCGGGGCGCAGGGCCGGGGGGCACATCATTTCGGCGGCGCGCCAGCGGGTGGGGCCCTCGACCAGGACACGGTGGGGGTCCAGGAGTTGGAGGCGGCCGCCGAGGCGGTTGAGGTCGGTCAGGTAGATGGCGCGGTTGTCGTAGACCCAGTCGTGGATGAGGGTCTGGCCCTGCGCGACCGCCGCGATCGCCGCGAAGAACGGGACGTTGTCGATGTTCAGGCCCGGGAACGGCATCGGGTGGATCTTGTCGATCGGCGCCTCCAGCTTGGAGGGCCGGACCGTGAGGTCGACCAGCCGGGTGCGGCCGTTGTCGGCGACGTACTCGGGGGTGCGGTCGTGGTCGAGGCCCATCTCCTCCAGGACCGCGAGCTCGATCTCCAGGAACTCGATCGGCACCCGGCGCACCGTCAGTTCGGACTCGGTGACGACGGCCGCGGCGAGCAGGCTCATCGCCTCGACCGGGTCCTCGGACGGGGAGTAGTCCACGTCGACGTCGATGGTGTGCATGCCGTGCACGGTGAGCGTGGTGGTGCCGATGCCCTCGACCCTGACGCCCAGCGCTTCCAGGAAGAAACACAGGTCCTGGACCATGTAGTTGGAGGAGGCGTTGCGTATGACGGTGACGCCGTCGTGCCGGGCGGCGGCCAGCAGCGCGTTCTCGGTGACCGTGTCCCCGCGTTCGGTCAGCACGATCGGCCGGTCCGGGCGCACGGCGCGGTCCACCACCGCGTGGTACTGCCCCTCGGTCGCGGCGATCTCCAGGCCGAACCGGCGCAGCGCGATCATGTGCGGCTCGACGGTGCGGGTACCGAGGTCGCAGCCGCCCGCGTACGGCAGCATGAAGCGGTCCTGGCGGTGCAGCAGCGGGCCGAGGAACATGATGATCGAGCGAGTGCGGCGGGCCGCGTCCGCGTCGATGGAGTCCAGGTCCAGCGTGGCGGGCGGCACGATCTCCAGGTCGACGCCGTCGTTGATCCACCGGGTGCGGACGCCGATGGAGCCCAGCACCTCCAGGAGGCGGTACACCTCCTCGATGCGGGCGACGCGGCGCAGCACCGTGCGGCCCCGGTTGAGCAGGGAGGCGCACAGCAGTGCCACGCACGCGTTCTTGCTCGTCTTCACATCGATGGCGCCCGAGAGGCGGCGGCCGCCGACGACCCGCAGATGCATGGGGCCGGCGTAGCCCAGAGAGACGATCTCGCTGTCGAGTGCTTCACCGATGCGGGCGATCATCTCAAGACTGATGTTCTGGTTGCCGCGCTCGATGCGGTTGACGGCGCTCTGGCTGGTGCCGAGAGCCTCCGCCAGCTGTGCCTGTGTCCAGCCGCGGTGTTGCCGGGCGTCGCGGATGAGCTTGCCGATGCGTACGAGGTAGTCGTCTGACATGAGGCTGAGGCTATCTCAGATATGAGATGGCGCCTCCTGGGGGCCTCTTGAGTGGGGCCATTCGGGTGATATGACGTCAATACTACCTGGTGCGGCGGGTGCTGCGCGTGCGCCGCCATCCGAAAGGTCCGGGCAAATCCACCGATGTCGTATGACGCCCCGTGCTGCTCGTGGTGTGGCGCGGGCCGCGCCTCCCGCCGGTGGTGATGGACCAGGAGCGCTTGTTGATGTTCAGCCGCACCCCCGGAAAGATCCTGAAGCTCTTGCGGAACGTGAGCGGCATCCCTGCCTCCCTCCCTGGGTTCACGGCGCCGGGTTCGCGGCGCCGTCCCGGTGCGCATACCCCGTCCGGGGCCGGTGATGGCGGGGTCGAGGGGAGAAGGGTCGGGAATGAGGAGAGGGTCGGGAATGGGGTACCCGGGGGGCGGTATCCGGGTGCCGTGGGCGGGCCCACGCATGACCATTCGGCCGCGGTGTACTAGAGTTATCTCGACATCGAGATATCTGCCGAGGTGCACCGCAGCCGCCACCCTGGTAAGGGGTACCTAACTTAGCCTTACCTTAGCGGATCGGTCGAGACGTGGGTGGCGGCACCACGCGGCGGTAGCCGCACACGGTTTGCGGTGTGGTGGTACGCGTACATCAATGAAGGAGACTGTCGTGTCGGCGAACAGCTTCGACGCCCGCAGCACGCTGCAGGTGGGCGACGAGTCGTACGAGATTTTCCGGCTGGACAAGGTCGAGGGCTCCGCGCGCCTTCCCTACAGCCTGAAGGTGCTGCTGGAGAACCTGCTCCGTACCGAGGACGGCGCGAACATCACCGCCGACCACATCCGAGCGCTCGGCTCCTGGGACTCCCAGGCCCAGCCGTCGCAGGAGATCCAGTACACCCCGGCCCGTGTGATCATGCAGGACTTCACCGGTGTTCCCTGTGTCGTGGACCTCGCCACCATGCGCGAGGCCGTCAAGGAGCTCGGCGGCGACCCGGCGAAGATCAACCCGCTGGCCCCGGCCGAGCTGGTCATCGACCACTCCGTCATCGCCGACAAGTTCGGCACCAGCGACGCCTTCAAGGTGAACGTCGACCTGGAGTACGGCCGCAACAAGGAGCGCTACCAGTTCCTGCGCTGGGGCCAGACCGCCTTCGACGAGTTCAAGGTCGTCCCGCCCGGCACCGGCATCGTCCACCAGGTGAACATCGAGCACCTGGCCCGTGTCGTCATGACCCGCGACGGCAAGGCCTACCCCGACACCCTGGTCGGCACCGACTCGCACACCACCATGGTCAACGGCCTCGGCGTCCTCGGCTGGGGCGTCGGCGGCATCGAGGCCGAGGCCGCCATGCTCGGCCAGCCGGTCTCCATGCTGATCCCGCGCGTCGTCGGCTTCAAGCTGACCGGTGAGCTCAAGCCCGGCACCACCGCCACCGACCTGGTGCTGACCATCACCGAGATGCTGCGCAAGCACGGCGTCGTCGGCAAGTTCGTCGAGTTCTACGGCGAGGGCGTTGCCGCGACGAGCCTGGCCAACCGCGCCACCATCGGCAACATGTCGCCGGAGTTCGGCTCCACCGCCGCCATCTTCCCGATCGACGACGAGACGCTGAACTACCTGCGCCTGACCGGCCGCAGCGACCAGCAGGTCGCGCTCGTCGAGGCGTACGCCAAGGAGCAGGGCCTCTGGCTGGACCCGAAGGCCGAGCCGGACTTCTCCGAGAAGCTCGAGCTGGACCTGGCCACGGTCGTGCCCTCCATCGCCGGTCCGAAGCGTCCGCAGGACCGCATCGTCCTCGCCGACGCGAAGGCCCAGTTCGCCCAGGACGTGCGCAACTACGTCAAGGACGGCGGCGACGTCGACGAGGCCAGCAAGGAGTCCTTCCCGGCCTCCGACGCGCCGGCCATCTCCGACGGCGCCCCCAGCCACAAGGTGAAGGTCACCGCCGCCGACGGCACGGAGTACGAGCTCGACCACGGTCACGTCACCGTCGCCGCGATCACCTCCTGCACCAACACCTCCAACCCGTACGTCATGGTCGCCGCCGCCCTGGTGGCCAAGAAGGCGGTCGAGAAGGGCCTGACCCGCAAGCCGTGGGTCAAGACCACCCTCGCCCCGGGCTCCAAGGTCGTCACCGACTACTTCGACAAGGCGGGCCTGACCCCGTACCTCGACAAGGTCGGCTTCAACCTCGTCGGCTACGGCTGCACCACCTGCATCGGCAACTCCGGCCCGCTGCCGGAGGAGGTCTCCAAGGCGGTCAACGAGCACGACCTCGCCGTCACCTCGGTGCTCTCCGGCAACCGCAACTTCGAGGGCCGGATCAACCCCGACGTCAAGATGAACTACCTGGCGTCCCCGCCGCTGGTCGTGGCCTACGCCATCGCCGGTTCGATGAAGGTGGACATCACCCGCGAGTCCCTGGGCCTGGACCAGGACGGCAACCCGGTCTTCCTCAAGGACATCTGGCCGACCGAGGCCGAGGTCAACGACGTCGTCGCCAACACCATCGGCGAGGACATGTTCTCCAAGTCCTACTCCGACGTCTTCGCCGGTGACGCCCAGTGGCAGGCGCTGCCGATCCCGACCGGCAACACCTTCGAGTGGGACGCCGAGTCCACCTACGTCCGCAAGCCCCCGTACTTCGAGGGCATGGGCATGGAGCCGGCCCCGGTCGAGGACATCGCCGGCGCCCGCGTCCTGGCCAAGCTGGGCGACTCGGTCACCACCGACCACATCTCCCCGGCCGGCGCCATCAAGGCCGACACCCCGGCCGGCAAGTACCTCACGGAGCACGGCGTCGAGCGCCGCGACTTCAACAGCTACGGCTCCCGCCGTGGCAACCACGAGGTCATGATCCGCGGTACGTTCGCCAACATCCGCCTGCGCAACCAGATCGCGCCGGGCACCGAGGGCGGTTACACCCGCGACTTCACGCAGGACGGCGGGCCGGTGTCGTTCATCTACGACGCCTCGCGCAACTACATCGACCAGGGCGTCCCGCTGGTCGTCCTGGCCGGCAAGGAGTACGGCTCCGGCTCGTCCCGCGACTGGGCCGCCAAGGGCACCGCGCTGCTCGGCGTCAAGGCCGTCATCGCCGAGTCGTACGAGCGCATCCACCGCTCGAACCTCATCGGCATGGGCGTGCTGCCGCTCCAGTTCCCCGAGGGCCACACCGCCGAGACGCTCGGCCTGACCGGCGAGGAGACCTTCTCCATCACCGGCGTCACCGAGCTCAACGACGGCGCCATCCCCCGCACGGTGAAGGTCACCACCGACACCGGCGTCGAGTTCGACGGTGTCGTCCGCATCGACACCCCCGGCGAGGCGGACTACTACCGCAACGGCGGCATCCTGCAGTACGTGCTGCGCAGCCTGATCAGCAAGTGACCTGATCAGCAAGTGACCTGATCAGCAAGCAAGCGGTACCGCAAGGTAGTTGAGGGCCGCATCCCCGTCCGTCGGGGGTGCGGCCCTCACTGCGTCAGCCGTTTACAACCGGAGCGTACGGCGCTACCTTCCTGACGAGTGGGATGGGAGCGCTCCCACCTTTTCGGCGGACCGGAACCCGCCGCGGGCGCGCTCCCGTCTCGCTCGCCCCCATGCACCCATGCGCACGACCCGTACCGCAGCGACGGACAGGTGTGTCATGATCTCGACAATCACGGGGCGCGCTGTCGCTCCCCGATCGACCCTCCCCACCCGCACCAGAGCCCTCTTCCTCGTCCTGGTCTCCCTGCTCGCCACCCTCCCGGCCGTCGGCCTGATCATGACGACGGGCGGCGAGGCGGAGGCGCACGGCACTCCCATGAAGCCCGCCAGCCGGACCTTCCTGTGCTGGCAGGACGGGCTGACCGACACCGGTGAGATCAAACCGGTCAACCCGGCGTGCAAGGCCGCCGCACAGGTCAGCGGCACCACGCCGTTCTACAACTGGTTCTCCGTACTGCGCTCCGACGGCGCCGGCCGCACCGAGGGCTTCGTGCCGGACGGGCAGCTGTGCAGCGGCGGCAACACCGGCTTCACCGGCTTCAACCAGCCGCGTGACGACTGGCCGCTCACCCACCTCACCTCGGGTGCGACCGTCGACTTCTCCTACAATGCCTGGGCTGCGCACCCGGGTTGGTTCTACGTCTACATCACCAAGGACGGCTTCGACCCGACCCGGACCCTCACCTGGAACGACATGGAGAAGCGGCCCTTCCTCTCCGTCGACCACCCGCCGCTCAACGGGTCCCCGGGCACCGTCGAGGCCAACTACTCCTGGACCGGGAAGCTTCCGGAGGGCAAGTCGGGCCGCCACATCGTCTACATGGTCTGGCAGCGGTCGGACAGCGCGGAGACCTTCTACTCCTGCTCCGACGTCGTCTTCGACGGCGGCAACGGCGAGGTGACCGGGATCAAGCAGCCCGGCAACCCCCCGACCGAGCCGGTTCCCGGCCAGTGCACCGCCACCCGCAGCACGACGGGTAGTTGGAACGGCGGCTACCAGTCCCAGGTGACCGTCACCAACAGCGGGAACGTCCCCATGCTCGGCTGGATGGTCGACTGGACCCTCCCGGCCGGTCAGCGGATCGACAGTCTGTGGAGCGGCAACGCCACCTACCAGGGCCAGCACGTCATGGTCCACAACGCCGACTACAACGGCGCGCTGGCCCCGGGGAAGAGTGTCACCTTCGGCTACGTCGTCTCCGGCTCCGGCGGCGACAGCACGACGACCCTGCCCTGCCGGGTCGGCTGAACCCGATGCACCACGAAGCGGGTCCGGGCCACCACGGCCCGGACCCGCTTCCTGCGCGCGGCCGGCTCAGCTCGGCCGGGCCCGGCTCAGCTCAGCAGTTCCACCTCCGTCAGCGCCGACTCATCGGTCAGCACCAGCCGGTAGTGGCCGTAGGCCTTCGGCCTGTCGACCGAGAAGGCCCGGGTCTGCCGGTCCCAGCGGAAGGACTCGTCCGCCCGCTCGTCCAGGTCCTTCCACGTCCGGCCGTCCGAAGACCCCTGCAGTACCCAGCCCGTGGGCGCCTCGGCGGCGTCCGAGGACGTCAGCGTGTACTGCGCCGCCTTCGTCTCCCCGGTCACGGGCAGGTCGACCGTGGACACCGTGGCGCCGGTCGCCGACGTGTCGTCGAACAGGGCGCCCTCGCCCTTCAGCACGTCCTTGCGGGGCGCGGGCACCTTGCCGTCCTGGGTGATCGACACCGGCGCCGCGTCCTTGCCGGTGCCCCACGTCGACGGCCGCGGGCCCATGTCGAACTCCAGGACGCCGCCCTTCGCGATCAGCGAGTGGGGGAGCGAAGTGGAGTTCCAGCGCTTGCCGTTGACCTTCAGACCCTGCACGTAGACGTTCTTCGCGCTGTTCTTCGGCGCCTTGACGACCAGTTCGCGGCCGTTCTCCAGGTGCACGGTCGCCTTCGTGAACAGCGGGGAGCCGATGGCGTACTCGCCGCTGCCCATCACCAGCGGGTAGAAGCCGAGCGAGGAGAACAGGTACCAGGCCGACTGCTCGCCGTTGTCCTCGTCGCCGTGGTACCCCTGCCCGATCTCGCTGCCGGTGTAGAGCCGGGACAGCACCTCCCGGACGTTCTTCTGGGTCTTCCAGGGCTGTCCGGCCGCGTCGTACATGTACAGGGCGTGGTGGGCGACCTGGTTGGAGTGCCCGTACATGCCCATCCGGACGTCCCGCGCCTCGGTCATCTCGTGGATGACTCCGCCGTAGGAGCCGACGAACTCGGGGGAGGCCGTCTCCGGGGTGGCCAGGTACTCGTCGAGCTTGTCCGCGAGGCCGCCCCGGCCGTCGTACAGGTTGGCCAGGCCGCGGCTGTCCTGCGGGGCGGTGAAGGCGTAGCCCCAGCCGTTCGTCTCGGTGTAGTCGTACCCCCAGACCCGCGGGTCGTACTTCGAGGACTCGACGCGCCAGTCGCCCTTGGTGTCCTTCCCCTGGAAGAAACCGGCCTCGGAGTCGAACAGGTTGACGTACTCCTGGGCGCGGTCGAGGAAGTAGGCGGACTCCTCCTCGTAGCGCTTGTCGCCGGTCTTCTCGTAGAGGGCCTCGCCCATCTTCGCGATGCCGTAGTCGTTGAGGTAGCCCTCCAGCGCCCACGACAGGCCCTCGTGCGTCTCGGTGCCGGTGTAGCCGAGGAACGGCGAGGTCGCCATGCCCTTGCGGCCCACACCGGACGACGGGGGCACCACGGTGGCGTTCTTCACCGCCGCGTCGTACGCCGCTTCCGCGTCGAAGTCCACGCCCTTGACGTAGGCGTCCGCGAACGCGACGTCGGAGGAGGTGCCGGTCATCAGGTCGGCGTAGCCGGGGGAGGACCAACGGGAGGTCCAGCCGCCGTCCTTGTAGTGCTGGACGAACCCGTCGACCAGCTCACCCGCCTTGGAGGGGGTCAGGAAGGAGTAGGCGGGCCAGGTGGTCCGGTAGGTGTCCCAGAAGCCGTTGTTGACGTACACCTTGCCCTCGACGATCTTCGCACCGGTGTGCGTCGGGGTGTCGGGCCCGGGCATCTTCGAGAACGGCGAGGCGTACTTGTAGGTGCCGTCGACCTTCTCGAAGCCGGAGTTCGGGTACAGGTACAGCCGGTACAGGCTGGAGTAGAGCGTGGTCAGCTGGTCCGGGGTGGCGCCCTCGACCTCGACCCTGCCGAGCAGCCCGTCCCACTGCCGCTGGGCGCTCTTCCTGACGGCCTCGAAGGACCGGCCCGCGGGGATCTCCTGGCGCAGGTTGTCCTTCGCCTGGTCGACGCTGATCAGGGAGGTGGCCAGGCGCAGGGTGACCGTACGGTCCTTGCCCGCGTCGAACCGCAGATGGCCCTTGACGCCGCTCGTGCTGCCGCCGGTGACCTTCTTGTCGAACTCGCCGTACACGAACAGCCGGGTGGCGCCCGTGGACAGTCCGGACTTGACGTCCGAGTAGCCGGTGAAGGTGCCGTTCTCCTTGTCGAGGGTCAGGCCGGCCTGGTCGGTGACGTTGTCGAACAGGACGCTCGCGTCGTCGCCGGGGTAGGTGAAGCGCATGACCGCCGCGTGGTCGGCCGGCGCGATCTCGGCTTTCTGGCCGTTCTCGAACCGCACCCCGTAGTAGTACGGCCGCGCGGTCTCGTTCTCGTGCCGGAAGGCCAGTTCGCGTTCCTCCCGGCCGAGGGCCGGGGTGCCGGACGCGGCGGAGGGCAGCACCTGGAAGGTCTGCCGGTCGCCCATCCAGGGGCTCGGCTCGTGGCTCGCGCTGAACGCCTGGATCGTCGGCAGGTTGTCCGCGTTGTTGCCGCGCGCGTAGTCGTACAGCCAGCTCAGCGAGCCGGCGTTGGTGACCGGGGTCCAGAAGTTGAAGCCGTGCGGCACGGCCGTCGCCGGGAAGTTGTTGCCGCGGGAGAAGCCGCCGCTGGAGTTGGTGCCCCGGGTCGTCACCGCGTAGTCGGACAGGTGGGCCTTGGGCCGTTCGGGTTTCACCGTCGTCAGCGAGATGTCGTCCAGCCAGCCGCGGAACTTGGCGGGACCCTTGGGGGAGTCGTACGCCACCAGGATCCGGTCGACGGTCTTGCCGGCCGCGACCGAGCCGATCCGGGAGGTCACGTTGTTCCACTGGTTGACGTACAGGACCTTCGAGGAGCCCTGCCCGCGCGGGGTCAGCGGGAAGCCATGCTGGTCGGTGGCGCGCAGGTCGCTCAGGTAGGTGCCGTCGGTGAAGGCCAGGTCCACGGAGACGTGGGTGGCGTCGTAATCGAGGTCGCCGTCCGCCATGGACGGGAAGACGCGGTAGGCCAGTCGGGTGTCCCGGCCGACCGCCACATCGACGTCGAAGACCTTGTTGTACGAGTACGCCCGCCCGTCGGCGGTGTGCCGTCCGGCGTAGCGCAGTGCACGCTTTCCGGTGAACCCGGCGCCCGACTTCGCCGTCGGGGAGCCGCTCGGGCCGCGGTCGACCAGCGAGAGCATGTCCTGCGGGACGGGCGCCTCGCTGTCGCCGGTGGAGAACTGGACGTCGGCCAGCTGGAGGATGCCGCCGCTCTGGTTCTTGGTGAACTCGATGCGGAAGTGCCGGTACTCGGCGACGGCGGAGGCTTCGAGGGCGTAGATCTTCGTCTGGAACCGCTCCGGGAAGGACTCACCCGAACGGGTGTCGAGAGTCTTCCAGTCCTCGCCGTCGGCCGAACCCTTCAAGGTCCAGTCCCGCGGGTCGCGTTCGGCGTGGTCGTTGGCCGAGGTGAGGGCGTAACGGACGGCCCGCACCGGCTTGTCCAGGTCGAACTCCGCCCAGCCGGTGGACTCGAAGGCCAGCCATTTGGTGCTCGGCTCACCGTCGACCAGGTTCTCCTTCACCTCCCCGCCGCCGGTGTTCTCCGCGCTGGCGCGCACCTCCGTGACATGGTCGGTGACATTGCCCGGAATGCCGCTGCTGTAGCCGCCGTCGACGCCCGAGGCGCGCTTCTCGCCGCCCGGTGCGGTGTCGACCGTGTTCAGCCAGTCGGGGGCGGGCTCCCCCGGCTCGAACGACGAAGCGAACTCCCGGTCGGCCTTGGCCGGGGCCCCGGGCAGGGCGACCGCGACGCCCGGTGAGGCCGCGGCCACGGCGAAGGCGGTCGTCGCGACGACCGCCGGACCCCATCTGAGCCGAACTCTGTGCCGAACTCCGTGCTGCATGCGCGAGCACCCTCCCTGCGCTGGACAACGTTGTCAGAATTGCTGCGCAAGCACCAGTAGTGGGCCAAGTGGCGAATGGTGTCAAGGGTGTTGGCTGCGGCGTTCGCGTCCGGGGGCAGGGATTCTTCCGCCGCGGAACGTGACGACCGCTCGTTTTTCCGCCAGGTCTCAACTCGGAAAAGACCGGTGGTGAACCTTGTGTTCGATCTTGCTCCGTCGGAGGGAAGTGGACTATACCTGTCGGCACTCCGGGGCATCCTCACAGCACCTCGAACAGCAGACGTCCCGTACCACTGGTGCCACCGGCACCGGCCGCACTTCCTGCACGACCCAGCTTGACCCGAACGCGGTGCCGGGAAGGATCCGGTTCACCGCCTGAGTCCTGGAGAAGGCGAGGACTTGAGCATGGGATCCACTTCCGCCGAGAACGACGGCACCCGTGACCACGGCACGCGTACCCACGGCACTTTCGGCCACCACAGCACCGGAGTCGGCCGCCGCGACCTGATCAAGCGGTCCGCGGCGCTCGGCCTGATCTCCGTACCCGCGATGGGTTTCCTGTCCGCGTGCGCCAGCGGCGGCGGGGAGGACCAGGACAAGGCCAAGGCGGGCAAGAAGACCGAGCAGAACCCGCTCGGCGTCAACGACACCGCGCAGATGGAGTTCGTCCTGTTCGACGGCGGTTTCGGCAAGGAGTACGCCGAGGACGCGGTCAAGGTCTACGAGAAGGCATTCTCCGGGGCGACGGTCAAGTTCTCCGCCACCCAGAAGATCCAGTCCACCCTGCAGCCGCGGTTCAACCAGGGCAACCCGCCCGACCTCATCGACAACTCCGGTGCCGAACAGATGGACATGGGCGTCCTGGTCGGCAAGAAGCAGCTCGCCGACCTCACCCCGCTGCTGGACGCCCCCTCCTACGACGACCCGGCCAAGAAGGTCCGCGACACGCTGCGCCCCGGCATCGTGGAGATGGGCCAGTTCGACGGCGAGCAGGTCTGGATCCTGTACTACGCCTACACGGTCTACGGCGTCTGGTACTCGCAGAAGGCCCTGGACTCGCTCGACGAGCAGTACCCCGAGACCTGGGACCAGATGCTCGCGGTCTGCGCGAAGGCCAAGAAGAAGGGCATGGCGGGCTGGACGTACGCGGGCAAGTACCCGTACTACGTCCCCTTCTCGCTCTACCCGATGATCGGCAAGGTCGGCGGGCGCGAGGTGCTCGACGCCATCGACAACCTGGAGCCGAACGCCTGGAAGCACCCCGCCGTCAAGGCGTGCTTCGAGGCCTACTACGAGCTCCAGCAGAAGGGCTACGTCCTCAAGGGCACCCCGGGCCTGGACCACGTCCAGTCGCAGACCGCCTGGGCCCAGGGCAAGGCGCTGTTCATCCCGAACGGCTCCTGGGTGGAGAACGAGTCGGCGAAGGTCATCCCCGCCGACTTCGACCTGGCCGTCTCCGCGCCCACCGGACTCGACTCCTCCGACAAGCTGCCCTTCGGCACCATCTGGGCCTCCGGCGGCGAGCCCTTCGTGGTGCCGGCCAAGGCGAAGAACGGCGCCGGCGGCATGGAGCAGATGCGCATCATGCTCAGCGAGGCGTCCTCGAAGAACTTCACCAGCAAGGTGAAGTCGCTGACCGCGTACAACGGCGGCACCGACGGCATCGAACTCACCCCGGGCCTGAAGGCCGGTGTCGCCGCGCTCGACAAGGCCGGCGAGAACGTGGTGAACCCGCGCATCCAGGACTGGTACGTGCAGCTCCAGAAGGAGAAGATCGGCGTCTCCGGGCTCGGCGAGATGATGGCCGGCCGCGCGACCCCGGCCGAGACCATCAAGAAGATCCAGGGCTTCGCCGACGCGGCGGCCAAGGACTCGTCGATCAAGCACTACAAGCACCAGTGAGAATCCGTCGCCAGGGCCTGACCGGCACCCCGTGCCGGGCCGGCCCTGGCGGCGCCCGCGCGCAGAACGGGGTCACCAGCAATGCAGCACGGCAAGTACCGGTTCATCGTGGGGTTCCTGGCGGTTCCCCTGGGGCTGTACGCGCTCTTCGTCGTCTGGCCGTTCATCCAGTCGATCTACTACTCGTTCACGGACTGGACCGGTCTGAGCCCCGATTTCACGATGGTGGGGTTCGACAACTACGCACGCATGCTGGACGACGAGATCTTCTGGAAGTCGTTGCAGCACAGTCTGCTGTTCGCCCTGCTGGTACCGGTGGTGACGATCGGTCTGGCGCTGTTCCTCTCCTTCATGATCAACGTGGGCGGCCGGCGGCGCCGCGGCGGACCGGTGATCTCCGGGGTCCGAGGCTCCGCGTTCTACAAGATCGTCTACTTCTTCCCGCAGGTCCTGTCGATCGCGATCGTCGCCCTGCTGTTCGCGTTCGCGTACAACCCGGACAGCGGTGCGATCAACTCCTTCCTGCGGGCGGTCGGGCTCGACGACGTCCAGCCGCTCTGGCTGGGCGATCCGGACCTCGCCCTGTGGGCCGTCATGGCGGTGATCGTCTGGTCCACGGTCGGCTTCTTCGTGGTCCTCTTCTCCGCCGGTATGGCGTCCATCCCGATGGACCTCTACGAGGCGGCGCTGCTCGACGGCGCCAACCGGATCACCACCTTCTTCCGCATCACCCTGCCGCTGCTGTGGGACACCGTGCAGTCCGGCTGGGTCTACATGGGCATCCTCGCCCTGGGCGCCGAATCGTTCGCGGTCGTGCACATCATGACGACCGGGCCCGGCGGTCCCGACTACTCGACCACCGTCATGGTCCTGTACGTGTACCAGAAGGCGTTCCGTGACGGTCAGGCCGCCTACGCCACCACCATCGGTGTCGCCCTGCTCGTCGTCACGCTGGCCTTCGCCGCCGTCGTGATGAAGCTGGGGCGGCGCGAGCGGCTGGAGTACTGATCCATGAAGACGACCGAGACCCCCGCCCCGGTACCGGCCGAGTCCGGTGCCACCGTCACCAAGGCCGACAGCCCCGGCGGCGCGCCCCCCAGGGAGGAGAAGACGGGCGGCGTCCTCAACGTCTTCTCCCACGGCATCCTCGTGATCTGGGCGATCATGGTGGCCCTGCCGCTGGTGTGGGCGGTGATGACGTCCTTCAAGGACGACGCCTCCATCTTCGGCTCGCCCTGGTCGCTGCCGGACAAGCTCCACTTCGAGAACTGGTCGCGGGCCTGGACCCAGGCCCATATGAGCGAGTACTTCCTCAACACCGTCCTGGTGGTGGGCGGTTCACTCATCGGCACGCTGGTGCTCGGCTCGATGGCCGCCTATGTGCTGGCCCGCTTCGAGTTCCCGGGCAACCGGTTCATCTACTACCTGTTCATCGGCGGCATGAGCTTCCCGATCATGCTCGCCCTGGTCCCGCTGTTCTACGTCGTCAACAACATGGGCCTGCTGAACACGATCCACGGGCTGATCCTGGTCTACATCGCGTACTCGCTGCCGTTCACGGTGTTCTTCCTGACCGCGTTCTTCCGGACCCTGCCCAGCACCGTGGCGGAGGCCGCGTTCGTGGACGGGGCCTCGCACACCAGGACGTTCTTCCAGATCATGCTCCCGATGGCCAAGCCGGGCCTGATCAGCGTGGGCATCTTCAACTTCCTGGGCCAGTGGAACCAGTACATGCTGCCCACCGTGCTCAACACCGACGAGGACAAGCACGTCCTCACCCAGGGCCTGGTGCAACTGGCCGTCAGCCAGGGCTACAAGGGGGACTGGTCCGGCCTCTTCGCCGGCCTCGTGATGGCGATGCTCCCGGTGCTCGCCGCGTACGTCGTCTTCCAGCGCCAGGTCGTGCAGGGCCTCACCGCGGGCGCCCTGAAATGACGTTCCGGGTCCTTCCGGGGCAGCCCTGCGGACGCCTCGGGGAGCGCCCCCGGGGACCCTCTGAAGTCACCCTCTGAATTTGCTCACGCACCCGCCGTACCCGTCCCTGGGAGCGGCGGGTGCCGGCGTGTGCAAGTACTCGGAAACGGTTCAACCTCTTGACGGGAGGCGACCGGAACAGCTCATCTTAGAGTTCACTAGTTGGACACGGAATGGGGCCTCATCGAAGCGGCCCCGCGCGCAGGAGGTCGTCGTGGAGACTCCGGGGTCGCAGTCGTCGCTGCACCGAGCCAATCTGGAACGGGTCGTTCGAGCGGTACGGCTGGCCGGCTCCCTCACCCAGGCCGAGATCGCGAGGACGACGGGCCTGTCCGCGGCGACGGTGTCCAATATCGTCCGGGAACTGAGGGAAGGCGGGACGGTCGAGGTCACGCCCACTTCGGCGGGCGGCCGCCGGGCCCGCAGCGTCTCGCTCAGCGGGGACGCCGGGATCGTCATAGGGGTGGACTTCGGGCACGCCCATCTGCGGGTGGCCATCGGGAACCTCGCCCACCAGGTGCTGGCCGAGGAGTCCGAGCCACTGGACGTGGACGCCTCCTCGACGCAGGGCTTCGACCGGGCGGAGCAGCTGGTCAGCCGGCTGATCGAGGCGACCGGGGTGGACCGTGCCAAGGTCGCCGGGGTCGGCCTCGGCGTACCCGGTCCGATCGACGTGGAGTCCGGCACCCTGGGCTCGACCGCGATCCTGCCCGGCTGGACCGGCACCAAGCCCGCCGAGGAGCTGCGGGGGCGGCTCGGCGTGCCCGTGCACGTGGACAACGACGCGAACCTCGGCGCCCTCGGCGAGATGGTCTGGGGCAGCGGCCGGGGCGTGCGCGACCTCGCGTACATCAAGGTCGCCAGCGGTGTCGGCGCCGGACTGGTGATCAGCGGGAGGATCTACCGCGGACCCGGCGGCACGGCGGGAGAGATCGGACACATCACGCTCGACGAGTCGGGCCCGGTCTGCCGTTGCGGCAACCGCGGCTGCCTGGAGACGTTCGCGGCGGCCCGCTATGTGCTTCCGCTGCTCCAGCCCAGCCACGGCGCGGACTTGACGATGGAAGGCGTCGTACGGCTGGCGCGCGAGGGTGATCCCGGCTGCCGTAGGGTGATCGCCGACGTCGGTCGTCACATCGGCAGTGGAGTCGCCAATCTCTGCAACCTGTTGAACCCGAGCAGGGTCGTGCTGGGCGGCGACCTCGCCGAGGCCGGTGAGTTGGTGCTCGCGCCGATAAGGGAGTCCGTCGGCCGCTACGCGATTCCCAGCGCGGCGCGTCAACTCTCCGTTCTCCCCGGGGCACTCGGGGGCCGTGCGGAGGTGCTGGGCGCGCTCGCCCTCGCGTTGGGTGAAATGGGCGATTCCACCCTGTTGGACGGCACGGCCACCGGGACCCTCACCGCGGCCTCTCCTGCCTTCACTTAGAGAACGGATGGCACCGTTGCCATCTCGTTAAGGATTTACTTCTTGACGTCGCACGTGTGGCCGAGTTGACTTCCAGCCACCTCGGCCGCACCGTCGCGGCCTCGTCAGGGAGGTTTCTGAAGTGAACACGCGTATGCGTCGTACCGCCGTCGCCATCGCCGCCGGTGCGATGGCCGTCTCTCTCGCCGCTTGCGGCAGCGCCGCCGAGTCCGGCGACAAGAGCGAAGCGAGCGACTCCGCGGCCAAGAAGGGCGACGCCATCAAGGTCGGCCTGCTCCTGCCGGAGAACCAGACCGCGCGGTACGAGAAGTTCGACAAGCCCTTGATCGAGAAGAAGGTCAAGGAGCTCACGAACAACAAGGCCGAGGTCGTCTACGCCAACGCCAAGCAGGACGCCAGCCTGCAGAACCAGCAGGTCGACACGATGGTGACCAACAAGGTCGACGTGCTGATCCTGGACGCGGTGGACGCCAAGGCCATCGCCGGTTCGGTGAAGAAGGCCAAGGAGGCCGGCATCCCGGTCGTGGCCTACGACCGCCTGGCCGAGGGCCCGATCGACGCTTACACCTCGTTCGACAACGTGACCGTCGGCAAGACGCAGGGCGAGGCCCTGCTCGAGGCGCTGGGCGACAAGGCCAAGAAGGGCCAGATCGTCATGATGAACGGCTCCTCCACCGACCCGAACGCCGCCCAGTTCAAGGAGGGCGCGCACGCCGCCCTCGACGGCAAGGTCAAGGTCGGCCGCGAGTACGACACCAAGGAGTGGAAGCCGGAGAACGCCAACGCCAACATGGAGGGCGCCATCTCCGCCCTCGGCAAGGACAAGATCGTCGGTGTCTACTCCGCCAACGACGGCATGGCGGGCGGCATCATCACCGCCCTGAAGGCCGCCGGCATCAAGGTCCCGGTCACCGGCCAGGACGCCGAACTCGCGGGCGTGCAGCGCATCGTGACGGGTGAGCAGTTCATGAGCGTCTACAAGCCGTACGCCCCGGAGGCCGAGGCCGCCGCGGAGATGGCCGTCGCGCTCGCCCAGGGCAAGTCGCTCGACTCCGTCGCCAAGGACACGGTCGACAGCCCCACCACCAAGGGTGTGCCCTCCGTGCTCGTCCCGGTCGTGTCGCTGACCCAGGAGAACATCAACGACACCGTGATCAAGGACGGCGTCTACACCGTCGAGGAGATCTGCACGGGCAAGTACAAGGCCGCCTGCGACAAGCTCGGTCTGAAGTAAGCAGTCCCGAAGTCCCATGAGATGTACGGGAGTCCGCACCGGGCTCCCGTACGGGACGGACTGCCGCGAACTCCGCCGGCGCCCCGCACACACCAGCCCCGCAAGCTACGCGGGGCGCCGGTCGGAACACCCCGCGGGTGTCCCCCCACCCCCCACCCAGTCGTTCTGCACAACCTCCCGCCGGGTCAGGCGGCGAAGGAGATGGTTCACGTGTCCGCTACGCCCGTGCTGGCGTTGCGCGGGGTCTCCAAGCGTTTCGGTGCCGTCCAGGCGCTCACCGACGTAGAGCTTGAGGTCCGCGCCGGTGAGGTGGTCGCCCTGGTCGGCGACAACGGCGCCGGTAAGTCCACGCTGGTCAAGACGATCGCCGGCGTGCACCCCATCGATGAGGGCGTCATCGAGTGGGACGGCAAGGCCGTCCAGATCAACAAGCCGCACGACGCCCAGAACCTGGGCATCGCGACGGTCTACCAGGACCTCGCGCTGTGCGACAACATCGACGTCGTCGGCAACCTCTACCTGGGCCGGGAGATCCGCAAGCGCGGTGTCCTGGACGAGGTGGAGATGGAGCGCCGCTCCCGCGAGCTCCTCGACACCCTGTCGATCCGCATCCCCAGCGTCCGGATCCCGATCGCCTCGCTCTCCGGCGGTCAGCGCCAGGTCGTGGCCATCGCCCGGTCCATGCTCGGTGAGCCCAAGCTGGTGATCCTCGACGAACCGACCGCCGCCCTCGGCGTCGAGCAGACCGCGCAGGTCCTCGACCTGGTCGAGCGGCTGCGCGAGCGGGGCCACGCGGTCATCCTCATCAGCCACAACATGGCCGACGTCAAGGCCGTCGCGGACAAGGTCGCCGTACTGCGCCTCGGGCGCAACAACGGCACCTTCGAGGTCAAGTCGACCTCTCAGGAAGAGATCATCTCCGCCATCACCGGCGCCACGGAGAACGCCGTGACCCGCCGTGCGGCGCGCACCAATGGGGAGGTCAGCAAGTGAGCACCGAAAAGACCTCGACGCCCGCCGCCGACACGGTCGAGAACACCGAGGCGGCCGCCGCGGCGGTCACCGCCGTCGACCCCCGGCTGCTGGTCCGCGAACAGGGCTTCGCCGGCTACATCGGCGAGTTCAAGCGGAAGATGAAGGCCGGCGACCTCGGGTCCGTCCCCGTCATCATCGGCCTGGTGATCATCTGGGCCATCTTCACCGGCCTGAACTCCAACTTCCTCACCGCCGGCAACTTCTCCGACATGTCCGTCGCCATGGTCGGCACGGGCATGATCGCCGTCGGTATCGTCTTCGTCCTGCTGCTCGGCGAGATCGACCTGTCGGTCGGCTCGGTCAGCGGTGTCGCGGGCGCCGCCTTCGCGGTGCTGAGCGTCACCCACGGGATGAACGAGTGGCTGGCCCTGGTGCTGGCCATCCTCACCGGCACGGCGGCCGGCGCCATCCACGGCTTCGTCTTCGCCCGCATCGGCGTCCCCGCCTTCGCCGTGACGCTGGCCGGTCTGCTGTTCTGGCAGGGCTTCATGCTGCAGATACTCGGCAGCAACGGCACCATCAACCTGGACAGCGAAGGCATCGTCGGCAAGTTCACCAGCTACTACTTCACCGACGTCGCGGCCGCCTACGGCCTCGCCCTCGTGGCCGTCGTCGGGTACTTCCTCACCGCGTTCCTGGGCAACCGCCGCCGCGAGGCCGCCGGTATCCCCTCGCGCCCGCTGAACGACATCATCGTGCGCACGGTGCTGCTGGCCGTCGTCTCCTTCGCCGTGGCGATCGTCTACAACCAGCACAAGGGCCTGCCGCTCGCCGTGGTGATCTTCCTCGCGGTGCTGGTGTTCACCGACTTCCTGCTCCGCCGCACCGCCTACGGCCGCAAGGTCTTCGCGCTCGGCGGCAGCGTCGAGGCGTCCCGCCGTGCCGGTATCAACGTGGAGATGGTCCGGATCTCGGTCTTCGCGATCGCCGGCACCTTCGCCGCGATCGGCGGCCTCTTCGTCGCCTCGAAGATCGCCTCCGCCAACCAGGGCGCGGGCACCGGTGAGTTCCTGATGAACGTCATCGCCGCGGCCGTGATCGGCGGCACGTCCCTCTTCGGCGGCCGGGGCCGCACCTGGAACGCGCTCCTCGGTGTCCTGGTGATCGTCTCCATCCAGTACGGCCTCGCCCTCGAGGGCATCGCCTCGCCGGTGCAGTACATGATCACCGGTGGCGTGCTGCTGGCGACCGTCGTCATCGACGCGATCACCCGCAAGACGCAGAAGACCGCGGGCCGCGCCTAGCGATCAGGCGTACCGTTTCCGCGGTGTTGTGCCCGGTGCCCCTGCGGTACCGGGCACAGCCGTGTCCACGGCTTGGCACAGGGCCTGGCCCAGGGCGCTCCGGGCCTGGGCGGAGCCGGACCGCGTGAGGCATGACGCACGGCCCGGACGCCGACCGCCGGAGCGGAACATTAGACTCGTCGAGCCCGGCAACAGCTCGATCAGCTCTACTGCAAGGAGGCACGGGTGCCGCTGCTGACCCGTATCAGGGGACCGCGCGATCTGGACCGGCTCACCGCGGAGGAGCTGAGCCAGCTGGCCGAGGAGATCCGGACCTTCCTGGTCGACGCGGTCTCCAAGACCGGCGGCCATCTCGGCCCCAACCTGGGTGTGGTGGAGCTCACCATCGCCCTGCACCGCGTCTTCGAATCCCCCAGGGACAAGGTGCTCTGGGACACCGGCCACCAGTCCTACGTGCACAAACTGCTGACCGGCCGACAGGACTTCTCCCGGCTGAAGATGAAGGGCGGCCTCTCCGGCTACCCCTCGCAGGCCGAGTCCGAGCACGACGTCATCGAGAACAGCCACGCCTCCACCGTCCTCGGCTGGGCCGACGGCCTGGCCAAGGCCAACCAGCTCAGGCGGACCGGCGACCACGTCGTCGCCGTCATCGGGGACGGCGCGCTCACCGGCGGCATGGCCTGGGAGGCGCTGAACAACATCGCCGACGCCCGGGACCGGCCGCTGGTCATCGTCGTCAACGACAACGAGCGCTCCTACGCGCCCACCATCGGCGGCCTCGCCAACCACCTGGCGACCCTGCGCACCACCGACGGCTACGAGCGCTTCCTGGCCCGCACCAAGGAGGTCCTGGAGCGCACCCCGGTCGTCGGCCAGGCCCTCTACGACACCCTGCACGGCGCCAAGAAGGGCCTGAAGGACTTCATCGCCCCCCAGGGCATGTTCGAGGACCTCGGGCTGAAGTACGTCGGCCCCATCGACGGCCACGACATCGAGGCCCTGGAGTCCGCCCTCACCCGCGCCAAGCGCTTCGGCGGCCCGGTGATCGTGCACTGCCTCACCGAGAAGGGCCGCGGCTACCAGCCCGCCCTGGCGGACGAGGCCGACCGCTTCCACGCCGTCGGCAAGATCCACCCCGACACGGGCCTGCCCATCGCCAGCTCCGGTGCCGACTGGACGTCCGTCTTCGGCGAGGAGATGGTCAAGCTCGGCGAGGAGCGCGAGGACGTCGTCGCCATCACCGCGGCCATGCTCCAGCCGGTCGGCCTCGACCGGTTCGCCAAGCGGTTCCCGGACCGTGTCTACGACGTCGGCATCGCCGAGCAGCACGGCGCGGTCTCCGCGGCGGGCCTGGCCCACGGCGGGGTGCACCCCGTCTTCGCCGTGTACGCCACCTTCCTCAACCGCGCCTTCGACCAGGTGCTGATGGACGTGGCCCTGCACAAGTGCGGCGTCACCTTCGTCCTGGACCGGGCCGGTGTCACCGGCACCGACGGCGCCTCCCACAACGGCATGTGGGACATGTCGATCCTCCAGGTGGTCCCCGGGCTGCGGCTGGCCGCCCCGCGCGACGCCGACCAGGTCCGCGCCCAGCTGCGCGAGGCCGTCGAGGTCACCGACGCGCCGACCGTGGTCCGCTTCTCCAAGGGCGCGGTCGGGCCCGCCGTGCCGGCCGTGGGACGCGTCGGCGGCATGGACGTCCTGCGCGAGCCCGGCACCGACACCCCGGACGTGCTGCTGGTCTCCGCGGGCGCCCTCGCCCCGATGTGCCTGGAGATCGCCGGCCTGCTCGACCGGCAGGGCATCTCCACCACCGTCGTCGACCCGCGCTGGGTCAAGCCCGTCGACGAGGCCATGGCCCCGCTCGCCGAGAAGCACCGGGTCGTCGTCACCGTCGAGGACAACTCCCGCGTCGGCGGAGTCGGCTCGACGATCGCGCAGGCCCTGCGCGACGCCGACGTCGACGTACCGCTGCGCGACTTCGGCATCCCGCCGCGCTTCCTCGACCACGCCTCCCGCGCCGAGGTCCTGGCGGAGATCGGGCTCACCGCTCCCGACATCGCCCGTCAGGTCACCGGTCTGGTGGCGAAGCTGGACGGCGGCCTCCCGCCCTCCCGGATCCGCTCGAACGGCACGCACGGCGCACACGACGCGAACTCCGCCGTACGCGCCGCCGCCGAGTCGGTGGAACCGGCCCGCGACTGACCCCCTTCGCCGATGCGCCCGAACGGGTCGCCCGTGCCACTGTGAAGAGTGGCGAGGGCGGCCCGTTCGCGTGAAGGCGCCCGCGCCGGGGCATACGAGGTACGCCCCCTCTCGATCATGTCGAGGACGACGCAGCGTGGGAGGTACCTGTGAGCAGCACCCTCTTCCGGACGAAGAAGGTCGAGCAGTCCATCCGCGACACCGAAGAACCGGAGCACGCGCTCAAGAAGTCCCTCTCCGCGCTGGACCTGACCGTCTTCGGCGTCGGCGTCATCATCGGCACCGGCATCTTCGTGCTCACCGGTACGGTCGCCAAGAACAACGCCGGGCCCGCCGTGGCCCTGGCCTTCGTGGTGGCCGGCGTCGTCTGTGCGCTCGCCGCGCTCTGCTACGCCGAATTCGCCTCCACCGTCCCGGTGGCGGGCTCCGCCTACACCTTCTCGTACGCCTCCCTCGGGGAACTGCCCGCGTGGATCATCGGCTGGGACCTGGTCCTGGAGTTCGCGCTCGGCACGGCAGTGGTGGCCGTCGGCTGGTCCGGCTACATCCACTCGCTGCTGGACAACGTGGGCTGGCATCTGCCCGCGGCGCTCGGCACCCGGGACGGCGCCGTGGGCTTCGGCTTCGACATCCTCGCCGCCGTACTGGTGCTGGTCCTCACCGGCGTCCTCGTCCTCGGCATGAAGCTGTCCGCCCGGGTGACCTCGGTCGTCGTCGCCATCAAGGTGACCGTCGTCCTCGTCGTCATCGTCGCCGGTTCCTTCTTCGTGACCGCCGGCAACTACCACCCGTTCATCCCGAAGGCGCAGGCCGTCCCAGCCGGTGAAGGTCTCCGTGCGCCGCTCATCCAGCTGATGATCGGCTGGGCACCGTCCAACTTCGGCGTGATGGGCATCTTCACGGCGGCCTCGGTGGTCTTCTTCGCCTTCATCGGCTTCGACGTCGTCGCCACGGCCGCCGAGGAGACCAGGAACCCGCAGCGGGACATGCCGCGCGGCATCCTCGGTTCCCTGTTCATCTGCACCGTCCTGTACGTCGCCGTGTCGATCGTCGTCACCGGAATGCAGCGCTACACCGACCTGTCCGTGGACGCCCCGCTCGCGGACGCGTTCAAGGCCACCGGCCATCCCTGGTTCGCGGGCTTCATCAGCTTCGGCGCCGCCATCGGTCTGACCACGGTCTGCCTGATCCTGCTGCTCGGCCAGACCCGGGTGTTCTTCGCGATGAGCAGGGACGGGCTGCTGCCCCGCTTCTTCTCCCGCGTCCACCCCCGCTTCAGGACCCCGTACCGGCCGACCATCCTGCTCGGTGTGATCATCGCGATCGTCGCGGGCTTCACCCCGTTGTCGGAGCTCGCCGAGCTGGTGAACATCGGCACGCTGTTCGCCTTCGTGGTCGTCGCGCTCGGCGTGGTCATCCTGCGCCGCACCCGCCCCGACCTGCCCCGGGCCTTCCGCACCCCGTGGGTGCCGTTCCTGCCGATCCTGTCGGTCGCCGCCTCGCTGTGGCTGATGCTGAACCTGCCCGCCGAGACCTGGCTCCGGTTCGGCCTCTGGATGGCGCTCGGCTTCGTCTTCTACTTCCTCTACAGCCGGAGCCACAGCCGTCTGGGCCGGGAAGAGGAGGTCGGCGGCCGGCCCGGCAAGCCGCAGGGCCCGGCCTTCCGGTAACCCACACGGCCCCCGGTCCCGCCGTCTTCGGCGGTGGCGGTCAGGGGCGGACGGTCCGAGGGCCGGTCACGGTGGCGCCCAGGGCGGTCACCCGGCGGCGCAGTTCGCGGTCGGCGGTGACGACCAGGACCGGGCGCTCACCCGCCTCGGCCACCAGGTCGACCACGCGGTCGTCGCCGCTGCCCGGTGCCGCCTCCACCCGCACCCCGGGCACCGACTCCACGCCCCGTGCCGCGCCCTCCACCACCAGGACGATCTCCACCGGCCCCGGACGGTCGGGCAGCCCCCGTGAGGCCAGCCGGTCCCGCAGCCGCTCCGCGGCGCCCCGGCGGTCCCGCCACCACCCGTCGGGCACCGACCCGAAGACGTTCGCGGAATCGACGATCACGAGCAGGGCGGCGCTGTGGTCCATGCGGCCAGAGTCCCACGGAACGGCCCCCGCCCGAGGCGCCCGCGAACCGGCTTGCCTAGGGTGAAACGGTGAACGGCGACTGGCTCCTCCGCGGCCGCGACGGCCGCCTCACCGTCTATCTGCCCTCGGACGACGCCGTCCTGTGCCGCGCGGAACTCGCCCCCGGCGGTCCCTGGCAGGCGACCCGTACCGTCGGCGGCGACCAGAAGCTGCGTCCGGGAGCGGCGATCGGCCAGGGCGCCGACGGCTACGCCCATCTGGTCGCCTGGCGGCCCACCGGGTCCGGCCAGTCGGGCCTGGTGCACTCCACCCACTTCCGGCCCCGGCTCGCCGCCCTCGACTGGAACCCCGTCGGCCACCCCGACCAGAAGGGCGACCGCACCGGGACACCGGCCGTCGCGGTCGACGCCCAGGGCCGCGCGCACGTCTTCGTCCGCAACCAGGGCGGCGGGGTGAGCGTGCGGGCGCAGAAGGAGAAGGGCGGCTGGGACCCCTGGCGGGACCTCGGCGGAGCCGGCGTCCAGGGCGAACTCGCGGCCGTGACCGGCGAGTCGGGCCGGATCGAGCTGTACGCGGCGACCTCGGACACCCTCCTGCACTGGCGTCAGGAGACACCCGGCGGGCAGCTTGTGCGGGCGGAGGAGACCGACTTGCCGGTCCGTCCGGACACCCTGTGCGCGCTCGCCACCTCCGCCGAGCACACCACCCTGTTCTGCACCGACACGTCCGGCGAACTGTGCGCCTGGCGTCCCGGCGGCACACCGGTGCCGCTGCTCACCGCGGCCGGACTCGGCCCGGTCCGCGCCGTGCGCCGTGCCGTGGCGGGTCACGACTGCACGGTGCTCGCCCAGCGCTCGGCGAGCGGCAGGATCGCCTTCGCCGCGTACCCCACGCAGGCGGAGCCGTCCGGCGCCCGGTGGACCGAGTCCGGCCCTCCGTCGCCGGCCGACGCGGAGGTGGCCCTCGCCCTCGACGAGCACGAGGAGATCGTCGCCGCCACCGTCTCCCGCTCCACCGGCTCCCTCCGGCTCGCCCGCCGCGAGGACGAGCCGGGCCTGGCCCTGACGGCGTGGCGCGAGGTGTGACCCGGGCGCCCATCCGGTCGGACCGCGCGGCGATCCGCTCGCCGCGCCCGTGACGAGAACCCGTGACGAGAACCCGTGACGAGAACCCGTGATGAAAACCCATACGAAAAGGGGCGGGCCGCACGGATCGTCACCGCGCGGCCCGCCCCCTGTCAGGGCCGGCCGGTCACGCCGGGACGCTCGCCACGCCCGGGGCCAGGAACCTCTTGCCGTTGACGCGCTCGGAGACACCCTCGCGGTCCAGGTACGGCGTGATGCCGCCCAGGTGGAAGGGCCAGCCGGCACCGGTGATCAGGCACAGGTCGATGTCCTGCGCCTCGGCGACGACACCCTCGTCGAGCATCAGCCCGATCTCCTGCGCCACCGCGTCGAGCACCCGCGCCCGCACCTGCTCCTCGGTGAGGACGGTGTCGCCCTGCTCGAGCAGCGCGGCGACCTCCGGGTCGAGCTCCGGCTTCCCGCTGTCGTAGACGTAGAAGCCGCGCTTGCCCGCCTCGACGACCGCCTTGAGGTTCGGGGAGACCGTGAAGCGCTCGGGGAAGGACCGGTTGAGCGTCTCGGACACGTGCAGCCCGATCGCCGGGCCGACCAGCTCCAGCAGCACCAGCGGGGACATCGGCAGACCGAGCGGCTCGACCGCCTTCTCGGCGACCTCGACCGGGGTGCCCTCGTCGATGACGTTCTGGATCTCACCCATGAAGCGGGTCAGGATGCGGTTCACGACGAACGCCGGGGCGTCCTTGACCAGCACCGCGGTCTTCTTCAGCTTCTTGGCGACACCGAACGCCGTCGCCAGCGAGGCGTCGTCGGTCTGCTCGCCGCGGACGATCTCGAGGAGCGGCAGGATCGCGACCGGGTTGAAGAAGTGGAAGCCGACGACCCGCTCGGGGTGCTTCAGCTTCGACGCCATCTCCGTCACCGACAGCGAGGAGGTGTTGGTGGCGAGGATCGCGTGCGCCGGGGCGACCGCCTCGACCTCCGCGAACACCTGCTGCTTGACGCCCATCTCCTCGAACACGGCCTCGATGACGAAGTCCGCGTCCGCGAAGCCCTCGGCCTTGTCCAGCACACCGGTGACCAGCGCCTTGAGGCGGTTGGCCTTGTCCTGGTTGATCCGGCCCTTGCCGAGCAGCTTGTCGATCTCGGCGTGGACGTAGCCCACACCCTTGTCGATGCGCTCCTGGTCGATGTCGGTCAGCACGACCGGCACCTCCAGACGGCGCAGGAACAGCAGCGCGAGCTGCGAGGCCATCAGACCGGCGCCGACGACACCGACCTTGGTGACCGGGCGCGCCAGGTTCTTGTCCGGGGCGCCGGCCGGGCGCTTGCCGCGCTTCTGCACCAGGTTGAACGCGTAGAGGCCGGACCGCAGTTCACCGCCCATGATCAGGTCGGCGAGCGCCTGGTCCTCGGCGTCGTAGCCCTGCTGGAGGTCGCCGTTCTTGGCGGCGGCGATGATGTCCAGGGCGCGGTAGGCGGCCGGGGCCGCGCCGTGCACCTTGGAGTCGGCGATGAAGCGGCCCTTGGCGACGGCCTGGTCCCAGGCCTCGCCGCGGTCGATCACCGGACGGTCGACGACGATCTCGCCCTTGAGGACGGCCGCCGTCCAGATCAGCGACTGCTCCAGGAAGTCGGCGCCCTCGAAGATCGCGTCCGCGATGCCGAGTTCGAAGACCTGCCGGCCCTTGAGCTGCTTGTTCTGGTTGAGGCTGTTCTCGATGATGACCGAGACGGCCTTGTCCGCGCCGATCAGGTTCGGCAGCAGCGCGCAGCCGCCCCAGCCGGGGACCAGGCCGAGGAAGACCTCGGGCAGGGAGAAGGCGGGGATGGCCGCGGACACCGTGCGGTAGGAGCAGTGCAGGCCGACCTCGACGCCGCCGCCCATGGCCGCGCCGTTGTAGTACGCGAAGGTGGGGACGGCGAGCTTCGACAGCCGCTTGAAGACGTCGTGGCCGCCCTTGCCGATGGCGAGCGCGTCCTCGTGCCGCTTGAGCAGCTCGACGCCCTTGAGGTCGGCGCCGACGGCGAAGATGAACGGCTTGCCGGTGAGGCCGACGCCGACGATCTCGCCGTCCGCGGCCTCCTTCTCGACCTGGTCGAGGGCGGCGTCCAGGTTCGCCAGCGACTGGGGGCCGAAGGTGGTCGGCTTGGTGTGGTCCAGCCCGTTGTCGAGGGTGATGAGCGCGAAGCGGCCCGCGCCCAGGGGCAGTTCGAAGTGGCGTACGTGGGAGGTCGTGACGACCTCGTCCGGGAACAGCGCGGCGGCGCCCTTCAACAGTTCTGCGGTGGTGCTCACTTGTCCCCCTCGAAGTGCGGGTTCTCCCAGATGACCGTCGCGCCCATGCCGAAGCCGACGCACATGGTGGTCAGGCCGTAGCGGACGTGCGGCTGCTCCTCGAACTGGCGGGCCAGCTGCGTCATCAGCCGGACGCCGGAGGAGGCCAGCGGGTGGCCGAAGGCGATGGCGCCGCCGTACTGGTTGACGCGCGCGTCGTCGTCGGCGATGCCGTAGTGCTCCAGGAAGGCCAGCACCTGGACGGCGAAGGCCTCGTTGATCTCGAACAGGCCGATGTCGGAGATGGACAGGCCCGCCTGGGCGAGCGCCTTCTCCGTGGCCGGGATCGGACCGTAGCCCATGACCTCCGGCTCGACGCCCGCGAAGGCGTACGAGACCAGGCGCATCTTCACCGGGAGGTCGTTCTCGCGGGCGAAGTCCTCAGAGGCGATGAGCGAGGCGGTGGCGCCGTCGTTGAGACCGGCCGCGTTGCCGGCGGTGACCCGGCCGTGGACGCGGAACGGCGTCTTCAGCCCGGCCAGGTTCTCCAGGGTGGTGCCCGGACGCATCGGCTCGTCGGCGGTGACCAGGCCCCAGCCCGTCTCGCCCGCCTCGGCGTTGGTGCGGCGCACCGAGACCGGTACCAGGTCGGCCTGGATCTTGCCGTCGGCGTACGCCTTGGCGGCCTTCTCCTGCGAGCGGACCGCGTACTCGTCGGCGCGCTGCTTGGTGATCGTCGGGTAGCGGTCGTGCAGGTTCTCCGCGGTCATGCCCATGAACAGGGCGGACTCGTCGACCAGCTTCTCGGAGACGAACCGGGGGTTGGGGTCGACGCCCTCGCCCATCGGGTGGCGGCCCATGTGCTCGACACCGCCCGCGATGGCGACGTCGTACGCGCCGAAGGCGACGGAGCCGGCCACCGTGGTCACGGCGGTCAGGGCGCCCGCGCACATGCGGTCGATGGAGTAGCCCGGAACCGAGGTGGGCAGGCCCGCGAGGATGCCGGCGGTACGGCCGATGGTCAGGCCCTGGTCGCCGATCTGCGTGGTCGCGGCGACCGCGACCTCGTCGATCTTCTTCGGGTCGAGTCCGGGGTTGCGGCGCAGCAGCTCCCGGATCGCCTTCACGACGAGGTCGTCGGCACGGGTCTCGTGGTAGATGCCCTTGGGGCCCGCCTTGCCGAACGGGGTGCGGACGCCGTCGACGAAGACGACGTCCCTGACGGTACGAGGCACGATGGCTCTCCTCCAGGGTGCGGGATGGCACTGCTGCGTTGCGCTGAGCGCGCGCTCAGAGCCTATGCTACTTGTGGGTAATGTAGCTGCCCAGCCCCACGGAACCGAGCGGCGAAGCTCACACTCCTGGCGGAGTCGTCGCACCGCGCGGTGTCAGGACAGGGGCCGACGCGGACGTGAACCCGCTCTGAGGATCTTGGCGTGATCTCGACGTCGCTGTTCTGTTCTGAGGGCCCCTGGAAACCGCCGGCGCACGGGAAACCGGCCCGGCGGGCGCGATCCCGGTCGTCCTCTCCCCGCACCCGCCCCGCGACAGGCGCCGCCGACGGCGCTCAGATCCCTCCCGAACCGCCGGAGACCAGTGCGGCGACCAGCACCGGGGTCACCTGCTCCACCTGCCACGGCCGCGCCCCGTACCCGGCCAGCGCCGCCGCGACGGACTCCCGGTCGGCGGGCTGCGGGGGCTCCCAGCACAGCCTGCGCACCGTGTCCGGGGCGATCAGGTTCTCCTGCGGCATGTTCAGCCGCTCGGCGAGCGCGCTCACCCCCGCGCGGGCCGCGGAGAGCCGGGCGGCGGCCACCGGGTCCTTGTCCGCCCAGGCGCGCGGCGGCGGCGGGCCGGTCACCGGCTGTCCGGGCTGCGGCAACTGCGACTCGGGCAGCGCCCTCGCCCGGTCCACGGCCGCCTGCCACTGCTCCAGCTGGCGCCGCCCCACCCGCGGCCCGAACCCGTTCAGTGCGGCCAGGGCGTGGGTGTTGGGCGGCACGGCGAGCGCGGCCTCGACGATGGCGGCGTCGGAGAGCACCTTGCCGGGGGAGACGTCCCGGCGCTGCGCGATCCGGTCCCGGGCCTGCCACAGCTCCTTGACGACGGCCATCTGCCGGCGCCTGCGCACCTTGTGCATGCCGGAGGTGCGCCGCCAGGGGTCCTTGCGGGGCTCCGGCGGCGGCGCCGAGGCGATCGCCTCGAACTCCTGCAGTGCCCACTCCAGCTTGCCCTGCCGGTCCAGTTCCTTCTCCAGGGCGTGCCGCAGGTCGACCAGGAGCTCGACGTCGAGGGCGGCGTAGCGCAGCCAGGGCTCGGGCAGCGGGCGGGTGGACCAGTCGACGGCGGAGTGGCCCTTCTCCAGGACGAAGCCGAGCACGTTCTCGACCATCGCGCCGAGGCCGACCCGGGGGAAGCCGGCCAGGCGTCCGGCCAGTTCGGTGTCGAAGAGACGGCCGGGCAGCATCCCTATCTCGCGCAGACAGGGCAGGTCCTGGGTGGCGGCGTGCAGCACCCACTCGGCGTCGGACAACGCCTCGCCCAGGCCGGACAGGTCCGGGCAGGCGACGGGGTCGATCAGTGCGGACCCGGCGCCCGCACGGCGCAGCTGGACGAGGTAGGCGCGCTGGCCGTAGCGGTAGCCGGAGGCGCGCTCGGCGTCGACGGCGACCGGACCGGTGCCCGCGGCGAAGGCGGCGGTCACCTCGGCGAGGGCGGCCTCGTCCGTGATCACGGGCGGGATGCCCTCGCGCGGTTCGAGCAAGGGGGTCGGCGCCTCCGTAGCAGATGATCCGTTGTCGTCCGGAGGGGCGCCTCCGGTGGTGCGCAGGGAACTGTCTGCTGCGGTGTCGTGGGCGTCGGTCACCTGTCAAGAGTAGCCATGCCGTGAAGGCGCCTGCCGACGGAACGTTCCGTCGGCAGGCAGCGGGGGGTCGCAAACCAGTCAGGTCGGTGAACGTGCGGCAGAGGGGGAGCAGAACGGAGGGGAACGGCGGGGGGCTGCCGGGGAACGCGGCGGGGCGGCGAGGTCAGTGGATGATGCCCGTGCGCAGGGCCACCGCCACCATCCCCGCGCGGTCGCCCGTACCGAGCTTGCGGGCGATGCGGGCGAGGTGGCTCTTGACGGTCAGCGCGGACAGGCCCATCGAGACGCCGATGGCCTTGTTGGACTGGCCCTCCGCCACCAGCCGCAGCACCTCGACCTCACGGCCGGACAGTTCGCGGTAGCCGCCCGGGTGGCTCGGGGCACCCGGGGGGCGGCGGTGCAGACGGGTACCGGCACCGAGGGGAGCGGCTCCGGGACGGGAGGGGAGCCCGAGGTTGGTGCGGGTGCCGGTGACGACGTAGCCCTTCACTCCGCCCGCGAGGGCGTTGCGCACGGCGCCGATGTCGTCGGCGGCGGACAGGGCGAGGCCGTTGGGCCAGCCCGCCGCTCGGGTCTCGGAGAGGAGGGTGAGGCCGGAACCGTCCGGCAGATGGACGTCGGCGACGCAGATGTCGCGGGGGTTGCCGATGCGGGGACGAGCCTCCGCGATGGACGAGGCCTCGATCACGTCGCGCACGCCGAGCGCCCACAGGTGGCGGGTGACGGTGGAACGGACGCGGGGGTCGGCCACGACCACCATGGCGGTCGGCTTGTTCGGGCGGTAGGCGACCAGGCTTGCGGGCTGCTCGAGGAGAACGGACACCAGGCCTCCTGGGGTGGCGGGACGGGGCCGGCTCGTGGGGGTGAAGCCGGGCTCAACCGTGCTTTCAAGGTCACAGTCGTCTTCGGCACCAAACCCGGTCTCCTTTAGAAAGTGATCACGATCTGGTGAGTAACAATCTGTGCAATTCGGACACGCGGTCGATCATTCGAAGATCGAACGGTTTCGGTCGGCGTCGCAACGCTTCCGAAAGTGGCCGTATCGACAAAGAGATCGACAGGTGTGATGGTCGAGGGCTCCGGAGGGGAAGCTCAGCGCGACTGCGGCCCCCTCCGCTGGGGGAGCGTCACCACCGACGCGTCCCCCGGAGCCGCCGGGGGCAGTCCGGCGACCTGGGCCAGCAGGTCGCACCAGGCGACCAGGTGGGTGGCGGTGTCCGGCACCCCGCCCAGACCCTCCCGCGGCGTCCACGAGGCGCGGATCTCGATCTGCGAGGCGGCGGGGCGCTCGGACAGCCCGCCGAAGTAGTGCGAACTCGCCCGTGTGACCGTGCCGCTCGGCTCGCTGTACGTCAGACCGCGCGCCGAGAACGCGCCGGTCAGCCAGGACCAGCACACCTCCGGCAGCAGCGGATCCGCCGCCATCTCCGGCTCCAGTTCCGCACGGATCAGCGTCACCAGCCGGAAGGCGCCCCGCCAGGCGTCGTGCCCGGCCGGGTCGTGCAGCAGCACCAGCCGGCCGTCCGCCAGTTCCTGCTCACCCTCCACGACCGCCGCCTCCAGCGCGTGCGCGTAGGGGGCGAGCCGGGTGGGCGCGGGCGTGGTCTCCACCTCGATCTGCGGTCGCAGCCGCGCGTCCCGCATCGCGTCGACGGCCGTCCGAAAGGGCAACGGGGGTGCCGCGCCCCCCTGCCCGAGGTCCTCCCCGGTGTTCTTCGCCTCGTCCATACCGCCCTTGCCGTCCGACAATCGTCCTTGAGCCGCAGCCATGCGGGGAAGATTAAGGGGAACGCGGCCCCGGCGCGGGGAAGGACACCCACGGCGCAGCACGCTGTCCGGATCGTGTCGTCCCGGGCGCGGCGCACGGGCGCCGTGCGCCGGACGGCCTGCGGTGCGGGGTCGCCGGCGGACCATGCGAGACTGGCCGGTGTGAGTGCCAATGTCAGCCCCCGGGGCAAGCAGCCGACCCAGACGTACGACAGTGCCTTCCTCAAGGCGTGCCGGCGTGAGCCGGTTCCGCACACTCCGGTGTGGTTCATGCGGCAGGCGGGCCGCTCACTGCCGGAGTACCGCAAGGTGCGCGAGGGCATCGCGATGCTCGACTCCTGCATGCGCCCCGACCTCGTCGCCGAGATCACGCTCCAGCCGGTCCGCCGGCACAACGTCGACGCGGCGATCTACTTCAGTGACATCGTCGTCCCCCTCAAGGCCATCGGTATCGACCTCGACATCAAGCCCGGCATCGGCCCCGTCGTCGAGGAGCCCTTCCGCACCCGCGCCGACCTGGCCCGGCTGCGCGACCTCACCCCGGAGGACGTCTCCTACGTCACCGAGGCGTACGGCCTGCTGACCGCCGAGCTGGGCTCCACCCCGCTGATCGGCTTCGCGGGCGCCCCGTTCACCCTCGCCAGCTACCTCGTCGAGGGCGGCCCGTCCCGCACCTACGAGAACGCCAAGGCGATGATGTACGGCGACCCGGAACTCTGGGCCGACCTCCTCGACCGCCTCGCGGACATCACGGCCGCCTTCCTCACCGTGCAGATCGAGGCCGGCGCCTCCGCGGTCCAGCTCTTCGACTCCTGGGCCGGCGCGCTCGCCCCCGCCGACTACCGGCGCTCGGTGATGTCCGCCTCGGCCAAGGTCCTCGACGCGGTGTCCGGTTACGGCGTCCCCCGCATCCACTTCGGTGTCGGCACCGGCGAACTCCTCGGCCTGATGGGCGAGGCCGGCGCGGACGTCGTGGGCGTCGACTGGCGCGTCCCCATGGACGAGGCCGCCCGCCGCATCGGCCCCGGCAAGGCGCTCCAGGGCAACCTCGACCCGACCGTGCTGTTCGCCGGCACCGAGGCCGTCGAGGCGAAGACCCGCGAGGTCCTGGCCCAGGCGGAGGGCCTCGAGGGCCACATCTTCAACCTCGGCCACGGCGTCATGCCGAACACCGATCCGGACGCCCTGACCCGCCTGGTGGACCACGTCCACACCCTCACCACCCGCTGACCGGCCCCGCCCGGAGTCCGTCCACACCCACAGGGGCACCGAACGCCTGCTTCTCCGCTTCCTGGAACTCCCGAGGAGGTCGGCGGAGCAGGCCCGGTGGAGGCGTTCGCGGTCGGCGGTGCCCCTCCTGCTCTCCGGGGTGCTCGACAGGGGAGCGAGCGTCCTCTGTCTCGTCGCCGTCCGGGACGGCGGCCTCGCCGTCGTCGGACCGCTCGCGTCGCTCTACTCCATCAGAACGGTGCTGCCGGCCCGCTTCGTGCTCAAGGAACGCATCCGCGGCGTCCAACACGTCGGGGTGGTCCCGGCGGTGGGCAGCGTGCTGCTGTTCGCCCGGGGCTGACCCGTGGACGGCTCCTCCGGTACGGCAGCCCGCTCCGCGGGCGCCGGGGCATCCGAGTCAGCCTGACCACCATGCGCAGCCACGGCGGCCGTAGTTCTTGGCCATGGCTTCTCCGTGCAGTGACATCCGGATCGGGAAGCCCGCCGTGAGCAGCGACCGTACGGCCGTGGTCGGCTGGCGCGGAGCACCGGAGCGCGGTTGCATGGGTCGGCGGGCTGTCGTGAGCGTGAGGCGCGTGACGTGCGGATCCGGTGGCCGCCCGGACGGTGCGGAGGGAGAGGTCGTTGGACTTCGGTCAGGCGGTGGCCCTCACCGTGGCGGTCGCCGCACCGGCGACGGGCTGCGCAGCGGCCGACGCCGTGCCGGACTCGACGCCGCAGGTGGCCGTTCTGCGGCTGGACACGCCGGTGCGGGAGCCGGTCTGGTCGAAGGAGGCCCACGCGGTCGTCGCACTGGCCGAGGACGCGTCCCGGATCGCCCGGATCACCCCGAAGGTGATGTCCGGCCGGCTGACGGCGCACACCGTGCTCTCCGGTCCTCTCCCCGGTCTGGGCGAGAATCTGGCGCCCAGCGCCACGGGCGGGGAGGTGGTGTACGCGCCACGCCCCGACGCGGACCAGGTCGCCGTCGTCGACGTCAGGACGCTGCGGGCGAAGACGTTCCTGCGAGCGGGCAGGGCGCCGTCCTTCGTCGCCGTCGACTCCGGCGCGGACGTGGTGCTGGCGCTGTCCGCGGACGGCTCCACCGTCACCGGGGTGGGTGTCCAGCCGGCCCCCGGCGAGGAACCCGCCGTCGTGACGCAAACCGACGTCCGGCTCGGTCCGGCGGGCGAGGTCGACGGCGCCGCGCGTGGGCGCCTCATCGAGTTCCACACGGTCGGACCGGACCGGGTGAGCCATTACAAGGGGGGCGCGGGCGAGGTGGAGAAGACCGCCGACATCGCCTTCCGGGCGGAGACGGCCACCGGCGACCTGATCAAGGTCAGTCGGCTCTATGCCGCCGAGAAGGGGACGGACCGGCTGGTCGCGATCGACACGGCACCCGGCGGGGAGAGGCTCCTGATGGTGGCCCAGTCCCGTCTCGGGGCCCCGGTGCTGCGCCTGGCGGTCGATGAGGACCGGCTCTACGCCGCTACCGAAGACCGGCTGGTGGTGCTGGAGACGAACAGTTACGAAGGTTTCCCGGAGGGGAGGTTCACCGTCGTGAAGAGCGTCGACTTCCGGGCCCCGGTGAAGGACACCGAGGTGAGGAAGGCGCCGCTGTCGGGCATGACGGTGGGCCCGGAACGGGTCTATCTGACCATGCGGGGCGTTCCGTACGCCCTCAGCGTCGCCAAACCGAGTCTGTAGGTGCCACACCCATGGGATTGCGTACGTGGAGCGCGCGCCGCAGGCGGTCGGCCGGCGGCGGCGAACCGGAGTCCGCAGCCGTACCCGGTGCGGCCGCGGACATGGACCTGCTGTTCACCCAGGTACGGCACCTGCGTGAGCTGGCCGGGGACCCCGAGAAGGCCGAGGACGCCGACCGCGTCTACGACTTCAGCATCCGGTGGGGAGCGTTTCTGAGCGGGCGGCTGCCGAGGCTGGTGCAGTACGACCGTCAAGGCGCGCTCGGCCCGGCCGAGCGGAACCGGTTCGCGGACCTGTGTGCCGAACTGCGGGACGTCGCGCCGCTGGCCGAGCGGCTCGGCCTGGCGGCGCCGCGCCTGCACGGCGAGCGGCGACGTTGAGCGGCACCGGGCCGCGGGGGCGCCGCGGGCTCAGGGTTCCAGGACGTCCGCCCGGTGCACGATGATGCCGGTGCGGGGCCGGGGGCAGCCACGGCGGCGGCAGGTCACCGCGATCATGTAGGCGTCCTCGTCCTCGTCGAGGAAGAGGAACCCCAGGTGGAGCGCGTCGCCGACGGTCCAACGCCGGCGGTTTCCGCAGTGCGGGCAGGCCGCGCCGCGGCGCCGCAGCACGCGGTGGACCCGCTTGCGCTGTTCCTCGTCGAGCGGTGTGATCTCCGGACGGGCCGCCGCGCGCACCGGGGCATCGGCTGCGTGGCGCGAACCGCCCGGACGGTCGGCGGTGGCCGACTCGGTGCGCGCCGGACCGGGCATCAGACCTCCACGTCCTTGTCGTAGAAGACGTTGTCCTCGCGCCAGCCGCCCATGCCTTCGCCGATCGCCGAATAGCCGGAGACCACTTCGATCCGGTCGATCCACTTGCCATCTTGAATCCCACCTGGGTCTCCAGCCGCAGCCGCAGCGGCGCGCCGTGCTTGATGGGAAGCGGTCCGCCGTTCATGTCGTAGGCGAGGATGCACTGCGGGTGTTTCGCCAGGCTGAGATCGATGACCTCGTAGAACTGGCCCGCGCCCTCGGCGCCGGGTTCGTCGCGCCCGACGTCCTGCATCGTCAGGAAGCACAGGAAACGCGCCTCGGGCAGGGGGGGCACCAGGTCGAGCACCGTCTGCAGCGGTACTCCGCCCCATCGGGCGATGCTGGACCAGCCCTGGACGCAGTTGTGCAGGACCTGTTGGGTCTGCGGCCGGCCCAGCGCGCGCAGGTCCTCCAGGGAGAAGACCATGGGGCGTTCCACCAGTCCGCCGACCTCGAGCCGCCAGTCCACGAAACCGTGCACCGCCATCGTCTTGTACTGGAGGGAACACGGCGGTTTCCCGTTGACCCGGTGCTCGACGGACACCTCGCGGCCCGGGTAGGCCTGGGTCGACTTCAGTGGTCGCAGCAGTGCCCGGCGGACCGGTGTGATCACGGCCCCGAGAGCGCGTTGCACGGTGCGCGGCCGTTTCAGGCTGACCACCGTGGCCGCGACGTGCACTGCGACGATGCCGGCCAGGACGGCCAGGGACGCTCCGACGGCCCAGTCCAGGTCCTGTACATGACCGAAGATCATCAGTGCGTGCAGTTCCGACCAGCCCCACAGGCCGATCATCGTCAGGTGGGCGGCGATGAACCCCAGGAAGGCCAGCAACCCCAGGAAGTGCAGGCTGCGAGCCGCCTGCCGTCCGCCCCACAGCCGTACGTACCAGGGGAACCGGGCCTCGACCGCCGGGGACTGCGCGGCGCCGGTGAGGATCTGGAAGGGGGCCAGCAAGAAGATCACGGCCCCGTACGCGATTTTCTGCAGGGCGTCCAGGGGCTCGCCCGGCAGCAGCGGCGGCAGGTTGAAGCTGAGGTAGGTCTGCAGGTCGTCCCAGGCGGTGGAGAAAAGTGACCAGTCCTGAGGGACGTAGCGGCGCCACTGGCCGGTCGTGAACAGCAGGACGTAGTAGGCGGCGCCGGTCAGGACCCAGCCGATCACGCTGATGAAGTGCCAGTGCCTGCCCATCCCCAGCTTCCTGTGGCCCGGCAGGGACACGAGGGAGGAGTAGTGCTCCTCCTCGTCCAGGGTGTCGTACAGGCGGTCCTTCGGCATGGTCTTGCGGGTGAAGCGCGCCCACTCGGTGCCCGGCCGGCTGTCGTTGCGCCAGTAGAGCTTGGGGTGAGTGGCGATGATCTCGATGCCGCTGCGGATGAGCAGCGTGAGGAACAGGACGTTCAGCCAGTGCTCGACCCGCAGCCACACGGGGTAATCCAAATGCTGCACGAGAACTCCCACGTCCGGGCTGTCGGCTTCCGGCTCAGTCGCGCCAGTGACGGCGGTCGGGCGCGGCGACGTTCAGTCCGGTGAGGACCGAGAAGTGAAGACCCACGAAGAGACCCGCCAGAGCCATCGTGAGGGTGCCCGGGATGTAGTCCCACCGTCCCCTCAGCTCCCCGAGACCCGGAAGCCCCGCAGTGCGGCCGACGAGGTACATCGCGACGGAAGCCGACGTCACCAGGCTGCCCAGGGCCCAGGCGAAGCGGCCGCGGTGGCGCGGCCCGCCCGCGCGAGCGGCCCAGCCCTGCGCGACACCGGCCGCGGCGAGCACCGAACCGGCGGCGAGCAGCGCCAGGTACGCGGTGAAGTAGCCCGGCACCTCACGGTGGGTGAACAGCGTCCACAACTGGACAGCGGCGAAGCCGAGCAGCAGCCCCAGCGCCGACAGTGTGGTGAGAACCGGCAGGTTGAAGGCGAGGTACCGGTAGAAGGACACCGCCTTCCCCACCCCGGTCCACCGCAGCACCGCGGCCGTCACCGTCCACCACCGACGCCCGGGCGCTGGCTCTCCCGGCATCCGACCGGTGGCGATCCGTGAGTGACCAGCATGAGACCCAACGTAGGCGTAACCCCGGCTGAGGGCACTCCGGCCGTTCCTGGTCGGTGCGCAGGAGCGAGTCCCGGACCCGTTCCGGCTCACCGCGGAGGTCTCCCCCGCCCTACGCGCACGTCTGCCGGGGGCGGCCGAACGAGTGAGTGCCGTCCGGTTCACAGGCTTTCGGGGAAGGCACTCCAAAAGTGTCTTTCATCCCTCCCCAGGAGAGTCCCATGACTCAAGTCGCCGACTACGTGCTCCAGCGCTTGTCCGAATGGGGCGTGAAGCGGGTGTACGGCTATCCGGGCGACGGCATCAACGGTCTGCTCGGCGCGTTCGACCGGGCCGACGGCGATCCGGAGTTCATCCAGACGCGGCACGAGGAGATGGCCGCGTTCATGGCCTGCGCGCACGCGAAGTTCACCGGTGAGGTCGGCTGCTGCACGGCGACCTCCGGTCCGGGCGCGGTGCACCTGCTCAACGGTCTGTACGACGCCAAGCTCGACCACCAGCCGGTGGTGGCGGTGGTCGGCCAGCAGAAGCGGCTGTCGCTGGGCACCCACTACCAGCAGGAGATCGCGCTCGACCGGCTGTTCGCGGACGTGTCGGAGTTCTGCCAGATGGTCGTGCACCCGGGCCAGGCCCGGCACGTCATCGACCGCGCCTTCAAGACGGCGCTGACCACCCGGGGCGTCGCCACGATCATCATCCCCAACGACGTGCAGGAGGAGGACGCCATGCCCTCCCCGCCGAAGACGCACGGTGCGGTCTTCTCCAGCGTCGGCTGGAGCCGGCCCCGGGTCCTCCCCGACCTTGGGGAGCTGCGCAAGGCCGCCGACATCCTCAACGCCGGCAAGAAGGTCGCCATGCTGGTCGGCCAGGGCGCCGCGGAGGCGGAGAGCGAGGTCGTGGAAGTCGCGGAGCTGCTGGGGGCCGGCGTGGCCAAGGCCCTGCTGGGGCGTGAGGTGCTGCCGGACGACCTGCCGTTCGTGACCGGCCCCATCGGGCTGCTGGGCAGCAAGGCCAGCGACAACATGATCCAGGGCTGCGACACCCTGTTCATGATCGGCAGCAGCTTCCCGTACGCGGAGTGGCTGCCGGACGAGGGCCAGGCCCGGGGTGTGGAGATCGACATCGACGGCCGGATGATCGGCATCCGCTATCCCATGGACGCCCACCTGGTGGGTGACTCCAAGGAGACCCTGCGCGCCCTGATCCCCATGCTCCAGCGCAAGGAGGACCGCTCCTGGCGGGAGGAGATCGAGAGGGACGTCGTCGAATGGAACGACCTGTGCGAGCGGTGGGCCGACCAGCACTTCGGAGACACCATCAACCCCCAGGCCGTCGCCGCCGAACTCTCGCCGCGGCTGCCGGACGGCGCCATCCTGACCGCCGACTCCGGCTCGGGCACCAACTGGTGGGCACGCCACCTCAAGCTCCGCGACGGCATGCGGGCCTCGCTGTCCGGCACCCTGGCGACCATGGGCCCGGGGACGCCGTACGCGATCGCGGCGCGCTTCGCGTACCCGGACCGGCCGGTGATCGCCTTCATCGGGGACGGCGCGTTCCAGATGAACGGCATGAACGAGATGATCACCGTCAAGCGGTACCTGGACCGCCTGTCCGGACCGGCCCCGCTGATCTTCTGCGTGTTCAACAACCAGGACCTCAACCAGGTCACCTGGGAGCAGCGCGCCATGGCCGGCGACCCGAAGTACCCGGGCTCCCAGACCATCCCCGACGTCCCCTACGCCGCCTACGCCGAACTCCTCGGCCTCAAGGGCATCGTCTGCACCCGCCCCAAGAAGGTCGGTGCCGCCTGGGACGAGGCGCTCGCCGCCGACCGGCCCGTGGTCCTGGAGTTCAAGGTCGACGCGGAGATCGCTCCGATCCCGCCGCACATCATGAAGACACAGGCCAAGAAGGCCGCCAAGGCGGCGCTGCACGACCCGGAACTCACCGGCATCGCCACCAAGGGCGTACGCCAGAAGCTCACCGAGTACGCCGAGCACCTCCCCGGCCGGGGGAAGAAGTGAGCGCCGCGCGGCGCTCCCCGCGCGGCGGACGGCACCGCCGGACGGGCGGGGGCGTCGTGGTCGTCACCGGGGCGAGCGGCGGGGTCGGCCGGGCCACCGCCCGGGCCTTCGGCGCGCGCGGAAGCTCCGTGGCCCTGCTCGCGCGGGGCGAGCACGCCCTGGAACGGGCGGCCGACGAGGTGCGGCAGGCGGGTGGACGCGCGCTGCCCCTGGTCGTGGACGTCGCCGACCCTCAGGCCGTGGACGCCGCCGCGACCCGGGTGGAGGAGGAACTCGGGCCGATCGACGTCTGGGTGAACGCCGCCTTCACGACGGTCTTCGCCCCCGTCCAGGAGGTCAGGCCGGAGGAGCTGAAGCGGGCCACGGAGGTGACCTACTTCGGCTTCGTGCACGGCACCCAGGCCGCTCTGCGGCGCATGACGCCGCGCGATCGCGGCACCATCGTCCAGGTCGGTTCGGCCCTGGCCCAGCGCAGCGTCCCGCTCCAGGCGGTGTACTGCGGGGCCAAGCACGCCATCCAGGGGTTCACCGCGTCGCTGCGCTGCGAACTGCTGCACGACCGCAGCGGGGTGCGGGTGACCATGGTCCAGATGCCCGGGCTCAACACGCCCCAGTTCAGCTGGGTCCTCACCCGGCTGCCCCGGCATCCGCGCCCCGTGGCGCCCGTCTACCAGCCCGAGGTCGCCGCCGAGGCGATCCTGTACGCCGCGGACCATCCGGAGCGGCGCGAGTACTGGGTCGGCGGGTCCACCGTCGCCACCCTGCTCGGGCAGAAGCTCGCCCCCGGGCTGCTGGACCGCTACCTGGCCAGGACCGGTTACGACGGGCAGCAGACGGACCGGCCCGTCGACCCGTCGCGGCCGGTCAACCTCTGGAAGCCGCCGGACGACACCGCTCCGGCCGACTACGGCGCGCACGGCGTCTTCGACGACGAGGCCCACCCGCGCAGCCTCCAGTTCTGGCTCTCCCGCCACCGCCGGCCGCTCGCGCTGGCCGCCGCCGCGGCCGGTGCCGCCGCGGCGGTGGTCGGCGGTGTGGGCGGGCGCGTTCAGGCGGGCGCGCTCAGAACGGCAGCGTCGAGGCGTCGTTGAGGCGGACCGCGCACTCCAGCAGGAGCGCGTGGACGAAGGCCTGGGGCAGGTTGCCGCGCAGCTGACGCTGCCGTACGTCGTACTCCTCCGCGAACAGCCCGGGCGGCCCGCAGGCCGCCCGGGTGCGTTCGAACCAGCGGAACGCACCCGTGCGGTCGCCCAGATGGTGCGTGGCCAGAGCCATGGTGAACCCGCACAGCAGGAAGGCGCCCTCCTCCCGGCCCAGAGGACCGCCGGGGTGGTCGAAGCGGTACACGTATCCGTCCTCGGCCAGTCGGTCCTCGATGTGGGCGCGGGTGACGGCGCTGGTGGGGTCGTCGGCGGAGGGGCAGCCGCGGGCCAGTGGCACCAGCAGGGCGGCCTCGGCTCCGTCGTCGTCGGCGGCCCGGCGCCAGCGGCCGTCGGCGCGCAGACAGCGACGGAGTGTCTCGGCCATGATCACGTCGGCGGTCTCGGTGCAACGCCGCGCCGTCGCGCCGGGCAGCACGTCCGCGATGTGCCGCAGTCCGGAGACGACGCTCAGCCGGGAGTGGGTCCACCACCGGTCCTCCAGCTCCCACAGGCCTGCGTCGGGCCGCCGCCAGTTGCGTTCCACCGCGTCCACCGTCACGCTCACCGCGCGTTCCGCCTCCGCGGTGAGCCGGTCGTGCCGGGCGGCCGCGGCGAAGAGCTGCAGCGCCTCGCCGAACGTGTCGAGCTGGAACTGGGTGGCCGCCCGGTTGCCGATCCGGTCGCCACCGCCCGGATAGCCCGGCAGCCGCAGCGCGTGCTCCTCGGGCACCGGCCCACCGTCGACGGTGTAGGCGGGCCGGACCCGTTCGCCGTCCTCGAGCACGCGTTCGGCGATGAAGCGCACGGCGCCGTCCATCAGTTCGTGCGGTCCGTGCGCGGCGACCGCGACGCCCGCGTAACACTGGTCGCGCAGCCAGGCGAAGCGGTAGTCGTAGCTGCGTCCGGTGTTGGCCCGTTCCGGCAGCGACGTGGTGGCGGCGGCGACCATGCCGCCCGCCGAGCTGGTCAGACCTCGCAGCACCGCGTACGCGTGCCGGGCGTCGCGCGGTGCGGCGAGCGTCGAGCAGTCCGGCACGGCACGCCGCCACTCCCGCTCCGTCGCCCGCCACAGTTCCCCCGGCTCGAGGCGCCCCCCGGTGGGGCCCGAGGCGAGCTCCAGCACCAGGTCGTGCTCCTCGCCCCGCCGCAACCGGAACTCGCCGCGCAGCCCGGACTGCCCGTCCCACTCCGCCTCGGGGGCCCCCAGCAGCCACAGCCGCAGTCCGTCGCCTTGAGCCGTCCACACGCCGCCCTCCAGTCGGGCGTTCGTCATACGGTGGGCGCCGAAACCGGGACGCGGATCGAGGCTCAGCCGCAGTCGCGTCTCACCCCGCTCCACCCGCATCCGGCGCAGCAGCACCAGCCGGTCCGGCGTGGCGGGCAGGGCCAGAGCGTCACGGCACTCGATCACGGAGTCCGCGGTCACCCAGCGGCTCACCCGGATGAGGGTCCCCTCCTCGTAGTAACCGCCCCACACGTGCCACCGGTCGGCGGGTTCCACCGCGAAGTGCCCGGCGCCCGCGATCAGCGCGCTGAAGACCGCGTCGCTGTCCCACCGCGGCGCGCACAGCCAGACCACCCGGCCCTCGGGATCGACCAGCGCCCCGCGCTCACCGTCGGCCAGCACGGCGTAGTCCCGGATGGCCCAGGGCGGGACGGCGGGGTGCCCTGTCGCGGCGGGCACCGGGGCTCGGAAGCTCATGACACTGGCCCTAACCGGACCGAACCGGCTGGAAACGTGACGCCGCCGACCGGCGGCTCTTCGGCCCGGACCGACCACTCACCGTGCGGTCCGCACGAGTGGCAGAACCGGGGGCACCGTTTACGCGGCCCGCCCATGGGTCACCTACTGATGACGGCAGAGGTGCGTCCGGAGGAGAACGCGATGACGCTGGTGGCCGACTTCGTCCCGCGGCGCCCACAGGAGCGGGGCGCGAAGCGGGTGTACGGCTGTTCGGGTGAGGGCGTCAACGGCCTGCCCGGCCACCGCGGCGCGCCGAAGAGGACCGGTGCGGCCCGGGGCGGGGAGCCGGCCTTCGACCGGCCCGTGGTGCTGGAGTCCGAGGCGGGCCCGGAGCGCTTCGACAGCGCCGCCGAGTGCGTACGCCAGGAGCTCACCGAGTACGCAGGGCACCTCCCGGGGCGCCACTGATGCGGGACGACACGACGTCGTTGGAGGGGTGCACGGTCGACGCGGTCGACGTCCACGCCTTCGAGGTCCCCACCGACGGTCCCGAGGGCAGGGAGCAGGACGGCACCCTGGAGTGGGACTCCACGACCCTGGTCCTGGTCCGGGTGCACGCCGGCGGCAGGACCGGGCTGGGTTACACCTACGGGGACGCCTCGGTCGCCTCGTTCGTGCACTCGAAACTGACTCCGGTGATCAAGGGTGAGCCCGCCTCCTCGCCTGCGGCGCTGTGGCAGCGGATGGGCGCGCGGATCCGCAACGCCGGGCGTCCCGGCGTCGGGAGCATGGCGGTCTCCGCCGTGGACGTGGCGCTGTGGGACCTCAAGGCCAGGCTGCTGGACCTTCCGCTGGTGCACCTCCTCCCGGCCTGCCACGACCAGGTGCCGGTCTACGGGAGCGGTGGCTTCACCAACTACCCCCTGGACCGCCTCACCGACCAGCTCGCCGGCTGGGTGGGCCAGGGCATCCCGCGGGTGAAGCTGAAGACCTCACGGCAACCGGAACGCGACGCCGACCGCCTGACCGCCGTGCGCAAGGCGATCGGTGACGAACCGGAACTGTTCACCGACGCCAACGGCGCGCTCGCACGCAAGGAGGCCCTGTACTGGGCGCGGCGGTTCCACGACGAGTGGGACGTGCGCTGGTTCGAGGAGCCCGTCACCTCCGCCGATCTCGAAGGGCTGCGGATGCTGCGCGACCGGGGGCCGGAACGGCTGGAGATCGCGGCGGGAGAGTACGCCTTCACCGCCCAGGACTTCGTCAACCTCACCGACGGGCCCGCCGTCGACTGCCTGCAGGCGGACATCACCCGGTGCGGGGGCGTCACCGGCGTGCTGGAGGTCGCCGGCCTGTCGGCCGCCCGGCACCTCGACCTGTCCGCGCACTGCGCCCCCGCGCTGTCCGCGCACGCCTTCTGTGCCGTGCGTCGGCTGCGGCACCTGGAGTACTTCCATGATCACGTGCGCGTCGAGCACCTGTTGTTCGACGGCACCCTGTCGCCCGTCGGCGGCGCACTGCGGCCCGACACCGACCGCCCCGGAATCGGCCTGGACGTCAAGTGGGCCGACGCGGAGCCCTACCGCGTTCACGGGACGCGACCGTCCTGACCAGGACGGCAGAGGAGAGTGGACACCCATGGCCAGAGCGACACGCGGCACGGAGCGGGACGTACCCGCCAAGACCGACCCGGGGATCGCGGGACCGCCGCGCGCCCGGCAGACCATCGACGTCGGGAAGCTGGAGCGGGCGCTGCACAAGGCGGTCGAGGGCGAGGTCCGCTTCGACACCGGCACGCTCGGCCTGTACGCCCAGGACGCGTCCAACTTCCGGCAGGTGCCGGTGGGGGTCGTCGTACCGCGCACCCCGGACGACGTCGTGGCGGTGCACAGGATCTGCCACCGCTTCGGCGCCCCCGTCCTCAACCGCGGCGGCGGCACCAGTCTGTCCGGCGAGACGGTCAACGAGGCCGTCGTCATCGACCACTCGAAATACCTCACCGCCATCGGCGAGATCGACCCCGAGCGTCGCCTCGTCACCTGCGAACCGGGCGTCATCAACGAGGAACTCAACCGCCACACCGGCGAACACGGCCTGATCTTCGGACCCGACCCCTCCACCCACTCCCGGTGCGTCATCGGCGGCAACATCGGCAACAACTCCTGCGGCATCCACTCGGTGCAGTCGCAGCTGTACGGCCCCGGCCCGCGCACCAGCGACAACGTCGAGGCCCTGGAGATCGTCACCTACGACGGCGCACGGTTCTGGGTCGGCGTCGACGAGGAGGAGCGGGTCGACGAGATCATCGCCGCGGGCGGCCGCAAGGGCGAGATCTACGCCGCGCTGCGCGACCTGCGGGACAAGTACGCCGACGCGATCCGGGCCGGGTTCCCCTCGGAGAAGCAGGTGCCGCGCCGGGTCTCCGGCTACAACCTCGACGAGCTCCTGCCGGAACGCGGCTTCAACGTCGCCCGCGCCCTGGTCGGCACCGAGAGCACCTGCGCCACGGTGCTGCGGGCCGTCCTCAAGCTCACCCCCGCCCTGCTGCAGCGCACCACCGTGGTGGTGGAGTACGACGACCTCGCCGACGCGGCCGAGCACTGCGAGGAGATCGTCGAGCGGTGGCGGCCGATCGGTCTGGAGGCCCTGGACGACGAGCTCATCCGGGAACAGCAGGAACAGAACATGAACGTCGAGGACATCAAGGAGCTCCCGCGCCGAGGAGGCGGGGCCTGGCTCGTCGTCCAGTTCGGCGCGGACACCACCGAGGAGTCCGTCGACCGGGCCCACCGGTTCATCGAGTGGCTCACGGGCGACAAGGGGTACGCCCGCGACCGCATCCGCGTCGCCAAGAGCAAACAGGAGGGCGGCACCAGCGAGCACCTGTGGGCGATCCGGGAGGGCGGTCTCGGCTCGACCGCGTTCCCACCCGACGGCAAGGACCACTGGCCCGGCTGGGAGGACTCCGCCGTCCCGSMTCGCCCACAGG
>NZ_QFRK01000021.1 GCF_003143855.1 Streptomyces sp. NWU339
CASCGGAGTTGAGGACGACGGCGGCGACCTGGCCGCCCTTGAGCACCTGCTCGGACCAGAGCACGGGTGCGGCCTTGACGCGGTTGGCGGTGAAGACGCCCGCCGCGGCGCGGCGCGGCCCGTTGTTGACCACGAGGGCCAGGTCCGGATTGCCGTTCTCCTTGATCCCGGCGGCGATGCCGGCCGCCGTGAATCCCTTTGCTGCCGTCACACTCACGGCGCGACTCCGATCGTGGTCAGTCCGGTGGACTCGTCGAGCCCGAGGGCGATGTTCATGCTCTGCAGAGCGCCGCCCGCGGTGCCCTTGGTGAGGTTGTCGATGGCGCTGATCGCGATGATCCGCCCCGCGGCCTCGTCGTACGCGACCTGGATCTGGACGGCGTTGGAACCGTAGACGGCCGCCGTGGCGGGCCACTGGCCCTCGGGGAGGAGCCGGACGAAGGGCTCGTCGGCGAACGCCTTCTGGTAGGCGGCCCGGACGGACTCGGCGGTGACCCCGGGCCTGGCCTTGGCACTGCACGTGGCGAGGATGCCGCGGGGCATCGGCGCGAGGGTCGGCGTGAAGGAGACGGAGACCCGCTCCCCCGCCGCCGCGCTGAGGTTCTGGATCATCTCGGGGGTGTGCCGGTGGGTGCCGCCGACGCCGTAGGGCGACATCGACCCCATGACCTCGCTGCCCAGCAGGTGCGGCTTGGCCGCCTTGCCCGCGCCGGAGGTGCCGGAGGCTGCGACGATCACCGCCTCGGCCTCGGCGAGCCCCGCGGTGTAGGCCGGGACGAGGGCCAGCGAGACGGCGGTCGGGTAGCAACCGGGCACCGCGATGCGCTTGGACCCCTCCAGCGCGGCGCGGCCGCCCGGCAGTTCGGGCAGGCCGTAGGGCCAGGTGCCGGCGTGCGGGGAGTCGTAGAACCGCTCCCAGTCGGCGGCGTCGGCGAGCCGGTGGTCGGCGCCCATGTCGACCACGAGCACCTCCGGCCCGAGCTGCTCGGCGACGGCGGCGGACTGCCCGTGCGGCAGGGCGAGGAAGACGACATCGTGCCCGGCGAGCACGTCGGCCGTGGTCGCCTCCAGCACCCGCTCGGCGAGCGGCACCAGATGCGGCTGCAGGCTCCCGAGCCGCTGCCCGGCGTTGGAGTTCCCGGTCAGCGCACCGATCTCCACCCCGGGGTGCGCCAGCAGCAGGCGCAGAAGCTCCCCACCCGCATATCCACTGGCCCCGGCCACAGCCACCCGTACGCTCACGAAAACCTCCTCCTCGATGGCATGACTATACGTATATCCGCACGTTTATGCAATGCCGCACAGGGAGTACCGGGTGAGAGCGTCGTGGCGGGGCCGGCATGCGCACCCGACTCGATCGGGCACAGGATGTCGGGTCCGGCGGGACGCGTGCCGCCTAGCGTGTCGATCGCAAGCAAGAAGGAACAAGAAGGAAGGAGACCGGGCGTGCTGGAGCGGCTCAACCAGGCCATGGAGCAGATCGAGCACGGTCTCGACCGGCCCGTCGATGTGGCGGGGCTGGCACGCACCGCGATGACCTCGGAATACCACCTGCGCCGGATGTTCTCCGCGCTGGCGGGCATGCCGTTGTCGGAGTACGTCCGGCGTCGGCGGCTGACCGTCGCGGGTGCCGAGGTGCTCGCCGGCCGTGAGTCGCTGCTGGAGATCGCGGTGCGCTACGGCTACGGCTCGGGGGAGGCGTTCGCGCGGGCGTTCCGCGCCATGCACGGTGTCGGTCCGGGCGAGGCCCGGCGCACCGGCTGCGCGCTCGTCTCCCAGCCCCGGTTGACCTTCCGCCTCACCGTCGAAGGGAGCAGCAGCATGCGCTATCGCGTGATCGACCGTCCGGCCTTCACCGTTGTCGGCCTCAAAGCCCGGGTGCCACTGGTGCACTCGGGGCCGAACCAGGCGATCATCGACTTCGTCCGCGGCATCGAACCGCGGACCGTGGAGCGCCTGGAGCAACTGTCGGACCAGGAGCCCCAGGGCATCGTCGCGGTCTGCGACGACCTGGACCCCAGCCGCGCCGAGGGCACCGAACTCGACTACTACCACGGGGTGATCACGTCGGCGGCCGCCCCCGAGGGAACCACGTCACTGGCCGTCCCGACCGGCACCTGGGCGGTCTTCACCACCTCCGGGCCGGCCCCGCAGGCCATCCAGGAGCTGTGGCGGGACGTGTTCACCCAGTGGTTCCCGTCGAACCCGTACCGCAGCCGCCCCGGCCCGGAGCTCCTGCGCACCCGCCTATCACCGGACAAGGCCGAAGCCGACGCCGAATTGTGGCTCCCGGTGGAGCGGGAGCAGGGGTGAACACGGCACCGGGCCCGTGGCCGTCGAACGGTACGAACGCTTCAGCCGACAGCACGGGCCGGCTGGGCCGAGGCGCTCGGTTCGGACGTGGACGGCCGGCCACGCATCACACCAGGCTGACCCGCATGCCGCCCTCGGCCAGGACGTCGAGGACCTCGGCGAACAGGTCCAAGGGCCGGCCACGAGGTGTCAGGGTCCGGGACAGGTACTCGCGTGCGGTCGCGGAGTGCCGCCAGAGCAAGGTCGCGGGGGCCGTGTAACCGAAGGAGCCGCGCAGGCAGTCCGTGAGGGCGTCGAGACAGCCTCCGAAATAGCCGCCCGGCCCGTTCACCGCCTCGCCGAGCGCCAGGTAGAGGCCCGGTTCGTCGGTGATCTGCCGGCCGTCGAGTTCGTAGGCGTGGCCAGTCCGCCGGTCACGGTGGGTACGACGGCAGGCCCGGTCCCGGGCCAGGTCGAGCCAGACCTCGCGACGCCGCGTGTCGAGTCCGGCCCAGGCGCCAAGGGTGTCCGGCGGCCCGGCGAGCCATCGTTCCCAAACTGAGTGCGCGTACGTGGGAACAGGGGTGAAGAACTCTCCGTCGAGCTCCAGGTCGATCAGGTCCGCCCCGTAGGAGGACGGGCCCCAGCCACGGACGGTGGTCCACAACAACCGATCGGTGAGCGGTTCGCCTCGGGCATCCCGTATCTCCAGCGCGGCCTGTTCCAGGTCCAGCGCCCGCCGGGTGCCCGTCCTCAGTGCCGTTCTCAGTCGATCACCCTGGGCCAGCCCTTGCAGGACGAGTGGGGGCGCCGTTCTCTCCGGCGGCAGGACGCGGGCGTATTCCCGGCAGGAGCCCAGCCACCGACTCCCGTCATGCACACGAACGGGGCCCCGGTATCCCCCGGGCGGGCCTTCGTAGTCGTCCTGGCCGGTGAGAACGAGACTGTCCGATCCGGGAAGCAGTCCGAGGCTCTCCGCGTCCTCCAGCAGCCAGGGTTCGAGTGCCCCGTCATCCGGTACCAGCCACACCCTGCTGCCCACCCAGCCCCGCACGTCGCCGTTCTCCGGAATCCAGCCGAACAGTTCGTACGTCCCGCGCCGGGGCTCACCGAACAGCCCGTCCACTGTCTCGCACACACCCCAGATGTGGCCATGGTCTGTGTCCGTGAGCTCGTACCGCTCGCGCCCTCGATGGTCGCTTTCTCCATGCACTTGAGTGATCATGCCCGTACCGGCTTTGCCGACGAAGCCGTTTTTGTCGCAGCGGGTTGACGTAGGTTCAAGCCTGAGCACTCCAGTCGGTAGGCGGCCCTCAAACGGGTGAGGCCGAGCGTTCGGCAGGGCAGGCGGGGCATTCACAGCTGGGGAACGAGGTCTGACATCACGGCAAGCGGCAGCGCCGGGTTGGCCGCCGCCGCTTCCACCACCTGCGAGTCGGCGTCGGTGAGCAGTTCCACGATGACCGGCGGCGGGAGAGTCGGATGGACGGCCGCCATGGGTCTCGCTTGCCTGTCCGCCAGGCAGGCGAGCAGTGCTCGGGCTGTCGCGTTCCGGTGCCGGGCGATCTCGCGGAAGGCCTTCTGCGCCGGTGGTTCGTGCCGGGTCAGGTGCTCCAGCAACGCCGGACTCGCTTCCGGGTTGGCCGCCACCTTGGCCAGGACCCGGACTCCGTGGCGGTCGAGCATGGCGCGCAACTGAACTTCGGTGAGGCCCGGGTGCGGAGCGACGGATTTGGCCACTTTCGCGTCGACGTCACCGGCCAGCGCGTCGCGGATCTCAGGCGGTAGGTCGCGTCGTTGACCCACGAGCATGCGCACGGCCGGGTTCGGTGACTGGGCCAGCTGCCGAACCTCACCGGGCGACGCGGCAGCGATCCGTGGCAGCAGACTGGCGCCGATCCTGGTGTCGTCGGCCAGGTGGACGAGTACGTCGAGCGACACATTCGGGTTGCCCGCGAGCCTGCGCCGTACGTCGTGGTCATGGTCGTCGGCCAGGGTACGCATCAGAGCGACGTCGATCGCGGGGTTCCCGGCGAGGTCGGCCCGGACACCGGGGACAGGGTCTGCGGCCAGTCGCCGGTACACCTCCGTGGGCAGACCGGGGCGCGTGGCAAGCGTCCAGCGCAGCAGCATCGAAGGATGGTCCACGAAACCGACCACCGCTTCGGTGGGTGTCCCCGGATTCCGCAACGCGGCCTCCTGGATCTCACACATCGTGGACTCGTGGGAACCGTCGCAGGAGGCGCCCGGCGGCAGATCGCAGTCGGGCCGCGGACACTGCGGCTCATGCACGAAGGGCGGCGCTTCACGGTCGCAGACCAGGCATCGACGCGGCGGAGGCAGCTCCTCGCCGATGAGCGCTGCAAGTACGTCCGGGGGCGTCGCCTCGTTGGCGGCCACCGCACGGCGGACCTCGGCGTGCGGATGGCCGGCAAGTCTGGTGGTCATGTCGGGCGTGGTCCACAACGCCAGCTCCGTGACGACGCGGATATCCGAGTCCGCGGCGAGAGTCTCCCTCACATCCGCCGGAAGGCCGGGGCAGGCGGCGAGTTTCTCCCGGTGCTCCAGAACCGGATCGGCTGCGAAGCGGCGTGCCCATTCCGGGGTGCCGGCTCGCTTTTCGAGCAGGGCGAGGGCGGCACGCGGCTGTGTCACCGGATCGACGTCGGCGACGGTCAGCAGGCCTTTGTACGCAAGCCGCACACCGCTCTCCGGAACGCGCGCGGCCACCGCGGCCGCCTGCGCACGGCTGAGATCCTTCCGAGCCGCGAGGCTCTCGGCGATGTCGTCGTCCGCGACCGCGATCAGTCGGTCGACCAGCTCGGCCGGCAGGGCCGGATTGGCGGCGAGCCCGCACAGGAGTTGATCCACGGAGGTCATCCTGCATCTGCCCCTGACACCGTGCCAGGGGCAGGGGTCAACAGACCGCAGAGACAGGCCCTACAGGGACGTGAACCCGACGAACGCCGACCAGGCTGCGGGGTGGACCGAGACACCGGGGCGGCGTATGTCCTTGGAGTCGCGTACATGGATTGCGTGTGGGCAGGACGCCACCTCGACGCACTCGCCGCCTTCCTCACTGCTGTAGCTGCTCTTGACCCACAGAAGCCCAGACGTGTGCTCCCGTGCCCTGGCTTTCATAGCTCCCCCAGCAGTTTCTCAACGTGGCTGAGCGACGCCCGAGGCGTGAGCGCCTGTGCTCGCAGAATGCCGTACTTGACCTCAAGGCCCTTCACGGGCCGTCGCTCAGTGTGTACATGGCTGACGTTCTGAACCTCGACATAAGCGATCCTGCGCCCTTCGGCCGTCTCGATCAAGGTGAAGGGACCGGCCATTCCAGCATTCTCCTCGCTCCCCAGCGACATGACCTGGATCTCAACCGTCGGCTTCCGCCCAGCCAGCAGAATGTGTTCCAACTGGCCACGCAACACCTCCCGGCCGCCGATCGGCCTTCGCAGCACGGACTCGTCGATGACGAAGCTCATCAGCGGCTGAGGGCTCTTGCCGTAGACCTCTTGACGCGCCAGGCGTGCCGCGACTCGTCGGGCAATGGCGTCCTCGTCGAGTGGCGGACGCATCATGCCGAACACCGCCTGCGCGTACTCCTCCGTCTGCAGCAGCCCCGGTACCGCCTGATTCGCGTACACGTGCAGTTCGACCGCTTCCGCCTCCAGCCGCGCCGCGTCCCGGAAGAACGCCGGATACTGCGCCCGCGCGATCTCCTCCTTCATCTCCTGGAGGACACCGCCCGCGTCCAGGAGTTCGTCCGCCTGATCGATGAACTTCGGCGGCGGGATCCGGCGGCCCTGTTCGTACGCGGCGATCGTCGAGGCCGAGTAACCCGTCATCGAACCGAACTCAGGCCGTTCCAGGCCCGCCCGGCCCCGGAACCGCTTCAGCTGCCGCCCGAAGACACGCAGGATGCCGGAGCTTGCCCCCGCATCCCGTTCGCCTTCCTCCGTACCGGGCTCTTCGACAGCCCGTCCCATCAGATCGCTCATGTGCATCATCACCGCCTCTCCCGTCAACGCGGCTCCGCGTCGAAGCGACACGCTCCGCCCCGCCCACACGCACCGACGAGCGACGTACAGCGACCAGACGTGTGCGCACCGTTCACCTCGTCGCGCGAGCGCTCGTCCGTACCCCGCTTGAGAAGCAAGCCGCCACTTGCCTGTGGTGTCGGCTATGGCGGATTCACCCAGGAGCCGCTGGAAATAGGCCAGGCCACCCCTGCGGTCCTGGACGGTATCTGCGGCAATCTGATTCACATCGAGCACAGCACGCAGGGACCTGCGAAGGCGGGCAGCGGGTCCTCTCTCCACCGCCCCAGGCCTCGTCCCCCTCAGGCCGCACCCTCCCACGCGCGCCGCAGGAAGGCCGAGGCGTCCGCCAGTTCCGGGAGGGTGATGCCGTGGCCCTGGCCCGGGTAGCGGCGTTCCTCGAGGTGTGCGCCGGACTCCTCGCGGAGCCAGGCGCCGGTCCGGGTGACGAGGTCGGCGGGGATCACCTGGTCCGCGGTGTCGCGGCCCCAGAAGACCGGCACCCCGGTCAGGCGGCCCTGCTCCTCGGGCAGACCCGCGTCCCACGGCAGGGTGCCGGACAGGAGGACGGCGGCGGCGAACCGCTCCGGGCGGGCGAGCAGCAGGCCGCCCGCCATGGCCATGCCGCCGGAGAAGCCGAGCAGTGAGACCGACGTGTGGCCGGCGGCCTCGGTGTCGAGCCAGCGGAAGAGCCAGTCGGCGGTGGCCGCGATGGAGTCGGGCAGGGGGCGCCCGATCCCCCGGTTGGCGAACCACGCGTATCCGCCGCCCTCGGCCAGCGGGGCGCGCACGAAGGCCATCGTGGCCTCCTGCGGCAGATGCGGCGCGAGCTGCGCGAACGACGCCTCGTCCGCTCCCCGCCCGTGCAGGGCGACGACGAGCGGCGTGCCGGGCCTGCGGTCGGGTTCGACGGACCAGCCGACCGTGGGTGCGGCGGTGTGGGGCATGGCGGCGGCTCCTTGGGTGGCGTGGGGCAGACACGGGTTTCGGCTCGGGGCCGAGCACGGTCGAGCGTACTCGCACTGCTTGAAAGTTGAAGCAAGGGTCATGGCTGGGTTAGCTTGAAGCTTCAAGTTTGTCGGGGCGGGCGTCGCTCAGTGCCGCGCGGCGCCCCCACCGTCTTCGCCGTCCCCTTCCGAGGAGTCCCCCCATGGCCAGTGCCACCACCTTGTCCCGCCCCGCCGCCGCGACGTCCGGCCAGGAGGGCCCCGCCGCCCCCGCCCGCGCCTACGACATCGGTCTGCTGGTCCTGCGTCTCGTGCTCGGTCTGACGATGGCCGTGCACGGCGCCCAGAAGCTGTTCGGCTGGTTCGGCGGGGGCGGTGTCGAGGGCACCGGCATGTTCTTCGGGTCCCTCGGCTACCCCTCGCCCGAGGCGTTCGCCGTCGTGGCCGGGCTCACCGAGACCCTCGGCGGGCTCGGACTCGCGCTCGGTCTGTTCACCCCGCTCGCCGCAGCGGCCGTCGCCGGCACGCTGGTCAACGCGATCGCCGTGAAGTGGGGCGGCGGCTTCTTCGCCCCGGAGGGCGTGGAGTACGAGCTCCTCATCACCCTGGCCGCGGTGGCGCTCGCCCTGACCGGCCCCGGCCGGATCGCCGTGGACCGGCTGCTGCCCTGGCTGCGCACGCACCGCCTCACGTACGGCGTCGCCGCGGTCGTGCTCGGCGCCGTGGTGGCCGGCGTCACCCTGCTGCTGCGCCACTGACCCGGCGGGCGGTACCCCGGTCGGCGCCGGGTGCGGGCCGCCGTCTCCGTGACGGCGGCCCGCACCCTGACCACTACCGCTGCTTGATCCGCAGGAACGTCACCGAGTGCGCCGGGAACGTGTACGTGAACCTGTCGGACACGCCCCGGAGCGTGGACGTCACCGGGGTCACCGGCGTGTCCGTCTCGGTGTTCACCGCGTCCGCGTCGGCGGCCAGCGTGGTGACCCGGGCGGTGGAGGCGGTCCTCACGCCACCGAGGTCGATCGCCGTGCGGGCCTCGGCCGGCTGGGCGTTGACGACCTTGACGATCAGGTCACCGGTCCGGTCGTCCTCGGTGACGACCTGACGGAACGGCTCGGCCGGCTTGTCGTCGGTGAAACCTCCCCATTCCTGACCGTCGAGGTAGAGGGTCACCTGGCGGCCGCGCACCTTGATGTCGATGTCGTAGGCGCGGCCCGTCTCGATCGAACCAGCTTTGGAGATCAGCGTCGACTTGCCGCCGTCCACGGCCTGTTCGACCGCGGACCGGGTGTTGTTCCAGCCACCCAGGTTCCACCAGTAGTAGGTGCCGGTGTCCTTGACCCCGAAGGCGACGAGGAAACCTTCCTTGCCGGATTTCTTGGTCGCCCTCACGTGCAGGTCGTAGTTCTGCCAGGCCGGGTCGCCCGCCGTGACCATGGTGTTCTCGGCGGTCGCGTCGGTCTGGAGGTACTGCCCGTCCTGGACGGTCCAGCTGCCGCCCCCGGTGTGCGTCCACTGCGCGGCGCCGTCGGAGAAGTCGTCGCCGAGCAGCGGCGTCCCGTCGGCGGCGGTCACCCGTACGTCGTCGTAGGCAGCGCTGGTGGCCCAGGTCGACAGGCCGACGGCACCGGTGAGGGGACCGCTGACGTCCGGTGTGCCGCTCGCCTCCGAGGGGACCACGCGGTCGCCGACGTTGGTCATGAACAGCTTCTGGACCTCGTAGTCGGCCGAGCCCCACGAGGCGTGGTTGTTGAACCAGATCATGTCCGGCGACCACTGGACGTAGTCCTCGTTGGCGAGCAGCGGCGCGTACGAGGCGAGTTCGACGACGTCCGCGTTGCGTTCCAGGCCGGTCATGAACGCGGCTTCGGCCAGGCCGTTCTTCCAGGCGTTGCCCTGTGAGGCGTACTCGCCGAGGAAGACCTTCGGGCCGCCGCGGTCGTAGGAGTCGTAGCGGTCGTTGTTCTGCAGGAACCAGCGCGGGCTGTTGTAGTAGTGCTCGTCGACCATGTCGACGTCACCCTCGCGGTTGAGCTGCCAGGCGGTGTCGAAGGTCGTGCCGGAGTCGTCCGGGCCGGAGTTGGAGATGACGGTGATGTCCGGGTACTCGGCCTCGATGGCGGCCCGGAAGCGCTGGAAGCGGGCGAAGAACTCGTGCGGCAGGTTCTCCTCGTTGCCGACCCCGATGTGGGTGAGGCCGAAGGGTTTGCGGTGCCCCATCTCGGCGCGCACCTTGCCCCAGGTCGAGTTCGCCGGGCCGTTGGCGAACTCGATCAGGTCCAGGGTGTCCTGGATGTGCCGCTTCAGCAGCGCCTCGTCGTCAGTGGCCCGGTTCTGGCCGCATCCGGTGACGAGGGCGGGCACGACGGGCAGCGGCATCGCGCCGACGTCCTCGGCGAAGCGGAAGTACTCGTAGTACCCGAGGCCGTAACTCTGGTTGTATCCCCAGAAGTTGGCGTTGGTGGCTCGTTCCTCCACCGGCCCGACGGTGTCCTTCCACTGGTAGGAGCGCTTGCGCTGCCAGCCGGAGGCCTCGCTGTAGTCCTCCATGGAGCCGGTGTTGACCAGGCAGCCGCCGGGGAAGCGCACGAAGCCGGGTTTCAGGGCGGCGATCTTCTCGGCGAGGTCCTTGCGCAGGCCGTTCGGCTGGTTCTTGTAGGTGTCGCGCGGGAACAGGGACACCATGTCGAGGGCCGCGTCGCCGGAGGAGGCGACGGCGAGACGGCCGCGGTTGCTGGTGCGGGTCGCGGTGAAAGTGGCCTTGTACTGAACCCAGTCGCCCTTGGCGGCCACCCGTCGGGCGGTCCCGAGCTCGCCGACGGCGTCCTTGAGCGTGGCGGTGAGGGTGGTGCCTCTCTCGGCCCTGGCCCAGACGGAGAAGTCGTAGCGCTTGCCCCGCTCCACCCGGAGGCCGGTGTTGTAGCCGGTGTTCGTGACGGAGGAACCCGCCGCCAGGGAGAGGTAGTTGCGGTTGCGTTCGTTGAGCCGGCCGGAGTCGTTCCGCACCTCGGCCGTGCCGCCGACCGTCCAGGAGGTCAGGGGTGTGTAGGAGCCGTGGTCGGCGGTGGAGTACTCGAAGGACCTGTTCTGCACGAGTTCGGCGTACAGCCCGCCGTCGGCGGCCCGGTTGATGTCCTCGAAGAAGACGCCGTACATCGTGTCGCCGATCGCGGCGCCCTCGGCGCCCGGGTCGACGGTGATCGTGTAGTCGGTGACGTCCTCGGCGTGCGCGGGGGCGGGCGGCAGGGCCGCGGCCGTCAGTAACGCGGTGGCGGTGAGACCGGTTCTGAGATGGGCGCGAGTGCGGGTGCGGGCGGTGCGTGACATGGATACTCCGCGGCTCTCTGGGAGGGGTGGAGCTTCACTGGACCATTCAGGTTGTTCGATATTTCGAGCGACGGTCAGCACTTCGAACGGCAAGATAGGGAGGAGGCAGGAGCACGTCAATGGTGCGTGCGGCGACGGACACAAGGGGGAACGCGACGGAATGGGCGAGTTCTGGCCGGTACCGGACGCACTGACCTATCTCGGCGGACGCTGGCGGGTGACCCGGACCGTGCGGGACCTCGCGAGCGGCGACCTGGGGCGCTTCGAGGGAACCACGCTTTTCAGCCCGCTCGAGGGCGGCGGCCTGCTGCACCAGGAGTCCGGCACCTTCACCTGGCGGGGTGTCCCCCGGCCCGCCGAACGCACCCTGCGCTTCCTCCCCGGACCCGGCGGCGTGGTGGACGTGCGGTTCGCGGACGGCCGGCCGTTCCACGACCTGGATCTCTCGACGGGCCGGTACGTCGCCGACCACCCCTGTGCCGCGGACCTCTACCGGGGCGAGTTCACCGTCCGCGACGAGGACCACTGGCGGACCCTCTGGCGGGTGCGCGGCCCGGCCAAGGACCTGGAGCTGGACACCGGCTACGGGCGTGTGCGCTGAGGGGAGACACCCTCGATGCGCAGGCTCCAGCGGCCCGCCTGCCCGGTGACGCTGACCCGCGACAGCGCGCGGACGTCGATGTTCCAGTAGGTCGCGGGCGGCGCCTTCAGTGCGTACACCAGCGCGGCGCGGATCACGGAGGGCTCGGCCACCGCCACCACCCGGAAGTTCTCCTCCAGCGGCCGGGTGTCCAGCCAGCCGCCCACGCGGGTGATGAAGTCCAGCAGCGACTCCCCGCCGTGCACGGTGGCCCGCGGGTCGGCGAGCCAGGCGTCCACGGCCTCCGGCTCCCGGGCCATCGCCTCGCCCAGGGTCAGCCCGCGCCAGCGGCCCATGTCGCAGTCGCGCAGGGCGAGCTGGACCAGCGGGGCGTAGCCGAGCCCGTCCCCGGTGGCACGGCTGCGCGGGTTCGGCGAGCAGTAGCGCAGGTCGGCCGCGGCGAGTGGCAGCAGCTCATGGGCGACGCGCTGCACCTCGCTCCACCCGGCCCGGTCGAGTGGCCGGTCGTCCTCGAAACGCTCGGTCAGCCGCGAGGAGCTCCCCGCTGCGGCAACGAACGTGACCCGAAGTGCCATGCGGCGATCGTCGGCCCCCCGGGGTGAGCAAATCAAGGGGTCCGGCCGGGGTGTTACCGAGCGTCCCTCAGGCATGGAGCACAGATCACGACCTGCCGGACAAGTGAGGTGAAACGTCTGCCCCTTCGCCCCGCTGCCCTCACTCGAGCAGACATGGCCTTCATGGCCGAATACTCGCAGGCCACCCGGCTGGGACGAGTGCTTTCCCCGGCACCTCACTCATCCCAGCACCTCGTCGCAGGCAGCGTGCGGTCGCCGCCCGGAATCCGGAGCGCGGGGCCGCTCCCGTGCGGGGCGTGCCGGGTGGCGCGCCGCGCCGTAGACTCGAAGCCACGGACCGCTGCTCCCGCACTTGGTGAGGAGACCCCGATGCGCGCAACTGTGGGCGACCAGCTTGTCCAGCACGGCAGGGTGGTCGGTCAGCACGACAAGGTGGCCGAGATCGTCGAAGTGATGGGCCAGAAGGGCGACCCGCCCTACCGCGTCCGCTTCGAGGACGGGCACGAGGCCGTGTGCTCACCCGGCCCCGATTCTGAGATCCGGCACAAGAACCGTCAGCGATGACCCGGCGACCGCCGGTGGTGGATCAACGTGGGGGTGTCGCTGGCCGCCCGTAGTGGTCGGCGACCACCCGCGCCATCGCGCCGACCGGGTCGGTGCTCAGTTCCCGGGCGGCGAAGAAGACGTGCCCGCGCACCTGCGGGTGCTCCTCGGCGAGCGTGAGGTGCCGGGAGAGTTCGGCCGGATCCTGCCAGGGGGCGGGCTGCGCCGGGTCGCCCGCCTTGTAGAGCGCCTCGCCCACGTACAGCTGTGTCCCGGAGCCCTCCACGGCCGCGGACCACCAGGCCAGCAGCTTCGCGTAGTCGGCGGCGGCAAAGCCGATGTTCCAGTAGAGCTGGGGGCAGATGTAGTCGATCCAGTTCTCCCGCGCCCACCGGCGGGTGTCGGCGTGCAGATCGTCGTAGGTCTGCACGCCGGCCCGGGTTTCTGAGCCGAGCCGGTCGGTTGCCGCGTTGCGCCACACCCCGAAGGGGCTGATGCCGAAGCGGGTGCCGGGCCGGATCTCCCGGACGCGGGCCGCCGTCTCGCGCACCAGCCGGTCGATGTTGTCCCGCCGCCAGGCCGCCCGGTCGGGGAAGGCGCCACCGTGGGCGTCGTAGGCGGTGTCGTCGTCGAAGCTCTGCCCCGGCACGGGGTACGGGTAGAAGTAGTCGTCGAAGTGGACCGCGTCGACGGGATACCGGCGCACCGCGTCGAGCATCGCCTCCACGGCGAAGGCGCGGACCTCGGGCAACCCGGGGTTGTAGTAGAGCTTTCCGCCGTACGGGACCACCCAGCCGGGGTTCCGGCGGGCCGGGTGCGTGGCGGCGAGCCGGGTGGGGTCGGTGTGCGGGGCGACCCGGTACGGGTTGAACCAGGCGTGCAGTTCCAGGCCGCGGGCGTGGGCCTCGGTGACGGCGGTGCCCAGCGGGTCCCAGCCGGGATGCGTGCCCTGGGTGCCGGTGAGGTACGCGGACCAGGGTTCGTACGGGGACGGCCACAGGGCGTCGGCCGTGGGCCGTACCTGGAGGATCACGGTGTTGAGCCGGTTGCGGACGGCGGTGTCGAGGTGGGCGATCAGCTCGGCCCGCTGCCGGTCGGCGCTCAGTCCCGGACGCGACGGCCAGTCCCGGTTGGCCACGGTCGCCAGCCACACGCCCCGCATCTCCCCCGCCCTCGCTCCCCGGCCCCCCGCCGCACCCGAGGGCACGGGGCCCGGCCGGGCCGGGGTGGCCGAGGCCGCCGTCATCATCGTCGCTGCCGACAGCGCCACCGTCGCGAACGCCCTGCGTGACACTCGTCCCATTTCACACCTGCCACAAAAGCCGCGATCCGCCCGATCACGGACCGTTCCGTGCTCAGCATGCCCGCCCCGCACGATCGATCATCGATCCTGCCGGGTAGCGTGCACGAACGGAGCAGGACGCCGCGACCCGGCACCCCTGCCGGAGCCGCAGAGCGAAGTCGCAGAGCAGAGCCGTGGAACTGGGCGGCGGAACAGCGGTAGAACAGAGCCGTAACAGCGCAGACGAACCGCGCAGGGAAGCGAAAGGGACGATGTGACCGACATCGAACGCGTCGGAGTGGTGGGCTGCGGCCAGATGGGCGCGGGAATCGCCGAGGTGTGCGCTCGCGCCGGACTGCACGTGATGGTCGCGGAGACCACCGGCGAGGCCCTGGAGATCGGCCGTACCCGGCTGTACAACTCCCTCACGAAGGCGGCCGAGCGCGGCAAGATCACGGCGGAGGAGCTGGAGGCCGCCCAGGCCCGGCTGAGCTTCACCACGGACCTCGGCGAGTTCGCCGACCGCGACCTGGTGATCGAGGCCGTCGTCGAGAACGAGCAGGTCAAGACGGAGATCTTCCAGGTGCTCGACCAGGTGGTGACCCGGCCGGACGCCATCCTGGCCTCCAACACCTCCTCCATCCCGCTGGTGAAGCTGGCGGTCGCCACCTCGCGGCCCGACCACGTCATCGGCATCCACTTCTTCAACCCGGCCCCCGTGCAGCAGCTGGTCGAACTGATCCCGGCGCTCACCACCTCCGAGGGCACGATCAGCCGGGCGCAGATCTTCACCGAGAAGGTGCTGGGCAAGCACGCGATCCACGCCCAGGACCGTTCCGGGTTCGTCGTGAACGCGCTGCTGATCCCGTACCTGCTCTCCGCGATCCGGATGTTCGAGTCGGGCATCGCCAGCCGTGAGGACATCGACAACGGCATGGAGATGGGCTGTGCCCACCCGATGGGCCCGCTGAAGCTGTCCGACCTGATCGGCCTGGACACGGTGGCCTCGGTCGCGCACTCGATGTACGAGGAGTACAAGGAGCCGCTGTACGCCGCTCCCCCGCTGCTCCAGCGCATGGTCGACGCGGGCCGTCTGGGCCGCAAGAGCGGCTCCGGCTTCTACAGCTACGGCTGAGAGACGCTTCGTGGCCCGGCGCCCCGACGGGTGCCGGGCCGTCGGCGTCAGGGCCTGCTGTCCTGGCCGAGCCTGAGATGGTGCAACAGCAGTAACGCGGCCGCCATGTTGGCGGCCGGGACCTCGCCGCGGGCGACCAGGTCGGGGACCACCTTCAGCGGCACCCACTCCCGGCGGTCCGACTCGAAGTCGTCCACCGGGTGTCCGACGTATTCGCCCTCGTCGGCCCAGTAGATGTGGTGCCGGGCGTCGGTGAGCCCGTTGGACGGCTCCACACTCATGAGGTGGTGCAGGGGCCCGGGCCGCCAGCCGGTCTCCTCCTCCAGCTCCCGGGCCGCCGCCCGGACGACGTCCTCGCCGTCCTCGACCACACCGGCCGCGAGCTCCCACCCCCAGCTGTCGGTGATGAAGCGGTGACGCCACAGGAGGAGGACCTCGTTGGCCTCGTTCACCACCGTGGCCACGGCGACGGGCCGCAGCCGGATGAGGAAGTGGTCGAGATGCCGGCCGTCCGGTAGTTCGACATCCGCGAGATTGACGCTGAACCAGCGGTTCGAGTACACAATTTGTTCGTTCTGCTTCGTCCATTGCACGGTTATGCCACCTTCCGCTGAGTGAGTGGCAATATCGCAGCAGCAGCGGTCCGGCAGCAGGCGCACAGGAGGCCGCCCGCGACGCAGCGGACGGCGCGACGCGGGCGCACTCCGCGGCCACCTGCGGCGGGCTTACAGCGGTACGCGCAGGGCACCGTCGATGAGTTCGGCCGCCTCGCCGGTACCGGCGCAGCCGTTGCGCACCAGGTGCTCGCGCACGGCGCGCAGCCTGTCGCGCAGCCGCTGCGACTCCATTCCACGGGCCTGCTCGGCCATCTGCACCGCGATGGCGACCGCTTTGTCGGCGTTGCCCTGCCGTAGTTCGATGGTGCTCAACATGGCGAGCCGGTGCACCCGCCCCCGGTCGTGCGCGGGGTTGTCGACGGCGGCGGCCGCGTGCTCGCCCGCCGCGGCCAGCTCGCCGAGGCTGAGCAACGCCTCCGCCACCTGCACGTTGACCAGGCCGGGTTGGACATAGCCGGTCTCGTCGGGTTCGTGGCCGCGCCGGATGCGCTCGGCGGCCTGCTCGGCGCGCCGGATGCAGGACAGCGCGCTCGTGCCGTCGCCGAGGTGCGCGTACGCCTTCGCCTGCATCGCGTACAGGTCGGAGGCGAGGGCGGGGGTGATGTGCTTGCCCGCGGCGCGCAGCGCGGCCTCCGCGAAGGCGACGGCCTGCCGGTACTCCCGCATGAACAGCGACTGGTTGACCAGAAGCGCGATCACGTACGCGCCGAGTCCACGGTCCCCGCTGGCCTTTGCCAGCCGGAGCCCCTGGTGGAAGTAGCGCTGGGCGAGGCCGTGCGCGTCGGAGTCGTACGCGCAGATCCCCGCGACCGCCACCAACCCGCCGGTGGCCCGGTGCAGTTGACGGCCGGTGGAGTCGGTGTAGCTGCCGCGCAGCAGCGGGGCGGCCTCGGTGTTGAGGAAACCGACGATGCGGGCGCGGGTCGCGACACCGCCGGCCTTGCGGTACATCTGCTCGTAGTGGGAGCGGGCGGAGCGCAGCATGTCCAGGTCGCCCGGTGTGACCCGGTGCCGGCCACCGCGTGAGACGTCCACGTCCTCGGGCGGGTTCTCCCACTCCCAGACGGGCATCACGGCGGGGGTGCCGGTGACCGCGGGCGCGCCCAGTACGTGCGGACGCCGCTGCTGGTCGGAGCGCCACAGTGCGGTGGCCCGCTCGACGAAGCCGGAGAGCGAACCGGGGTGCGGGGTGGACGGTCCGCCGGGGACACCGAGGCCGATGTCGTCGAGGGTGACCTGGCGGTGCAGCCGGACGGCCAGGACCTCGCAGATCAGGTCGGGCACCTGGCCGCGGGGCCGCTGCCCCTTCAACCAGCGTGCCACCGCGGTGTGTTCGTACCTGAGTGACAGTCCGCGTGCCCGGCCGGCCTGGTTGACGTGCGCGGCCAGACCGGCGTGCGAGATGCCGGCCTCGTCCAGGACCGCGTCGAGCAGAGTGTTGGGCTGCATGAGGTCCCCCGGAGGATCGGTGTCGACAGAGTAGTGGTCGGGTGTTCACACGGGGTGTGAACGGAGTGCCCGAATCCGCAGTGTGCGCGCGCTGTCGCGGGGAGTTCCCGGCCGGTTGACTGAGGTGCCTCGAAAGAGGCCGGCCGGGCCGCCGGCTCCCCCTCGTACAGCGCGGCGGCCCGTATCCGCGCCGTCCGCCCAGCTGCCTGCCCGACATTCCGTGGCGGGGCGGACGGCCCCGCCGGCTGCCCGCGCACACTGCGAGGGGGCGCACGCTATGCGGGGAACTGCTGGTGGCTCGCCGCGTGCGGGTCCGTCGTGATCGGCCGCGGGGATTCCGGCGCGATCGAGGGGGCGCGCGGAGACGGGCGCTCGTTCCTGAGGACCATGAGGGCGATGTCGTCCTTGGGTGGGCCGCCGGTGTGGCGGGTCAGCGCCGTGAGGACCGTGCGCAGGACCGCCTGCGGTGTACGCGGTGCCCCGCGCGCGGCGGCGGCGAGCACCTCCGGCAGCGGGAAGAAACGGCCGCCGGCGTCCCGCGCGTCCTCGGCTCCGTCCGTGTGCAGGACGAGCATGTCACCGGGCAGCAGTCGTCCGCAGGGGACGGTGGGGAGCTCGGCGGGCAGCGGGAACGGGCCCAACGGCGGGTGCGGATCGGCACGGGCGAGCGGTTCGACCCGCGCGCCGCTCAGCAGATGGGGCCAGGGGTGCCCGCAGTTGAGCGCCCGGACCTGCCCGTCCGGGAGGATCTCGAGCAGCAGTACGGTGACGAACTCCTCGGCGACCTGATGGCCGTCGGCGGCGCCGACGGCTGCCGAAAGGTGCTCGGCGCGGGCCCGCTCCCGCAGGTGCCGGTCCATCGCCCGCTCCAGCCGGCGCAGCACTCCGGCCAGGTCGGGTTCGTCGTACGCGGCCGCGCGGAAGCAGCCGAGGACGGCGGTGACGGTGGGGACGGCCCCGAGCCCGTGTCCGCGGACGTCGCCGATGACCGCCCGTACGCCGTACTCGGTGGCGCCCACCTCATACAGATCGCCGCCGAGCCGGGCACCCCGGTCGGCGGAGAGCTGGACGGCGGCGACCGTCAGTCCGTCGACGCGCGGCGGCGGCCGCAGCCTCCGCTGCGCGGTGCGGGCGATCGTGCGGGTCCGTCGCAGCTCCCTCAGCAGGCTCTGCCCGACGTGCAGCGCCAGTCCGGTGCCGATGGCGCTCAGAGCGGTGGGTGGCAGCCCGCGGGCGAGCGCCCGGCGCAGCGGGCAGTGGTCGGGATGCAACGAGGTGGTCCTGGGCCGCCCCGTGCGGGGTGCTCCAGCCTTGAAGCGGATCATGCCGATGGCCCCCCATTGTGGCCCAGACAGCGCAGACCGGCCTCGGAGAGGCCGGTCTGATTCTTTCGACCACACGATCCGATCCGGGCGTATCGCCCGAAAAGTCACCCGAACGAGTGAGGTGACTGGCGGTAACAGATACGTGAGAGAGCTACGTGCGTTCAGGAGCGCAGGGGGACTCGAGCACCCCGCGAAAACCCAAGGACCGGCCCCGAAGAGCCGGTCCTTGGGGGGACCCACTAGCCGCGAAGGACCGCCCCGGTGCGCTCGCCCGCGAGGGCGACCGCCGTCTCCCGGGCCGCGGACGCCTCGTCGACCGTCAGCGTCCGGTCGGGCGCGCGGAACCGCAGCGCGTACGCCAGGGACTTGCGCCCCTCACCCAGCTGCTCGGCGTTCTCGTACACGTCGAACAGGCGGATGGACTCCAGCAGTTCGCCGGCGCCCTCGCGCAGTGCCGCCTCGACGTCCGACGCCGGCACGAACGCGTCGACGACCAGCGCGACGTCCTGCGTGGCGACCGGGAAGGTGGAGATGCCCGGCGCCTGCGGGGTCTCGTCGCCGGCCTGCTCCAGGACGTCCAGGTCGAGCTCCATCGCGCAGCTGCGCGCGGGCAGACCCAGGGTCTTCAGCACGCCCGGGTGCAGCTCCCCGGCGTGCCCGATCACCCGCTCGGTGCCGTCGACGACGACCGCCAGCTCGGCGCAGCGGCCCGGGTGCCACGGGCCGTACCGGCCCTTGCGCACGACGAGTTCGGCGCCCGCCTCGGCGGCGACGGTGCGGGCGGCCTCGATCGCGTCGGCCCAGTCGGCCGGGCGGCCCGCGCCCCACCAGCCGGCCTGCTCGCGGGCACCGGCGAGGACCGCGGCCACGTGCCGCGGCTGGTCCGGCAGCGCCGCGTCGAGGCCGGCGAGCTCCTCGTCGGTGGGGCGCCGGTCCACCGGCAGCCGGACGGCGGTCCGCTGCTCCTCGCGCGGGAAGAAGACCAGGCCGGTCTCGAACAGGGCCAGGTCGTGCGAGCCGCGTCCGTCGTTGCGCCGCAGCGCGCCGAGCAGGCCGGGCAGCAGCGAGGTCCGCAGCGCGGGCTCCTCGTCGCTGAGCGGGTTGGTCAGCTTCACCACCCGGCGGGCCGGGTCGTCGGCGTCCAGGCCGAGCTGGTCGAAGACCTGCTCGCTGACGAACGGGTAGTTCGGCGCCTCGACGTATCCGGCGCCGGCCAGGGCCCGGCCGATCCGGCGGTGCAGCCGCTGCCGGGAGGTCAGCCCGCGGCCGGCGGGCGGCCTGGGCAGCGTGGCGGGCAGGTTCTCGTAGCCCTCGAGCCGGATGACCTCCTCGGCCAGGTCGTTCGGGTCGGTCAGGTCGGGCCGCCAGGACGGCACGGTGACGATCAGCTCATCTTGGCCGTAGACGTCGCAGCCGACCTGCTGGAGGCGGCGTACGACGGTCTCGCGGCCGTAGGCGACGCCCGCGACCTTGTCCGGGTGGTCGGCCGGGATGGTGATGGTGTGCGGCGCGGTCGGGGCGACGACCTCGGTGACGCCGGCCTCGGCGGTGCCCCCGGCGAGCAGCACCAGCAGGTCGACCGTGCGCTGCGCGGCAGCGGCGGCGGCCTGCGGGTCGACTCCCCGCTCGAAGCGCCGGGACGCCTCGGAGGACAGCTTGTGCCGACGGGCCGTGCGCGCGATCGACACCGCGTCGAAGTGCGCGGCCTCGATCACCACGTCGGCCGTGGCGTTCTCGACGTCGTGATCGGCGATCTCCGTGTTGGCGCCGCCCATGACGCCGGCGAGCCCGATCGGGCCGCGCTCGTCGGTGATCACCAGGTCCTCGCCGTCGAGGGTGCGCTGCACGCCGTCGAGGGTGGTGAGCTTCTCGCCCGGCTCGGCCCGGCGGACGCCGATGGTGCCCTGGACCAGGGAGCGGTCGTAGGCGTGCAGCGGCTGGCCGAGCTCCAGCATCACGTAGTTGGTGATGTCCACGGCGAGGGAGACCGGGCGCATGCCGGCCTTCTGCAGCCGGCGCTGGAGCCAGATCGGGGAGCGCGCGTCGGGGCTCAGACCGGTCACCGTGCGGGCGGTGAAGCGGTCGCAGCCGGCCGGGTCGGAGACCTTCACCGGGTAGCCGAAGGCGTTCGGTCCGGGCACGTCGAGCAGCGCCGGGTCGCGCAGCGGCAGACCGTAGGCGGTGGCGGTCTCGCGGGCCACGCCGCGCATCGACAGGCAGTAGCCGCGGTCCGGGGTGACGGCGATGTCGAGGACCTCGTCGACCAGCTCCAGCAGCTCGATCGCGTCCTTGCCGACCTCGGTCTCCGGCGGCAGCACGATGATGCCCTTGCTGCCGTCGTCGCCCATGCCCAGCTCGTCGCTGGAGCAGATCATGCCGTGCGAGACCTTGCCGTAGGTCTTGCGGGCGGCGATCGCGAAGCCACCGGGCAGTACGGCCCCGGGCAGGACCACGACGACCTTGTCGCCGGCCGCGAAGTTGCGGGCGCCGCAGACGATCTCCTGGGGCTCACCGGTGCCGTTGGCCTGGCCGACGTCGACGGTGCAGAAGCGGATCGGCTTCTTGAAGTCCTCCAGCTCCTCGATGGTCAGTACCTGGCCGACGACCAGGGGGCCCTTGAGGTCGGCTCCGAGGTGTTCGACCGTCTCGACCTCGAGGCCGGCCGAAATGAGTTTGGCCTGGACGTCGCGGCCGGTCTCCGTTGCCGGCAGGTCGACGTACTCCCGCAGCCAAGAAAGCGGGACCCGCATCAGATCTCCATCCCGAACGGCCGGGTGAACCGGACGTCACCCTCGACCATGTCTCGCATGTCCTCGACGTTGTGGCGGAACATCAGCATCCGCTCGATGCCGAACCCGAAGGCGAATCCGCTGTACTTCTCGGGGTCGACGCCGCAGGCGGTGAGCACCCGCGGGTTGACCATGCCGCAGCCGCCGAGTTCGATCCAGCCCTCGGAGGAGCAGGTGCGGCAGGGGCGGTCGGGGTTTCCGACGGACTCGCCCTTGCAGACGTAGCAGAGCATGTCCATCTCGGCGCTCGGCTCGGTGAAGGGGAAGAAGTTCGGCCGCAGCCTGGTCTTCATGCTCTCGCCGAACAGCGACTGCACCATGTGGTCCAGGGTGCCCTTGAGGTCCGCCATGGTCAGGCCCTCGTCGACGGCGAGGAGCTCCACCTGGTGGAAGACGGGGGTATGGGTCGCGTCCAGCTCGTCGGTGCGGTAGACGCGGCCGGGGCAGATGACGTAGACCGGCAGCTCGCGGTGGAGCAGGGTGCGGGCCTGCACGGGCGAGGTGTGGGTGCGCAGCACGACCCCGGACTCGGTGCCGCCCTTCGGGCCCTGCACGAAGAAGGTGTCGTGCTCACCGCGGGCCGGGTGGTCCGGACCGATGTTCAGGGCGTCGAAGTTGAACCACTCGGCCTCGACCTGCGGGCCCTCGGCGACCTCGTAGCCCATGGCCACGAAGATGTCCTCGATGCGCTCGGACAGCGTGGTCAGCGGGTGCCGGGCACCGGCCGGTACGCGGTCGTGGGGCAGTGTGACGTCCACTGCCTCCTCCACCAGTACGCGCGCGTCACGCTCGGCCTCGAGCTCGGTCTGACGGCCGGCGAGGGCCTTGTTCACGGCACCGCGCGCCTGGCCCACGCGCTTGCCCGCGTCGGCCTTGGCGTGCGGGGGCAGGGCGCCGATCTCGCGGTTGGCGAGGGCCAGCGGGGAGGCGGCGCCGGTGTGGGCGACCTTGGCCTCATGGAGCGCGTCGAGGGAGTCCGCGGCGGCGAAGGCGGCGAGCGCCTCGTCCCGCATGCGCTCGATCTCTTCTGGTTTCAACGCCTCGACCTCGACTGGGTCGTACGACTTATTGGGTGCCGACATCTCTTCCCGTACTTCCGTTTGGCTGGCTGATGGTTCCCGTCACCGGCTCGTGGACGAAGCGTCTCCGTCTGCGGGACACAATGGTGGCCAGAGGCCGAGTCTAACGGGGTGAGGGCAGGCGAACGCGCCCGTGGGGCCCTGGGTGCGCTCTAGGTGAGATACGCCGGGGCCGCCACGGGCAACGTAAATCGGAGCTCCGCGCCGCCGCCGCGGGCGCGGCCGACGGTGATGGTGCCGCCGTGGGCCTCGACGATGCCCTTCACGATGTAGAGCCCGAGGCCGGTGCCACCGCGCTTGCTGCCCCGCCAGAAGCGGGTGAAGACGCGGTTCATGGACTCCTCCGGGATGCCGGGGCCCTCGTCGCTCACGGTGACCGACGTGGCCGCGTGTTCGCCGTTCTCCCGGTCTCGGGGGGACGCCGAGGGCGTGATGTCGATGGTGACGGTTCCCTCACCGTGGCGCACGGCATTTTCCAGCAGGTTGCTGAGCACCTGGTCGACCTTGTCGGGGTCTGCCCACAGGGCGGGCAGGGGGTGCTGGATCCGCAGCAGGAACCGGTCGGCGGGCTGTCCGGCGGCGACGTACGCCTGGATGTGCCGTCCGACGGCCGTGCCGATGTCGACGGGCTGGCGGCGCACCTCGAGGCGCCCGGAGTCGATGCGGGAGATGTCGAGGAGTTCGGCGATGAGCCGGGTGACGCGGTCGGCGTCGGCGTCGACGGTCTCCAGCATCAGCTGTTTCTGCTCGTCGGTGAAGCGCTCCCACTTCGCGAGCAGGGTGGCGGTGAAACCCTTGACGGAGGTGAGCGGGGAGCGCAGTTCGTGGGCGACGATGGCGATCAGTTCGGCGTGGCTGCGTTCGGTGCGGCGCCGGGCCTCGGTGTCGCGCAGGGACACCACGACCCGGCGGACCGGGCCGGTGGGGCGGGCGCGGACGTAGCGTGCCGAGACGAGGACCTCCCGGCCGCCGGGCAGCAGCAGATTGCGCTCGGGCTGGCTCACCCGGATGGCGAGGCCGCCGTAGGGGTCGGTGAGCTGCCACCAGCGCCGGCCCTCCAGATCCTCCAGCGGCAGGGCCGCGTCGAGGTGTTGCCCGAGGGCCTGCTCGGCGGGAACGGCGGTGATCCGGGCGGCCGCCGCGTTGAAGCAGATCACCCTGCCGTGCTCGTCGGCGACGACGAGTCCGTCGGGCAGCTGGTCGGGTTCGATGCCGAGCTCGGCGGGGCCGGCGGACCGGGGCGCGGGCGGGTGCGCCGCTTCCGGTGCTCCCGGTGCGCTGCTCGTGCCGACGGTCATCCCCGTACCCCACCTCTCAGAACTCCCTCGGGGTGCCCCGCGCTCACGGCGGGTGCCCCGGTCCGGACGAAGCCGGGAAGCCTGGGGCACGGCCGAAAACTTGGGGAAGGGTCCCCGGGCAGGTCACCCTACTAGCTCTCGGTGACGGAGCGGCACCCTCCGGCGGCGCGCTGTGCACGCGCCGACGCGTAGAGACATACGGCGGCGGCGGTGGCGAGGTTCAGACTCTCGGCCTTTCCGTGGATCGGGACGCGGACGACGGCGTCCGTGAGCGCGCGGGTCTCCTCGGGGAGGCCCCACGCCTCGTTGCCGAAGACCCAGGCGGTCGGTCCGCCCATGGTGCGCCGGTCGAGTTCGTCGTCGAGGTCGCGGTCGCCCGCGCCGTCCGCCGCGAGCACCCGTACCCCGGTGTCCCTGAGGGCGGCCACGGCCCGCTCTACGGGCACGCCCACGGCGACGGGCAGGTGGAACAGCGACCCGACGGAGGCGCGTACGGCCTTGGGGTTGTACAGGTCGACGGAGGCGTCGGTCAGGACGACGGCCTCGGCGCCGGCCGCGTCGGCGCACCGCAGTACGGTGCCCGCGTTGCCGGGGTCGCGTACGTGCGCGAGGACGGCGACGAGCCGGGGCCGGGCGGCGAGGATCTCCTCGAAGGGGGTGTCCAGGAAGTGGCACACACCGACGAGGCCCTGCGGGGTGACCGTGGTGGAGATGTCGGCGATGACCTGCTCGGCGGCGAGGTGGACGCGGGCGCCTGCGTCTCGCGCGGCGTCGATGATGTCGGCGTACCGCTCGGCGGCCTCCGGGGTGGCGAACAGCTCGACGAGCGTGGCGGCTCCGGTGGGCCGGTGACCGCCCTCCCGGCCGGCCGTGGCCCGGTGGACGGCGGCCTCTCGTACGGCCTGCGGCCCCTCGGCGAGGAACAGCCGCTCCTTGCCCCGGAAGTTCCGCTTGGCCAGCCGCCGCGCGGCGGACACACGGGGCGAGCGGGAGGAGATCAACTCGGGGGTGGCGGGGGGCATTCGGTTCACTTTCGCTCGCAACTTCCGCACAGACGACGGACCCGCAGGCAGCGCCTACGGGTCCGTCGGATCACGCCGGATCAGGGCCGGCGGGGCGTCACGCGGCCTTGGGCGCGTTCACGTCGGACGGCAGCGCCTTCTGCGCGACCTCGACGAGCGCGGCGAAGGCGGTGGCGTCGTTCACGGCCAGCTCGGCCAGGATCTTGCGGTCGACCTCGATGTTCGCGGCCTTCAGACCCTGGATGAAGCGGTTGTACGTGATGCCGTTCGCGCGGGCAGCGGCGTTGATGCGCTGGATCCACAGCTGGCGGAAGTCACCCTTGCGCTTCTTGCGGTCGTTGTAGTTGTAGACCAGCGAGTGGGTGACCTGCTCCTTGGCCTTGCGGTACAGGCGCGAACGCTGACCGCGGTAGCCGGAGGCCTGCTCGAGGATCGCCCGGCGCTTCTTGTGGGCGTTGACTGCCCGCTTGACGCGTGCCACTTTTTAACTCCTTGTAGCGGGGCCGCGGTTGTTGCTCACACGGCCCGAAATCGATTGGGTCCCGGTCCTGACGTACCTACGGCGCCTGGGCGCCATGACGTCACTTGCCGAGAAGCTTCTTGATCTTCTTGGCGTCGCCCGGGGCCATCTCGGCGTTGCCGGTGAGGCGACGCGTCACACGGGACGACTTGTGCTCGAGCAGGTGGCGCTTGCCGGCGCGCTCACGGAGCACCTTGCCGGAGCCGGTGACCTTGAAGCGCTTGCGGGCACCGCTGTGCGTCTTGTTCTTCGGCATAGCGCCGTTATCTCCTCGTCGGTGGCGCTCCGATGCCCGGTCACGAAAACCGGGCACGGTGGAGCGTCGTACTTGTTTCGGTTATGTCCTGGGGGCGGACCCCCGGGATCACGCCTCGGCGGCGGCCTGGGCCGGAGCTTCGGTCTCCGCGTCGTGGTCGTCGTGGTCGCCCTCCGCGGCGTTCTGCGAGCGGCCCGGGTGGGCCTTCGCATCCGCCTTGCGGGCTTCCTGCGCCTGGCGGGCCTCGGCCATCGCCTCGGTCTTCTTCTTGTGCGGACCGAGAACCATGATCATGTTCCGGCCGTCCTGCTTCGGGTTCGACTCGATGAACCCGAGGTCCTGGACGTCCTCCGCGAGCCGCTGCAGCAGTCGGTAGCCCAGCTCGGGCCGGGACTGCTCGCGACCACGGAACATGATCGTGATCTTGACCTTGTCGCCCTGCTTGAGGAACCGGACGACGTGACCCTTCTTGGTGTCGTAGTCGTGCGGGTCGATCTTCGGCCGGAGCTTCATCTCCTTGATGACCGTGTGCGCCTGGTTCTTGCGCGCCTCACGGGCCTTCATGGCCGACTCGTACTTGAACTTCCCGTAGTCCATGAGCTTGCAGACGGGCGGACGGGCGTTCGCCGCGACCTCGACCAGGTCCAGGTCGTACTCCTGCGCAAGCTCCAGTGCCTTGGCCAGCGGGACGATGCCCACCTGCTCGCCACTGGGACCGACAAGTCGCACCTCGGGAACGCGAATCCGGTCGTTGATGCGGGGCTCGGCGCTGATGGATCCTCCTCGGTAAGCACCACGCGACGGTCTGGCGGACAGCCGCGTAACGTCTGTTTTCGTTAGACCTAACCGCGCCGAAGCAGCAAAAATGCCCCGGACGATCACAGGCGGGGCTCCTCGAACTACCGGAACACCGCCGCGGTCACCGCGGGGCGCACTTTCGGGCGGATCGCCGCCGAGCGGCACCGCCTGACCGGTGACCTGTCATCCTCAGAGACGATCAGGTGGGAGTTCGAAAGCCTCCACTTGTGGGCCGGGCTCGCATGCCGTGGGCAGACGGGTCCGACCGGTCGTTACACAAGGTTAGCAGCTTCCGCAGGGGTGCGCTAACCGTCCGTCCCGCACTTCTGCCGCCGTGCCTCCTGCTGTCAAGAGGACACGCGCCTGGCCCTATCGTGTGGGGCATGAGTGAGACCTCCCCCTCGGACACCTCCGCCACCCCCGAGAGCGCCGCGACCCCCGAGACCCCCGAGATCACCGACAACCCCGACTTCGACTCCATGACCCGGGACATCGCCGAGGTCCCGGCGGTCGAGGTGATCGTGACCGTCGCCGTCAACCTGATGAGCGCCGCCGCGGTGAAGCTCGGCCTGACCGAGGAGGGCGACCAGCACAAGGACCTGGACGAGGCCCGCAAACTGGTGCACGCGCTGGCCGGCCTGCTGGACGCGTCCGCGACCGAGATCAGCTCCTTCCACGCGGCGCCGCTGCGCGACGGCCTGAAGTCGCTCCAGCTGGCGTTCCGCGAGGCCTCGCTCGTCCGGGACGAGCCGGGGCAGGGCCCGGGTGAGAAGTACACGGGCCCGCTCTACGCCTGAGGGGTCCGGCTCCGTCAGGGGCGTACGTAGAAGGGCTCGCCCGGTGGCGTCGCCTCGGCGGGCAGTACTGCCAGGTCGAGGCCGCGCACCAGGCGGGCCCTCAGTGTCTCGTCGGCGGCGAGGCGCTGTGCCACGGACCTGGCCGCCTCGGCCACGGGTGCGGCGGGGTCGAAGACCAGGGCGAGGGTGCCGTCGGCCTGCCCCGGCCCGAGGTGGGCGCGCAGCACTGCGGGCTCCGCGGCGACGACCGCGCGCAGGGCCTCGGTGACCGCGGGGTCGGCCAACGGATCGGTCGTCGTGCGCCCCTCGGCGAGCGCGAGCAGCAGCGGTCCGGTCAGCTCGAAGGGCACGGGCCCTGCCAGGTCGAGCACGACCGTGTCGGCCTTCTCGTGCGCGGCGGCCTGCAGGGCCTGGTGCAGCGGTACGGCGACGGGGCGGGCCTTCGGATCCCAGCGGGCGAGCGAGTCGGTGGAGGTGAACGCGGGCAGCGCGGTGCGGTGGCCCGCCTTCAGGGTGGGGACGGCCATGTCGCTGGTCTTCTCGCGGCGCAGCCCCCGCTCGTCCTCCTCGACCTCGCCGAGCACGGCCACCACGGGGACCAGCAGCCGGGTGCCCTTGAGCGCTTCGAGCACCGGGGTGACGGCGTTGCCGTCCTCGGCCCACGCGGCGAGTGCCGCGCTCAGCCGGGGGTCGGCGGAGCCGTCGTCGTCTCGGTAGCCCGGGTCGGGAATGTTCTTGTTCGCCACGGTCCTCGAGCCTATCGGCCATCGGTGGCGGGCTCGGACGGGGGCGGCCGAGAAGCGGGAAGCGCGGAAGGTGCGGGATGTGCAGGAGGTGCAGGTGAGGTCCGAGGGGCTGGGGGCACGGCTGGCGGCCGCCGTATCGGCGGGGTCGGCGGTGTCGGCAGGGTCGGCGCTCACCGAGGAGGACGGCGCCGAGGTGTCGGTGGGAGTCCTGGATCCGGTTGCCGCGGTCGGCGCCTGCCACGGTGACCGGGCGTTCGTCGCCGCGAGCATCGTGAAGGTCGACATTCTGGCGGCGCTGCTGCTCGGGGCGCAGGACGCGGGACGGGAGCTCACCGGGGAGGAGCGCGCGTACGCCGCCGCGATGATCGAGCGCAGCGACAACGACTCGGCGTCGGCGCTGTGGCGCTCGATCGGACGGGCGGCCGGGCTCGACGCGGCGAACGCCCGCTTCGGGCTCACCCGGACCGAGGGCGGCGACGGCCCCCGGTGGGGGCTGACCCGGACCACCGTCACCGATCAACTCCTGCTGCTGCGGCAGGTGTTCGGGGCCGGGGCGGACTCGGAGCTGACCGGGGTCTCGCGGGCGTACGTACGAGGGCTGATGGAGGGGGTGGTCGCGGACCAGGCGTGGGGGGTGCCGGTCGCGGCGGACCGCGTCCTGGCGGGCAGGGATCCGGGGGACGGCTCGGCGTGGGCGGTGAAGAACGGCTGGGTGCCGCGCGACGCGACCGGGCTGTGGGTCGTGAACAGCGTCGGGCGCGTCACGGTCGACGGCCGGGACCTGCTGGTGGCCGTGCTGTCCGACGGCAACGCGACGATGGCTCGGGGCGTCGCGCTGGTGGAGGCGGCGGCACGGGCGGCGGTGTCGGTGTTCACGGGGGACGGCGGGCACCGCGCCGGCTGACGCCCGGTGACACCGCTCGGTCCTCGTGGCACCGGACGTACGTGTGTGGCCCCGGACGTCCTCGCGCGTCTAGACGTCCTCGCGGCTCGTGCGGCGGCCGCGCCACAGGACGACCGTGGCGACCAGCAGGACGCCGCCCGCGCCGCCCGCCAGGGGTGCGGCCCAGTCGGCGGTGTCCCCGTCGGAGTCGGCGGTCTCCGGTCCGGGGCCGAAGTACGCGTCGCCGTGGGCCGCCGGCTTCAGGCCCCCGGGCTTCAGCCGGGCCGCGGCCTCGATGGCGGCGGCCGGGTCGACGAAGCCGAAGCCGCGGGAGTCGTCGCGGCCGTCGGCGGGGGCGTTGCGGGCGGTGTCCTCCAGGAGGCTCTTGAGCTGGGCCGGGGTCAGGTCCGGGTGGGCCGCCCTGACCAGAGCGACGGCGCCGGACACGAACGCCGCGGCGGCGCTGGTGCCCCAGCCCTCGTAGTACTTGCGGTCGGGGTCGGCGATGATCACGTCGACGCCCGGAGCGCTGACCGTGGCGTACCAGCGCCGGGTGGAGAACGGGGCGCGGGTGCCGTAGCGGTCGACGGCGGTGGCGGCGATGACGCCCGGGTAGGCGGCCGGGTAGGAGACGCGGTCGCCCTTCTCGCCGCCGTTCCCGGCGGAGGCGACGACGGCCACGCCTTTGCGGAGGGCGTACTGGATGGCCTCGTCCTCGCCTGACTCGGGGTGGGCGGAGGCCGAGTCGTCGCCGAGGGAGAGGTTGATGACGTCGGCGCCGTGGTCGGCGGCCCAGCGGATGCCCTCGGCGAGGGCGTTGCCGCGGGTGCGGCGGGCCTTGGCGCGGGCCGGGTCGCGGTCCTCCAGGATCACCCGGACGGGGAGGATCCTGGCCTCGGGCGCGACGCCCATGACGCCCTCGGTGTTCCCGGGGCCGTGTCCGTGACCGGCGATGATCCCGGCCATGTTGGTGCCGTGCCGGGCCCAGGCACGGTCGCCGGGCTCGGCTCCGAAGCCGACCAGGTCCTTGCCCTCGAGGACGTTGCCGGCGAGGTCGGGGTGGTCGGCGTCGACCCCGGTGTCCAGGACGGCGACGACGATGCCGTCGCCCCGGGTGGTGCGCCAGGCCTCCTGGATGTGCAGGGCGTCCAGGCCCCACTGCCGGGCGCGGATGCCGTCGGCGTGCGCGGCGGTGACGGGGAGCAGGGCGAGGGTGGCGGCGAGGAGGGTGCTCAGGGTCGCGGCCCTGGCGGTCGCGGTCCTCATGACGGCTGCTCCGTGGTCGTGCCGACGTTCTTGCGCAGGCCGCGTTCGACGCGGTCGGCGAGGCCCTGTGCCTCGTGGCCGAGGCCCGCCTGGGCGGGGGCGCTGGTGGCACCGGACTCCATGGCGTCCTCGGCGGGCTGCGGGGTCTCGACGGCACGGCCGTCGGCCCAGCCGGAGACGGCGTAGACGACGACGGGGGCGTCGGTGAGCACGGAGATCGCCCAGGAGGCACGCTGCCCGGCACCGAAGTCGGCGGCGGCGGTGCCCTTCGCGGGGTACGGGAGGGGCACCAGGTCGGTGCGGCGGTCCAGGCGTTCCCTGTCGACACGGTCGGCGAGGGAGGCCATGCCGGCGGCGTCGGCCTGGGTGAACAGCAAGCCGACGGTGGTGACGTGGCTCTGGGTGGCGTCGGTGTAGGTGGCGCGCAGCAGGCGTTCGCAGCCGAGGGGGGCGAGCAGCTTGCGCAGCAGGGGGTCGAAGGCGTCCTCGCAGCCGCTGTCCGGGGCCACTGCTATCCGGGTCCAGAGCCGGTCGGCGTCGCCGGGACCGGCGCCCTTGCCCTGCACGGTGGGCGGGAACAGCTGGTCGACCGGGACGCTGTGCCACAGGCTTCCGGCGGCGGTGAAGCCGCTGCGGGAAGCCGTCTCACCGGAGTCCCCGGCGAGCCAGCTCCCGGTGACGGCGCCGCCTATCAGTCCCACCCCTAGGACGAGGCAGACCGCGGCGGCCACGATCTGGGACCGGTCCCGCTGTCCGAGGAGCCGTGGCCGGGCGTTCTCGTCGTACCCCTTGGCCCCCGTCGGCCCGAACGACACGACGGGCCGGCCGGGGCCGAAGGAACCGCCGGGTGTCATGGGACCGCTCCAGGAGAGCACGGGGTCGGGGGAGCCCGGCCGCGGGGCCGGGGCCCAGGTGTCGTCCGGCGCCGGGCGGGGCGGCGGCATGGCCGACCGGGGCGGGGTGGCCGTGCGGGGGGTCGGTCCGACGGATGCGGGTGCGGCTGTCGGGCGCAGGCGGGTGGTCGTCTCCGACGGGGTTTCGGCGGGGGTGTCCCGCTGCCGGACGGTGGGGCGGTGGGCGGGCTGCCGCGGTACGGCGGTCGAGCCGTTCGGGGCGGTGCCCGCAGACGGTGTCCCCCGGCCGACGGTCGGTGGCGTGTCCGGGAAGCGGGCGGAGGCCTGCGGCGGGGGCGGCGTGCCGTCCGGGCCGGCCGTATCGGCCGTCGGTCCGCCGGTGTCGAAGCGCGGGAACCGGGGCCGGGACGGCGCGGAGCCGGAAGGCGAGGGGCCGGAACGCGAAGGGCCGAAGGGCGAGGAAGCGGCGAGCGGCGGTGCCGTCGGCCGGCGCATGTCGAACGCGCCCGTTCCGCCCGAGGTCCTGCCCTTGGGCTGAACCGGCGCGGTGTCGTTCGCCGGTCCCCCGGCGGGTGTCCCCGGGGGCGTCTCCTCGGCGCCGGTTCCCGGCTGCCGCCGGTCCGGTTCCCGGGCGTCGTCGTCCGGTCTGCCCGGCGGGTACGGCGGCGTGGACGGCGGCGGAGGGGTCGTGGGGCGCGGAGGGTGGGAGGCGCGCTGCGCTTCCGTGCTCATGCGCCCCCCCGTTTCGTCGTGCCCGGACCGTTTCCTCGCGGCGGGCCGGTGTCTGCCGCCGGGCCCGGTACGAAGCCGTCCCGGGCAGAGATACCCGCACGGGTGGAACGTCATCCCGGCACGAGCCTTCGTCCGGCATGGTTCTGCCGGGCGTGCGCGTCACTCTACGGCGTGATCCCGATCGAACGGGAACCAGTCGGCAGGGCCGCGGCATCTGCCCGGAACATCCCCCTACCCTGCGGTAATCCTGTCTGGCAGGCTTCGTTCATGACTGTGCGCGCCTCCGACCGGGCCCGTTACGACCAGGCCACCGCCCATCTCGACGCCCCGCTCGCGATCGTGGACCTGGACGCCTTCGACGCCAACGCGGACGATCTGCTCCGCCGGGCCGGCGGGAAACCGATCCGGGTGGCCGGCAAGTCCGTGCGCTGCCGCGCCCTGCTCGAACGGGTCCTCGCCCGGGAGGGTTTCGCGGGGGTCATGTCGTTCACTCTCGCCGAGTCCCTGTGGCTGGCCCGCTCCGGTTTCGACGACGTCCTGCTCGCGTATCCCTCCGCCGACCGCGCGGGCTACGCCGAGTTGGCCTCCGATCCCGAAGTCGCCGCCGCCGTCACCGTCATGGTCGACGACCCGGCGCAGCTGGACCTGATCGACGCCGCGCGCGCGGGCGGCGGTGAAGTGGTGCGGGTCTGCCTGGAGTTGGACACCTCGCTGAAGCTGCTCGGGGGCCGGGTGCGGGTCGGGGCGCTGCGTTCCCCGCTGCACTCCCCCGCACAGGTCGCCGAGATGGCACGCGCGGTGGTCCGGCGCCCCGGGTTCGAACTGGTGGGGATCATGGCGTACGAGGGCCATGTCGCGGGCGTCGGCGACGCGGTGGCCGGGCAGCCGCTGCGCTCCCGGGCCGTGCGGCTGATGCAGGCCGCCGCACGGCGGGAACTGGCCGGGCGGCGTGCGGCGGCGGTGCGGGCGGTACGGGAGGTCGCACCCGATCTGGAGTTCGTCAACGGCGGCGGTACGGGCAGTGTGCAGTTCACCGCCGAGGAGGACGCGGTCACCGAGGTCGCGGCGGGTTCGGGGCTGTACGTGCCGCGGCTGTTCGACAACTACACGTCGTTCACCGGGCGTCCGGCGGCGCTCTTCGCCCTGCCCGTCGTACGGCGGCCGGGCGTGGGCGTGGTGACGGTGCTCGGCGGCGGGTACCCGGCCTCCGGCGCGGCCGGTGCCGACCGGCTGCCGGTGCCGTATCTGCCCGAGGGCCTGCGCTACGACCCGCGGGAGGGGCCCGGCGAGGTCCAGACGCCGCTGCTGGGCCCGCCCGTCGACGATCTGCTGATCGGCGACAAGGTGTGGTTCCGGCATGCCAAGGCGGGCGAGCTGTGCGAGCGGTTCGACGCGCTGCGGCTGATCGAGGGCGGCGAGGTGACGGCGACCGTGCCGACGTACCGCGGCGAGGGCATGACGTTCCTCTGACACCGGAGCCCCGGCCCGGCTCGGGTCACGGTCGGGGGCCGACGCTGCTGCCCACGCCGCCACCCGGGTCCGCGTCGCCGACCGCGCGGATGCCCTTGGTGATGCGGTCCATGTCGGACAGGGGCGGGGCGCCCTCACCGCTCTCGAAGACGTAGCGGACGACGATCGGCGACTCGGTGCCGACGCTGGACGGGAAGACCAGCGACTGCACATGGCCGCCGGGCCCCTTGCCGGTCGTGACGCGCCAGCGGACGAGGTACCCGGCGCGGCCCGCCACCGCGACCGGGCCGGACCTGACGACCTCGTGGGACTCGATTCCGCCGTAGGGGCTCTGGTCGAGGGCGTCCTCCTCGAAGGCGTCCTCGGCCGCGTCGGAGATGTCCTCCTTGGCGAGCAGTTCGGGGGACGTCTCGTCGGTCGCGGTCACCGTGCGGGAGATGACCGTGCCGGAGCGGCAAACGCTGCCCTCGCCGGGGCAGTCGTGGGTGCCGGGGGTGGTCATGACGACGTCGTGCCGGCTGACGTGCTGCGGCCGGACCCAGCCGTCGAGGAGCGGGAAGGTGACGCCGTTGAGCTGGTCCTCGACGACGGCGGGGTCGCCGGCAGGCCCGGACGCGGACTCCGGTGCGGACGGTGCGGGGGTCTCACCTTCCGGTGCGTGGGCGGACTCCGTGCCCGTGGGGCCGGTCCTGGTCTCCGGGTCGCCGTCGTCGCCCAGCAGCACCGCGCCGGTGACGACCGCGGTGACGAGCACGGCCGCCGCCGCGGTGAGGGCGATGGCCCGGGCACGGCCGGTGCCGCCGGAAGACGGGGGCACCGGCCCGCCGGGGACTCCGGGGGCGCGCCGGTGCCCGGTCCAGGCCACACCGTCCCACCAGCGTTCCAGGTGCGGAGCGTGCGGGTCGGGATACCAGCCTGGTGCGGGCGTCATGCTCATCCGGGCACTGTAGGGGGAAAGCCGTCGCAGTCCCCAGTGCGATGGGACGTACGCCCCCGGGATTTCGCCGTTCACGAGGAGGCCGGTGGCGTCGACGAAGGAGTACGGCATGGTGGCCAGGCCGCTGATCGGCATCAGTACGTATCTGGAACCCGGGGTCCGTTGGGGTGTGTGGCGGCTGGACGCCGCACTGCTGCCCCTCGGGTATCCGCGGCTGGTACAGCGGGCGGGGGGACTGGCCGCGATGCTCCCGCCTGACGCGCCCGAGCACGCCGCGACGGCCGTGGCCAGGCTCGACGGGCTGGTCGTCGCGGGGGGTCCGGACGTGGAACCGGTCCACTACGGCGCCGGGCCCGGCCCGCGCACCGGGCCGCCCGCCCGCGCCCGGGACGCCTGGGAGCTCGCCCTGATCCGGGCGGCCCTCGACCGCCGTGTCCCGCTGCTCGGGATCTGCCGGGGCATGCAGCTGCTGAACGTCGCCCTGGGCGGCACCCTCGTCCAGCACCTCGACGGCCACGCGGAGGTGCCGGGGGTCTTCGGCCACCACCCGGTCAAGCCGGTGCCGGGCACCTTGTACGCCGGTGCCGTCCCGGAGGAGACCTCCGTACCGACCTTCCACCATCAGGCGGTGGACCGCCTCGGCGAGGGCCTGGTCCCGTCCGCGCACGCGGCGGACGGCACTGTGGAGGCGATCGAACTCCCGTCCGCCGACTGGGTGCTGGGCGTGCAGTGGCACCCGGAGATGGACGAGGACCCACGCGTCGTACGCCACCTGGTCCGAGCGGCCGCGACACTCTGACCCACCCGCCGCCTCCCTCGGCCCTCCCCGGTGCACGGCGGGCAGGTGCTCAGCCGCGGGTCAGGGCCAGCAGGTCGCGGGCGGGCCCCGTGGGGCGGTGGCCGGTCGGCCAGACCGCGCGGAGGTCGCGGGCCAGGGCTATGCCGTGCACGGGGACGCGGATCAGACGGCGCATCGCCAGCTCCTCGCCGACGGCCAGCTCGCTGAGGACGGCCGGGCCGGCACCGCTCACCGCCGCGGCCTTCACGGCGGTCGTGGACGACAGCTCGATCAGCGGGCGGGCCAGACCGCCCAGGGCGGTGTCCAGGACCTGCCGGGTGCCGGAGCCCTTCTCGCGCAGGATCAGCGGGGTGGTCGCCAGTTCCTCGGTGGCGAGTGGGCGACGGCGGCGGGCCCAGGCATGCGTCGGTGCCGTCACCACGATCAGCCGGTCGTGGGCGATCACCGCGGAGTCCAGGCCCGGCGGCACCGTCACCCCCTCCACGAAACCCACGTCCGCCTCGTCCGACAGCAGCCGCTCCGCGACCGACGCGGAGTTGCCGGCCAGCAGCGACACCGCCGTGTCCGGCCGCTGCGAACGCAGCGCGAGCAGCCAGCCCGGAAGCAGGTACTCGGCGATCGTCATGCTCGCCGCTACCCGCAGCCGTGAGTCCCGGCGGTCCCGCAGTGCCTGCGCCCCCGCGTCGAAGGCCTCCGCCGCCTCCACGATCCGCCTGGCCCAGTCGGTGACCAACGCGCCCGCGTCGGTCAGCCGCGACCCCCGCGGTGAGCGGTCCACCAGTGCCACGCCGAGCTGCCGCTCCATGGACCGGACCCGGCTGCTGGCCGCGGGCTGGGTGATGCCCAGTTCGCGTGCCGCGCCGCCCAGGCTCCCGAGCCGTGCCACCGCCAGCAGCAGCTCCAGCGCCCCGAGGTCCGGCACCCGGTGGGCCAGGGTTCTGGCGCTCACGGACCTGGATCCCGCACGGCCGTCGTCCGTCTCGCTCATAAGGTCAGCTTATGCCCTGACGGCGGTGCGTCAGCGGCGCGCTGCTCGCAGCTCCTGGGGCAGCACTGTCGCGGCTTCCGCCAACGACGGCCCGTACCAGGTGAGATGCCGACCCCCGACCAGCGCGCACGGCACTCCCGGGAAGGCTTCCGCGCCGTCGTCGGCGGTGAAGCGGTAGGGCTCGTCAGGCAGCACGACGAGGTCGGGGGCCGCCGCGCGCAAAGCGTCCAGAGGGACGCGGGGATAGCGTTCCCGGTGATCCGCGTAGAGGTGGTCGACACCGAGGCGGGACAGCAGATCGCCGGCGAAGGTGTCCCGGCCCAGCACCATCCAGGGCCGCCGCCAGACGGGTACGACCGCGGTCCGGCGCGTCTTCGGGGGCGCCACGGCGTCCCAGGCGGCTTCGGCCTCGTCCAGCCACCGGGGGCGCGCGTCCACACCGCACGCCGTGAGCACCCTGGCCAGCTCGCTGAAGGCCTGGGACAGCGTCCGCACCTCCGTCACCAGCACCTCGAGGCCGGCCGCGCGCAGGTCGGCGAGGTCGGACGGGCGGTTCTCCTCCTCGTTGGCGATCACCAGGTCGGGGGCGAGGGCGGCGATCCGCTCCGTCTTCGGGTTCTTCGTACCGCCGATCCGTACGACGTCGAGATCGGCCGGACGGGTGCACCAGTCGGTGGCACCGACCAGGGCGCCGGGGGCGGAGAGCGCCACGGCTTCGGTCAGGGACGGGACGAGGGAGACGATCCGCGCGGAACTCATCGGCGCGGCTTGTCCCGGACCGCCTCGATGTGCTCCGCGACGGCGACGACGATCAGCCGGGTCTCCGCGACCGTGGCCCGCCACCGGTGCCGGACGCCTCCGGTGAGGTACAGGGTGTCGCCGCGGCCGAGGCGGTAGGCGCGGCCCTCCGCCTCGATCTCCACGGCGCCGTCCGCCACGTACATCAACTGGTCGTTGCGGAACTGGAATTCGCGCCCGGCGTCGTGGTCGCCGGTGAACTCGGAGGCGTGCATCTGGTGATGACCGCGCACCAGGGACCGGACGCGCGGTTCGAGCAGCGGCTCGGTGTCCTCCGCGCGGACGACGTCGACGCTGCACGCCGGGTCGGCGGCGGCGAGCAGTTCCACCGCGGTGGTGCGCAGGGCGTCGGCGACCTTCTCCAGGGAGCTCTGGCTGGGGCGCGCGCGCTCGTTCTCGATCTGGCTCAGGAACGGGACCGACAGGCCGCTGCGCTCGGCCACGACGGCAAGGGTGAGGTCCAGCGCCCGGCGTCGCCGCCGCACGGCTGCGCCCACCCGCAGAGGCTGCTCTTTGTGGTCGCCCATCGCCCCGGCTCCCTCCTTCGCCCGTCGTCCCGTACCCGGTGCGTGCGCCGCTGTCCGGCGCACTCCTTCTTTTGAGCTGTCTGCACCCTACGCATGTTCGGCAAACCGTTTCAGGCGCCTGTCACGTCGGCGTCATGAGCGATCGCGTACGACCCCACAGTTCACGCCGGCCGGCGCCCGGCCTGTTCGGTTCGATGTGCGCAGGGTGCCAGGTGTTTCCGCCATTGTCGCCCGAAGTGGGGCAGGAGGTCACGGGGAGGTGCCCTGAGGCCGGGAAGGGCCTCGCGGTGTGTGATTGTCCGGATCCTCACCGTGCTCCGGACCTGCCCGAGGGGCGGSCGGTGGCGGCCGGCGCGGTGGTCACCGCGGCGGCGTCACCGTCACTGCGGGGTCATGCGCTCCGGCACGTCCGGGTGTTCCTCCAGCCAGGCGGCGACGGCTTCCTCCTCCTGGCCCTGGCCGCGGTCCTTGATCTCCTTCTCGAGCGTGCCGAGTTCGTCCTCGCTCATCGTGAATCCCTTGATCCACTTGGTGAGTTCGGGGTACTGCTCGGGGAACTTCTTGCTCGCGATGGTGTGGATGGTGTTGTTCTCGCCCCAGGCGCCCTCGGGGTCCTTCAGCTTGGTCAGCTCGTACTCGCTGTACGTTCAGTGCGGCGACCAGAGGGTGACCGCGATGGGCTCCTTCTTGCTGTAGGCCCGCTTGAGCTCGGCCAGCATCGCCGGCGAGGAGCCGTCGACGGCCTTGTACTCCTTGTCCAGGCCATAGGCCGGCAGGACCTTGTTCTTGAGGAGGTCCATCTGGCCGGTGCCCGGCTCGATGCCGACGATCCGCCCGTTGAACAGGTCGGCCTTGCCCTTGAGGTCCTCGAGCGACTTGACGTCCTTGACGTACGAGGGGACGGAGACCTCCAGTGAGACCGGTTCGTACCAGGTACCGAGGTCGGTGAGTTTGTCCTTGTTCGGCTCGTAGAAGTTCTTCTGGGAGTACGGCAGCCAGGCGTCGAAGTTGAGGTCGAGATCACCGGTGGAGAGGCCCGTGTAGACCGGCCCGACGTCCATCTGCTTCAGGTTCAGCGTGTAGCCGCGCCGCTCCAGGACGTTCTTCCACAGGTAGGTGATCGCGACGTCCTCCTCCCAGGGGAACCAGGCCACGTCCAGCGGACGCTTCGCCTCGGCGGGAGTGTCACCGGAACCGGACGACTGCACGGGCGCGAGCTTGTCGACGATGCCCGGGTTGTCCTTCAGCCAGGCGCGGACGGCGTCCTGCTGCTTGCCCTTGCCGGCCTTGTTGATCTCGGCCTCCAGGCTGGTGAGTTCCTCCTCGGCCATCGAGAAGTCCTTCAGCCACTTGCCGACGGTGGGGTGGTCGGCGGTGAAGTCCTTGCGGGCCAGGGAGTGCACGCCGTCACCCTCGCCCCAGGTGCCCTTGGGGTCCTTCAGCTTCTTCAGGTCGAAGTCGCTGTACGCCCAGTGCGGCGACCAGAGCGTGACGACGACCGGTTCCTTCTTGCTGTAGGCCCGCTTGAGCTCGGCCAGCATCGCCGGCGTGGAGCTGTCGACGACCTTGTACTCCTTGTCCAGGCCGTACTCCTTGACGACCTTGTCCTTCAGCAGGCCCATCATTCCGGCGCTGGACTCGATGCCGGTGATCTTCCCGTTGAAGGTGCCGGCCTTGCCCTTGAGGTCCTCGAGGGAGTCGAAGTCCTCCATGTAGGCGGGCACGGCGAGTTCGAGCGACGTCTCCTCGTACCAGGTGCCGAGGTCCTCGAGCCGGTCGCCGTACTTCTTCCAGTACTCGGCGTGGGTGGTGGGCAGCCACGAGTCCGTCTGGAAGTCGATGTTGCCCTGGGCGAGCGCGGTGTAGAGCGGGCCGGCGTCGAACTGCGTGGCCTCGACCTCGAAGCCCCGCTGCTCGAGGACCTCCTTCCACAGGAAGGTGGAGGCGATGCCCTCGTCCCAGGGGATGTAACCGATGGAGATCTTCTCGCCCTTGCCGACGTTCTTGTCGTCGGCCGTGGTGTCCGTGCCGCCGGTGGTGCCGCCGAAGATGCTCATGCCGCCGGCCACCAGGGCGAGGACGACGACGCCGATCACGGCGACCTGCGGACGCGGCCGGTAGGACCAGATCTTGAGTCCTCCCTGCGCGACACGGGCCTTGGCGGCGGCGCGGCGGCCGAGCGGGGACACCTGGGTGCCCAGGGCACTGGTCATGCGGTCGAGGTAGATCGCCAGGATGACGATGGCGAGGCCGGCCTCGGCACCCAGACCGATGTTGAGCTGGCCGATGGCCTCGATGACCGCGCCGCCCAGGCCGCCGGTGCCGACCATGCCCGCGATCGCGGCCATGGACAGCCCGAGCATGATCACCTGGTTGACGCCCGCCATCACGGTGGGCAGCGCCAGCGGCAGCTGGACGCGCAGCAGGGTGTTGCGGGGCGTGGTGCCGAACGCCTCGGCCGCCTCCACGAGGTCCTTGTCGACCTGGCGGATGCCCAGCTCGGTCATGCGCACGCCGGGTGCGAGCGCGAAGATCAGGGTGGCGACGACGCCGGGGGCGGGGCCGGTCCCGAAGAACAGGATCGCCGGGATCAGGTAGATCATCGCGGGCAGCGTCTGCATGAAGTCCAGGACCGGCCGCACGGCGGCGCTGACCCGGTCCGAGCGTGCCGCCCAGATGCCCACGGGCACCGCGATGACCAGCGCGATGACGGTGGCGACGATGACCAGCGCCAGCGTGACCATCGAGTCCGCCCACAGTTCCATGGAATCGAGGAAGGCGAATCCCAGGAAGGTGAGGACACCGGCGAAGGTGCCGCGCAGCCAGAAGGCGATCACCGCGAAGATACCGGCGAGCAGCAGCGGCTCCGGTGCCTGCAGGACGGCGTTGACACCGTCGTAGGCGCCGGTGAAGACGGCCTTGAAGAAGTCGAACAGCCAGGTCACGTTGTCGAGCAGCCAGTCGACGCCGCTGTTGACCCATTCGCCGAGCGGGATCCTAGGCACGGGCCATCACCTTCTCGCCCTTGCCCCGCTGGGAGTCGCAGGTGCCGGGCGCGGCCTCCTCGTCACCGAGGAAGCCCACGAGCCGCTGCCGGGGCACGACCCCGACGACCGCGCCCTCGCCGTCGAGGACCGCCACGGGGTGCGCCGCGCGGGCGCTGATCGCGCACAGCTCGGTGAACGGCGTCCGAGGGGTCGCGGTCTCGCAGTCGCAGTCGGCCTCGTCGCCGCGCACCTCTTGGTCCATCACGGCGCCGGCGGTCAGCACCCGGGAGCGGTCGACGTCCTGGGTGAAGGAGGCGACGTAGTCGTTGGCGGGGCGGATCAGGATGTCCTGCGCGGTGCCGATCTGCACGATGCGGCCGTCACGCATCACCGCGATGCGGTCGCCCAGGCGCATGGCCTCGTTGAGGTCGTGGGTGATGAAGACGATCGTCTTCTTCAGCTTCTTCTGCAGCTCCACCAGCTGGTCCTGCATGTCGCGGCGGATCAGCGGGTCGAGCGCGCTGAAGGACTCGTCCATCAGCAGCAGGTCGGCGTCGGTGGCGAGCGCGCGGGCCAGACCCACCCGCTGCTGCATACCGCCGGACAGCTCGTCGGGCCAGGACTTCTCCCAGCCGGCCAGGCCACACAGAGCGAGCGCCTCGTCGGCGCGGCGTTCGCGCTCGGCGCGGGGCACGCCCTGCACTTCCAGTCCGTAGGCGGCGTTCTCGCGAACGCTGCGGTGCGGGAAGAGAGCGAAGTGCTGGAAGACCATGCTTATCTTCTTGGAACGGACGTCGCGCAGTTCCCGGTCGGACAGCGCGGTGAGGTCCTCACCGCCGAAACGCACCTGTCCGGCGGTCGGCTCCGACAGACCGTTGAGCATGCGCAGCAGAGTGGACTTGCCGGATCCGGACAAGCCCATGACGACGAAGATCTCGCCCGGCTCCACCGTGAACGAGGCATCGATCACGGCGGCCGTGGTGCCCTGGTCGCGCAACTCCTCACGGTCGGTCTCGTCGTTGCGCAGTCTCTCGACCGCCTGTCCCGGTCGTCTGCCGAACACCTTGTACAGATGCTCCGCTTCTAGCCTGGTTGACACGCGTACCTCTTGAGTCGACGGCAATGGAAGGAGCGACGCCCGGCGGTAGGCTCACGCGGTCTTGAACCGTCGAAGACAGTTGAACCTGCAACCGGCATCGCTCCGTGCCTGCGCCTCCCCCGTTTCAGCCAACACAAACGTGTGTTCTGCTTCACAGAAGAAGCGCAGGGCGCAACTCGTCGCGCACCCCGCGCTCACCGTCACGCGGCTGCGGGGCGCTGTCGGTGGCGTACGGCATGATGCGGGACGTGACCGGACGACTCATGCTCCTCGACACCGCCTCCCTCTACTTCCGCGCCTACTTCGGCGTCCCGGACTCGGTCAGAGCCCCGGACGGCACGCCGGTGAACGCCGTGCGCGGGCTGCTCGACTTCATCGACCGCCTGGTCAAGGACCACCGGCCGGCCGATCTGGTGGCGTGCATGGACGCAGACTGGCGCCCGAAGTGGCGGGTGGACCTGATCCCCTCCTACAAGGCGCACCGCGTCGCCGAGGAGCGCCCGTCGGGCCCCGACGAGGAGGAGGTGCCCGACACCCTGTCCCCGCAGGTGCCGGTCATCGAGGCCGTCCTGGACGCCATCGGCATCGCGCGCGTGGGGGTCGCCGAGTACGAGGCGGACGACGTCATCGGCACGTTCACCGCGCGGGCGCGCGGTCCGGTCGACATCGTCACCGGCGACCGCGACCTGTACCAGCTGGTGGACGACGCGCGGGGGGTGCGGGTGCTGTATCCGCTGAAGGGCGTCGGCACGCTCCAGGCCACCGACGAGGCCGTACTGCGCGAGAAGTACGGGGTCGGCGGCGCGGGGTACGCGGATCTGGCGCTGCTGCGCGGCGACCCGAGCGACGGCCTGCCCGGCGTGCCGGGCGTCGGTGAGAAGACGGCGGCCAAGCTGCTGGCCGAGTTCGGCGACCTGGCCGGGATCCTGGCGGCGGTGGACGATCCGCGGGCCCGGCTCACGCCGACCCAGCGCAAGCGCCTCACCGAGGCGCTGCCCTACCTGGCGGTCGCGCCCGAGGTCGTCCGGGTCGCGGACGACGTACCGCTCCCGGACGTCGACACGGCGCTGCCGCGGGCGCCTCGCGACCCGGACGCCGTACGGGCACTGGCGGCCCGCTGGGGCCTGGGCGGGTCCCTGGAGCGGCTGCTGGCGACCCTCGCACGGTAGGGGCCGAGCCGGGGCGGCAGCAGGCGGGCAGGAGGTATTCCCTGAACAAAGCTGTTAGGTTAGGTAAACCTAACCGAGCAACAGGGAGCCTCCATGGCAGAGCGACCGGGACGCCAGCCGCGCAAGCCGCACTCCGGGCAGGTGGTCCGCACCGAGCAACTGACCCCGCACATGCGGCGCGTGGTGCTGGGCGGCGACGGCCTGGCCGACTTCTCGGCGGACACGGCCACCGACCACTACGTGAAGCTGCTGTTCCCGGCCGAGGGTGTCACCTACCCGGAGCCGTTCGACATGAAGCGGATCCGCGAGGAGCTCCCGCGCGACCAGTGGCCGGTGACCCGGACCTACACCGTGCGCCACTGGGACGCCGGGCAGCGTGAGCTGACCCTGGACTTCGTGATCCACGGGGACGAGGGGCTGGCCGGTCCGTGGGCCCTGCGGGTCCTGCCGGGCGAGACCGTGTTCCTCACCGGGCCCGGCGGCGCCTACGCTCCCGACCCGGCCGCCGACTGGCATCTGCTGGCGGGCGACGAGAGTGCGCTGCCCGCGATCGCCCGGTCGCTCGAGGCGATGCCGAGCGGGGCCAGAGTGCATGCCTTCGTGGAGATCGACGGCCCCCAGGAGGAGCAGAAGATCGACTCCGAGGTGGCGGTCACCTGGCTGCACCGCGGGGACCGTCCGGTCGGCGAGGCGCTGGTGGAGGCCGTGCGGGGCCTGGAGTTCCCCGAGGGCCGGGTGCAGGCCTTCGTCCACGGCGAGGCGCACTTCGTCAAGGAGCTGCGCCGGCTGCTGCGGGTCGAGCGGCAGATCCCGCGCGAGGACCTCTCGATCTCCGGCTACTGGCGGCTCGGTCACAACGAGGACGGCTGGCAGGCCTCGAAGCAGGAGTGGAACACACAGGTCGAGGCAGAGCAGGAGCAGACGCCGCGGCAGGCGGCGGCAACCTCCTGACCCTCCGCACTCGGAACCCGAACCGGCGTCATCCGATCCGCCCGGTTGGGGCGGGCGCCCCGGGTTCCGGCGCCGGTCGGGTGAACCCTGGGCCCCGCGCCGCGGTGGGCGGCGTGGCGAGGTCGGCCGGGCCGGGGTGCTGACCGAGGATCCGGGCGCGTGGCAGACACCTTCGAAGAACTTGTGGCCAAGCAGCGCGCGGCGGACGAGGCGCATGTCCGCGTACGCCATCTGCAGGAGACCTATGGGCCGCCCACCCGGACCAGGTGGAGCGCGCAGCAGACCAGTACCTGGGAGACCGCCTGGCGGGCCTGGCGCGACCTCGCCCGTGACCTCCAGATGGCGGTGAGCGAGTTCGCGCGGGCCGAGGGAAAGCCGCGTCACGTGGTCGAGGCCGAGGTCAAACGGGCGGTACGGCGGGAGGAGGAGGGCGGGGCGGACGTGTAGCCCCGTAGCCTTGGCCCTCGTGAGACGCAGACGCCGGATCCTCCCGCCCTCCCCGCTGCCGCAGCGCGACGGTGTGGACCCGGTGCGGCTGAGGCTGCCCGCGGCGGGGCCGGGGGCCACCGTGCGGGAGCATCTGGTGGCCCGGCTCCCGGTCGGCGCCGGTGTCGTCGACGGCATGTTCGACGCGGGGCTGATCGTGGGGGCGGACGGGCGGCCCGTACCGGCAGACGCCCCGTACGCACCGGGGCTGTACGTGTGGTTCCACCGGGAACTGCCCACCGAGGTTCCGGTGCCCTTCCCGCTGGAGGTCGTGTACCGGGACGAGCACATCGTCGTCGCCGACAAACCCCATTTCCTGGCCACCACACCGCGCGGCAGCCATGTCGCCGAGACCGCGCTGGCGCGGCTGCGCCGCGAGCTCGGCATCCCCCTGCTGGGTGCCGCGCACCGCCTCGACCGGCTCACCGCGGGGCTGGTGCTGTTCACCGTGCGGCCCGAGGAGCGCGGCGCGTACCAGACGCTGTTCCGGGACCGGCGGATGCACAAGGAGTACGAGGCCGTCGCCCCGCACGATCCCGCGCTCGCCCTGCCCCGGACCGTGCGCAGCCGGATCGTGAAGGAGCGCGGGGTGCTGACCGCCCGCGAGGTCGCGGGTGAGCCGAACGCCCTCAGCCGGGTCGAGCTCCTGGGCCACCGGGCGGACGGACTGGCCCGGTACCGGCTGGTGCCCGGCACCGGGCAGACCCATCAGCTGCGGGTGCACATGACCGCTCTGGGCGTGCCGATCCTCGGCGACCCGCTGTATCCCGAGGTGACCGCGCCCGCCCCGGCCGGTGATTTCCGGCGTCCGCTGCAACTGCTGGCGCGGACAATGGAGTTCACCGATCCGGTGACGGGTGTGGAGCACCGGCTGCGCAGTCGCCGGACGCTCGCGGCATGGACCTCGTACGAGCAGTGGGCCACTGGTCGTTGACACCCTCACCTGCGTGAACGCGGGCGATTTCGGTCAGCACCGCTACGCGGCGCTCCCTCGGGTCCCTGCTTCCCAGGCCCTTGCCACCCGAAGGTGGTCCTGCAAGGCCTCCACAGGCCTGACTTCCCGCCCGTCCGTCGGTAGGTCCGTCGACTACGTCGGTGGAGCACCGGGCACGTGTTCAGTAGCCGCCCCACCACCGCAGGAAGCGCTGCCAGGCACCGGTCGGGCGGGCGGGTTCGGCGGCCGCGGTCGCCGTCGGTTCCGCCACCGGTCCGGCGGGCTGCGGCGCGGGCGGGGTCGGGGGCTGCGGCGCGGGGACGTCGTGGTGCCCGAACGGCTCGGGGCGGTCGGCCGCCTCGGAACGGGTGGCGGGCGACGGCGCGGCCTGCTGCTCCGGCTCGGGGGCGCCGATGTGCCAGTTGGGCCGCGGGGCCGGCTGGTGGTCGTGGTTCGGCTGCTGGGTCACCTCCTGGGGCGGCCTGGGCATGAACTGGACGGGCAGCTCGATGAGATGCCGTGAGGCGATGGACTCGGCGTGGCGCAGGTCCTCGTCGTCGACGTCGAGTTCGAGGTCGGGCAGCCGCATCAGCAGCGCGTCGACGCCGACCTCGGCGATGGCGCGCCCGATGTCCTGCCCGGGACACTCGTGCGGGCCGCCGCCGAAGGCGAGGTGGGAGCGGTTGCCCTGCATGTGGGCGGTGGGGTCCGGGCGGACCCGCGGGTCCGCGTTGGCCGGTGCGGGGGCGAACAGCAGACCGTCGCCCTTGCGGATGCGCTGGCCGCCGAGTTCCGTCTCCTGCTTGGCGAAGTAGGCGAAGACGGTACTGAACGGCGGTTCGTCCCACAGCAGTTGCTCGACCGCCTCCGGTACCGTCATCTGCCCGCCGTTGAGCTGGGCGCGGAAACGCGGGTCGACCAGCACCGTGCGCAGCACGTTGGCGAGGAGGTTGGCCGTCGACTCGTAGGCGGCGATGAGCACCACCCGCAGGTGCTCCCTGACCTCGTCGTCGGTCAGCCCGGCCGAGTGGGTGACGAGATGACTGGCGAAGTCCTCCCGCTGCTCCGCCCTGCGGCGCGCGGTGAGCCGACTCAGGGCGCCCATGATGTACTCGTTGCTGGCGATGGCGGTCTCGGTGCCCCTGAGCATGTCACGGGCCGCCTCGACCATCCGGTCGTTGTACTCGTCGGGCATGCCCAGGACGTGGCACATCACGGCCATCGGCAGGTGCTCGGCGAACTGGCTGACGACCTCGGCCTCGCCCACTTCGCAGAACCGGTTGACGAGACGCTGGGTGCAGCGGTTGATGTGTCGGCGCAGACTGCGGAAGTCGATGGTCGACACGGCGAAGTCGATCACGCCGCGCAGCCGCTTGTGTTCGTCGCCCTCGGCGTGGGCGCACATCGGCTGCCAGGCGATGTGCGGCATCAGCGGGTGGTCGGGTTTGACCAGGCCGTCCCGGAGCGGGGACCAGATACGGCTGTCCTTGGTGTACTGCGCGGGGGTGCGCACCATGTGCAGGTTCTCGGCGTGACCGAGGACCACCCACACGGGCACGTCGTCGTGGAGCAGCGCCGGGGCCACGGGGCCGTGTTCGGCGCGGAGTTCCTCGTACAGCTTCTTCAGGTCCGCCGACTCGTGCAGCCGGGGCAGCCCCCCGGGGCCCAGGCCGTGCGCGGGGCAGCCGGGGGGCGGGCCGAGCCGGGGGGCGTCCGTTCCGGCCGGGGAGTGGGATTCAGGCGTCACAGTGGTCGCTCCGGAAAGGGAGGGAGAGCAGGGGCGGGGGTGAGGCGGTTCGGGGCACACGTCGCGAAGGGGCGGACCGGACGGCGGGTGTCAGGCGAGCGAACCCGTCATGGCGAGCGAGTGCAGGAACCGCATCAGCGTCATCAGGACGTCCCGGCTGGAGGTCCGGCGTCGCACATCGCACTCCATGATGGGGATGTCCTCGGACAGGTCGAGCGCCGTACGCAGATCCTTCAGCGGGTAACGGGGCGCGTCCGGGAAGGAGTTGACGGCGACGACGAACGGCACCCCGCGTTCCTCCAGCCGCCCCATGACGTCGAAGCTGACTTCGAGGCGCCGCGTGTCGACCAGCACCACCGCGCCGAGCGCTCCCTCGAACAGCCCGTTCCACAGGAACCAGAACCGCTCCTGGCCCGGGGTGCCGAAGAGGTAGAGCACCAGCTGGTCGGTGATCTTGATGCGGCCGAAGTCCATGGCCACCGTGGTGGCCGTCTTGGTCGCGGAACCGAAGTTGTCGTCGACTCCGACGCCGGCCTGGGTCATGGTCTCCTCGGTGGTCAGCGGTTTGATCTCGCTGACCGACCCGACCATGGTCGTCTTGCCGACCCCGAACCCGCCCACGATGACGATCTTCGCCGCGGCCTCGGCCGTGTGCGGCAGCTGATCCTCGGTCCGTGGGCCCGGGATGGTCTCAGAGCCTTTGAAGTCCATGCATCACCGCTTCGAGAAGGGAACGGTCGGGGAGCGCCTGACGGGCGATCGGGGCGCGCGCCTGCACCAGTTCCGCCGTCAGCATCTCGGTGAGCAGCACGGTCACCACGCTGAACGGCAGGCTGAGATAGGCCGACAGCTCGGCCACGGACAGGGGGGCGGCACAGAGCCGGAGCAGTGCCGCCTGCTCGGGCGTGGCGGAGGGCGGCGGGTCCTCGACCCGCGCCACGATCAGCGTGACGAGGTCGAGGTTCGCGCGGTTCCCGTCCGCCCCGGCGACGACGTACAGCCGTTCCGGGTTGGGCAGCTCGCCGTCCTTGGCCTGGGCCGGTTTCGGAGGGGGGCCCTCCCTGGGGGTGCGCCTCTGGCGTTGCGGAGGCGTCATACGGTCTGCCCGTTCCGGCGGGGCGGGCTGGTGAGGTGGGCGCCAATGCGGACGACGAGGTCGCGCATCATGGCCCCCATCCGCCCGGGTTCGCAGGTCATGTCGGAGAGCACCGCGAGGTAGGCGTTGGCGCCGGCGGCCATCAGGTAGAAGTAGCCGCCGTTGATCTCGATGATCACCATCTTCATCTCGCCGTCGCTGCACGGGAGTTCCCCGGCGACGGCACCGGCGAGGCTCTGCACGCCGGCGCAGGCCGCGGCGACCCGGTCGGCGGCGTCCGGCTCGCCGCCGAAGCGGGCGATGCGCAGGCCGTCCGCCGAGAGCACCACGATCATCTCGACGCCGGGTACGCCGTCGGCGAGCTCCTTGAGCATCCAGTCGAAGTTGGCGCGTTGCTGGATCACTTCAGGTCCCCCTCGTCGTCGGCCTCGGTACGGGCCGGTTCGTTGATCAGATGCAGGTACGCGGTCGGGTTCCGGGTGAAGTCGGTGGGGTGGACGCCGGGTTCGAGGTCCTTCTTCAGACCGTCCCAGAACGCGTCGACCCACAGCCCGGGTTCGCGGTCGTCCTTCGGCTTCGCGGGCTCGGATTCGGGCGTCGCCCAGGGGGACCGGGCGGTCTCGCCCCGCTCGGCGGCCTCCCGTTCGGCCCGTTCGGCGGCGGCCTGTTCGGCGTACCGCTGGGACAACGGGGTCTTCACCCGGCTGCGGCGCTGCGGCAGGCCGCCCGCGGTCCACTCGGTGACCACGGGGACCTCGTCCTCCATGGAGACGGTGGTGGGGATGGTCGGGCTGGTGGGGCGGCGCTTCTTGGGGGCGCGCTCGGGGCCCGGGAGCGCGTCGATCTGCATGGGCACCGCGGTCGCCCCGATGCCGTGGGCGAGGCCGACGCCGGGTTCGGTGGTCATCATGTCGCTCGGCACGATGAGGACGGCGCGGACGCCGCCGTAGGCGGAGGCCCGCAGCGAGACCTGCATGTCGTAGCCGGAGCAGAGCCGGCCGATGACGGCGAGGCCCAGGCGCGGGCTCACCCCGAGGTCCTGGAGGTCGACGCCGGCCTTGGCCTGCTCCAGCTTGGTCTCGATCCGGGTCCGGGCCTGCTCGTCGAGGCTGACCCCGGCGTCCTCGATCTCGATGGCGACGCCGGTCTGCACCTCGATGGCGGTGACGTGGACCTTGGTGTGGGGCGGCGAGTACCGCGTGGCGTTGTCGAGGAGTTCGGCGACGGCGTGGATGACGGGCTCGACGGAGATGCCCTTGATGTTGACCTTGGCGATGGACTTCAGGTCGATGCGGCGGTACTCGAGGATGCGGGACATGGCGCCGCGCAGCACGCTGTAGAGGGCGACCGGCTGGGGCCACTGACGTCCGGGGCGGCCGCCGCCGAGTACGGAGATGGAGTCGGCGAGACGGCCGATCATCGCGGTGCCGTGGTCGATGCGGAGCAGGTCGTCGAAGACCTCGGGGTTGCGGCCGTGGTCCTCCTCCATCTCCCGCAGTTCCTTGGCCTGCTGATGGACGATCGCCTGGACGCGGCGGGCGATGCTGACGAAGGAGCGCTGGGAGGAGTCGCGCAGTGCTTCCTCGTCGTCGATGATCTTCAGCATCGTCTTGAGGAGTTTGATCTGGTACTGGGGCAGATCACGCCAGGCCGGGTTGACCTCCTTGAGGTGGAGAAGCACTTCCCTGGGGGTGTTTCCGCGGTGCAGGAAGTCCAGGGCCTCGGGTACGACGGCGTCCGCGAAGTGCAGCGTCTCCGTGTCGTGGGCGGCGATCCGCGCCTCCAGATACGCACGGTGACGATCGTGCCCGGCACGCTCGTCCCGCAGGAGTCGGCCGCGGCGTACCGCCTCGGCTGCGGCGGCGGTCACCAGCAGGGTGGCGAGGGCGCCGCACGCACCGACGGCGATCCGGGCGGGCTCCGTCACCAGGGCGACGGCGGCTCCGGTTGCCGCGGCCATCAGTATGGCGGGGATCAACAGCACGCGCGCATAGGGAAGTTCACGGCGAACGGGCGGGGATTGGACACTCACCATGTAGGCCTCTGAAACGAATCGGCTGGTGGTCGGGGGGACATACGGGAGGTGATGGATCAGGAAACCGCGTAAGACATCCACACAACGGGGAACAAGCGCACGAATTCACCCCAACTCGGTGCGCTGCGGGCGAGCTTAGTCCGACCGGATCATCGCCGTGTCATATTCAGCGAGTGCCGGAAATGACCAATGGGACAGGAGTACCCTCGGACCCATTTACACGCTGGGATTCCGGTCGAACACCATGTGTGACGACGCGCGAGCGTGCGGGATTCACTCACCGTGAGGAGTGAAGGGCGCCCGCGCCGCGCGGTGTCGCGAGGAAGGGGCGAGGTGCCCGGGGCGTGCTCGTCGGAGGAGCCCGCGGTGGTGCCGGGTCCGTGCGGGTCCCGTTTCTGCCCACGGAATCACCACGTCATGCTCCCGGCAGGGGCGCACCGGACGCAGAAGCCCGGCGCGCACGGAGCGCGCCGGGCTTCACGGCGTACCGGACGGGCCGGTCAGGGCCGGGACCGGGCGGGGTGGAGCGCCGGGATGGTCAGCCCACGGACGAGTAGGCCACCACTCCCCTCAGCAGCGCGTCCACCGCCCTGCGGGCGTTCTTCGCGACCGTCGAGCCCTCCACCGCCGGTGCAGCGGCCGAGATCTGGCCCAGCACGTCGATGACCTGCTTGCACCAGCGCACGAAGTCCCCCGCCGGCATCTCCGCCTCGCGCAGCACCTCGTCGAGGCCCTTGCCGGACGCCCACATGTAGGCGGCCCAGGCGAAGCCGAGGTCGGGCTCGCGCTGTCCCACGCCCTCGGTCTGGGTGATCCGGAAGTCCTCCTCCAGGGCGTCGAGGCGCCCCCAGATGCGGACCATCTCACCGAGCGCGGCCTTCGCCTTGCCGGTGGGCACCTTGGGCGCCATCGCGTCGTCGCTGACCCGGGCCTCGTACACCAGTGCCGAGACACAGGCGGCCAGTTCGGCCGGACTCAGCTGCTCCCAGACGCCCTCGCGCAGGCATTCGCTGGCCAGCAGGTCGAGTTCGCCGTACAGCCGGGCGAGCCGCTTGCCGTGCTCGGTGACCTCGTCGCCCCGCAGATAGTCCAACTCGGTCAGCAGGGCGACGATGCGGTCGAAGGTGCGGGCGATGGTGTTCGTCCGGCCCTCGATGCGCCGCTCCAGCTGCGCGGTGTCCCGCCGCAGCCGGTGGTAGCGCTCGGCCCAGCGGGCGTGGTCCTCCCGGTCGTCGCAGCCGTGGCACGGATGCGCCCGGATCTCCTTGCGCAGCCGGGTGATCTCCCGGTCGTCGGCCGCCTGGGAACGCCGCTTGCGGTGCCGATCCGGCACGATGTGCCCGGCCTTGGTGCGCAGGGCGGACGCCAGGTCCCGACGGGACTGCGGTGAGCGCGCGTTGAACGACTTCGGGATGCGCATCCGCTCCAGCGCCTCGACGGGCACCGGGAAGTCGATCGACGCCAGCCGCTTGACCTGCCGCTCCGCGGTCAGCACCAGGGGGCGCGGGCCGTCGTGGTACTCGACGCCGCGCTGGCCGCCCGCACGGCCCGCGGGCAGTCCCGGGTCGAGGACCAGCGCCAGTCCCGCGTACTTGCCGGTGGGCACGTGGATGACGTCACCGGGCTTGAGCTTCTCCAGCGCGACGGCCGCCTCCGCGCGCCGCTGCGCCACGCCCTCGCGGGCCAGCTCCGTCTCCCGGTCCTTGAGCTCGCGGCGCAGCCGCGCGTACTCCTCGAAGTCACCGAGGTGGCAGGTCATGGAGGCCTGGTAGCCCTCGAGGCCCTCCTCGTTGCGCTGCACCTGCCGCGAGATGCCGACCACCGACTTGTCCGCCTGGAACTGCGCGAACGACGTCTCCAGCAGCTCGCGCGAGCGGTGCCGGCCGAACTGCTCGACCAGGTTGACCGCCATGTTGTACGACGGCTTGAAGCTGGACCGCAGCGGATACGTACGCGTGCCGGCCAGTCCCGCGAGGTGTTCGGGGTTCATGCCGCGCTGCCACAGCACGACCGCGTGGCCCTCGACGTCGATGCCGCGCCGGCCGGCCCGGCCGGTCAACTGGGTGTACTCGCCGGGGGTGATGTCGGCGTGCTGCTCGCCGTTCCACTTGACGAGCTTCTCCAGCACCACCGAGCGGGCGGGCATGTTGATGCCGAGGGCGAGGGTCTCGGTCGCGAAGACCGCCTTGACCAGGCCGCGGACGAACAGTTCCTCGACGACCTCCTTGAACGTCGGCAGCATGCCCGCGTGGTGGGCCGCGATGCCGCGCTCCAGGCCCTCCAGCCACTCGTAGTAGCCGAGGACGTGCAGGTCCTCGGCCGGAATGGAGGCGGTGCGCTCCTCGACGAGGGAGCGGACCTGCTCCCGCGCCTGGTCGTCGTTGAGCCTGAGGCCCGCGTACAGGCACTGCTGGACGGCGGCCTCGCAGGCGGCACGGCTGAAGATGAAGGTGATGGCGGGCAGCAGTCCCTGGGCGTCGAGCCGCTCGATCACCTCGGGGCGGCCCGGTGTCCAGACCCGTGAGCGCTGTCTGCGCTCACGCTCCCGGTCCGCCTCACGCATGGCGCGGCCGCGGCGCCGGTCGCCCCACGACGGGCGGGTGGCCTCCATCCGGGCCATCCGCACGAGGTCGGGGTTCACGGCCTTCTTGTGGCCCTCGCCCTCCTCGAACAGGTCGTAGATCCGGCGCCCGGCAAGCACGTGCTGGAACAACGGCACGGGCCGGTGCTCGGAGACGATCACCTCGGTGTCGCCGCGGACGGTGTCCAGCCAGTCGCCGAACTCCTCGGCGTTCGACACCGTCGCCGACAGTGACACCAGGGTCACCGACTCGGGGAGGTGGATGATCACTTCCTCCCAGACGGCGCCCCGGAAGCGGTCGGAGAGGTAGTGCACCTCGTCCATGACCACGTACCCGAGGCCGAGGAGCGTCTGCGAGCCCGCGTACAGCATGTTCCGCAGCACCTCGGTGGTCATCACGACCACGGGGGCTCCGGAGTTGACGCTGTTGTCGCCGGTGAGCAGACCGACCTTGTCGGTGCCGTAACGGCGGCACAGATCGGTGTACTTCTGGTTCGAGAGCGCCTTGATGGGCGTCGTGTAGAAGCACTTCTTGCCCTGCTGGAGGGCGAGGTGGACGGCGAACTCGCCGACGATCGTCTTGCCGGAGCCGGTGGGCGCGGCCACCAGCACGCCCTTCCCCGCTTCGAGCGCCTGGCAGGCCTCGATCTGGAAGGGGTCGAGGCCGAAGTCGTACATCTCGCGGAAGGAGGCGAGTGCGGTGGCCTGCTCGGCAGCGCGCCTGCGTGCTGCCGCATACCGCTCGGCCGGTGAGAGATCCTCTGTCATCGTGCTCTCGAGCGTACCGGGCCGCACTGACAACAGGACGATCATTATCCGGATCCGTTCCCGTCGGGCCCGCGGTACGCCCAGCTCAGGGGCCCACGACCCGTACCGCGCCACGGACACAGCGCGCGGTCAGCGGCAGCGGCCCGACCGGCTCGCCGTCCGCGTATCCGGTGACCTCCTCGGCCGCCAGCTCCACCCGCGACGCCCGGAACACGCTGACCTCGGGAAGGTGGACGTGGGTGCCCCGGTACACCGTCGGGAACACCCGCAGCAGCCTGGCCCGGCCGCAGTCACCGACCACGGTGACGTCGAACAGCCCGTCCGTGAGGTCGGCGCCGGGGCAGATCCGCATGCCGCCGCCGTACGACGCCCCGTTGCCGACGGCGACCAGCGTCGCCTCGATCTCGCGGACCTCGCCGTCGTCGAGGGTGATCCGGTACGGGATCGGGCGCAGCGCCGCGAGCTCGGCGACGACGGCGAGGTCGTACTTGAAGCGCCCCGCCGGCAGCCGCATCCGGTTGCCGCGGTCGTTGACCCGGGAGTCGAACCCGGAGGCGAGGACGGCGCCGAACCAGCGGTCGCCGACCCGTCCCAGGTCGATGTCGCGCACCCGTCCGCACTTGAGGGCGTCGGCGATCATCCGGCCCGCGGCGGCCGGTTCCCGCAGGGGCATGCCCAGCGAGCGGGCGAAGTCGTTGCCGGTGCCGACGGCGATCAGGCCGAGCGGGGTGCCGGTCCCGACGACGGCCTGCAGGGCCAGGTTCACCATGCCGTCCCCGCCGACGGCGATCAGGGCGCCGGTGCCCTCCTCGACGGCGCCCCGAGCGCGGGCGAGCGCGTCCGCCGCGTCCTCGCCGAGAACGGTCCGCACGGAGAAACCGGCCGCACGCAACGCGGAAGCGGCCGGTCGCGCCGCACGGGCGCCCCGGCCGCGACCCGCGGTGGGGTTGACGAAGAGGGTGATCTCGCTGGTCACGGAAGTGACCTTACGAGCTTCGACCCGGTCCTCAGGTCACGTCGTCATAACCGTTGACCCGGTCCGTTCCCCCCTGCTCGGGCAGGGCGCGCCGGGCCGAGACGGGTTCGACCTCGCCGATGTCCTCGGGGGTGAGGTCCAGCTCGGAGGCCTCGTCGTCGGCGGGGCCCATCGCCTCCAGGCGGCGCCTGCGGCGGTCGTTGAACAGGGAGACGCCGACGGCACCGAAGTACAGGATCCAGATCGGCGCGGCGAGCATGATCATGGTCAGCGGGTCCGTACTGGGGGTGGCGAGGGCCGCGAACAACGTGATGCCCATGATCATGCCGCGCCACCAGCCGAGCATGCGCTTGCCGGTCAGCACCCCGCTGAAGTTGAGCATGACCAGCAGCAGCGGCAGCTCGAAGGAGAGGCCGAAGACGACCACCATGCGCGTGACGAGGTCGAGCAGGTCGTCGAGCGGCAGCAGGTTGTCGACGCCGAACGGCGTGAACTCGATGAGCACCTTCGCCGTGGTCGGCAGCACCCGGTAGGCGAAGTAGGCACCGCCCAGGAAGAGCGGGAAGCCCGTGGCGACGAACCCGTAGGCGTACTTCTTCTCGTGCTTGTGCAGTCCGGGGGCGACGAAGGACCACAACTGGTACAGCCAGACCGGCGAGGCCAGTACGACACCGGCCGTCAGGGAGACCTTCAGCGCCAGCGTGAACGGCGTGAGCAGGCCGTTGATCGTGATCATCGCGCACGGCTGCTCCTTGGCCTGCGTCGAGCGGGCCAGTTCCTCGAAGGACTGGCCGCATCCGACCGACTTGAGCACCGGTTCGGTGAAGAAGTTGATGATGTCGTAGTAGAAGAAGGCCGCGCCGATCGTCACCAGGACGATGCCCAGCAGCGCCTTCGCGAGCCGGTTGCGGAGTTCACGAAGATGCTCCGCGAGGGGCATCCGTCCCTCGGGATCCCTCTCCTGCTTGCGGGCAGACTTGAGCAACCCACGTTCCCATCTCGTGCGGCGGGCCGGAGATCGTCCGGCCCTGCGTCAGCGCTTGGTCGTGTCCGTCGGCTCCGTGACGGGACGGGAGCTGGTCACGTCACCGGGGGCGGCCTGGATGGTGCGCTGCGCCGAGGACTCGTCGCCGGGGGCGGGCGGGTCGGCGGGGGCGGAGGACTTGTCCCCCTTGTCCTCCTTCATGGCCTTCGCCTCGCTCTTGAGGATGCGGGCGGACTTGCCGAGGGACCGCGCCATGTCCGGAAGCTTCTTCGCACCGAACAGCAGGATGACGACGACGAGGATGAGAATGATCTCGGGGGTGCCGATCTTGCCACCGAACATAAGTGTTTACCTTCTCACCGAGGCTGCTGGGGGGTGGGTGCTGTTGTGCCCGACCGTACGACCGTTCAGACACGCGTCCGACGATCGCGTTGCCAGCGATCGTAACGCTCAGGGGTGAACGTGAGGCTATCCCCGTGCGTACTCCCGTCCGCGGTCCGGGCCTCGTTCTCCGGGCCGCGGTCAGCCAGCGTACCCGCCCGCGTCGGCAGGGTGACAGGGCGAAGCGGCCAGGAGGGCGGTCCGGGCACCGGTCAGAGGGCCTCCGCGGAACGGGCCGCGCCGGTCGCCGCCCGCTCCAGGTCCTCCGCGGCCCGGCTGATGCGCCGCGCCGATTCACCGACCTGTCTGCCGAGCCGCTCCGCCTCGACGAAGACCCGTACGGCGAACACCCCGAGCACCACAAGACCCAGGAACCCCACAGCAACCGCGAACATCGGCCAGAACATGGGGTCGAGCCTAGACCGTCCCGCCACGGAGGTCCTACGCGGTGGAGTGCAGCCGCAGGGTGCTGACCCCGCCGCCGGTGAGCAGTTCGACGACCCGCTCCCCGGCCGGCTTGCGGACCGCGGTCTCGCACGCCGGGCAGGTGAACGAGTAGAAGGTGGTCCGTCTGCTGGCGCCTATGACCAGACGCAGCGCGCTCGCGGCGAGCTCGAAACGCCCCCTGCAGTCCGGGCAGCCCGCCCGGAACACGACCGGCGCCACGCTTCTCATCCCGGAGAACGCGGACGCCACCGTCATGCCCCGAACACCAGAGGTCGCCGACTCGCTCACAGTCCTCGCTCCTGCCTGTCGTCCTGCCCGCCCCGGACCACGCGTACGGCGCGCGGTCCGCTCATCCGGCCGCCTCGGCCCCGTCGTACGCCGCCAGCGCCTCGCGGGCCGCCCGCCGGGCACTCTCGGCGAGATCGTGCGGCGCGACGATCCGGCCGTCCCGCCCGAGCCGCAGCGCCAGCCGTCTCAGCGACGCCGGGTCGGGCGTCCGCAAGGTGATACGCAGCCCGCCGTCGGCCAGCTCATCCGCGCTGTCGTGCGGGTAGTACTCGGCGACCCAGCGCCCGCCCGGCCCCACCTCGACCACGACCTCCGGGTCCTCCGCGGCCGGCTGCACCAGCCCCTCCGACAGGTCCCGCAGTTCGACCTCGGGCGGCGCGGACGGTTCGTCGAGGATGCGGATCTCGGCGACCCGGTCGAGCCGGAACGTGCGCCGTGCCTCGGAGCGACGGCACCAGGCCTCGACATAGGTGTGCCCGACGCTGACCAGGCGAATGGGATCGATCTCACGCTCGGTGAGCTCGTCGCGCGCGGGCGAGTAGTAGCGGATCCAGAGCCTGCGGCGCTCGGCGATGGCCCGGTCGACGTCCGCGAACACGCCGCCTTCGGACTCGAAGGTCACCGACAGCCGGGAACTGGCGCCCGCCGCCTCACCGGCCGCCGCCTCCACCTTGGCGGTGGCCCGCAGCAGCGCCTGCCGGTCGCTCTCCCGCAGACCGGGCAGCGTGGCCACGGCCCGCGCGGCGACCAGCAGGGCGGTGGCCTCGTCGGCGGCGAGCCGCAGCGGCTCCGCGGCCTCCGCCCCGAGCGCGGCCGGGTTGTGCCACCAGATGCGCTCCCCGTCGGTGTCGATGTCCAGCAGATCGCCGCCGCGGAAACTGGTGCCGCACATGGGCAGCACGTCGAGGTCCGAGACCAGCTCGTCCTCGGTGATGCCGAAGGCGCGCGCCACGTCCTCGATCCGGGCGCCGGGGCGCTCCCGCAGGTAGGTCACCAGGGAGAGCATCCGCCGGGTCTGGTCGATGGCGTTGACTGGCCTGACCGGTTTGCCTGCCACGTTCTTGTCCGTCCCCCTCAGCCCTTGGCGACGGCGCGCAGCCGGTCCACCACGTCGGCCCGCAGCTCGGCGGGTTCCAGGACCACCACGTCCGCTCCGAACTCCACCAGCCAGGCGTCCAGGCCGTGCCCGTACGGAATCTCCAACTCTTCCCAGCCGTCACCGAGTTCCCGCACCGCGGTGGCTTTCGCCCGAAGGGGGTACCCCGCGTCGGAGCGCAGCCGGATGCGCGCGGAGCGGTCGGCGCTCTCCCCCGCCCAGCTCGCCACCGTCTCGCGGACGGTGACGACGTCCGGCACCGGGGTGGTGTAACGAGTGCCGCGGGAGCGCACCTTGCCGGTGATCCGGGACAACCGGAACACCCGCTCGGCGCCTCGGTCGCGGTCCCAGCCCGCCAGATACCAGTGGCCCCGCCAGCATTCCAGCGCCCATGGCTCGACATGGCGGGATTCGGGTTGCACGGCGTTGGCCTTGCGGTAGTCGAAGACGACCGGCCGACGGTCGCGGCAGGCCAGCATCAGCGGTTCGAAGGCGGCCTCGTGCACGGGGATGCGCGGCTCGAGCGCGCCGTGCGCCCCGTAGGGGTCGACGTCCTCGGGCAGCCCCGCCGCCCGCAGCTTCTGCAGGGCACCGCTGGCCGCGCCGGCCAGCCTGGCCTGCTGCCACACCTTGGCCGCCAGCCCCAGGGCGGCGGCCTCCTCCGCGTCGAGGGTGATGGGCGGCAGGCGGTTGCTGTCCCGCCGGGCCAGATAGCCGACCTCGCCGTCGAGGTTCTCGACGGTCTCGATGACGAGCCCGAGTTCGCGCAGATCGTCCTTGTCGCGCTCGAACATCCGGTTGAAGGCGTCGTCGGAGGCCGCCTCGAGGTAGGCCTCGACGGACTCGCGCAGCTCACGCTTGCTCAGTGGCCGCCGCGTCCCCAGCAGACACAGCGCCAGGTTCATCAGCCGCTCGGCCTTGGCAATGGCCATCGACGCCCTTCGCCTCCCTATGGTGCTCAGTCCGATGACCGTACCGCCCCGTGGTGGCGCGGCAAAAGCCGAGGGCCCATGCCCGGGCAGGCATGGACCCCAGATGATCGACTCCGGTCGCAACCCGACCCGCCGGTGATCAGGCCGCGATCGAACGGGCGATCACACGCCGAGCAGGTCGACCACGAAGATCAGTGTCTCGCCGGGCTTGATCGCCGGAGTCGGGCTCTGGTTGCCGTAGGCGAGGTGGGCGGGAATGGTCAGCTGGCGACGGCCGCCGACCTTCATGCCCTGCACGCCCTGGTCCCAGCCCTGGATGACCCGGCCGCCGCCCAGCGGGAAGCGGAACGGAGTGCCACGGTTCCAGCTGGCGTCGAACTCCTCACCCGTGCTGAAGGCGACACCGACGTAGTGGACGGTGACGGTCTGACCCGCCTGCGCCACCTCCCCGTCGCCCTCCCAGATGTCCTTGATCTCGAGCTCCGCCGGGGGCTCGCCGCCCGGGAAGTCGATCTCGGGCTTGTCGATGCTCACGTCTAACGCTCCTGCTTGTCTGCGGAAAGGCGAACACACACAGTCTTACATCACGCGCGGTCACAACTTCGCGAGGATGTCGACCGAGAAGACCAGTGTGGAGTCCTTCTTGATGTCACTGCCCTGCGGCGGGTTGTCGCCGTAACCCAGCTCCGGCGGAATGACGATGAGGACCCGGCTGCCCACCTTCTTCCCGGTGAGTCCCTGCGCCCAGCCCTTGACGACCTGCTGCAACGAGAACGAGGTCAGCTGCTTCCGGGAGTACGTCGAGTCGAACTCCTTGCCGCCGTCCCACAACACGCCCTTGTACTGCACGAGCACACTGTCCTCGGCACCGACCTCCGGGCCGTCGCCCTCCAGCACGTAGCTCGACACGAGCTTCTTCGGGGCGGCCGCGTCGGGCACCTTGATGTCAGGGGCCTCGCCGTCGGTGTTGGTGCCCACCTTGGGCAGACCGATGTCGTCCTGGGCGACCTCGGTGCCCTTGGCAGAGCTCTTGGCGTTGAACGCGTCCTGCACGTCCACCACGAACACCAGCGTGTCGGTGCCCTTGATGCCCGCCTGCTCATTGCCCTGCATGCCGTATCCCCAGGTGGGCGGGATCGCCATCTCGACCCGGCTGCCGGTCTTCCGGCCGATCAGCGCGTACCGCCAGCCGTCGATGACGCTGCCCTGGGCCAGCTGGATCGCCAGCGGGCTCTTGCGGTCGTAGGAGTTGTCGAACACCTTCGCGGTGCTCCACACCTGGCCCAGGTAGTGGGCCACCACGAAGTCGTTCTCCGCGATGGTCCTGCCGCCGCCCGCGATGACCGTCTTCACCGCGAGGTCCTTGGACGGCTCACCGCTGCCCTTCTCGACCGTGGGTTTCTCGCCGAACTTCACGCCCTCGGTGATCGCCGGCAGCGGACCGTCGACGATCTTCGGCGACGGCGCGGCCGAGGCCTCCGGAGCCGACGGCGAGGCGCTCTCGCTGGCCTTGCTCGAATCGGACCCACCGTCGCCGCACGCGGCGAGAGTGGCCAGTCCGGCGGGTACGGCAATGAGGAGTGAGCGTCGGCGCACGGTGGGGGCCTCGTAATCGTCGATCCTGTGGGTAGCGTCCGTGCAACTCTACGGCGTGAGAAGGGCGCCGCACTGAGTAACGTGCGGCGCCCGTGTGACGTTCCGCGGTTCGTGGGATCCGCGGAACCCCATGTCTCACATTCCGGCGATCAGCTTCTCCACCCGCTCGTCCACCGACCGGAACGGGTCCTTGCACAACACCGTCCGCTGTGCCTGGTCGTTGAGCTTGAGATGGACCCAGTCGACGGTGAAGTCCCGCCGCTGCTCCTGCGCCCGGCGGATGAAGTCACCGCGCAACCGCGCCCGGGTGGTCTGCGGCGGAACGGATTTGCCCTCGAAGATCTTCAGATCGTCGCAGATCCGGGCGGCCTGCCCCTTCTTCTCCAGCAGGTAGTAGAGACCGCGACGGCGGTGGATGTCGTGGTAGGCGAGGTCTATCTGCGCGACCCGCGGATGCGACATGGTCATGTTGTGCTTGGCCCGGTACCGCTCGAGGAGCTTGTACTTCATGACCCAGTCGATCTCGGTGTCGATGCGGTCGAGGTCCTCGGCCTCGATCGCGTCCAGCGTACGGCCCCACAGTTCGAGCACCCGCTCGACGGTGCCGGTGCGGATACCACGACGCTCGCAGAAGTCCAGCGCCTTCTCGTAGTACTCGCGCTGCACCTCCAGCGCGGAGGCCTCACGGCCGCTCGCCAGGCGGACCTTGCGGCGGCCGGTGATGTCATGGCTCACCTCGCGGATCGCCCGGATCGGGTTCTCCAGGGTGAGGTCACGCATCACCGTGCCCGCCTCGATCATGCGCAGCACCAGATCGGTGGCACCGACCTTCAGCAGCATGGTCGTCTCGGACATGTTCGAGTCGCCCACGATGACGTGCAGTCGACGATAGCGCTCGGCGTCCGCGTGCGGTTCGTCGCGCGTGTTGATGATCGGCCGGGAACGGGTCGTCGCCGAGGAGACGCCCTCCCAGATGTGCTCCGCCCGCTGACTGACGCAGTAGACGGCACCACGCGGCGTCTGCAGCACCTTCCCGGCACCGCACAGCAGCTGGCGGGTCACCAGGAACGGGATGAGGATGTCCGCGAGTCGCGAGAACTCCCCGTGCCGTGCCACCAGATAGTTCTCGTGGCACCCGTACGAGTTGCCCGCCGAGTCGGTGTTGTTCTTGAACAGGTAGACGTCGCCTGCGATTCCCTCCTCGTGCAGGCGTCGTTCGGCGTCCACCAGGAGCCCTTCGAGAATGCGCTCCCCGGCCTTGTCGTGCGTGACCAGCTCGGTCACGTTGTCACATTCGGGCGTGGCGTATTCCGGATGCGACCCCACGTCGAGATAGAGACGGGCGCCGTTGCGCAGGAAAACATTGCTGCTTCGGCCCCATGACACAACACGGCGGAAGAGGTACCGCGCCACCTCGTCAGGAGACAGGCGCCGCTGTCCCCTGAACGTGCACGTGACGCCGTACTCGTTCTCCAGCCCGAAAATGCGGCGGTCCATGACTGAACATTACGCCCGATCCCCTGAACCCAAACGAGGTTCGAGGGCACGGTTCGGATCATTTTCCGAACCGACCGCAACGACCGCCCCGTGAGCGGCAACCGCCAATACCCTTCCGGTGGAAATCAAAACCAGCAAAGCCACAGCGCCCGCGGCGGCCGGAACCGCGAACCCCCACTGCGCGCCGCCCGCCTCGACCACCGGGCCCGCCAGGCCCGTTCCCACCGAGGCGCCCACCGTGAACATCGTCACCAGCCACGAGAACGCCTCCGTGACCGTGCCGGCCGGCGCGTGCCGGTCCACCAGCACGAAGGCACAGGCGATCACCGGGGCCAGGAACACACCCGCGAGCACCGTGAGGAAGGTCATCGCCACCGCGCCCGGCATCAGCGTCAGCGGCAGGTAACACACCGCCAGAAACGCGACCAGCACCTGAAGTCGCCGCGCCGGCTCCCCCGCCCACTGCCGCGCCCCGTACGCCATACCGCCGATGAGCGCACCGAAACCGAGACCCGCCATCAGCCAGCCGTACACATGGTCGCCCCCGTGTCCGTCCGCGTACGGCACCGACGCCACCGTGATGGACCCCATCGCGACACCGACGAACAGGAAGGCCCCCAGCAGCGCCAGCAGCCCCGGTGAGCGCAGCGCGCCCAGCCAGTGCGCCTCACGCGGCGCCGACCGCCACGCACGCGAGGGCGCCGACACCACCACGGACAGGGCGCCCAGCACCCCCAGCACGTTCAGCACCAGCAGCGCGGCCTGGGGCGACCACAGCGACGCGCACACCGTCACCAGCAGCGGACCGACGGTGAACATGACCTCCTGCGCCACCGCGTCCATCGCGTACGCCCGGTGGACCTGCTCCTCCCGGTGCAGCACCGAGGACCACAGGGCCCGCAGACCGCCCTCCAACGGCGGTGTGAACAGCCCCGCGGCGGCCACCGACGCGTAGGCCGCGGCCCGCGGCTCGATCCCCACGAAGGCGAAGACCGCCATCGCCAGCGCCGACAGCACCGCGGCCGGCAACTGCACCCGCGGCTGCCCCCGCAGATCCACCAGGCGCCCCAGCACCGGCTGGCCGACCGCGTTGGCGACGCCGTACACCGCCGCCAGGGCACCGGCCAGACTGTACGAACCGCCCTGCGCACGAACGAACAACACGATCGCGATGGCCGCGGTCGCGTTGGGCAGCCGCCCGACCAACGTGCCCACCAGCAGCCGAGTGGCGTGCCGCGCCCGGAGGATCTCCAGGTACCCCGTGGCCATGCCGCGCCTCCACTCACTACCGGCGTCCACCGGAATCATCGACGTTGTACGTATAACGAGCGTCCCCATACGTACCATGTCGGCTGTTCACCAGTCCATACGCAGTCCATACACAGTCCAGTCGAAGGAGCGGCCCCACGGTGGCCCGAGCCCAGATCCGCCCCACGAGCAGGGACGTCGCCCAAGCCGCCGGCGTCTCCCAGGCCGCCGTGTCCCTCGTCATGGGCGACAAATGGCGCGGCCGTGTCTCGGAGGCCACCGCGCAACGCGTACGCGATGCCGCGCACCGCCTCGGCTACCGCCCCAACCTCGCCGCCCGCAATCTGCGCCTCGGACACACCCGCACCGTCCTCCTCGTCGTCCCCGCCCTCACCACCGAGTTCTTCGCCGGCGTCTACACCGGAGCCGCCCGCATCGCCGCCCAGCACGGCTTCGGCCTGGTCCTCTACCCCTCCCCCGAGGGCATCGGCCCCGCCCGCAACCCCTTCGCCTCGGCGCAGGCCGCGCTCGACGGCGTCATCGCCTCCTCCATGGCCGCCGACGCCCTGACCGACATCCGCGGCGACCAGCTCCCCCTGGTCATGCTCGACAGCGACCCCGAGAGCGACCCGGGCGCCGCCACGGTCAACCTCGACATCGCCGACGGCATCCGCCAGATCACCCGCCACCTCGTGGCCCTGGGCCACCGCAGCTTCCTGCACCTGGCGGCCGACGTCCCCTCCTGGACCTTCGAGGTACGCGCCCGCGAACTGACCACCCGACTGGCCGCGGCCCCCGGCACCACGCTCCGCACGGCCCGCTCGCCCATCTCCATCCGGGGCGCCGTCACCGCCGCCCAGGCCGCCCTCGCCGGACCCGAGCGCCCCACCGCCGTCATCTGCGACGACGACCAGCTCGCGGCCGGCACCTACAAGGCGGCCCGGCGTCTCGGCCTGCGCATCCCCGACGACCTCTCCGTCACCGGCTTCGACGACCTGGCCCTGGCCACGGCCCTCGACCCGGAACTCACCACGGTCCGCCTCGACGCGGAGCTCTTCGGCGAACGCGGCATGCAGGCCCTCCTCGCGGTCCTGGACCACCGCGCCCCCGAAGCCGGGGACATCCCCGTCCACCTCGTGCCCCGAGGCTCGACCGGCCCGGCCACCGCACACCCCTGAGGCGGAAAGGTGACGGGGCGGGGATGGCCCCCGCCCCGTCACCGACAGGCCCGCTCCGGACGTGCCTACTCCTCGCTCCCGGCCCCGGTCTCCGTGTCCGCCTCGGCCTCCGCCTCGGACACCGTCTCCGCGCCGCCGGCCTCCAGCAGCCGCGCCAGCTGCCGCCCCGTGATCCGCCGGAACTTCCGCTGCTGCGGCCGCGTGCGGTCCAGCACCGCCACCTCCAGCCGCTCCGCGGGAATCTCCCGCTCACCGCCGTTGGTGTCCCGCGACAACGACTGCACCGCCAGCTCCAGCGCCTGGGCCAGCGTCATCCCGTCCCGGTGGCGCTGATCCAGGTACCCGCTGATCTGCTCCGCGTTGCCCCCCACCGCGACCGAGCCGTGCTCGTCCACGATGGAGCCGTCGTGCGGCAACCGGTAGATCTGGTCGCCCTCCGGGGTCTCCCCGACCTCGGCCACCACCAGCTCCACCTCGTACGGCTTCTCCGCCGCACTCGAGAAGATCGTCCCCAGCGTCTGCGCATACACGTTCGCCAGGCCCCGGGCGGTCACGTCGTCACGGTCATAGGTGTAACCCCGCAGATCGGCGTAGCGCACACCGCCGATCCGCAGGTTCTCGTACTCGTTGTACTTACCGGCGGCGGCGAAGCCGATCCGGTCGTAGATCTCGCTGAACTTGTGCAGCGCACGGGACGGGTTCTCACCGACGAACACGATGCCGTCGGCGTACTGCAGCACGACCAGGCTGCGGCCACGGGCGATCCCCTTGCGGGCGTACTCCGCCCGGTCGGCCATCGCCTGCTGGGGTGAGACATAGAACGGCGTCGACACGGTTCAACCGTCCCTTTCTGTCGAAGTCACTGGATGGAGGTCCCTCGGCATCGAACCGCCCGCCCTACAGCAGCGAGGCCCGAGGGCCGTCCGGCTGCTCCAGCCGCCGCTCCAGCACGGACCGGGCAATCCCGGACGCCTCGTCCTCGGAGAGCCTGCGGTAGCCGTCCTCGGTGATCACCGTGACAATCGGGTAGATCCGCCGGGCGACATCGGGACCGCCGGTCGCCGAGTCGTCGTCCGCCGCGTCGTACAGGGCCTGCACGACCAGTGTGGTCGCCTCGGCCTCGCTCAGGTCGTCCCGGAAGAGCTTCTTCATGGCGCTGCGCGCGAAGACGGACCCGGAACCGGTGGCGGCGTACCCCTGCTCCTCCGAGCGTCCGCCCGTGACGTCGTAGGAGAAGATCCGCCCCTTCTCCCGGTCCATGTCGTACCCCGCGAACAGCGGGACCACGGCCAGGCCCTGCATCGCCATCGCGAGGTTGGACCGGATCATGGTCGACAGCCGGTTCGCCTTGCCCTCCAGGGACAGCTGCGTCCCCTCGACCTTCTCGAAGTGCTCCAGCTCCAGCTGGAACAGCTTCACCATCTCCACGGCGAGCCCCGCCGTACCGGCGATGCCCACCGCCGAGTACTCGTCCGCCGGGAACACCTTCTCGATGTCCCGCTGAGCGATGACGTTGCCCATGGTGGCCCGGCGGTCACCGGCGAGCACGACACCACCGGGAAAGCTCGCGGCCACGATCGTCGTGCCGTGCGGCGCCTCGACCGCTCCCTGGAGCGGCGGCAGCTTCCGCCGGCCCGGCAGCATCTCGGGCTGGTGATCGGAGAGGAAGTCCATGAAGGAGGAAGACCCTGGCGTCAGGAAAGCGGCCGGCAGCCGCCCGGTGCTAGGAGTGTTGGCTTCCACGAGGTTCCCTCCAGATAGGCGGCAGCCCGACGGATGGCGTCGGGATCGTCTCCCAACTTGCCGATGGCCGAATTGCAGTTGATGCACGGTACGCCACGGACCCTACCCGTCTTGCGGCAGTGATCCACATGTATGGCCGGGGCATTCCGCCACCGGCGAAGGCTGCCCGCGGTGCGGACCGACCGCACCGCGGGCAGCTCTTCACCAGCTACTCCCCCGTACCCACGACCCTGACCCGCGACCTTCGACTCGAAGGCCGCTCCGGCCTACTGGCCGCCCTTCTGCACGAAGGACCGCACGAAGTCCTCGGCATTCTCCTCGAGCACATCGTCGATCTCGTCGAGTACGGAGTCCACGTCATCGTTCAGTTTTTCCTGGCGCTCCTTGAGGTCCTCGGAGGCCTGCGCGTCCTGCGTCTGCTCCTCGACCTCCTCCGTGGAGCGTGTGGCCTTCTGCTGCCCGCCGCCGGTGTCCTTCGTTGCCATAACCCTCACCCCGCTCAGCTCGCCCGACATGGTCGGCATTGCGCCGATCAGTGTTGATCAGACCCTACAAGCCTGGCCCGACCGTGCCCCCGTACTTGCTCCAACGTACGGGGACCGTCTCGATGATTCCCGGCTCCGGGGTCTTCCACCCTGCCCGGCCGGCCCCTCCCGGGTTCCCAGATCGTGGTTCAGTTCCCGGACAACACCCTGACCAGGTCTTCTGCCGTGCGGCAGCGGTCCAGGAGCTCCTTGACGTGATTACGCGTTCCGCGAAGCGGTTCCAGGGTTGGGACGCGCTGGAGCGAGTCCCGGCCCGGCAGATCGAAGATCACCGAGTCCCAGGAAGCCGCCGCCACATCGTCCGCGTACTGCTCCAGGCAGCGTCCGCGGAAGTAGGCGCGGGTGTCCTCCGGCGGCTTCGTGCGGGCCCGCTCGATGTCCCTCTCGTCCAGCAGCCGCTTCATGCGGCCGCGGGCGGCCAGGCGGTTGTAGAGCCCCTTGTCGGGGCGTACGTCGGCGTACTGGAGGTCGACGAGGTGCAGTCGGGCGGCGTCCCAGTCCAGGTCGTCCCTGCGCCGGTAGCCCTCCATGAGTTCCCGCTTGGCGACCCAGTCCAGCTCGCCGGCCAGGCTCATGGGGTCGTTCTCCAGACGGTTGAGGGTGTCCTCCCAGCGGGCCAGGACGTCCTTGGTCTGGTCGTCGGCGTCGGCCCCGTACCGTTCTTCGACGTATTTGCGGGAGAGCTCGTAGTACTCCATCTGGAGCTGGACGGCGGTGAGTGTGCGACCGCTGCGGAGGGTGACGAGCCGTTTCAGGCTCGGGTCGTGCGAGACCTGGTGCAGCGTCCGTACGGGCTGGTCGACCGCGAGGTCCACGGCGACGAAGCCGTCCTCGATCATCGACAGGACGAGCGCGGTCGTGCCGAGCTTCAGGTAGGTGGAGATCTCGGACAGGTTCGCGTCGCCGATGATCACGTGGAGCCGGCGGTGTTTCTCGGCGTCGGCGTGCGGTTCGTCGCGGGTGTTGATGATGGGGCGCTTCAGCGTGGTCTCGAGGCCGACCTCGACCTCGAAGTAGTCCGCGCGCTGGCTGAGCTGGAAGCCGTGCTCGTGACCGTCCTGGCCGATGCCGACGCGGCCCGCGCCGGCGAAGACCTGGCGGGAGACGAAGAACGGGGTGAGGTGGCGGACGATGTCCGAGAACGGGGTCTCCCGCCTCATCAGGTAGTTCTCGTGGGTGCCGTAGGAGGCGCCCTTGTTGTCGGTGTTGTTCTTGTACAGGTGGATGGGCTGGGCGCCGGGAAGCGCCGCCGCCCGCTCCGCGGCCTCGGCCATGATGCGTTCGCCGGCCTTGTCCCAGAGGACGGCGTCACGGGGGTTGGTGACCTCCGGGGCGCTGTATTCGGGGTGCGCGTGGTCGACGTAGAGTCGCGCGCCGTTGGTGAGAATGACATTGGCGAGGCCGATGTCCTCGTCGGTGAGCTGGCTGGCGTCGGCGGCCTCTCGTGCGAGGTCGAAGCCTCGCGCGTCGCGCAGCGGGTTCTCCTCCTCGAAGTCCCAGCGGGCCCGGCGGGCCCGGTGCATCGCCGCCGCGTAGGCGTTCACGATCTGGGACGAGGTGAGCATGGCATTGGCGTTGGGGTGGCCGGGGACGGAGATCCCGTACTCCGTCTCGATGCCCATTACTCGCCGTACAGTCATGCGGCCCTCCTTGCCCGGCGGCGTCCCCGGTCGGGGGCGCTGCTCAAGTACCGCTGGCGCTCCGTGCGTGTGCGGTGCCCGTCCCCGCACTGCGCGACTCGGCGGTACCGAAGAGCCTAGAACGCCTTTGCGCTGGTGGGGAGATCATTTGCGTCTTTGCCGTGTTCCCGGTCGTGTGCCGAAAAGCAGTCGGCTGCGGGTACCCGTCGAGGGCACCCGCAGCCGCCCTGCTTTTTACAGGTATTGACCGGTGTTTGCCACCGTGTCGATGGAGCGTCCCGTGTCCGCGCCCTGCTTTCCGGTGATGAGGGTGCGGATGTAAACAATCCGCTCACCCTTCTTACCGGAGATTCGGGCCCAGTCGTCCGGGTTGGTGGTGTTGGGCAGGTCCTCGTTCTCCTTGAACTCGTCCACACACGCCTGGAGCAGGTGGGAGACGCGGAGACCCTTCTGGCTCTTCTCGAGGAAGTCCTTGATCGCCATCTTCTTGGCGCGGCCGACGATGTTCTCGATCATGGCGCCGGAGTTGAAGTCCTTGAAGTAGAGGACTTCCTTGTCTCCGTTGGCGTACGTGACTTCCAGGAAGCGGTTTTCCTCGCTTTCGGCGTACATCTGTTCCACGGCGGTCTGGATCATGCTCTGGACCGTCATGCCCCTGTCGCCGCCGTGCTCGGCGATGTCCTCGCCGTGCAGCGGGAGGCGCTGGGTGAGGTACTTGCCGAAGATGTCCTTGGCCGCCTCGGCGTCCGGACGTTCGATCTTGATCTTCACATCGAGCCGGCCGGGCCGCAGGATGGCGGGGTCGATCATGTCCTCACGGTTGGAGGCACCGATCACGACCACGTTCTGCAGGCCCTCCACGCCGTCGATCTCGGCGAGGAGCTGCGGGACGATGGTGTTCTCCACGTCGGAGCTGACGCCGGAGCCGCGGGTGCGGAAGAGGGATTCCATCTCGTCGAAGAAGACGATGACGGGAGTGCCCTCGCTGGCCTTCTCGCGGGCCCGCTGGAAGACCAGGCGGATCTGCCGCTCGGTCTCGCCGACGTACTTGTTCAGCAGCTCGGGGCCCTTGATGTTGAGGAAGAAGCTCTTGCCCGCGGCCTGGCCGGTGACCTCGGCGACCTTCTTGGCCAGCGAGTTGGCGACGGCCTTGGCGATGAGCGTCTTGCCGCATCCGGGAGGCCCGTAGAGCAGTACGCCCTTGGGCGGGCGCAGTTCGTGCTCCCTGAACAGGTCCGGATAGAGGTAGGGCAGCTCGACGGCGTCGCGGATGGCTTCGATCTGGTTGCCGAGGCCACCGATCTGCTCGTAGCCGATGTCGGGGACTTCTTCGAGGACGAGCTCCTCGACCTCGCTCTTCGGGACGATCTCGTAGACGTACCCGGAGCGGGGTTCGAGCAGGAGGGCGTCACCGGGGCGGATGGTGATGCCCAGCAGGGGTTCGGCGAGCCGGACCACCCGCTCCTCGTCGGTGTGCCCGAGGACGAGGGCTCGTTCCCCGTCCTCGAGGATCTCCTTGAGGGTGACGATGTCACCGACGCGCTCGAACTCCATGGCCTCGACCACGTTGAGCGCTTCGTTGAGCATCACTTCCTGGCCGCGCCGGAGCTCGTCGAGGTCGACGCTCGGGCTGACGTTCACCCGGAGCTTTCTGCCGCCGGTGAAGATGTCGGCGGTGCCGTCCTCGTTCGCCAGGAGGAAAACTCCGAAGCCGGCCGGTGGCTGGGCCAGCCGGTCCACTTCCTCCTTGAGGGCCACGATCTGGTCGCGGGCCTCGCGGAGCGTGCCCGCGAGTCGTTCGTTCTGGGCGGACACGCCGGCCAGGTTGGTCTGCAGCTCGACGATCCGCTCTTCGAGAATCCTCGTGTGTCGCGGAGAGTCGGCGAGCTTGCGGCGCAGGACGGCGATCTCCTGCTCAAGGTAGGCGATCTGCCCGGCCGGGTCGTCGGACCCGCGTCCCGGGCGGATGCCGCGGTTCATGTCGTCGTCGTGGGCTGCCACGGTCCTCACCTCCTCCAAGGGGAGCTGGACGCTTCCAGACCCTACCTGGGCGGGTGTCGATTGAAACCCCTAGATCACAAAGACTGTCGAGGTGTGTCCGATCTTCACCCTTGCGCTCTCCCTCACGCCAGGGGAATACCCATCGAGGGTGACGGGAACCCCGGCGGAGGTAGGGTCGATGTGTTCAACACCCGTCGGAGCTGGCCGGATTCCCGTTCGGCCCGACGCGGGAGACGGCAGGGGAGATGAGCGTGCAGCAGGAGGCCGGAGTCGACGCCGAGGCCCTGGAGGTCTGGATCGACCAGGACCTGTGTACCGGTGACGGCATCTGCGCGCAGTACGCGCCCGAGGTGTTCGAGCTGGACATCGACGGTCTGGCTTATGTGAAGGGCCCGGACGACGAGTTGTTGCAGGCCGAGGGGGCGACGGCGCGGGTGCCGCTGCCGGTCCTCACGGATGTGGTCGATTCGGCGAAGGAGTGTCCGGGCGAGTGCATTCACGTGCGGCGCGTGGCCGACGGCGTGGAGGTGTACGGCCCGGACGCCGGGTGACCGGTTTGACGCCTTCCGTCACCACTGTCCGACTTCTCGCATGTTCGCTCTCGGCTCACGCGCGCGTGGTTCACATGCTCCGGGCGTCGGAGGGCGTGGAGCGGACGAACGCGCCGTTGTCCCAGTGCCACTTCAGGCTCTCGCGCACGTCGGGGCAGCAACTGGGTATGTCGGAGGACGAGTAGCCGAGGAGTGCCGCGGTGATCTCGCCGTCGCGCACGGCGAAGTCGTCGACGTTGGTGCGGTCCTTGGGGTCGACGAGGGTGGCCACCACGCGTGGTGTGCCGGCTCCGGCGGTCCCGGTCAGGACGTACATGCCGTCGGGCGGGGTGCCCATGGGTGCGTCGCAGTGGACGACCGCCACGGTCTCGGGCCGTCCGTCGCCGTCGAGGTCGCCGACCGCCTCCTTCTTGACCACGGCCTGCACCGGACCGCACTCGATCGGGAACTCGACGTCCGCGGGGTCCGGCGGGGCCACGTGCGCCGGGGCACTCCTGGTCTGCGGGGTCCGCGGGTCGGGTGTCTGGGCCGCGGTCGCGGCTGGGGACTGCAGCAGGCCGGAGAGCGCCACGACTCCGGCGACGGCCGTGGCGGTGGCGACCCAGTGGATCGGGCGGGTGTGCGTGTGGGCGAGTTCCGGGACGGCGGATGACTGCACGAGGAGTGTCTCCTGTGAGGGCTGTGCCGGTGGGGGTGGCCAGCATCGTGCCACACGTCACAGTGCGGGGGAACGCCGGGGTGTGCGGTTCCGGTGCGGGGCCCGGGAGGACGCCGGCCGCCGTCGCGTCAACATGAGGGCGCCGTGGCGCAGTTCCCGGTGCGGTCCGGGAACTGCGCCACGGCGCCGGTGCGTTGGTGTGGTGGCTGGGACGGGTCAGCGGGCGGTGCCCGCGTCGGCGTTGGGTCCCGAGTAGTCCTCGCCGTAGGCGCCCTTGGCGGGGCGGCGTCGGCGCATGGGGGGCTCGACCCCGTCGGCGAGGCGGCGGGCGGTGAGCAGGAAGCCGGTGTGGCCGATCATCCGGTGGTCCGGGCGGACGGCCAGTCCTTCGATGTGCCAGTTGCGGATCATGGATTCCCAGGCGGTCGGCTCGTTGAAGGAGCCGATCTCGCGGATGGACTCGACGGTCCGGGCGAGCTGGGTGGTGGTCGCGACGTAGCAGCAGAGGATGCCGCCGGGGACGAGCGCCTTGGAGACGGCCTCCAGGCACTCCCAGGGGGCGAGCATGTCGAGGACGACGCGGTCGACGTCGGTGTCGGACAGATTGTCCTGGAGGTCGCCGACGGTGAGCTGCCAGGCTGGGTGCGGGCCGCCGAAGTAGCGCTCCACGTTGGCCTGGGCGATCTCGGCGAAATCCTCGCGACGTTCGTAGCTGTGCAGCATGCCCTGGTCGCCGATGGCGCGCAGCAGGAAGCTGCTGAGCGAGCCGGAGCCCACGCCTGCCTCCACGACGCGGGCGCCGGGGAAGATGTCGGCGAAGGCGAGGATCTGCCCCGCGTCCTTGGGGTAGACGACGGCTGCCCCGCGGGGCATGGACAGGACGTAGTCGGGGAGCAGGGGGCGCAGCGCGAGGTAGGCGACGTTCCCGGTGGTGCGGACAACGCTGCCCTCGGGTGCGCCGATCAGTTCGTCGTGGGGGAAGGAACCCTTGTGGGTGTGGAAGTTCTTCCCGGCCTCGAGCGTGAACGTGTAGTGGCGGCCCTTGGGGTCGGTCAGCTGTACCTGGTCCCCGACCTTGAAGGGCCCACGGCGGCGGGCGGCACCGGTCGGTTCGGACATGTGACCAGCCTACCGGTCCCGACGTGGGCCACTGACCACTCGAGGGCGGGGCGGATGTCAGGCGGGGCGGGCCATGGCCTTGACGAAGGCCCGCTCGACGTCTGCCGCGGACAGGACGCCGTAGATCTCGCCGGTGGCCTCGACGACCAGGTACTCGGTGGCGGGGGCGGCGCGCAGGGCATCGAGGAGGTCCTCTCCCGCGAGCTCGGCGGAGACGCGCATGCCGTCGGTGAGGTCCTGGGCGAGTCCGCTGACCGGGACCCAGGGGCGGCGGTGTTCGGGTACGCCGACGATGGCGGCCTCGCGCACCAGGGAGAGCGGGGTGCCGTCGGGGTCGACGACGACGAGGGCCCGGGCTCCGGCGGCGTTGGCGCGTCGCAGGGCCTCGGAGAGCGGGGTGTCCGTCTCGACGGGCACCGCGCGGCGGGTGAGGGCGCGGGCACGCAGTTCGGGAAGGTGTTCGCGCAGGCGGGCCATGCGCAGGCTGTTGCCGGCGCCGGTCCAGATGATCGCGGCGAGGATGGCGGCGAGCAGCGCGTCGAGGACGGTGTCCATGCCGACGCTGTCCTCGGCGGCGGAGCCGAGGGCTCCGGACTGGGTGAGCAGGGGAAGGCCGATCAGGACGGAGACGGCGAGGGCACGGCCCACCCAGGCGGCGGCGATGGTGCCGCTCATCGGCTTGCCGGTGAGTTTCCAGACGACCGCGCGGAGCATGCGTCCGCCGTCGAGGGGGAGGCCGGGCAGGAGGTTGAAGGCGGCCACGATGAGGTTGGAGATCATCAGGCCGGCCAGCAGGACGCCGGGGACGGAGCTGGGTTCGACGGCGAGCAGGGCGACGTAGAACAGGCCGGACAGGGCGAGGGAGAGCAGGGGGCCGACGAAGGCGAGCACGAACTCCCGCCCGGGTGTCTCCGCCTCCTTCTCGATCTCGGAGACGCCGCCGAAGAACTGGAGCTGGATGCGGCGCACCGGCAGCTTGAAGCGGAGGGCGGCAAGGGTGTGGGCGAGTTCGTGGACGAGTACGGAGGCGTAGAAGGCGACGGCGAAGAACAGCGAGACCAGATAGCTGGCGGCGCCGAGTTCGGGCAGCACGCGGTCGATCTGGCCGCCGAAGACCCAGGTGATCAGGATGGCGACGAGGAACCAGCTGGGGGCGACGTAGACGGGCACGCCGAAGGGGCGTCCCATCAGCAGTCCGCCGCGCTGCTGCTCCGGGGGGCGCGGTGCGGGCCCCTTGCCGGGTCCGGAGTGGGCGGGGGTGCGGTCGGCGCTGTGGGACTCGGAGGGCGCGGACCGGTGGCCGTCCTGCGGAACGCCCTCGGGCGGAACGCCCGTGGGAGCGGGAGGCTCGGACCGGCCGTCGTCCGAGGTCCGCGGGCCATGGTGCTCGGCGGGCCGACTCGGTTCGTCCGGCTCCCCCGGCAGGTCCGGGCCGGCTGGACCTGCCGGGTTCTGCGGGTGGGCGTCGGTGTCCGGGGCGGGAGGTTGCGCGGGCTCCCCGTTCCGGGGCGTGGCCCCGGTGTCCGCCGGAGCCGGGGTGTCCTCGGTCTCCGCCGGGGTACCGCCGGTCCGCCGTGACGGAGCGTCGCCGGGGGCTGACGGGTCACGGTCGGCGGTGTGGCCGCCGGGGGTGCTCGGGGTGGTTTCGGGCGGGTCGAAGCGGCCCCCGTCCGTGGGGGGTGCGCTTGCCGGGGCCCCAGCGTGGCGCTCGGCCGGCTCGTCGTTGCCGGAACGCGGCTGCCCGCGTCCGCCGCTTGCGTCCACCGGTGTCCCCTCGTCGCTGCGTTTCCCGTGCCTGCCGGACGGGAGGGTCTGGTACCGATGGTATGCGGCCGTCGCCACACGTCTCGCCTCGGCACCCCTGTCTCTCGCCGTCCGGCACCGTGCCCGCTCGCCCTCTCCTCTTCTTCCCTCTTTCCCTCTTTCCCTCTTTTCCCTCTTTTCCCTCCTTTTCCTCCTTTCCCTCTTTTCCCTTCTCTCCCTGTGGTCGCCCTTGGCATGCGGGTCCTGTCAGTACCGGGCCGTAAGGTCTGTGGGCATGGAGACGAGCACCGAGGGCACTGGACGGCCCTCCAGCATGCCGGTCGTGGCGGCGGATCCGCCGGTGGTGGCCGGGGCCCCGCCCGGGGCAACCGCCGCGTCGCCCGCCTCGTTGTCCCCGTCGCGTGCCAGTGACTTCATGCGGTGTCCGCTGCTGTACCGGTTCCGGGTCATCGACCGCCTGCCGGAAAAGCCGAGCGAGGCGGCGACCCGGGGCACGCTGGTGCATGCCGTGCTGGAGCGCCTCTTCGACGCCCCGGCCGCCGAGCGCACGGCGCCGCGGGCGAAGGAGCTGGTCCCGGGCCAGTGGGACCGGCTGCGGGAGTCGAGGCCGGAGGTCGTGGAGCTGTTCGCCGACGACCCGGAGGGTGAGCGGCTGGCGCGCTGGCTGGCGGAGGCGGAGCTGCTGGTCGAGCGCTGGTTCGCCCTGGAGGATCCGAGTCGGCTGGAGCCCGCCGAGCGGGAGCTGTTCGTCGAGGCCGAGCTGGATTCCGGGCTGAGGCTGCGCGGCATCATCGACCGGGTGGATGTGGCGCCCACCGGCGAGGTGCGGCTCGTCGACTACAAGACGGGCAAGGCGCCCCGGCCGGAGTACGCGGAGGACGCGCTGTTCCAGATGAAGTTCTACGCCCTGGTGGTGTGGCGGCTGAAGCAGGTGATCCCGCGCCGGCTGCAGCTCGTGTACCTGGGCAGCGGTGATGTGCTGACGTACGACCCGGTCCGCGCCGATCTGGAGCGTGTGGAGCGCAAGCTGCTGGCCCTGTGGGAGGCGATCCGGCTGGCCACCGAGACGGGTGACTGGCGGCCACGTCCCACCAAGCTGTGCGGCTGGTGCGACCACCAGGCGCACTGCCCGGAGTTCGGCGGCACTCCCCCGCCGTATCCGCTGCCGGTGCGGGCGTCCGGGGCGGCGCCGGCCGATGTGCCCCGGAGGCAAGGGGGGCAGGGCGCGCAGGGCACAATGGGGGCGGACTAGCGAAGGAGAGTCACGTGGCCATCCGCGTCCTACTGGTTGACGACCAGCCGCTGCTGCGTACGGGCTTCCGGATGATCCTGGAGGCCGAGCAGGACATCGCGGTCGTCGGTGAGGCCGGAGACGGCCTCCAGGCCCAGGAGCAGGTGCGGGCGCTGCAGCCCGATGTGGTGCTGATGGACATCCGCATGCCGCGGATGGACGGGGTGGAGGCCACCCGGCAGATCACCGGCCCGGAGCGGGACGGCCCGGCGAAGGTGCTGGTGCTCACGACGTTCGACCTCGACGAGTACGTGGTGGAGGCGCTGCGGGCGGGTGCCAGCGGCTTCCTGCTGAAGGACGCCCCGGCCGATGAACTGGTGCAGGCGATCCGGGTGGTGGCCGCCGGTGAGGCGATGCTGGCCCCTAGCATCACGCGCCGGCTGCTGGACAAGTACGCCACGCATCTGCCGTCCGGTGACGAGCCGGTGCCGGACACACTGCACACCCTGACCGACCGTGAGGTCGAGGTGCTGAAGCTGGTGGCGCGGGGGCTGTCCAACGCGGAGATCGCCGCGGACCTGTTCGTCAGTGAGACGACCGTGAAGACGCACGTCGGTCATGTCCTGACGAAACTGGGGCTGCGTGACCGGGTGCAGGCCGCGGTGTACGCGTACGAGAGCGGTCTGGTGCGCCCGGGGGCGCAGTAGCTCCCGCTCCGGTCCACACACCGAGGGCGCCTCCGACTTCCCGTCCTATGGAAGTCGGAGGCGCCCTCGGTGTGTGCGCGCCCGCTCGGGGCTCCGCGGCGTCAGCCGCTCACGCCTCGTCCCAGCTCCCACAGCTGGAGCGTGGAGGAGGAGTTGAGCATGTAGGCGGTGCCGGTGATGTCGTCACGTGCGGCGCTGTACTGCTTGCCCTGCCACAGGGGCAGCACGGGCACGTCCTCCGCGACGATGTCCTGGATGTCGTTCAGGCTGCCGGCCGCGGAGAGCCGGTCGGCCTGGCGGCGGGACTCCGGGATGAGCTCCTTGCGGATCTCGCTGTTGGCGTACGGCGAGTTGAGGAAGTTGTCCTCGTCCAGGAACGGGGCGAGGAAGTTGTCGGCATCCGGGTAGTCGGGGAACCAACCCATGCCGTAGACGTCGAACTTGCCCTTCTGTCCGTCCGGCCGGAAGGTCTCCCAGGCCGCTCCCTTGATGTCGGTGTCGAACAGGCCGCTGTCATTGAGCTGCTTGCTGAGCTGCTCGAACTCCGCCTTGGTGGCGGGACCGTAGTGGTCGGTCGTGTAGTGCAGCGTCATCTTCACCGGGGTGGTGACACCGGCCTTCTCCAGCAGCTGGCGGGCCTTGGAGACGTCGGGGTCGCCGTACCTGTTGAAGAACGCGTTGGAGTGACCGGTGACGGTCGCGGGGACCAGTGAGTACAGCGGCTCGGCCTGGGAGCCGTAGACCTTGGCGACCAGTTCGCTGCGGTTGATGATCTGGGCCATGGCCTGGCGGACGGCCTTGGTCTCCACGCTGGGGGCCTCGGTGTTGAAGACCAGGTAGCGGATCTCCAGACCCGGCGACTCGACGAGGTCGATGGCGTCCTCGTTGTCGTTGCCGAGTTCCCGGATCTGCTCCGGCGACATGCTGCGGGACATGACGTCGATGTCATCGTCCTCGAGCGCCTGGCCCATGGCCTCGGCGCTCTCGAAGCTGCGCATCTCGACCTTGTCGTTGCCCACTTCCAGGGTCCCCTTGTAGGAGGGGTTCTTGACGTAGGTGGCGCGGACCAGTTCACCGTCCTCGACCTCGGTCTCGAGGGTGTACGGACCGGAGCCGTCGACGTCGAACCCTTCGCGCAGCTTGCCCTTGTCGTACTTCTTCTCGCTGATGATGCCCGCGACCGGGGTCGACAGCTTGTAGGGGAAGGTGGCGTCGGCCGACTTGAGGTGGAAGATCACCTCGCGGTCGCCCTTGGTCTCGATGGTGTCGATCGTGGACAGCAGTGCGAACACACCGCTGTCGGACTGGATCGAGAGGGCGCGCTCGATGGAGAACTTCACATCGGCGGCGGTGACGGGCGAGCCGTCCGAGAACTTCAGGCCTTCGCGCAGGGTGCAGCTGTACCGCTCGTTGCCGGAGTCGGTGAAGCCGCAGCTCTCCGCGGCCTCGGGCACCGGCTCACCGTCGCCACGCGGCTGGATCAGCAGGGTCTGCACCGTCTGGCGCAGGATGTTCCAGGTGCCGACGTCGTAGGCGTACGCCGGGTCGACCGGAGCGGGCTCCTCCTTCGAGACGGTGAACCGGTCCGTGGTGCCCACGACGATCGCGTCGCCGCCGCCGCTCCCACCACCGGTGTCGCCACAGCCGGCGAGTACCGGCGCGAGCAGGCCGATCGCGGCCGCCAGCACCAAAGTCTTGCGGTTCATGCTCGAGTTTCTCCAGAGCTGTCGACTCCGTGTATGCGGCATACGGGGTTGTTACTGCCGGCCACGGGGATGGGGGCGATGTTCTCGCGATGAGATTAGTCCGCACCCGCAGGGAGGGTCGCAGCGACCGGAGTTGAGCTTCCATCACGCAGTGGAGCCGGGTGTGAACGCACCGGCGAACGTGGACGGAGCAGGATTGGGGCAGCGTTCCACCAATCGGGACACAAGGGAACGCGAACGACCTCAAAAACGGCGCGGACACCACGCGCCGCCCCCCCTGTCGACCCCTTCAGAGGTGGTGAACATCACAGGAGAACCGGGCCGGGCAGTACCGGAATTCACCAGCCGGTAGCGCTCCGAATTCCTTCGGACACACAACCCGCCGGCCGGAACGCGGGCCTTGGGAAATTCCGGTCCCGCAGGCCGCTCCCCTAGCGCATTTCCGTCATCAGCCCGCGCAGAAAAGTCAGGTCGACCGTTTCCAACGACGGCACGACGGTCCGCCGGGCGGCCGGCGTGATGGGGGCCACGGAGGGCACCGCCACGACGTGGCAGCCCGCGGCCTCGGCGGCGGCCACGCCGGTCGCCGTGTCCTCGACGACGGCACACCGCACGGGATCCACACCGAGACCGAGGGCGGCGGTCAGGTACGGGTCGGGGTGGGGCTTGGTTCGCGGGACCTCGTCGCCGGCGACCGACAGCGCGAAGTGGTGGGCGCCCAGCGAGGTCAGTACGCGGTCGATGATGCGCCGGTGCGAGGCCGAGACCAGGGCCGTGGGGACGCCGTGCTCGGACAGCTCGGCGAGCAGCCGGGCGGCACCGGGCATCAGCGGCAGGGCACTGGAGATGCGGTCCTCGAAGCCGTCGTTGAGCAGTACCGTCAGTTCGGCCAGGGGGATGTCGGCTCCGGTCGCCTCGATGAGGAAGCCCGCGCTGCGGGTCATGGGGCCGCCGACCACGACATGGCGCCACGAGTCGTCGAGGGCGTGGCCGAGGGAGGCGAACACCTCGACCTCGACGTCCCACCAGAAGCCCTCGGTGTCGACCAGGGTGCCGTCCATGTCCAGGAGCACCGCCTGCAGGGCGGAGCCTTCGGCCGGGGGGGAGCCCAGGGCCTGGGGGAGAGAGCCGAGCGCGGTAACCGGAACCGTACTGGTCATCCACGTACCTCCTTCAAGGGACGATCAGGCCGGTTCCCCTAGGGGAACCGGCCTGCGGTGGACCGACCAGTGTACGTCGTGCGCGACGCAGCCGCCCATTGCGCCCCGCGAGCCCGGGCGAACCGCCGGACGGGATCAGCGGGCGTTGAAGTACTTGGCCTCCGGGTGGTGGATCACGATGGCGTCCGTGGACTGCTCGGGGTGCAGCTGGAACTCCTCGGACAGGTGGACGCCGATGCGCTCGGGCTGGAGCATCTCCGCGATCTTGGCACGGTCCTCCAGGTCGGGACAGGCGCCGTAGCCGAGGGAGAAGCGGGCGCCCCGGTACTTCAGGGCGAACATGTCCTCCATCGCGGCCGGGTCCTCACCGGAGAACCCGAGCTCGGAGCGCACGCGCGCGTGCCAGTACTCGGCGAGCGCCTCGGCCAGCTGCACGGACAGCCCGTGCAGTTCGAGGTAGTCGCGGTAGGCGTTGGCCGCGAACATCCGCGCGGTCTCCTCGCCGATGCGGGAGCCGACGGTGACGACCTGGAAGCCGACGACATCCGTCTCGCCGGACTCCTCCGGGCGGAAGAAGTCGGCCAGGCACAGGCGCCGACCGCGGCGCTGGCGCGGGAAGGTGAAGCGGGTGCGCTCGTTGCCCGCCTCGTCCAGGACGATCAGGTCGTCGTCCTTGGAGACGCACGGGAAGTAGCCGTACACGACGGCCGCCTCCAGCAGGTTGTCCGTCTGGAGCCGGTCCAGCAGGCCGCGCAACCTGGGCCGGCCCTCGGTCTCCACCAGCTCCTCGTACGTCGGCCCGTCGCCCGTGCGGGCCTGCTTCAGGCCCCACTGGCCCTTGAACAGGGCGCCCTCGTCGAGCCAGCTCGCGTACTCCTTGAGCTGGATTCCCTTGACCACCCGGGTGCCCCAGAACGGCGGCTCGGGGACCGGGTTGTCGATGGCGACGTCCGAGCGGACGTGCCCGGCCTCGGGGCGCTCGTCGATCTCCACGGTGGCCGCGCGGACCCGACGCTGCCGCAGCTCGGGCAGCTTGGCGCCGGGCACGCCGCGCTTGATGCCGATGAGGGCGTCCATCAGGCGCAGGCCCTCGAAGGCATCGCGGGCGTAGCGGACCTCGCCCTGGTAGATCTCGTGCAGGTCCTGCTCGACGTAGGCGCGGGTCAGGGCGGCGCCGCCCAGGATGACCGGGTAGTCGGCGGCCAGTCCGCGCTGGTTGAGCTCCTCCAGGTTCTCCTTCATGATCACCGTGGACTTCACCAGCAGCCCGGACATGCCGATGACATCGGCCTTGTGCTCGTCGGCGGCGTCCAGGATCGCGGAGACCGGCTGCTTGATGCCGAGGTTGACGACGTTGTAGCCGTTGTTCGACAGGATGATGTCGACCAGGTTCTTGCCGATGTCGTGCACGTCGCCGCGGACCGTGGCCAGCACGATGGTGCCCTTGCCCAGGTCCTCGCCGTCCTCGACCTTCTCCATGTGCGGTTCGAGGTGGGCGACGGCCGCCTTCATCACCTCGGCGGACTGGAGCACGAACGGCAGCTGCATCTGGCCCGAGCCGAACAGCTCGCCGACCGTCTTCATGCCGTCCAGCAGGGTGTCGTTGACGATGTCGAGGGCCTTGCGGGTCTCGAGGGCCTGGTCGAGGTCTGCCTCCAGGCCCTTGCGCTCACCGTCGATGATCCGCCGCTTGAGGCGCTCGTCCAGGGGCAGCGCGGCCAGTTCCTCGGCCTTGCCGGCCTTCAGGGACTTGGCGGTGGCTCCCTCGAAGAGCTGCATCAGCTTCTGCAGCGGGTCGTAGCCCTCGCGGCGCCGATCGTGGATCAGGTCGAGGGCGCAGGTCACCTCCTCCTCGCTGAAGCGCGCGATGGGCAGGATCTTCGACGCGTGCACGATCGCCGAGTCCAGCCCCGCCTTGACGCACTCGTCCAGGAAGACGGAGTTCAGCAGGATGCGGGCGGCCGGGTTGAGGCCGAAGGAGATGTTGGACAGTCCCAGGGTGGTCTGCACCTCGGGGTGGCGCCGCTTCAGTTCCCGGATGCCTTCGATGGTGGCGAGGCCGTCCTTGCGGGACTCCTCCTGACCGGTGCAGATGGTGAAGGTGAGGCAGTCGATGAGGATGTCCTCCTCACGGATGCCCCAGTTGCCGGTCAGGTCGGCGATGAGGCGCTCGGCGATCTCGACCTTCTTCTCGGCGGTGCGGGCCTGGCCCTCCTCGTCGATGGTCAGCGCGATCAGCGCGGCACCGTGCTCCTTGGCCAGTTGCGTGACGCGCGCGAAACGGGACTCGGGGCCGTCGCCGTCCTCGTAGTTGACCGAGTTGATGACCGCCCGGCCGCCGAGCTTCTCCAGACCGGCCTGGATGACGGGGACCTCGGTGGAGTCCAGCACGATCGGCAGGGTGGAGGCGGTGGCGAACCGGCCGGCCAGTTCCTCCATGTCGGCGACGCCGTCGCGGCCCACGTAGTCCACGCACAGGTCCAGCATGTGCGCGCCCTCGCGGATCTGCTCCCGGGCCATCTCCACGCAGTTGTCCCAGCGGCCCTCGAGCATCGCCTCACGGAACTTCTTCGACCCGTTGGCGTTCGTCCGCTCACCGATCGCCAGGTAGGAGGTGTCCTGGCGGAAGGGAACGGTCTGGTAGAGGGAGGCCGCACCGGGTTCCGGGCGCGGGTCGCGCTCCGCCGGGGCGAGACCGCGCACGCGCTCCACGAGCTGCCGCAGATGCTCGGGCGTCGTACCGCAGCAGCCGCCGACCAGGGACAGCCCGTAGTCGCGGACGAAGTTCTCCTGTGCGTCCGCCAGCTCCTTCGGGGACAGCGGGTACCGCGCGCCGTCCTTGGTGAGTTCCGGCAGACCGGCGTTCGGCATGCACGACAGCGGGATGCGGGAGTGGCGGGCCAGGTAGCGCAGGTGCTCGCTCATCTCGGCCGGGCCGGTCGCGCAGTTCAGGCCGACCATGTCGATGCCCAGCGGTTCCAGCGCGGTGAGCGCGGCGCCGATCTCGGAGCCCAGCAGCATGGTGCCGGTCGTCTCCACCGTGACCGAAACGATCAGCGGGCCCTCGTGACCGGCGGTCTCCATCGCGCGGCGGGCGGCGATGACGGAGGCCTTGGTCTGCAGCAGGTCCTGGGTCGTCTCCACCAGCAGCGCGTCCGCGCCGCCCGCGAGCAGGCCCTCGGCGTTCTGCTGGTAGGCGTCCCGGATGGCGGTGAAGGTGGTGTGGCCGAGGGTGGGCAGCTTGGTGCCGGGGCCCATCGAGCCCAGCACCCAGCGGGGGCGGCCGTCCCGCGCCGTGAACTCGTCCGCCGCCTCGCGGGCGATGCGCGCACCCGCCTCGGACAGTTCGACGACGCGCTCCGCGATGTCGTACTCGCCCAGGGCGGTGAGGTTGGCTCCGAAGGTGTTGGTCTCGACGCAGTCGACCCCGGCGTCGAAGTACGCGGAGTGGACCGAACGGACGATGTCCGGGCGGGTCAGGTTCAGGATCTCGTTGCAGCCCTCGAGGTCCTCGAAGTCTTCGAGCGTGGGGTCCTGTGCCTGGAGCATGGTGCCCATCGCTCCGTCGGCGACCACCACTCGGGTGGCGAGCGCCTCTCGGAGAGCGGACACACGGGTCCGGCTGTCGGCGGAAGGGGTCAGCGGCAACGAGGCCATGTACGGGGCTCCCTCAGGTGCGACGGCTGTCGGCTTTACGTCTGTCCGAAAAGCACCCTCGTGGTGCTCCCGGGCAGAGGCACGCCGCCAGGGTATCGGGGACCGCGCCCCGATGTTCGGGATGTCCACTGGTCGGACGAAGATGGCCGGGTCCCGACGTACCGCACGCGGGTGACACGACGGATGGCGGCGGACCATTGGCGGGAGGTCGACATCGAGCGGTAGTGTTCGGCATTGCCGAACAGTGGCAGCGGCCGCGTGCGACGGTCGTAGGGGACGGAGGCAGCACGGCGATGGCACGGAACATCCAGTCGCTCGAACGGGCGGCGGCGATGCTGCGCCTGCTGGCGGGTGGCGAGCGGCGGCTCGGCCTGTCGGACATCGCCTCGTCCCTGGGCCTCGCCAAGGGCACCGCCCACGGCATCCTGCGCACCCTCCAGCACGAGGGCTTCGTCGAGCAGGACGACGCCTCCGGGCGCTACCAGCTGGGCGCCGAGCTGCTGCGCCTGGGCACCACGTACCTCGACGTGCACGAGCTGCGGGCACGCGCCCTGGTCTGGACCGACGACCTGGCCCGCTCCAGCGGCGAGAGCGTCTACCTCGGCGTGCTGCACCAGCAGGGCGTGCTGATCGTGCACCACGTGTTCCGGCCCGACGACAGCCGGCAGGTCCTGGAGATCGGGGCCATGCAGCCGCTGCACTCCACGGCCCTGGGCAAGGTGCTGTCGGCTTACGACCCGGTGGCGCACAGCGAGGCCCTGGAGGCCGACCGCAAGGCGTTCACCGACCGCACGGTGTGCGAGCCGGACGCCTTCGAGCGCATCCTCGACCTCACCCGCGCGCGCGGGTACGCGGCGGACGTCGAGGAGACCTGGGAGGGCGTGGCCTCGATCGCGGCCCCCGTCCACGACCGGCGGCGGATGCCGGTCGGCGCGGTCGGCGTCACGGGTGCGGTGGAGCGGCTGCGGCAGGGCGGCGAGCTGCGTCCGGAGCTGATCGCGGCGGTGCGGGACTGCGCCCGCGCGGTGTCGCGGGACCTGGGCGCCCGGCGGTTCTGAGCGGGCCGGGCAGGCACGGGCGGAACGAACACACTCCGAAGAGCGGGCGGGACGCCGTACGGCGTCCCGGCCGTCGCCGTGCCCGGGGTCGGGCGAACCGGCTGGACTCCGACACGACAGGAACTCCGACAGAACAGACGGATCCCGCAGACCCCCGGCGAAGACCGGCGACTCGACCCAGTCGATGCAGCCGGTGCAGCGGGTGCAGCGGGTGCAGCCGGTAACAATCGCACTTTCGGCAACCAAGCCCTTGACGTGTGTGCGAGGCGGAGAAAGACTCCCGTCCATCGGTCGGCATTGTCGAACAACTACCGGCAATACGCGTTAGGGTGTGACAACGCCAAGGGCCGACATCGCTCTCACCCCTGAGTGCGCCGATCCCCGGCGGGACCCGGGGGTCGGCTTCCCTGGACGAAGGACAAAGGAGTCGCGGGTGTCCAGCTCCGACATCTTCATCGGCGAGACCCTCGGTACCGCCGTACTCATCCTGCTCGGCGGCGGCGTCTGCGCCGCCGTGACGCTGAAGGCCTCGAAGGCCCGTAACGCCGGCTGGCTCGCCATCGCCTTCGGGTGGGGCTTCGCCGTCATGACGGCGGTGTACATCGCGGGGCCGCTCTCCGGCGCCCACCTCAACCCGGCCGTGACCCTGGCTCTCGCCGTCAAGGACGGCGAGTGGAGCAACGTTCCGGTCTACTTCGCCGGAGAGTTCCTCGGCGCGATGATCGGCGCGGCGCTGGTCTGGGTGGCGTACTACGGACAGTTCCAGGCCCACCTGACCGACCAGGAGATCGTCGGCGGTCCGGGCGCGCAGGCCGCCGCGGCCAAGGCCGTCGAGGCACAGGAGAAGGGCGCCGGCCCCGTGCTCGGCATCTTCTCCACCGGTCCGGAGATCCGGAACGCGGTGCAGAACCTCGCCACCGAGATCATCGGCACCATGGTGCTGCTGCTCGCCGTGCTCACCCAGGGCCTGAACGCCGAGGGCAACGGCCTCGGGGTGCTGGGCGGTCTCATCACGGCGCTCGTGGTGGTCGCCATCGGCCTGTCCCTCGGCGGCCCGACCGGCTACGCGATCAACCCGGCCCGCGACCTCGGCCCGCGCATCGTGCACGCCCTGCTGCCGCTGCCCAACAAAGGCGGCTCCGACTGGTCCTACGCCTGGGTCCCGGTCGTCGGTCCGCTGATCGGCGGCGCCCTCGCGGCAGGCTTCTACAACATCGTCCTCGCCTGACGGCGACCCTGCTGCCGCGCAACCCCGAGTCTTGTGGAAGCGCCGTCCGTACAGCCCCGTAATCAAGGAACCCCCAGGAGCACACAGTGACCGACGACCAGACCGCCGGCATCGCCTCCCACGGCCACGGCCCGTTCATCGCCGCCATCGACCAGGGCACGACCTCCTCCCGCTGCATCGTCTTCGACCGCGACGGCCGCATCGTCGCCGTCGACCAGAAGGAACACGAGCAGATCTTCCCCAAGCCGGGCTGGGTCGAACACGACGCCACCGAGATCTGGACCAACGTCCAGGAGGTCGTCGCCGGTGCCATCGAGAAGGCCGGCATCACCCGGGACGACATCAAGGCCATCGGCATCACCAACCAGCGCGAGACCACCGTCCTGTGGGACAGGAACACCGGTGAGCCCGTCCACAACGCCATCGTCTGGCAGGACACCCGCACCGACGCCCTGTGCCGCGAACTCGGCCGCAACGTCGGCCAGGACCGTTTCCGCCGCGAGACCGGTCTCCCCCTCGCCTCCTACTTCGCCGGCCCCAAGGCCCGCTGGTTGCTCGACAACGTCGAGGGTCTCAAGGAACGCGCCGAGGCGGGCGACATCCTCTTCGGCACCATGGACACCTGGGTCATCTGGAACCTGACCGGCGGTACGGACGGCGGCCACCACGTCACCGACGTCACCAACGCCTCCCGCACGATGCTGATGAACCTGCACACCATGCAGTGGGACGAGAGGATCGCCGAGTCCATCGGCGTCCCGACGGCGATGCTGCCCGAGATCCGCTCCTCCTCCGAGGTCTACGGCGAGATCAAGGGCGGCAGCCTGGGCGACCTGCTCGGCGGTGTCCCGGTCGCCTCCGCGCTCGGCGACCAGCAGGCCGCCCTGTTCGGCCAGACCTGTTTCGCCGAGGGCGAGACCAAGTCGACGTACGGCACCGGCACCTTCATGGTGATGAACACCGGTGACAAGATCATCAACTCCTACAGCGGCCTGCTGACCACCGTCGGCTACCAGATCGGCGGCCAGAAGCCGGTCTACGCCCTGGAGGGCTCCATCGCGGTCACCGGCGCGCTGGTGCAGTGGATGCGCGACCAGATGGGCCTGATCTCCACCGCAGCCGAGATCGAGACGCTCGCGCTCTCGGTCGAGGACAACGGCGGCGCCTACTTCGTGCCGGCCTTCTCCGGTCTGTTCGCCCCCTACTGGCGCTCCGACGCCCGCGGTGTGATCGCCGGCCTGACCCGGTACGTCACCAAGGCACACCTCGCGCGCGCCGTCCTGGAGGCCACCGCCTGGCAGACCCGGGAGATCGCCGACGCCATGACGAAGGACTCCGGCGTCGAACTGACCGCCCTCAAGGTCGACGGCGGCATGACCTCCAACAACCTGCTGATGCAGACCCTCTCGGACTTCCTGGACGCGCCCGTGGTGCGTCCCATGGTCGCCGAGACCACCTGCCTCGGCGCCGCCTACGCCGCCGGCCTCGCCGTCGGCTTCTGGAACAGCACCGACGACCTGCGCGCCAACTGGCGACGGGCCGCCGAGTGGACCCCCCGCATGGACGCGGAGATCCGCGACCGTGAGTACAAGAGCTGGCTCAAGGCCGTCGAGCGGACCATGGGCTGGCTCGGCGACGAAGACTGACACAGCCCGACGAGGAGCAAGAACCCGACATGACCACTCAGTCCACCCTGCAGTCCGTGCCTGCCCTGGGGACGCGCCCGGCCTCCTGCTCGAACCCGAGCCGGGCCGAGACCCGGGAGCGGCTCGCCAAGGCGTCGTACGACCTTCTCGTGATCGGCGGCGGCATCCTGGGCATCTCCACCGCCTGGCACGCCGCGCAGTCCGGCCTCAGGGTGGCACTGGTGGACGCCGGCGACTTCGCCGGCGCCACCTCCTCCGCCTCCTCCAAGCTCCTCCACGGCGGTCTGCGCTATCTGCAGACCGGCGCGGTGAAGCTGGTGGCGGAGAACCACTTCGAGCGCCGTGCGGTCTCCCGCCAGGTGGCCCCCCACCTGGCGAACCCGCTCACGTTCTACCTCCCCGTGTACCGGGGCGGGCCGCACGGCGCGGCGAAGCTCGGCGCCGGCGTCCTCGCGTACTCGGCGCTCTCGGCGTTCGGCGACGGCGTCGGCCACCTGCTCTCCCCCACCAAGGCCGCGCGGGACGTGCCGGAGCTGCGCACCGACAACCTCAAGGCCGTGGCCGTGTACGGCGACGACCAGATGAACGACGCGCGGATGGCGCTGATGACGGTCCGCGCGGCGGCCGATTCGGGCGCGGTCGTCCTCAACCACGCCGAGGTGACCGGTCTGCGGTTCACCCGGGGCCGGGTGACCGGCGCCGAGCTGCGCGACCGGCTGTCGGGCGACGAGTTCGGCGTCGACGCCCGCCTCGTGCTGAACGCGACCGGACCGTGGGTCGATCACCTGCGCCGGATGGAGGACCCGAACGCGGCACCGTCCGTCCGGCTGTCGAAGGGCGCGCACCTGGTCCTGAAGCGGACCTCCCCGTGGAAGGCCGCCCTGGCCACACCGATCGACAAGTACCGCATCACCTTCGCCCTCCCCTGGGAGGACATGCTGCTGCTCGGCACGACCGACGAGGAGTTCGAGGGCGACCCGGCGGATGTCGCGGTCACCGAGAAGGACACCGCCCAGATACTCGACGAGGCCGCGTTCTCCATCCGCGACCAGCAGCTGGACCGCGATCTGATCACGTACTCGTTCGCGGGCCTGAGGGTGCTTCCGGGCGGCCCCGGGGACACGTCGAAGGCCAAGCGGGAGACGGTCGTCAGCGAGGGCCGCGGCGGGATGCTGTCCGTCGCGGGCGGCAAGTGGACCACCTTCCGTCACATCGGCCGTACGGTGATGCGCAAGCTCCAGGAGCTGCCGGGCCACCCCCTGGGCGACGACTTCGAGCCGGTCGCGTCGCTGCCGAGGAAACTGCCGCTGCCCGGTGTGGCCAATCCGCGCGCGGTCGCCCACCGTCTGCTGGTCGACCACCCGGCACCCGGCCCGCGGATGGCGGCGGACACCGCCCGGCACCTGGCGACCCACTACGGTTCGCTGGCCTTCGACATCGCCCGGCTGGCCAATGACGACCCGCGGCTGGCCCGACGTGTCCACCCGGATGCCCCGGAGATCTGGGCGCAGGTCGTCTGGGCCCGGGACCACGAGTGGGCCGAGACGGCGGACGACGTGCTCCGCCGCCGCACGACCCTGACGATCCGGGGGCTGGCCACGGACGAGGTCCGCGCCGGGGTTCAGGACGTGCTCGACGAGAAGTAGGGGACGGGGCGCCGGCACCGGCTCCCCCACGGGAGCCGGTGCCGGGAAGGGACGCCACCGGGCCGCTCGCGCTCCCGGACCGCTCCGGCCACCGCGGGGTGTTTCCGGGTGCCTCCCAGGGCAGTCTTCGGTCATTCCCCTAGCAAAGGGGCTGCGTACGCCCCCTTGGCACGCCGTAAGGTTGGTGCGTACGCGAGGGCACGTCGGAAGGAGGCGCTGGGTGATCGAGCTCGAGGGGGTTCCCGAGCTGATCGACCCGGTCATGGTGGCCGCGTTCGAGGGCTGGAACGACGCCGGCGACGCCGCCTCCACCGCGGTCGCGCATCTGGACAGGGAATGGAAGGGCGAGGTGTTCGCGGCGCTGGACGCCGAGGACTACTACGACTTCCAGGTGAACCGGCCCACGGTGTTCATGGACGGCGGGGTCCGCAAGGTCACCTGGCCGACGACGCGGTTGTCGGTGGTCCGGGTCGGCGGCGACAAGCCACGCGATCTGGTGCTGGTCCGCGGTATCGAGCCGTCCATGCGCTGGCGCTCGTTCTGCAACGAACTGCTGGGGTTCGCCCATGAACTCGGGGTGGAGATGGTGGTCGTCCTGGGCGCCCTGCTCGGTGACACCCCGCACACCCGTCCGGTCCCGATCAGCGGGACCACGTCCGATCCGGACCTGGCCCGCCGTATGGATCTGGAGGAGACCAAGTACGAGGGCCCCACGGGGATCGTCGGCATCCTCCAGGAGGCGTGCACGCACGCCGGTGTCCCGGCGGTCTCACTGTGGGCCGCGGTCCCGCACTACGTGTCGCAGCCGCCCAACCCGAAGGCGACGCTGGCCCTCCTGAACCGGCTCGAGGACCTGATCGACGTGCGCATCCCGCTGGGCGAACTGTCCGAGGACGCGCGCGCCTGGCAGGTGGGAGTGGACCAACTGGCCGCCGAGGACAGCGAGGTCGCCGAGTACGTCCAGTCGCTGGAGGAGGCCCGGGACACCGCCGAGCTGCCGGAGGCATCGGGCGAGGCGATCGCCCGCGAGTTCGAGCGCTATCTGCGCCGCCGTGACGGTGGGTCCGGCCCGCCGCAGCCCGGTGGGCACGCCACGGCCGACGGCGGGGACGGCCCGTCGTTCCGACGGGAGGGCCCGGGCAGCCGGCCCCGCTCGCCGAATCCGCCGAAGCCGGACGCGGACGGCGAGGATTCCTCGGAGGACTGACCGGAACGAGGGGGGTGCCCCGTCCATGGACGGGGCACCCCCCTCGGCCGTTCGCTCCTGTCGTGGGGCGCCGACGGCTACAGTGCCACGCCGAGCAGGGCGTCCACCGCGCGGGAGACGATGCCGGGCGCGCCCGCGTCCGTCCCGCCGTTCTGCTCCTGGGTCACGGCCCAGCGGTCGACGGCGGCCAGGGCGGCCGGGGCGTCCAGGTCGTTGGACAGGGCCTCGCGGATCTCCTCCACGAGCGCCTCGGCGGGCGGACCGTCGGGGCGGGAGACGGCGGCCCGCCAGTGTTCGAGCCGGATCCCGGCATCCAGGAGGACCTGGTCCGTCCATTCCCAGTCGGCGCGGTAGTGGTGGGCGAGCAGCGCCAGCCGGATCGCCGCCGGGTCGACGCCGTCGCGCCGCAGCCGGGACACGAAGACCAGGTTGCCCTTGGACTTGGACATCTTCTCGCCGTGCAGGGCGACCATGCCGGCGTGGACGTACGCCTTGGCCATGGGGAACTCGCCGGTGAGCACCTGGGCGTGCGAGGCGCCCATCTCGTGGTGCGGGAAGACCAGGTCGGAACCGCCGCCCTGGACGTCGAAGCCCATGCCCAGATGGTCGAGGGCGATGGCCACGCACTCGATGTGCCAACCGGGTCGGCCCCTGCCGAGCGACCCGCCGTCCCAGCTGGGTTCGCCCTCGCGGGCGGCCATCCAGAGCATCGGGTCGAGGGGGTTCTTCTTGCCCGGGCGGTCCGGGTCGCCGCCGCGTTCGGCGGACAGCAGCCGCATGGCGGCCGCGTCGAGGTTCGAGACCCGCCCGAAGTTCGGGTCGGACTCCACGGAGAAGTAGACGTCGTCATCGAGTTCGTACGCCGCGCCGAGGTCGCGCAGTCGTTCGACGAGCGGGACGATGCCGGGTATCGCCTCCACCGCGCCTATGTACTGCTGCGGCGGCAGCATCCGCAGGGCCGTCATGTCCTCGCGGAAGAGCCGGGTCTCCCGCTCGGCGAGCGCGGCCCAGTCGACGCCGTCCCGCTCGGCCCGCTCCAGCAGCGGGTCGTCGATGTCGGTGACGTTCTGGACGTAATGGACCTGCCGCTTGGTGTCGAGCCACACGCGCTGCACGAGGTCGAACGCGTTGTACGTCGCGGCGTGTCCGATGTGGGTGGCGTCGTACGGGGTGATGCCGCAGACGTAGATACGGGCGACGGGGCCGGGGTCGAGCGGGGTCAGGCCCCCGGTCGCGGTGTCGTGGATCCTCAGGTCGCGCCCCTGACCGGGAAGGGCGGGGACCTCGGAAGCGGGCCAGGCATGCATCTCATGAGCGTAACCGGACCGCGGTCCCCAATACGAACCGGAGCAGCTCGGACGACCGAGAAGGCACTCTTGCGCATCCCCGCCGGACGTGCCCCGTCACGCGGGAGCCGTGTGCCGGCGCCCGGGTCAGACGGGTGGCCAGGGAATCGCCGGCCACCGGCCGCCGGGCTGCGGATGGGCGCCGGAGGCGAGCAGGGACGCCACCCGCGCGCGGGTGGCGTCGATCTCCGCGCGGGTGATCAGCGGGGCCAGCGAGGCGGCCAGCGCGCCGCCTTCGGCGAGTGCCTTCCCGAGGACCTCGAGGACGTCGCGTACCTCCTCGGTCAGCGGTTCCCCCGCCCAGCCCCACAGCAGGGTGCGCAGCTTGTCCTCGGCGTTGAAGGTGACCCCGTGGTCGATGCCGTAGAGCCGGCCGTCCCGCGTGGGCAGAAGGTGCCCGCCCTTGCGGTCGGCGTTGTTGATCACCGCGTCGAGCACGGCCAGCCGCCGCAGCCGTACGTCGTCGGCGTGCACGAGCAGCGCGGTGCGTCCCTCGCCCACCTCGGCGAACCCGACCGCCTTCCAGCCGGGTCCGGGCTCCTCCCGGTCCACCAGCGCGAGCAGTTCCGCCTCCGGCGTGGCCTCGATCCACAGCTGGCACATGCCCTCGCCGTGCGGCCCGTCCCGCAGCACGGTGGGCGGCACCAGTCCCCAACCGGTCGCCTCGGACACCTGGTACGCCGCGACCTCGCGCCCGGCGAGCGTCCCGTCGGGGAAGTCCCACAGGGGGCGCTCCCCCGCGACGGGCTTGTAGACGCAGGCGGCCTCGCGGCCCTCGTGGGTCACGGTGCAGTACAGCGCCGCGTTCGACGCCTCACGGATGCGTCCGCGAACGGTCAGTTCGCCCTCGGCGAGCAGCACCGCGTCGGCGGGGTCGGCGGTGGTCACGCCCCGCGGCGGTATCCGTTCTGGCGCGGACATACGTGTCCTTCCGGGTCGAGGGGGAGGCTGCACAGCGGGCACGGCGGCCGTCCCGCGTTGACGACGTCGAGGGCACGCTTGGCGAAGGCACGGGCCTGGACACCGGTGAGCCGGACCCTGAGCATAGGGGGCCCGTTCTCCTCGTCCTGGAGCAGCCGCTCCTCCGCCTCGGCGAGGTCCTCCTCGGACTCGGCGTCCAGTTCGACGAGTGCCTGCGCCTCGACGATCATGCACTCCTCCTCGCCGTCCCAGGCGAGGGCCATGGTGCCGACGCGGAACTCCTCCTCCACCGGGGAGTCCAACGGGGCGGTGTCGGCGATCTCGGCCGGTGCCACGGCGGGCACCGCGGCGCTGCCCCCGCTACGGCGCACGACCTCGTCGAGCAGTTCGTCCATGCGCTCGGCGAGCGCGGCGACCTGGGTCTTCTCCAGAGCCACGCTGGTCACCCGGGAGCCGGCTGAGGCCTGGAGGAAGAACGTACGGCGCCCTGGCAGTCCGACCGTACCGGCCACGAAACGTTCCGGCTGGTCGTAGAGGAACACCTGACGGGACACGTCCTGTCTCCATTGAGAGTTGTGGGTACGGGGATCAGCCAAGACGGCTGCGACGACTGAGACGGCGCTGCTGTGACCGCTTCACCCTACTGCGGCCGACGATCACGGTGCGCCCGCACCGCCCCCGACCGGGGCGTCGTCGGCGGGCGGCTCCTCGCGCGGCACCAGGGAGGCGAAGTCACCGGTGTCGCCGAGCCGGACGAGGTAGGGGCGCAGCCGTGTGTAGCGGATCGCGGTGATGGAACACGGCTCCACGGAGATCCGCTGAAAGAGGTCGAGATGAAGTCCGAGCGCGTCCGCGACGAGGGACTTGATGATGTCCCCGTGCGAGCACATGAGGTACACGGCGTCGGGGCCGTGATCGCGTTCCACGCGCGCGTTCCACTCGCGCACCGCCTCGGCGACGCGTGTCTGCATGGCGCGCATGGACTCCCCGCCGGGGAAGGCGGCCGCCGAGGGATGGGCCTGCACCACCTCCATGAGGGGTTCGTCCTTCAGTTCGGCGAGCTTGCGGCCGGTCCAGTCGCCGTAGTGGCACTCCCCGATGCGCTCGTCGGTGTGGGCGGTGAGGCCGGGCCGGGCCCTCAGCAGCGGCTGGATCGTCTCCTGGCAGCGCTGGAGAGGGCTGGCGACGATCTCGGAGAGGGGCAGTTCGGCGAGCCGTCCGGGCAGCGCGGCGGCCTGCGCGGCCCCGCGTTCGTCCAGGGCGACGCCGGGCGACCAGCCGGCGAGCAGTCCCTCGGTGTTGGCGGTGGATCGTCCGTGCCGGACCAGGAGCAACGTGGGCATGCGGACCAGGGTAGGCGCACGCGCGGGTGTGCCGTCAGGTGCTGTGCCGGGTGTGCCGGCCGGCCGGTGAAGGGAGAACGCGTTCCGTGATCGTCGACTGTGCCATCTACCGGGACGGGCACCGTACGGAGGGGCCCGAGGACTTCTCCGGCGCGCTGGAGGACGCACGGGCGGCGAAGGGTTTCGTCTGGATCGGGCTGCACGAGCCGACGACGGACGAGTTCGCCCTGGTCTCGCGGGAGTTCGGCCTTCATCCTCCCCCATAGCCCTGAACGGGCATGGGAGGCGCCCCCAGCGGTCGAGGACGCCCTCAAGGCACATCAGCGGCCCAAGCTGGAGGTGTACGACGACTCGCTGTTCATGGTCCTCAAGCCGGTCGATTACGAGCCGGACGGTGCCGTCGTCTCCACCGGCGAGATCATGATCTTCCTGGGCGACTCGTTCGTGGTGACCGTCCGGCACGGCGAGGGCTCCCCGCTGGACACCGTACGCAGCCGGCTGGAGCACGAACCGGAGCTGCTGGGCAAAGGACCGACGTCGGTGGTGTACGCGATCGCCGACGCCGCCGTCGACCACTATCTCGTCGTGGCGACCGAGCTGCAGACCGATCTGGAGGAGCTGGAGGCGGAGGTCTTCTCACCGGAGGGCGCCGGCACCCGGCTCACCGCGTCCCGGATCTACACCTTCAAGCGGCATGTCCTGGAGTTCCGCCGGGCGAGCGGGCCGCTGACAATGCCGATGGCGCGGCTGACGGAGGCGGGCGCGTTCGGTGCGGCGGTGCCCTTCGTGTCCAAGAAGGCACGTCCCTTCTTCCGTGACGTGCACGACCACCTCACGCGCGTGAACGATTCCGCGGAGGGGATGGACCGGTTGGTCTCGGACATCCTCTCGGCGCATCTGGCCCAGGTGAGCGTCCGTCAGAACGACGACATGCGGAAGATCTCCGCGTGGGCGGCCATGGCCGCGATCCCCACCATGCTCGCGGGGATCTACGGCATGAACTTCGAGCACATGCCGGAACTGCGGTGGGAGTGGTCCTATCCGGCGGTGATCCTGGTGATGGCCGCGCTGGAGGTGCTCCTGTACCGGTTGTTCAAGCGGCGCGGGTGGATGTAGCGGGGCGTGGGCCCGTCCGGGGGTCAGGCGAACTCGGGCGCGCTGCTCGCGGGGTCGCCCAGGGCGTCGCGGCGTTCCGGCATCCTCAGGGAGACCATGCGGCGCCAGCCGCCCAGGCGCTCGTAGGCGTACACCGCGTGGATGCCGGCCGCCAGGAGCGCCCCTCTGGCCCGGGACCAGCCGAGGATGTCTCCCATCCGGGCCATCACCGCGAGGCTGACGTCGCGGTGGACGCGGATCTCGGCGAGCGCGCACGCGCACAGGGTGCGCTGGATGGCTCGGCCGTGCCCGGCGTACGCGAGGCGCAGCAGTTCCTCGTGGCAGTAGGCGAGGTGGCTGTCCTCGTCGTGGGAGATCATCGTGACGGCGCGGCCGAGTTCGGGGTGGTCGGCGAAGTGCTTGCGGAGCAGTTCCATCTGCTCGGAGGCGCGCTGCTCGGTGACGCGGCTGTGCGCGAGATAGGTGACGATGTCCTGGACGGTGAGCGGTTCGTCGCGCCTGAGCTTGTCGTGCGCCAGGCCGATACCGCTCCGCTCGAGGAGCATGGTGTAGTCGGTCTCGGGCGGGACGGGGACCGGTCGCACACCGCGCTTCTTCATCAGGGCGTTGAAGATACGTCCGTGCTTGTCCTCGTCGGCGCCGTGCCTGGTGATCTTGGGGGCGAGTCCGCGCTGGCTCTCCGGAACCAGGGCCGCGATCCGGGCGTTCTCCCAGCCGCCCTGCGACTCGCCGCTGGCGGCGATGGAGCAGAACAGCGCGAAGGAGTCGTCGTCGTCGAGGATCTCCTGGAACAGACTCTTGGCCGACAGCATCTTGGGCCCCTCTCCACGACGATTCCGCACGTTCCCTGGTCCGGTGTTCCGTGGTCCGGTGTTCCGTGGTCCGGTGTTCCGTGGTCCGGTGTTCCGTGGTCCGCGAAGAACGAGTCAATTGCGAGGAGGCGCGCACGGCAACAGGTGTGCCCGGTAACTCCGCCAAAAGGAGGACGGGCGCGGGGACACGGGGGCGTAACCGGAGGGGGCCGCCGGGCGTTGTGGTGGGGGACGGCCGTGGCGGGGAGGACCCCCGAGCCCCCGCCACGGCCGTGGAGACTTCACCCGCGGCACCCGGCGCCCCGGGACAGGGCCTACGCGAGGCCCGCGTGCTCCAGCGCCTCGGTGCCGGCGCGCAGGGAGGCGAGGCGCTCGTCGAGCGTGAAGCCCGCGGGGGCGAGGGTGAGGGTGGTGACCCCCGCTGCCGCATAGGCCTTCATCCGGTCCGCGATGCGGTCCACGGAGCCGAGCAGCGTCGTGGAGTCGATCAGGTCGTGCGGCACGGCCGCGGCGGCGCCCTGCTTGTCGCCCGACAGGTACTTGTCCTGGATCTCGGCGGCTTCCCGCTCGTAGCCCATGCGCCCGGCGAGCTGGTTGTAGAAGTTCTGCTTGCGGCTGCCCATGCCCCCGACGTACAGCGCGGTGTAGGGACGGAAGGTGTCGGCGAGGGCGGCGACGTCCTTGTCGTCGCCGACGGCGAGCGGGAGCGTGGGGCAGATGTCGAAGCCGTCGAGGGTCTTGCCGGCCTTCTCGCGGCCCGCCCTGATGTGCTTGACGGCGGTGTCCTCGAGGTGGTCGGCGGAGGGGAAGATCAGCAGCGCGCCGTCGGCGATCTCACCGGTCTGCTCGAGGTTCTTCGGGCCGATCGCGGCGATGTAGAGGGGGATGTGCTCGCGCTGCGGGTGCACGGTGAGCTTGATGGGCTTGCCCGGACCGCCGGGCAGGGGCAGGGTCCAGTGCTCACCGTCGTGGGAGAGACGCTCGCGCGTCATGGCCTTGCGGACGATCTCGACGTACTCGCGGGTCCGCGAGAGGGGCTTGTCGAACTTGACGCCGTACCAGCCCTCGGAGACCTGCGGGCCGGACACGCCGAGACCGAGGCGGAACCGGCCGCCGGAGAGGGAGTCGAGGGTGGCGGCGGTCATCGCGGTCATCGCGGGCTGGCGGGCGGGGATCTGGAAGATGGCCGAGCCGACGTCGATCCGCTCGGTCTGGGCGGCGACCCAGGTGAGCACGGTGGCCGCGTCGGAGCCGTAGGCCTCGGCGGCCCAGCAGACCGCGTATCCCAGGCGGTCGGCCTCCTGTGCCACGGCGAGGTTGTCCGAGTCCATTCCGGCACCCCAGTAGCCGAGGTTGATCCCGAGTTTCATGACCCTCTCCCCTTACTCGTCAGTAACGTCGCTTGCGGTGACCCTATACCGCCGACGGCCGGGCCGGGGGGCGGTGCCGCGCCGTGGGAGACCGGGCCGGGTGGGACCTGGGGAAACCCGGGGGAATCAGTTGTCCACAGGTACCCACACCGCAGGTGTCGGCCAGTAATCTCGGCGTTCATGGAGCAGAGGCATCTCGGCCGTACCGGCCTGCGCGTGTCCCGCATCGGTCTCGGGACCCTGACCTGGGGTCGGGACACCGACGAGCACGACGCCGCGGACCTCTTGAAGACGTTCTGGGAAGCGGGCGGGACCCTCGTCGACACCGCCGACGTGTACGGCGACGGGGAGGCCGAGTACCTGCTCGGGCAGCTCATGGACGGGCTGGTGCCGCGCCGGGACCTCGTCATCTCGACGAAGGCCGGGAGCGTACCGGACCCGGAGCGCAGATTCGACGGCTCGCGCGGCCATCTGCTCTCCGCGCTGGACGCCTCGCTCGCCCGTCTCGGCACCGATCACGTCGACGTGTGGCACGTCCACGCCTACGACCCCTCCACCCCGCTGGACGAGACGCTCCAGGCCCTCGACATCGCCGTCGCCAGCGGGCGTGCCCGCTATGCCGGGGTGTCCAACTTCTGCGGCTGGCAACTGGCCAAGGCGGCGACCTGGCAGCTCGCCGCGCCGGGGGTGCGGGCCCGGTTGGCGAGTACCCAGATGGAGTACTCGCTGCTCCAGCGGGGCGTGGAGCGGGAGGTGCTGCCGGCGGCCGTCGACACGGGGATCGGGATCCTGCCGTCCTCGCCGCTCGGGCGGGGCGTACTGACCGGCAAGTACCGGGGCGACGCCTTGCCGCCGGACTCGCGGGGTGCCTCCGAGCACATGGCGCCGTTCGTCGCGCCGTATCTCGACGACACGGCGAGCAGGATCGTGGACGCCGTGACCACGGCGGCGGACGGGCTCGCCGTGACCGCGCTCCAGGTCGCCCTCGCGTGGGTGCGGGACCGCCCGGGCGTGGCCGCTCCCATCGTCGGCGCGCGCAACGCCCGGCAGCTCGCGGCGGCACTGTCAGTGGAGGCGCTTAGTCTTCCTGACGAGATCTGCCGGGCGCTCGACGACGTGTCGGCGCCCGTGCACCGCTATCCCGATCACGACTGGAGCACGCTGTGAGCACGGAGCCGTCCGAGACCGCGGAGGACGCCGAGCCGGGGACGCCGGACGAGCCGGCTCGGACCGAACGGGCCGGGGCGGAGGCCGACCCGGCCGAGCAGGGCGGGGACGCGACCGAGCAGGGCGGGGACGCGGCCGAGCAGGGCGGGGACGCGGCCGAGCAGGGCGGGGACGCGGCCGAGGGGCGGCAGGTGTCCGAGGCCGAGGCCGAGTTGCTCGCGCAGCGGGTCGAGCGGGAGCGGATCGAGCGGCGGAAGGCGGAGCGGCAGGAGCCGATCGAGGCCGGCGCCAAGCTGAGCGGCCGGGCCGCCGATCTGCTCGCCGCCGTGCGGGCCGTGGAGAGCGGTGAGAAGCCGGTGGCCGCCGTGTTCGAGGAGGCAGGGCCCGCGCCGCGGCGGCCCGCTCCCGAACCGGCGCGACCGGCGCCGCCGGTGACCGTCGAGGCGGCCCCCGCCACCGAAGTGGTCTCGGCCGTACGCGCGGTGCTGGTCCAGGGCGGTGCACCCGAGACGCTCGCCGTGCAGACCGCCGAAGTGCTGGGTGAGGGGGCCGAGGAGGCCCTGCGCGCCGATCCGTGGCAGCTGCTGCGGGTGACCGGTGTGCGGCCCGCGCAGGCGGACGGGTTCGCCCGTGCGCTGCTCGGCTCCGCTGCCGGGCCGGACGACGCACGGCGGGTGCGGGCCGTCACCGGGTGGCTGCTGGAGCAGGCCGCGGCGGCCGGGCACACCGCGTTGGAGATGCCTGTGCTGACCGCCGCCCTCGAGCAACAGGGGGTGCCGGATGCCGAGGGGGCCGTGCGGAACGCGATCTCGGACGGTGACGTCCTCGTCTTCCAGGACCCGGTACCGGAGGCGGGCGCCCCTGCACCGCGGCGGGGCGGTGCCGGAGCCGGGGAGAGCCAGGACGAAGCAGACGGAGCGGAGGAGGAGCGGCCCGTCAGGGTCCTCGTGGGGCTGGAACGGTACGCGATGGCTGAGGAGAGCCTCGCCGACGGCCTGGCCCGGCTCGTCGGCTCCGCTCCCCGGCAGGACGGTCCGGGTGCGGAGTGGGAGCGGGCCGCCTCCTCGGCGGACGGCTCCGGGGGTGAGCTGATCCGCGCGGTCGCCGGCCACGGCCTCGTCCTGCACACCGGTGGGCAGGCGTCCCTCACCGAGTCGGCGGCCCTGCTGCGGGCGGCGCACGGGCTCGGGTTGCGCACCTGGGCTGCCGCACACGGTCCGCTCGGGCGCGCCCGGTTCGCGGCCCTGCTGGAGGGTGCCGGGGCAGCCGACGATGCCGGAGCCGAGGTCCCCGGGATCGCCACCGTCGCCGGGCTGTTGTCCGGTGCCGAGGGGCCGGGGCGGGACGCCGACGGGGCGCTGCGGCTGGATCTGCTCGTCGTCCTGGACGCTCCTCAACTGGACGTGGAGGCGGCCGCGCTGGTCACGGAGTCGCTGCCGGACGGTGCCCGGCTGGTGCTGGCCGGGGATCCGGGGGTGCTGTGGTCCGTCGGTCCGGGACGGGTGTTCGCCGATCTGCTGGCGGCGCGCGCCTGCCCGCAGATCGCCTCCCGGCGGCCGGATCCGGGGCCGCTGGGCGAACTGGTCTCCGGCATCGGCGTCGGTGAGCTGAACCAGGTGGCGGCGCCCGGCAAGGAGGTCGTCATCGTGCCGGTGCGGGATGCGGGCGAGGCCGTGCACCGGACCGTGCAGCTCGTGGTGGACTCGGTGCCGCGCGCGATCGGGGTGCCGGCCGAGGAGACGCAGGTGATCACCCCGGGGCACGGCGGCGCGGTGGGCACGCGCGCGCTGAACGCCGCGTTGAAGGAGCGGCTCAATCCGGGGCCGGGGCGCTTCGGCGGATTCGACCCGGGCGACCGGATCGCCTACTCCCCCGCCCGGGGCCGTACGGTGCCGGGCCGGGTGGTGCGGGCCGACGCCGACGGCCTGCACCTGTCCTGCGCGGGCGAGGCCGTCGTCGTACCGCAGGAGCGCGTGGAGCGGTCCGTACGGCATGGATGGGCGCTGACCGCACACCAGGCCGTGGGGTGCCGGTGGCCCGCGGTGGTCGTGGTGCTGCCGGGCGACGCCGTTCCGGCGTTGAGCCGGCCCTGGGTGTACACCGCGTTCAGCCGGGCGGAGCGCCATCTGTCCGTGGTGCACGGTGTGGAGCAGGCGTTGCCGCACGCCGTGGCGGAGGTGGCGGCCAAGCCCCGGACGACCCGGCTCCCGGTGCTGCTGGCGCCGCAGATTCCGGCAGCGGCCGGCTGACTCCCGCCACCAGCGACGGCGACGGCGGTGACACCGAGGGTGTCACCGCCGTCGCCGTGCGTCCGGGCCCCGGGCCCGGTCAGCGATCGGCGTCCAGGGGCTCCAGGTCCTCGTCCTCGTCCAGGATCCGCACCTGCCGGACCTCGAGGTCGTCGTCCAGATCCTCGTCGAAGACCGCGCTGACGTCGAAGCGGCACACGACCCGGGCCGGGTCCACCTGCTCGAACGGGGCCGCCAGCCATTCACCGGGCTCCGCCGGTTCGTCCGATGCCGTCACCCAGAGCGTGGAGTCCCCCTCCTCCAGGCCGAACTCCTTGTGCCGGGATGCGATCTCGTCCGGTTCGTACTCGCCGAACAGGACGCCGAGCGCGCCGTGGACGGTGTCCGAGGCGTCCGAGCCCCCCTCGTCGTCCGCCGCCTCGATCCGCTGTGCGTGCGCCAGCAGCCGCTGCGGCTCCACGACGGCGTAGTCGCGACGGATCAGCACGCTCAGGGCGTTCGGCTCCTCCGGTCCGGTGTAGGGCGGCAGGGCGTCCTCCGCACCGGGGATCTCGAAGGGCGTCACCTCGTCGTGGCAGTCGTAGAGCAGTTCGTCGTACGCCTCAGCGGCCACGGCCAGCTCGTTGAACGCCTCGTAGACGGCCGGGTCGTCCTCCCCCGACCGGCGCTCGACCGCGGCCAGGTGGCGGTCGAGCGCGGTCTTGACCGCCTCGGCGGCGGCGCGTACCTCAGCAGCGGTGGGCTGCGCAGCATCAGACATAGTGCAGACGCTATCCGTACCGGGGCCCAGCACGCACAATAGATGCGATGCCGGAATATGAATTTGTCGACGTGTACGTACCGCGCGGGGTCTCCCGCAAGGAGACGGCACGTCTGCTGACGGACCACGCAGAGTACGGTCACTGGGAGTTGGACCGTCTGAGCCTGCTGCACGACGGCAGCCGCAAGGTGCGGTTGCGGCGGCGGATCATCCGCCAGGTACGCGCGACCTGGTGAGTTCGGGCCGCCTGTCGACAGCTACGAGATCAGCCGGCCATGGTGCGGGCCCCGCGGTCGCGGGGCCCGCACCGTGTGACCGGTGTCACGCGGCGGCCCGTGCCTTGCGGTAGAGGACCGCTCCGGCGAGCAGCGCGCCCGCACCGACCGGCAGGGCCAGGCCCACCGGCAGCTCGCTGCCGGTCCTGGCGAGCTGCGCGTCGGCCCGGGGCGCGGCGACGGACCGGGGGCCCGGCCGACTGCCCTGCGAGGGGCCGGCCGGGGTCTCGTCGCGCGGAGCGGACGGCGTGCTCGGGTCGTCGCCGGGCTCCTGTGGCTTTGCCGGGGTGCCCGGGTCGCCGTCGGCACAGTCGCCGCCCGTGGCGGCGTTGCCGGCGCCGACGACGTCCACGCTGTTGCTGCAGACGTTCACCGGGATGTGGATCGGAGCCTGGATCTGGTTGCCGGAGAGCACGCCGGGCGAGCCGGCGGTGTGTCCGTCGGCGTGCGAACCTCCGTGGCCGCCGGAGTCACGGTGGTTGCCGGACTCGCTGTGGTTGCCGGACCCGCCGTGGCCGGCCGAGGCGGAACCACCCTGGTTGGCACAGGAGTTACCCACGGACGAGTTGAGGAGGCCGACGACGTCGACGGTGTTGCCGCAGACGTTGACCGGCACGTGCACCGGCGCCTGCACCGTGTTCCCGGAGAGGACGCCGGGCGAACCCACGGCGGCGCCCTGCGCGCCGGAGTCGGCGTGGGCGACCCCGCCCGCGGCGGCGATCACGCCGGTGGCGGCGGCCACGGTCATCAGGCCCTTGCGAGTGACCTGTCGCATAGCTGAAATCCCTGCTTTCGACCTTGTGCCGGGAATTCCGTCCGTCGGATTCCCGGTGTTCCGACGTTCTGCGAGACCGGTCGGCCCCGGAGCGCATGGCGCGCGCCCCGGGGCCGACGAGCTCAAACACTGGAAAACGCTTGCCCTAAGGGGCGAGGCACAACGTCACTGGTTGATGCAGACGTTGCCGACGGCGGGGTTCAGCAGCCCGATCACGGAGACCGTGTTGCCGCAGACGTTCACCGGGACGTGCACCGGGGCCTGAACGACGTTGCCCGAGAGAACACCCGGGGAGTGCACGGCGGCACCCTGGGCACCGGAATCGGCGGCGGCCATGCCCGCACCCGCGAGAACCAGCCCACCGGCGGCGGCGGCGACAGCGACGACCTTCTTGATCATTATTCCTCCTCGTTGGCAATGCGATCCCAAGTCGCAGATCACATCACGGGTAACGAGGAAGGAGTAATGAGGCTACGAGCTTATCGTCGCATTCACTCTTCCCGGTCAACTCCGCACGTCTGCACGATTGTTGGAATCGCCGGACTACCTCAGGAGGCGTCCAGGAACCGGTCGAGCACCCGCACGCCGAACTTCAGGCCGTCCACCGGCACCCGCTCGTCGACCCCGTGGAACATGCCGGCGAAGTCCAGCTCCGGCGGCAGCTTCAGCGGCGCGAAGCCGAAGCAGCGGATACCGAGGTCGTCGAAGGACTTGGCGTCGGTGCCGCCGGAGAGCATGTACGGCACCGCCCGCGCGATCGGGTCCTCGGCGCCGAGCGCCAGCTGCATGGCGTCGACGAGCCGGCCGTCGAAGTCGGTCTCCAGCGCCTTGTCGGCGTGCACGTCCTCCCGCCTCACCCGCGGGCCGAGGATGCGGTCCAGGTCGGCCAGGAACTCCTCCTCGTGTCCGGGCAGGAAGCGGCCGTCGACGTGGGCGGTGGCCTGGCCGGGAATGACGTTGACCTTGTAGCCGGCGCCGAGCATGGTGGGCGCCGCCGAGTTGCGCAGCGTGGTGCCGATCATGCGGGCGATGCCGCCGAGCTTGGCGAGGGTCTCCTCCATGTTCTCCGGGTCGAGCTCGGTGCCGAGGGCATCGGAGAGCTCGTCCAGGAAGGCCCGTACGGTCTTGGTGACCCGTACCGGCCACTTGTGCCGGCCGAGCCGGGCCACCGCCTCGCTGAGTTCGGTGATCGCGTTGTCGTCGTTGGTCATCGAGCCGTGGCCCGCCGTGCCGTCGACGGTGAGCCGCATCCAGTGCATGCCCTTCTCGGCGGTCTCGACGAGGTAGAGGCGCAGCTTCTCGTTGACGGTGAAGGAGAACCCGCCCACCTCGCCGATCGCCTCGGTGACGCCCTCGAACAGCTCGGGGTGCTCACGCACGAGGTACTTGGCACCGTAGGTGCCGCCGGCCTCCTCGTCGGCGAGGAAGGCGAGGACGACGTCGCGCGGGGGCTTGCGGCCGCTGCGCATGCGGTCGCGGACGACGGCCAGCGTCATCGCGTCCATGTCCTTCATGTCGACGGCGCCGCGCCCCCACACGCAGCCGTCGGCGATCTCTCCGGAGAAGGGGTGGTGGGTCCAGTCCGCCGCATTGGCCGGTACGACGTCGGTGTGGCCGTGGATCAGCAGCGCGGGCCGCGAGGGGTCCTCCCCCTCGATACGGGCCACGGTGGAGGCGCGGCCCTTGTGGGACTCGAAGATCTGCGGTTCCAGGCCCACCTCGGCGAGCTTCTCGGCGACGTACTCGGCCGCCTTGCGCTCGCCGGGGCCCGAGTGGTCGCCGTAGTTGCTGGTGTCGATCCGGATCAGCTCGCGGCAGAGGTCCACGACCTCGTCCTCACCGGTGACGCCCCTGGCCGTGTCGGTCGCGCTCACGTGGTTCCTCCCGCTGTCACTGCTGGTGGGTCCCCCTCATCCTCTCCCCTGGACGCGTCCGCCCCAAGACCGGACCCGGCCCGTCACACGGCGTTCACTCCGGGACGGGGCAAGCCCGGCAACGCGCCCACCGGGGTGATCAGCCACCCCGGAAAGCCTGGTAATGTTTACTTCGTCGCAGCGGGGGAAACCCGCGCGTCAGACACCTTGTCCGGGTGGCGGAATGGCAGACGCGCTAGCTTGAGGTGCTAGTGCCCTTTATCGGGCGTGGGGGTTCAAGTCCCCCCTCGGACACCAGTGAGAACGAAGAGGGGCCCTTGATCTTCAAGGGCCCCTCTTCGTTGCCCGTCCGCCCGGGTCGGCGCGTCAAGCACGGGCCGCCGCGCACGCCGGGCTTCCGCTTCGACGACGACAGGACAGAATGGCCGTCATGACCACGCGTTCCTGCCCCTGCGGGCTGCCCGAGGCGTACGAGGCCTGCTGCGGGCGGTACCACTCCGGATCCGCCGCCGCGCCGACCGCCGAGCGGCTGATGCGGTCGCGGTACTGCGCCTTCGTGCGGCTGGACGCCGGTTATCTGCTGCGGACCTGGCATCCGCGGACGCGGCCGGAGCGGGTGGACCTCGATCCGGGGATGCGGTGGACCGGGCTGGAGATCCTGGACACGACCGGCGGGTCCGCCTTCCACACCACCGGGACGGTGACCTTCCGGGCGTCCTACCGGGGCGGCTCACTGCACGAGCGCAGCCGCTTCGAGCGGGTGGACGGGGCGTGGGTGTACGTCGACGGGGACTTCCTGAGCTGACGTCACTCAGGGCGCCAGGATGTCCAGTTCCTCGAGGGCGCCGACCGTGATCTGGCGGGTCAGTTCCTCCGCGCGGGCGGCGTCGCGCTCGCGGACCGCTTCGGCGACCTGGACGTGCAGGGTGACGGCGGCCGGGTCGGGATCGTCGAACATCACGTCGTGGTGGGTGCGGCCGGCCAGGACCTCGGCGACGACGTCGCCGAGGCGGGCGAACATCTCGTTGCCGGACGCGGTGAGGATCACGCGGTGGAAGGCCATGTCGTGGACGAGGTAGTCCTCCAGCTTGTGGCCGCGTGAGTTGGCGACCATGCCGATGGCGCACTCGGTGAGCTCGGCGCACTGCTCGGCGGTGGCATGGCGGGCGGCCAGGCCCGCCGCGACCGGTTCGATCGCCGAGCGCAGCACCGTGAGCGAGCGCAGCTGCCGGGGGCGGTCCGCGCCGGCCAGGCGCCAGCGGATGACCTGGGGGTCGTAGACGTTCCATTCACAGGTCGGAAGGACCGTCACGCCGACGCGGCGCCGGGACTCGACCAGGTGCATGGACTCCAGCACCCGGACCACCTCGCGCATCACGGAGCGCGACACGTCGAAGCGCTGGGCGAGCTCGTCGGTGCGCAGGACGCTGCCCGGCGGGTATTCGCCCGCGGTGATCTCGGGGCCGAGGGTGTCCAGTACACGGCCGTGCAGTCCCCGGCCCGTTGCGCTCATGGACACAGAGTACGGGGCAGATCACAGAGACGAAAAGTCAGACGTTTGCGTCACACACTCTTGTATTCGTCTTACCAATGGGTTTCAGTTGCCTCGACATCACGTGTCAACGAAGACATAAGACAGTGAGGCAGCGATGAACACCCCCCATGTCGTCGTGGTCATGGGCGTCGCCGGCACCGGCAAGACCACCATCGGTCCCCTGCTCGCGACCCGGTTCGACGTCCCGTACGCCGAGGCCGACGAGTTCCACCCGGAAGCCAACATCGCCAAGATGTCGGCCGGCACCCCGCTCACCGACGAGGACCGACTGCCCTGGCTGGATGCCATCGGTGACTGGGCGCGCGGGCGGACCGGCCTCGGCGGGGTCGTCAGCTGCTCGGCACTGAAGCGCTCGTACCGCGACCGGCTGCGGGCCGCCGCGCCCGGCGTGGTCTTCGTGCACCTCACCGGTGACCGCGCGCTCATCGAGGACCGGATGTCGCACCGCGAGGGGCACTTCATGCCCACGGCCCTGCTCGACTCCCAGTTCGCCACGCTCCAGCCGCTGGAGCCGGACGAGGTGGGGATCGCCGTGGACGTGACGGGCAGCCCGGAGGAGATCACCGAGCGGGCGGTCACCGCCCTCGAGGGCCTCTCCGAGCCGGCTCCGTAGGTCCCGCCCCGGACCCACATTCCCCGGGGCGCACCCCCGTCGCCCCGGTTCTTTCTCCAACTCCCCGTACTGACAAGGGATCCACCGTGACCAGACTCAGTGTCGAGATGCTGGCAGCGGACGTACCCGAGCCGATCACCTCGGCCGGCCACGCTCAGCTGGGCATCGCCGTCCTGGCGGGCATCGCCGTCATCGTCCTGCTCATCACCAAGTACAAGTTGCACGCCTTCCTGGCGCTGACCATCGGCTCACTGGCGCTCGGCGCGTTCGCAGGGGCGCCGCTGGACAAGGCGATCAGCAGCTTCAGTGCCGGTCTCGGCTCCACCGTCGCCGGTGTCGGCGTGCTCATCGCCCTCGGGGCGATCCTGGGCAAGATGCTCGCCGACTCCGGCGGCGCCGACCAGATCGTCGACACCATCCTCGCCAAGGCGAAGGGCCGCACCATGCCCTGGGCCATGGTGCTGATCGCCTCGGTGATCGGTCTGCCGCTGTTCTTCGAGGTCGGCGTCGTCCTGCTGATCCCGGTCGTGCTGATAGTCGCCAAGCGCGGCAACTTCTCCCTGATGCGCATCGGTATCCCGGCGCTCGCCGGTCTGTCCGTGATGCACGGTCTGGTCCCGCCGCACCCCGGCCCGCTGGTCGCCATCGACGCGCTCAGCGCCAACCTCGGTGTGACGCTGGCGCTCGGTGTGCTCGTCGCCATCCCGACGGTGGTCATCGCCGGTCCGCTGTTCGCCAAGTACGCCGACCGCTGGGTGGACGCCCAGGTTCCCGACCGGATGATCCCCCAGCGCGCCTCCGAGGATCTGGAGAAGCGCCCCGGCTTCGGTCCGACCCTGTTCACCATCCTGCTGCCGGTCGTGCTGATGCTGGGCAGGGCCCTGGTCGAGATCGCCATCGACGACCCGGAGAACGGCGTCCAGCGCGTCTTCAACGTCATCGGCTCCCCGATGATGGCCCTGCTCGTCTCCGTGCTCGTCGGCATCTTCACGCTGGGCATGCCCGCCGGGTTCAGCAAGGACCGGATCTCGCAGCTGGTCGAGAAGGGGCTCGCCCCGATCGCGGGCATGCTGCTGATCGTCGGCGCGGGCGGCGGCTTCAAGCAGACGCTGATCGACTCCGGCGTGGGCCAGATGATCATGGATATCTCCAAGGACTGGTCGATCCCGACGCTGCTGCTGGGCTGGCTGATCGCGGTGGCGATCCGGCTGGCGACCGGTTCGGCGACCGTGGCCACCATCTCGGCGGCCGGCCTCGTCGCGCCGCTCGCGGCCGACCTGTCGACCACGCACGCCGCCCTGCTGGTCCTCGCCATCGGCGCCGGCTCGATCTTCTTCAGCCACGTCAACGACGCCGGCTTCTGGCTGGTGAAGGAGTACTTCGGACTGAGCGTCGGCCAGACCATCAAGACGTGGTCGGTCATGGAGACGATCATCTCGGTGGTCGCCGGTGGTCTGGTCCTGCTGCTCTCGCTCGTCATATAGGGGTACGGAAAAATGACGACTCATTCCCTGTTCGACATCAGTGGCCGCACGGCCCTGGTGACCGGCTCCAGCCGGGGTATCGGACTCGCCCTCGCCCGCGGACTGCTCGAGGCGGGCTGCAGGGTCGTGCTCAACGGGCGGGACGGCGAACGCCTCGCCGAGGCCGCGGCCGAACTGCCGGGCGACGTCCACACGGCCGTGTTCGACGTGACCGACGGCGCCTCGGTGGCCGCGGGGATCGCGGACGTGGAGGAGCGGGTGGGCCCGCTCGACATCCTGGTCAACAACGCGGGCATGCAACTGCGGGCCCCTCTGCTGGAGTTCACCGACGCCGACTGGCACCGCATCCTCGACACCAACCTCACCAGCGCGTTCCTGGTCGGCCGGGAGGTCGCCCGCGGGATGACGGAACGCGGTCACGGGAAGATCATCAACATCTGCTCGCTGCAGAGCGAGGTGGTCCGCCCCGGCATCGCGCCGTACGCGGCCACCAAGGGCGCGCTGAAGATGCTCACCAAGGGCATGTGCGCGGACTGGGGCCCGCACGGGGTTCAGGTCAACGGGCTCGGCCCCGGCTACATCGAGACCGAGCTGACCGAACCGCTGGTGAAGGACGAGGAGTTCAGCGCCTGGGTGCGCAAGCGGACGCCCGCCGGGCGCTGGGGGCGTACCGAGGACCTGGTGGGCGGGGTGCTGTTCCTCGCCTCTCCCGCGGCCGACTTCGTCGGCGGGCAGGTGCTGTACGTCGACGGCGGCATGACGAGCGTGCTGTGAAAGAGGTGGCGGAGATGCTCGGTTGTGTGATCCACGGTCAGGGTGACCTGCGGGTCGAGGAACAGGCGGTGCCGGCCCCCGGTCCGGGTCAGGCGCTGGTCGCCGTCCGGTACGGCGGGGTGTGCGGTTCCGACCTGCACTACTGGCGGCACGGCGGGGTGGGCGACTTCCGGCTCCGGGAACCGATGCTGCTCGGGCACGAGGTCGTCGGCACCGTCGTCTCGTACGGTGACGGGGCCTCGGGCCCGGCCGCCGGCACGGCTGTCGCCGTGCACCCGGCGACCCCGTGCGGGGTGTGCCCCGAATGCGTGGACGGGCGGCGCAACGTGTGCCGGGACACCCGGTACCTGGGCAGCGCGGCGCGCTTCCCGCACGTGCAGGGCGGTTTCGCGGCGCAGATCGTCGTCCCCGCCGAGCAACTGCGTCCGCTTCCCGCCGGGCTGGAGCTGCGGCGGGCGGCTCTCGCCGAGCCGCTGTCCGTCGCCCTGCACGCGGTGCGGCGGGCCGGGGAGGTGGCCGGCCGACATGTGCTGGTCACCGGGGCCGGGCCCATCGGCTGCCTGGTCGTGGCGGCGGCGAAGGCGGCCGGGGCGGCGAAGGTGACCGTCACCGATCTGCTGCCGAAGGCGCTGGAGTACGCGCGGACCGCGGGCGCCGACACCCTCGTACGCGCCGACGACCCGGACGACGCCGGGTGGCCGGCGGAGGTCGACGTGGCGATCGAGGCGTCCGGCGTGGCCGCGGGGCTGGAAGCCTGTCTGCAGCGCGTGCGGCGAAGCGGAGTCGTCGTGCAGCTCGGCATGCTCCCGGCGGGGCAGAGCCCGTTCGCGGGCAACCTGGTGGTGAGCCGGGAGATCGAGCTGCGCGGGGCGTTCCGCTTCGACACCGAGTTCGACGCGGCGCTCGACCTGCTCGCGGCCGAGCCGTCGTTCGACGGCCTGATCAGCGCGGTCGTGCCGGTACGGGACGCGGAGTCGGCGTTCACGCTCGCCGCGGACCGGAGCCGGTCCTGCAAGGTCCTGCTGGACTTCGCCTCCTGAGCCCTTCCGGCCACCGCCTTCCCGGCACGGCCCCGGCGGGTCCACCGACCCGCCGGGGCCGACGCGTTCCCCGGACGTGCGTCGCCCGTCCGTCCTACGCGCCGCGCTCGGCCTCCTTGTCCAGTTGGAAGGCCTCGTTGCCGAGCCCGATGCGGGCGTGGACCTCGGGGGCGCGGGCGCGCAGGACCAGGCCCTGGACCAGGCCGGCGACGAGGGCCAGCCCGATGACGCCGGGCAGCAGCCGGCTCAGCACGGAGCCGGGGCCGGCGCCGACGAGTACGTCGAAGTCCTTGACGGTGTACCCGGCGATCACGACCAGGGCGAGGCCCGCCAGCGTCGAGGTGACCAGCCGCCAGGCCTGGGCACCGGCGGCCCCGCGGCGGACGAAGAAGACGACGACGGACAGCGAGGCGATCGCCATCAGCACGATCACGCCGAGGGCGCCGATGTTGCCGAACCAGGTGAACAGGTGCAGGACGGGCGCGGTCGGGTCGCCGGTCGGCTTGTCGTCGGTGAGCGCGAAGGCGAGGACGAGCACCACGGCGATGCCCGTCTGGAGCAGCGAACCGGTGCCGGGGGCGCCGCTGGTGCCGGTGGTGCGGCCGAAGGCGCCGGGCAGCAAGCCCTCGCGGCCCATGGCGAAGGCGTACCGGGCAACGACGTTGTGGAAGCTGAGCAGCGCGGCGAACATGCCGGTCACGAAGAGGACGTGCAGGACGTCCGTGAAGGTGCCGCCGAGCCGGGCCTCGGTCAGGTGGAAGAGCAGTCCCGCGCTCTGCTCCTGCGAGGTGGCGACGACATCGGCGGGGCCGGTGGCCACGGTGAGCGCCCAGCTGCTGATCGCGAAGAAGACGGCGACGCCGGTGACCGCGAGGAACATCACTCGGGGCACCAGGATGTGCGGCCGGCTGGTCTCCTCCGCGTAGACCGGGGCCTGCTCGAAGCCGAGGAAGGCGGCGATGCAGAAGCACAGGGCGGTGCCCACGCCGGCGCCGGTGAGGGTGTCCGGGTTGAAGGCGTGCAGTGACAGCCCTTCCTTGGCGGGGTCGGCGATGGCGGCGACGTCGAAGACGACGACCAGGAGCACCTCGATGACCAGCAGGACGCCGAGCACGCGCGCGTTGACGTCGATCTTCAGCCAGCCCAGCGCGCCGACGGCGACCGCGGCCGCGAGCGCCGGTATCCACCAGGCGACCTCCAGATCGGCGTAGGTGGCGAAGAGCCCGGAGACCTCGAAGCCGAAGATGCCGTAGATGCCGACCTGGAGCGCGTTGTAGGCGACCAGCGCGACCATGGCGGCGCCCGCTCCGGCGGTGCCGCCGAGGCCGCGGGAGATGTACGCGTAGAAGGCGCCGGCGTTGTGGACGTGCCGGCTCATCTCGGCGTAGCCGAGGCTGAACAGCACCAGCACGGTGCCGAGGACCACGAAGAGCAGGGGCTGGCCGACGATGCCCATCACCGCGAATGTGGTGGGCATGACACCTGCGACCACCATGAGCGGGGCGGTCGCGGCGAGCACGGAGAGCAGCAGACCGCCCGTGCCGAGGCGGTCGGCGCGCAGGGCGCGCTCCTGCCCCTTGAAGGTGCTGATGCCGTCCGCTGCGGATCTGCTCGGGCTCGAACTGTCCGTGGTCATCGGGAGACCGTCCTTGGGTCGGGAGTGGTTGTCGGGCGTGACGCGGTGGGCTGGGTCGGCCGGATCGGGCTCGTGCGGGTTCATCCGGTGCCGAGGGCGGCGGCCCGCGCGGCACGGAAGGCGGTGAGCGGGTCGCGGTCGGGGTACGACCAGGGGGCCTGGGTGGCCTTGTCGCCGATGCGGTGGAACAGGGCGGCGGCCTCGGCGCCCCGGCTCTCGCAGACCTTGGCGTGGGCGAGGAAGTTCAGGTCGATCAGGCGGCGCGGATGGCCTTCGTGCTCCCACTCCAGCCACCAGTCGAAGGCGGCCTTCATCACCTGCCGGGCACGGCGGCCCACCCAGTGGCCGGAGGCGGCCGGGTCGGCGCGCTCGTGGCCGGCGGCGGCGAGTGCGCGGTAGCGCTCGGCGTGCGCGATGACCGGCAGCATCGCCAGGGGGGAGTCGGCGGGCGCCTGTTCGGCGGACCAGTTGGCGAAGTCGTAGACCTCGTGCAGCGGGTCCGGGCCCGTCTCCACCCGGCGTTCGGCGAGCCAGGCGACCACCAGGTGGTGGGCGTGGTGGTGGTCCGCGTACCGGGTGCGGACCTGCTCGAAGATCCGCACCACGTCGCCCTCGGCACCCTGGGCGCACTCCAGCAGCAGCAGACCGAGCCACGGGGTGGGGTCGGCGGGTGACGCCGCGGCCGCCCGGCGGCAGGCCTCGCGCGCGTGGGCCGCCTTCTCCTTGCCGCGCAGAGCGCGCCTCACCAGGGCCAGGGCGAGCAGGACCGACGCGTCCCCGGAGTCGGGCTCGGCGAGCAGCCAGTCGCGGACCCAGGCGGCACTGGATGCCTCCCGGGCGAGCACGGTGATCCGGTGGCCGCGGCGGTCCCAGTCGTCCCCCGTACGGACGAGCAGCGAGCGGGCGTTCTGCCACCGGCCTTGCGCCAGCGCGGCCCGCGCGGCGACGAGTTCCTCGTCGTCGAGGGCCTCGTCGAAGGCCTGTGCCGCACGTCTGCGGGCACGGCCGAGGGGAGGCGGGGGTGGAGACACCGCGGACTTCCTCACGCGCTCTTCTTGTGGCTCGGCCCATGTCGGACGGTCGGTCGGTACGGCAGTGGTCGGCTGCCGATAGCCATGGGCCGATCACGGACAGCAAACCGGCAGCCAACAGTTGACGTCAAGGGCGCCCGAGTCATTACACGCGTCAACCAGCGTCACGGACAGGTCACTTGGGATCCGGCGGCCGGGTTCACGTCCGTCCGGCGTGGCACGGCCGGCAGCTCCCGGAAGCCGTACCTGCCGCGGACGGCCGGTCCTGCTTGGATGGGACTCATGAGTGCCGCTGACGGACCCGCGCGTGCCGCCGACGAGATCCTCGACATCGTGGACGAGGACGACCGGGTGACCGGCCGGTCCCCGCGCGGTGAGGCCTACGCCCGGAAACTGCGGCACCGTTGCGCGTTCGTCCTGGCCAGGGACGCCGAGGGCCGGATCTTCGTGCACCGCCGCACCCCGACCAAGCTGGTCTTCCCCTCCTTGTACGACATGTTCGTCGGCGGGGTCGTGGGTGCCGGGGAGAGCTACGACGAGGCGGCCCTGCGCGAGGCCGAGGAGGAACTGGGCGTGTCCGGGCTGCCTCGCCCCGAGTACCTCTTCAAGTTCCTGTACGACGACGGCGCCGGCCGGACCTGGTGGTCCGCGGTCTACGAGGTCCGCTGCGACCTGCCCGTACGGCCCCAGGCCGAGGAGGTGGCCTGGCACGCCTTCCTGACCGAGGCGGAGCTGGAGCGACGCCTGAGCGAGTGGACGTGGACACCGGACAGTCTGGCGGCGTACGAACGACTCAGGGCCACCCGGGCCCGGGAGCGGGAGCGTCCGAGCTAGACGCAGTCCGGTCAGGGCGTCCCGGTAGGGTCGCGGCGTGATCGACTTCGTACGGAACGTCCGGCTGTGGTTCGCGCCCGAGGACGTGCGGCAGGAGGGGGACACGCCCGACTACCGGTTCTCGCTGGCGAACGAGCGCACGTTCCTGGCCTGGCTGCGCACCGCCCTCGCGCTGATCGGCGGCGGCTTCGCCGTGGACCAGTTCCTGCCGGACCTGCGCTGGGGCTGGCGGGTCGGGCTCGCGCTGGCACTGCTCGCCGCCGGGGTGCTGTGCGCACTGCGCGCGGTCGACCACTGGGTGCGCTGCGAGCGGGCCATGCGGCGCGGTGAGGACCTGCCGGTGTCCCGGTTCCCGGTGCTGCTGAGTCTCGTCGTCGCCCTCGTCGCCGTCGCGATGGTCGTCGTGGTGCTCGTCGGGTGGAAGGGGTGAGCGGGCCGGCCGGGGCCCGGGACCCCGGGCTGCAGCCCGAGCGGACCCGGCTCGCGTGGCGGCGTACGACCCTCGCGTGCACCGTCGCGTCCGTGCTCGCGGTGCGCACGGCGCTGCACAGCGGGGTGTCGGCCGCCGGGGTGGTCCTGTGCGCGCTGTGCTGTGCCTGCTGGCTGGGGTTCCTCCTGGTCGCCCACCGCCGGATCCACGCCCTCGCGGCCACGGCCGCCCCGGCCGCGCCCTCTCCCCGGCGCCTCACCGCGGCGGTGCTCTGCGCCGGGGCCCTGGCCGTGTGCGGGGCGGCCCTCGTCCTGCTGGACCGGACCTAGGCACGCTGTCCGGGGAGGTCGGTGACGTGGCTCCCGGAAGGCCGCCTCACCGGTCCTCCGGCTCCCTGGCCACGGTGACCACGATCTTGCCCCTGGTCCGGCCCTCCTGGTTCAGCCGGTGGGCGTCCGCCGTGCGTTCCAGCGGGAACGTCTTCGAGACGTGCACGCGCACCGCACCCTGTTCCGCCAGTTCGGACAGGTGTCCGAGATCCCGGGGGTCGGGGCGGACGAAGCAGTAGTGGCCCCCGTACTCCGCCACCGCGTTGTCGGCGATCGACGCGAGCCGGCCCTCGGGGGCCAGGAGGTCGGCCGAGACCTTCAGGGTGGCGCCGCCGACCGTGTCGAACACCGCGTCCACGCCTTCGGGGGCGAGCCCCCGTACCCGCGCGGCGAGGCCCTCGCCGTAGGACACCGGTTCCCCGCCCAGCTCGCGGACGAAGTCGTGGTTGTGCTCGCTCGCCGTACCGATGACCCGGGCGCCGAGGTGTGCGGCGAGCTGGACGGCGATGGAGCCGACGCCGCCGGCCGCGGCATGCACCAGGACGGTCTCGGCCCGTTTCACCTCGAGGGCCCTGTACAGCACCTGGTAGGCGGTGAGTCCGGCGAGGGGCAGTCCGGCGGCTTCCTCGAAGGACAGGTTGCGCGGCTTGCGCGCGAGGGCCCGTACCGGGGCGGCCACGTACTCGGCGAAGGTGCCGCGGGAGAGGAAGTCCTCACGCACATAGCCGATGACCTCGTCACCGACGGCGAACTCGGGGACCGCGGCACCGGGCCGTACGACCACACCCGAGACGTCCCAGCCGGGGATCACCGGGAACACCGGGGCCAGGACCTGGTCGAGATAGCCCTCGCGGCACTTCCAGTCGACGGGGTTGACGGCCGCCGCCCGCACCTTCACGAGTACCGAGTCCGGGCCGACCCGGGGATCGTCGACCTCCCCGTACTCGAGCACCTCGGGGCCGCCGTATCGCGTATAACTGATCGCCTTCATGGGGTAGACCCTCCGGCGTCGCCTCCCGCTACGCAAGCCGAATGGCCGAACGGGCGTGTCGTGTGCGCGTGCGGTGGACGGGGCGTGGCTCCGGTCACGTTTCGCTCACCCCCTGGACGACATACCGACCGGTCGGCATCATGTGTCGAGTACCGTCACCTGCCGTAGGAGCGAGAATGAGCCCCGACCACCCGCCCGGACTGGATCTCGACCGGCTGGGCGCCCTGCTCGAGCGGGATCGGCCCGGCCTGGTGAACGGCCCGCTCTCCGGCCGGCTCATCGAGGGCGGCAGGTCGAACCTCACCTACGCGCTCTCCGACGGCACCGCGCAGTGGGTGGTACGGCGCCCGCCGCTCGGGCATGTGCTGGCCACCGCGCACGACATGAGGCGCGAGCACCGGGTGATCACCGCGCTGCACCCGACCCCCGTGCCGGTGCCCCGCACCGAGCTGCTGTGCGAGGACGAGGAGGTGCTCGGGGCGCCCTTCTACGTCATGGAGTTCGTCGACGGCGTCCCGTACCGGACGGCGGACCAGTTGGTGCCGCTGGGGCCGGAGCGCACCCGTCGGGTCGTGCTCGGCCTGGTGGACACGCTCGTCGAGCTGCACGCGGTGGACCCCGGCGAGGCGGGTCTGGCCGACTTCGGCCGCCCCGAGGGCTTCCTGGACCGGCAGCTGCGACGCTGGGGCAAGCAGCTGGACGCCTCCCGCGACCGGGAGCTGGCCGGCATCGACGAACTGCACGCCGCGCTGGGGCGGAAGCTGCCCCGCTCCCCCGCGCCGGCCGTGGTGCACGGCGACTACCGCCTCGACAACGTCCTGATCGGCGAGGACGACGACGAGATCAAGGCGATCCTCGACTGGGAGATGTCCACGCTCGGCGACCCGCTGACCGACCTCGGTCTGCTGGCGATGTACAGCATGCCGCTGGACGTGCCCGGCTCACCCGTCTCCACGACGGCCGAGGCGCCCGGACATCCGGCACCCGCCGAGCTGATCGAGCGGTACGCCGCCCGCTCGGGACGCGACGTCTCCGCGGTGTCCTGGTACACGGCGTTCGCCTGGTTCAAGCTCGCCGTGATCCTCGAGGGCATCCACTACCGCTACACGCTGGGCCGGACGGTCGGCCGCGGCTTCGACCGCATCGGCGATCTGGTCCCCGTCTTCATCGAGCACGGTCTGACCACTCTTCAGGAAGGCTGACGGGACATGGACTTCGCGTTCGACGCGCGCACCGAGGAGCTGCGCGCCAGGCTGCTCGCCTTCATGGACGAGTACGTCCACCCGGCCGAGCAGGTCGCCCACGAGCAGCGCGCCGCGCTGGCCTCGCCCTGGGACACCGTCCCCGTGGTGGAGGACCTCAAGGCCGAGGCCCGCCGGCAGGGTCTGTGGAACCTGTTCCTGCCCGACTCCACGTACGGCGCCGGCCTCACCAACCTCCAGTACGCCCCGCTCGCCGAGATCACGGGCCGCTCCCCGCAGCTGGCGCCCACCGCCACCAACTGCGCGGCGCCCGACACCGGGAACATGGAGGTGCTGGCCCAGTTCGGCGACGAGCAGCAGAAGAAGCAGTGGCTGGAGCCCCTGCTGGCGGGGGAGATCCGCTCGGCGTTCGCGATGACCGAGCCGGAGGTGGCCTCCTCGGACGCCACCAACATCACCACGCACATCGAGCGGGACGGCGACTCGTACGTCGTCACGGGCCGCAAGTGGTACATCTCCGGGGCGATGAACCCGGACTGCCGGATCTTCATCGTGATGGGCAAGACCGACCCGGACGGGGCGGACATCCGCCGCCAGCAGTCGATGATCCTCGTGCCCCGCGACACGCCCGGCGTCACCATCGAGCGCGCCATGCAGGTGTTCGGTTACGAGGACCACTCCCACGGCGGCCACGCCGAGGTGGTCTTCGACCACGCGCGCGTGCCGGTGGCGAACCTGATCGGTGAGGAGGGCGGCGGTTTCGCCATCGCCCAGGCGCGGCTCGGTCCCGGCCGGATCCACCACTGCATGCGGTTGATCGGCATGGCCGAGCGGGCGATCGAGCTGATGTGCCGACGGGCCGTGTCCCGTGACGCCTTCGGCAAGGCGCTGGCCCAGCAGGGCGTGGTGCAGAACTGGATCGCGGACGCGCGGGTCGCGGTCGAGCAGCTGCGGCTGCTGGTGCTGAAGACGGCCTGGATGATGGACACCGTGGGCAACCGGGGCGCCCACACCGAGATCCAGGCCATCAAGATCGCCACCCCGCGCACGGTCGTCGGCATCCTCGACCGGGCCATCCAGTTGTACGGGGCGGGCGGGGTCAGCCAGGACTTCCCGCTGGCTGAACTGTACGCCGGTGCCCGCACGCTGATGATCGCCGACGGCCCGGACGAGGTGCACCAGCGGTCGCTGGCGCGACGGGAGCTGAAGAAGTACCTGTAGGAAGCTCCGGCGCCTCAGGGACGGAGTGCGCGCAGCAGCAGGTCGGCGAGGTGATCGGCGACCTGCTGCGGTGTGAGGGGCCCGTCGGGGCGGTACCAGGTCGACAGGTGGTGCACGGAGCCGAAGTGGTAGTCCACCACCAGGTCGGCCGGGGTCGCCGTGGAGAACACGCCCGCCGCCTGACCCTCCTCGATCAGGGCGCGGAAGCGCTCGTGGTAGCGGCGGCGCTCGGCCCGTACCTGCTTGTTCTTCTCCGGGCTCAGATGGTGCATGGAGCGGAAGAAGATCGACGCGTCGTCCAGGTTCTCGATCGTCGTGACGACGACGTCGGCCGCGGCGCCGCGCAGGCGCTTCTCGATCGGCTCGTCGGCGCTCGCGTAGGAGTCCAGGCGTTCCTGCTGGAGGCGCAGCATGCGCGCGTAGACCTCGTGCAGCAGGTCGTCCTTGGAGCCGAAGTAGTGGTAGAGCGCGCCCTTGGTGACGCCGGCCGCCTCGACGATCTCCTGCACGGAGGTGCGGTCGTAGCCCTGCTCGGCGAAGAGCCGGGTGGCGGCGGCCAGGAGCCGCTGCGGCACCGGGGGCCCGTCACCGTCCGTCGTCCTGGGCACTGCCGCCACCTGCCTTCCGTGTCGCTGTCGCTGTTCGTTGTCGCTGGTCGCTGCCGGCCGCCGTCACCGCTGGTCGTCGCCGCTGGTGCCGCCGGGCGTCCCGCGTCGGGGAAAACGGTTCCCCGACGGGGATCTTCCCACTTGCCGTCCGCGGCGCGTCGGGCAGGATCTCCGGCTGCCGCGCGGGCTCCCGTGCGGTCATGGCCGGGCAGGGCCCGGCCGGGCGGCTCACCGGGTGGCCTCCCAGTGCCGCTGGATGCGGTTCATGCCGCCGAGCCAGCGCTCCGGGTCGGCGGCACGGGTCTGGTAGTACTCGGCGACCTCGGGGTGCGGCAGGATCAGGAAGCGGTCCTCCTCGATGCCGCGGAACAGGGCGTCGGCCACGTCCTCGGGCTCGATCGCGGTCGGCTTGAGCACCAGGTCGCCCGCGCTGCCGCTGTCGGTGAGCATGTCGGTGCGCACACCCTGCGGGCAGATCGCGTGGACCCTCACACCGCGGTGGCGGTACGTCAGGGACAGCCATTCGGCGAAGGCGTAGGCGCCGTGCTTGGTGACGCTGTAGGGGGCGGTGCCGATCATGGTGAGCAGTCCGGCGGCGGAGACGGTGGAGACGAAACGGCCGCTGCCGCGTTCCAGCCAGTCGGGGAGCAGCGCGTGCGCCGCGCGGACGTGGGCCATGACGTTGACGTCCCAGGAGAGCGCCCAGCCCTGTTCGTCGAGCGGCCCGCCGGGCTCCCCGCCGTCACGGCCGACGCCGGCGTTGGCGCAGTAGACGTCGATCCTGCCGCCGAGCGCGTCCAGGGCCTCGGGGACGACGCAGGACGCGTCGCCCGGCACCGCGATGCCGCCGATCTCCTCGGCGACGGCCTTGACGCGGCCGGCGTCCAGGTCGTTGACGACGACCTGGGCCCCCTGGCCGGCGAAGCGGCGGGCGAGTGCCGCCCCGATGCCGCCCCCGGCGCCCGTGACGACCACCTTCGCACCCTGCACGGCTTCCACCATCGGACTCCTTCGACGCGGCGGCCGGCCGCCTGCCCGGCCGGCTCTGTTTTCCGGCGGTTCCGGCGATCCCGACCCGGCCGCGGCGGTGACGCGCCGCGTCGCCGCCGTCACGCCGCTCGCATCACGCCAGACTAACCGGTCGGTATGCCGGGCGGAAGAAGAAGACGCAAACCGGCCAGGCCCGACTCGTTCCCCGGCGCGGTTCACGCGCGTTAACGTGCGTGGGCATGACACCCGCAGCGATCACGGAGGTCACGGTATGAAGCTGTCCAGACGGAGCCTGCTCGCCACCACCACAGCCACCCTCGCGGCCACCGCGGCCACCGCCGTCCCGGCGCACGCGACTCCCGGACGGGCCCCCGCCGCGGGCCGGAGGCTGCGCACCGGCTTCGAGCAGCTCGCGGCGGACGGTTACGCGCTGCTCGACGGCCGACGTGTCGGCGTGGTCACCAACCCGACGGGCATCACCCGGGACGTACGGCACATCGTCGACGTCATGCACGCCGACGACCGCGTGGACCTGACCGCCGTGTTCGGACCCGAGCACGGCTTCCGGGGCACCGCGCAGGCGGGCGGCTCCGAGGGCCGCCACGACGACCCGGCGACCGGCCTGCCCGTCTACGACACGTACCTGAAGAGCGGCCAACCCCTCGCCGACGTCTTCACCGCGTCCGGCGTCGACACGGTCGTCTTCGACATCCAGGACGTGGGCGCCCGCTTCTACACGTACATCTGGACGCTCTACGACTGCATGGAGGCGGCGCGGCTCGCGGGCAAGCGGTTCGTCGTCCTCGACCGGCCGAACCCGATGACCGGGCGGGCGGCGCTGGGGCCCGTGCTGCACCCGGAGTTCGCGACGTTCGTCGGGCGGCAGCCGATCTCCCAGGCGCACGGGATGACGGTGGCGGAGCTGGCGCGGTTGTTCAACGCGGAGTTCCTGGCCGATCCGGTACGGCTGGAGACGGTACGAATGTCGGGCTGGCGGCGGTCCGACTTCTACGACGCCTCGGGGCTGCCGTGGGTACCGCCCAGCCCCAACATGCCGACGCCCGAGACGGCCCTGGTGTACGCGGGGACGTGCCTCTTCGAGGGCACCAACCTGTCCGAGGGGCGCGGGACGACCCGGCCGTTCGAACTGCTGGGCGCGGAGGGGATCGACGGACGCTGGGCGGCCGAGGCGAACGGACTCGGCCTGGCGGGTGTGCGATTCCGTGAGGCGTACTTCGCGCCCACGTTCTCCAAGTTCCAGGGGAAGACCGTCGGGGGCGTGCAGCTCCATGTGCACGACCGTGACGCGTTCGATCCCGTACGTACGGGAGTGGGGCTGCTGGTCACCGCCAAGCGGGCCTGGAGCGGATTCGCCTGGCGTCCGGACAACTGGATCGACAAGCTGACCGGCTCCACGCGCGTGCGCACGATGATCGACGCGGGCGCGGACACGGACGAGGTCGTGGCCGGCTGGCGGGACGAGCTGGCGGCGTTCCGGCGGACGCGCCGGGAGTATCTGCTGTACCGCTGACGCGTGCGTTCCCCCGGCGAGCGGCCCGCCGGGCACGCGCCGTACGGCGGCTACGACGGCGGCAGCGACGACAGGGCCGACAGGAACGGCGGCGGGTCAGACAGTGGCCCGCCGCCGTCCGGCTTCCGCATGCCGGTCATCCATCTGCTCACCGAGCAACCCGCATGTCGTTCACCTCTGCCACCTGCGGTGATGCCGCCTCGGCCGCGTTCGCCGGGGACAGCGGGGTGATCGGGGAAGCAATCGGTGCGCATAACGCCGCGCTCTTCAGGAACCCGTGGAGGCCGCGGGGAGTTCTCAGACTGTCGAGGGGTGTGCGCGGTACGCCGCGGCACGGGGGCTCCTCCCGGCGGGGACGGAGCGGGGCGCTGCCGCCGGTATCTCCGCGATGGAAGGTGAACACGCGTCACTTTCCGCTGCGGCGGCACTGGCGATGACCACGGGAGACCACAACTGAATCATCGGACACGGGAGTTGACCGGTGACTCACCACGACCGACCGATGGCCGGCCCGTGACCGCCCGACAGGGGGCCATCGAAAAAAGATGGAGCCGATTCGCGTGTCGATACGTCTACTCGACGACGTCCGTTCGACGACGCCGAAGTGACCGGATTACAGGTGCAGGTGTGACGGAGGTGCAGGATGATGGCCGGTTTCCGAAGTCTGGCGAGACAGGTCCGCGATCCACGGTGCGACCTGGCGCTGCGGCGCTATTCACTGCGCAAGTGCCTTGAGCGATTCGCTCCGTACGGGCACAGGGCGACCTGGGACCATCTGTGCTCACGTGCCGGGTTCGACCCCGAGGACCGCTCCGTCGACCCAGCGCGGCTCGTGGCCGCACTGGACGAACTGGAGGAGGCCCGGGCGGTCTGGCAGTCCTACGAGGTCGAGTTCGCCGAGCGCCGCAGGAAGGAGAAGCACGACGGCCTGCGCAGGCCGGGCAGCGTGGACGACTGGCACCGGCTGACCTGGGGCGGTTTCGGCGTGGCCTGGTGCGACGACCCGCGCGTGCATCCGCGTGAGCCGCTGGCCGAGGTGCTGCGACGGCTGATCGCCGCGCTGGAACGAGAGCCGGGTTCGGCCTGCCCCGTGTGCCGGGGGGAACGGCTCATGTGGCGGTACGACCTGGATCACGAGCCGTCGACGGGCCCGGTCTGCACGGACTGCGGAATCCTGGTGCCGCGCCCCGTCCTGACCGCCGAAGCACTGGCGGACGCCAGGCGGTCGAAACTGCTGGTGTCGGCCTGAGGGGTGTGGGGGCGCGCCGGGGATGCCGCGCCCCCACTGTCACACGGACCCTCGCCCGGGCGGGACCCGGCTTGCCCGGTTGCCCTGCCGCCCGCCGGCTGTGTTCACGGGATTCTCAGTGTTCTCGGGGTTCTCGGGGTTCTCGAGCAGCAGCCGGGAGCCTGTCAGGCGTTCGCCGAAGACGTCGTCCGGGTTGGACAGGACGCAGGTGTCCAGCGAGAGGCAGCCGCAGCCGATGCAGTCGGTAAGGTGGTCGCGCAGCCGGTTGAGCTGCTTGATGCGCTCGTCCAGTTCGGCGCGCCAGGCCTCGGAGAGATGCGCCCAGTCGCCCCGGGTGGGGGTACGTTCCTGGGGGAGTTCGGCGAGTGCCCCGCGGATCGTCGCGAGCGGGATGCCGACGCGCTGGGCGGCCCGGATGAACGCGACCCGGCGGAGGGTGTCACGGCTGTAGCGGCGCTGGTTGCCCGCGGTGCGGCGACTGCTGATCAGGCCCTTCGACTCGTAGAAGTGCAGGGCCGACACGGCGGCGCCGCTGCGCAGGGAGAGCTGGCCGACCGTGAGCTCGTGGATCTTCTCTGGAATCTGGGGCACCCCTCGAAGCCTACCCACCCCGCACGGCTCGGGTCCGTTGACAAGGGCCGCACGGCCGACCATGCTAAGCAGTCGCTTAGGCATACGCGCGCGGGTGGGCGCGTGCGATCACGTGACGCGAAAGGCCGGGACATGGCAGAGCCGAGAATCTTCACGTCCGTCGACGACCTGAAGGCGGCGGTGGGCGAGCAGCTGGGGTACACGGACTGGCTGGAGGTCGACCAGAAGCGGATCGACCTGTTCGCCGAGGCCACCGGTGACCACCAGTGGATCCATGTCGATCCGGAGAAGGCGGCGGCCGGGCCGTTCGGCACGACCATCGCGCACGGCTATCTGACGCTGTCGCTGCTGCCGCTGTTCGGCCCGCAGCTGCTCTCCGTCGAGGGCGTGAAGATGGGCGTCAACTACGGCACGAACAAGGTGCGCTTCCCCGCACCCGTCCCCGTCGGGTCGCGGGTGCGTGCCACCGCGAAGGTCACCGCCGTCGACGAGGTGGCGGGCGGCGTCCAGGTGACCACGGCCTTCACCGTGGAGCGCGAGGGCGGCGAGAAGCCGGTGTGCGTGGCCGAGTCGGTGGCCCGCTACTACCTCTGAGCGGTGCCCGTCCGGTCGGCGCCGACCATCCGCAGCACGAGGTCGGCGTAGAGGGCGCCGACCTCCTCGGGGGTGCGGGCGCCGTCGATGTTGAACCAGCGCGCCACGTCGACGCAGAGGGAGAGCACGGCGCGGGTGGTGCCCCGCACGTCGGGGACGTCGAACTCGCCCGTGCGCACGCCCTCCTCGATGATCCCGCGCACCTCGGCGTCGACCTGCCGGCGCAGGGCGACGATCTCGGCGCGGGCGTCGGGACCGAGCGAGTCGAGTTCGTACTGCACGACCCGCGCGGTGGTACGCCCGCCGGCGTGCCAGCGGACGAAGGAGCTCACCGCGTCGGCGAGCCGTTCGGTCGGGCCGCCCTCGGCACGGGCCGCGGTGCGCAGGATGTCCACGGCCTTCTCGTGGCCGATCCTGCTGATGCGGTGGAGCAGCTCTTCCTTGGTCTTGTAGTGGATGTAGAGCGCGGCCGGGCTCATGCCGGCGCGGCCCGCGATGTCGCGGGTCGTCGTGGCGTGGTAGCCGCGTTCCGCGAACGCCTCCACGGCGGCGAGCAGCAGCCGTCGGGCCGCGTCGGGTGTGACCTCGCCCCACGGCTGCGCCTCACCGCCGGCCGTGTCCTCCGCCGCTCTCATCGCTCACCCCATTCGCCGACAGGGGTAACACCATACCGGCAAGGGTGAGCGGGCGCTTAGGGCCGGTCCGGCGGATCATGGCGGAGAGGCGCCCGAGGGAGCCTGGCGCGCCCGGTGTCAGAGCTTCTGCAGCGGGTCGTGTTCGGCGAGGAGCTTCTCCAGGCGCGCCTGGTCGACCCGGTTCACGATCTGCCCCGCCTCCTGGCGGTCCCGGATGACCTTGGCCAGGGTGAAGGCGGAGGTGACGAGGTACAGGACCGCGATGCCCAGGAAGGCGCGGACCCAGGCGTCGGCCTCGAGGTTGAAGATGCCGACCGCGGTGGCGCCCATGGCCACTCCGAAGGACGCCACGGCCTGACCGTAGAAGGCGGCCGTACTCTGCTGCTTGACCGGTGTGTCGCTCATGGGGACAAGAGTCGGCGGATGTGGTCGCGGCCACATCCGCTCGGATACTCAGGCAGGTACTCAGAACGCCGAGACCCCGGTCAGGGCGCGTCCGATGACCAGTTTCTGGATCTGGCTGGTGCCCTCGTAGAGGGTCATGACACGGGCGTCGCGCAGCAGCTTGCCCGCCGGGTACTCGTCGAGGTAGCCGTAACCGCCGTGGACCTGGAGGGCGTTGTTCGCGGCGCGGACGGCCGCCTCCGAGGCGAAGAGCTTGGCCTTGGAGGACTCCACCGCGAACGGCTGTCCGCGGTCGATCAGGTCCGCGACCCGCCAGGTCAGCAGCCGGGCGGCGTCGACGTCCACGGCGATGTCGCTGATCAGCTCCTGGACGAGCTGGTGGTGGGCGATGGTCTTCCCGAACTGCTCGCGCTCGCCCGCGTACCGCACGGCCGCGTCGAGCGCGGCCTGGGCTATGCCGACACAGCCCGCCGCGACCGACATGCGCCCCTTGGCGAGGGCGGACATGGCGACCGAGAAACCCTTGCCCTCGGGGCCCAGCATCGCGGACGCGGGCACCCGCACGTCCTCCAGCACCAGCTCGGCGGTGGCCTGACCGCGCAGACCGAGCTTGCCGTGCAGGGTGCGACGCGTCAGGCCGGGGGTGTCGGCGGGAACGAGGAAGGCGGACACCCCCTTGTGGCCGGGGGCGTCGGTGGAACGGGCGAACAGCAGGACCACGTCGGCCCAGGTGCCGTTGGTGATGAACATCTTGGTGCCGTTGATGACGTAGCCCCCACCGTCGCGCACCGCGCGGGTGGAGACCTCCCCTGCGTCGGAACCCGTGCCCGGCTCGGTGAGGCCGAAGCAGCCGACGTACGCGCCCGAGGTGAGCCCGGGAAGCCAGGTCCGCTTCTGCTCCTCGTCGCCCCAGGCGGCGACCGTCTTGGCGACCAGCCCCAGGGACACGGAGACGATCCCGCGCACGGAGGAGTCGCCGCGGCCCAGTTCCTCGGTGACCAGACAGTAGGCGAGGTGGTCGCCGCCGCAGCCCCCGTACCGCTCGTCGATCGTCAGCCCGAGGAACCCGACCTCGCCGAGCTTCTTCACGATGCCGCGGTCGACCTCCTCGGCCCGGTCCCAGGCCGTGGCGTGGGGGACGACCTCCCGCTCGACGAAGTCCCGGGCGAGCCGGCGGACGGCGCTGTGCTCCTCGCTGAGCTCCAGGTTCATGACGGCCACCCCACCTGATTAGCACTGCTAGTTTTCCGGTGCAGCCCTACTATGTGCGCCATGGCCCGACCGCGCAAGCCCCTGCTCAGCCCCGACCGGATCGTCGAGACGGCCCGTGCGCTCGTGGACGCGGAGGGCCTCGCGGCCGTCTCCACGCGGCGGCTCGCCGCACAGCTGGGGGTCAGCGGGCCCTCGCTCTACAACCACTTCCGCACCAAGGACGAGATCCTCGAGGCGGTGGCCGACTCGGTGAGCGCGCTGGTCGACCTGTCGATGTTCGAGGACGGCCGGGACTGGCGGACCGCGCTGCACGACTGGGCCGTCTCCTACCGCGCCGCACTGCGCGACCACCCCAACATCGTGCCGGTCCTGGCGCGCGGCCCCGGCCGCCGCCCGGCCGCCCTGCGGCTCGCCGACGCGGTCTACGGCGCGATGGTCGACGCCGGCTGGCCGCCGGCGCAGGCCACGTCCATCGGTGCGCTGATGCGGTACTTCATCATGGGCTCGGCGCTCGGTTCCTTCGCCGGCGGTTTCGTGGACGACGCCGGCGCCTACGATCCCGCCGACTACCCCCGTCTCGGGCAGGCCCATCTGCTCGCCGAGAAACAGGAGAAGATCGACGAGCGGGCCTTCGAGACCGGGCTGACGGCGCTGCTGGACGGTCTGGCCGAGCAGTACGAGCAGGTGCGGGGTTCTTAGCCCCGTACTGCGGTACAGGTGGTGCGGCGGGGTACGGGGCGGTATCCGCGCGGACGGTTCGGCCGGCGCCGAAGAGTGCGTGCCGCATGCTGGGACGCATGACGTCGAAGGACCCCCGGGCCCCCGGGCTCGCCCGGCTCGCCCGACTGATCGCCGACGAGACACGGGCCGCGTGCCTGCTGGCCCTGCTGGACGGCCGGACGTGGACGGCGGGCGAGCTGGCGCGGCGCGCGGGCGTCGCCCCGTCCACGCTGAGCGAGCACCTGGGCAAGCTGGTCGCCGGCGGGCTGCTCGCCGAGGAACGGCAGGGCCGGCACCGGTACGTACGGCTCGCCGACGCGCGGGTCGCCCGGTTGCTGGAGGAACTGGCCGGGCAGGTGGCCCCGGACACGGCTGTGCGCCCGCGCACCCTGCGGCAGGCCGGCGCGGACTCGGCGATGGCCCGTGGACGCACCTGCTACGACCATCTCGCCGGCCGGCTCGGCATCACGGTGACGGACGCGTTCACGGCACGCGGACTGCTCCGCCGGGACACCGGGTTCGCGCTCACCGACGCGGGCCTGCGCTGGTTCGACGCCCTCGGCATCGGACTCGACCGCCGCGCCCGCCGCCCGCTGGCCCGCGCCTGCCTCGACTGGACGGAACGCCGCCACCACCTCGCCGGAGTCGCCGGCGCGGCCCTGTGCCGGCACGCCCTGGACGCACGGTGGTGTGTCCGCATCGGCTCCGAGCGCGCGGTGAAGGTGACGGAGGCGGGCGAGCGGGCACTGTCCGAACTGCTGGGGATCGAGGAGGCGGCCCTGCACTGACCGGCACCCCGCCGCGCCGCCCCCGCACCGCGCCCTAGAAGACCACCAGGGCTCGTCCGCCCTTGCCCGCCGCCATGGTGTCGAAGGCCGCCGGGATGCCGTCCAGGGTGATCCGTTCCGTCACCAGGGCTCCCAGGTCGAGACGGCCCGCTCGGATGTGTCCGGCGAGGACGGGGAGGTCCCGGGCGGGGTCGGAGTTGCCGTAGACGCAGCCGGACAGGGTTCTGCCCCAGTGGAAGATCTCCAGGGCGTTGAAGGTGACCTGCTGGTCCTTGCCTCCTATGCCGACGACCGTGGTGCGGCCGCCACGCCGGGTGGAGTCCCAGGCGGTGCGGATGGTGGTCGCGCGGCCGACGCACTCGACGGCCGCGTCCACGCCCTGTTTCCCGGTGAGGGCACGGATCTCGCGGGCCGTGGTTTCCGAGGCGACGAGGTAGTCGGTCGCCCCGGCGGAGCGCGCCAGCTCCTCCTTGGCCGGGGAGACGTCGACCGCGACGATCGTCGTCGCGCCGGCGATCCGGGCCGACTGGAGGGCGGCGAGGCCCACTCCCCCGGCACCGAACACCGCGACCGACTCGCCCGGCCGGACCCGCGCGCAGTGGTGGACGGCGCCGTAGCCGGTGAGCACGGCGCACCCCAGCAGGGCGGCGTCGGTGAGCGGAACGCCGTCCGGAGCGGGCAGGACGCAGGACGCGGGCACCACCGTCTCCTCGGCGAAGGCGGCGACGTTCAGGCCGGGGTGGAGCGGGGTGCCGTCGTCGGCACGGTGGGCGTGCACCCGGGCGGCACCGCTCAGGGCGTCGGCGCACAGCCACACCTCGCCGCGTGCGCAGGCGGGGCAGGCGCCGCAGGAGGGCGCCCAGTTGAGGACGACGCCGTCGCCGGGAGCGACACGGGTGACGCCCTCGCCGACGGAGACGACCGTGCCGGCGCCCTCGTGGCCGAGCACGGCCGGGACCGGGAGGCGCATGGTGCCGTTGGTCAGGGACAGGTCGGAGTGGCAGACACCGGCGGCGGCGAGCCGGACCCGGACCTGGCCGGGACCGGGCTCGGGCAGGTCGATCCCTGTGGTCTCCAACGGGGCGTCGACAGCGGACAGTACGGCGGCGCGGACGGCCATGGTGAATGGACTCCCCTAGAACTGGAGGGACTTGGTCTGGAGGTACTCGGTCAGGCCGTGCACGCCGAGTTCGCGTCCCACGCCCGACTGCTTGTAACCGCCGAACGGCGCGAGGGGGTTGAAGCGGCCACCGTTGATGTCGACCTGACCGGCCTCCATGCGGCGGGCGAACGCCGCCGCCTCGGCCTCGTCGCCAGCCCAGACCGCGCCGGCGAGTCCGTAGACCGTGCCGTTGGCGATGCGCAGGGCGTCCTCCTCGTCCTCGTAGCGCAGGACGGACAGGACGGGCCCGAAGATCTCCTCCTGGGCGATCGTCATGTCCGGGTTGACGTCGGCGAAGACGGTGGGACTGACGAAACACCCCTTCTCCCGCGGGGCGTCAAGGCCGCCGGCGACCAGACGCGCGCCCTCGGCGACGCCCTTCTCGATGTAACCGCGCACGCGTTCCTGCTGCTTGGCGTTGACGAGGGGTCCGATGCGGTCGCCGTACTTCGCGGCGGCGGCCGCGGCGAGCTCGACCGCCTCGTCGTACTGGTCGCGGTGGACCAGCATGCGGGTCCAGGCGCTGCACGTCTGGCCGGAGTTGGACATCACGTTGGCGACCCCGACGTTGACCGCCCGGGCCAGATCGGCGCCGGGGAGGATCACATTGGCGGACTTGCCGCCCAGTTCGAGGGCGACCTTCTTGACCGCGCCCGCGGCGACGGCGCCGATCCGGCGGCCGACGGCGGTGGAGCCGGTGAAGGAGACCAGGTCGACGCCCGGGTGTTCGGCGAGGGCCTGCCCGGCCACCGGGCCGAGGCCGGTGACCAGGTTGAACACGCCGGCCGGAACCCCCGCCTCGTGCACCGCCTCCGCGAAGAGCCGGGCGACCAGCGGGGTGTCCTCGGCGGGCTTGACGACGATCGTGCAGCCGGCGGCGAGGGCCGGGGCGGCCTTCGCGACGATCTGGTGGAGGGGGTAGTTCCAGGGCGTGATCGCGCCGACCACACCGACCGGTTCGTGCAGGACGGTCGAGTTGCCCGTCCTCTCCTCGAAGGGGTACGTCGCGGCCAGCTCGGCATACGAGCCCGCCACCGCGACGGGCACGCCCGCGTGCACGGTCCGCGAGAGCTTCAGGGGTGCGCCGAGCTCGGCCGTCACCGTCCGGGCGATCTCCTCCTGCCGGGCCACCAGCACGTCACGGAGGGCGGCGAGGCGGGCGGCGCGCTCGGCGGGCGGGGTCGCGGCCCAGGCCGGCAGGGCGGCTCGGGCGGCCCGTACGGCGGCGTCCACGTCCTCGGCGGTGCCCGCGGGGACGGTGGCGATCACCTGCCCGTCGGCCGGGTTCACGACCTCGATCACGTCCGGGCCGGCGGCGGGGCGCCAGGCGCCGTCGATGTACATGCCGTCGTATGCCTTCATCGCGCTTCCTCCGGGACAGGGGTCGACGTCCGCCACATAAACTAGCGATGCTAATTTCCTGGCGCCAGAGGGGCCGTGTCACTCGTTCGGGTAGGGCAGCTGGGGCGGGGCAGCCGCGTTCGCCGTGCCGGTCGAAGACGGACAGGCGGGTGATGCCGACGCCCGGAACGGAGCGGACGAACGCGTTCAGCCCGATCGGCGTGGCGCGTCGGAGCGTCCCGCGCCGGCGGGAGACCCTCCGCCGGGCGCCGGCGGGCCGGTCCGCTCCGTCGGCCGGGACGGCGCGCGCAGCGCCACCCCCGCGGAGAGGAACAACAGCGCGCCCAGCATGACGAACGGGGCCGCCACCCCCGCCACTCCGGCGATCAGGCCGGCCCCGGCGGGGGTGGCGACCTGGCCCAGCCGGTTGCCGGTCAGGCGGAGGGCGAGAGCGGTGGAGCGCGCGCCGGCCGGGGATGCCTGGACAACCGTCGTCATGGAGAGCGGCTGGCCGACACCCAGGCAGAAGCCGAGCACCGCCAGCATCACCGCCAGGGCCCATACCGGCACCGGCAGGGCGATGCCCGCGCAGAGCAGTGCCGCCAGCAGACAGGTCACCGTCAGCAGCAGGGTGCGGCCGAGCAGCCGCAGCAGCGGGGTGAGGACCAGCCGGCAGGCGATGGTGGCCGCGGCCCGCAGGCTGAGCAGAAGACCGATGACGGACGGGGCGATGCCCCGCTGCTCTCCGACCACCGGCAGGTAGGCGGTGAGGATGTCGGTGGCGGACAGCACGGCCAGGCTGACGAAGATACCGGCGGGCACCCCCCGGGCCCGCAGGATGCTCCCGACCGGGACGCGCGCACCCGGTGCCGGGCGGGACCCGGGCTGCGTCGGACGCTCTGTGCGCCACAGCGAGGTGAACGCCATCGCCGCCCCCGCGCCCGCCGCCAGCAGGGCGAACGCACTGCCGACGGCCATGTCGGCGCCGCCGACCAGCGCGCCCGCCGCGATCGGGCCGATCAACTGCCCGAGGGAGGCGCCGATGGTGAAGTGGCCGAAGTTGCGGTCCTGTTCGTGCGGCGCGGACTGGCGGGCGACGAGCGACTGCGCGCCGATGACGAAGCAGAGGTGGCCGAGCCCCATCACCCCGCTCCACAGAGCCATCGCCCACAGGGAGCCGGCGAGCCCGCTCAGGGCGCAGCCGCCGGCTATGAGGACCACGCCGACGGACAGCAGGGGCGCGCAGCGGCCGTGGTCCGTGCGCCGGCCGAGCGGCACGGCGGCGAACAGGGGCAGCAGCGCGTACACCCCGGCGATCACACCGACCGCCCGCTCGTCCGCGCCCAGTGCGAGCGCCCGGTAGGAGACGGCGGGCCGGGCCATCGACACGGCCCCCTGCGCGAAGCTGAAGGCGATGACGAGGCGGAGCAGCCAGCCGCGGTTCCCACCGGGCGCCATGATCGGGTCCTCTCTCGAGCGGGGTCGGAATCTCAGATGATGCCGAACAGGATTCCCGCTGCGAGGATCACCAGACAGACCAGGGCCGCCCACTTCACCACGAACCGCGTGTGGTCGCCGAACTCGACCTTCGCCATGCCGACCAGGACATAGACCGCGGGGACGAGCGGGCTCGACATGTGCAGGGGCTGGCCGACCAGCGAGGCCCGGGCCATCTCCAGCGGGGAGACGCCGTGGGCCGCGCCTGCCTCGGCGAGGACGGGCAGGACGCCGAAGTAGAAACCGTCGTTGGACATGAAGTAGGTGAGCGGCAGGCTCAGCAGTCCGGTGACGAGCGCCATGTGCGGGCCCATGCCCTCGGGAACGATGTCGACCAGCCAGGTGGCCATGCTGTCGACCATGCCGGTGCCCTGGAGGACGCCGGTGAACACGGCGGCGGCGAAGACCATGCCGGAGACGTTCAGGACGTTGTCGGCGTGGGCCGCGATACGGGCCTTCTGGTCGGGGATGTGCGGGAAGTTGACGGTGAGGGCGGTCGCGGCGCCGAGCAGGAACAGTACCGGGATCGGCAACAGCTGCATGATCATGGCGGTGAGCAGGACGATCGTGAGCAGCGCGTTGAACCAGTACAGCTTGGGCCGCAGGGTGGGGCGGTCGGGGTCCAGGCCCCGGAAGTCGTCGGCGCCGTCGGCCTCCGGGCCCGCGCCGGAACCGTCGGTGGGGAGAGCGCCCTTGCCCGAACCGGCCCCGGGGCCGGAACCGGTGCCGGTGCCCGCGCCGACCAGCGCGGTCGCGGGTCGGCGCACCACGATGTCCGTCCCGGCGTCGGTCTGCTCCGTCTCCAGCGCCTCGTCCAGGGTCAGCACGCCCAGCCGCCGGCGCTCGCGCACACCGAGTACGTACGCCAGGACGAAGACGCCCAGCAGACCGGTCAGCAGCGCCGGGATCATCGGCACGAAGATGTCGCCGGCGTCGAGCTTCAGCGCGGTCGCGGCACGGGCCGTCGGGCCGCCCCAGGGGACGGTGTTCATCACGCCGTTGGCCATCGCGGCGACACCGGTCATCACGACCAGGCTCATCTTCAGACGCTTGTACAGGGGGTACATCGCCGAGACGGTGATCATGAAGGTGGTGGAGCCGTCGCCGTCCAGCGACACGATCGCGGCGAGGAGCGCGGTACCGACGACGATCCGCATCGGGTCGGCCTTGCAGAACCTGAGGATCCCACGGACGATCGGGTCGAAGAGTCCGACGTCGATCATCACACCGAAGTAGACGATCGCGAACATGAGCATCGCCGCGGTGGGGGCGAGGGTGGACACACCCTCGATGACGTAGTCACCGAGGTGCGCCCCCTTGCCCACGAAGACACAGAACAGCGCGGGGATCAGCACGAGCGCCGCGATCGGCGACATCTTCTTCAGCATGATCAGGACCAGGAAGGTCGCGATCATGGCGAAGCCGAGGATGGTCAGCATGGAGGGGGTTACCTAACGTTCGCCCTTGAACATCCCGCCGGGAACGGCGGTGCGACGACGTTAGGACCCGCAAAGCCGCGCCAACAAGACGTTGACATGCGAGCAATAAGCGCAAAACGCCAGGTCACAGCTTTGCTCAGGTCAGCGCGGTGTGCTTTTCGGTCACGAGGCGGTCATGGGTTGCTCCCGGGGGCGATCTCGACGGGCACCCCGTTGAGTACGGCGTTGCCCGACAGCGGGTCGAGGAGGCTGCCGTCGAGCAGCTGGTTCACATTGACGCCGGGGTCGGTCGTGGCGTGCCGCAGCCGGGTGCCGGGCCGGTCGTGGCCCCAGCCGTGCGGGAGGCTCACCACGCCCCGGCGCATCCCGTCGGTCACCTCGGCGGGCGCGGTCACCTCTCCCCCGGCGCCCTTGACCCGTACCGGCCTGCCGTCGCGGACGCCGAGGAGTTCGGCGTCGTCGGGGTGGATCTGCAGGGTGCACCGGTTGGAGCCGCCGGTGAGGACGGGGACGTTGTGCATCCAGCTGTTGTTGGAGCGCAGGTGGCGGCGGCCGACGAGGACGAACCCGGCGGGGCGTTCGTCGAGGGCGGCACGCAGCCGGGGCAGGTCGGCGGCGATCGGTTCCGGCAGCAGCTCCACCCGGCCGCTGCGGGTCCTCAGGGGTTGCGGAAGGCGGGGGCGCAGTGGTCCGAGGTCGATGCCGTGCGGGTGGGCGAGCAGTTTGTCCAGGGTGAGGCCGTCCGGTTCGGCGCCGAAGCCGTCGCCGTAGGGGCCGAGGCGGAGCATCATGTCCAGCCGCCGCTCGGGTCCGTCGTCGCCGGTGAGCAGTTTCGCGAGTTCCTCCGGGTCGCGGCCGTGCACCGGGGAGTGCGGGTCGTTCACCGCCTTGCCGAGGGTCTGGTCGACGACCAGCCGGTCGACGGCCGCCGGCTCCGTACCATGCTTCCCCAAGCTCTCGGCTCCTCCCCCACTCTCGGCTCCGCTCGAGCGGGGGGACCCCCATGAGCAGGGGAGACCCCAATCCGTAACGGCGAGGACGAGCCGGGCCAGGATCTCGGTCTCCGCCATGCGGCCGGGTTCCAGTGGGAGCGCGGGGCGGGTGTAGCGGACCTGGTTACGCACGGCGAGGGTGTTGAAGGCGAAGTCGTGGTGCGGGCTCTGCGCGGGCGGGGGCGGCGGGAGGACGACGTGGGCGTGGCGGGAGGTCTCGTTGAGGTACGGGTCGACGCTGACCATGAAGTCGAGTGAGCCGAGGGCCTTGTCGAGGCGGTCGCCGTCGGGTGCGGACAGGACCGGGTTGGCGGCGACGGCGATGAGGGCGCGCACCGGCTCACCCTCGTCGGTGGCGGTGTCGATCTCCTCGGCGAGGGCGGACAGCGGCAGTTCGCCCTTGGCCTCGGGGTGCCGGCTCACCCGGGAGTGCCAGCGTCCGAGGGCGAAGTCGCGGCCGGGTCCGGCGGGGCGCGGGGCCCTGGCGGTGGCGGCCAGCGGGAAGAGGACGCCGCCGGGCCGGTCGAGATTGCCGGTGAGGGTGTTGAGGACGTCGACGAGCCAGCTGGCCAGAGTGCCGTGCGGGACGGTGCAGCTGCCGATGCGGCCGTAGACGGCGGCGGTGGGGGCGGCGGAGAGTTCGCGGGCGAGGGTGCGGATGGTGTCCGCGTCGACGTCGCAGCCGGGGGCCACCGCCTCGGGGGTGAACTCCTCGACGGCTTCGGCGAGTTCGTCGACCCCTCGGACATGGGGCGCCGACTCCCCGAGGTCGACGAGGTCCTCCGTGAGGAGTACGTGCGTCATCGCGGCGAGCAGCAGGGCGTCGGTGCCGGGCCGGATGGCGATGTGCCGGTCGGCGAGGCGTGCGGTGCGGGTGCGGCGCGGGTCGATGACGGTGAGGGTGCCGCCGCGAGCCCGGAGTGCCCGGAGGCGGCCGGGGAAGTCGGGCGCCGTGCACAGGCTCCCGTTGGATTCCAGGGGGTTGGCGCCGATCAGCAGCAGGTGGTCGGTGCGGTCCAGGTCGGGTACGGGGATCGCGTCGGCGTCGCCGAAGAGGAGCCCGCTCGAGACGTGCTTGGGCATCTGGTCGAGGGTGGAGGCGGTGAAGAGGCTGCGGGTGCCGAGGCCGGCGATCAGGACGGGCGGGTACAGGGCGCCGGCCACGGTGTGCACGTTGGGGTTGCCGAGGACGACTCCGACGGAGTGCGGGCCGTACCGCTCGACGACGGGCCGGACACCGGCGGCGACCGCGTCGAACGCCTCCTCCCAGGTGGCCTCGCGCAGCTCGCCGTCGACCCGGACGAGGGGGGTGCGCAGCCGGTCGGGGTCCGCGTCCAGGGCGGGGAAGGAGGCGCCCTTGGGGCAGATGAACCCCTTGCTGAACACGTCGTCACGGTCGCCCCGGGCGCCGGTGACGCGTCCGTCGTCGAGGGTGAGGGTGAGGCCACAGGTGGCCTCGCACAGCGGGCAGATGCGAAGGGCGGTGCGGGGCACGGGGGCCTCCCGGGTACGGCGGCGGTGACGCTCGGACGGGCGGACGCCCCGAGCATACCGACCGGTATGCACATGGGGGAGCCTCTTGCGGGGCCTTCTCGGCCGACCGCCCGAGAAGGCCCCGGACGGTCGGTCCAGCACCCGCGCCAGATAGGCCCGCAGCATCTCCCGCGGTTCGGCGATGACCTTCTCGTCGCCCTCGGGCGCCATGCGGAAGGCGAGGTGGACGAGGGTGTCGGCGGTCTCGACGGCGATGAGGAAGGCGCGGCGCAGGTCCTCGTCGATTCGCGGCGCGGGTGGCCGGAGAGCAGATCGGTGAGCCGGCCGGCGACGCGGTGGTCGGGTTCGGCCCGGCGGGTGCCGACGGGGATCTGGTTGCCGAAGTCCACCAGGGAGAAGCCGGGCGCGGTGCGCTTCATGTCCAGGTACACGTCGATCACGACGTCCATGGCCTGCCGCCGGCCCCGGTCGCCGGTGGTTGTTTTCAGGCGTTCGGCGACCCGCTGCTCGAAGCACTCGAGGTTGCGCTGGGCGAGCGCGTCGACCATCTGGCGCTTGTTGCCGAAGAAGCGGTAGACGGAGCCGATGGGCACATCGGCGCGCCGCGCCACGGCGCGGGTGCTCAGCTCCTCGTAGCCGACCTCGTCGAGGAGTGCGGCGCAGGCGTCCAGGATTCCGGCCAGCCGTTCGGTGCTGCGTCTTGCACGGGTGCGCGGCGGAGCGTTGTCGCGTGGGGCACGGGCCTCATGATGCCCGTCGGGTCCCCTCCGGTGCACCTCGCCCCCCGGCAGGACCGCGGCCCTCCGCCGCGAAGGAGGGCACGGCGGGGGCCGCGGTCGGGTGCACGGCGGGAGTCGCGGTCGGGGTCGGTTCCGAGACCGTGATGTCGGCCGTGCTCTCCACCGGCTTTCCGCGTACGGCCCACACCGAGTCGTCGTCCGCGTAGAGGCGGGCGGTGACCTGGTGCGTGCCGCGCCGGACGGTGTGGGCGGAGAGGTGGTGGCCGGGGGTGCGCAGCTGTGCGACGAGGCGGTCGTTCACGTAGAGGTGGGCGAGGCCGCGGCCGGGCACCGCCCGTCGGGCGGTGCCGTCCGGCGAGAAGCGGAAGTTGCGCACGGTCAGCCGTACGTCCCAGCCGCCGTCGGCGTCGGGCGTCACCTCGGCTCCGACCTCGGGCGCGTCCTCCTCCCCCACCTCGCGGTAGGGGCGGCCCTCGTCGTCCTTCTCCTCCAGGAGCCTGCCGACCGGCGAGGGCGACTCGCCGTTCTCCCCCTGTCCCGCACGCGAGCCGCAGCCCGCGGCTCCGGCCAGCAGTACGACACAGACCGCGAGTGCGGTGACCGGCTTTCCCGTCCACGCCATGCCGGGGAGCGTAGAACACGGGTATGGATTCCCGGATCCCTCTGGAGTCGGATCCCCCTGGAGTCGGGTTCCCCCGTCCTCCGTCACGAGGAGGACGCGGCCCGGGAGCGGGGACGGCCGCGACACGCGGGACGGGACCGTGCAGCCCTCTTGCGCCGGGGAAACCGCAATCCTACGGTATTGCATAGGAATCGCACGCAAGGGAGCAGCGAAGATGAACGATGGGGGCACCGCCCGCGCGAGCGCATTCGAGCGCGGGGGAGCGCGCAAGGCCGCCGAGGGACTCGACCACCTCTCCGGTTTCGGCAACGAGCACAGCTCCGAGGCGCTCCCGGGCGCCCTGCCCGAGGGACGCAACTCACCTCAGCGCGCGCCGCTCGGGCTGTACGCGGAACAGCTGAGCGGTACGGCGTTCACCGAGCCGCGGGCCGACAACCGCCGCTCCTGGCTGTACCGGATCCGCCCGTCGGCCGCGCACCCGGCATTCACCCGCACGGGCAACGGCGCGATCCGCAGCGCGCCCTTCACCCAGACCGTGCCCGACCCCAACCGCCTGCGCTGGAACCCGCTGCCCGCGCCGGCGGAGGGCACCGACTTCCTGGCCGGCCTGTGGACGCTGGGCGGCAACGGCGACACCACTCAGCGCACCGGAATGGCGGTGCACCTCTACCACGCGACCGCCTCGATGGAGCGGGTGTTCAGCGACGCCGACGGTGAGCTGCTGATCGTCCCGGAACAGGGCGGGCTGCTGCTGCGCACGGAGTTCGGGCTGCTGCACGTGGAGCCGGGACACATCGCGTTGGTCCCTCGCGGGGTGCGCTTCCGTGTGGAGCTTCTGGACGCCTCGGCCCGCGGTTACGCGTGCGAGAACTACGGGGCGCCGTTCCGGCTCCCCGACCTCGGTCCGATCGGAGCCAACGGACTGGCCAACGCCCGGGACTTCCGGGCCCCGGTCGCCGCGTACGAGGACGTCGAGGGGCCGGTGGAGGTGGTGAACAAGTTCTGCGGCAACCTGTGGTCGGCCACCTATGACCACTCCCCGCTGGATGTCGTCGCCTGGCACGGCAACCACGTGCCGTACGCCTACGACCTGCGCCGTTTCAATGTGATGGGCACCATCTCGTACGACCACCCGGATCCTTCGATCTTCACGGTGCTGACCTCGCCGAGCGACACTCCGGGGCTGGCCGGGGTGGATTTCGTGGTCTTCGCCCCGCGCTGGCTGGTGGGTGAGGACACGTTCCGGCCGCCGTACTTCCACCGGAACGTGATGAGCGAGTACATGGGCCTGATCGAGGGCGCGTACGACGCGAAGGCGGAGGGCTTCGTCCCCGGTGGTGGCTCGCTGCACAACATGATGTCGGCGCACGGCCCGGACCGGGAGACGTTCGAGAGGGCGAGCGCCGCCGAGCTGCGCCCGCAGAAGATCGACGACGGCCTGGCCTTCATGTTCGAGACCCGCTGGCCGGTGTCCCTGACACCGCAGGCGGCCCGGGCGGAGCACCTGCAGCAGGGCTACGACGACGTGTGGCAGGGCCTCGAGCGTCACTTCCGCCCGTTGCACTGAACGTTCCCCGACCGGTACGGATAACCCCGTGACCTCCTTCGCCCCGGACTCGATCGTCCTGAACCGCAAGTTGCCGCTCTGGTATCAGGTGTCGCAGTCGCTCCGCGCCTCGATCCTCGGCCGCTCACCCAAGGACCCACTGCGCCTGCCCACCGAGGAACAGCTGGCCGGGCACTACGGGGTGAGCGTGCTGACCATGCGGCAGGCGCTGAAGGAACTGGAGGACGAGGGGCTGATCACGCGGCACCGCCGGCGCGGCACGTTCATCGAGCCGGATGCCCGGCGGGGCACCCCGGTGCGCCTGCTGGGCTCGGTGGACGCGATCGTGGCCCAGCAGTCCGGCATGACGACCGAACTGCTGGAGCACGGTCCGGCGCCGGTGCCGGCCGAACTCGCCGAGTACTTCCCTGACTTGTCCGAGGCAGCGGCGTACCACAGGCTGCGCAGCGACGAGAGGACGGGAGAGCCGACCAACCACGCCCGCAACTACGTCCGGCCCGAACTGGCCGCCCGCATCGACCTGGACGACCTGGTGCGCTGGCCGATGACCAAGGTGCTGCGGGATGCCGTCGGGGCGGACATCAGCCGCATCACGGACATCGTGGAGGCGCGGCTCGCGGACCCGGAGACGGCCCGGCTGCTCCAGGTCCCGCTGCTCAGCCCGATCCTGCACTACACCGGGATCACGTACGACACCGACGGCCGGCCCCTGGACGTGGCCGTCATCAACTACCGGGGCGACCGCTTCTCCTTCACGGTGACGCTGGACGCCACCTGATCCGGTCGGTCCTTCAGGCCGTACGATGCCCAGCGTGACGCACGACGACGCTCCGCTGCTGGCGGACCTCATGCCGTGGTCCGTCGCACCGCCGCGACTCGGCCGGGGGTGGCCGGCGGCCCCCGACCCGGCGGCCCTGAAGGCCCGTTGGGACGCCCTGCTGAAGGCCGTGGGGCCCGACCGGGAAGCCCTGTTCCAGCCGACGCGTTCGCGGACGGTGCACACGGCGGTCGGGCAACTGCCGGGCCGGGCGGGCGGCACGGAGAAACTGGCGCGCGCCTCGGGCCCGTGCCCCGAGCCGGTCCGCGTGCTGCGCTCCCCCTTCGACGAGCAGTGGCTGATCCCCGACCAGCGGCTGATCGACGCGGCCCGCCCCGAACTGTGGCGGGTGACCGACGAGCGGCAGATCTTCGTCGTCGAGGCCACCGCGGGGCGGAGCGACCGCCCGCGGGGTGAACGCACGCGGAGCGACCGCCCGCCGGGTGGACGCGCCGGGAGCGGTGGGGCCTGCGCAGACGATCCCGCCGGTCCGCTGCTGCTCGCCACGTCCCTGCTGCCGGTGCTGCGCCCCGGCCGTGTCCGCCCGCTGTACCGCCGGCCCGGAGGCACGGAACCGAACCTGGCCCCGGCCCTGTCCGAGCACCTCGCGGCACGGCTCGGCCGGGAGGTCCCGGCCGTCGACGTGCTCGCCTGGACGATGGCCGTGGTGCGCAACGGGCCAGGCGGGCTCACGGTGCCGCTCACCGGGGACGCCGACGTGTGGGCCACGGGCGTGGAGGTGGGTCACCGACTGCTGTGGCTGATGCGGCGCGACGGGGAGCGCCCCCGGCTCCCGGGCGGACGCCGTCCCTACGTCCGGGCCCCGCTCCCCTCCCGACCGCTGACCGTGCGCTACGACCCCGACGAGGAGGCCCTGTTCCTCGACGAGGGCCGCATCTCACCGGTGCCGCCGACGGCCTGGGAGTTCGAGGTGGCTGGGGTCCGGGTGCTGGAGCGGTGGTGCGCGGTCCGCACGGGCGGGGCCGAGCCGGGCACCCTGGACGCGATCCGTCCGGCCGGCTGGCCGCAGACCTGGACCTCGGAGCTCCTGGAGCTGATCACGGTCCTCGCCCTCATGGCCGAACTGCGCCCGCTTCAGGTCGCGTCGAGGGGTCGTTTGGCGGTCGACCCGATCACGTCGACGGAACTGCACCGGGTCGGCGTACTCCCGGCGCCGAGATCCGCGCGCCGGCCCGCCTCGGTACTGGACACCCACGAGGAAGGACCGGAGGGCCAACTCGCCCTGCTCTGACGCGCCGGACGGCGGCTGAGGCGGATGACAGGTGACGACACGACGGGACCGTGGGCCGGGGAAGGGACGACGTGCCGGTGCTCGGGGTGTGCGTCGTGCGCCGTGGGGTGACAGGGGACGCGCGCGGTGCCGCGCCAGGACGGTGGGTCCGTCCGGGCGCGGGTCTAACGGCTGCCGAGCAGGGAGCGACGCAGCCGACGCAGCGGGGCGAAGAGCGAGACACGGCTCGTCCGTGCCCGCGCGCCTCTGGCTCCGTGGTCGCGTGCGGTCAGCTCACGCATCAGCGACGTCGCCTCGACCGTCTCCCGCTGCGGGACGGCGGGTCCCGCCAGCACCGAGAGGTGGCGGTCCAGGCGCGTACTGGTCGCGCTGCTTCCACAGGTGATCGCAGGGACCCTGGCCCTGCTGTGCACCGTTATCCGTTCCATGTCACTCCCCACCCGTACGAGTCCACCCCGGGCAGGGTAACCCTATCGCCCCGTACGGGCACTCGTGCATCGCGGCTGCAGGATTCACCTTCCCCGTAAGGAGGTTGACGAACACTCGACGGTTACTCTCCGAATCCGACCGTTTTCAGGGTGAGTTGGACGACAGGCTGGCTGGTGGGCTGCGGTGACCCTCCGTCAGGCTCGACGGTCACGGCGAGTGACGTCGCGGATGCGTCGAGGTCGGAGGCGATCAGGGGCGTGTCGGCCTCGAAGAGCCCCAGGGAGCGCGGTTCGGCGCCCGGGCGCATCAGCCACAGTTGGCGCACACGTCCGTTCGGCGGGTTGCCGTATCCGCCCAGGGTGACGACCGCGCTCCCCGCCGACGCGGAAGCGATCACTCCGATCGTGCCGCCCCCTGTGCCCCGGCCGCTGCTCGCGCGGGCGTCCGGGGCCGCGAGAACGTGTGCGATCTCACGTGAACGGTCCCGTTCGGCGTTCAGTTCGTCCTGGGTCCGGTCCGCCTGTACGGCGAACAGCGAGGCGACGACGAGGGCCGCGGCGGCGGTGGCCGTCGCGAAGGGGACGAACAGCGGCATCCCGCGCCGCTCACGGGCCGGCGGCGGGGACTCGGCCCCCCATACGTGGAGCGGCAGTCGCGGGGCGTGCGCGCGCGTCTGCTCCCGGGACCCGGGCACGGCTTCGGGCGCGGGATCCTGCGGGGTGGTCCGTACGGCGGCCAGTACCCGGTCGCGCAGGGCGGGCGGCGCCGGGGCGGCGGTGGACCAGGCGAGGCGGACGGCGTCCTCGGCCAGGACGCGCACCTCGGCGGCGCAGCGGCGGCAGCCGCTCAGGTGCTTCTCGAAGCGGACGCGCTCGGCGGGTTCCAGCGCGTCGAGCGCGTAGGGGGCGGCCAGGGAGTGGAGGTCTTCTCGGCGCAACAACCGGTCCAGGACGCTCATGCGGCACTCCCCAGGCAGTCACGCAGTCGGGTGAGGCCGTCACGCATCCGTGTCTTGACCGTGCCCAGGGGCAGGGAGAGCCGCTCGGCCACCTCACGGTAGGTGTAGCCGTCGTAGTAGGCGAGGGTGACCGACTGCCGCTGCAGGGCGGTGAGGCGGTCCAGGCAGCGGCGTACCCACTCGCGTTCCAGGCCGGCCTCGACCTCCTCGGTGACCTGGTCGAACGCGGGCCCGCTGCCGTGCCGGGCGGCCTCACGCCGCTCGCGCTCGCCGGCCGCGCGGGCACTGCGCACCCGGTCGACGGCCCGGCGGTGGGCGAGTGTGAGGACCCAGGACAGTGCGCTGCCCCGTCCGGGGTCGAACCGGGCGGCGGAGCGCCAGAGTTCGAGCAGCACCTCCTGCGCGACCTCCTCCGACTGGGCGGGATCGCGCACCACCCGCCGTACGAGCCCGTACACCGGTCCGGACACCAGCCCGTACAGCGTCTCGAATGCCTTCTGGTCGCCGCCTGCCACCCGCACCAGAAGCTCGTCCGCCTCCAACGCGCCTCTCCTCTCCCGGCCCCGCGGGGCCACCTGGTCACCGAGGCGTTCGCCGTGATCACGCCTCCGGAGGGGATTACGGATCAGCGGACCGAAAACGCGGGTCGAACAGCGGGAAATAATACGGGCGTTCCTCCCCGTCCCGACTTTCGACCAATCCGGCCAGGACTCCGCTCCGAATCCCGGTACGTCAGGCAAGTTGGCACTGAGGACGGACGGCATGACACCTAACTCCAGGACCGGCGCGGGACGCAGGAACCTCGCGACCCTGATCTGCGGCGCGCTGGCCGCCGGCGGCCTCGCCGCCGTCGGCACGACCGCGCTGGAACCGGGGGCGGCCTCCGCCTCCAGCCACCGGGAGGCCCCACTGATCTCGGGCACCCCGCAGTACGACAACACCGATCTGTACGCGTTCGTCAGCCCCGACAAACCGGACACGACGACGATCATCGCGAACTGGATCCCGTTCGAGGAGCCGGCCGGCGGACCGAACTTCTTCACGTTCGCCGAGGACGCGCAGTACGACATCCACATCGACAACAACGGCGACGCGCAGGGCGAACTGCTGTTCCGCTACACCTTCCGGACGCATACGAAGAACGAGAAGACGTTCCTCTACAACACGGGCCCGGTCACCAGCCTGGACGACCCGGACCTCAACATCACCCAGACCTACGACATCGAGCTGCTGAAGCTGAAGGACCAGCACCTCGTGTCCCGTACGAAGATCGCGGACGACGTCCCGGTGGCGCCGTCGAACGTCGGCAAGGCGTCCATGCCGGACTACGGCACGCTCCGCGAGCAGGCCGTGCACGAACTGGCGGGCGGCGCGACGACGTTCGCCGGCCAGGCCGACGACCCGTTCTTCCTGGATCTGCGCGTCTTCGACCTGCTGTACGGCGGGAACCTCTCCGAGGTCGGCAACGACACGCTCAAGGGCTACAACGTCAACTCCCTGGCCCTCCAGGTCCCCACGCACATGATCACCGAGTCGGCGGACCAACCGGTCGTCGGCATCTGGTCCACCACTCAGCGCAAGAACGCCAAGGGGGAGTTCACCCAGGTGTCGCGGCTGGGGAATCCGCTGGTGAACGAGGTCGTCAACCCCCTGAAGGACAAGGACACCTTCAACGCGTCCGCGCCGTGGGACGACGCCCGGTTCCTGAAGAACGTCACGCACCCGGAACTGCCGAAACTCATCGAGGCGATCTACAAGATCGAGGCGCCCGCCGAGCCGCGCAACGACCTCGTCGACGTCTTCCTCAAGGGCGTCGAGGGTCTCAACCAGCCGCCGCACGTGACGCCGTCGGAGATGCTGCGCCTCAACACGTCGATCGAGCCGACGGCCGAACCGAAGCGGCTCGGTGTGCTGGACGGGGACAACGCGGGCTTCCCCAACGGGCGGCGGCTGACCGACGACGTGGTCGACGCGGCGCTCCAGGTGGTCGAGGGCGAGCTGGTCGGCGCGGAGAACGACCTGGGCGACGCGGTCGACGCCAACGACAAGGAGTTCGGCGCCTCGTTCCCGTATCTGGCCGACCCGACGGAGGGGTCGCGCGGTCCGCTCGCCGAGGGCGTGGACAGCGGCAACGACGTACGCAACCAGCTCGGTGACGCGCTGCGGCCGGCCGGCGCCGAGGGCTTCGACGACACCGCCCTGATCGCCGCGTCCGCCGGTGCGGGAGCCGGCGGGATCCTGCTGATCGGCGGGGGCCTGCTGTGGTGGCGCAGGATGCGCGGCCGGGCGTACTGACCGGCTCCGCGACCGCGCACACCTGAGGACGACCACCCGCAGACCGAGGAGAGGCATGCCTCCGCGTACGAACGACCACGCCCCGGAGGGCGGCCGGGGGACCGGGCCCGCCGAGCCCACCGCATCACCGAGGACGGCGCGCGCACAGCCGGGCGCCGAGGCCGACCCCGGCACCTTCTCCTCCGGCGCCCGTACGGCCGCCCTGCGCCGGTTCTCCGGCGCCGCGCGGCGCTCGCGCGGGCTGCGCCTCACGGTGTGCGCCGCACTGCTGGCCGTCGCGACGACCGCCGGGGCGGTCGCGGCCGGGGGCGCCCGGGACGGGGCCCGGGCCGACGCCGCTCCCGCGGCCGGGACGCTCGCGGCCGGTGTGCTCGCCCGGGGCGACCTCGACGCGGGGATCCGCTCCCTGCAGGCCCATCTCCGTGCCCAGCCGAGGGACTTCGGTGGGTGGGCCGTCCTGGGGCTCGCCTACGTCGAGCAGGCGCGGACCAAGGGGGACCCCTCGCGCTACCCGCAGGCCGAGCGGGCGTTCGTCCGCTCCCTCGCGCTCGTGCCCGGCAACGAGCAGGCCCTGGCCGGCCGTGCCGCCCTCGCCGCGGCCCGGCACGACTTCTCCGGCGCCCTGGAGTACGCCGACCGGGCCCTGCGGCAGAACCCCTACGGCGAGCGCGCTCTGTCCTCCCGGATCGACGCCCTCGTCGAGCTCGGCCGGTACGACGAGGCCGCCGAGGCCGCCGACACGGCGGACAGCAGGCGTCCGGGGGTGCCCGTCTTCACGCGGTACGCGTACGTCCAGGAACTGCGCGGCGACGTGAGGACCGCCCGCAAGGTACTGGAACGGGCCCTGGACAGCGCGTCCACGGCCCCGGATGTGGCGTACGTGGCGACCGCGCTCGGTCAACTCGCCTGGAACCAGGGGGACCACGAAGTCGCCCTGCGTCACTACGCACGGGCCCTCGGCGCCGACGAGGAGTACCTCCCCGCCCTGGAGGGCCGGGCCCGTGCCCAGGCCGCGAGCGGTGACCGCGCGGGCGGGATCGAGACCCTGGAGCAGGTCGTCGCCCGCTCCCCGCTGCCCGGCCCGCTGGTCGCCCTCGGCGAGCTGTACGAGACCCGGGGCGCCGACGGCGACCGCGCGAAGGCCCAGGACCAGTACGCCCTCGTCGACGCGCAGACCGCCCTCGCCCGCGCCGGCGGGGTCAACGCCGACCTCGACACGGCGCTCGCCGCCGCCGACCACGGCGACACCCGAACCGCCCTGCGCGCGGCCCGCACCGAATGGGACCGTCGGCACAGCGTCCACACCGCGGACGCCCTCGCCTGGGCCCTGCACCGGAACGGACGCTCCGAGGAGGCGCTCCCCTACGCCCGCCGGGCCACCGCCACGGGCTACCGCAACGCCGCCTTCCTCTACCACCGCGGCATGATCGAACACGCCACCGGCCACGGCGGCGACGCCCGCCGGTCCCTCACGGCGGCGCTGGAGCTGAACCCCGGTTTCTCCCCTCTCGGTGCCCGCGCGGCCCGTGCCGCCCTGAGCGACCTGGAGGCGACGCGGTGAGCCCCCGTCGTACGCCGGCCACCGGCCTCGCCGTCCTCACCGCCGCCTGCGCGTTCGCCCTGGTGCCGACGGCGACGGCGAGCGCGCACCCGCTCGGCAACTTCACCGTCAACCGTTACGACGGGCTGGTCGCCGCGCCCGGCGAGCTCCGCATCCATCATGTCGAGGACCTCGCCGAGATCCCGGCCACCCAGGCACAGCCGGACGTCGACGCGCTGGGCACGGACGAGTGGGCCCGGCAGCGCTGCGCCACGGCCGCCCGCGACAGCGAGGTCCGCGTCGACGGGCGGACGGTCCCCGTCACCGCGAGAAGCAGCCACGCGCGCGTGCGTCCCGGTCAGGCCGGGCTCGACACGCTGCGCGTGGAGTGCCGGCTGACGGCTCCGCTGCCCGAGGGCGACGCGGTGGACGTCGACTTCCGCGGGGCCGGGGCGTCCTCGGGTCCCGGCTGGCGGGAGATCACTGCACGCGGTGACCGGATGACGCTGGCCGCGTCGGACGTGCCGAGGACGTCGCAGTCACGCGAACTGACCCTTTACCCGGAGGAGTTGCTGTCCTCGCCGGCCGACACCACGACTGCGGCCCTGCGGGTGCGTGCGGGCGGTCCCGCGCTGGCGGGGACGGAGCCCGACGCGCCGTCCGCCTCCGTGCTGCCCCGCGCCGCCGACCGGTGGACCCGCGCCCTGGACGATCTCGTCGCGCGGCACGACCTCACGGTGGGCTTCGCGGCGCTCGCGCTGCTGATCGCGCTCGTCCTCGGCGCGGCGCACGCGCTCGCGCCGGGTCACGGCAAGACGCTCATGGCCGCGACGGCGGCGGCCCGGGGCAGCAGGGCCCGGCTGCGGGACGTCCTCCCGATGGCCGCCTCGGTGACGGTCACCCACACCCTCGGTGTGGTCGCCCTCGGCCTGCTGGTCACGGCCGGTTCGGCCGCCGCCGTCGCGGCC
>NZ_QFRK01000110.1 GCF_003143855.1 Streptomyces sp. NWU339
CTCGTGGATTGGGCCAAAGACAAGGTCCAGGTCACGCTGGAGATCGTCAAGCGCAGCGACGACGTGAAGGGCTTCGTGGTGCTCCCGAGGCGCTGGGTGGTCGAGCGCACTCTGTCGTGGATCTGCCGGCGACGCCGGTGTGTCCGCGACTACGAGCGCTTACCGGAGCACCACGAGGCCATGGTCCACTGGTCGATGATCCTCCTGATGCGACGCCGCCTCGCCCGCGCCACCGCCCCGCCAACCTCGAAATGATCAGTTCATGGACAGGCACTTAGCGGCTGGACCATCACATCCATCCTGTTCGCCATCCCCTATGGCGCACGCGCCGTGCCCCGAGCCATCGAGCACCGCGTTCCCGCCCTCCTCGCGGGGTTCGCGGTTCTGGTGGCCGCCACAGCCATCCCCCGCTCCCCCATCGGCGTCACGCTGGCGGTGCTCCTTGCCGGATGCCTCATCGCCGTGCAGTCCACAGCGCATTCTCTGGCTCTGCAGACCGCCGTACCGCGGGAGGAGATAGCAGAGGGGTTCGCCTGGATCATCACCAGCATGACGCTGGGCGCGGCTGTTGGTCAGTCGATCAGCGGCCAGATCGTGGAGCAGGCAAGCCCCAGGTTCGCTCTCGCCGTCATCGGGGCGCTGGGGCTGCTCGCTGCGGCCTTGGTCACACTCCAGCGCTCCGCGCTACGCGCCCCTGGAGCCAGCGCAAAGCAGACACCCGCGCATTCCCCCTCGCGCTAGCCCAGTACGGAGCCCTGGCCCCAAGCTCCTGAGGCCAGACCGGCGTGATCCATGCCGAGCCCGTGCACACGGCATGCGCTACTGCCGCTACCGAGGACAGCCGAAAGCCCACCTGCAGCACATGTTCACAGCAATCGTCGTGAACATCGAGCGCCTCAGAGGACTGCCACCGACCGAGGAAACCCCCTCGCCACGACCGCCGACCGCCTTCCAGACCTTCCTGGATCAGCAGGGGATCCCCCGGTCGAAGTCCTGGCGAACCCTCGGTAGAGGGCGTTTGACGTAGGAGAATCACCCTTTATCTTCTAGTAAGTTCCTCACCAGGTGAGGTTCGCTTCCGGCAACCCCGCGACCTTTCACACCAGTTCTCCCTGAGCGGATATCTTTGTGAAAATCTGCGACAACCAGTCCGTAGGTGTTGTCATCGGCGACGAGCACGGTCGCCTTCTGCTGTTTGACCGGGCAACCTTTCCTTCCGGAGCTGCCCCGGCCGCAGGCCACGTTGACGACCACGGCACCCCTGAGCAGACGGCCCGTGCGGAAGTGGCCGAGGAACTCGGTCTCGTGGTGCGCGGGCTGGAGATGATCGCGGAAAGATGGCGCAGCAACCAGTGCCGTCGGGTCCCCGGACTGCGGGGGATCGGCCATTACTGGACGGTTTTCCGGGCGACCGCGGAAGGGGTGCTGGCTCCCTGTGCACGGGAGACCCGCAACGTGCGCTGGTGCACGTCCGATGAGGTGGGCAGGCTCGCTGAGCGCACCGTGCGTTATGCCCAAGGACATCTTTCTGCCGACGAGTTCGCCGTTGCGCCAGGACTGGAACCGGTGTGGCTGCGGTGGTTCGCAGACCTTGGGATCGTCACCGTGCCGGAGCGGCACCTGGCACTTGTTGACAGCGCCATGCGCCCCAGCACGACCTGCTGACCCGACTCTCCCTCATTGGGTCTGCCCTGCCCAGGGAGCTGTCGAAGAAGGGTGCAGATCCAATCGGAGTGTTGTTGATCAGGCCGCGAGTTTGAGTCGGTCGCGGTAGCGTTGCGCGATCTTGGTGGTTAATTCCAACTGTCATGAAGCTAGGGAGAGTTGGAGCCTGGCGAGGTGGCTGTGGTTGGCGCGGTCGAGGGGGTGGCCGTTCCACCAGGCGGCGATACGGATGAGGTTGAGAGCCGTCTGAGGCTTTCGGTTCAGGGTGCCGGTTGTCTCTGACGGGTGTAGGCCGGTGGCATGAGGTATCCCGACAGTGGCGGCCAGACGTCGGCCGAGCGGGCCCGGCGGGAGCGGGTGCGGTTCGAGGCCGCCAAGATGTTCGAGCAGGGAATCCGGCCGCCGGAGGTGGCCGAGCGGCTGCGCATCTCGCGGAAGTCGGCCTRCGCCTGGCACCGGCGGTGGGCCTCCGGCGGCACCGAGGCGCTGCGGTCCAAGGGGCCCAGCGGCCGGCCGAGCCGGATCAGGCCCGAGTGGCGGGCCTGGCTGGAGRCGGAGCTGGAGCGGGGGCCGGCCGCGCACGGCTGGACGGAGGACCAGCGGTGGRCCCTGGCCAGGATCTCCACCGTCCTCGCCCGGCACTKCCMTGTCTCGCCCAGYGTGCCGCAGATGTGGCGGATCCTGCATCAGATGGGCTGGACGGCACAGATCCCGCGGCACCGGGCCGYCGAACGCGACGACGAGGCGGCGGCCACCTGGGTGAAGGAGGCCTGGCCGCGCGTGAAAAGACCGTGAGRGAGAAGGATGCCTGGCTCGTCTTCGCCGACGAGGCGGGACAGAGCCTGCGGCCGCCCCGGGCCACGACCTGGTCCCCACGGGGCCTCACCCCGACGGTCCGGGTGAATGCGGGTTCCGGCCGGATCTCCCTGGCCGGCGCCGTGTGCTGCCGGCCGGGTGAGCGCACCCGGCTGATCTACCGCATCCTGGTCCACCACCCCGGCCGTCGGACGGAGAAGAAGGGCTTCCGGGAGCCGGAGCTCGCCGCGCTGCTGGACGCCGCCTACCAGCAGCTCGGCCGCCGCGACATCGTGCTGGTGTGGGACAACTCCACCCAGCACACCGACGCCGCGATGCGTGCGCTGCTCGCCACCCGGTCCTGGCTGACCGTCTTTCGGCTTCCCCCGTACTGCCCAGAGTTGAATCCAGATGAGGGCGTGTGGTCGAACCTGAAGAAGTCCCTGGCCAACCTGGCTGCCGGTACCCTCGACCAACTCGCTGCGCTGGCAAGGACCCGGCTCAAACGCATGCAGTACCGCCCCGGTCTTCTGGACGGCTTCATCGCCGAGACCGGCCTGATCCTGACGCCGCAACAGGCATGAGTCACCTCGAAATGAAAGCCTCAGAACGACCTCTCGTGGCCGCCGGAACCGGGGCGTCCGCTGGGGAAAGGCTTCTCACGACGTCTGTGATCAGCTGCGCTGGTTCACATGCCCGCGCACCGTCCCTCGGCACCGAGATGCCGCACAGCGAAGTCGTAACCGTCTCGCTCGGCCGCGAACCGGATTGCCGGGTCTACTCGCGGAATCCGGTATCGGTCGGGGATCTGGCCGCCACCGAGCTCGCTACCGCGCTCCGGCCGGGAGACCGTCGGTGCGCTCGACAGCCCGGTGTCCCCGTTGCCCCGCGCTTGGCCGTTCGTCAGGTCATCTCCGTCCGTACCGGCCAACTCGATCCACGCGTGCGCCGCCCGTGTCCTCGCTGTGTCCCGCTCCTCGATGCTGATCTGCTCCGCGGCTTGGGCCATCGCGAAGACCCGCACAGCCCAGTTGAAGCCGTATCTCAGCTGTCCAGCGGTGTCTGGGCCGGCCAGCTCCATCAAGCCGCGGTCGAGCAGGAGCTCGAGCAACTCGTCGGCGCGAGGCGACGTGGTTCCCACGATGCGAGCGACCAACCAGACCGCGAAGTCAGGGACCGGAATGTCGCTCAGCACCAACCAGAGCCACCGCGCATCGGCGGGAAGCGCTTCGACACCGGCTGCGAGCCGAGCACGCAGATTCAGTCCGTTGTGGGTCAGCAGACGTTCCGCCTGGCGACTGTCTCGGAACTGGGCAACGGCGTGTCCCAAGGGCAACCGCGGTTGTGAAGCGAGTCGGGTGGCCAACGCGCAGGTCGTTATCGGCAGATGGCCTGCGGCGCGGACGAGCGAGAGAGCGCTGTCGGGTTCTGCTTCCACCCGATCGTCCCCGATGATCGATGCGAGCAGCGCGACCGCTTCGCTGTCGCCAAGCGGACCCAGGCGGACAATGCGTGCGCTCGGGAGGTCGGGCCGTTCTCTCCTGCTGGTCGCGAGAAGAGCGCACCCAGAGCCGAATGGCAGCAGCGAGTCGATGTTGTCGACGTGATCCAAGTTGTCCATGTTGTCAACGACGACGAGCACACGTCGCGTGGCGGTCAAATTGCGATAGAGCGTCACACGATCGGCCTCGTGACTCGGAATCTCTCGTTCGCTCACGCCAAGAGCGAACAGAAAAGAGCGCAGGGTCGTTGAGATGAGTGAATTCGCTTCCCTTTCGCGCTCGGCACCCATGTCCACGTACAGCACGCCGTCGGGGAAGAGCGCACGGTGGTCGTGAGCGATCCGAACCGCGAGCGCCGACTTGCCGGACCCGATCGGCCCGACGACCAGCGCGATCCGGTGCTCCAGCGTCGGCGGGCCGGCCAACAGGCTGGAGATCGTGTCCACAGCGCCGACCCGGCCCACGAGCGTGACGACAGGCGGCGGAGCCTGTACCGGCACGGTGCCGGTCACCGCCAACTGTGGTTGCGGCGAGGACTCCTCCGCCGACTCGCCCGCCAGAATGCGCTGCTGCAGGGATTGCAAGGTGCCGCTCGGCTCAAGGCCCAGTTGGCTGGCGATGACGTGACGGCCAGCACGGTACGCGGAGAGTGCTTCCGCCCGCTGGCCGTTTCCGTGCAGAGCGCGCAGGTACTGCTCGAGCAACCGTTCTCGAAGCGGGAACTGCCGCACGAGGGACGCCAGTTCCGGAATGACCCCGACGAACTTCCCTTGCTCCAGCTCCAACTCGATGCACTGCTCGACCACCAGGAGACGACGTTCCTCCCATTTTGCGGCGAGAGCCTGCACAACAGGGCTGTCGATCTCGCCGAGCACGACTCCACGTACTGTCGACAAGGCTCGCCGTCCGTACTCGACCGCCTCGACGTGATTCATGCGTGCCACAGCTTCATCTGCGGCACGAGCGTGCATCTCGAACACGTCGGTGTCCAGATTGCCATCGGGCACGCGCAACGTGTACCCGGTGGAATTGGTTTCGATTATGTTGCATCCGTCCCGGCCTGCCGAGAGCATCCTGCGCAAGGACCAAATGCAGGTCTGCACCTGACCGACAGCGGTACTCGGCGGGTTCCTCGGCCAGAGCGCGTCCACCAACTGGTTGACCGACACGGCACGATTGGCACGCAGGAGCAACATCGCCAACACGACGAGTTGGCGATTACGCCGGAGTGGTAATGGAACTCCGCCCAGCATCACTTCGAGCGGACCCAGAACACCAAAATAAGGAGACTTCTCCGACATTAAGACGTCAACCCCCCATGATCGCGATTTCCCCTGGGCCTCCTCGAAGAGGCCGAAAGGACCGTATCTACGACAGTTGAAATTACCGTGCGTGACGACTCAAAAAGCGCAGGCACGAGTGCGGGCATACGGGCCGAAAGCGTCCAGCCGCCCCTGCCTCACAACCAAGCCCCCTCATATAATCAGCCCGGAACCCCAGTACGCGATACAGCGTAGAGCAGGCCCCACTGCTCCGCAAGATCGTCGAAACCTACTGGCGCCCTACGCGACGCCTGCGGATCACGCCTGGTCAGGGGTGTGACCAAGGGGGTGGTGATCGTGTAACAGGCCGCGAAGGTGCCGGGGCCTGTTACACCAGATCAAGCCAACCGGCGCTGGTGGAGTGACGTACAAATGGAATCGCGGATAGCGCGTCCGCCGTAAGCACGGCCACCGCCGACGCAAACTCGGACGCCGTAACCATTGGACGAGCAGTCACCAGCACATACACAACTAGCCAAGTGAGGCTGCCGCACTTGGCTAGGCCCGATCACACTGGCACGAGACGCGAGTGGCACCGAGCGCGGCGGAGCGACCTCTTAAGTCTTTAGAAGACTCATTTTTTTCGCGAATTACGACTGGACGATCGGGCCATGGCTGAGTGACAGGGTTCTGGGTCGGCTCCAGCAGCGCCCGAAGCCGACCCAGTCACTCGCCGGCGCCCCTCAAACTCGTACCATGTCTTCGATCTTCGCTACCAACTCCGCGGGAGAAGGTGCTCGGTTGGTCCGCGCGAACAGCGCCCGGGCACTTTCGACGTAGGCCGGGTCGCTCAGGACCAGGGCCACCGCGCGCACAACCGCGTCAGCCATCGTCTGCCGGTCCTCGATGAGAGGGATGTGGACGCCGGCGCCGGCGGCCTCGGTGTGCTCGCCGAAGCGGGGGTAGTCCATGTGAGGACGGGTGATGATGACTTGCGGGACGCCGTGCGACAGCGCTGCGCTCCAGGTCCCGGTGCCTCCGTGGTTGACGACGGCGGAGCAGGTGCTCAGCAACGCCGACAGCGGCATGTGGTCCACCAGTCGGACGTTGTCCGGAAAAGTCGTGCCGGGCGCGACCTGGCGGGCGTCGAGAGTTGCCACGACCTCGGGGCCGAGCTCGGCCAGTCCTCGCAGGATCTCAACGATCGGTACGTCGCTGTCGTCAGCGAGTTCCCGGTAGCTCAAGCCGAGAGAGACGCAGATGCGACCGTTCGGAGCGGGTGCTGTCGCCCAGTCCGGGACTACACCCGGCCCGGTGTAGGGCGTCCAGCGCACGGAAAGGTAGTCCAAGCCGGTCGGCCACCGCATCTCGACGGGGTTCGGGTCGATGCTGGCTTCGCCGAGCAGCATCCTCTCGTCGAACTCGATGCCGAGATGCTCGAGCAGCGGGGCGAAGTGTTCGGCCAGCACATCGGTTGTTCCGGCGCCGAGCTCCCGCAGTCGGTGACGGAGCATTCCCTCCCAATCGCGGCCCCAGAGCAGGCGCACCTGCGGCTTCTTGGTCATGTGCGCGGCGATTCCCGCCGGGTAATATCCGCCATCCCACACGATGACGTCCGGGCGCCACCCGTCGATCAGTTCGAGGCACGCCTCGACCAAGGGAGCGGCCTCAAGTGAGGTGTAGCCGGCCAACGAGGGTAGAACGAATTCTCGTACCGTGATCCTGACGACTTCCTCGGCGTCGTTGAGATCCAGCGAGCTCATCATCTGTTCGGTGATCGACGCCGGCTGGGCCGTGGTTTCCATGAGATCGAGTCCAGCCTTGAGGGGCGTGGCGACGAGGCCGGCGGCCTGGATCATCTCGACGGCCTCGGGCTGACTTGCGACCAGCACTGAGTGCCCGGCGGTTTGCAGAGCCCAAGCCAGAGGGGCAGTTGCCACTACGTGTGACGACGCCGGCGTGAGGAACATCAGCACTCGCATCAGGCGACCCCACCGTCGCGTTGACGTTGTTGCACCGGAATTGTCACGATTCCTCCTCGGTGTGGCGGTGAGCGGGTGGACCGAGTGCCTGCGCGAACTCGTGGATCTCGTCGGTCAGGCGTGCCTGGTTGATGCTGGTTACCGCCTCCCGCGAAGGGAATGCGGTTGCACCGAGAACGGCATCGGCAAACCTCTGCACCGAAGCGCGGCACTGATCGTACGCCGGCAAGGACACCGGGACGGTGCCTGAAGGCGTGGTCAGTCGGGCCGTCGGCAGATGGTCGGCCGGTGGGGTGAACACGTGATCAACCTCGATGCGGCCCGCGCTGCCGGCAAGCGCGTAGGTGGAACGGTAAGCGTCGTCCAAGCCGAACGTCAGGTTCGCCCACACACCGTCGTCCGGACGGACGAGCAGCACAGAGCCGCCCAGGTCGACGGCGCTCCCGGCGAACCGCAGAAACGCGCCGCGGACTTCCAGCTCCGGACCGAGGAACATCTGCGCTGCGCGCAGCGGATAGCCACCCGTGTCGTAAAGGGCTCCCCCACCCAGATCTGGCCGCAGTCGGATGTCGCCTTCCGGGCGTCCTGGGATGGTGAACGTCGCGGAGAACGAACGCACGTCGCCCACAGCCCCGCTCGCCGCAAGCCGAAGTACTTCAGCGTGCATCGGGTGGTTGCAGAACATGAAGTTCTCGTGCATCACGAGGCCGAGCTGCTCAGCGAGCTCGAACAGGCGCCGGGTGTCGTCAATCGAGGTGGTCAACGGCTTCTCGCCGAGCACGTGTTTCCCGGCACGCAGAGCCCGTTCGATCCATTCGGCGTGCAGCCCCGCGGGTAGCGGAACGTAGACAGCATCCACGTCGTCGCGGTCGAGCAGGGCTTCGTATCCGGTGACCGCGTCGCCGCCGTGCTGCCGGACGTACCGCTCGGCTCGCTTCCAGTCTCGGCTTGCGACCGCGACCAGATGGATGGAGGACGACGCGGCGACCGCCGGCAGAACACGCCGCGCCGCGACGTCGGCGCAGCCCAGAACACCGAGTCCGACGCTCTTCCCGTTCGTCACATCGATCCTTGCGCTCCATCCAGCTCGTTCTCAGACGTGTGTCGAGGTCGTCTGGCAGCTCATGTGGAAAGTGGCCTCAGTCCTGCCTCATGCGTGCAGCTCGGCTCGGGTTGACGAGATGCGCGGCGCCGTCTGCTTGCGCGCGACGCGCGTAGGAGCATGGGCACGTGCCTCTCCTCGAGCGATCGGGACCACGGCCACCCCGAGCTGCGGTGTGCACTCGGAGCGGAGAACGTGGTCTGGTCCCTCAATTCCCGCCCGCCGCGCTGCATCGCGTCAATAGCCAGGATTGAAATGGATTCGGTCCGAGAGCGGCTGGATATCTGCGTGAGAGCGGAACGATGTCAGCGATCACGCTTTCCCCATCAAGGGTGGTTTGAGCGTCATGTAATTCCTCATCCAGAATTCTCCTAATTCTCCAGGGGTAGACGGAGTTCGGGATCGAGGGACCTGGTCATCGCGGAGGCGCGTGTCCGGCCGTCGGCCCGTGGTTCGGAAGGCCGATGGGCGGCCCGGATGGCAAGGAGGACGTTCGTCGTGGTCGACATCCCCGAGATCTACGTCCACTGGTACGCGGGCCGCTCGAAGACCGAGCTGGCCGCGTCGCTGGGGGTGGACCGCAATGAGGCTGATCCCTTGGAGTGGACACCCTGACAATGGATCTTGATGGTCCAGGGAGGGATGTCCAGGTGGGACGCCAGTCTCCGTACCCGGAGGAGTTCCGGAGGGACGCCGTCGCGCTGTATCGCGCGGGCGACGGCAAGCGCACGTACGCGGCCGTGGCCGCCGAGCTCGGGATCACCGGGGAGACACTGCGCACATGGGTCCGCAAGGACACCGGGGGCAACGTGTCGGCCGTCCGGGGCGGGAGCGACCCGGAGAGTCAGGCCGATGAGCTGGCCCGGCTGCGGGCCGAGAACGCCAGGCTGCTGAAGGCCGAGAAGGAGTGGCAGTTGGAGCGCGAGATCCTGCGCCGGGCGGCCGCCTATTTCGCCAGGGAGGTGTGCGCCGTGAGGTGCTGATGGTCCGTACGGAGGTGAGAGACCTGCGTCAACTGCCCTGTCGTGGCGGGGTGGTGAAGCTGAGGGCAGCCTGATCTGGGTGATGCCGAGGAGGGTGGCAAGCGGCCCTGACAAAGCCGGGACGTGCCAGCACTGCCAGATGGTGCGGGTCCGGCGAGCGAGGTGGAAAGGAGTACGCGAGGAACCGTCGTCAT
>NZ_QFRK01000091.1 GCF_003143855.1 Streptomyces sp. NWU339
GGATAGCCGTACGCCGGAGGCACCGCACCGGGCACACCGCCGGGAACGCCGGGGGGCACGGGAGGCGGCGTCCCGGGGACACCGGGCGGCGGCGGAGGTGCGCCGGGGCCGCCGACCGGAGGACCGGCCAGCATGGTCTCGCCGTGGTGCACGGGACCACGCCCTCCCGGGGCCCCCGGGCCCCCGGGGGCTGCGGCGCGCCGGGGACGCCGGGCGGGCCGGGAGGCTGCGGCGCGCCCCCGCCGGCCCCCGGGCGGCCGGGGTCGGCGAACACCGTCGCGGCGTGATGCACCCCGCCGGCCGGCCGCCCTGGGCGCTTCCCGGGCCCTCCGGACCCTCGAAACCGCTGAGTCCGTTGGACCCCAGCGACGACATCATCTGCGTCGGTACGTACCCGCCCGCCGGACCCCCCGGCGTGCCGGGACCCGGCGGGGGCACGGACGGCGGCGGAGGCGTGGCCCCCGCCCGCGTGCCCGGCGTGCCCGGGGCGCCCGGCGGAGGCGGCGTCGTCGAACCCGAGCCGCGGCGCGGCGGCGGCGCCTTGCTGGTCGCGGCGTCGGCGATGTCCCCGGCGTCCGGCGCCGACGGATACGCCGGCGCACCCGGCGGCACCTGCGCGTTCGGGACCTGGAGCGCCGGGCCCACCGCCGTCGGCGGCAGCCGGCTGCCGCCCGAGATCAGTGCCGTCTGCGCGTCCGGCGCCGCCGGCGGCGGCGTGTCGTCGTCGGACTGGCTCAGCGGCGGAGCGAACACGGTCTCCGGCAGCGGCACGGAACGGTCCTCACCGGTATCGGCGTTCGTGTCCGTACCGGCCCACGGCGTCGCCCCGGCCGGCTCACCCGACGCACCGGAACCGGCACCGGTACCGACTCCGGCGGTCCCCGCCTGGGAGCCACCCCCACCGGCAGCAGGCCAGGCGGCACCGGAGGAACCGGCCCCCGTGCCCGCCGCCGCGGCGGCACCACCGGCGGTACCGGCCGCCCCCGCCGCACCGCCCGACGTCTCCCCCCGACGATCCGGAATCCCCAGCCGGTCCGCGGCCTCCTGCAACCACTCCGGCGGACTCAACAGGAACGACGTCTGATTCAGATCCACCCGCGCCGCGGGCGCCGGCTCCGGCACCGCCTCCGCACGGCCGTACTCCTCCTCGTACCGGCGGATCACCTCACCCACCGCCAGCGCGGGCCACAACGAGGCCTCACCACTGTCCCGGGCGATCACCAGCCGTTGCGCGCCGCCGTCCGAACGCGGCCCGTCCGCACGGTCCTCCGCCCACACCACGAACCCGAGACCGAACTCCCGCACCCGCACCTCACGGTGCTGGTACGACGGCACATCCCCGTTGATCCACTCTTCCGCACGCTCCTGCGCCTGCGCGAACGTCACCATCGCCAGACCTCACTCCCCCGCGGAGGAAACCGGAACGACCTGCGCGAAGCCGCCGTCCACCATCAGATTCGCCACCGTCTCCAACTCGGGCGGCGACCCCGCCAACCGTGCCAGAAACGCGTCGAAGTCGTCCCCGCACGGCAGCAGCAGCCGCTCCACCCGCTCCGCCGGCGTCCATGACGGGTCCACGTCCCGCGCGTCGTCGTACGCGCAGAACCACACCGAACCCACCCGGTCGCCCTTCACCTTCACCGCCAGCAGACCGCCCTGGACGAAAGCGACCCCCAGGTAGTCCTTGGTGAGGTGATCACGCAGGCACTTGTTGACGTACACCAGGTCATTGACCGCGGCCTCGTCCCGCACCGTGAAGAACGGCTGGTCGACCAGCAGCCCCAGCTCCGCGTCCAGCGCCGTCCCCACCGGGGCGCAACCGCCCGCCACCTTCAGGAACGACCGGTACGCGCCCGGCAGCCGGTACCCGAGGTCCTCCTCGACCCCCAGCACCTGCGCCTCGGTCACCGCGAGCCCCGACTTCGGCAGCCCGAAATGCGCCGGACGCGTCTCCTGCAGCGGCCGCGTCCCCCGCTTGTCCTGGTCCACGCCCGAGGTCACCACACCACCGTGGTGCCGCAGCAACGCCTTCACCTCGACCGGCACCAGTTCCAGCCGCCGCGACGCCACCACGTGATGCCACGTCCAGCCGTGCGGCGTCGCCACCGCCGGCACCGTGTCCCACAGCTCATGACCGGTCGCCGCCAGCGCCGCGTTCGCCGACACGTAGTCCGTCAGCCGCAGCTCGTCGACACCGAAACCCTCCGGCGGCTCCGCGATCTCCGCGGCCGCACGCGCGTACGGCGAGAAATCGGGGTAACCACGCTCGTCCACCCGTACCCCTCTCGGGTGACGGGCCGCCCGCACCGGATCCGGGAAGTGCACGACCTGCCCGGCATAGGCCGCATTCGGCGGCACGGTTTTCTGCCCGAGCCGACCTGTCGTCATGGCGGTTGCCCCCTGCGGCACTCTGTACGCCCCGCACCGACCACCCTCGGGCCGTTACGGAACGTATTCGACTGTCACGTCTGTTTCGACTGCTTACCGCCGCTTCCCGCCGGTGCCCCGCACGCCATCCGCACGGATCACCGCAGGAATCGCGGTGCCGACAGCCTATGCGGTACGACGGCACCGGTCACCGGGCACCGACCGCTCACCCCTCCGGTTCCGTGACCAACCGTCACCCTCCCGTGACAGTCAGCCCAAACCTGGGCGTGTCACTCCGCCCCAGCTTCCCCATCAGCCACGCCATTTGGCACTCTGTGACCTTCCGGGGGATGCGCGGGAGGAAAAGACGATCATGAATATGACGCAAACAGGGGCCCACCAGGGAGCCCACACAGGTCGACCCGGCGCCCCCCGCACCGGCGACCCCCGCGTCGGCTGGAGCGCCGCCGACGCCGCCCACACCCCTCTCCTCCACCACCGCCGCGACGGCATCCTGCCCACCATCGCCGCCGCCCTCTCCATCCGCGGCGCCACCCTCACCGGCACCGCCGCCCGCGGAGACACACCCCCCGACCTGCACCCCCTCGTCCAGGACTTCCTCGACACCCTCACCAGCGGCCAACGCGACCGCTTCACCGGCCGCTGCGCCGAAACCATCCTCATCTCCCGGCACCTCACCGCCGCCGACAACGCCCGCAGCAAACGCGCCGCACGCAAACCCATGACCAACGGCGAAGCGCGCAAAGCGCTCAAACAAGCCAAACTCACCGCCCGCCACATCCGCGAGGACGGCGACCCCCTCCACGGAGGCTTCGCCGCCCCCTGTCGCGCCTGCACCGCCCTCACCGCCCACTTCGGAGTCCGCGTCGTCGACCCCGGATAACCCCCGCCCCCCACCTTCCCCCGGCACCGACCGGCCACCACCACGACGACGGACGAACGGCAGATGCACACCGACCGCACCCCCACCCCCCACCGCCCGGCCCCACCCGAGCCAGGGGGAACCCCACCGCGCTTCCCCGACCCCGTCGACGCCGCCCTGCGCACCGCCGGCTGGCGACCGGGCCGCTGGGACATCAAGCAAGCCGAGATCTGGGCCGACACCCTGCGCGAGCACACCTCACCCGCCGGACACCGCCACGCCGTCTTCCCCTCCGCCGTCGAAGCCTGGGCCGAATTCGGCGGCCTCCGCATCGCCCCCGTCGGCACCGGCCGCCAACTCGCCCCCGCCACCCTCCACCTCGACCCCCTGCACGGCCTCCACATGGCCCGCACCCTCGGCGACCTCGGCCGCGCCCTCGACACCGACGTCTGCCCCGTCGGCGCCGAAACCGACACCCACACCCTCATCGCCATCGACGCCCAGGGCCGCGTCTACGCCCTCGACCACACCGGCGACTGGTACCTCGGCCACCACATCGACCAGGCCCTCACCGCCCTCGTCACCGGCACCCAGCCCGCCCGCCTCACCACCGGCTGACCACGCCTCCGGGCCCACGGGCCCGGCCCCGGCCCTCGGCTACGACGCCGGGATCACCGCCGACACCCGGAAACCCCCCGCATCCGTCGGCCCCGACACGAACACCCCGCCCAGCGCCGAGACCCGCTCCTTCATCCCCACCAGACCGTTCCCACCCGACGGCAACCGCGCCGACGCCCCCGCCTCCGGCGGCGGCTCGTTCTCCACCTGCATCGCGATCTCCGACACCCGATGCGCGAGCCGCACATACGTCTTCGCCCCCGGCGCGTGCTTGTGGACGTTCGTCAACGCCTCCTGCACCACCCGATACGCCGTCGACTCCACCTCCCCCGCATACGGCCGGCCCTCACCCTCCACCGACAGATCCACGACCACCCCCGCAGCCGCCGACTGCTCCACCAACTCGCCGATCTCCGCCAGCCTCGGCCCCTCGCCCCCCGCACCCCGAGCCTCGTCCACCGCCCGCGACGCGGCCGCGGCCGCCGCCACACCCACCGCCACCAACGGCACCGCGTCCCCGGTGCCCCGGCTTCCACCGCCCCCGCCGGACCGCAGCACCCCGAGCATCTCCCGCAACTCCGTCAACGCCTGCCGGCCCATGTCCCCCACCAGCGCGGCGTTCTTCACCGCCTTCTCCGGATCCTTCCGCGCCACCGCCTGCAACGCCGCCGCGTGCACCACCATCAGACTCACCCGGTGCGCGACCACGTCATGCATCTCCCGCGCGATCCGCCTCCGCTCCTCGTCACGCGCCCACTCGGCCCGCTCCTCGGCCCGCTCCGCCAACAACTGGAGCTCCCGCTCCAGGCTGTCCGCCCGTTCCCGCAGACTCTCCATCAACCGCCGCCGCGCCCCCACGTACAGCCCCAGCAGCACCGGCGGCGCGGTCAGCCCCAGCGACGTCGTGATCGACGCGAACGGAACGAACCAGTCCCCCAGGGTCAGCTCCCCGCGCGCCATGTCCTGCCGCACCCGCACGAACGTCACGATGAGCGTCCCCACCAGCGACATCCCCGCCAGCGACCCGATGATCCGGCGCGGCAACTCCGACGCGGCCAGCGTGTACAGGCCGACCAGGCCCATCAGAAAGCCCATCTGGGCCGGCGTGATGGCGATCACCACCAGCACCACGGCGATCGGCCAGTGCCGCCGCACCACCAGCACGGAACCCGCCAGCAGCCCGAAGACCACCCCCGCGGCCACCGGGATCCCCGCGTCCCGCGCGAACGGGATCCCCTCCAGCCCGCACTCCAGCGCGGACACCGCCGCAAGGCTCACATCCAGCGCGGCACTCCGCCGCCTGCCCCACCACCACGGCCCTCCGCCGGCCGCCACATGATCTTCCCCCGTCGTGGTCATGCCCTCCAGCCTACGGGCGCGCGATGCCGGTTTTCCGGGCAGTTTCCCCGACCGAACTCCATCACGATCCGTGACCGTTCGGATGCGACAGGAGTCGAAATCACTCGAACTACTGAATCGCGCACCGTTCGACCCGGGAAGCCCACATTCCACCCGGACGGTATGCGCATGACACGCGCACCCGGCAGGTACACGGTCGCGGAACGCCCCCTCACACCGCCTTGCGATAGAGCCATACGCCCAGTGGTGCGAACGCCAGCACAATGCCCGCGTCCCAGGCGAGCGCCTGCCACACGTCCTGTGCGGTCGGCCCCCCGAGGACCAGGTCACGGACCGCTTCGGCGGTCCGTGACACCGGCTGGTGCCGGGCGAACGCCTGCAGCCATCCGGGCATGGTGTCGACGGGGACGAACGCCGCGGACGCGAAGACCAGGGGGGCCAGAACCGGAAATGCCGCGGCCTGGGCCGTCTCCGGATCACCGACCGCCATGCCGACCACCGCGAAGATCCATGACATCGCGAACCCGAAGGCCAGCACCAGCAGGATTCCGCCGAGCAGCGCCCACACGCCGGCGTGAATGCGGAAACCGATGGCGAACCCCACCCCCGTCATCAGCGCCACCACGAAGACGTGGCGCCCGAGATCCGCCGTGGTTCGCCCCACCAGCACCGCGGATCTGGCCATCGGCAGCGACCTGAATCGCTCCATCAGGCCGGTCTGCATGTCCGTGGCCAGGCCGATCGCCGTGTTCATGGCCCCGAAGACCGCCGTTTGCACGAAAATGCCCGGAATCAGGAAGTCGACGTAACTGACTCCGTGGAGGGCCGGCGCGACGACACCTCCGAAGACGTACCGGAACATCAGCACGAAGACCAGTGGCTGGATGGTCGAGAACACCAGCAGCCGCGGTATTCGTCGCAGGGCGGTCAGATTCCGCCATGCGACGGTCAGACCGTCCCCGGCGGTCCGCACGAGCCGCGTTCCGGGCTGGGCGAGCAGCCCCGGGCGCTGGGCGGGTCCGGTGGCGGCACGGGTCATGACCGGTCCCCGGTCAGCTGCAGGAACACGTCGTCCAGGCTGGCTTCCCGTACGGCGACGGTGCTGGGCACCAGGCCGTGCGCGTCCAGGAGCCGGAGGCCGTCCAGCAACTGGCGTGATCCGTCGCGTGAGGCCAGGCGGACCCGGGACGCGTCGACGCGGGGCGAATCCGCGAAGTGCGCCCGCAGCAGTTCGGCCGCCCGCAGGGCCCGCCGGGTTTCTCCCATGTCGAACTCGATGACGGTGTCGCCCAGGTGCGTTTTGAGACGGGCCGGGGTGTCGTCGGCGATCACCCGTCCCCGGTCGATGACGACCACCCGATGTGCGAGTCGGTCGGCCTCGTCCAGGTACTGGGTGGTCAGCAGCACGGTCGTACCGTCGTCGACGAGGTGTCGGATCAGGTCCCACAGCGCGTTGCGGCTGTGCGGGTCGAGGCCCGTGGTGGGCTCGTCGAGAAAGAGGACCGGTGCGTCGGGAACGAGCGCGGCGGCTACGTCCAGGCGTCTGCGCATGCCGCCGGAGTAAGTCCGCACGAGACGCTCGCCCGCGGTGGTGAGGTCGAACCGTTCCAGCAGTTCGGCCGCGCGGACCCGGATCCGGGAGCGCCGCACGTGGGTGAGCCGTCCGATCATGCGCAGGTTCTCCCGGCCGGTGAGGTTGCCGTCCACCGCCGCGTACTGCCCGGCCAGACCGATCAGGCCCCGGACGGTCGCCGCTTCGCGGACCACGTCGTGCCCGAGGACCTCGGCGTGGCCTGCGCTCGGGCGCACGATCGTCGTCAGGATCCGAATCGCCGTGCTTTTACCAGCGCCGTTGGGCCCCAGCAGGCCGAGGACGGTACCGGGCCGGACTTCGAAGTCCACCGAGTCCAGTGCCGTCACCGTCCCGAACCGCTTGCTGAGACCGGTAACACTGATCGCCGCCTGGCCCACCTGCCCACCTCTCGGTGCAGCGGAGAACCTGTCCCGTCCATTCTCACTCCGCGGCCGGGAAGCGCCCACAGGGAAGGACCACGACGAAGGACCACGGCGACGGCACGCATCACGTCTCCGGCTCTCCGCGTTCGGTGTGCGCCCGCCGGTGTGAGGCGATCGTGAGGCCGAGCCAGCTCGTCCAGCCGATCGCCTGCGGGGCCCAGTAGCTCGCGATCCGGTACAGGAGTGTCAGTGCGATGGCCTGGTCGACGCGCAGCCCGTAGAGCACCAGGAGCGCGGCAAGGCTGGTTTCCACGATTCCGAGGCCGCCGGGCGTGAGCCGCAGGGCCCCCGCCAGCTGGGTGAGGACGTAGGCGACCAGCGTCCCCGGCCAGGGCAGCGCGATACCCAGTCCCCATGCGCAGGCGCCGAGGCAGGCCACGTCGAGAGCCCAGTTGGAAACGGCCAGGGCGAACGGCGTCAGCCATGGGCGTACACCGGGCTGCTTCGCTCTCACGTGTCGAACGAGGTGGGACAGCCCGTTCTCGATGTTCCACATGCGGGGGGAACGGACCCCGATCCGCCGCCACGCGCGCCAGACCCGGCGCCGCACGGGCGGGAAACGCGCCAGGGCGACCGTCCCGGCGGTGACGAGAACGAGGGCCGCCGCCAGCCAGAGCACCGCAGTTCGCAGGCCGACGGCAGCTCCTGCTCCTCCACCGGCCAGAACGCCGGCCACCAGCAGTGAGAACAGGGCGAGACCGGAGAACACGCCGGACACCGCGAGGACGGCGCCCGCGAGCACCGGCGACACACGGCAGCGCCGCAACTGTCGGAACAGCCAGGCAGCGGCGAACGCCGCCCCGGCGGGGAGCGCCCCGGCCACCGCGTTGGCCGCCAGGATCATCACGGCCACACGGCCGAACCTCAGACGGGCGTCACCCGCCCTCAGCAGCCACCATTGCATCGCCGCCATACAGGCCAGGGACAGCGCCTCGAGAAGGGCGGCGAGTCCCAGCCGTCCCGGCGGGACCGCCCCCATCAGACGCAGGGCCAGGACCAGGTCGTGGCGCCGGTTCAGAGCGACGAGCGCGGCTGCCGACACGATGACGGCCGACACCAGCCACCACCCAGGGCGCAGGATCCGTGCAGCCGGCGGACGGGACACCGGATCCCCGGCGACTTCCGGTCCGCCCGTGTCATCCGCCATACAGACCACGTTACGGAGGGGCTCGCCACCGGCACGGCAAGCTGTGGGCCGGCCGGCGGACGGCACCGGCAGACCACCGGCTTCCGCGTCCGCCGACGTGCGACCGCGGGTGTCTCGTCCTCACCGTGCGACAGAGCAGTGAGCCGCACCGTCGCGTCGAGGACTGGTGGGGCGCCATCGTGACCCACGCGCAAGCATGTCTCCGGTAAGGTCTGAGGCGCTGTCCCCCGTGGTGTAACTGGCAGCACACTAGATTTTGGATCTAGTAGGACAAGGTTCGAATCCTTGCGGGGGAGCCACAGCACAACCCCAGTTCGGGTCCTGACCGGTCGAACCCTCGGTCAGGACCCGCACTCATGTCCCCCCACGAACGCCCCGGTATCCTGCGGTTGTCCACCCCCACCCCACACAGCCGAAGGGCATCCCGTGAGCGCCAACCGCCCGGCAGCCGTCGTCGTACTCGCAGCGGGTGAGGGCACCCGTATGAAGTCGGCCACTCCGAAGGTCCTGCACGACATCTGTGGCCGTTCCCTGGTGGGCCATGTGCTCGCCGCCGCCGGTGAGCTGGAGCCGGAGAACCTGGTCGTCGTCGTGGGCCACGCCCGCGAGCAGGTGACCGCGCACCTCGCCGAGGTCGCCCCCGCCGTCCGCACCGCCGTGCAGGAGGAGCAGAACGGCACCGGTCACGCCGTGCGGATGGGCCTGGAGGCGCTGGGTGGTGTCGTCGAGGGGACCGTGGTCGTGGTCTGCGGGGACACGCCCCTCCTGACCGCCGGGACGCTTCGGGACCTCGCCGCCACGCACTCCGCCGACGGCAACGCGGTGACCGTGCTGACGGCCGAGGTGCCGGACGCGACCGGGTACGGCCGGATCGTGCGGGACGACACGGGCGCCGTGACGGCGATCGTGGAGCACAAGGACGCCACCGATGTGCAGCGGGCGATCCGGGAGATCAACTCCGGGGTGTTCGCGTTCGACGGGCAGCTCCTGGCGGACGCCCTGGGCAAGGTGCGGACGGACAACAGCCAGGGTGAGGAGTACCTGACCGATGTGCTGGGCATCCTGCGTGAGGCCGGGCACCGGGTGGGTGCGTCGGTGGCGGGTGATCACCGGGAGATCGCGGGGATCAACAATCGGGTGCAGCTCGCCGAGGCGCGGCGGATCCTCAACAACCGGCTGCTGACGGAGGCCATGCTGGCCGGGGTGACGGTGGTCGATCCGGCGACGACGTGGGTGGATGTGACGGTGACGTTCGAGCAGGACGTGACCGTGCATCCGGGGACGCAGCTGCACGGTGCGACGCATCTCGCCGAGGGCTGTGAGGTGGGCCCGAACACGCGGTTGACGGACACGCGGGTGGGGGCCGGCGCGCGGGTGGACAACACGGTGTCGGCGGGTGCCGAGATCGGGCCGGAGGCGACCGTCGGGCCGTACGCGTATCTGCGTCCGGGGACGCGGCTCGGGCGCAAGGGCAAGATCGGTACGTACGTGGAGACGAAGAACGCGTCGATCGGTGAGGGGACGAAGGTTCCGCATCTGTCGTACGTGGGGGATGCCACGATCGGCGAGTTCTCGAACATCGGTGCGGCGAGCGTGTTCGTGAACTACGACGGACAGGACAAACATCACACGACGGTCGGGTCGCACTGCAAGACGGGGTCGGACAACATGTTCGTGGCACCTGTCACTGTCGGGGACGGTGCTTACACGGCTGCCGGCTCCGTGATCACGAAGGATGTGCCGCCCGGTTCACTGGCCGTTGCCCGTGGCCAGCAGCGGAACATCGAGGGTTGGGTGGCTCGTAAGCGCCCGGGGAGTGCTTCCGCGAAGGCGGCGGAGGCGGCTTCGCAGGGGTCGGCCGAGGAGGGGTGACCGAAAAGCGGCGCGTCCGATTCGGCGTACCGTGATAAATGCACATCTGCACCCCACCTGCCGAGACGGCTCCTCGCATACGGACCGAGAAGCCGCTCGCGACCGAGCCGCGTACCCCCTCGCCACCCGCGAGTCCCCGCGATACCTGCGAAACCTCTGAGGAGAAAGTGCTGTGACCGGGATCAAGACGACCGGCCAGAAGAAGATGATGTTCTTCTCCGGCCGCGCCCACCCCGAGCTTGCCGAGGACGTCGCCCGCCAGCTGGGGGTCGAGGTCGTCCCGACGAAGGCCTTCGACTTCGCCAATGGCGAGATCTATGTGCGGTACGAGGAGTCGGCCCGTGGTGCCGACTGCTTCCTGATCCAGAGCCACACGGCACCGATCAACAAGTGGATCATGGAGCAGTTGATCATGATCGACGCGTTGAAGCGTGCGTCGGCCAGGTCCATCACGGTCATCGTGCCGTTCTACGGTTACGCGCGGCAGGACAAGAAGCACCGGGGCCGTGAACCGATCTCGGCGCGTCTGATCGCGGACATGATGAAGACGGCGGGTGCGACCCGGGTGCTGACGGTGGATCTGCACACGGATCAGATCCAGGGCTTCTTCGACGGTCCCGTCGACCACCTCTTCGCGTTGCCGCTGCTCGCGGACTACGTGGGGGCGAAGGTGGACCGGGAGAAGCTGACCGTGGTCTCGCCGGACGCGGGCCGGGTGCGGGTGGCGGACCGCTGGTGCGACCGGCTGGGCGCGCCGCTGGCGATCGTGCACAAGCGGCGGGACAAGGACGTGGCGAACCAGGTCACGGTCCACGAGGTGGTCGGTGAGGTGAAGGGCCGCGTGTGCGTCCTGGTGGACGACATGATCGACACGGGCGGCACGATCTGTGCGGCGGCGGACGCGTTGTTCGCGCACGGCGCGGAGGACGTCATCGTGACGGCGACGCACGGTGTGCTGTCGGGTCCGGCGGCGGACCGGCTGAAGAACTCGCGGGTGAGTGAGTTCGTGTTCACGGACACGCTGCCGACTCCGCACGAGCTGAGTGCCGAGCTGGACAAGATCAAGGTGCTGTCGATCGCGCCGACGATCGCGAGTGCGGTGCGTGAGGTGTTCGAGGACGGTTCGGTGACGAGCCTGTTCGACGAGCAGTAAGGGTTCTGCAGCCCGGCCCCCTGGTGGTCCGGGAGATCGTTTTGGGTGCGGCCTCCCCGTCCGAGTAGACTGCTGCAGTTGCTCGGCGAGGGAGGCCGTATCGCTTCTGAGGAGCGGGGTACGGCGGTCCGTAATCGACGTGCTCTTCGTAGCAGGCCGTTCGTGGCCGGGTGACCACGTCCGTAACTGACTTCGAGGAGTGATGAGCATGGCCGATGTGAAGCTGCACGCCGAGACCCGTACCGAGTTCGGCAAGGGTGCCGCGCGTCGTGTCCGTCGTGAGGACAAGGTCCCGGGTGTGGTGTACGAGCACGGTCTCGAGCCGCTGCACCTGACGTTCCCGGGCCACGAGCTGCTGCTGGCGCTGCGTACGTCGAACGTGCTGATCGAGCTGGTCATCGACGGTGAGGGCAGCCAGCTGGCGATCCCGAAGGCCGTGCAGCGTGACCCGCTGCGCGGTGACCTGGTGCACGTGGACCTGCTGAAGGTGAAGCGGGGCGAGCGGGTCACCGTCGAGATCCCCGTGCTCGCCGAGGGTGAACTGGCCCCGGGCGGCAACCTGCTGGAGCACGTCCTCTCCGCGCTGCCGGTCGAGGCGGAGGCGACGAACATCCCGGACAACGTGACCGTCTCGGTGCAGGGTCTGGCGGCCGGTGCCGCGGTCCTCGCCAAGGACCTGGTGCTGCCGGAGGGCGTGAAGCTGACGGTCGAGGAGGACACCGTCGTGCTGCAGGTCCTGGCCGCGCAGGCCGAGGAGGTCTCGGAGGGCGAGGAGGAGGCCGCCGAGGCCTGATCGTCCTCGCGGGCTTCGTCGCCCGCGGAGGCTTCGTATTCTTCGATGCGCGGAGGCGTGAATACGTGAAGGAGGGAGACACGGACGTGACGACCGATGACGCGGCGGCGCCCTGGCTGATCGCGGGGCTGGGCAATCCGGGGCCGGAGTACGCGATGAACCGGCACAACGTGGGGTTCATGGTGGCGGACCTGCTGGCGGAGCGGGTCGGGGGCCGGTTCAAGCGGGCCGGGAAGGCCCAGGCTCAAGTGGTGGAGGGGCGGATCGGGCCGCCGGGTCCGGCGHGCCGGCGGGTGATCGTGGCGAAGCCGATGTCGTTCATGAMCCTGTCGGGCGGCCCGGTGAACG
>NZ_QFRK01000133.1 GCF_003143855.1 Streptomyces sp. NWU339
GTCCTCAAGCACACCCGACGCAGCGTGGTCCGCCAGCTCGCCGACACCCCACCGAAGATCCGCAGATTCCTGACCGCGCTGGCGGCGAAGGTCCGCCGGAAACTCGACAGCGGCACCCGCCGACTGCGAGAGGCAGACCGCTTCCTGAAACGGCCCAACTCGCTGTACTCCTACCGACCGAAGGGCAAACCGAAAGCCCTACCACGCCACGTGCCCGCCAGGACCATCACACTGCAGGCGACGATAGTTCAGTAGTCAAACAACGGCATTGGCTTCCGGCGAAGGAGTGGGGGGCGGTCGCGGCCGAGAAGGAGGCCAAGGCGCTGGCGCCGGAGGAGGCGAAGGCGCTGGGGGCCTGGCGGCGGGCGATCACCAAGTCACCCAGCAAGAAGCAGACGGAACGGTTGCAGGGGCTCGCGCGGCGCGTGGAGTACCTGTGGGGGCTGGTCGCGCGGCGGCTGGAGATCTCCGAGCGGGACATCTCGCGGCGGATCCCGGTGTGGGGCGCGGAGGACGGCTGGCTGCGGTCGCCCGAGGTCGCGGTCCAGCGGGAGAAGGTGCTGGCGGATCTGGAAAGCGTCGACACGCCGTACTGGCGGCTCAAGACGCTGATGGACGCGTGGTGTTCGCTGTGGTTCTGGCCGGTGCAGAGTGCTGCGCTGCTGGACGGTACGCATGAGGTGTACCGGCGGGTGGCCGAGCTGGAGGCCACCGCTGTTCCGGAGGCGGAGGCTGCGGACGATGTGCTGATGGCTTGGGAGGCGGATGCGCTGCCCGGGTTCGCGGCGGGGCCTGAGCAGATGAGCCTCACGCGGGAGAACGTTGAGCGGAGGCGTGCGGGGCGGCGCAAGGAGCAGGTGAAGGGGCGGGACCGGGCGGTTGTCGCGCTGGCGGAGCTGGATGACTGGCTGGACTTCGCGGAGTCGCTGCTGGGGCGGCGGGATGTGCCGGAGGACTCGCTGATCTCCGAGTTCGAGCGGCTGGATGAGCTGGAGCGGTTCGAGGACGCTCTGCCGGATCTGATGGGCATGGAGGGGGCTCATCATCTGGAGGAGCGGTATCCGTGGGCGGGGGTGGCTCGGGATGTTGCGAGGCGGCAGGGGTTCTTCCACTGGGAGTTGGAGTTCGCGCAGGTGTTTGCGCGAGGTGGGTTTGATGTGCAGGTGGGGAATCCGCCTTGGGTGCAGCCACATTGGCACGAGAATCAAGTTCTGGCCGAGCTGGAGCCCTGGTTCATGCTGGCTGAAAAGCCAAGTGCTGCGGAGTGGCGGCTGCGCAAACAAGAGCTAATGGAAGCCGTCGGGCACGGCTACTTCCTTGGAGAGTTGGCCACCAACGCTGGAGTCTCAACCGTCTTGAGCAGTCCGGCCACTTATCCGCTGCTCGCCGGAACTAAGACCGACCTCTACCGAGCCTTCATGGATCAGGTGTGGCGGCATGCCACACTGCATGGAAGTACAGGGCTAATTCATCCGGATACCCACTTCGGCGGCGTGCGCGAAGGAGCCATCCGGGCCGCCGCATATCGACATCTCCGAGTTCACGCACACTTTGTCAATTCCGCGAACTGGGCTTTTGAGGATTTGAACCGCTCAGCAGAATTTGGCATGCATATCTATGGGACGTCTCAAGAACCTAACTTTATGCACCTCAGCGAACTACGCGGCGCTGATGTCCTCCCCGCTTCTCTGAGCCATAACGGGAATGGTCCAACTCCCGGCATTAAACACGAGGGCTCGTGGGATATTCGACCCCATCGTGAACGCGTGGTGCATGTCAACTCGACTCTACTGGCCAGTTGGCACACACTAATGAGTTCAGAGGGCGGAGCCGCACAGACCCCTCTGCTGCACCCAGTCCTCGTCAGTGAACAAGGCGCGATCGAAGCATTGGCCTCCTATCCTCGTAGACTCGCCACCTACAACCCTTTGATCACAACAGGCTACGACGAGGGGGCAGCCCAGAAGCAGGGACTAATCCGCTGGGGAAATCAGGAAGTTTCTTCACTGAAAGATGTGATCCTCCAAGGGCCACATTTCGCATCGGCCCTTCCTTTCTCAAAAGAACCACGGATTCCCTGCCGAAGCAACAGGGACTGGGACCCGCTAGCCCCAACACAGTTGCCCGAGGGATACATCCCAGTGACTAACTATGTGTGGGCTACCGACGAAGCGACCTACACAGCAGCACAGAGCAACTGGAATGATAAGCCACCCACCTCGCATTTCCGCCTTGCTTGGCGGAGGATGATCCCCTTTGACAGCAGTCGCTGTCTCCATGCTGCGCTTATCCCACCTGGCCCTGCACACATCGACGGCGTTTCCTCGATGGCGCTAGCTGATAACCGGCTCACCACGCTTAATGCAGGGTTCTGGGCCGCGCTTCCCTTGGACTATCTGTTGCGAATCACGGGGCGGCGACACCTCCAGGTAAGCGAGGCTCGCAAGATGCCCGCTCCAGATCCAAAACATCCTCTTGCCCCTGCTCTACTCCTCCGAACTCTCCGATTGAACGCCCTCACCAACCACTATGCTCAGCTATGGGAAGAACTGTTCGACCCTCAATGGGAGGGCTATGAAGGTTGGGCCAATACCAATTGGTCCAACCTCAAGCCGCTTGCCGCCAACCTCAACTCAACCTGGCGATACACGACTCCTCTACGTACTGAACACGAACGCCGAGCCGCGCTCGTCGAACTTGACGCCCTAGTGGCTGCCTGGCTCGGCATCACTGCCGACCAGCTCGCCACGATCTTCAAGTCTCGCTATCCGCAGCTCTACGACTATGAGTCGGTAACCTACTTCGATGCCAACGGTCGGAAAATCGCAGGTGACTTCAACACCTACGGCCATGGCCAGACCAAGCAGGATTACCTCGACCTGTTGGCGCACCTGGAGGACCCGGAGGGCACCCCACCTCCGGTTGGCTACCAGGCACCCTTCTACAAGGCCGACCGGGAATCCGAAATGCGGGCGGCGCACGCTCACTTCCAAGCCCGCTTGGACGCCGAGATCGCGGCCGGGCGCTGGTCACCGCCGCAGTCCTCGTAAACATGTCAGTGCCCCGTGACCCAAGTCAGCCGTCACGGGGCACTGCGATGCTCTTCGCTCTATGCGGTATGCCGAGCAGCGAAGCCGACGAACTCCGCCCACGTCCCCGGCGCAAGGCTGACCATCGGCCCCGCCTTGTCCTTCGAGTCGCGTACGTGCACGCCACCGCTCCCGGCGGCCACCTCAACGCACTCGCCGCCATCCCCGGCGCTGTAACTACTCTTGAACCAAGCCAGGTTGTCGAAGTTCCGACCGGTCGTTTCCCCGCTCATCTCTCTCCCAACAGCTTCTCGATCAACGAGAGCGATTCAGCCGGTGTGAGCGCCTGCGCTCGGAGACTCCCGTACGCCGCCTCAAGCTCCCGGACCTTCCCGCGCTCGGTGTGGACGTGGCTATCACCTTGCACCTCTGTGTAGGCGATCCTCCGCTCATCCTTGGTCTCCATCAAGGTGAACGGGCCAGCCAGTCCTGCGTGTTCCTTGCGGGAGAGGGGCATCACCTGGATCTCGACGTTCCGCTGCTCCCCGGCCAGCAGGAGATGCTCCATCTGTCCCCGCCAAACGGTCTCACCACCGAGCGGGCGGTGCAGCACTGCTTCCTCGATGACGAAGGTCAGGTGCGGTGCCGGGCGCCTGGCGAAGATGTCCTTCCGTGCCATGCGTGCGGTCACGCGCTGTTCGATGAGTTCCGCATCCAGCAACGGACGCCACATCGCGCACACGGCACGGGCGTACTCCTCCGTCTGCAACAGTCCAGGGACAGCCCGGGTGCCGTACACATGGAGTTCGACCGCCTGCGCCTCCAACCGCGCCGCATCCCGAAAGAACGCCGGATACTGCGCCCTCGCCACCTCCTCCTTACCCGCCTTCAACAACCCACCCGCATCCAGCAGTTCATCCGCGTTGTCGATGAACTTGGGCGGCGGGATCCGCCGCCCCTGCTCGAAGCTGGCGATGGTCGACGCGGAGTACCCCGCCCTGCTCCCCAGCGTCGCCCGGTCCAGCCCCGCCCGCTCCCTGCACAGCTTCAACTGCCGTCCGAAGACGTGCAGGATGCCCGCGCTCGCCTCCTGCTCCTGGCCGTCCACCTGCTGTCGCTGTTCCTCCACGCCCGGCACCTCCCGTACGTACTCACCGCCGAACACCCCGCACCGTCATCGCGTACGCAACCAACCCGCCCCGCAGGGGACCCGTCACGGCTCACCCCGTGTACAAGCCCCGCGTCGGCGACGTACAGCCACCGCCGGTCAGCGCGTCACGCCTGTTCAACGCTACGCACAGTTCGCCACGGTTACCCCATGAAGTCAGCAACTCCCCCACAAAGGCGTACGCCCCGGCCGACCCGCACCTTCGCGATGCAGTTCACCTCGACCCCGCGCGGCGCGCGCCTCGCCCGCCGGCTGGTCTCGCACCGCCTGGACGCGTGGGGCCACCCGTACGCCTCACCGGCGAACGAGACGGTCACCCTGATCGCCGCCGAACTCACCGCGAACGCCGTCCGGCACGGACACGTGCCGGGCCGCGACTTCCACCTGCGCCTCGCCCAGGCCGAGGACGGCACGCTGCGCGTCGAGGTCGCGGACACCCGCACCGAGCGACGGCCGGTCGCCGGGACACCGGCCCCGGACGGCGAGTCGGGCCGGGGCCTGCTCCTGGTGGACGCCCTCGCCGACGACTGGGGCGTCCTGCCCCGCCCGGCCGGCCCCGGCAAGACCGTCTGGGCGGAGTGCGCACCCCCGCCGGAACCGCCCGCGCCCACCCCCAGCATGACGTTCCTCGGCACATGCGCGGGCAGATCGTCGTTCCGTGCCGAATGACTTCGGCTGCGGTGGGTCGCATCGACCGGGGCACCGCGAACGGCCGTCTGTCGGGCAAGGCGTCACCGGCTCGGTGCGGCGTCGAGATACACCTGCACCGGATCGAAGAGGCCGTAGGGCACGTACTCGGAAATCCGGCCGAGCGGAACCCACGCAACCTCGGCGAGTTCCTCATCGTCCGCGACGTGGGGAGTGCCGGACTCCGTGGCACAGGCGACGTACGACATGCTGCGGCCGGTCCTGGGGTGGACCCGCTCTCCGAGCGACTTGAGCGCGGTCACGTTCATGCCGACTTCCTCGCGGGTCTCGCGTACGGCTGCCTGCTCGGGGCTCTCGTCGGGCTCGATCCCGCCCGCCGGGAACTGCCACGACAGCCGGCCTTCCGTGACCCGGCGACGGACCATGAGAACGCCACCGCCCTGGTGTGCGATATCCCGTGAGTTCTCCTGAGGCCCGCTGAGTGCCCGAGGCCGTGGCCAGGGGCTTCTTCCCCCTTCGTGTGCTCTACCAGGGTGTGACATGACTTCTGGATTCTTGAAGTGTTCTCAGTGTGTGCGACCGATCTGCGGTCTGGTCGAAGACGAGGAGGCGAACCGGAGAGGTTCGAGGCCGACGTGCCGGCCGGCCGGCCAGGCTTGCGGCGGCGGACCCGGCGT
>NZ_QFRK01000004.1 GCF_003143855.1 Streptomyces sp. NWU339
CCGGCCGGACGGCCGGAGACGGGGTATCAACATATCTGGCGTTGACTTTTGGCACGCTGTTGAGTTCTCAAGGAACGGACGCTTCCTTCGTACTCACCCCTGCGGGCTTTCCTCCGGGCGCTTCCCTTCGGTCTTGCGTTTCCGACTCTATCAGATCTTTCCGATCCGATTTCCTCGGGCTTTCGCCTTCCGGGGCCGCGCTTTCCGCGTTTCCCTTTCCGGCGGACCCGACTTTATCAGAGGTTCTGAGTCGGATTTCCTCGCCCCTCCAGGGACTGATTCCGACGCTTGAAGCGATCGGGTTCCCGGTCGGGGTGAGCCGTAAACGTACTGGAGCGGGGCGGCTCGATGCAAATCGAGGCCGCCCCGCTCCCAGTTCACCCTTACGGTCTTGTCCTACAGGCCGTCAGACCTCCACGACCACGGGAAGGATCATCGGCCGGCGCCGGTACGTGTCGGAGACCCATTTGCCCAGCGTGCGGCGGATCAGCTGCTGCATCTGGTGCGGTTCGACGACGCCGTCCTGAGCCGACCGTTCCAGGACTTCCGTGATCTTCGGCAGTACGGCACCGAAGGCGGAGTCGTCGATCCCGGAGCCGCGGGCCTGGACATACGGGCCGCCGGTGATCTTCCCGGTGGACGAGTCGATCACCACGAAGAGCGAGATGATGCCCTCGTCACCGAGGATCTTGCGATCCTTCAGCGCGGGCTCGCCGACATCGCCGACGGAGAGGCCGTCGACGTAGACGTACCCGGCCTGGACCTTGCCGGAGATCTTCGCCCTGCCGTCGATCAGGTCGACGACGACCCCGTCCTCCGCGATGACGATGCGGTCGTGCGGGACACCCGTCAGGGCGCCCAGTTCGGCGTTGGCCCGCAGGTGGCGCCATTCGCCGTGCACCGGCATCAGGTTCTTCGGGCGACAGATGTTGTAGAAGTACAGCAGCTCGCCGGCGGAGGCGTGGCCCGAGACGTGCACCTTGGCGTTGCCCTTGTGGACGACGTTGGCGCCCCAGCGGGTCAGGCCGTTGATGACCCGGTAGACCGCGTTCTCGTTGCCGGGGATGAGCGACGACGCGAGGATCACCGTGTCGCCCTGGACGATACGGATCTGGTGGTCGCGGTTGGCCATCCGGGACAGGGCGGCCATGGGTTCGCCCTGCGAGCCCGTGCACACCAGGACCACTTCGCTGTCCGGCAGGTCGTCCAGCGTCTTGACGTCGACGACCAGGCCCGGCGGGACCTTCAGGTAGCCGAGGTCGCGGGCGATGCCCATGTTGCGGACCATGGAGCGGCCGACGAAGGCCACCCGGCGTCCGTACTCGTGCGCCGCGTCCAGGATCTGCTGGATGCGGTGGACGTGGCTGGCGAAGCTGGCCACGATGATCCGCTTGCGGGCGCCGGCGAAGACCTGCCGAAGGACATTGGAGATTTCGCGTTCGGGCGGGACGAAACCCGGCACCTCGGCGTTCGTCGAGTCGGAGAGGAGGAGGTCGATGCCTTCCTCGCTGAGCCGGGCGAAGGCGTGCAGGTCCGTGAGGCGGCTGTCCAGCGGAAGCTGGTCCATCTTGAAGTCGCCGGTGTGGACCGCCATGCCGGCGGGGGTGCGGATGGCCACGGCGAGCGCGTCGGGGATCGAGTGGTTGACTGCGACGAACTCGCAGTCGAACGGGCCGATGCGCTCGCGGTGCCCCTCGGCGACCTCCAGGGTGTAGGGGCGGATGCGGTGCTCCTGGAGCTTCGCCTCGATGAGGGCGAGGGTCAGCTTGGAGCCGATCAGCGGGATGTCCGGCTTCTCGCGGAGAAGGAACGGAACACCGCCGATGTGGTCCTCGTGACCATGGGTGAGGACGATGCCCTCGATGTCGTCGAGGCGATCCCGGATGGACGTGAAGTCCGGCAGGATCAGGTCGATTCCGGGCTGCTCCTCCTCGGGGAACAGCACTCCGCAGTCGACGATGAGCAGACGGCCGCCGTACTCGAAGACCGTCATGTTGCGGCCGATCTCGCCGAGACCGCCGAGCGGGGTGACGCGCAGCCCGCTCGCGGGAAGCGGCGGGGGCGGACCGAGTTCAGGATGCGGATGACTCAAAAGACTCTCCTCACCACACGCGCCACGTACCGGTGGGGCACGTGGCGCGCATGACGTTCGTGCAGAAGCAGTTGTCGTTGTGGTGCGCGGGCACCGGTGGCCCGCCGCTTATTCAGTTGTGGAGTCAGGTTGCGCGAGCGGTCGCGCGAAGTCCGTTGTCAGAGCTGTACCCCGCCGGCGGCAAGATCGATCTTGAGCTGCTCGATCTCTTCCGGCGCGCACTCGGCCATGGGAGCGCGCAGGGGCCCGGCGGGCAGGCCCTGGAGGGTGAGCGCCGCCTTGGTGGTCATCACGCCCTGGGTGCGGAACATGCCCGTGTAGACGGGGAGCAGCTTCTGGTGGATCTCGGTGGCCTTCTGGACGTCTCCCGAGATGTACGACTCCACCAGGGAGCGCAGCTCGGGGGTGACGAGGTGGCCGACGACCGAGACGAAGCCGACCGCGCCCACGGAGAGCAGCGGCAGGTTCAGCATGTCGTCGCCGGAGTACCAGGCGAGGCGGGAGCGCGCGATGGCCCAGCTGGCGCGGCCGAGGTCACCCTTGGCGTCCTTGTTGGCGACGATCCGCGGGTGCTCGGCCAGGCGGACGAGCGTCTCGGTGTTGATCGGGACACCGCTGCGGCCGGGGATGTCGTAGAGCATGACCGGCAGCTCGGCGGCGTCGGCGATGGCCGTGAAGTGCCGGTAGAGGCCCTCCTGCGGGGGCTTGTTGTAGTACGGGGTGACGACCAGCAGGCCGTGTGCGCCGATGCGCTCCGCGGTGCGGGCCAGTTCGATGCTGTGGCGGGTGTCGTTGGTGCCGACCCCGGCCACCACGTGGGCGCGGTCTCCGACCACCTCCAGGACCGCCCGTACGAGGTCCGCTTTCTCCGCGTCGCTGGTGGTGGGGGACTCGCCGGTGGTGCCGTTGATGATCAGGCCGTCGTTGCCTGCGTCCACCAGGTGGGTGGCGAGTCGCTGGGCGCCGTCGAGGTCGAGTGCGCCGTCCGCCGTGAAGGGCGTGACCATGGCGGTGAGGACCCGCCCGAAGGGGGTCTGCGGAGTGGAGGTCGGAGCCATGGGTTACACGCTACTCGCTGCTTGAGTCGGGGTCTGCCCTCGGGGAGGCGACAAGACAGGACAAAGGTGGAGCCCGGCACTGCCTGCTCGGGGGTTCAGGCAGTGCCGGGCCCGTTCGATCAGGCTAAATGAACTACCCTAAATACCGCAATACGGACAACTCGCAGGGCTGATCGCCCATGCGCGATCAGCCCTGCGAGCAAGACCCGCCACCGGCGGACACGAGGAGCTGTGAGCACCACTCGAACCGCACCGGCCGCACGGGCTACGGCGCCACGCGCCCGTTGGCGTTGAAGGCGGCGTGAGTGAGCGGCATGAGCCGGGCCCACTCGGCCTCCATCTTCTCGCCGACCATCTCGATCTCCCGCTGCGGGAAGGACGGGACCTTCGCCATCTCGTGCTGGGTGCGCAGGCCGAGGAAATGCATCAGCGAGCGGGCATTGCACGTGGCGTACATCGAGGAGTACAGGCCGACCGGGAGCACCGCGCGGGCGACCTCGCGGGCCACACCCTCGGCCAGCAGCTTCTGGTAGGCCTCGTAGGCCTGGCGGTAGGAGTCGCCCAGTACGTTCTGGACGGTTTCGTGCTGGCCCGGGGTGCCTTCGACGAAGACGTACTTGCCCGGGCGCCCCTCCTGGACCAGCTTGCGCGACGCGTCGGGAACGTAGAAGACGGGCTGCAGCTCGCGGTAGCGCCCGGATTCCTCGTTGTAGGACCAGCCGACCCGGTGGCGCATGAACTCACGGAACACGAAGATCGGCGCGCTGACGAGGAACGTCAGGGAGTTGTGCTCGAACGGGCTGCCGTGCCGATCCCGCATCAGGTAGTTGATCAGGCCCTTGGAGCGCTCCGGGTCCTTCTGCAGTTCCCCGATGGACTGCTCGCCGAGGGTCGACACGCGGGCGGCGAACAGGACGTCCGAGTCCGAGGCACTGGACTTCACCAGTTCGACGGTGACGTCACTCCGCAGGGTGACGCCATCAGGTGTTGACGGCTGGAGGTCATCGGCGGAGGTCAAGAGAGCACTTCCCGTCACATCGCATCTGCAGGTCAGCGCCCACTCTACGGGGGCTCCCTCCGTGGCGGGGAGACGGACCGCGCCACGAAGAATTTCCCCATCTGGGCACTTTTTGAGTGTGTCGCTCGTTTGTGTCGGTGAGAGTGATTCGTTCGAGATTCGACGGGAGAAGCACCACTGATGTTCGGTCGACGGGAATCCGTGCCGTTCGCCTTCATTGCCACTGCCGACAGGTTCCGCAGTAATGTCACGCCCCCGCCGCGCGAGCGGGCTTCCGCCGGCGAGCTGGCCGGGCGCTGGCTGCTGGGCCTCTGCATCGTCACCGGTCTGGTAGGGGCCCTGGTCCTCGGGATGCCCGCGCTGTCCATCGACCAGTCGGCCACGGGGAGCGAGCAGTCACAGGCGTCCGACGGACGCTGACCCGGAGCCCGGACCGGACGCCTTACCGAGCGCCGAACCGGACGACGACCCCGCGCCGAATCGGGCGCGGGGAACCACCCGGGAGCGGGGGCTCCGGCTCCAAGCGGGCCCCCGAGGGTGGTGAGGGGTCATGCGGATCGGTAGCCTCACCGGGCACAGCCCACGCATGGATCAAGTGAGGACCAGCCGTGCCCCTGCCCTTCCTGACGGCCGATCGTGCTTTCGACACTGCGGACGACGTCGCACTGCCGCACGACGACCGTGACCGCTGGCGGCGTCCGTACCGTCCGGGGCCTTGGCGAGTGGGGACGGCGGCCATACTGCTGCTGCTCGCCTCGTTCGTGCTGTTCGCGGCGGCGATCATCGCTGCGACGGCCTCGGTGTCGTCGGCCGGTGTGGTCTTCGCCCTCGCGCTGGTCGTCATAGTCTGGGCGCTGAGGCTGCTGCGCATGGGCACGTGGGTGAGTGCCCGTGGACTGCGGCAGGTGAGTCTGTTCAGCACCCGTACGACGCCGTGGGCCCAGGTGGTCACGGTGCGCACGGTGCAGCAGCCGGTGCGCTGGCTGGGGCTGCCGAGGACAGTACAGGGGCAGGCGCTGCTGCTGGCCCGGCGGGGACGGTCGGCGGAGGCCCTGCTGCCGCTGCTGACCTCGCACAACGCGGACTTCCTGGGACGGGAGCCGGCTTTCGACCGGGCGGCCGACTCGGTGGAGGTCTGGGCCGACGAGTACCGGCGGGACTGACCCTGCCCGTCGGGACCGGACTTCACGTCGTCAAGAGCCGGGGCCCGGTCCGCATGTGCGGACCGGGCCCCGGCTCTTTTTGTCGCGGCGTCAGGGGGCGGCCCTGCGCAGGGCGATCGCCCGTTGCATCGCCTTGCGGGCGCGCGCGGTGTCGCGGGCGTCGTGGTAGGCGACGGCGAGCCGGAACCAGCTGCGCCAGTCGTCGGGGGCGTCCTCCGTCTCGGCCCTGCGCCGGGCGAAGACCTCGTCGGCCGAGTCCCGGTCGATACGGCCGCTGGGCAGACGCTTCAGCTCGTCCACGGGCAGTCCGCCCTGGGCATCGAGTTCGGCGGCGAGGCGGTTGGCGTTGCGGACGAACTCGGTGTTCTTCCACAGGAACCACACGCCGATGACCGGCAGGATGAGCACCGCCACGCCGAAGGTGACGGTGAGGGGCGTACCGGCCTGGATGAGCAGCACGCCGCGGCTGCCGACCAGGACGAAGTAGACGACCAGGACGGCGGCCGTGACGGCGTAGGAGATCTTCGCGCGCATGGGGTCGGCTCGTGCTCAGTTCAGGTCGAGGAAGTGTTCCAGGCCGAAGGTCAGGCCGGGAGTGGTCACCACACGGCGGGCGCCGAGCAGGATGCCCGGCATGAAGCTGCTGTGGTGCAGGGAGTCGTGGCGGACGGTGAGGGTCTCGCCCTCGCCGCCGAGCAGGACCTCCTGGTGGGCCAGCAGGCCGCGCAGCCGGACGGCGTGCACCGGCACCCCGTCCACGTCGGCGCCGCGGGCGCCGTCCAGGGCGGTGGCCGTGGCGTCCGGGGCGGGGGCGCTGCCGGCCCGGCGGCGGGCCTCGGCGATGAGCTGGGCGGTGCGGGTGGCGGTACCGCTGGGGGCGTCCACCTTGTCGGGGTGGTGCAGTTCTACGACCTCGACGGACTCGAAGTACGGGGCGGCGATCTGCGCGAACTTCATGGTCAGCACGGCGCCGATGGAGAAGTTCGGTGCGATGAGCACACCCGTCTCCGGGAACTGCTCGAGCCAGCCCCTCAGCTGTGCGAGGCGGTCGTCGGTCCAGCCGGTGGTGCCGACGACCGCGTGGATGCCGTGACGTACGCAGAAGTCCAGGTTGCCCATGACCGAGGCCGGGGTGGTCAGTTCGACGGCGACCTGGGCGCCGGTCTCGGCAAGGGTCTCCAGCCGGTCGTCCCGGCTGAGTGCGGCCACCAGCTCCATGTCGTCGGCGGCCTCGACGGCCCGTACCGCTTCGGACCCGATCCGGCCCTTGGCGCCGAGGACCGCCACGCGCAGCTTGCTCATCTTCCTTGCTTCCTTACCGGAGGGGTCGGGGAGGACCGGGACCGTGGAGGGTTGGGGGCCGTCGGGGCCCGGCGGGCCCGCTAGGCGACGGTGTCGTGCAGCCGGGAGGCCTGTTTGTCCTTGAGCGGGCCGATGACCGACAGCGAGGGCTGCTGTCCCAGGATGTCGCGGGCGACCGCGCGGACCTCGTCCGGCGTGACCGAGGCTATCCGGGCCAGCATGTCGTCGACCGACATCTGCTCGCCCCAGCACAGTTCGCTCTTGCCGATGCGGTTCATCAGCGCGCCGGTGTCCTCCAGACCGAGGACGGTGGAGCCCTGGAGCTGGCCGATGGCGTGCCGTATCTCGTCGTCGGACAGGCTGTGTTCGGCGACCTGGTCGAGTTCGTCGCGGCAGATCTTCAGCACGTCGTGCACCTGGGACGGCCTGCACCCGGCGTACACGCCGAACAGGCCGCAGTCGGCGAAGCCGGAGGTGTACGAGTACACGCTGTAGGCCAGGCCGCGCTTCTCCCGGACCTCCTGGAACAGGCGGGAGGACATGCCGCCGCCGAGAGCGGTGTTGAGCACGCCGAGGGCCCACCGGCGCTCGTCGGTGCGGGACAGGCCCGGCATGCCGAGGATGACGTGCGCCTGCTCGGTGCTGCGGTCGATCAGTTCGACCCGGCCGGCGGTGCGCAGCGTGCGCCGTCCGCCGCGCGGGGCGATCGGCTCGGCGTCGAGGTCCTTGACGGCGCCGGCCTCCTCGAAGGCGGCGCGGACCTGGCGTACGACCTGGTCGTGGTCGATGTTGCCGGCGCAGGCGACCACGAGGTGGGTCGGGTCGTAGTGCTTCTTGTAGAAGCGGCGGATGCGGTCGGCGGTGAGGGCGTTGACCGTGTCGACGGTGCCGAGGACCGGGCGGCCCAGCGGGTTGTCGCCGAACATGGTGTGCGCGAACAGGTCGTGCACGCAGTCGCCGGGGTCGTCCTCGGTCATCGCGATCTCTTCGAGGATCGCGCCGCGCTCGACGTCGACGTCCTCCTCGAGGATGCGCGAGCCGGTCAGCATGTCGCAGACCACGTCGATGGCGAGCGGCAGGTCGGTGTCGAGTACACGTGCGTAGTAGCACGTGTACTCCTTGGCCGTGAAGGCGTTCATCTCGCCGCCGACGGCGTCGATGGCGGAGGAGATGTCCAGGGCGGACCTGCGGTGCGTGCCCTTGAAGAGCAGATGCTCCAGGTAGTGGGTGGCGCCGTTCAGGGCCGGGGTCTCGTCGCGGGAGCCGACGTGCGCCCAGATGCCGAAGGTCGCCGAGCGGACCGAGGGCAGGGTCTCGGTGACGATGCGCAGGCCCCAGGGGAGGGTGGTCTTGCGGACGGTGCCGATGCCGTTCTCGCCCTGGATGAGGGTTTGGGTACGGGCGACGGCCCGCGCCTCCGGGGAGGTGCGGGCCGTCGCCTTGGAGCCGTGGGACGTCACTTGTCGGCGTCGGCCTTCTTCTCGTCGTCCTCGCCCTCGATCACGGGGATGAGGGAGAGCTTGCCGCGGGAGTCGATCTCGGCGATCTCGACCTGGACCTTGGCGCCCACACCGAGCACGTCCTCGACGTTCTCCACGCGCTTGCCACCGGCCAGCTTGCGGATCTGCGAGATGTGCAGCAGACCGTCCTTGCCGGGCAGCAGGGAGACGAACGCGCCGAAGGTGGTCGTCTTCACGACCGTGCCCAGGTAGCGCTCGCCGACCTCGGGCATCGTCGGGTTGGCGATGCCGTTGATCGTGGTGCGGGCGGCCTCGGCGGCCGGGCCGTCGGCGGCACCGATGTAGATGGTGCCGTCGTCCTCGATGGTGATCTCAGCGCCGGTGTCCTCCTGGATCTGGTTGATCATCTTGCCCTTGGGGCCGATGACCTCACCGATCTTGTCGACCGGGATCTTCACGGTGATGATCCGCGGCGCGTTCGGGGACATCTCGTCCGGCGTGTCGATCGCTTCCATCATCACGTCGAGGATGTGGAGGCGGGCGTCACGGGCCTGCTTGAGAGCGGCGGCCAGGACGGAGGCCGGGATGCCGTCCAGCTTGGTGTCGAGCTGGAGGGCGGTCACGAACTCCTTGGTGCCGGCGACCTTGAAGTCCATGTCGCCGAAGGCGTCCTCCGCACCGAGGATGTCGGTGAGGGCGACGTAGTGCGTCTCGCCGTTGATCTCCTGGGAGATCAGGCCCATGGCGATACCGGCGACGGGGGCCTTGAGCGGCACACCGGCGTTCAGCAGCGACATGGTGGAGGCGCAGACCGAACCCATGGACGTCGAGCCGTTGGAGCCGAGGGCCTCGGACACCTGACGGATCGCGTACGGGAACTCCTCGCGCGTCGGCAGCACCGGCACGATGGCACGCTCGGCGAGGGCGCCGTGGCCGATCTCGCGGCGCTTGGGGGAGCCCACGCGGCCGGTCTCGCCGACGGAGTAGGGCGGGAAGTTGTAGTTGTGCATGTAGCGCTTGCGGGTCACCGGGGAGAGGGTGTCCAGCTGCTGCTCCATGCGGAGCATGTTGAGGGTGGTGACGCCCAGGATCTGGGTCTCGCCACGCTCGAACAGCGCGGAGCCGTGCACCCGCGGGATGGCCTCGACCTCGGCGGCCAGGGTGCGGATGTCGGTGACTCCGCGGCCGTCGATGCGCTTCTTCTCCTTGATGACGCGCTCACGGACCAGGGACTTGGTCAGCGAGCGGTACGCGGCGGAGATCTCCTTCTCGCGGCCCTCGAACTCCGGCAGGAGCTTCTCGGCGGCGAGCTGCTTGACGCGGTCCAGCTCGGCCTCGCGCTCCTGCTTGCCGGCGATGGTGAGTGCCTGGGCGAGCTCGGGGCGGACGGCGCCGGTCAGCGCTTCCAGGACGTCGTCCTGGTAGTCCAGGAAGATCGGGAACTCACCGGTCGGCTTGGCGGCCTTCGCGGCGAGGTCGGCCTGCGCCTTGCAGAGGACCTTGATGAAGGGCTTCGCGGCCTCCAGACCGGCCGCGACGATCTCCTCGGTGGGGGCCTCGGCACCGCCCTCGACCAGCTTGACGGTCTGCTCGGTGGCCTCGGCCTCGACCATCATGATCGCGACGTCGCCGTCCTCCAGGGCGCGGCCCGCGACGACCATGTCGAAGACGGCGTCCTCGAGCTCGGTGTGCGTCGGGAACGCCACCCACTGGCCGCGGATCAGCGCGACGCGGACGCCGCCGATCGGGCCGGAGAAGGGCAGACCGGCCAGCTGCGTGGACGCGGAGGCGGCGTTGATCGCCACGACGTCGTACAGGTGGTCGGGGTTGAGCGCCATGACCGTGGCGACGACCTGGATCTCGTTGCGCAGGCCCTTCTTGAAGGACGGGCGCAGCGGGCGGTCGATGAGGCGGCAGGTGAGGATCGCGTCCTCGGAGGGCCGGCCTTCCCGGCGGAAGAAGGAGCCGGGGATCTTGCCGGCCGCGTACATCCGCTCCTCGACGTCCACCGTCAGGGGGAAGAAGTCGAGCTGGTCCTTGGGGTTCTTGGAGGCGGTGGTGGCCGACAGCACCATGGTGTCGTCGTCCAGGTACGCCACGGCGGAGCCTGCGGCCTGACGGGCGAGGCGGCCCGTCTCGAAGCGGATGGTGCGGGTGCCGAAGGAGCCGTTGTCGATGACGGCCTCGGCGTAGTGGGTCTCGTTCTCCACCAGTGTTCTCTCCGTTACTTGTCGTCTTTTGTCCCTCCTCGCCCGTGTGGCGGGAAGGACGGGCGGAGAAGCACGCCTTCTGGTGCGGGCCGGTCTTCGATCGAAGCTCCCGGGTTGACTCTCCCGGGGGCCACTACCGAGGACCGGCGGCGGCGAGGTGCGCTTCTCCTCGTACGTCATGACGTCCGGGGGGACGTCGGGGTGGCGCCCGTGACGGCGGTGACCTGATGCGGTACCGGTCGGCACGGCGATTCGGTGCTCTTGCGTTGTGCTACCACACTACAAAGAGGGAGTGACACTCCGCACGTACAGCAAAGGGAGCGGTCCCCATTTTCCCAGGGAACCGCTCCCGTCACAGCGTCTTACCGGGCGCCCGCCGCACCACGGCGGATGCCGAGGCGGTCGACCAGCGCACGGAAGCGCTGGATGTCCTTCTTGGCGAGGTACTGCAGCAGCCGGCGGCGCTGGCCGACCAGGATGAGCAGACCACGACGGGAGTGGTGGTCGTGCTTGTGGGTCTTGAGGTGCTCCGTCAGGTCGGAGATCCGACGCGAAAGGAGGGCGACCTGGACCTCGGGGGAGCCGGTGTCGCCTTCCTTGGTGCGGAATTCGGAGATGATCTGGTTCTTCGTAGCGGCGTCGAGCGACACGCTTACTCCTCATGGTCTGTGAATGGCCACCGAGCGCCCCCGGTCTTCACCTCGGGGGATCTTCCATGACTCGGAAGGCGGGATCCGCTGGACGCGGCCTGTGGAGCGGGGCTCCGAGGCGCGCACACAGCACACATACGTCCGTCGCTCAGAGTACCAGCCGGTGGCGGGCCCCTTTACCACGGTCCGCGGAACCGCCCAGGTGGGGCGTGGGGTGCCACTAGGGTGAGCGCTCGTGCCGGTCGTCGGACCGGCCATCGGACCATCCATACGTCGGGAAGGGGTCGCTGCGACATGGCGGAGACGGCTGAGGAGATCAAGGCACGCAAGGAGCGGGAGAAGGACGAGCTCTACGCCCTCGACATCTCCGGCGTCGAATGGCACAGCGCGCCGGGCACCGAGGAGCACGAGGAGCGGGTCGAGATCGCCTATCTGCCCGAGGGCGCGGTGGCCATGCGGTCCTCTCTCGACCCGGACACCGTGCTCCGCTACACGGAGGCGGAGTGGCGGGCGTTCGTGCTGGGCGCGCGGGACGGGGAGTTCGACCTGGAGCCGGCGGGCCCCGAGGCGGAGTGACCGCCGTACGCGTCCGGGAGCGTGCACGCGTGTGTGCGCCCTCCCGGACGTCGCGCGTCAGCCGGTCATCGACCGCACCATCGCGTACACGTCGAAGACGGCGAGCGTCAGCGGCACCAGTGTCAGCAGTACGAAGCCCTCGGCGATCTCCAGGAAGCGCCCCCAGAAGGGCGTGAACCCGCTGCGGGAGGCCACCAGACCGATCGCGGTGACCAGCGCCGATACCGCCGCGATGGCTGCGACCAGCCAGATCGTACGGATGTCGAGACCGGTCCGGTCCCCCGTCAGCGCCTCGCGGACCAGGGCGTCCGGCGGGTTGAGCGCCAGACCGAGACCGAGCGCGACCAGGGAGCCGAGCCCCGCGGCCAGCAGGGTGGCGACCTGCGCGGTGTAGCGGAACAGCTGCGCGCGCATGAGCAGCGCGATTCCGGTGGCCAGGACGAGCAGCAGCGCCCAGAGGCCGTCGGAGAAGCTGAGCACGAGGGCGGAGCCGACCGCGAGCAGCGAGCAGCCGCCGACCAGGCCGACCAGGAGTTCGTGGCCGCGGCGGACCTGGGCCCCGATGCGTTCGGCGTCCACCGGCTCATGGGGCTCGGGGTCGGTGCCGTAGGCGCGCGAGGAAGCGGTGTGCGGCGTCTCGAAGCCGATGGGCAGACGCGCGAAACGCATGGACAGGCCCGGCAGGAAGGCCAGGGCGCCGACGGCGACAGGAGCGCACAGAGCGGCGCTCTCGGCCGGCGTCCAGTCCCTCAGGAGCGCCACGAAGGTGGTGACCAGGGCGAGGCCCGAGGCGGCCACGAAGGCCACGAACGGGCCGTCACCCCGCGGAGAGACCAGGGCGAGGATCACCGAGGCCACCAGCACGGCCGCACAGGCGAGCAGGAACTGGAGCTTCCCGATGCCCTGCCCCTCGGAGAGCGACAGCAGGCCGGAGCCGGCCACCCCCATGTTGGGGAGTGCGCCGAGCCCCAGCGCGACGGCGGCGGCCCGGTCGTCGTAGACGCGGGCGCGGACACAGCCCAGAACGACGAGGAGGACACCGGCGATGCCCGCGAGGATGCCGGGCAGGCCGTGCATGTCGTGCCGCGGATCGGCGTTCCAGGCGACGAACGCGAGCAGGGCGGGCAGCACGCCACCGCCGACGAGGCCCGCGGCACGTGTGAGGTCGCTGTGCCACAGGGAGCGGTCCCGGGTGACCGCGGAGGCGACCGCTTCGGAGACGTCGTCGACGACGGCCGGCGGGAGCGACTCGGAGAAGGGGCGAAGGGTGAGGAGTTCGCCGTCGAGGATGCGCTGCGCCGCGAAGGAGCGGGAACTGTCGAGGACGGTGCCGTCCCGCCGGACCAGGTGGTAGCCGACCGGGGCGCCCTCGGCGGGGCTCTGCCGGGCGAACCGGAGGATCTCCGGGTAGAGGTCTGCGACCGGCACGTCGTCGGGCAGTGCCACGTCGATGCGGCTGTCCGGTGCCACGATGGTGACCCGGCAGAAGCCCAGCCCCGCGCCTGATCCCGCTGAGGCCGTGCTGCCCGGTCCGCCGGCCGCGCCGGCCGGCGCGGAGGCCGTCATGCTCACCTGCTGTTCCCCCTCTTCGGTAATGCGGGCGGAGCGCGGTACCGTCGCGTCTCACCCGCTCACCCGCGGGTGGCCACCGTGTCCGGTCGTACCGCGCCGCCCGTCAGTGGCTTCGTCGGATCCGGAGCAGGCACGAACGCTCGTTCCGACGTCGCATTGTGCGAGCAGTCCTCGGCCGATTCGCAATCGTTCACACGTCTCACGGGCACCCTATCGTCCGCCGTGGTCAGTGCGAGTCAGTAGGATCGCCCCTCGCGACCGACGTGCGCCGGACACGGGGCGGCGGACGGAACGGTCCAGCCGGGCAAGGGAATTGGTGCGAAGTGAGCCACATCGTCGTCAAGCGCCCACCACGGGCACTGCCGAAGGACGTGCCCACGCAAGAGGTCGTTCTCCAGCCACCGCCCGAACTCCCGCGGGGGCAGCAGGAAGGCGCTCTGATGCAACTCCTGCCCATGCTCGGCATGGGCGGGTCCGTGGTCTTCTTCTTCAACCCGCAGGCCCAACCGTTCATGAAGATCATGGGAATGGTGATGGTGGCCGCGACGATCGCCATGGGCGTCGCGATGCTGATCCGCTACCGCCGGGGCAACCAGGGGCAGATGGCCGACATAAGGCGGGACTACCTGCGCTACCTGTCGCAAGCCAGGCAGTCCGCCCAGACGACCGCCCAGGCCCAGCGCGATGCCCAGTACTACCTGCATCCTTCACCGGAGCAATTGTGGGCGCTGGTCGCCGAGGGCAGCCGAGTCTGGGAGCGGCGCACCGGTGACGAGGACTTCGGTCAGGTACGGGTGGGTCTCGGTCCGCAGGCCCTGGCCACTCCCCTGATTCCGCCGGAGACCGCGCCGGTCGACCAGTTGGAGCCGCTGACCACAGGCGCCATGCAGCGCTTCCTGGCCACGCACGGCACCCTCGACGACCTGCCCATGGCCGTCTCGCTGCGCGCCTTCTACCACGTGACGGTCAGCGGCGACCCCGGCACCGTGCGCGCCACCGCCCGCGCCGTCACGGCTTCCCTCGCCTCGCTGCATTCCCCTGACGACCTGGTCATCGCCATGGCCACTGGCCGCGAGTGCACGCAGGAGTGGGAGTGGAGCAAGTGGCTGCCGCACGTGCAGTCCAAGGGCGCCGCGGATGGCGCGGGCAGCAAGCGTCTGATCACGACCGACCCGGTGGAGCTGGAGGACCTGCTCGCCGACCGGCTCCAGGGACGCCCCCGCTTCCACCCGGACGGGCAGCCCGTGCCCGACCAGCCGCACCTGGTCGTCGTACTCGACGGGGTTTCGCTGCCGCCGACGTCCCTGCTCGCGAGCCCGGAGGGTCTGCAGGGCGTCACGGTGCTGGAAGTCATTCCCGGAAACCTCACCAGCGGGCGCGGTGACCTCTCGATCATCGTTCACCCGAAGGAGCTGCGCCTGGAGTCGGCTCACGGCATGGTCTACGAAGGCACGCCCGACGGACTGCCGTACGAGGCTGCCGAGGCCCTGGCACGGCAGCTCGCGCCGCTGCGGATGGCATCGGGCGGAGACGACGACGAACCGCTGCTGGCCAACCTGGAGTTCACGGATCTGCTGAACCTCGGCGACGCGGCCTCCGTCGACACGAGGCGGACCTGGCGGCCCCGCTCGCAGTCCGAGCGGCTGCGGGTGCCGATCGGCGTCGGCGAGGACGGCCGACCCGTGATGCTCGACCTGAAGGAAGCCGCGCAGGAGGGCATGGGCCCGCACGGTCTGTGCGTCGGTGCGACCGGTTCGGGAAAGTCCGAGCTGCTGCGCACTCTGGTTCTCGGTCTCGCCGTCACCCACTCCTCCGAGACCCTCAACTTCGTGCTGGCGGACTTCAAGGGCGGAGCCACCTTTGCGGGTATGGCACAGATGCCCCACGTGGCAGCGGTCATCACCAACCTGGCGGACGACCTGACCCTCGTCGACCGGATGGGCGACTCGATCCGCGGTGAGCTCAATCGCCGCCAGGAAATGCTCCGCGACGCCGGCAACTACGCCAACATCCACGCCTACGAGAAGGCCCGCGCCGCCGGTGCCGCGCTGCAGCCGATCCCGTCCCTCGTCCTGGTGATCGACGAGTTCAGCGAACTGCTGACGGCGAAGCCGGACTTCATCGAGATGTTCGTGCAGATCGGCCGCATCGGCCGATCGCTGGGCGTCCACCTGCTGCTCGCCTCGCAGCGGCTGGAGGAGGGCCGCCTGCGAGGCCTGGAGACCTATCTGTCGTACCGGATCGGTCTGCGCACCTTCTCGGCGGCGGAGTCGCGTGCGGCACTCGGTGTCCCGGACGCCTACGAACTGCCGAACGTCCCCGGCTCCGGCTTCCTGAAGTTCGGCACGGACGAGATGGTGCGCTTCAAGGCCGCGTACGTCTCGGGCGTGTACCGCACGAGCGCCCAGCAGACGGCGTCCTACGGCGGACCTCTCCCGGTCGACCGTCGGCCCGTGCTCTTCACCGCCGCCCAGGTTCCGGTGCAGTACCTGGCGGTCCCCCCGCAGCGCGAGGAGGCACGGGACGAGACCGACGAGGCGCTCGCCGACACCGTGCTCGACGTCATCGTACGGCGCCTGGAGGCGCAGGGTCCGGCCGCCCACCAGGTGTGGCTGCCACCGCTGGACAGCCCGCCGTCGCTCGACACACTGCTGCCCGGCCTCACCGGGGTGCCGGGGCGCGGCCTGACCCAGCCCGGCTACGAGCACGCGGGCCGGCTGGTGGTGCCCGTCGGTCTCGTCGACAAGCCGTACGAACAACGCCGCGACCCCCTGTGGGTGGACTTCGGCGGCGCCGCCGGCCACATGCAGATCCTGGGCGGACCGCAGTCCGGCAAGTCGACGCTGCTGCGTTCGATCATCACTTCCTTCGCGCTCACGCACACACCGCACGAAGTACAGTTCTACGGCCTGGACTTCGGTGGCGGCGGCCTGTCCGCCGTGGCCGGCCTCCCGCATGTGGGCGGGGTGGCATCGCGTCTGGACCCTGAGAAGGTGCGGCGCACGACGGCCGAGGTGTACGGCGTCATGACGCGCCGCGAGGAGTACTTCCGTACAGCGGGCCTCTCCTCGATCGCCGAGTTCCGTGCTCGCCGGGCTCGGGGCGACATCTCCGTGACCGACCAGCCCTGGGGCGACGTCTTCCTGGTCATCGACGGCTGGGGGAACTTCCGCACGGACTACGACGCGCTGGAACCGTCCGTACTGGACATCGCGGCGCGCGGCCTCGGCTACGGCATCCACCTGATCCTCACGGCGTCCCGGTCCATGGAGGTCCGCGGCAACCTCAAGGACCAGCTGATGAACCGCCTGGAACTGCGGCTCGGCGACCCCATGGACTCCGAGTTCGACCGCAAGGTCGCGGCCAACGTGCCGCCGGGGGTGCCCGGCCGTGGCCAGACTCCGCAGAAGCAGCACTTCATGGCCGCGGTGCCGCGCATCGACGGCCTGTCCTCCGACACGGACCTGGCGGAGGCGACGCAGGCGCTCGGAACCGAGGTGGCCCGGCACTGGCAGCAGCCCGGTGCGCCCGTGGTGCGCCTGCTGCCGAGGGAGTTTCCGGCTCACCGTCTCCCCCCGGGCGGCCGGTTCCCTCGCCGGGGGGTCTCCTTCGCGCTCGACGAGGACACCCTGGAACCGGTGTTCGTCGATTTCGAGCAGGACCCCTTCTTCCTGGTGTTCGGGGAGAGCGAATCCGGCAAGTCGAACCTGTTGAAGCTGCTCATCCGGCGTCTGACCGAGCGCTACGACGGCAACAGCTGCAAGTTGTTCGTCATCGACAATCGGCGTTCCCTGCTGGGCGTGACCCCGCCTTCCCATCTGGCCGAGTACGTCCCCATGTCGAACCAGATGCAACACCACATGGACGCGCTCGCCGAACTGATGCAGCGGCGTACTCCGACCGCGGATGTCACGCCGCAGCAGTTGCGTGATCGCAGTTGGTGGCAGGGGCCGACGGTCTACATCGTCATCGACGACTTCGACCTGGTGGCCACGTCGAGCGGCAACCCCCTGGCCGGTCTGACCGAATTGCTCCCCCTCGCCCGGGATGTCGGTGTCCGCTTCATCATCGCCCGCTCCACCGCGGGCGCGAGCCGCGCCGGTTACGAGCCCTTCATGCAACGGCTGAAGGAACTCGGCGCACAGGGCGTCGTCCTCAGCGGCGATCCGGCCGAGGGCGATCTGCTGGGCGGCGTACGTCCGCGGCCGATGCCTCCGGGACGAGGAGTGTTCGTCTCCCGGCGGCGGGGGCGGCCGCTGGTACAGACGGGATTGGTGACGGAGGAGACTCTCTGATGGTCGGAGCCGGCATTCCTCTCGTTCTGAATCGCCTGCCGGCCCTCCAGGGCGGGCCGACAGGTGATCAGTGGGCGTTGTGGTGGCGTTTCCGGACCGCTGCCTGAGGGCTTCGTCGCGACTCCCCCCTCCCGGAAGCGCCGCGCGGAAGAGAACCGGTATGCCCCTGTCTTGCTGACGGCAGTGGAGGAGAGGACCTATGACATGGGACGAGTGGGAACAGTTGAAGGCACAGGCTGCCGACCGGCAGTCGACGCACATGCAGGTGAACCAGGCGCCCGCTCAAGGGCCGGGCGTCGGCGGCGATCCCGACCTGGTCGTACAGCAGGACGACCTCGGCGCCGTGGGGCATGACGCTTTCGTCCTGCACGGTGACCTCGTGAAGAAGGTGGACATCGCCGGTGCCGGCATGAACTCCGATCACGCCGGTTCCACGCACCAGGCGGCATCGGCTCTGTCGAAGTCCAACTTCACCATGGGCGACGAACTCATGACGACGCTGACGGTCTGGGAGAGCCAGGTGAAGGCGGTTCGTCAGGCCTGTGCCCACATCTCGAACCACCTGGACTTCAGCAAGAAGCGGCACGCCAACGACGATGCCGAGATCGCCACCGTCATCGCGAGGCGCAATGGCTCCGCAGTGCCCGTCTCGGAGCTCGGCAAGTACTTCAAGTAGCACGGGGGATCTCAGGCGTGGCCATCACCTACAACGACCTGATCCAAGTCGACCTCGGCCGGCTGGGAACCGCGGTATCGGACTGGAAGAAGGCGGTCACCAACCTGAAACAGCTCGAGGCCGATGCACGTGACGGCCTCAAGAAGAAGTCCGACCGAGCGCGCTGGGAAGGGATGAACGCCGGTGTCACACGGGAGTTCGTGAACAAGACCGCCAAGGAGTTCGCAGACCTTCGCACGGAAGCCAACAGCGTTTTCCAGGTCCTGGACGACGCCCACCGTGAACTCGAAGCGTTACAGAAGAGCGTCAGGTCACTCACCAACGAGGCCAAGGACAAGGGCTATACCGTTCAGGACAACCGCGACGGAACGGTGAGTGTGGGCGTCCAGCCCACAACGGGCGCCGATGCGAAGGACGGCAAGGACGACACGAAGCAGGACCGGCAGCGCTACGCCGACTCCATCACGAAAAAGGTCGCGCGCGCCGACGACATCAACGCCTCCACCAAGCTGGCACTCAGGCGGGCTCACGGGAACGACCCGTACAACGCCGGTCACGCGAAGTACGGTTCGCTCAATGACGCGCAGGTCGAGCGGGCCCTGGAACTCGCCAAGAGGCGCGAGGACATGACCGACCGCGAACTCGCCGAACTGAACAGGCTGCTGCGCCACAACGGACGCGAGAAGGATGGCGAGTTCGCGGCCGAGTTCTTCGAGGGTTTGGGCGGACCGAGGCAGACACTCGAGTTCTACGCCGCCATGTCGATCGACGGCACCGGCGAGGACGCCTCGAAGACCCGCCTGGCCGGCGTGCAGGATCTGCAGCGGTACATGGGCCATGCCCTGGCCAACGCGACCGACCCCTACACTCCCCAGAGCCTCAGGGGCCACCGGCAGCATCTGCCCACGTGGTGGGGCGCGGAGTTCCGCAAGCTGGGCACCCAGGAGATCGAGTGGGAGCGCGGCCTGTGGAGCAAGCCCTACGGATACCAGGTCCTGGGCGGTCTGCTCCGCTACGGGAACTACGATCCGGCGTTCTTGACCCCCATCGCGGAGCATGTCACCCAGCTCCACCAGGACGATCCGCACCGCTTCATGGCCAACAAGCCCGCCGGCGGCGACGACAGGTACGGATTCAACCCCTCCGGAAAGCTCGGCACCGGCAACGACCCGCTGAACAGCGTGCTCGAGGCCCTTGGACACAGTCCTGAGGCAGCCGAGCAGTTCTTCACGCAGAAGCCCACGGTGTACAACGAGGACGGCACGGTCAAGTCCGGTGAGAAGACGGACTTCAAGTCCTACCTCGACCTCTTCACCAAGAAGGACTTCGAGTGGACGATCGACACGAACAGCCAGCACGTCTTGGCGGATGAGGAGGCGACGGAGAAGGCCCTCGGCTTCGGGCCGAACGCCCTCGGCCACGCCCTCGAAGCCGCGGCAACGGGCCACCCGTACGACAGCAGCACAGTCGATCCGTCGGTCAAGCACAGCGAGGCGCAGGCGAAGCTGGTTCACGACATCGTGGAGAAGTTCGCCAAGAACCCGGACCTGCTGACGCACAACATGAACGGGGACCTGGAGGAGGAGAAGACCGGGCCGCTCTACGCGCTGCGGGACAGTCTGGGCAACATCTCGGCGGACTACATCGGCGACTTCCAACGGTCGATGTACCTGGAAAGCTCCGACAGCAAGACCTTTCAGGTCAACGGAGCCGCTGCCGAGCTCGAATACGGAAATGCACAGAAGTTCCTGGGCCTGGTCGGTCAGGACCCGGATGCGTACAGCGCGATCACTTCCGCGCAGCAGGCGTACACGGCGAACGTGGTGCAGGAGTTCCTGAAGGCGGAGGGGAGGGACCTCACCGCGGAGGACGGTGCGCGCGTCGGGGACCTGGTGGCGCCGGGGGCCGCCATCGCGGGGATCATGAGCAACTCGCGGGCCGACTCAATCTATGACTACCACACGGCTGAGAACAAGGAATTCAACGAGGCTGCAGCCGACAACGCGAAGTGGGTCAACCGGATCGTGGGGGTGGGGACGGGGGCCATTCCTGCCCCCTTCTCTGCCGTGGGGGAACCAGTCAATTGGCTGGCGGAGGATGTAACCGAAAGCGTCTTGAAGAGCATCAACAAGGACACAACAGACAAGGCTGAACTCAGCGCAGGGAAGGAGTACTCAGAAGGAAGGAAAGCGGCAGCGGAGGCATCTGCGGCAGCCGTGACCACTTATTTTGCACATCATGGAGGAATCGACGTGAAAACTGAGGAGGCCATCGAGCGAGCCGTTCGCACTCAAGCAGGTGTCAGCCACTCTGATGGCGCTCAATGGAACTCCTCGGGCGACGGGACGTGAGACTGTTCCAACAGTCGACCCGTCACTCGATCGGCCACTCCCTGCAAGCCAGACAAGAACAGAAGGAGGGGATTATCCTTGCAACCTAAAAGAATCTTTATCGCCGCTGCAATCGCGATGGCGCTCACAGCGTGTGACTCATCGAATGCAGGGCTTTCTTATCCCGCCCCGGACAACATCTGCGGAATCCCCGCCGACAAGGAAGCTCTGGAGTCCCTACTCGACGACGGCGACGAACTAGAACAGGACACCGGCCCCTTCAGCCTTACAGAGGGCCAGTTCTGTCACATGTACGTGGACGGAAACGACTCCGTAGTCAGCGACGGGAATTGGCATGAGAACGGGTATGAACTGCGCGACCTCTTCCAGGACTACGAGGCGAAAAATTTGCGCTACTTCAAGGGAGATACATACGCCTCATGGCATCGCGGGGTAGCAACTCTGATTCCGTGCCCTGGAGTCAGCAAGGAGGGTGACATTGTGTCCGTGGAAGTCAAGGACATGAAGTGGAACGAAGAGTCACAAGCCTTGCTGGAAAGGCTCGTCCCCTCCTACTTCGATACCTACAAGAAAAAACTCGGCTGCCAGCCTTGAGAGCCGCACCGGCCGGGAACCTGAGCGCTGCACAGATGAGGCGTGCGACACTCTCTGGGCCTCACGCCAAGTGAACGGACGGTTCACCTGGCTCGATCGCACTCAAGTTGAAGCAGGACGAACCGCGGCCCGGGCAGTGGAAGCCGTATTCCGCGTTTTTGCACGCAAGATCGATCAGGATCGGCACGCCCCGCTGGGCTGCTGCACCATTGAGCACGTCGACCAGGCCGTGCCGGTGGGCGCAGGAGGTGTCATGGCCTCGCCCCCTGCGGGTGTCGCTCCTCGCACGGTGGTCGCGCAGCAGTCGGGCCAAGTGCTCGACAGTGGACCGGCGGACAGCAAGCACAGCGGTACATGTGACACCGGACGGCACGTGAGGCCCCTTGGCCGGATCTTTCTGTCGCAAGATCGTTCCTACCAGGGGCCTTACGGCGGCACGGGCTTGGGGACGACAGGGACCCAGTCCAGCCCGGCAGTCATGACGAGTGACTGCCGATTACGAGAAAAGGCTTACTGCAGGTATCGGGATGCCGCCAGGTCGCCTTCCATGTACGTGCCGCCGGACGAACCCACGACGTGGCCGATGCCCATCAGGGCCTGGTGGATGTCGCTGGCCTCCTTGTCCCAGCGCCGCAGCTTCTCGTCGAAGGTGTCCTGTGCCTTACCCGTCCAGTACTGCTTGCTGTTGACCACCATCTGCCGGAGCTGCTGGAGGTCCTCCTCGAGCTGCTTCGCTTCGTTGGCGATGGTGGTCGCCGCGAAGTCGAGTCCGTCATAACCGACTTGCAGTCCTTCGCCGTTACGGCCCATCTCTCTGCCTACCTCGTCTCGTTCGTGTGTGCTGTTGACGAATTCTCGGGAATTCCGCCGGCTCAGAACGAGCTGAACGGAGACGACTGCATCGTGGGGGCGCCGTCCAGCACGTTGATCTTGTTCACGGAGGCGCGGACTTCGTCTTCCTTGCTGTCCTTGATGTTGCGCGCCGAGGTCATCGCGTCGATGACCTCGGCAAGGACGCGGCCCATGTTCTGCAGAGACGTGTTGATCTCGTACTGCTTGGTGTCGAACGCGGCACGACCGATTCCGTGCCACTGCCCCTCGAGGCTGTCGATCACACCCTGGAGGTTACTCACCCGCTTGCGGATGTTCTCGAACTTCTCGTACATGTCCTTCTGCAGCTTGATTACTGCTGCATCTTCGAGCTTCTGGTCGACGGCCATGTTCCGCCTGCCCTCCCTCTTTCCGTTTCGGGGTCCAGCTGTGCGGCTCAACGCTTTACGGCGGTGAGCACGTTCTCCATGTCCTGGCTGAGCGGCGCGGGGCTCGGGAGGCTGCTGACGTCACGTGGCGCGACGCGCTCGCAGCAGGGCGAAGGCACCGCCTCCGACCACGACCACCGCTGCCGCGGCGCCGAGCACGATCCACAGGGTGCTGTTGTCGTCACCCGAGGACTCGGCTGCCGCCTTCTCCGTCTTCTCCCCCTTCGATCCTGCTGCCGCCTTGTCGGCGCCAGAAGAGGCTTCCGGGGCTTGTGACGAGGCTGTTGCAGAGGGGGAGGCCGCAGAGGCGGGAGGAATCTCGGTCACCAGCGTCTCCCCCTTCTCCTGGTTCCACTTGGCGAGGGGGTCGGAGTACGCGGGGCCGGCGTCGTAGTTCGGGTTTTCGAGTACCTTACGGGGCCGGATGGTTCCGTAGCCGGCGTGCTCGGTCGGCTTGTCCTTGGGCCAATTGCGGCTTGCGGTGTCGATCAACGCGCGGGTGACCTGGTTCGCCGTCCAGTCGGGGTGGGCGGACCAGATGAGGGCGGCAGAGCCAGATGCGATAGCCGTGGATGCGCTTGTTCCGCTGAGGTCCGGGCAGTACGACGTGAAACTGGGCTGGCAGTAACCGGGAACGCCCTCACCAGGTGCCACCAGGTCGACGTAGTTCCCGGTCGAGGAGAACTTCGAGAGGTTTCTGTCCTTGCCCATCGACGAAACGCCCACCACGTATCGAGCCGCAGCCGGGTAGCCGATGTTGTCTTCGCCAGTGTCGCCGTTGTTCCCTACACTCGCAATCAGCATCTTGCCTTTCGAGGCAGCGTAGGTGATCGCTGCTTCTACATCCGGATCATAATATGGAGAACCGAAAGACATGCTGATGATCTTTGCATCAGTATCGGCCGCGGCCTTGATCGCCTGCGCGGGCAAGGCCGTCTTCTTCTTGTCCTCGGCTCCTGTCAAACCGTTCAAGTGAATGCGGTATGGGACGATCTTCGCGTCAGGTGCGAGACCCTGCACACCACCGTTGGCTCCTGTGCCGGCGATGAGCTCAGCCATGCTTGTGCCGTGCCCTGTGTAGTCGTCCGCAGCACCGTATGCAACAGCTTTGGGCACCTCATTCACCAGCACCTGGCCCTCCAGGGAATCCGTATGGGGATTCACACCGGTGTCAATGACAGCGACCTTGACGCCCTTTCCAGTGCTGTGCTTCCACATCTGGTCTGCCTGCATCGGCTGCAGATACCACTGTCGCGACTGGGCATCGGACGCCACAGCATGCGGAGCAAATCCCACGCCCGCAGCCGCCACTGCACCGATCACCGCGCCCGCAGCGTGCACTCGTCGCCGGTGACGCATCTTGCGGAGGACACTCCGCTCGGCCAGTCGGCTGGTCCCTGCCTTCATGACGTTGTGAGTCCTCGCTAGTGCTTAGTTGACGACCGGCGGCACGCCGCGCCGCTGCTGAGTGGGCAAGTGGAGCTCTTCGTCCTCGCTCAGGTGGGCGCCACGCGCTGTCTCTTCCCGGTCCTTGTCCGAAGTCTTGTCCGGCCTCCCGCGGCCGCCTGGCCCGCGCACAAGACCGGCGCCTCCGCGGGTCATGCCGTTCCGCTCGGCATTGACTGCGGAGTTACGTGCGGCAGGACTGCCGGTAATGGCCCCGGACGTCGCCGGTCCGACACGAGGACTGTTGGCGGCGGAACCGGGCTTCCCCGCGGAGGCCAGCCCACCAAAGACTCCACCCTGTCCAGGACGCCGCTCGGCCGCCGAACGGGATCCGGCCGCCGCCTCTGTGCCAATCACCGTTCCTCGGGGGATCCTAGGCCCGTTCTTCGCAGGTGTCGCGGCTCCGGTCACGGGCCGCCCCCCGACCACTCCGTTCGCATGGCCCGCGCCGGTCGTCCCACCGCTCTGCGGCCTGGGGCCAGACGTCCCAGTTGGCTTCGCTGTACCGCCGGCCACTCCCGAGCCCATCGGCAGGGACTTCGCTCCGGAAGGGACACCCTTGGCAATCGACTGGCCGGTCGCTGCGGTACGGCCCATCTGGCCAACCGGTCCGTTGCCTGGACGCCCAGGGCTCATGTTGTTGACGCCTGCTGCACCGGTTCGCCCCTGGGCGGACACCGGGCCTCGGAGACCGCCCGACCCGCTCGTGCCTTTTCTCGAGATCATGTTGCCGACCGGCGTTCCGTAACCGTTCGCGAACCCATTGTTCGCGCTGCTGCTCCCACCTGGGGCACCGACAGTCGGAGCAACATCTCCAGGAATGGACGGTGTCAACGGTGGCAAGGTGCCGACGCTGTCAATCGTCGTTCCTACCGCAATGTCCGGCTCCGCGGGGGGCCGTGAGGAATCCACGGGGCGCAGTGGCACATCCTTTGCCCCGCGGATTTCCCCTCTTTCCGCTTGGGCGACTGCTGGCTGATGACTTGCGCTGCCTGTCGCGCCAGTTGCCTGGTGAGCCGCTGCCGACGCGCCCCCGCCCTGAGCGGAGTCCGTGTCGACAACGCCGGGTGTGGGCCTCGGGACCCCCACGTCCGGCATGGCCTTGAACTCCGGAGATTTCAGCTCGACGAGTTGCTCGCGGGCCACCGCATAGTAGGACGACAACCGGTTCATCTGGTTGATCGCCTCCTGGCGGTCCTTTTCCACGCGGACCGCTTCGGCGTACTCGGCGTTGCCCTCGACCTGCTTGGGCGTCGGCATCTGCTCAGGCCGCAACGCCTTCTCCGTCGGCCTCGTATCACGCAGCGGCATGGACCCGCGCACCGCAGCCAGGCCCACCGCGGCGGCGCTGATCTGGTCCCCCGCCCCGCCGGCGAAGTCACTCAGCCCGTACGTGCTGATGACGAGTGAACGCCCCCACTTGCGAAAAGCCTCGCCCGACTCTCCGACCCAGTGCACCTTCTCGATGCGGCCGTCCAGTTCCTTGGCAGCGTCCGAGATGGCGTCCCGGGCGTCCCACAGGGCCTTCCCGGAAGCCTCCATGTCCTCCGGGTTGGTCTTCTCGACCAGGTCGATCATGTCGTTCAGACGGTGCTCGTCGAAGTTGGTCCGCCCGTGCATCGCTCGCCCGTATGGCGTCTTCTCCGCCGCCGCACGCACCATGCTGTCGATGGCTCCGCGAAGGAAGCCGCTGCTCGGGTGCTCTTCGGCATGCCGGGTGAGGTCCGTGAAGGAGTTCTGCCCGGAGACCCGCTCCAGGTCCTGCTCATGCTGCTCGTCGGTCATGGTCACAGGTCCCCGATGGGCTTGTCGCTCTGAGTGCGCTGGTTGTCGTCGCCTGTTGCCTGGGTCTTCTGAATCTGCAACTGGATCGCCCAGAAGCGACGCCGTTGCTCCTCTTCAAGGTTGTCGAAACCGACGTGCGCACCTTTGACGGCGATGCCGATCGCCTCGATCTGCAGGTGCAGGGTCTTGGAAAGAGAGGTGAGCTTCTCGTGCACCTGGTTGTACTGCACGTACAGGTCCTGCGCCTCAGGAAAAGCGGACGGGTTCCCCGCCAACGACCCCGGCTTGATCGTCTGGGCGCCGACGCGTTTCGGGTTGCCCGGCGACCCTTCAAGATCACTCAGGATCCCGTCCACACGCTTCACGAACGTGCTCAGCGCCTCACCGGTGACCTCCAGGTTCACCGCCCTGGCGGTCGACACGCCCCCCACCATGTCTGCTGGAAGCACTCGCTTCCTCCCCGTTTCCCCGTAGAACCATGGCTGTGGCCACCTGACCACCCGCCCCCGCGATCGCAAACCAAGTCGCGCGCGCCATGCGATCACCACTGTAATCAACCGGTACCACGGGGCCAACCGTGATGTGTGCTGGTCGAGTTACAAAGTCCTCCCGGACATGGCACTTCGACCGATTTGGCGAGTAGCGCCGGGAGGAAATCGCGGCACAAGCGGCCGGCAGATGCCGGGCTTCGTGGTCACAGCCGCATGGCACGTACGAAAAGATCGTGCCACTCCGCCGCCTCCTCGGCCGTCCGCCGCGGTGTCACTCGAAGTAGCGCAACGGCGGGGGCACTTCGGCACCCCCGTCCGCGTGTCCAGCATGTATCTCGACCCGTCCAGCGTGAAATCCGTGGCGTACTGGCTTGCACGAGCCCCAGCACATCTCCCCAGAACCCTCACCTCCGCAATCGCCACACCTCGGGCACAGCCGGTTGGCCCTTCTGCGCCAGTTGCTAGCTTGTTGGCGTCCGGACACCGCAGGGCGCCCTCCGACCAGCACAGGCAGGAGGCACTCCTGCACACGGGGAGGGTGCCGTCCATGGCATGGAACGAGTGGGAACAGCTCAAGGCCGAAGCGCTGCAGCGTCAACAGGGTTCGGCACACATGCAGTTGAACCAGCTGGACGGCGGCGGCCCTCCGAAACCTTCCGAGTACGGGGACCTCAAGGTCGCGAACGACGCGCTCACCAAGATCGGCTCGGTCGCGTTCGAGCTCTACGACCAGCTGTGGGACAAGGCACGGGTCTCCGTACCCAGCAGTGACTCCGCGGCCGCCGACTTGTCGAAGCAGGGTTTCGCACTCGGTGCGGGACTCAAGCACGTGTCGAACCGCTGGGAGGAGCAGCTCAAGTCCCTGATGGACGCCTGCGCCCACATCTCGAACCACATGCGGGTCACCAAGAAGGTCCACGACGGGGACGAGGGCTACATCCAGCGGCAGATGAGCAGTATCGCCCTGCTGGACGCCGGTTTCGACGAGCGGGTCGGAGCACCAGGCGAAAAGAACCCGATCTACGGAGAGCCGAGCAAGAAAAAGGACGAGTAGGGCGTCGGCACAGGCCCTGACTTCCGCTCGATACCCGCTCATCCTCAAGGACGTATCCCATGGAACTCGACACTCTCCGCGATGCCGACTTCAAGCTGCTAGACGACGCCGTCAAGGACTGGTCGACTCTCGTCAAGAACCTCGAGACCCTCAAGAAGGACGCCGAGGACAACCTGCACAAGGGCGCCAACAAGGCCGACTGGGCCGGTGTGAACGCCAAGGTTTCCAAGGAGTTCATAGGTAAGACGGCCGGCGAGTTCGCCGATGCCCATACCCAGGCCAGCACCATCCACAAGATCCTCAACGACACAGTGGGCGAGTTGAAGGGCTACCACCGGCAGCTCGTCGAAGCCATCGACGGCGGCCGGAAGAAGAGCCTGAAGGTCATCGGATACGAGGGCGGCTTCACCGTCACCACGGATGTCCCCCCGGAAGCACGCAACACGATTGACCATGACAACCAGTCGGACATCACCGCGCTGCGAGACCAGATCCAGGGCATCCTCAACAAGGCCACCGAGAGCGACGACTCCGCCAAGACCGTCCTGCAGGCCATTGCCGACCAGAGCAAGATGGGCTTCTCCGACGCCAGCTACCAGGACCGGGATTCCGCGGCCGAAGCCATCAAGCAGGCCGACGAGTTGGCCGCCCTCGCGAAGAAGAACCCCGACGACCTGAGCGTCAAGGACTTCGACAGGCTCAATGCCGGGCTGAAGAAGTACGCCGGCGACGAGTTGTTCGCCGAGCGGTTCACCACGACGCTCGGCCCGAAGAAGACAATGGAGTTCTGGACCGGGATCACCGACCCTCAGCGGGGGAACTGGGATCTGGGTCGTGAGCGTCTGGACCAGTTCGACGACTTGCAGCGCAGCCTGGGCATGACGCTCGCCAACGCCACGCAGAGCGACTCGACGGCGATGGCCGACTGGAAGCGTACGATGATCGACATCGGAGACAAGCCGCTGTACGGCAACCGCGGCGGCCCGATGGGCTTCCAGGTCATGAGCAACCTCATGCGGACCGGTGACTACGACGACCGGTTCCTCACGGACTACGGCACGAAGCTCATGGCCACCGAGCGCAAGCTCACCGGCAACGGTGAGCACCAGAATCTCGCCTGGCGCAACAGCCCCATGACCCCATGGCTCAACCGAATCGGCGAGGACAGTGGCGCCGACCCGCTGACGGGATACCTGAAAGGCCTCTCCAACAGCCCGGACGCAGCCACCGACTTCTTCAACCAGCAGTTCGTCTCGAAGGACGACCCGGACAACCCGTTCGAGCGGGACACGGACGGCAACGGCAAGAACGGGAAGGTCTCGCTGTCCAACTTCCAGTATCTGTTCGAGGAGCGGGAGTGGCCTCAGGAGTCGAACCTCAAGGGAGACGACCTCCACACCGGGCAGAACAACCTGGCGCTGGCCCTGGAAGCTGCAACGACGGGACATCCAGCAGGTGAGCTGCCCACACTAGATACGCCAGCACACAATGCAGGACAAACAAAGCTTTTCGAAAGCATCGTTGCCTCCATCTCGGACAACACGGAGCGACTGACCGATAACAGCTACATGTCCGACAGTATCGGTCAGATCGCGTCCGAGTATCTTCCTGATATCAACCGCGCAGCAACTGACGTGGATCCGCACCCAGACAAAGATGATGTGGATGCCCAGCAAGCGTGGGATCGGATCAAGAACACCTACCCAATCGCTGGTTCTGCCGCGGAGATGAACCACCGAGACATCTCCCGATTCCTCTTCACCATTGGCCAGAATCCGGAAGGTTACGCTGCGGTTGAAGTAGGCCAGAAGAAGTACATGACCTACTTGATGGACTATCACCTGAACCCAGACTTGTCGGAAAGTCAGCGTCCCCATCACGATGAGGAACTCACTGTCCGCTCCATCGCGCGTCATTCGGGCGAAGTTTCCGGAACGTTGGCGATGGGGCGAAACGAAGCAGTGGCGTCCGGAGCCGTCGAGTCGGACGAGAAGTACGACCACTCAGTAGCACAGTGGAAGAACACCGCTTCAGGGGTCGTTGGTCTCGGTGTCGGTGTCGGCACGTCTTTCATCGCCTCGCCCGTGGCTGGAGCGGCGGCCGCAGGTGCCGCCGGAACCGTGACCAGCGTAGTGATGGAACAGTTGTTCAAAGATGCGGAAGGCAGCGCCAAGGACGACGCTGGTTCCAAAATGGGCGAGAACTGGGAGAAGGGCCAAGATAACAATATGAAGTACACTCGGCGTGCTGCTTCAGAGGCCGCCCGAGCACATGGCCACGCCACCCCAGGGGATGTCGCCAGCTGGGCGGAGGACGAATCCTATAAGGGTTATTTGTCGGCTGGTGGCCACATGGAGCGCGTCGCGCCAGAGCTTGTGACGGACATCTGATCGGCGCTACATGATGGCCCATTTCCCCCTATCGCTTCACAGTTATCCCGAAACGAAGGAGTTGCTTTCTAATTGATCAATCGACGAATCACAGCATCTGCGGTGGCGCTCACGGCGGTCGGCGTGCTCGCCGGATGCTCGGGATCTGACGAGGGGAAGAAATACGACGTCCCCAAATCTCTTTGCGGCATTTCTCTGGACTCGGGCCTAATTGATGAGCTGCTCCCTTCAGGGAGCAAGATCGACGTCCAGGAAAAGAACCCGGGGCCCAGTCGAAAACGCTGTCAAGTGATTATCGACGGCGAATCAGCCTTCGAAGTGAGCCAGGAATGGTGGCCGGAAGGTGACACCGTCGTCGATGTGGCCCAGGGGGTTCCGGAGGTGGAGTCCGCCGTACTGACGGACGACAGCGACTCCCTGCTCACCGGTACGGGGGCTGTGCAGCAAGCGCGTTGCACCAGTTCAGAGCGTCCCGATCATGTTCTGTTCATAACAGCCCAGGTCCACGCCGACGGTGTGGACGACTCTGCGGCGATGCAGGAGTTGATCACCGCGTACACCCGGGCCGTGGAGGGCTCTGCGACCTGCCGGTGAGGCGTGGGCTGCCAGCAGGCGGGCACGCGCGGGAGCAGGCGGATCAGCAGGCTCCCTTGCGGCTCGTCACCGCGTACGCGTAAGCCGGCACCACCGTCGTCCCTTCTCCTCCCGTGATGCCCGGGGGATGCCAGTCGTCCTCCTTGGAGCGGGTGCGCCGCACGTGGACGCAGAAGGCCGCCCCCGCGCCGTCGCCCGTGACCGTGTAGCTCGAGTCGGGGGCCGTGTTGCCGTCGGCCGGGTGGGCGTCGACGCCGAGTTGCGGGGCGTCTCCGCCGCCGTGTTCCACGACCTCGTCCTCGATCATCCTTGTGTTCTCCTGGTCGACCATGGAGTCGCTGCTGTGGAGGTCACCGAGTTTGGTCGTGCCGTCCAGGGCCGTCACGGCCTGCTCCACCGCACTGGTCAGTTCGTCGTCGCTCCACTTCGCGTCATCCTCGGCGGCCAGACCGCGGACGCCCACGACGATCCCGACCGCAGCCATCGTGACCAGTAGCAGGCGCGCGACGACGAAGGCCGCGTCCGGGACGTCAGGGGCCGAGGGGTTGAGGGACTCGCGCCAGGCCCGTACACGGTCGGCCTTGACGCAGGCCATGGCGAGCAGCACAGCGTCCAGGACGAATATGAAGATCGACAGTTGCGTCAAGAGTGGCCTCCCTGCCCTCCGTGCCGACGTCGTGCGTCCCTCACCGCGACCGCCGTACCGGTCAGGCCCGCCACCAGGACCAGGCCGCCGACCACCACGTACGTCCCCAGACGGGTGTTGCGTTCCTCGGCCGTCTCGCCGACGTGCAGGGGGGCCACGGAGGGCGCCTTCGCGCGAACATCCCCCTCCTCGGCCCGGGGAGACTCCACCGGGCGGGCCGGATCGACATCCGTGAGGGCCTTGACGGGGTCGACCACGCCCCAGCCGACCAGGCGGTCGTGGCCGGGGATGGAACGTTCGGCCGTCTGCTCGATCTGGGCGACGATCTGGGCGGCCGTCCACTTGGGGTATTTGGCCTTCAGGAGAGCCGCCACCCCGGCCACGTACGGCGCGGAGAAACTGGTGCCGTTGTCCGAGCAGTGGCCGTCACCGGGGACGGTGGAGACCATGTCGACGCCTGGGGCCGCCACACCCACGAACTCACCCGATTGGGAGAAGGACGCGCGTTCGTTGTTGCGGTCGGAGGACGCCACGGCCAGGACGCCTTCGAATGAGGCGGGGTAGGTGACCTTGACGTTGCCTCCGAGGCCGTCGTTGCCGGCCGAGGCCACGACGACCACCTGCTGGGACAGGGCGTGGTCGACAGCCTCCCGCAGGCTCGGGGCCGGCTCGACGGCGTTTGCCGTGTCCTGGGAGATGTTGATGACATCGGCGCCCGCCTGGACAGCGTAACGGATCGATGACGCGAGGGTCTCCGCGGTGCCGTTGCCCTCCGCATCGTTCTGCTTGATGGGGATGATCGTGGCGTCGGGAGCCAGGCCCACGAAGCCGGTCCCCTTGGCGGGACGGGCCGCGATGATGCCGGCGACCCGTGTGCCGTGGCCGACCGTGTCGGTCGTGCCCTGGGCGTTGCCGCGTTCGATGCTCTCACCCTTGGTGCTCTTGGCGGGCAGGTAGTTCCTGCCCTTGGACACGTTGACGGCGTCGCCGAGTTGGGGGTTCTTCACGTCGACCCCCGTGTCGATCACCGCGACGCTGACCCCCTTGCCCTTCGACTGCTCCCACAGCTCGTCCAGGTTGACGCGCTGCAAGGACCACGGCCGGCCTTCGTACTTCTTCGAGGGGAACGTGCACCGTCCACCGTCGTCCGCCCTCGCCTCGGGGAGCGGGAACGCGCAGAGCGTCCCGCCGGACAAGACCGTCACCACGAGCACGGTCGCCGTCGTCCGGGGGATCTTCCTGCCGTTGGCTCGCAGCATGACTTCCTTCTCCTCGGGAACCACGTCCGCTACGAGCCCTGCGGCTGCCGGGCCGCCGCTTCCGACAGGCGGGGGCCGGTGGGCAGGAACGTCGACCAGTTCACCGGAACGAGAGACGGTTCCACCTTCTCGTAGCCGAGGCGGGTCTGGGCGATCTGGGCCTCGTTGAGCTGTTGCTCGCGCTGCTTGTCGGAGGTTCCGATGCCCTTGTCTTCCGTGGCGCTGTCGTTGTTGGACTGCAGGGCGTAACGCAGTCCCGTGTCGGTGACCAGGAAGACCCCGCCCGCCTTGGTCTCGGTGCCCTGGAACTGCCGGTAGAGCTGGCCGGAGCCCGGCGTCACGTACGCGCTCGAGGAACCGGTGGGCAGCTGGGCGGGGAAGTCGGTGCCCGCCCAGGTGGAGAGGGTCGTGACCCCAGACTTGGCGTTGACCGAACGCAGCACGTTGCAGACGGTGTTACGTCCGCCGTCGGCGGCCGTGGCGCCGTTGACCGTCTTCGGACGGTACGTCGGCCAGTTCCGCTGTCCGTCGAACTCGGTGCTGTCGACGACCGCGCCGGGGCTGACCTGCTGGGCCTCACCGGCCTGTCCGGCGCCGACGAGGTCACCGCTGTTGAGGAGCAAGGTGGCGGTGAACTCCGAGATGCGCGCCACGCCTCCCTCCAGTACCACGTAGTACTGCATGCGCCGGCCGTCGTACGCCTTGATGATCATGCCGACCTTGTCGTACTGCCTGAGCATGTCGGAGGCGCCCGCGTCCGCGCCCGGCGTGCCCGTGATCTCGGGAATCGCGATCGGGTCGCCCTTGTGAAGGGTGTCCAGCCACTCCTGGGACACACGCTGCGGGGCACGGCTCTGCGTGTCGAGGGCTTTGAGGAGCTCCTTGTCGGCCGGATCGGCCAGCGGGTAGGCGTATCCGCGCGAGTCGACCACGTACTGGCTCTTGCCGTCCGGGCCGACGACGTACATCAGCTCTCCCTCGACGAGCCTGTCCGAGCCCTCGGTCCTGGACCATTCCTTCTCGGCGAGGACGAACGCCGCCTTCTGGATGGCCCGGCCGCCGGGCCCGGGGCGCTCGCACACCGCCCATCGCATGGTCCTCTCCGCCTCGTCCGGCGAGGGCAGGCGGTCGGGTGCGTAGGGAATGCCGATGGTGGCCCCGTGCGGGGGTTTGCCACTGTCCAGGACGTCCTCGTCGACGGTGATGACACTGTCCTTGTTCGGGTCCAGGAGGAGCTTGGCGGACGCCATGTTGAGGACCGGGTGCAGTTGCTTCTTCCCGTCCGTCTTGAGTACGACGTACCGGGTCGTGGAGTCGCTGGCCACGATCACGTGCGCCCCCGACTCGTCCCACCCCTTCGGCGCCATCGGGCTGAACATGCCGATCGCCCCGAACACCGCGAGGACGACCACCCCGACGATGACGCCCGGCACGACCGCTCTGAGCGGCTTGGGGGCTCCCTCCTCCGAGCCCGATGGAGAGGGTTGCAGGAAGGACGCGAGGGTGCGGCGCTTCGCGAAGGTGTAGGCGTTCAGTTCATCGCGCCGTGATGCCATCTGTGTTCGTTCTCTCCCCGTACGAAGCCATGCGCACCGGCGGAGTGTCAGGGGCAGGCCGCTGGTGCCCGCTCCGCTCCGGGTGTCTCTGGAGCCTCGGCTGTCAAACCCAGCACCTACTATGCCTGTTGCGCAGTCGCCTGTGTGGCACGGGTAGGGTGCTGAAGCCTTGCCGCCTGCTGAGTGCGTTGGTTTTCGGGAGAGTTCGGGGGATTTGCAGTGATGGCATCCGCTCCGCGAACCCGGTCGCGATCGCAATCCGCGACGCGGCGGGCCGACGCGGCGTCGACGGCCGGTGGTTCCGCGACCAGTCGCGGTTCTGTCACACCGCACCTGCAGCCCCGTTCCGGGCGAGGGGGTTCCTTCGCGCTGCAGCGGCTGGTGCTGCTGGAACTCGTCGCCGCGCTGGTGGTGTGCGGTTGGCTCGTCGATCCTGCCGCTCTGGTGGCGGGATGTGTGATCGGCGGCGTTCTGCTGCTCTTCGCTGTCGTACGCCGCCGGGGGCGCTCCCTGCCGGAGTGGCTCGGTAGCCAACTGGCTCTGCGCGCCCGCATGCGCAGAGCCCCGGGCTCTCCCTTGCCACGCGATGTCGACTCCAGCCTGGCCCCGGCCGTGGAGTGCGAGCCGAACCTGCGGACGTACAACTACAGCCGCCGTGATGACCACGACAGGCGCCCGGTGGGCATGGTGGGTGACGGGAGCTTCCTCACGGCCGTCCTCCAGGTGGAGGCGGACGCCGGTGCCCTCCGTGCCGAGCGCGGTCGTACGCCGCTCCCGCTCGCTCTGGTGCGGGACGTGCTCGACGTGGACGGTATTCGTCTGGAGTCGGCGCAGGTGGTGTTGCACACCCAGCCCGCGCCCGCTCCTCACCTGCCGCAGCAATCAGTCGTGGTGACGAACTACGCTCAACTCCAGGCGGAGACGGCCGCGCCCGCGGTCCGCATCATGTGGATCGCGCTGAAGCTCGATCCCGAGCTGTGCGCGGAGGCGGTGGCCGCGCGGGGCGGCGGGCTTCTCGGTGCGCAGAAGTGTCTGGTGCGCTCGGCGGAGCACCTGTCCAGCAGGCTGACGGGCGCCGGGTTCCGTACGAATCTGCTCACCGAGGAGGAGCTGTCCGCCGCGATCGCCACCTCGGCATGTGCGAACCCGATGGTGACCTCTCAGCCCGGGCAGGGCGACACGCCCCGGCGACGGACCGAGGAGTCCAGCCGCAGTTGGCGCTGCGACAACAGACGGCACACCACGTACTGGGTACGCCGGTGGCCCCAACTGGGCGGCTCCGCGATCGGACTGCCGCAGCTGGCGGCCCAGTTGACTGCGGTTCCCGCGCTGGCGACGACGTTCAGTCTGGTGCTGGCCCCAAGCGGTCGGCAGGACGTGTCGGTCACCGGGCACGTGCGGGTCACGGGTCGCAGCAGCACCGAGCTGTCCGAGGCGCGCCGGGCCCTGGAACGGGCCGCGCGCCAGGCACGGACCGGGATCGTCCGCCTGGACCGTGAGCAACTACCCGCCGTACTCGCCACTCTGCCGCTCGGAGGTGCCCGCTGATGGTCACGTCCACACCGTCGAATCTCGCCGGGCCGGCCTCCGGGGATCAGCCGCGCACTGGTCTTCGGGGACGTCTGCGCACCGGATTCGGGCTCCTGGGCCCCCGTCATCCGCGGCACACGCTGCCCCTTTCCCAGGTGGACACGCTCGCCCTGCCCGTGGGGGACGACGGTGTCGTGGTGGGGGTGAACGCCGAGGGACAGCCCGCCGTCCTCGGGGTGAATCGGCCGACGCCGTTCGACATCCTGTTCATCGGCGGTCTCTGGACGGCACAGGTGCTGGCACTGCGCGTGGCGGCGACGGGCGCGAGGGTCGCGGTGGAGACCGGCAGACCGGGGCACTGGGCCCAGGTCGTCCAGGCGGTCGGCGGAGGCCAGTCGGGGATGACCGTGCACGACGTGGGCCGAGTGCCGCCGCAGGGCGCCTCGGCGATGGGGCCGGTCCTGGTGATCCGGGACTGCGGCATGCGGCCGCCGCGTGGACGGGTGACGTCGGGACCATGGCAGTCGGTGCTCACCCTGCTGCCGTATCTCAGCCCGGTCGCTCCCCGGCTCATGCGGCAGGCGCAGCTCACGGGCATCCAACGTGTTTCACCGGACGAGGCAGCGGAGTTGGGGCGCGTCATGGCCCTCTCTCCGACCGAGTTGGAGTCCTTGCCCGTGCTCCCCGACGGTATGACTCTCTGGTACGCCGACCGGGGCCATCAGTACGTGATGACTCAGCCCACCGACGCGGAGACGGGACTGCTGGGAGCGCCGCGCCGCATGGACTGACTCACGCGGTGAGTGGAACACTCGTTCGCACACCGCCTTGGGAGCGGCTGCCACGAACGATGTTCCGGGTGGCGCCTACCAGCCCTTTTCTCCCACGGTCGACGGGAGTTGAGGAGCCATGATGGGTGGGCCGAAGCTCACGCGTGGGTCCTCTTTCCGGGGACTCCTGCGGGGAGGGGATGACGGAGATCACTCCTCCTGTGCCCTGTTCCGTGATCGTCCACGGAAGTGGGCCGGTTCGACGCAGACAGGAACACTGCGCGAAGCGGCGGTTGAAGCATCGGATTCCCAGGGATCTCAACGATGTTCCGTCCCCCTTGTTCGTGGATGTCCGGTGGAACATCCACGGATACGGGAGCCGTGCACGGCACTTCAGGGGCAGGCTGTGGTGCAGGGGGCGGATGCTCAGGTGAGGACGGGGCTGCCCGGGCGGTGCCTGTGGTGATTAGGCTGGGTCTTGGCGTGACGCGAGAACCCGTGGACCGGGCGTCGGCGTCACAGGGGGAGAGCCGGTGGATCGGACGACCTCGGACAACTGCGAATGACAAGCAAGGGTCGCCTCAGCACGGAGTGAGGGTGCTCGACCACACCAGGAGGAACTGTGAGCAGCGATCGGGACGGGACGCGCGGGGGCTGGGCGACACCCGGCGATGACCAGCCCGACGCGGAGTCCGCCGTCGAGGCGACGGGCGAGTTCACCATCGACTACGCACCGCCGGCCTGGTACACGCAGAACGCTTCGGAGGGTTCGAGTTCGGGGTCGGGTTCGGGGTCGGAGAGCTCCGGGAAGGGGGCCGATCCTTCGTCTTCCTCGTCTCCCTCATCTCCTTCGTCTGCTCCCTCTTCGGGGTCAGGCAGGCCCGTTCCGCCGTTGCCCGGGCTGACTCCGCCGCCGCACGCGGTGGGTGCCGGGGGGCCTTCGTCGATTCCGGCGCCCGCTCCGGGGGCTCCTTTCACCCCGCCCCCGCCCGCTCCCACGCCGGGCGCTCCCTTCACGCCGCCGGCTCCCGCGCCAGGGGCCCCGTTCACTCCGCCCGCTCCGCCGTCCGGGGGGCCGGGCGCCGTGCCCAGGCTTCCGGTGGGGAGCGGTTTCGAGCCGCAGCAGCCTTCGGAAGGGGACGAGCGGGGCGAGGCGCCCATGCCCACTCCCCCGTCTGCGCCCGAGCCGGAGCCCGACTCCGGTGACGGCGATCTCGAGAGCGGTGCCACCATCCGGTTCTCCGCTGCCGCCTTGAAGCGGGAGATCCGGGAGCGCGGGACCGAGACCGCGCCCGAGGCGGAGGCGGAGGTGACTCCGGCGCCGGATAAGCGGCTGGAGTCGGCCGACCCTCAGGACGGGACCGACGACGTCGCGGACGTGGAGGCCGCCGACGGTCTCGAGGACGAGGGCATCGCCGAGGCCGGCGCCTCCGAACCATCCGCGGAGGACGGTCAGGACGACGCGAACGACGCGAATGACGCCGAGGACTCCGAAGACGCTGTCGTCGTGGCCGAGGCCGAGGCGGACGCGCCCGAACCCGAGGACGCCAAGCCGGTGGTGGGTGACGCGCCAGGGGGCGGCGTGGCCGGTTCTGATGGTGCGGACGACGCCACGGAAACCCCGGACAACTCGGACGACGCAGACAGCGCACCTCAGGATGGCGTCCCGGCCTCCTCCGGCCCTCCGGCCGCGGCCGCCTGGACTCCCCCGGCGCCACCGGTGGCGCCGCCCCCGCCGTACCCCACTGCCCCGGCACCCGCGAGCCAGTGGCCCGCACAGCCGCCGCAGGCCCCCGCAGCGGCCCCCACGCCGGCGCCGGCACAGCCCACGGACGCGGAAGCACCCGCGCAGCAGCCGCCGTTCCAGCCGCAGGCGCCGCAGCCCGCGCCCGCCGCCTGGAACGCGCCGGACGGGCCGACGCCACAGCAGCACCAGACACCGGCCCCGCCCGCTCCGCAGGCCGGATACGGTTTCCCCCAGCCGGGCGTCCCCGCTCCCGGCGCCCCCGCCGGTTACGGGTTCCCGCCCGCCGGTCCCGTGCCGGCCGCCCCGACTCCCCCGGCCCAGCCGGGCGGTTACGGCTTCCCGCAGCAACCGCCGGTGCAGCAGGCGCCTCCGCGGCAGCCCGTACCACCGCAGGCACAGCCCCAGCAGCCCGTACCACCGCAGCCCCAGCAGCCGCAGCCCGCCCAGCAGGGGTTCCCTCTCCAGCAGCCCCAGCCCCAGCCCCCGCACGCCGGTCAGCCGCCGCAGCCGCCCGTCGATCCCCGCGCCGGGGCCGCCTGGCCGCAGCCGATCCAGCACGACCAGCGGCAGCAGACCAACCCCGGTGCCGCGCCGCTCGGTTACACCGCGGCCGTGGAACTGTCGTCGGACCGGCTGCTCAACAGCAAGAAGCAGAAGGCGAAGAGCACTCGGCCGGCCGCGGGCGGATCGCGTTTCAAGCTGGGTGGCAAGAAGGAGGAGGCCGAGCGGCAGCGGAAGCTGGAGCTGATCCGTACGCCGGTGCTGTCCTGCTACCGGATCGCCGTGATCAGTCTCAAGGGCGGTGTCGGCAAGACGACCACGACCACCGCGCTCGGCGCCACCCTCGCCAGTGAGCGGCAGGACAAGATCCTCGCGATCGACGCCAACCCCGACGCCGGTACGCTCGGCCGCCGGGTGCGGCGGGAGACCGGGGCCACCATCCGTGACCTGGTGCAGGCGATCCCCCACCTCAACTCGTACATGGACATCCGGCGGTTCACCTCCCAGGCCCCCTCCGGCCTGGAGATCATCGCCAACGACGTCGACCCTGCCGTCTCGACGACCTTCAACGACGAGGACTACCGGCGGGCCATCGACGTTCTGGGCAAGCAGTACCCGATCATCCTCACCGACTCCGGTACGGGGCTGCTCTACAGCGCCATGCGCGGGGTGCTGGACCTGGCCGATCAGCTCATCATCATCTCGACGCCGTCCGTGGACGGCGCGAGCAGCGCCAGCACGACGCTGGACTGGCTGTCGGCCCATGGGTACGCGGATCTCGTCTCGCGGTCGCTCACGGTCATCTCGGGTGTGCGCGAGACCGGCAAGATGATCAAGGTCGACGACATCGTGTCGCACTTCCAGACCCGCTGCCGGGGCGTGATCGTCGTACCGTTCGACGAGCATCTGGCCGCCGGCGCGGAGGTCGATCTCGACATGATGCGACCGAAGGTGCGGGAGGCGTATTTCAACCTCGCGTCGATGGTCGCCGAGGACTTCGTCCGGCACCAGCAGTCGCACGGCCTGTGGACCTCCGACGGCAACCCGCCGCCGGTCGCCGCCCCGCCGCTGCCGGGCCAGCACATCCCGAACCAGTACGTCCCGGGCCAGCCGTACCCCGGACAGGCCGGCCCGTACCCCCAGCAGCCGCAGCCCGGCCAGCCGTACGCCCCTCCCGGTCAGCCCGGCCGGCCCCACCCGCAGCAGGGCCACCCCCAGCCCCCCGCACCGCCCGGCCCCGCATACCCGCAGGCCGCTCCCGGCCAGCCGTACCCCCAGCCCGGCTACGGTTATCCGTACCCGGGCCCGCCCGGCCACCCGGACCAGCACGGCGGGGGGCAGACGCCTCCCCCGCAGGCACCGCCCCCGCAGCAGTAGGGGATGTCACCCGATCGGCCCCTTTCGAGGGGCCGATCCCGTTTCCGGCCCGCACCGTTCGCCCACGGATGCGGGCTCTCCCGTATTCGGGGTGCGGCACGGCTTCAGTCGCTGGCCAGGAGCGCTTCAGTGGTCTCGACCAATGGGCGCGAAATGCTCGTCAGTTCGTTATTTCCGCAGGCCACATGGGGTGTGCGCACCGTTGACGACCGCCAGATACCGCTGATAGACACTCACCACTCACCTGATCAACCAGTCCTACCCGTGCGAGTGATGACGCGAGGTCAGCGAGCCTATGGACACGAACGATCAGTACGGCGGTCAACACGAGACCGGACGTCCGGGCACCGGGCCACGGTCCAGACCACGGGCAGGGAGCGGCGTTCCGCGCCGGGTCCGGCTCGCCACGGCGGCCGGTGCGGCCGCGCTCGCCCTCACCGCCGGGCTCGCGACCCCGCTCGACCCGGCGCCGCGGCAGGCCCGGGCGGCCGACGACGGGAAGCAGACGCTGACCGTCGCGGTGGCGCAGAGCGTCGACTCGCTCAGCCCGTTCCTCGCGGTGCGGCTGCTCAGTACGAGCATTCACCGGCTCACCTACGAGTACCTGACCAACTACGACCCCGAGGACAACCGTGTCATCCCGGGCCTGGCTACCGAGTGGAAGTCGTCCCCGGACAAGTTGACGTGGACGTACACCATCCGCTCCGACTCCACGTGGTCGGACGGGCAGCAGGCCACCGCCGAGGACGCGGCATGGACGTTCAACACGATGATGACCGACGAGGCCGCGGCCACGGCCAACGGCAGCTTCGTCGCCAACTTCGAGAAGGTCACCGCGCCGAGCCCGACCGAGCTGGTCATCCGGCTGAAGAAGCCGCAGGCCACCATGACGGCGCTGGACGTGCCGATCGTGCCCAAGCACGTGTGGGAGAAGGTCGACGACTTCTCGAAGTTCAACAACGACAAGGACTTCCCGATCGTCGGCAACGGGCCGTTCGTCCTCACCGACTACAAGCCCGACAGCTATGTGCGACTGGTGCCCAACAAGGACTTCTGGCGCGGGGCGCCGAAGTTCGACGAGTTGCTCTTCCGGTACTACAAGGACCAGGACGCGGCGGTGTCCGCGCTGCGCAAGGGTGAGGTGTCGTTCGTCGCCGGATCGCCGTCCCTGACGCCGGCGCAGGCGGCCTCACTCCGGAGCGAGAAGAACATCAAGGTCAACGACGCGCCCGGCCGCCGCTTCTACGCCCTCGCCACCAATCCGGGCGCGAAGGCCAGGAACGGCGAGAAGATGGGGGACGGGCACCCTTCGCTGCTGGACCAGCGGGTCCGCAACGCGCTGTTCAGGGCGGTGGACCGGAAGACCATCATCGACAAGGTGTTCCAGGGTCACGCGGAGATGGGCGCGGGCTACATCCCGCCGCGGTACGAGCAGTACTTCTGGGAGCCGTCGGCCGACCAGGAGCTGGCGTACGACCCGGCGGAGGCGGCCCGACTGCTCGATCGGGCGGGCTACAAGAAGAACGGTGACGGCAAGCGGGTCGGCAAGGACGGCAAGCCGCTGAACTACCGGGTCCTGTGCCACGCCACCGACCCGAACGACAAGGCCGTCGGCAAGTACCTCGAGGAGTGGTGGGGCGACCTCGGCATCGGGGTCACGCTCAACTGCCTGGACAACGTGACCGATCCGTGGCTCGCCGGCGAGTACGACCTGGCCTTCGACGGCTGGTCGGTCAACCCCGACCCCGACTTCGTCCTGTCGATCCACACCTGCGGGGCGCTTCCGGCGACCCCGAAGGACACCGGCGCGACCGACAACTTCATCTGCGACAAGAAGTACGACGAGCTGTACGCCCAGCAGTTGGTCGAGTACGACCCCGCCAAACGGGCGAACATCGTCCAGCAGATGGAGTCACGGCTGTACGACCTCGGGTACATGAACGTCATGGCGTATCCGAACGCGGTCGAGGCGTACCGCACCGACCAGATCGAATCGATCACCACGATGCCGAAGAAGGCCGGCAACCTCTACGGCCAGGACGGCTACTGGAGTTGGTGGTCCGCAGTACCGGCGAGCTCCGGTGAGGCCTCCGAGGACGGGTCGTCGACGGGTGTGGCCGTCGGGATCGCCGCGGGTGCCGTCGTCCTCGTCGGGCTGGGGGTGTTCGTGGCGATGCGGCGGCGGGCCACCGCCGAGGACCGCGAGTAGGGCGGGCGACGGGTACTCATGACCGCCGACGCGACATCCGCTCCGGTCGAGGGCACGCAGACCGCCGGTCCGGCGAAGGACGGACCGGCGGCCCGCGGGCCGCGCGCCCGCACCACCACCGCGTACCTGCGGTACGTGGCGGGCAAGGTGGCCGGCGCGGCCGTGTCCCTCCTGGCCGTCCTCGTTACCAGTTTCTTCCTCTTCCGGCTGATCCCGGGCGACCCGGTGAAGTTCATGACCGGCGGACGTCAGGTGTCGGCCGAGCAACTGGCCGCCTACCGACGTGAGTTCGGACTGGACCTGCCGTTGTGGCAGCAGTTCACCGACTACTGCGGCAAGGCGCTCACCGGGGACCTGGGAACGTCGTACCAGTTCAACGCACCGGTGATCGACAAGATCACCGAGGCGTTGCCGAACACGCTGCTGCTCACCGGTACCGCCTTCGTCCTCTACACGGCGCTCGGCATCGTGCTCGGCACCCGGTCGGCGTGGCGGCACGGGCGGCTCGGGGACCGGATCCACACGGGGCTGGCTCTGACGCTGTACTCCATCCCGTCCTTCTGGCTCGGGCTGCTGCTGATCATCACGCTGTCGGTGGGCATCGGCCCGATTCCGGGGCTGTTCCCCACCGGTGGCATGGAGTCGGGCGGCGAGGAGGGCTTCGCCCGGGTCCTGGACGTGGCACACCATCTGGTGCTGCCCGTGCTGACGCTGGTCGCGGTGGAGTACGGGCAGACGCTGCTGGTGACCCGGTCGGCGCTGCTGGACGAGATGGGCAACGACTATCTGACCACCGCGCGTGCCAAGGGGCTGCGCGACGATCTCGTACGGCGCAGACACGCGGTGCCCAACGCGCTGCTGCCGACGGTGACGCTGATCTTCATCAACCTCGGCCGGACGGTGGCCGGTGTGATCCTGGTGGAGACGGTGTTCTCCTGGCCGGGGCTCGGCGGGCTGTTCTACCAGGCGCTGAGCGTGCCCGATCTGCCGCTGGTGCAGGGGCTGTTCTTCGTGTTCGCCGCCGCGGTGATCGTGATGAACACGCTGGCCGATCTGATCTATCCGCTGCTCGACCCCCGGGTGGGCCGATGACGACCGACAACGGCACGACAGGGAAACCGGCCGCGGAAAGCACCACGGGCGGCGCCGGAACATTCCCGGGCACGCTTCCGGACACGCTCGCGGCCGCCACGGCCGCAGCGGGGAAGGAGCAGGCGGTCACAGGTCCGCGCGCGCTCGCGTGGCGACGGCGCCGGGACTCGGCCGCACGCTTCTGGCGGCAGTACCGCACCCACCGGGCCGGCGTCTTCGGCCTGGCGGCGCTCCTGCTCTTCGCACTGCTCGCGCTGGCCGCTCCCCTGCTGGTCGGCTCCGACGTGGACAACGTGACGGACGCTCCGGGCAGCCCGATGGAGAGCCCGAGCACGGAGTTCCCCTTCGGCACCGACCAGTTCGGGCGGAACCTGCTCGGTCTGGTGATCTGGGGGGCGCGGGTGTCACTGATGGTGGGGCTGCTCGCCGCCGTGCTGTCGGTGGCGATCGGCACCCTGATCGGCGTGACGGCGGGGCATTTCCGGGGCTGGTACGCGACGGTGATGATGCGCGTCACCGACTGGTTCCTGGTGATGCCCACCCTGGTGCTGGCGATCGCGCTGGCCACCGTGATGTCCCGCTCGCTCGTCACCATCGTGGTGGCGATCGGGGTGACGACCTGGCCGACGACGGCCCGGCTGGTGCGCGCGCAGACCCTGGCGGTGGAGACCCGGCCGTACATCGAACGCGCGCGGGCGCTGGGCGGTGGGCACTGGCATGTGATGTCGCGCCATGTGCTGCCCAACGTGATGCCGCTGGTGCTGGCCCAGACGACCCTGATCATCTCCGCGGCGATCCTCGCCGAGGCGACCCTGGCGTTCCTGGGGCTCGGTGATCCGACGGTGGTGTCGTGGGGCGGGCTGCTGCAGGACGCGCGGGAGGCGGGCGCGGTCAGCGCCGGCCGCTGGTGGTACCTGGTGCCGCCGGGCATCGCCATCGCCGTGGTGGCGCTGGCGTTCACACTCTGCGGGCGGGCCGTGGAGTCCGTCCTCAACCCCAGGCTGGGGGTGTCCCGTTGAGTCTGCTCAACGTCAGGGACCTGACGGTGACATACGCGGGCGGGGCCGCCGCGGTACGCGGGGTGGACCTGCGTCTGGAGGCCGGCCAGAAGCTGGGCATCGCCGGGGAGTCGGGCTGCGGCAAGTCCACGCTCGCGCTCGCGCTGCTGCGGCTGCTGCCGGACGGGACGCGGACCGGTGGGGAGATCCTGCTGGACGGCGAGGACGTCCTGGCCATGAAGTGGGGCCGGGTACGGGCGGTCCGCTGGGCCGGGGCCTCGATCGTGTTCCAGGGCGCGATGCACTCCCTCAATCCCGTCCACCGCATCGGTGACCAGATCGCCGAGCCGATCCTGCTGCACCGGAGGGCGACCCCGGCCGGGGCGCGGAAGAAGGCCGGTGAGCTGCTGGAGCACGTCGGTCTCCCGGCCGCCCGCGCGACAAACTACCCGCACGAGCTGTCCGGCGGGCAGCGCCAGCGCGTCATGATCGCGATGGCGCTGGCCTGCGATCCGCGGCTGATCATCGCGGACGAGCCGACCACCGCGCTCGACGTGATGATCCAGGCGCAGATCCTGCGGCTCATCGAGCAGCTGGTCGCGGACCAGGACGTGGGTCTGATCATGATCAGCCATGATCTGGCGGTCCTCTCCGACACCTGCGACCGGCTCGCGGTGATGTACGCGGGACGGGTGGTGGAAGAGGGCCCGGCCGGGCAGGTCTACGAGGCCGCCCGACATCCCTACGCCCGTGCGCTGTCGGCGGCGTTCCCCCGTATCGGCGACCCGGTGTCCCGCTTCGCTCCGCGGGGGCTGGCGGGCGACCCGCCGGACCCGTCGGCGCTGCCGGCCGGGTGCACCTTCCACCCGCGCTGCCCGGTGGCCCTGGAGTCCTGCGCGGTCGAGGACCAGGCGCTGCGGTCGGCGGGGCCTCGGCGGCGGGCGGCCTGTGTACGGGTCGTCGCGGAGGACACGTCCGAGAGCACACGGGACCACGAGCCCGAACGACACGAACCAGAACCGCAGGAATCCGGTCCGCAGGAACCCGGCCCCCTGGAGGAAGTGAGGCGTACCACCCCATGACGGCCTCCCCCGCTGTTGTCCCCGGCTCCCCCGACTTCACCGGCACGCCGCCCCTGCTGAGCGCCCAGGGCGTCCGCGTCGTCTTCCCCGGTCGGAACGGCGCCCCGCCCGCTCGCGCGGTGGACGGCGTCGATCTCGACATCCGGCCCGGTGAGATCGTCGCCCTGGTGGGTGAGTCGGGTTGCGGCAAGACGACACTGGCCCGTGCCCTGCTGGGCCTGGTCGAGCCGACCGCGGGGCGCGTCGCCTTCGACGGGCGGCCGCTGGACCGTTCCAGCCGTTTCCTCAAGGCGTACCGCAAGCGGGTCCAGCTGGTGCTGCAGGATCCGAGCGGTTCGCTCAATCCCCGGCACACGGTGTACGACGCGGTGGCCGAGGGGCTGCGCATCCACGGTTACCGCGGCGACGAGCGGGCGGCGGTCGCGGGAGCCCTGTCCCGGGCCGGGCTGCGGCCACCGGAGCGCTTCTTCCTGCGGTACCCGCACGAGCTGTCCGGCGGGCAGCGTCAGCGGGTGGTGATCGCGGGTGCGCTGGTCCTGGAGCCCGAACTCCTCGTCGCCGACGAGCCGGTGGCCTCGCTGGACGCCTCCGTACGCGGCGAGATCCTGGCCCTGCTGCTCCGGCTGCGCACCGAACTGGGCCTGTCCGCACTGGTGGTCACGCACGACCTGGGGCTGGCCTGGAACATCGCCGACCGGGTCGCGGTGATGTACCTCGGCCGGATCGTGGAGACCGGGGCGGTGGAGCAGGTGCTGACCGCACCCCGGCACCCCTACACCCAGGCCCTGTTGTCGGTGCTCCCGGAGGCGCCGGGCGACCCGGTGGTCCTCACGGGCGAGCCCCCGGACCCGGCCCGTGTCCCCGGGGGCTGCCGGTTCCACGCGCGCTGCCAGATCCTGCTCGGCGGCGAGGCGAACCGGGCGGGCGTGGCGGACGCGTGCCGGACCCAGGACCTGGAGATCCTCGACGGCGGGGGCGGCGGGGCGGGCGGCCAGGTGGCCTGCCACTGGGCCCGCGCGGGCGGGGCCTGACCGAAAGCCGCGCCGCCCGGGGGCTACGCCTTCCCGGCGGCGGCCACCAGGTCCGTGCAGCGCCTGACGTCCACGGCCATCTGCTCCATCAGATCCTCCAGGGTGTCGAACCTGGCCTGGCCGCGGACGAAGGCGAGGAAGTCGACGGCGACGTGGAGGCCGTAGAGGTCCAGGCCGACGCGGTCGATGGCGTAGGCCTCGACCGTGCGCTCGGTGCCGTCGAACTGCGGGTTGGTGCCGACGGAGATCGCGGCCGGCATGGCCTCGCCCTGGGCGTGCAGCCAGCCCGCGTAGACGCCGTCGGCGGGGATCGCGGTGTGCGGGAGCGTCTCGACGTTGGCCGTGGGGAAGCCCAGCTCGCGACCGCGCTGGGCGCCGCGGACGACCACGCCCTCCACCCGGTGCGGGCGGCCCAGGATCTCGGCGGCGCCCTCGACGTCGCCCTCGGTGATCAGGCGGCGGGTGAGCGTGGAGGAGAACGGCTCGCCGCCGCCCGCCTCGCCGGTGACGTACAGGTCGACGACCTCGACCTCGAAGTCGTAGACCTTGCCCTGCTCGGTGAGGAATTCCACGGTGCCCGCGGCCCGGTGGCCGAAGCGAAAGTTGGGACCCTCGACGACCGCTTTGGCGTGCAGCCTGTCGACCAGGACCTTCCCCACGAATTCGGCCGGTGACAGCTTCGAGAACTCCGTGGTGAACGGGAGGATCAGGACCGCGTCCACCCCCAGCTCGGCCATGAGCTCGGCGCGGCGGTGGTGCGGGGAGAGCAGCGGCGGGTGGCTGCCGGGGCGGACCACCTCGCTGGGGTGCGGGTCGAAGGTGACGACGACCGCGGGGACGCCCAGTTCCCGGGCCCGGTCCACGGCATGCCGGATGATCAACTGGTGTCCGCGATGGACTCCGTCGTAGGAGCCGATGGTGACGACGCTGCGCCCCCAGTCCTGGGGGATGTCCTCCAAGCCACGCCAGCGCTGCACTGTGCCTGCTCCTTGTCGAAACCTTGTCGAGCCGAGTCCGTGGACTTCTCCTGCGCAGGTCTAAGGGTGCCATGCCGACCGCCGTCGCCCCGCATCGGCATGGGTGCTGTGACGGGGTCCACCGACTGGCACGGCCCATCACGCCCGGCACGGCCGACAGCGGCTCAGGCGGGGATGCCCGCACCCGCCAGGTTCTCGATCGTCCGGCGGGTGCCGGGGCCCACCACGGCGGCCCACTCCTGGGGCGCGTCCGCCAGCCAGTGGGCCAGGGCGGCGGCGAAGCCCGGCACCCGCCGCCCCAGATCGACCAGACCGCTGTCGAAGTGGGCGGCGCCGTCGGGGGTGCGGACGAGGAGCAGACCGGTGCGGTGGACGAGCTCGCGCGCGGTGGCGCCGGAGCAGCGGGCCGCGGCGCCCAGCACCGCGGCCAGGACGGCGGGGTCGGGTGCGCGGGTGAGGAGCGGATCCAGCAGTTCGCGGCGCAAGGGCCGGGAGGCGGAGGTGCCAGGCTCGGCGAGGACACCGGCGAGGGCGGCCCGCAACGGCTGCGGGCCGCCCTCCAGCAGGCCGGCGAGCAACGGCAGGAGTACGTCGTGGTCGGCCGTCTCCTGGGTCAGGCGGCGGCCCGCGTACGCGGCCAGCTCGCCCGCGAGGTCCGGCCGCTGTTCCACCGCCGTCCGCAGGAGCGCGGCGACGCGGGGGGCCAGGGCGGGCGTGGTGGCGTCGGCGAGGGTGTGCAGCGTCTCGCGCGCGTCCGTGTGTGCGAGCCTCGCGCGGAATGCTTCGAGGACGGGCTCCGGGTGTGAGGCGAGGGCACCGGTCAGCGCGCTAGGCGGGAGGTGCGGGTCACCGGCCGCGAAGTGTTCCAGGGCCCGCGGGAGGTGGCGGTCCCTGCTGCTCGGGTCCTGGACGAGGAGGGCGAGCGCGCCGCCGTGCAGGGGCCGGTCGGCGGTGCGCAACAGCAGGGCGATGGCCGCGTACCGCAGCAGGGTGCGGTCGGTCACGTCACGGGCGTGCGGTGCGGCCCGCAGTCCGTAGGCCACGGCTGCCGCGCGGCGTGCGGGCCGCTCGTCGCGCGCCCAGCGGTCGACGGCCCTGCACATCGCCGAGGGGTCCTCCTCGGCCAGCACGGTGAGCAGTTGCCCGGCCCGCCGGTGCGCGCTGTCGGCGAGCACCTCGGTGAGAGTGTCCGGGGCGCGGTGCCGGTGGGTGTGCAGCAGTGCCTGCGCCGCCGTGGCGACGGTCGCGTGCGGGGTGGCGGGCAGCGGCCGCTCGTCCTCGAACCACCGCACGAGGTGCGGGAGTACGGCGACGGGGTCGGCGGTGAACAGGCGGGCGGCGGCGTCCAGGAAGCGGGAACCGGTCTCGCCCGGGGGACCGTCGGCGTGGACGAGTCGGCGCAGCAGCTCGAAGCCGGTCTCCAGGGGCAGCGGGAGAGCCGTCCAGAAGGCCGGTCCCAGCTCCCTCGGCATCCTCCGCCGCTGCTGCCGCCAGGCCACGATCCGGTCGGCCAGCAGCCGGAGCACCTCGGTGTAGGGCGTCGCGTCGGGCACGCGTGCGAGGGTCTCGGTGAGCAGCCGGGCGGCCCACCAGGAGCCGGAATCGGCGTCGAGGGCGTGCACCAGGTCCGCCAGCCGGGAGGCGAGCGGGCCGGTGCCGTGGTGACGGGCGAGCAGCAGCATGGCCTGGACGACGGGGCCGATCCGGTGGTGCGGGACGGGGAGGCGGTCGGTGCCGGGGCCGGTGGCGTGGTCGTGGTCGTGGTCGTGGTGGCGATGGTCGTGGACCAGGACGCGCAAGGCCGCGTCCAGGTCGAGGTGGGTGCCGTGGAGCCAGTCGGCGAGTTCCTCGTGGGCGAAGCGGTAGCCGGTCCCGGCCGGGACGAGGATGCCCTCGGCGAGTACGGCGGAGGCCCAGCCGGTGCCACCGCCGAGCCGGGCCGGGGCGGGCCCCCACGGGAACACCTCCTCGAACGCCTCCCGGCCCAGCTCGCCCTGTCCGGGGCCGAGACTGCGCCGGGCGGCCTCGTGCACCTGCCCGGAGACCCTGGCGGCCAGCCGCCGTACGGCGGTGCCGCGCAGTCCGCTCTCGGCGGCGAGGCGCACGGCCACGCGCAGGCACATCAAATCCAGGTGGGCGGAGAGGACGTCGTGGCGGTCGGCGCGGGCGTCCGGGGCCTGCGGGGCGTCGGCGAGGGCGGCCCGGACCTCCGAGAGCAGCCGGAGGGTCAGCGGGTGCCGGGAGTCGGCCGGGGAGCCCTCCGGGATGCCGTAGCGGGCACGCGCGTGGATGGCCTCCTGGGCGGTCAGGTCACCGAGGCGCACGCACGCGGGGAGGTCTTCGGCGGTGGCTCCGTCCTGGTGCCCGCCCTGGCGCTCGCCCCGGTGTCCGCCTCCGTCTCCGCCCCGGTGCAGCAGGTCCGCGGGGAGGAGCGCGCCCGCACTCTCCCAGTACTCCGCGCGGCACCCCACCACCAGCCGCGCGCCCGTCCTCCGCAGCCAGCGCGCCGTCCCGTCGGTCCACCGGGCGAGGCGGTCGGCCAGGGCGGACGGCATCTCCTCCGGGCCGTCGAGCAGGACCAGCAGGGGGCGGCCGGCGGTGCCGGCCAGTGCGGCGAGGCGTCCCGGGCCGGTGTCGCCGAGGCCTTCGGGGCCGCCCGGGAACGGGGTGCGGGAGGCTGCCACGATACGGGCGGCCCGGTCGAGTGCGCGGTGGGCCGCGTTCGCGACGGAGAGGTCGTCGTCCCGCAGATCGGCGCCGCGCAGCCACAGCGTGGGCAGTCCGGCGCGGTGGCGGCGGGCGGCGAGCGCCGCGAGTTCCGTCGTACGGCCGCTGCCGGGCGGTCCGACGAGGCCGAGCACCGCGGCCCGGCCGCGCTCGAACGCGGCGAACTCCGCGGTCGTGGCCGCCCGCTCCACCGGCACCACGCCTCCGGGGGCGAGGGCGCCCGACGGGCCGTCCTGCCCGACCGAGGTGGCGGTGAGTTCCAGGACGCCGGCGACATTGAGGTCGGTGCCGTACGCCGGGACCGTCGCCGCGTTCTCGGCGAGCAGTTCAGCGAGCGGGCTCCGGGCGGGGCGGAGCGGCACGGCGAAGCCGACGTCGCGGCTGCCGGACCGGAGGGCCGTGCCGAGGACGCCGAGCACGGCGCCGGTGGCGGCGTCGAGCACCGGGCCGCCGGCCGCTCCGCCGCCGGGGCGCAGGGCGTCGCGGCCGGTGGTGCCGATGGCGAGCTCCAGCGCGTCGTCGAGGGGGTGGCAGCGGTCTGCGGCCGTGTACGTCACGGTGGTCGTGCCCAGTACGCGTGCCTCGCGCCAGCATCCGGCGGCGATCCGCACATAGGTGCCGCTCTCGACGCGGTTCCGCGTGGCGACGGGCAGTGGAGCGGTGCCGAGCCCCTCGCTGCGGACGAGGGCGAGGCCGAGCTCGGGCAGCGGGGTGACAGCGTCGGCGCTCACCACTCGGTGGCGGTCGCCGGGGGCGTGCAGGACGAGGCGGGGCAGGCCGTCGACGGCCTCGTGGCTGGTGATCAGGGTGCCGCGGTGGTCGGCGGGGAAACCGAGACCGCGCGGACGGCCGGCGAGGTCGTGGATGCGGACGAGGACGTCGCCGGGTGGGTGCTCCCCCGCCGTCCGGGCGGGCTCCCGCCCCACCGGACCGTTGCGCGACGTCATCGTCGAGCCTCCCCGCCGTGCCTTCGTGCCGTGCTCTCGCCCTGCCGTGTTCTCGAGATTCTCGAGACTCTCGAGGTTCTTGAGGTTCTTGAGGTTCTCGACAGTAAGGCCGGAATGATCAGCGGGGTAGCTCACTCGACGAACGCGCCCCCTTCCACTCCCCCGGTTCACTCCGAGCGCCCGCACTTACGGGTGAATGAACGGGCCCGGATGGACAGACCCTTGGGGTGGGGGGACCGAGGGGGACCGTGGAGCGGCGGCATGTCCATCCCCGTGCCGCCGCTCCACGGCGGGAACACACCGTCAGCCGTCCGTCCCGGCGTCAGGTGAAGACGGCCAGGCTCTTGGCCTTGCCCCTGTGCTGCTCGACGAGGGCGAGGAACCGGCCCTCGGGGCCGAAGACGGCCACCGGACCGGCTCCCGCGTACTCCTCGGGCATCTCCAGACGCACACCGTTGGTGAGCAGCCGGGCGCGCCGGGCGTCGACGTCCCAGCGCGGGAAGGCCAGGGCCGCGGCTTCGGCGATCGGCAGCACGGTCAGCTCCCGCTGGTGCTGCTCGAGGGTGCGGGCCGCGTCCAGCTTGTACGGACCGACACGGGTGCGGCGCAGCACCGTGAGGTGGCCGCCCACGCCCAGGCCGGCGCCCAGGTCACGGGCGAGGGCACGGATGTACGTACCGGAGGAGCAGACGACGGAGACCACCAGGTCGAGCACCGGGGTGCCGTCCTCGGCGACGGCCGGCCGGACGTCGTGCACGGCGAACGAGGAGACGGTGACCGGCCGGGCGGGGATGTCGAACTCCTCGCCTTCCCGGGCCCGTTTGTAGGAGCGCACACCGTCGATCTTGATGGCGCTGACCTTGGACGGCACCTGCATGATGGCGCCGGTCAGCTTGGCGACGCCGGCGTCGACGGCCTCGTGGGTGACCCCGGAGGCGTCGGTGGACGAGGTGATCTCGCCCTCGGCGTCGTCCGTGAGGGTGTTCTGCCCGAGCCGGACGGTGCCCAGGTACTCCTTCTCGGTCAGCGCGAGGTGGCCGAGGAGTTTGGTCGCCTTCTCGACGCCGAGGACGAGGACGCCCGTCGCCATCGGGTCGAGGGTGCCGGCGTGGCCGACGCGCCGGGTGCGGGCGATGCCGCGCATCTTGGCGACCACGTCGTGCGAGGTGAAGCCCGACGGCTTGTCGACGATGACAAGGCCGTCGGGCGTGGTGTGCTTCTGGGTCATTCGGCGGTGTCATCCGTCTCGTCCTCGGGCTTGCGGTACGGGTCGGCCCCGCCCGCGTACGTGGCGCCCGCGGACGCCTCGCGCACCTTGGCGTCGGACTGGCGCGCCTTGTCGAGGAGGTCCTCGATGTTGCGCGCGGTGTCCGGGAGCGCGTCCATGACGAACGCCAGGGTCGGCGTGAACTTCACGCCCGCCGCCCGGCCCACCTCGGAGCGCAGGATGCCCTTGGCGCTCTCCAGGCCGGCCGCGGCGGCCTTGCGCTCCTCCTCGTCCCCGTACACCGTGTAGAAGACGGTCGCCTCCCGCAGGTCACCCGTGACCCGGGTGTCCGTGATGGTGACGTGGGTGCCGAGCCGCGGGTCCTTGATCCCGCGCTGCAGCTTCTGGGCCACCACCTCTCGGATGAGGTCCGCCAGCCTTTTCGCCCGCGCGTTGTCGGCCACTGGTCCGTCTCCCGTTCTTTCCTGTCTGAGTGGTCGGAACTCCGGGTCCCCGGAGCCTGGATCCGTCAGTCGTCCTCGCCGTGGAAGCGCCGTCTGACGGACAGCAGCTCCACCTCGGGTCGCCCGGCGACCAGCCGTTCGCACCGGTCCAGTACGTCGGTCAGGTGCGCCGCGTCGCCGGACACCACCGCCAGGCCGATGACCGCCCTGCGATAGAGGTCCATGTGGTCCACCTCGGCCGCGCTCACCGCGTACTTCCGCTGGAGTTCGGCGACGATCGGGCGGACGACGGAGCGCTTCTCCTTCAGCGAGCGAACGTCGCCGAGGAGGAGGTCGAAGGACAGCGTCCCCACATACATGTACAACCGGTTCACCCGCCGGTACGGGATCGACGTCCCCGCCGTCCGTGGTGGGCGGGGACATCAGAACCGTACAACGAAGGGGCGAGTCCGATCGACGGATATTGCGCTCCGTGGCTCCAGTGCCCCGGCAGGCAGCGTTCGCCCGTCAAGGAGCGGCGTCATGGGGGTGCCCCCTGCTCGAGCGAAGCCGAGAGCTTGGGGGCGCGTGCCGGGCGTCGCGACGGGGCGAACGCTGCCTGTTGGGGCACTGGGCCCCCGGACACACGGACCGGCCGGCGGAACCATGTGTCCAAGGGCCCGCCGGCCGGTGTGCACCGTGGGGTGTTACGCCCGCGGCTTCTCGCGCATCTCGTACGTCGCGATGACGTCGTCGACCTTGATGTCGTTGAAGTTTCCGAGGTTGATACCGCCCTCGAAGCCTTCGCGGATCTCGGTGACGTCGTCCTTGAAGCGACGCAGACCGTCGATGTTGAGGTTCTCCGCGATGACCTTGCCGTCGCGGATGAGGCGCGCCTTGGTGTTGCGCTTGACCTCGCCGGAGCGGATGAGAACACCCGCGATGTTGCCCAGCTTGGACGAGCGGAAGACCTCGCGGATCTCCGCCGTGCCGAGCTCGACCTCTTCGTACTCCGGCTTGAGCATGCCCTTGAGGGCCGCCTCGATCTCCTCGATCGCCTGGTAGATGACCGAGTAGTACCGGACATCCACGCCTTCGCGCTCGGCCATCTGCTGTGCCCGCCCGGCGGCGCGCACGTTGAAGCCGATCACGATGGCGTCCGAGCCCATCGCCAGGTCGATGTCGGACTCCGTGACCGCACCGACGCCGCGGTGCAGGACGCGGATGTCGACCTCTTCGCCGACGTCCAGCTGGAGCAGCGAGGACTCGAGGGCCTCGACCGATCCGGACGCGTCACCCTTGATGATCAGGTTCAGCTGCTGGACCTCGCCGGCCTTGAGCACCTTGTCCAGGTCCTCCAGCGACACGCGGCGCGTGCGCTTGGCGAACGCGGCGTTGCGCTCACGGGCGGCGCGCTTCTCGGCGATCTGACGGGCCGTACGGTCCTCGTCGACGACGATGAAGTTGTCGCCCGCACCCGGGACGTTGGTCAGGCCCAGGACCTGGACCGGCGTCGACGGGCCTGCCTCGGCGACGTTGTTGCCGTTGTCGTCGAGCATGGCGCGCACGCGGCCGTAGGCGTCGCCCACCACCATCGTGTCGCCGACCCGCAGGGTGCCTCGCTGGACGAGGACGGTCGCCACGGCACCACGGCCGCGGTCGAGCCGGGACTCGATCGAGATGCCCTGCGCGTCCTGCGCCGGGTTGGCCCGCAGGTCGAGCGAGGCGTCGGCGGTGAGGACGACGGCCTCCAGGAGGCTGTCGATGTGCAGACCCTGCTTGGCGGAGATGTCGACGAACATGGTGTCGCCGCCGTACTCCTCGGCCACCAGGCCGTACTCGGTCAGCTGACCGCGCACCTTGGTCGGGTCCGCGCCCTCGACGTCGATCTTGTTGACCGCGACGACGATCGGGACGTCGGCCGCCTTGGCGTGGTTGAGCGCCTCGACCGTCTGCGGCATGACGCCGTCGTTGGCCGCGACGACCAGGATCGCGATGTCGGTCGACTTCGCACCGCGGGCACGCATGGCGGTGAACGCCTCGTGACCCGGGGTGTCGATGAAGGTGATCCGGCGGTCCTCTTCGTTGACCTCGGTCGTGACCTGGTAGGCACCGATGTGCTGGGTGATGCCGCCGGCCTCGCCCGAGGCGACGTTGGTCTTGCGGATGGCGTCGAGCAGGCGGGTCTTGCCGTGGTCGACGTGACCCATGACGGTGACCACCGGCGGACGGACGACCAGGTCCTCCTCGGAGCCCTCGTCCTCGCCGAACTCCAGGTCGAAGGACTCGAGCAGCTCGCGGTCCTCCTCCTCCGGGCTGACGATCTGAACCGTGTAGTTCATCTCGTCGGCGAGGAGCTGGAGCGTCTCGTCGGAGACGGACTGGGTCGCGGTGACCATCTCGCCGAGGTTCATCATGACCGCGACGAGCGACGCCGGGTTGGCGTTGATCTTCTCCGCGAAGTCGGTGAGCGACGCACCGCGCGACAGGCGAATGCTCTCGCCGTTGCCGCGAGGCAGCATCACGCCGCCGACCGACGGGGCCTGCATGGCCTCGTACTCCTGGCGCCTCTGCCGCTTCGACTTGCGGCCACGACGGGCCGGACCGCCGGGACGGCCGAAGGCGCCCTGCGTACCACCGCGGCCACCGGGACCGCCGGGACGGCCACCGAAGCCGGGACGGCCACCGCCGCCGGCGAAGCCGCCGCCACCACCGGGACGACCGGCGAAGCCGCCGCCACCACCGGGACGACCAGCGCCACCGCCGCCGCCCGGACGGCCGGCGAAGCCGCCGCCGCCACCGGGACGACCGGCGCCGGGACGGCCGGCGCCGGCCGGGCCACGGCCGCCGGGGCCGCCACCGGGACGGGGACCGGCAGCCGGACGCTGCGGCATCATGCCGGGGTTCGGACGCGGGCCGCCGGGGCCGCCACCGGGACGGGGACCGCCCTGCGGACGCGGCATCGAGCCCGGGGTGGGACGCTGCCCGCCCGGAGCCTGCGGACGCGGACCGCCGCCACCCTGGCCGCCGGGGGCCTGGGGACGGGGGCCGGCGCCGGAGGCACCGGGACCGCCGGGACGCGCGCCCTGCGGGCGGGGCGCCTGCGGGCGGGCCATACCGGTGGAGCCACCGGAGGTGAAGGGGTTGTTACCCGGACGCGGACCGGCCGGGCGTGCACCCGGACGCTGACCGCCGCCACCGGGGCGCTGACCCTGACCGGCCGGGCGTCCGCCCTGGCCGCCCTGACCCTGGCCGCCGGGGCGACCGCCGGGCTTGGGGGCGCCGGGACGCGCGCCGGGCTTCGGCCCGGACGGAGCCGGGGAGGGAGCCTGCGCGGCCGGCGGGGCCTGGAACTCCGGAGCCGCCGGTGCCGGACGCGGCGCGGGCCGCGGGCCCGGCGTCGGACGGGGACCAGGGGTGGCCGGAGAGGGCGCCGACGGGGCCGCGGGCTGCTGGGCCGCGGCGGGCTTGGGGGCCGGCGGCTTCGGGGCAGCCGGACGAGCCGCCTGCGCCGGTGAGGGCGCGGCGGGCCTGGGGGCCGCCTTCCGGGGGGCGCCGGGCTTCGCGGCGGACTTGCCGTTGCCCCCGCCCTGCTGGAAGGCGTCGGTCAGCTTGCGTACTACGGGCGCTTCGATCGTTGAAGACGCCGAACGGACGAATTCACCGAGTTCCTGGAGCTTGGCCATGACGACCTTGCTCTCCACACCGAACTCCTTGGCGAGTTCGTAGACCCGGACCTTAGCCACTTCGCTCCTTTGAGGTCCGGGTTGCGTCCGGACCGTCGCTAGTTCATGGGCGTACTCATCGCGTACTCATCGAGTGCTCATCGCAATCTCGACCTGCTTTCGACTCGCGAGGTACCAGACCGTACGGGGGGTTCCGCACGGCATGTCTTCTTACGGATTGCTCTCACAACCCTGTGCCTGCTCGACGTAGTGGCGCAACGCCTTTACGTCGAGCGGTCCCGGGACGCGGAGCGCCCGCGGAAACGCCCTCCGGCGCACCGCCTGGTCAAGACAGACCGGGACGGGGTGCACATAAGCACCCCGGCCGGGCAGCGTACCGCGTGGATCCGGGACGCACGCGTCCTCGATCGCCACGATCCGCAGCAGCTCTTTCTTGACCGCTCGCTCCCGGCAGCCCACGCAGGTTCGCTCGGGGCATACGCGGATAGGTGTCCGGCCAGACACTCCTCAGTCTACCTCCCCGGACCGACCTCACCCCTTTGGGGCAAGAATCGAACAGATGCCGCCAGCAAGACTGTCGTGATCTCAGCGGGCGGGGGCTCGGATCTATTCCCCGGGCTGTTCCGTGTCCGGTCGGATGTCGATCCGCCAGCCGGTCAGGCGGGCGGCCAGGCGGGCGTTCTGCCCCTCCTTGCCGATCGCCAGCGACAGCTGGTAGTCCGGCACCGTCACCCGGGCGGACCGGGCGGCCAGGTCCACGACCTCGACCTTGGAGACGCGGGCCGGCGACAGCGCGTTCGCCACCATCTCGGCCGGGTCGTCCGACCAGTCGACGATGTCGATCTTCTCGCCGTTCAGCTCGCCCATGACGTTGCGCACGCGGCCGCCCATCGGGCCGATGCAGGCGCCCTTGGCGTTCAGCCCGGACCGGGTGGAGCGGACGGCGATCTTCGTACGGTGGCCGGCCTCACGGGCGATGGCGGAGATCTCCACCGAACCGTCGGCGATCTCCGGCACCTCCAGGGCGAAGAGCTTCTTCACCAGGCCGGGGTGCGTACGCGACAGGGTGACCGACGGGCCTCGCACGCCCTTCGCCACCCGGACGACGTAACTGCGCAGCCGCATGCCGTGCGGGTAGGTCTCGCCCGGCACCTGCTCCTGCACCGGCAGGATGGCCTCCAGCTTGCCGATGTCGACCAGGACGTTCTTCGGGTCACGGCCCTGCTGGACCACGCCGGTGACGATGTCGCCCTCGCGGCCCGCGTACTCGCCGAGCGTCGCGTCGTCCTCGGCGTCGCGCAGGCGCTGCAGGATGACCTGCTTGGCCGTGGTGGCCGCGATGCGGCCGAAGTCGGACGGGGTGTCGTCGAATTCGCGGGCCTCCTGGCCCTCTTCGAGGTCCTCGGGGTCCTCCTTCGCCCACACCGTCACATGTCCGGATTCCCGGGCGAGTTCCACGCGCGCGTGGCGGCGGCTTCCCTCGGTGCGGTGGTAGGCGATGAGGAGGGCCGATTCGATCGCCTCGACCAGCAGGTCGAGGGAGATCTCCTTCTCCCGTACCAAGAGCCGAAGGGCACTCATGTCGATGTCCACGGTTACGCCTCCTCTTCCGTCTCGTCGTTCTTGTCGTTCGCGCCGGTCGTGCCGGTCTTGTCGTCCTTGCGGTTGAACTCGACCTGGACGCGCGCCCTGTTGATGTCGTCGAAGGCGAGTCTGCGCGCGGTGGCCTTGCGGCCCTTGACCCCGGGCACCTCGAGGTCGATGCCCTCGTCGTCGACCCGCAGGATCCTGGCGACCAGTTCGTCGCCCGCGGTCAGCCGGAAGCTCACCAGGCGGCCCGTGGCACGCACGTAGTGCCGGTGCTCGGTGAGGGGGCGCTCCGCGCCCGGGGTGCCGACCTCGAGGGTGTACTCCCCGCCGCCCATCGCGTCGGTCTCGTCGAGTTTCGCCGAGAGCGCGCGGCTCACATCGGCGATCCGGTCCAGGTCCGCACCGGTGTCGGAGTCGACGACGACGCGCAGCACACGCTTGCGGCCGACCGCGTCCACGGCGATCTCCTCGAGATCGAGGCCCTGCGAGCTGACGAGCGGTTCCAGAAGTTCTCGAAGCCTCTCGCTCTGGGTGCTGCTCATCCGGGTGACTCCTCGGCCGCGTGTGCTGTTGTGGGACGGTGCGCGTGTCTGGTCAAAGGGTATCCGGTCGCGGGGGGTGATGCCGTCCACCCGCTCACGGAGGGTGCCGCTGACCATCGCCGGGCGGATGCACGGGTACCGTGATCACGGGCCTGTGGCCCTCCTTCCGTTCTTTCCGTCGCCACGTTCGTACGAGCCCCCGAGGACGTCTGCCGTGCCGTTCCCCCATGCTCCGCGCGCCCGCTCGGGACCGCGCAGAAGGAGCCTGTTCGCCGTCGCCTCGACGGCCCTGCTCGTGACGGGCTGCTCCAGCGGGTCCGAGAGGCCCGACACCGCCGCCGGCAGTCGTCCCTCGCCGGCCGAGCGGGTACGCGCGCGTGCGGCGGGCGACAGCAGGGAGCTGGCCGAGCGGTACGACGCCGTGATCGCGGCGCACGCCGGGCTCGCGCCGCGGCTGCGTCCGCTGCGCGAGGAGGTCGTACGGCACGCGAAGGCCTTCGGGAGCACGGCGACGTCCACGGCGTCGGCGGGGGCGGCGGGGCCGCAGGCGTCGCCGGGGTCTCAGGCGTCGCCGTCCCCCTCCGGGGCCCAGCGGTCCGCCTCGCCGACGGCCTCCGGGCCCGCGACGGAGAAGGACGCCCTCGCCGGGCTCGCCGCCGCGGAGCGGGAGATCGCCGACCGGCGCCTGGAGGAACTGCTGGACGCGCCGGCCGAGCTGGCCCGGCTTCTGGCCTCGGTGGCGGCGGCCGGGGCGGCGCACGTGTATCTGCTGACGAAGGGGTGACGGGTGAGCGAGGCGAAGGACCGGGGACTGCGGGCGCTCCAGGCAGCCCTGGCTGCGGAGCACGCGGCGGTGTACGGCTACGGGGTCGTCGGTGGGCGGATCGCGAAGGAGCGCCGTACGGAGGCGCGCGCGGCGTACGACGCGCACCGCGTGCGCCGGGACGCTCTGGTGCGCGAGGTGAAGGACACGGGCGGCGAGCCGGTCGTGGCCGCCGCGGGCTACGCGCTGCCGTTCCCGGTGCCGGACGCGGCCGCGGCGGTACGGCTCGCGGCGGAGCTGGAGCACCGGGTGGCCGGGGTGTACTCGGACCTGGTGCGCGCGAGCCGTGGTGAGCGGCGCCGTGCGGCGGCCGAGGCGCTGCGGGAGGCCGCGGTGCGGGCGGTGCGCTGGAGCGGGGAGAGCGTAGCCTTCCCTGGGCTCCCCGAGCGGGCCGACCCTGCCTCGGGGGCTCCGATGCCGGCGGCATGACGGGGCTGCGGGCCGAAAGCGGCGGCAGGCATCGCTCACAGCACGAAGGGAACTACTCGCGCATGGTCTTCGAACCGCCGCAGCGCCTGGTGAGGGCGCTCGGTGAGACGGCTCCCGACGGTGCCCGATGGCTGGAGAAACTGCCCGAGGCGGCACGCGAGGCCGTCGCGGTGCGCGAGCTGACCGTGGAACGGGTGCAGGTGCCCGGGGGGCGCAGCAGCCTGGTGGTGCTGGTGCGGACGTCCGACGGCGGCCCCGCGGTGCTGAAGCTGGCTCCGGCGAGGGCCCGGCCGGAGAGCGAGCGGGCCGCGCTGGCCCACTGGAACGGTCTGGGCGCGGTCCGGTTGCTGGAGCCTTCCCCGCCCGCCGACGGCGCGCTGCTGCTGGAGCGGCTGCATCCGGATGTCTCGGTGCGGTCGCTGCCGGAGGCGAAGGCGCTGCTGGAGGCGGCCGGGACGCTGCGGCGGCTGTGGGTCGAGCCGCCCTCGGGCGATGCCGCCCATCCCTTCGAGACGGTGGCGGAGCGGACCGGCCGGCAGGCCGAGGCCATGCGGGCGTCCGCCGCGGGCGACCCGGAGGTGAGACCACTGGTGTCGGCGGCGCTGGCGGTACGCGAGGAGCTGCTGGCCGGACCGCCCGAGCACCGGCTGCTGCACGGCACGTTCCGGCAGAGCAAGGTGCTCTCCGGCGAGCGGATGCCGTGGCTGGCGGTGGGTCCGGACCCGCTGGTCGGGGAGTGCGCCTTCGACCTGGCCCGGCTGGTCCGCGACCGGGTGGAGGACCTCGTCGCCCAGACCTCCGGCGCGGCGACGACCCGCCGCCGGGTGAAGCGTCTCGCGGAGTCCCTGGAGGTCGATCAGGAACGTCTGCGCGGCTGGACGCTGTTCCGCGCGGTGGAGTCCGGCGTACGCGCCCGCCGCGTGGGCCGCGACCAGGACGCCGAACTCCTCCTGGAGTTCGCGACCTGGCTCTGATCCCACGCCTGCCGCCCCACCCGCCGCCTGGACGGGTCCCGGAAGGGTGCCCCGCGCGGTAGTGGTTCCGCGCGGGGCCACCGGGTGGGTCAGGCCGTGAGGCGGGCGATGGCCTCGTCGACGGTGAGTTCCTCGCGTTCGCCGGTACGGCGGTCCTTCAGCTCGACGACGCCCTCGGCGGAGCGGCGGCCGGCGACCAGGATCTGCGGGACGCCGATCAGCTCGGAGTCGGTGAACTTCACGCCCGGGGAGACACCCGCGCGGTCGTCGACCAGGACGCGGACCCCGGCGGCGGCGAGCTTCTGGGAGACCTCGAGGGCGAGTTCGGTCTGCAGCGCCTTGCCGGCGGCGACCACGTGGACGTCGGCCGGGGCGATCTCCTTGGGCCAGCACAGGCCCTTGTCGTCGGCGGTCTGCTCGGCGAGGGCCGCCACCGCGCGGGAGACGCCGATGCCGTAGGAACCCATGGTGACGCGGACCGGCTTGCCGTTCTGTCCGAGGACGTCGAGCTTGAGGGCGTCGGCGTACTTGCGGCCCAGCTGGAAGATGTGGCCGATCTCGATGGCGCGGTCGAGCCGGAGGCCGGTGCCGCACTTCGGGCAGGGGTCGCCCTCTTCGACCACCACGACGTCCACGTACTCGTCGACCTCGAAGTCGCGCCCGGCGACCACGTTCTTGGCGTGGGTGTCGGCCTTGTTGGCGCCGGTGATCCAGGCGGTGCCCGGTGCCACCCGCGGGTCGGCGATGTAGCGGACCTTCTCCAGGCCCTGCGGGCCGACGTAGCCGCGGACCAGGTCGGGGCGGCCGACGAAGTCCTCGGCGGTGACGAGTTCGACGGCGGCCGGGGCGAAGTGCGCCTCGACCTTGCCCATGTCTACCTCGCGGTCCCCGGGAACGCCCACGGCGACGATCTCGCCGCCGACCTTGACCAGCAGGTTCTTCAGCGTGGCCGAGGCCGGGACGCCGAGCGAGGCGGCGAGGGTCTCGATGGTGGGGGTGTCGGGCGTCGGGATGTCCTCGGCGGCCGGGACCGCGGAGCCGTCGACGGGCCGCACCTCGTAGGAGACCGCCTCGGTGTTGGCGGCGAAGTCGCAGTGCGGGCAGTCCGCGAAGACGTCCTCGCCCGCCTCGGCGGGGGCGAGGAACTCCTCGGACTTGGAGCCGCCCATCGCACCGGCGGTGGCGGCGCAGATGCGGTAGTCGAGGCCGAGGCGCTCGAAGATCCGCTGGTACGCCTGGCGGTGCAGGGCGTACGACTGGGACAGCCCCTCGTCGTCGAGGTCGAAGGAGTAGGAGTCCTTCATCAGGAACTCGCGGCCGCGCAGGATGCCCGCGCGGGGGCGCGCCTCGTCGCGGTACTTGTTCTGGATCTGGTAGAGGATCACCGGCAGGTCCTTGTAGGAGGACGCCTGGTCCTTCACCAGGAGGGTGAAGATCTCCTCGTGGGTGGGGCCGAGGAGGTAGCCGCCGCCCTTGCGGTCCTGGAGGCGGAACAGTTCGGGGCCGTACTCCTCCCAGCGGCCGGTCGCCTCGTAGGGCTCACGCGGCAGGACGGCGGGGAGCAGCACCTCCTGGGCGCCGATCGCGTCCATCTCCTCGCGGACGACGCGTTCGACGTTGGCGAGCACCTTCTTGCCGAGCGGCAGCCAGCTCCAGATGCCGGCGGCGGTGCGGCGCACATAGCCGGCCCGGACGAGGAGCTTGTGGCTGAGGACCTCGGCGTCCGCCGGGTCGTCGCGCAGCGTCTTTGCCATCAACTGGGACATGCGCTGGACCGGTGCGTTCGCCATGGTTCTCGTACTCCTGCTGCGTCTGGGTGATGAGACAGGAGGTTAGCCGGGTGGGACGGGGCGGTGGAAATCGGTTACGGGCGCCGGAGTGGCAGAGGTGCTCCCATCACGGCGTACGGCTTGGGGGCGCTGGGGAAATGGACCCGGCGGGCGAGGTCCTCGTACCCCAGGGAGCGGTACAGGCCGCGGGCGGGGCTCTCGATGTCGATGGCGGAGAGGATCGAGCGGGGTTCGTCGGCCCCGTCGGTGATCGTGGTGATCAGGGCGCGGCCGATGCCGTGCTTCTGGTGGCGCGGGTGGACGTGCAGTTCGGTGATGACGAAGGAGTCGTCCAGCCAGTGGTCCCGGCCCTGGGCGCGCAGGTAGGGCTCGACGACGGTGGACCACCAGTGGGCGCGGTCGTTGGGCATGCCGTAGACGAAGCCGACGAGACGGCCTGTGCGGGTGGCGCCCAGGGCTCTGGCTCCGTGCAGGGTCATGTGGCGCAGCACGATCTGCCGGCGTACGGCCACCTCGTCAGGGCCGAGACCGAACGCCGCCGCCTGGACCGCCAGTGCCTCGTCGACGTGGGCGGTGAGGTCGAGGGGGCCGATCACGATGTCGTCGGGACGGGGGTGCCCGTGACCGGGAAAGCGCAGCATGCCGGGGAGACTACAGGGCGTCGGCACGGGCCGGGACCGCGCGGCGGACCGCACTTCGGGGCCGGGGCGCAGGGCTCGGGGCCCTGGGCGGCCCCGGTTCAGAACAGGACGCTCATGAACGCGCCGACCTCTTGAAAACCCACCTTCTGGTAGGTCCGGCGCGCGGGGGTGTTGAAGTCGTTGACGTAGAGGCTGGCCACGGGGGCGACGTCCGCGAGGGCGTAGCGGAGCACGGCCGCCATGCCGGGGGCGGCCATGCCCCTGCCCCGGTGTTCGGGGGCCACCCATACGCCCTGGATCTGGCAGGTCCGGTCGGTGGCGGCGCCGATCTCGGCCTTGAAGACGACCTTGCCGTCGGCGTCGAAGCGGGCGAAGGCGCGTCCGGCTCCGACGAGTTCGGCGACCCTGGCCTGGTAGAGCAGGCCGCCGTCGCCCGCCAGGGGGGAGATCCCGACTTCCTCGGTGAACATCGCCACGCAGGCCGGCATGATCTTTTCCATCTCGTCCTTGCGGACGCGGCGGACGGAGGAGTCCGGGGCGATGGTGTCGGGCAGCCGGTCGGTGACCATGAGGGGCTGGTGGGCGCGGACCTCCCTGGCGGGGCCCCACTGGGGTTCGAGCAGCCGCCACAGGTCGGCGGTGGGTGCCGCGGGGCCGACGACCGAGGAGCAGCGGCGGCCGGCCCGGCGGGCACGGTCGGCGAAGGCGCGGACGGCCCGGGGGGTGGCGCAGATGGGGACCAGGTTGGCGCCAGCGTAGCAGAGGGACGTGAGCATGCCGCCCTCGTACCAGCCCCACATCTCACCGCCGAGCCGCCATGGGTCCAGGCCCGCGACCTGCACCCGGGATGTCACGAAGGCGTTCGCCACCGGCTCGCGGTCGAGGACGGCGAGGGCGGCGTCCAGGTCACTCGGTTCGAGGACCCGAGAAGTGGTCTGCGTCAACACGCGCGGGGGGCCTCACACATTTGGGTCTGCTGGCTTCCGCACTGTACCTGCCGAATTTGTGTGCTGCCGCCCCGCGGTGGGGAAACGTTTCCTGCCCGGGGCGTCCCGGGCAGGAACGGCCTGACCAGCCGGGTCGACCGGGTCAGCCGGCGACCGAGATCTGTGGTTCGCCGGAGGCGATGCCGTCGGCCTGCATCCGCTCGGCGATCTTCATGGCCTCCTCGATCAGCGTCTCCACGATCTTCGACTCCGGCACGGTCTTGATCACCTCGCCCTTCACGAAGATCTGCCCCTTGCCGTTGCCCGAGGCGACGCCGAGATCGGCCTCGCGGGCCTCCCCCGGACCGTTGACCACACAGCCCATCACCGCCACCCGCAGCGGCACGTCCATGCCCTCCAGCCCGGCGGTCACCTCGTCCGCCAGCTTGTACACATCCACCTGCGCCCGCCCGCAGGACGGACAGGAGACGATCTCCAGACCCCGCTGCTTGAGGTTCAGCGACTCCAGGATCTGCAGCCCCACCTTGACCTCCTCGGCCGGCGGCGCCGACAGCGAGACCCGGATGGTGTCCCCGATCCCCTGCGCGAGCAGCGCCCCGAACGCGACCGCCGACTTGATGGTGCCCTGGAACGCCGGGCCCGCCTCGGTGACCCCCAGGTGCAGCGGGTAGTCGCACCGCGCGGCCAGCTGCCGGTAGGCCTCCACCATCACCACCGGGTCGTTGTGCTTCACCGAGATCTTGATGTCCCGGAAGCCGTGCTCCTCGAACAGCGACGCCTCCCACAGCGCCGACTCCACCAGCGCCTCCGGGGTGGCCCGGCCGTGCTTCTGCAGCAGCCGCCGGTCCAGCGACCCGGCGTTGACCCCGATCCGGATCGGCGTGCCGTGGTCGTTGGCCGCCTGCGCGATCTCCTTGACCTTGTCGTCGAACTGCTTGATGTTGCCGGGGTTCACGCGGACGGCGGCGCAGCCGGCCTCGATGGCCGCGAACACGTACTTGGGCTGGAAGTGGATGTCCGCGATCACCGGGATCTGCGACTTGCGGGCGATGACCGCCAGCGCGTCCGCGTCGTCCTGGGTGGGGCAGGCCACCCGCACGATCTGGCAGCCCGACGCGGTCAGCTCGGCGATCTGCTGCAGCGTCGCGCCGATGTCGGAGGTGCGCGTGGTGGTCATCGACTGCACCGACACCGGCGCGTCCCCGCCCACCGCCACCGACCCCACCTGGATCTTCCGGCTCTTGCGGCGCGGGGCCAGGGTGATCGGAACGGACGGCATGCCGAGAGAAATCGCAGTCATCTGCTGTGCAACCCCAAGTCGTGGATCAAGGTCCGGCTCCCGGTGAGCAGCGGGCTCCGCGGTCCGAGATTACGGCACGGGCATCGGCCTGAGCACATCCCGTCCGTAAACCCACCCAAAGGGCGATGGCCCGGAACGAAAGGGTTCCAGGCCATCGTGAACGGCGGATGTCCGGCGGATTCGCACCCGGTGGTGAGGCGGGGGCACGTACCGGTCCGTCCGGTCCCGTCCGGTCCGGTCCGGTCCGTCTAGGAGATCCGTATCGGGTTCACCACGTCCGCGACGAGGACGAGAAGCGTGAAGCAGACGAAGATCCCGGCCACCACGTAGGCCACCGGCATCAGTTTCGCCACGTCGAACGGGCCCGGGTCGGGGCGGCGCAGCACCCTGGCGAGGTTGCGGCGCAGCGACTCCCACAGGGCACCCGCGATGTGCCCGCCGTCGAGCGGGAGCAGCGGGAGCATGTTGAACAGGAACAGGGAGAGGTTGAAGCCCCCGAGCAGCATCACGAACATGGCCATCTGCTGTGAGGCGGGGATCTCGAGGGTGGCGATCTCGCCGCCGACCCGGGCCGCTCCGACGACGCCCATCGGGGAGTCCGGCTCGCGCGGACCGTCGCCGAAGGCCGCGTCCCACAGGGCGGGGACCTTGGACGGCAGGGCGGCGAGGGAGTCGACGGCGTCGCCGACCCGGTCGGTCATCCAGACCACGGAGTCCCCGAAGTCCTGTTTGACGACGCCGGTGGCCGCGCTGAAGCCGAGGAAGCCGGCCTTGACGTACTCACCCTCGACGTAGGCCCCGTTGGAGTCCTTCTTGGCGACCTGGTTGGTGGCGATCTTCGCCTGGAGGGTGACCTCCTGGCCGTCGCGGTCGACGACGATCGGCACGGCCTTGCCGGCGCTGTCGCGGATGAGGTCGGAGAGCGTGCCCCAGTCGTCGGTCCTGACCCCGTCGAACGCGACGATCTTGTCGCCCGCCTCCATGCCGGCCGCCGCGGCCGGGGACCGGGGGTCGGACTTCACGCACTCGTCGCGGTTCTCGCTCTGCGAGATGACGCACGGGGAGACCGAGCTGACGGTGGTGGTCTGCTGCTGGATGCCGAAGCCCATCAGCACGGTGAGGAACAGCACCACCGCGAGGATCAGGTTCATGAACGGGCCCGCGAACATCACGATGACCCGTTTCCACGGTTTACGTGTGTAGAACAGGCGTTTCTCGTCGCCGGGCTGCAGTTCCTCGAAGGCGGCGGAGCGGGCGTCCTCGATCATGCCGCGCCACGGCGAGGTGGAGCGGGCCTCCAGCCGTCCGTCGGCGCCGGGCGGGAACATACCGATCATGCGGATGTAGCCGCCGAACGGGATCGCCTTGACGCCGTACTCGGTCTCGCCCTTGTGCCGGGACCAGAGAGTCGGGCCGAAGCCGACCATGTACTGGGGGACCCGGATGCCGAAGAGCTTGGCGGTGGACAGGTGTCCCAGCTCGTGCCAGGCGATCGAGAGCAGCAGGCCGACCGCGAAGACGACTATGCCGAGGATGAACATCAAGGTCGTCATGCACGCGCCTCCGCGCTCGCCGTACGGGCAGTCAGTTCCCGGGTCCTCGCTCGCGCCCAGGTCTCCGCTTCGAGGACGTCGGGGACAGTCAAAGAGGTTCCCGTTCGCGGGGTGCCGTGCTCCTCTACCACCCGGGTGACGGTATCGATGATCCCGTTGAACGGCAGCGCGCCGGCGCGGAACGCCTCCACGCACTCCTCGTTCGCCGCATTGAACACCGCCGGGGCGGTGCCCGCGAGCCCGCCCACGTGCCGGGCCAGGTTCACCGAGGGGAACGCCTCGTTGTCGAGGGGGAAGAACTCCCAGGTGGACGCCTTGCTCCAGTCGAAGACCGGGGCGGCGTCGGGCACCCTTTCGGGCCAGCCGAGGCCGATGGCGATGGGCCCGCGCATGTCGGGGGGCGTCGCCTGGGCCAGTGTCGATCCGTCCGTGAACTCAACCATCGAGTGGACATACGACTGCGGATGTACGACGACCTCAATGCGATCGAAGGGAATGTCGTACAGCAGGTGGGCCTCGATGACTTCGAGGCCCTTGTTGACGAGGGTGGCGGAGTTGATCGTGATCACCGGGCCCATGGCCCAGGTGGGGTGGGCGAGGGCGTCCTCGACGGTGACGTTCGCCAGTTCGTCCCTGGTGCGGCCGCGGAAGGGGCCGCCGGAGGCGGTGACGACGAGCTTGCGCACGTCCGCGCGGGTTCCGGCGGCCAGTGCCTGGAACAGCGCGGCGTGCTCGGAGTCGACCGGGATGATCTGTCCCGGCTTGGCCAGCCCCTTGACCAGCGGGCCGCCGACGATCAGCGACTCCTTGTTGGCGAGCGCGAGGGTGCGGCCGGCCTCGAGGGCGGCGAGCGTGGGGGCCAGCCCGATGGAGCCGGTGATGCCGTTGAGGACGGTGTGGCAGTCGGAGGCGGCGAGCTGCGTGGCCGCGTCCGCTCCGGCGAGGATCTCGGGCAGCGGCTCCCCCGGCCCGTACCGCGCCGACAGCGCGTCACGCAGCGCGCCCACGACGTCCTCGCGCGCGACGGCGACCGTGCGCACCCGCAGCCGGTGGGCCTGCTCGGCGAGGAGGGAGACGCGGCCGCCGTTGGCGGACAGGCCGGTGACCCGGAAGCGGTCGGGGTTGCGCAGCACGAGGTCGATGGCCTGGGTGCCGATCGACCCGGTGGAGCCGAGGATCACCACGTCCTTGGGGCCGTCCCCCGCCACGGGGTCGTACACCAGGTGCGGGTCGGCGAGCGGAGCTGGAGCGTCGGTCATGGACCCCATTGTGTCCGGTCGCGGACACTGCCGGGGCTCCGCCCCGGCAGCTCGTGGGTCATGTCCGACGCCCCCGCCCCGGCCCACCTCAGCGGATCGGCCGGTGCGCGTTGCTCCGTGCGCTGGGGCCGGGCGTGGTGTCCGCGATCCAGGGGCCGTCACCCGAAGGGTCGAGGACACCCTGCTCCAGCCACTCGTAGGTGCCGGAGAGCACACCCTTGACGACCTTGCGGTCGATGTCGTCGGTGTTGGTCCACAGCCGGTCGAAGAGTTCGTCGACGCGGACGCGGGACTGGCGGCAGAAGGCGTCGGCGAGCTGGTAGGCCTCACGGCCGTGGTCGTCGCGGCGGCGCAGCAGTTCGGCACGGACGCAGGCGGCGCTCATCGCGAACAGTTCGGCGCCGATGTCGACGATCCGGCCCAGGAAGCCCTGTTTGGTCTCCATCCGGCCCTGCCAGCGGGACATGGCGTAGAAGGTGGACCGGGCGAGTCTGCGAGCCGTGCGCTCGACGTACCGCAGGTGCGGGGAGAGGTCGACCCCGTGCTTGAACTCCCCGTAGGTTCCGGGGAGCTGTCCCGGGCCCGCGACCAGTCTGGGCAGCCACTTCGCGTAGAAGACGCCCGCGTTCGCGCCCGCCTTCGCCTTGTCGCCCAGGGATTTCTCGGGGTCGATGAGATCGCCGGCGACCGACAGGTGGGCGTCGACGGCCTCCCGCGCGATCAGCAGGTGCATGATCTCGGTGGAGCCCTCGAAGATGCGGTTGATGCGCAGGTCGCGCAGCATCTGCTCGGCGGGCACCGCCCGCTCGCCGCGCGCCCGGAGGGAGTCGGCGGTCTCGTAGCCGCGTCCGCCGCGGATCTGGACCAGCTCGTCGGCCATCAGACAGGCCATCTCCGAGCCGTACAGCTTGGCGAGCGCCGCCTCGATGCGGATGTCGTTGCGGTTCTCGTCGGCCATCTGGGAGGACAGGTCGACCACGGCCTCCAGGGCGAAGGTGGTCGCCGCGATGAACGCGATCTTCGAGCCGACCGCCTCGTGCAGCGCCACCGGCTTGCCCCACTGCTCCCGGGCCGCCGACCACTCACGGGCGATCTTCAGGCACCATTTTCCGGCGCCGACACACATCGCGGGCAGGGAGAGCCGTCCGGTGTTGAGCGTGGTGAGCGCGATCTTCAGCCCCTGGCCCTCCTCACCGATGCGGTGGCCGGCCGGGACGCGGACCTGGTGGAAGCGGGTGACGCCGTTCTCCAGGCCGCGCAGGCCCATGAAGGCGTTGCGGTTCTCGACCGTGATGCCCTCGGAGGCCGCCTCCACCACGAACGCGGTGATGCCGCCCCGGTGGCCCTCGCTCCTGGGCACGCGGGCCATGACGACGAGGAGGTCGGCGACCACGCCGTTGGTCGTCCACAGCTTCACGCCGTCGAGGACGTAGCCGCCCTCGCCGTCCGGGACGGCGATGGTGGCGAGCCGTGCCGGATCCGAGCCGACGTCGGGCTCGGTGAGCAGGAAGGCCGAGATGTCGGTGCGGGCGCAGCGCGGCAGGAACGTGTCCTTCTGCTCCTGGGTACCGAAGATCTTCAGCGGCTGCGGGACGCCGATCGACTGGTGGGCGGAGAGCAGCGCGCCGATCGCGGGGTTGGCGGAGCCGACCAGGGCGAGGGCCTTGTTGTAGTAGACCTGCGTCAGGCCGAGGCCGCCGTACTTGGTGTCGATCTTCATGCCGAAGGCGCCGAGCTCCTTGAGCCCGGTGATCACCTCGTCGGGGATCCGGGCCTCGCGTTCGATCCGGGCTCCGTCGATCTTCGTCTCGCAGAAGTCGCGGAGTTTGGCGAGGAACTCCTCGCCGCGCTCGGCTTCCTCGTCGGCCGGTAGGGGGTGGGGGTGGATGAGGTCGAGCCGGAAGCGGCCCAGGAACAGTTCCTTGGCGAAGCTGGGCTTGCGCCAGTCCTGTTCCCGGGCGGCCTCCGCGACCTGGCGGGCCTCACGTTCGGTGACGGTGGGGCGCCCCCCAGAGTGGGGTGTCTGGGGTGTCTGGGGGGACCGGGGGGACTGGGGGGACTCGGGTGTTGCGGACATGAGGCTCACCTCGCCGCGAATCGGGGTGCCTGGACGACGGCCCGTGGGACCGATGTGCGTGATCTTGTGGGCCTGTGGGACGACTTGCGTTACTGACTGGTGCTACCCGTTCGTATGTACCTGATGTACAGCCGCCCCACCACCCTTTGTGCGTCCATTCGGCTGATATGCCGCCGCGAGGCGTCCGTCGTGGACCTCGGCGATCCGGTCGGCGGCGGCGAGCAGGGCGCGGTCGTGGGTGACCAGGACGGTGGCGGTGGCCCGTTGGTGGGTGAGCCGGGTGACGAGTTCCATGACGGCTGCGCCGCGTTCGTGGTCGAGGGCGCTGGTGGGTTCGTCGACCAGGAGCACGGTGGGGTCGTTCATCAGGGCGCGGGCGATGTTCACCCGCTGGCGCTGGCCGCCGGAGAGCTGGTGCGGGCGGCGCCCGGCCTGGTCGGCGAGCCCGACGGCGTCGAGCAGTTCCATGGCCCGGTCACGGGCGCCGCGCGGCCTTCGGCCGTCGATGTGGGCCATGACCTGGAGCTGTTCGGCGGCGGTGAGGGAGGGCAGCAGGTTCGGCTGCTGGAAGACGATGCCGATGCTGCGGCGGCGCAGGTCGGTGAGGTCGCCCCGGCTCATCCCGGTGGTGGGGGTGCCGTCGACGGTGACGGTCCCGGAGTCGGGTGCGACGAGGGTGGCGGCGACGGCGAGCAGACTGGACTTGCCCGAACCGGACGGGCCGACCACGGCGGTGAGGCTGCCCCTGGGCACGTCGAGGCCGACGCGGTCGAGAGCGGTCAGCCGGGAGTCGCCGTCGGGGTAGGTGAGGGTGATGTCGGTCAGTTCGAGGCTCATCGGGCACTCCCCAGGGCGGTCAGCGGGTCGACGGAGGTGATGCGGCGGATGGAGAGGGCGGCCCCGAGAGCGCCGAGGACGATCATCACGGCGGCGGGGACGAGGACGGTCCCGGGGGTCAGTTCGAAGGGGACGGCGGAGCCGGAGAGGGCGGCGCCGGTCGCGGCGGCGAGAGCGGTACCGAGGAGGGTTCCGCCGGTCAGCAGGACCAGGGCCTGGCTGAGGGCGTCCGCCAGCAGATTGCGTGTGGGGGCGCCCAGCGCCTTGAGGACGGCGACGTCACCGCTGCGCTGGATGGTCCACACGGTGAAGAAGGCGCCGATCACCAGTGCGGAGATTGCGAACAGGAAGCCGCGCATCAGCTGCAGGGAGCCGTTCTCGGAGGTGTAGGAGCCGATCGCGGACAGGGAGTCGTCCTTCTCGACGGTCAGGGTGCCGGCCGCCCGGTCGATGGACGCGATGTCCGCGTCCGGGCCGGTGCTCAGGGCGATGACGGTCGCGGTACGGCCGTCGGCGGCGCCGGTGTCCGCGGCGGTACCGGCGGACGGGGTGATGCCGTTCCAGGTGCCGAGCGTGGCCCACACCACGGGGGTGTGGCTGAAGGAGGCGTCCCCGCTCACCGCGGCGACGGTCAGCCGCCGGTCGGCGAGGGTGACGGTGTCGCCCGGTCCGGCCCCCAGTTCGGTGGCGGCGGTACTGGACAGCACCACCGCGCGGTCGTCGATCCGGTCGCTCTCGGGGGCGAGCGGAGAGCCCGCCGGCACGCCGAGCACCGAGACCCCGGTGGTCCGTTCCCCGGCGCTCGCCCGGGTGGTGGTGATGCCCAGCGGCTGGGCACGGGTCACACCGGGCGCCGCCGCCCAGGTCCGCCACTGTTCCTCGGTGACGGTGGAGTCGGCATACGAGAGGTCCGAGAGGTCCTGGCCGTCGGCGGGGGCGGCGAAGGCGATCCGGTCGGCCGGCAGGCCGGTCACGGCTGAGACGTTCTGCCGCGCGAGCCCCGCGGTCAGGCCGGAGAGCAGCCCGACCAGCAGGGTGATCAGCACGACCACGGTTCCCATCAGTGCGAATCGCCCCTTGGCGAACGCGAGATCCCTCCAGGCGACGAACATGCCCCGGCCTCTGCCCTTTCGATCGGTGGAAGCGGCACGTCCCACCCTCGCGGCACGGCCCGGGTCCGGGCATCGCACACAGGGCCGGACTTTACGAATCGAAGGGTCGGGGCGCGGCTCCACCTTTTGATCGATGCCCGATGAGGGGGTTTTCGTAGGGTGGTGGGTGATGAACGTCCTCACTCCCACCACACGGCCTCTCGCCCGGTGCCTGCATCTGCTCATGGCCGGGCTCCTCGTCCTGACCGCCGCGCGGGCGCTCGTCACGCACGATCCGCGGGCGGGGGCCGTCGTGGCGGTGTCCGCCGCTGTGGCGGGGGCCTACGCGGTCGGCCCGCTGACACCGCTCATGTCCGTCTCCCGCCGGGCCGCCGGGTGGTGGCTCGCGGGGCTGGGCGCGGTCTGGCTGCTGTTGCTGGCGCTGACCCCGGACGCGGTGTGGCTGGCGTTCCCGCTGTACTTCCTCCAACTGCACCTTCTGTCCCGGCGCGGCGGGCTGGTCGCGGTCGCCGCCACCGCCGTCGCCGCGATCACCGCGTTCGCCGTTCATGAGCAGGCCTTCTCCCCCGCCGGGGCGGTCGGGCCCGCGCTGGGGGCGGCCGTCGCGGTCGCCGTGGTGTGGGGGTACCAGGCGCTGTTCCGGGAGAGTGAACAGCGCCGCCGGCTGATCGAGGAGCTCACCGTCACCCGCACCGACCTGGCCACCGCCCAGCACACCGCCGGTGTCCTGGCAGAGCGTGAGCGGCTGGCCCGGGAGATCCACGACACCTTGGCCCAGGGCCTGTCCAGCATCCAGCTCCTGCTGCGCGCCGCCGAACGCGCGCTGCCGAAGCGGCCCGAGGCGGCCGGCGCGCATGTCGTGCAGGCCCGGCAGGCGGCCGTCGACAACCTCGCCGAGGCCCGCCGTTTCGTGGCCGCCCTCAGTCCACCCGCACTGGAGGGCACCACTGTGGCGGGCGCCCTGGAGCGGCTGTGCGCCACCACCAGCGCCCAGCACCCCGTCACGGTCCGCTTCCGCCGTACCGGCACGCCGCTGACGCTGCCCACCGCCGTGGAGGTGGCCCTGCTGCGCATCGCGCAGTCCGCGCTGTCCAACACCGTCCGGCACTCCGGGGCCCGGAGCGGCACGGTCACGCTCTCCTACCTGGACGACGCCGTGGCGCTCGACGTGGTCGACGACGGCACCGGGTTCGATCCCGAGCGCCCGGGGGCCCCTGACCCGGCCGCGGGCGGTTTCGGCATCGCCGGGATGCGGGCCCGCACCCGCGCCCTCGACGGTGCCCTCGCCATCGAGTCGTCACCGGGCCGGGGCACCGCACTGTCCGCCCGCTTCCCCCTCCGGGCCACCGAGGCCGGGAACGAACCCCGGCCCGGGACGGAAGCGAGGTGTGACCGGTGAACGACGCCCCCACCCCCATCCGCATCCTGATCGCCGACGACCACCCGGTGGTCCGCGCGGGCCTGCGCGCCGTCCTGGAGACCGAGCCCGGCTTCAGCATCGTCGGGGCTGCCGCCACAGCCGAGGAGGCCGTGGCCCTCGCGGCGGCCGGCGGGGTCGACGTCGTCCTGATGGACTTGCAGTTCGGCGCCGGGATGACCGGAACGCAGGCCACCGCCGCCATCACGGCCCGCCCCGGAGCGCCCCGCGTGCTGATCGTCACCACCTACGACACCGACGCCGACACCCTCCCGGCCATCGAGGCCGGCGCCACCGGATACCTGCTCAAGGACGCCCCGCCCGAGGAACTGGCCGCCGCCGTCCGTACCGCCGCCGCCGGGCGCACCACTCTCGCGCCGACGGTCGCCGACCGGCTGATGAACCGGCTGCGCACACCGCACGCCGCACTGACCCGGCGCGAGACGGAAGTGCTCTCCCTGGTCGCCGAGGGCCTGTCCAACCAGGCCATCGGCGCGCGGCTGAACCTCACCCAGGCCACCGTGAAGTCACACCTGGCCCACGTCTACGCGAAACTCGACGTGGACTCCCGTACGGCCGCGGTCGCCGCCGCTCTCGCGCTGGGCGTCATCCGCCGCTGAGAGCGGGCCGGGGCCCCCTCGGCGCCGTACCTGGGGGCTCGTGGGAACCTGGCTGGGGCGGGGACGGCTCGTACCCCACTCTCGGCGCGGCGGGAGAGAAATTCCGTCGAAGCGCTTCGACAGCGTATGGACACCCATCCTTGCTGGGGCTACTGTCGAACCGCCCTCACCTGATCCTGTACGTACGGCGCACTGTCGAAGCGCTTCACAACAATGGGAGAGCTGGATGGTCACCCTCGCCGAGGTCGCCCAGCACGCCGGAGTCTCGGCGAGCACGGTGAGCTATGTCCTCAGCGGCAAGCGGTCCATCTCCGCGAACACCCGCCGGCGGGTCGAGGAGAGCATCCGCCGGCTCGGGTACCACCCGAACGCCGGGGCCCGTGCCCTGGCCAGCAGCAGGTCCAACGTCATCGCGCTGATGATCCCGCTGCGTACGGACATGTACGTGCCGGTGATGATGGAGATCGCCATCGCGGTGACCACCACGGCCCGCACCCATGGGTACGACGTGCTGCTGCTCACCGGCGAAGAGGGCCCCGACGCGGTGCGCCGCGTCGCCGGCAGCGGACTCGCCGACGGGATGATCCTGATGGACGTCGAACTCGAGGACGAGCGGCTGCCGTTGTTGCGCGGTGGGAACGCCCCGGGTGGAACGCAGCAGGGAGCACGGGCCGACCAGCCGGCGGTGCTGATCGGGCTGCCCGCCGACACCACCGGCCTGACCTGCGTGGACCTCGACTTCCGGGCCACCGGCGCGCTCTGTGTGGAACATCTGGCGACGCTGGGGCACCGCGACATCGCCGTCATCGGCGAGGCCCCCGCGGTCTACGAACGGCACACCGGCTTCGCCGAGCGCACCCTCGACGGGCTGCGCTCGCAGGCACGGGAGTCGGGGGTGCGGCTGCTGCACCGGCCGTGCGAGGGCGGGTACGACGCGATGGCCGTGACCCTCGCCCGGATCCTCGACGAACGTCCGGGCACCACGGCGTTCGTCGTGCAGAACGAGTCGGCGGTCGAACCGTTGCTCGCCCTGCTGCGGCAGCAGGGGCGGGCCGTGCCGGAGGACGTCTCGGTGGTCGCGATCTGTCCCGAGCAGGTCGCCGTCCAGGCCTCGGTGCGGCTGACCTCGGTCGCCATCCCCGCGCAGGAGATGGGCCGGTACGCCGTGGAGCACCTGGTCGCCAAGCTCGACGGGCGGGGTGACGACGGGGTCGTCCTGATCGCGCCCGAGCTGACGGTACGGGCGAGCTCGGGCCCGGCGCCCGCCCGCGCATAGCCCGCCCCGCCTCGTTCCCGCTCCTCCGCCCGGTGGGCGGCCGGCCGCCCACCGGGCGGAGGCAGGGATCAACTGCTGCTGACCGTCAGGTTGTCGGTGCGGAAGTCCAGGCCGCCGGACGACGAGGTGATCTCGTAGCCGAACTGCACGTCGCCGATGGTCTCGTTGCCCATCCAGCCCTTGGTGTCCTTGATCCAGTCGAGGATCGGCAGGATGTTGACGGTCCCGGAAGTGGAGTTGGACGTGCGCAGGAAAGAGAAGACCTGATTGGCGCCGTTGTCGCCCTTGTAGACGTTCCAGGTGTGGCCGCCGAGGCTGACCGTGCCCTGCGGGCTGCCGAGCGGGCCGACGGGACCGTACTGGTTGACCCAGAGCATGATCTCGTAGTCGTAGTCCGTGTCCCAGATGTCGTACGACGTGTTGTACGCGCCGCGGACGGGACGGATGTTGTAGCTGCTGGTGAGCGAATCAAGTGAGTCAATGGGCTTGTTGACCGCCTTCCGGGCATTCGGGTACGACTTGATCCCGTCGGTGTTGGGGTGGTCGGCCCATGTACCCCAGTTGGTACCGGAGTTGACCCAGACGCACTGGTTGCAGACGCCGGAGCCCCAGATGTTGTTGTAGAGGATTTGGCTTGCTCTCCCTCCTGGAGGAAGGGAGATTCCGGCCTGCTCGCTCGGTGCTGTGCCGCTACGCGGCACGGGCATCGGGCGGGCTTCCGTGGCTTCCTGTTTCTTCGCGCTGTGCCAGAACGGGTTCTGGTCCTACCGGCGCTCGGCAGGCTGTCACCGCCAGTCCGGCGGCCCGTTTCACGTTCTTCGCGGCGTTGTGGTCCCGGTCGTGGACGGTGCCGCAGCCGCTGCAGGTCCATTCCCGCACACCGAGGGGTTTGGGTCCGCTGTTCGTACCGCAGGTGGAGCACACCTGGCTGGTCGGTTCGAACCGGCCGACCTTGACGAGGGTCCGCCCGTACCGGGCCGCCTTGTACTCCAGCATGTTCACGAACTGGGACCAGCCCGCATCGTGCACACTCCTGGCCAGCCGGGTGCGCGCCAGTCCACCCACCGCCAGGTCCTCCACGGCGACCGCTTGGTTCTCGCGGATCAGCTTGGTGGAGAGTTGGTGGTGGAATTCGCGGCGTGCGTCGGCCACCCGTGCGTGCGCCCGGGCTACCTTCCGGCGGGCCTTCTCCCGGTTCCTGGATCCCTTCTGCTTGCGGGACAGCTCCCGCTGGGCCTTCTTGAGCTTCTTCTCCGCGCGGCGCAGGAACCGCGGGCTGTCGATCTTCGTGCCGTCGGAGAGGACCGCGAAGTGCGTCAGGCCGAGGTCGATACCCACGGCCTGGTCACTCGCGGGCATGCGGGCCGCGTCGGCGGCCGGGTCGGTGCCGACGACGAAGGAGGCGAAGTAGCGGCCTGCCGCGTCCTTGATCACGGTCACCGAGGACGGAACGGCCGGCAGGGCGCGCGACCACCTGACCCGTACCTCTCCGATCTTGGGGAGGTTCAGGCGGCCGGTGGGAGTGATCGACCAGCGGGCGTTGGCGGTGAAGCGGATCGACTGCCGGTGGTCCTTGCGGGACTTGAAGCGCGGCGCCCCCACCTTCGGGCCGTTGCGTGTGCCGTTGCGGGAGGCGAAGAAGTTGCGGTAGGCGGCCTCCATGTCCCGCAGGGACTGCTGGAGGAGCACCGCGGACACCTCGCCCAGCCAGGACCGCTCGGGTGTCCGCTTGGCCCGGGTGATCAGCTTCTGGGACAGCGCACCCGCCGTGGGGAAGGGTTCTCCCGCCCTGCGGGCGTCCTCGCGGGCGCGCACCGCGTCGTTGTACACGACGCGGGCGCACCCGAACGCCCTGGCCAGCGCAATGCGTTGACCCGGCCCCGGGTACAGGCGGAAGCTGTACCGAAGCTGCATGCGGTGATCGTACGAACGAGCACCACTCGGCCACCAGGGGGAACATGCGAACGATCACTCCCCGGACGGGGGATGCCGAGCGGAGGGCCGCACAGGGGGAAGCGTTGCCCGGCTCCGACGGATCAGGCCCCGTGACGCTCCGCGTCGGCCATGGTGACACCTGCGCTCTCCTACTCCGCAGGACCGCATCCGTGACACTCCGCGTCACCATGGCAGATTCACTTCACCACCGGCCCAAAGGCCGATGCGCTGTGGCGGGGGCGGAGGCCAGGCCGACGGTGATGCCGAGGGCGAGGGCGGGCGCTGCCAGGACCGTGCCGATCCTGCCCGGGATGCTTGGCGCCATGGGGGTCCTTCCATGGGTGGGGGGGAATCGCTGGGGTCACCGCGCCTTCAGGGTCAGGACGCGGTCTTCGTGGGCGACGAGGTCGAGGCGCTCGGCGCCGTCGGAAGTCCGGAGTTCGATGCGGACGGTGCGGGTGGGGCGCAGCACGGCGGTGGCGCCGTCCGGGGCCCAGGTGAGGTCGAGCGCGGCGCCGAAGCGGGTCCGCACTCCGCGCAACGAGCCGCGCGGGTACGCCGGTGGCGGCGCGGGCAGCAGGACCAGCCGGCCGGGGGTGGACTGCACGAGCGCCTCGATCAGCACGGCGGGGAGGGTGTGGGCGGCGTCGGCGTTGTAGACGTCACGGTGCGGGTAGTGCGCGCTCATCAGCGAATCGTGGAAGAAGTCGCCGTCGAGGACGCGGCCGAGGGCGCTCGCGACCCGGTCGGCGTCGCGGAGGCGGGCGGCGACCAGGGCGTGGTGCAGATGGCCGTGCGCGGAGTCGTTCTCGGGTCCGCGCAGTTCCAGGGCGCGGTGCGCGGCTGCGGCCAGGTCCGGGGTGTCGTAGGGAGTGATCTCGTCCAACGGCCAGACGCCGTAGAGGTGGCTGAGGTGGCGGTGGTCGTAGGAGTCCGTCAGCTCCGGCCGGGCCCATTCGGCGAGCGCCCCGTCGGCGTTGACGCGGTGCTGCGGGATCCGGTCGGCGAGCGCCCGCCAGCGGTCCGCGTGCTCCGGGTGGTACGCGGCGGCGGTCAGCAGGGCGTGCCGGGCCGCGGAGAGGTCCATGGCCGCGTCGACCGCGCCCCAGCCGGCGTTCGCGGGACGGTTCTCGGGCGAGTAGGAGGGGACGACGACCAGTCGGCCCTCGTCGTCGGTGCGGGTGAGGAAGTCCTCGTAGAAGAGAGCGACTTCGGCGAGTGCCGCGGCGGTGCGCGGGTCTCGTCCGCCGTAGGTCTCGTCGTGGTCGACGAGGGGTTTGAGGAGCCAGTCGGCGCCGGCCGTCCACAGGTGGAGGGGGTACTCGCGGCTGAAGTGGTACGAGTGCCCGGACTCGCCGTCGCTGTGCGCGGGCGCGACCACGCCCCGCGTGCCGAAGACCGCGCGGGCGTTGTCCCGCCAGTCGGGCAACTGGCGGTGGATCAGTGCGGCCAGCGCCTCGGTGACCTCGGGGAGGGCGGCGGCAGCGGCGGAGGCCGTCTGGAGGTTGAGGTTGGCGTCGTTGGTGAAGGCTCCGGACCAGGCGGTGTCCCATGCGCCGGTCCACAATCCGGTGAGGCGGGGCGGGAACAGGCCGCAGGCGGACAGCAGGTGGTAGCGGCCGGCCGCGAAGAGGCGTTCGAGCAGCGCGGCGCTGTGCGGTCGGCCCAGCAACGCGGAGCCCGGCAGGGTGCGTTCGGCCGGGTCGGCGGCGAGGTCCAGGGTGACGCGTTCGTAGGCGGTGCGGTGGTGCGGCAGATGGCGGGCCAGGAGGTCGTCGTACGGGTCCGGTCCCTCGCCGAGCAGACCGCGCAGGGCTCGGCCCTCGGCGACCACGTCCGCCTCCCCGGTGTGCCGCCGCACCCGGGTGAGCAGGAGCACGGACCGCGCGCCCTCGACGCGCACTCCCGACGGGGCCGGCGTCGTCGTGCCGCCGGTGACGACGGCCAGGGTGGCGCCGGTGTAGGCGAGGCCGCTGTCCGGGTACCGGGCGCGCAGGCTCAGCAGGGCGCCCTCGGGGGTACGGACGGCGCCGTGGCCGACGCCCAGTGCGGTGGGGGCACCGGGGAGGCGGTGGTCCAGGGTGATGCCGAGGGTGGGCCCCGGGTCCGTGACGTGCTGGACGATGACGTCGTCGGCGCGGGAGACGAAGACGCGCCCGGTCCGACCGGCGCGGGTCGTCTCCGTGACGCCGGTGGCGAAGTCGACCGTGCGGCGGTACCGGGCCCGGTCGTCGCCCCGGTCGTCCCGGTCGTCGTCCGGGCGGCGCAGGCGCACCTGGAAGGCCGGATGGAAGGACCGTACCCACCGGAGCGGGCGGCCGTCGGTGAAGTCCTCGGCGGCGGTCAGGTCGCCGGAGAGCAACCGGTCCTGGAGTGCGGGGAGTTCGTCGGCCAGCCGGGGCGGCAGCCGCTGCTCGTCTCCACCACCGTCCGGGCGGACCAGGGTGTGATGCGTGACGACGACCCGTTCGTCGTCCGGGTCGCCGAACACAAGGGCGCCGTGGTGGCCGTTGCCGCTCAGGAAGCCGTCCTCCCAGCGGGCGGCGGGCCGTGGTTCCCAGGTTCCGTGGACGGGTGTGGTGCTCATGGCCGCAGCACCGCCACTCCGTGGCGGCCGAGGGTGAGCCGGTCGGTCACGGTCGTCTCCGTCAGCACGTCGCGGTGGCTGCCCGGCACGTCGACGGTGACCGGTTCGCGGCCGTGGTTGAGCAGGAACAGCAGCTCGCCCCGGCGCACCGCCTCGACCTGGTCCGGGAGCCCGTCGAGCACCGGCCGCACCCCCGCGCCGGCGGCGATCCGGGTCAGCAGCTCGCGCAGCGCCCCGGGCTCGGGGAGCGTGGAGACGTACCAGGCGCGGCCCTTGCGCAGCACGGCGGGCAGTCCGTCGAGTTCCCCACCCTTGTAGGGCGTCGTCTCGTCGGCGGTGCCGTCGGCCTCCAGTTCCTCGGACCACAGGGTGCCGCGGAAGCCCTCGCACTCGACGGTCTCCCCCGCCTCCAGCGGCCACCACTCGTGCAGGGTGCGGATGCCGAAGAGTTCCCGCAGCCGGGCGTCCATGCCGCCGGGCCGCACCCGGTCGTCCTCGTCGGCGATGCCCGTCAGGAAGCCGCAGACGAGGGTGCCGCCCCCGCTCACGTACGCCAGGAGGTTCTCCACGGCCGCGTCGGTGAGGAGGTAGAGCTGCGGGACGACGACCAGCGGGTGGGCGGACAGGTCGTGTTCGGGGTGGGCGAAGTCGGCGGTGAGGTGGGCCTGCCACAGGGCGCGGTGCCAGGCGCGGAGCACGCCGGGGTGGTCGACCTCGTGGGACGGCCGGGCCTCCTGGTCGCCGGCCCACCAGGAGTGCCAGTCGTGCAGCACGGCGACCTCGGCGGCGCGGTGCCGGCCGGCCACGTGCGGGGCGATCCGCGCCAGGTCCGCGCCGAGCCGTGCGACCTCCTGGTACGTACGGCCCTGCTCACCCGCGTGGCTCACCATCCCGGAGTGGAACTTCTCCGCGCCCTGCCGGGACTGGCGCCACTGGAAGTAGCAGACGGCGTCCGCGCCGCGCGCCACGGCCTGCAGGGACCACAGCCGGTTGAGGCCGCGGGGCTTGGGGTGGTTCACCCCGCGCCAGTCGACCGGTCCGGCCGCCTGCTCCATGAGCATCCAGGGGCCGCGTGCCTGGGAGCGCGTCATGTCCTGGACCAGGGCGCCCTCCTGCGCGCCGAAGGGATCGCGCGGGTCGGGGTAGAGGTCGACGGAGACGACGTCCTCCTCCTCGGCCCAGCGCCAGGCGTCCTGCCCCGCCCACAACGGCATGAAGTTGGTGGTGACCGGGAGGTGCGGGGTGTGCCGGCGGACGATGTCGCGTTCGGCGGTGTAACACTCCAGGAGCATGTCGGAGGTGAACCGCTTGAAGTCCAGCACCTGGGTGGGGTTCTTCAGGTAGTGCGGGCGGCGGGGTGGCAGGACCTCGGCCCAGTCGCCGTAGCCCTGGCTCCAGAACGCGGTGCCCCAGGCGGTGTTGAGGCCTTCGAGGGTGCCGTACCGGTCCCGGAGCCAGTCGCGGAAGCGGGCGGCGGCCCGGTCGCCCCAGTCGTAGGTGCAGTACTCGTTGTTGATGTGCCACATGGTCAGGGCGGGGTGGCCGGCGTAGCGGACGGCCAGGTCCTCGGTGATGGCGGCGGCATGGCGGCGGTAGGTGGCACTGGAGTGCGAGAAGTGCTGTCTGCCGCCCCACCCTTCGGTCCGGCCGTCCTCGTCGCGGGGCAGGGTGTCCGGATGGAGGTGCCCCATCCAGGGCGGCGGCGAGGCGGTCGGGGTGGCGAGGACGACGCCGATGCCGGACGCGTGCATGAGGTCCATCAGCCGGTCCAGCCAGCCGAAGGCCCGTGCGCCCGGGCGGGGTTCGAGCTTGGACCAGGAAAAGACGCCGAGTGTCACGGAGTTGACGCCGGCCTGTCGCATCAGGCGGACGTCCTCGGGCCAGGTCTCCTCGGGCCACTGCTCCGGGTTGTAGTCGCCGCCGTAGAGGATGCGCCCGCGGGTGGCGTCGCTCAGGCCGGGCATCAGCCGCGCTCCCGGAGCGGGGCGGGGGACGTACGGGGTGTGCGGGACGCGTGCATGGTCCACCTCGTTCTGCGGGGGTCGGGGTGAAGGGGCCGGGCGAAGGGATGAGGGGTGACCGGAGAGCACACGGTCCCCGGCCCGTCAGCCCTTCACGGCGCCGGTGAGCATGCCCTTCTTGAAGTGCTTCTGGACGAAGGGGGACAGCACGGCGACGGGCAGCAGGGCGATCACCATCACGGCCATCTGCACGGCCAGGCCCGACAGTTCCCCCGTCTTGATGGCCTGGCCGAGGCCGACGGGCGCCTCCTGCTTCTGGACGAGCTGGATCATGACGTTCTGCAGCGGCAGCATGGTCTGGTCGTTGAGGTACAGCGAGGCGTTGAACCAGGCACTCCAATAGCCGACGGCGTAGAAGAGCGTGATCACGGCGATCACCGCGCGGGACAGCGGCATGACGATCTGCCACAGGATGCGGAAGTCGCCCGCCCCGTCGATGCGGGCGCTGTCGACGAGCTCCTGCGAGATGTTCATGAAGAAGCCGCGCAGCACGAGGATGTTGAAGACGCTCACGGCACTGGGCAGGATCAGCGCCAGGTAGCTGTCGGTCAGCCCGAGGGTCTGCACCAGCAGATACGTCGGAATGAGGCCGGCGCTGAAGAACATGGTCGCCAGCAGCGTCATGAGGATCCAGCGGTGGCCCAGCGAATCGGTGCGCGACAGACCGTAGGCACACAGCACGGACACGGTCATCGAGAACAGGGTGCCGACCAGGGTGACTCCGACGCTGACGAGCGCGGCCCGGGTGACCTGGCCGCCGCTGAGCAGTTCCTGGTAGGCGATGAAGGTGATGTCCTGGGGCACCATCACCAGGCCGCCCGCCTCGTCGATGGTCCTGCGGGTGGACAGGCTGGTGACGATCACGATCCACAGCGGGAAGACGATCGCCAGGCAGGCGAGGACCAGGACGATCCCCTTGCCCGCGAGCCCCGCCCTGCCGGGCTCCTCCTCCCACACCGGGCGGAGCGGGGCGGACCGGCGTCCGGGCCGGCGCGCGGGTTCGTCGATCACGGCGGTCACTTCTTGTACACCCCCTGCTCGCCCATGAGACGGGCCACCTTGTTCGCGGCGAGGACGAGGCCGAGGCTGACCACGCCCTTGATGAGGCCGACGGCCGCCGCGTAGCCGAAGTCCTGGTTGCGCACGCCGTTCCACCACACGAAGGTGTCGAGCACCTCCGCCGCCCCGGGACCGACGGCGTCGCGTTGCAACAGGATCTGCTCGAAGCCGACGGTGAGCGCGTCGCCCACCCGCAGCACCAGCAGCAGGGCGATCACGGGCCGCAGCGCGGGCAGGGTGACGTGCCACATCCGGCGCCGGCGGTTGGCGCCGTCCATGGCGGCGGCCTCGTACAGGTCGGGGCTCACCGAGGCCAGGGCGGCGAGGAAGACGATGATTCCCCACCCGGCGTCCTTCCACACGCTCTGCGCGGTGATCAGGAACACGAAGGTGTCGGGGTTGGTCATGACCTCCAGGCCGTCGTGACCGTTCTGGCGCAGCAGTTGCGAGAAGATCCCCGCGCCGCCGAACAGCTGCTGGAAGACGGCGATGACCAGGACCCAGGAGAAGAAGTGCGGCAGGTACAGGATGGCCTGGGCGACGGCCCGCACGCGGGGTCTGATCACACTGTTGATGAGCAGCGCGAGCAGGATCGGGATCGGGAAGTACAGCACGAGCTGGAGGAAGAAGATCACCAGGGTGTTCTTCAAGGCGTTCCAGAACGCCGGGTCCTCGACGATCCGCCGGAAGTTCTCCAGTCCCACGAACGGGCTGTTCAGCATCGAGACGACGCCGTTGTCGCTGATGTAGGGGTCGTACTCCTGGAAGGCGACGACGTTGCCGAGGATCGGCAGGTAGTTGAAGACCAGGACCAGCGCCACGGCCGGCAGGGCCATCAGCAGCAGGACGCGGTCGCGCCGGTATCTGAGCCGCAGGCTCGGCCTTCCCCGGCGCGGTGCTTTCCGGGGGCGGGCGGTGCCGGCTCCACCGGAGGTCACCGGTTCCGGGACCGGCGTGGTGGCCTCGGCTTCGCTCCGAGGCACCGTGCTGTGCGACACGGCGGTTCTCCTTGCCTCGGTACGGGGTCAGCCGGCCGCCGGGCCGTTCTCGTCGAGGATCTTCCGGTACCAGTCGCGCAGCCTGTCCCCGCCCTTGCTCCTCCAGTCGGAGACGGCCTGCTGCATGTCCCCGATCTTCTTGCGGCCCCGGATGATGTCGTCCTCCAACTGCTCGAAGTCGTTGGAGAGGTTGGTCCAGCGGGAGGGTTCGGTGATCTGCATGCCGTAGAAGGCCGACTTCCTGGTGAACGCGCCCATCCGCTGCTGCCACTCGACCTGGCCCTTGGCGACCTCGGGGAAGTCGGGGTGGGCGATGGTCGCGGCGGGGCTCGCGATCATCACGTAGGCGTTCATCACGTCGATGTTGCCCTGGTCGGTCTTGGCGGGCACGCCGTCCTTGACGGCGTAGTGGGTGCCCTCCACGCCGTAGTTGGTGAGCATGTACTCCTTGGTGCCGTACGGCGCGGCGGTGACGTTGGCGACGGCCAGCACGTCACGGATCACCGCCTTCGACGCCTTCTTGTTGACGAAGGCGAAGATGCCGGCCGGGTTCTTGGCCCACAGGGTGGGGTCGCCGCCGTCGTGGCCGAACACGTCCATCCCCCAGATCTTGAACTCCGGGTTCTGATTGGCCTGTTCAGCGGTGCGGCTCCACCACTGCGAGGAGTCCTGGTTGTAGATCAGGAACTCGCCGGCGGCGAACTTGGGTCCGGGGTCGGTCGCGTTGCTCTTGCCCAGTTCGGCATCGGGGTGCACGACGCCGGCCGCGAACAGCTTGCGCGTCCACTCCAGGGCTTCGAGGTACTCGTCGGTCTCTATGCGGTAGAGCAGCTTGCCGTCGACCTGGTTCCAGCCGAGCGACTTCTCCTCTCCGGAGAGCACCCCGAAGGCGTTGAAGGCGGTCCACTTCATGTCCAGGCAGGCCCAGCGCTTGGCCCTGGCATTCGTGGCGTCCTTGGCCAGCGCCATGAACTCGTCGCAGGAGCGGGGCACTTCGTACCCCTCCTTCTCGAAGATGTCCTGGCGGTAGAGCGGCACGATGCCGGTGACGTACGAGGACGGCATGGGCAGGCCACGCAGCTCGCCGCCGAAGATGGACCGCTGCCAGGCGTCGGTGGGGATCGCCGCGAGGTTCGGGTAGTCCTTGACCGCGTCGCCGGAGAGGTACGGGCCGAGGTCGGCGAACTTGCCGATGACGGCGCTGGGGATCTTGCCCGTCATGTTCCAGCCGGGCACGACCACCACGTCGGGCACGTCGCTGGAGGCGAGGACCGCGCCGAGCTTCTGGTCGTAGGTGTTGCCGTCCTGGTTCTGCCAGACCACGTCGACGCCGATGAGGTCGTTCATCGCCTTGTAGTAGGCGTTGCCGTCCTTGGGCGGTGAGCCCCAGAACGGCGACATGACGGTGACCTCGCCCCCCTTGCCGAGCTTCTCGGGCACCGAGGTCTTCAGACCGGCGAGGTCGAGCTTGGCGGTGAAGCCGACCGCGGAACCGTTCCTGCTGGGGATGTCGGGGGTGACCACGTCGCTCGCCACGTATGCCGGCAGCAGCTTCCTGGCGTCCTTGCCCGACGTGGTGCCCTCCCGCGAGCCTCCGTCCGAACCACCGCACGCGGCGAGCAGCGGCATTCCCCCCGCCACCGCCGCGGTGGCGACCGCCGTGGAGGCGAGGAAGCTTCTCCGGCTGGGCCCGGCGGAGGATGTGGAGGCGGCGTTCGGCGTCATTGCGTCAACCCTTCATGGCGCACCAGGACATCCGGCGGTGGCCGTCGGCTGCGGTGTCTTCACTGGAACTGGCTGAGCCGAAGCGGTCGTTCGGAGGAAACGTGCCGGGGAGGTGGCCCCGTAATCGAAGCGCTTCGATGTTGGTGCGAGGTTAAGTGAACGACCAAGGGTGCACAAGAGTCGCTTCCAAGATTCCTCGGAGGCATGGCACCGACCCGACGGGCCGCAACTCATGGGAGCTCGCCGTGGAATGCCCGGGATGCACCGCGGGACGCCCGATCCGGCGCTCCCGCGTCCTTGACACCCGCCCCTGCCCGGAATCAGCATCGAAGCGCTTCGAAAGTGCCTCGCCGCTCCACCGCAAGGGGACTTCCACGTGACCGCACACACGCCGCCCACCCCGCCGTTCCGCGATCCGCTTCTGCCGCTCGCGAAGCGCGTCGACGACCTGTTGTCGCGGCTCACCCTCGACGAGAGGATCAAAGCCCTGCACCAGTTCGCACCCGCTGTCGAGCGCCTCGGCATCGCCGCCTTCCGCACCGGCCAGGAGGCGTTGCACGGCGTCGCCTGGATGGGCCCGGCGACGGTGTTCCCGCAGGCGGTCGGGATGGGGGCGACCTGGAACCCCGGGCTGGTGCGCCGGGTGGGCGAGGCGGTGTCCCGGGAGGCCCGCGCGATGCGCGCCCGGGACGAGCGGGTCGGCCTCAACGTCTGGGCCCCGACCGTCAACCTGCTGCGCCACCCCCTGTGGGGCCGCAACGAGGAGGGCTACTCGGAGGACCCCCGGCTCACCTCGGCGATCGCCACCGCCTACACCCGCGGCCTGCGCGGCGACCATCCGGTGTACTGGCGCACGGCCCCGGTGCTCAAGCACTGGCTCGCGCACAACAACGAGACGGACCGGGACACCACCTCCAGCTCGGTCCGCCCGCGCGTGCTGCACGAGTACGACCTGCGCGCCTTCCGCGACACCGTCGGGGCGGGCGCGGTGGCCGGGGTGATGCCGGCCTACAACCTGGTCAACGGCCGCCCGAACCACGTCTCGCCGTATCTGCGCGAGCAGTTGCGCAGCTGGACCGACCAGGAACTGCTGGTCTGCTCCGACGCCGGCGCTCCCTCCAACCTGGTGGACTCCGAGCACTACTTCGACACCCACGAGGAGGCCGTCGCGGCCTCGCTGCGGGCCGGCGTGGACAGTTTCACCGACCACGGCACGGACAGCTCGGTCATCGTGGGGCGCCTCGAATCGGCCTTGCGGAAAGGGCTGTTGACGGAAGCCGACATCGACACCGCCGTTCTCCGGCAGCTCTCGGTGCGCCTGCGGCTCGGCGAGTTCGACCAGGACCCGCCCGCCGAGGAGCACACCTTCGACACCCCGGAGCACCGGGCCCTCGCGCAGGAGGCCGCCGAGCAGGCGGTCGTCCTGCTCAAGAACGACGGCCTGCTGCCGCTGGCTCCGGCGGGCACCCGTGTCGCCGTCGTCGGCCTGCTCGCGGACGAGTGCAAGCTCGACTGGTACAGCGGCACCCTCATCCACCGCTCCACTCCGCTGGAGGGGCTCTACGAGCGGTTCGGCGCCGAGCAGGTGGAGTTCGCGGAGGGCGTGGACCGGGTACTGCTGCGGACCTCCGCCGGCACGCTCCTGCACGTCCCGCCGGCACCCGACACCCCCGACGCGGCGCCCGGCACCGAGGGCGCGCTGGACCCGGCGCTGCTCGCGGGCCGCACCGACCTGGCCCCGCTCACCGCCGGCCCGGACGGCACCGAACTCGCCCTGGCCGACTGGGGCGGAGGCCTGCTGACCCTGCGTGCCCCCGACGGCCGGTACCTCTCGGTCGCCGAGGACGGCTACCTCCGCGCCTCCGCCGACCAGCCGGGCGGCTGGATCGTGCGGGAGACGTTCCGGCTGGAACCGCACGGTGACGGTCACCTCCTTCGGCACATGGGAACAGGACGCCATGTACTGGTCGCCGCCGACGGCGTGAAGGTTGCCGCACAGGACGCGGCCGACGAGCCGGGCCCCGAGGTCTTCGGGGTGATCGTCACCGAGCACGGCGAGGAGACGGTGGCGCGGGCCGCGGCACGGGCCGGCGCGGTCGTGGTGGTCGCCGGCAACGATCCGCACATCAACGGCCGGGAGACCGAGGACCGTACGACGCTCCGGCTGCCCGCCCAGCAGGAGCTGCTGCTGCGCGCGGCCCGCGCCGCCAACGAGAACACGGTGCTGGCGCTGGTCTCCGCCTACCCCTACGCGGTCGATCCGACGGACCTGCCGGCGGTGCTCTGGACCGCGCACGGCGGTCAGGCCGCGGGCACCGCGCTGGCCCGCGTGCTCGCCGGTGACGTCTCCCCCGCCGGCCGGCTGCCGCAGACCTGGTACGCCGACGACACCGATCTGCCCGGCCTCCTCGACTACGACGTGATCGGCTCCCGCCAGACCTATCTGTACTTCGAGGGCACGCCGTTGTTCCCCTTCGGCCACGGCCTCTCCTACGCGACCTTCGCCTACGGCGAGCTGACGGCCCGCGTCGGGCCGGAGGCGGTGCGCGTCTCCTTCACGGTCACCAACACCGGTGCGGTTCCGGCCGACGAAGTGGCCCAGCTCTACACGCGGGCCGTGGACCCGTCGGTGCCGCGTCCGCGCCGCGAGCTGGTGGCCCACCGGAGGCTGACCCTCGCACCCGGCGAGACGGCCGAGGCCACCTTCGAAGTCCCCCTGTCCGCCTTCGCGTTCTGGGACGTCGCGGTGGGCCGGTGGCGGGTGGAACCGGGCCGGTACGAGCTGCTGGCCGGTGCCTCCAGCGAGGACGTCCGGCAGCGGACCGCCCTCACCCTCGACGGCGAACCCGGCGTCCCCCGCGCGGTCCTCGAACGCGGCCTGGACGCGGCGGACTTCGACGAGCAGAGCGGCACCGAGATCGTCGACCGGACCAGGGAGTCGGGCGACGCGGTGACACCGGTGGCCGGGCAGTCGGGCGAGCTGCTCTTCCGCCGCTGCGACTTCGGGAGCGGAGTGACGGAGGTGACCGTCGAGGTGTCCGGCGGGGGCACCGCCGAACTGTCCCTCGACGGCGGCCCGGTGCTCGCCACGCTGTCCCCGCGGACACCTACGTCCGGCCCGTACGACTACGTCACGCTCGGCGCGTCCATCGCCGTCGACGGCGTGCACGGCGTACAGGACCTGCGCCTGGGACTGCGCGGCCCGCTGCGGCTCGCGCGGGTCGGCTTCCTCTCCGGTTGAGGGTCCGGGGGCGGCCGACGCGAAGAGGGGCCCGGCGCCGGAGGACATCGGTGCCGGGCCCCTTCGGACGACGGGCGCGCGTCCCCGCGGAGTCAGCCGGGAACGGTTGTCGAGAACCTGGGGCCGGTCCGCCTCACAGGGCGAGGCCGGTCAGCACCAGCACCCGCTCGTAGGTGTAGTCGTCCATCGCGAACTTCACGCCCTCGCGGCCCACACCGGACTGCTTCGCACCGCCGTACGGCATCTGGTCGGCACGGTAGGAGGGCACGTCGCCGACGACCACGCCGCCGACCTCCAGGGCGCGGTGGGCCCGGAAGGCGGCCTGCAGGTCGTGGGTGAACACCCCTGCCTGGAGGCCGTACTTGGAGTCGTTGACGGCGGCGAAGGCCGCGGCCTCGCCGTCCACCTTCTGCACGGTCAGGACGGGCCCGAAGACCTCCTCGCAGGAGATCGTCACATCGGCCGGGACGTCGGTGAGCACGGTCGGCGCGTAGGAGGCGCCGTCGCGCTTGCCCCCGGTGAGCAGGGTGGCACCGGCGTCGACGGCCTCCTGCACCCACGCCTCGACGCGCTCGGCGGCGGCCTGGCTGACCAGCGGGCCGACGTCGGTGGCGTCGTCGGCCGGGTCGCCGGTGACCTGGGCCTCCACGGCGGCGACGATGCGCGGCAGCAGCCGGTCGTAGACGGAGGCGTCCGCGATGACCCGCTGCACGGAGATGCAGGACTGGCCGCCCTGGTAGTTGGAGAAGGTCGCGATGCGGCTCGCCGCCCGGTCCAGGTCCTCGTCGCTCGCCCAGTCGGCGAGGACGACGGCCGCGCCGTTGCCGCCGAGCTCCAGGGTGCAGTGCTTGCGCGGCACCGAGTCCATGATCGCGTAGCCGACCTGCTCGGAACCGGTGAAGGAGATCACCGGCAGCCGCTCGTCCTGGACGAGGGCGGGCATACGGTCGTTGGGGACCGGGAGGATGCTCCAGGAACCGGCCGGCAGCTCGGTCTCGGCGAGCAGCTCACCGATGAGCAGTCCGGACAGCGGGGTCGCCGGGGCGGGCTTGAGGACGATGGGGGTACCGGCGGCGACGGCCGGGGCGATCTTGTGGGCACACAGGTTCAGCGGGAAGTTGAACGGTGCGATGCCCAGCACGACGCCCTTGGGGAACCGCCGGGTGAGGGCGAGCCGCCCCTGGCCGCCGGCGTCGGTGTCGAGCCGCTGGGCCTCGCCGCCGTTGAACCGGCGGGCCTCCTCCGCGGCGAACCGGAACACGGACACGGCCCGGCCGACCTCGCCGCGCGCCCACTTGATCGGCTTGCCGTTCTCGGCGGAGATCAGCCGGGCGATCTCCTCGGTGCGCTCCACGAGCCGCCGACCGACGTGGTCGAGGGCGGCGGCGCGGACGTGGGCGGGGGTGGCGGCGAACTCGTCCCGTACGGCGTACGCGGCGGCCACGGCCTCCTCGACCTGGGCGTCGGACGGCACGCTCACGGTGCCGACGACCCGGCCGTCCCACGGAGAGGTGACGTCGAAGGCAGCCTCGCCGGTGGCCTGACGGCCGGCGAGCCAGAAGGCGTGGGTGGCTGCCGATTCTTCCTTTGGCATGGCGAGTCCCGGCCCTTCCGCGTTGGGGGTGGTTGCTTGGCTTGCTGGATCCACGGTAGGGCCGGGGTGACAGCGGGTCGTTTGTCCGAGTCGTAGCAGTCGGCCGCCGACGCGCGCCGCTTTGGCAGATCGGTCCTCGGCATGCCCGCCGCACCCGGCACCGGCCCTGCCTCCCGGCCCGTCGTCGGTCGTCAGTCCTCAGCCGTCAGCCGTCAGTCGGGCGAGGTCGCCTTCAGGGCCAGCCACAGTTCCATGCGTACGTCCGGGTCGTCCAGGGAGCGGCCGAGGATCTCCTCGACGCGGCGCATGCGGTAACGCAGGGTGTGGCGGTGCACGCCGAGGTCGGCCGCCGCGGCGTCCCACTGCCCGTGCCGGGAGAGCCAGGCACGCACCGAGGCGACGAGGTCGCCGCGTCCGGTCGCGTCGTGTTCGTAGAGGGGCCGCAACAGCCCGTCGGCGAACGCCCGGACCGCGTCGTCGGCGAGCAGCGGCACCACGGACCCGGCGGCCATCTGCTCGTGCTCCACCAGCACCCGCCCCCGACGCCGCGCCACCGACAGTGCCTGCCCGGCCTGCTTGTAGGCGGCGGACGCGGCGATGGGGCCGGCCGGCGCGGACAGGCCCACGACCAACTCGTCCTCGTCGGCGCCGACCAGGGGCTCGTGGGCTCCCCCACCGCTCCGTACCGCTTCCAGGCCGGCCGCGTGATCGCAGCACGCGGCCACCGCCGCGCCGCCGTCGGCGGCCAGCACCACCAGCCGCTCCCGCTCCGGCACCACCAGGACCGCCTCGCCGGAGCGGGCGGCGGCCGATTCCACGGCCTCCGCCAGGGCACCGAGGGCGTCGCCGTTCGGGTCGCCCTGGGCACGGGCGGCGGGTGCCGCTCCCGTCTCGGCCACGATGATCCGGAAAGGCGCGTCCAGGAGGCCCCCGTACAGGTCTCCGGCCACCGCGCGGGCGTGGTCGGGCTCCCCGGCGAGCAGCATGCGCAGTACGGCGGCGCCGATCCGCTGTTCGGCCGCGCGCAGGGAGCCGGAGCGTTCCGTGGTCAGGGTGAGCAGCGCGACGGCGGAGTGGACGGCGTACCGCTGGGCGGTGCCGAGCGCGGCGGCCGTGCCCACGGCGAGCGCGGCCCGGGGGCGCCGGCCGGTGCCGAGGGAGTGCAGTTCGACCCGGTCGTCGATCTCCGGGTTCTCCGGCCCGGCCACCACCGACGAGGCGGGCGCGGGTCGCTCCCGCAGCCGCCGCACGTCTTCCGTGAGCCGTGCCGCGCGCCTGCCCGCCCACTCCGGTGCCGCGGCGACCACGGCGCCCGAGGCGTCGTACAGCGCGGTCCATCCCTCGACCTGGGAGGCGAGCGCGGTCAGCAGCCCCTCGGGTCCGCCGGCCAGCCCCTGCTTGGTCAGCTCCCGCTGGGCCGCGAACCCCGCGGTCACCGCGCGGTACTGGTCGGCGGCGATGGCGGCGGAGACGGCCTTGCTGATCGCGAGGAAGGGGGTGCGGCGCGGCACCTCCAGCAGCGGCAGCCCCTCCTTCCTCGCCGCGTCCACGAGCGCCTCGGGGATGTCCTCGTAGTGGACGCCGACGGCGAAGCCGAGCCCGACGACACCCGCCCCCACCAGGCGTTTCACATAGCGGCGCATCGCCGCCGGATCCTCCGCGTCCAGCTTCAGGGCGGTGATCAGCAGCAGTTCCCCGCCCTCCATGTAGGGCACGGGGTCGGCCAGCTCACTGGCATGCGCCCAGCGGACCGGCACATCGAGGCCGTCCTCGCCCGCACGCACGGTCAGCTTGAGCGTGGAGTGGTGGACGAGCGAAGCGAGCGTCGGGGGCATGGGGCCTTCAGGTCGGCGGAGATCGGCGGGTCCGGCGATCGGAGGAGCCGATATTCGGTGATCGGGCATGCGCGTGGTCGGGGCCGGGAGGGCTGACGAGGCGGTTGACGCGGAGGAAGCAGATAACACGGGCATCAGGGCATCTGGTGAGCGTTGTGGATTTTTGGCCGCCGCGTATGAACGACCTATGTCGATTCTGCCCCACCGTACGGTCACGGCGTCACCGCATGCCGGGACGGTTCGCTCACCGACTCGCTCACTCCTGGCCCGCAGGACCGGGCTGCCCCGGGCAGCCCCGGCTCAGCCCCGCAGGTTCACCAGCAGCGGTGGCGCGTGCTCGCCCTTGACGTCGGTCAGGGAGAGCACCGCGTGCCCCGCCGGCATCGCGTGCGCCAGTTCGGACGCGGACCACCGCTCCCGTTCGACCTGTCGCACGGTGACGGCCCGCGCGGTCGGCGCCTTGCCGGTGATGGCCCGCCGCACCGCGTGCCAGGCCTTGCCCGCGGGGCTGTCCGCGATGATCTGCCGGTCGGTGACGTCCCGGGCCTCGGTCCACTCCTTGCCCCACACCTCGGCGAAGTCCTGCCCGTCCCACGGGGTGAGCCCGGCCAGCGCCATCCTGCACCCGACGGTCCCGAGCAGCGGTCCGCGCAGCGGCCTCGCCACGTCGTCCAGGGTGCGCAGGGTGAGCACCGCCCCGGCGTTGGCCGACCGCAGCCGCTGGATGCCGCGCACGGCCTCGGGGGTGATCACGCCGGTCGCGTCGTCCAGCACCAGGCAGGCGAACAGGGACCTGTCCTCCCGTACCGTCACGCTCGCCGTGAACTGCGCCAGCACCAGCCGCGCCAGCACCCGCGAGGCGTCGGCGTGGCCCCGCTCGGGCAGGTCGACACGGATCCGCACCGGGTGGTCCAGCGCCTTGAGGCTGAACGGCCGGGACTGTCCGGCGGTGGCTGGGCTCTTGGCGGCCGTGCTTTTGAAAAACGTGGCGAAGGCCGGCCGGTCCAGCAGTGCCACCCGGTCGGCGAGGACCCCGCCCACATCGCCCGGGTGTGCCATCTGCCGTTCCCGGGCGTCGAGTTCGCGCAGCAGCGACTCCTGCCCCGTCTCCGTCAGGCCCTGGCGCAGCGCGGCCAGCGGGCCGGGCGAGCCGTCGAGCAGCCCGCGCAGTTCCGGAACGGAGGGGAAGCGGCCGTGCACCGCGTGGAAGGGGCCGAGGAGCTGGGCGAGGACGGTGGTGGCGCGCCGGCTGTCGCTGCCGGGGTGCGGGTCGGCCAGGTCACCGGCCAGCGCCTCGGCGAGTACCGCGGCGGCCTCGTCGGGGTCGGTGGTCCCGCCGTACAGGTCGAGGTCGTACTCGGAGTCGGGGTTGCCGATCCGCACCACGACGTCGTACGCGTCGGCCGGGCCGATTCCCGCTCCCGCGGCGCCGACGACGACCACGGCGGCCCGTCCGGCGAGCGCGTGCAGGCACAGCGATTCGGCGAGCGGCCGGACGACACCGCCGGTCTTGCCGGAGCCGGCCGGTCCGACCGCGAGCAGGGAGGTGCCGAGCAGTTCGGGGCCGAGCGCGAGGCCGGCGCCCCGGTAGGCGTACGGGTTGCGGACGTCGTCGGCGGCGGTGCCGATCCGCACCTGCCCGGTGACCAGGTCGTGCCGGGCCTGCCGGACGGGCAGGTCGCGCGCGCCGGACGGGTGCGGGCAGGCGGCGGCGCCGTGGTTGAGTACCGCGCTCGTGAAGGTGGCGAGGGGGTGCCGGCCGGTGCGTACGCCCTGCCAGGCGCGGGCGATGCGGGCGTGGTCGACGTCCCGCATCAGCCCCGCGCGCGCGTCGGCGGCGAGCCGCTCCGCGGCGTCCGCCGCGCCCGCGGCACGCAGGGCGGGCCAGGTGGCGGGGTCGGCCTCGGGAGCGGGTGGGCGCCCGCTCTCCGGGGGTGTGCGGCGCCATGCGGGCGGTCCGTAGCGGCGCCAGACCTCGCCCCAGCGGCCGAGCCGCCCCACGCCGATCATGAGGGCGCCCGCGATCAGCAGGTAGTAGGCGTAGACGACCACGACGGCGCCGAAGCTGTGGGGTTCGGCCCAGGAGTCGGGGATCATCGCGTAGAGCGGCAGCAGCCACCAGCCGCCGAGGTACCCGTTCCACAGCAGCGACCAGATCAGCCAGCCCACGAGGAACGCGATCAGGGCCCCGCTCAGCAGCTGCCGCCCCGGGATCCGCTCCGGTTCCTCCTCCGGGCGCGGCCGGTGTCCGAACCGCCACACCCCGGGCGCCGCCTCCGGGCGGGGCGTGCGCAGCCAGGTCAGGAACGCCGACCCGTCCGGCAGTGGCGGCATGCCCGGCGCCCTGGCCGGCCTCGGGGGCACCGAGGGCACCTCCGGTGGCCCCGCAGGGCGTGGCACGGGGTTCGCATGCGTGCTCCGAGCGTCCTGCGTCCCGTCGCTGTCCATCGCCCTTGCCCCCTGACCAGCCGCGCCGTTCACCGTCAGCGAGTCAATCTAACGCCCCGGCAGGACGAGTCCACCGTTCACCCGGTCGGGTCGCGCCACGGTGGAGGGCCGGCCGCACCGAGCCCCCGCCGTGTCCCGCGCCGCCGCTATGTCCACCACGGACAATCCGGCCCCCGGAACAACGCCCACATGGAGCATGCCCAGCTCCTCCTCCCCGTCCTAGCCTGCGAGAAAAGAAACCACATGTCCGTTGCACCCCCCAGGAGCCCCGCATGACCGCACTTCCGCAGGAGCGCCGCGTCGTCACCGCCATCCCCGGCCCGAAGTCGCAGGAGCTGCAGGCCCGTCGTACCGCCGCGGTCGCGCAGGGCGTGGGCTCGGTGCTGCCCGTGTTCGCCGCACGGGCGGACGGCGGGATCATCGAGGACGTCGACGGCAACCGGCTGATCGACTTCGGCTCGGGCATCGCGGTGACCTCCGTCGGCGCCTCCGCCGAGGCCGTCGTCCGCCGTGCCTCCGCCCAGCTCGCCGACTTCACGCACACGTGCTTCATGGTCACGCCGTACGAGGGGTACGTGGCCGTGGCCGAGGCGCTCGCCGAGCTGACGCCCGGCGACCACGCCAAGAAGTCGGCGCTGTTCAACAGCGGTGCTGAGGCCGTCGAGAACGCCGTCAAGATCGCGCGTGCCTACACCAAGCGTCAGGCGGTCGTGGTCTTCGACCACGGCTACCACGGCCGCACCAACCTCACCATGGCACTGACCTCGAAGAACATGCCGTACAAGCACGGCTTCGGCCCGTTCGCCCCCGAGGTGTACCGCGTCCCGGTGGCCTACGGCTACCGCTGGCCGACCGGCGCCGAGAACGCGGGTCCGGAGGCCGCCGCGCAGGCGATCGACCAGATCTCCAAGCAGGTCGGCGCGGACAACGTGGCCGCGATCATCATCGAGCCGGTGCTCGGCGAGGGCGGCTTCATCGAGCCGGCGAAGGGCTTCCTGCCCGCGATCAGCAAGTTCGCCCAGGACAACGGCATCGTTTTCGTGGCGGACGAGATCCAGTCCGGCTTCTGCCGCACCGGCCAGTGGTTCGCCTGCGAGGACGAGGGCATCGTCCCGGACCTGATCACCACGGCGAAGGGCATCGCCGGCGGCCTCCCGCTGGCCGCCGTCACCGGCCGCGCCGAGATCATGGACGCCGCGCACTCGGGCGGCCTCGGCGGCACCTACGGCGGCAACCCGGTGGCCTGCGCGGGCGCGCTCGGCTCCATCGAGACGATGAAGGAGCTGGACCTCAACGCCAAGGCGAAGAACATCGAGGCGATCATGAAGGCCCGCCTCACCGCCATGGCCGAGAAGTTCGACATCATCGGCGACGTCCGCGGCCGCGGCGCGATGATCGCCATCGAGCTGGTCAAGGACCGTACGACCAAGGAGCCGAACCCGGAGGCGACCGCCGCCCTTGCCAAGGCCTGCCACGCCGAGGGCCTGCTGGTCCTGACCTGTGGCACCTACGGCAACGTGCTGCGCTTCCTGCCGCCGCTGGTCATCGGCGAGGACCTGCTGAACGAGGGCCTGAACATCATCGAGCAGGCGTTCGCACGCGTCTGATCAGGCGTTCGCGCACATCCGGACCGCCGCAGGAGCGGGTGGGCCGCCCCGGATTCCCCCCACCGGGGCGGCCGGCGGCAGAGCGTGTGAAGAACGTGTGCGGGGTGGATGGCAGGTGCCCGTTGGCCCTGTCGCGGGCCCACCCCCTGCCGTAGGTTCTACCGAGATGAGAGACACACCCGCTCACAGGGGACTGTGAACGGTTCGGGCCGAGGCCTCCCCAGCTTCGACCTGGTCGTGCCCTCGCGCACACAACCGGAACCTCCGGATTCCGGGTCTCCTCACCGATCGGACGGTCGCCCGCCCCAAACCCCCCGGGGCGCGCGACGTTCCGGTCCGGACGGCCGCCCGCGCCTCACGGACGGCGGGCCGTTCCACGAAGGGCCAGTGCTCACCCCCCCTGCACTGGCCCTTCGGCCTGTCACGACACACCGTCCTTCGGCCCGTACCGGCCCCGCCTGCGAAGCTGTGCACCATGCTGCTGCTCGGACCGCCCGTTCTCCTCTTCGCGCTGATCACCTGGCAGATCGTCGTCGACGGCCCCCTGGTGGGCCTGGACGAGCGGCTGAGCGGGGCCCTCGTGCATCCGGACCGGGCCTCCGAGGTGCTCGCCGACCTCGGCAACGTCGAGGTGGCCGTGCCCGCCCTGGTGATCGCCCTGGGGTACGCCGCGTGGCACGGGCGTGCCGCGGGTACGGACCGCTGGTGGCTGGCACCCTCCGCCGGAGGCGTGGCGATGGTCCTGGTGCCGGTGCTCGTCGTGCCCCTGAAGGCGTGGACCGACCGCCCCGGCACCCCGGCCGTGCCCCCGGCGGTCGGCTACTACCCCTCCGGACACACCGTCACCGCGGTCGTGGCGTACGGCGCGGCGGCCCTGCTCCTCCTTCCGCTGCTGCGCTCGGCGGCGGTCCGTCGCGCGCTCGTGCTGCTCTGTGCCGCCCTCGTCGCCGCCGTCTCCTTCGGTCTGGTGCGCCGGGGCTACCACTGGCCGCTGGACGTGGCGGCCGGCTGGTGCCTGGGCGCGGTCCTGCTGATCTGCCTGTCACTGCTGGTCGGCCGTCCGGTCGGCGGGGACAGCCGGCCGCGGTCCGCCGGAGTTCCCGACGCCGGACCCGGCTCCCGCTGAGGGGCCTCAGCTGTCGAAGCCCAGCCCCAGCCGGTCCAGTGTGCGCAGCCACAGGTTCCGGCGCCCGCCGTGCGTGTCGGCCCGCGCCAGGGACCACTGGGTGAGGGCGATGCCGGTCCAGGCGAACGGCTCGGGCGGGAAGGGCAGGGGCTTCTTGCGGACCATCTCCAGTTCGGTCCGTTCCGTGCGCTCCCCCGCCAGCAGGTCCAGCATCACCTCGGCGCCGAAGCGGGTGGCACCGACGCCCAGGCCCGTGTAGCCGGCCGCGTAGGCGACCTTGCCCCGGTGGGCGGTGCCGAAGAAGGCCGAGAAGCGGGTGCAGGTGTCGATGGCGCCGCCCCAGGCGTGGGTGAAGCGGACGCCCTCCAGTTGCGGGAAGCAGGTGAAGAAGTGGTCCGCGAGCTTCGCATGGGTCCGAGGTCGGTCGTCGTACTCGGCACGCACCCGGCCGCCGTACGGGTAGACCGTGTCGTAGCCGCCCCACAGGATGCGGTTGTCGGCGGTCAGCCGGAAGTAGTGGAACTGGTTGGCGGTGTCCGCGAGCCCCTGCCGGTTCCGCCAGCCGACGGACGCCAGTCGGTCGGCGGTGAGCGGCTCGGTCATCAGGGCGTAGTCGTAGACCGGGACGGTGTAGGCGCGGGCCCGTCGGACCAGGCTGGGGAAGACGTTGGTGCCGAGCGCCGCGGTCCGGGCGCGGATCTGCCCGTGGGGGGTGCGTACGGCCAGTCCGGCGCCGTCCGTGCGCAGGCCGAGGGCGGGGGTGTGCTCGTACACGCGGACGCCGAGGCCGAGGCAGGCCCGTTTCAGCCCCCAGGCGAGTTTCGCCGGATGGAGCATGGCCACGCCCCGGCGGTCCCACAGGCCGGCCCGGAAGGTGGGCGAGTCGACCTGGGCGCGGACCGCGTCGGCGTCCAGGAAATCCACCCCCTCACAGAGCCCCCGGCGCTCCATCTCCTGGTACCAGTCCCGCAGTTCCCGTTCCTGGTGGGGCTCGGTGGCGACGTCGATCTCACCGGTGCGTTCGAAGTCGCAGTCGATGGCGTGGCGGGCGACCGTCTCCTCGATGGCGTCGAGGTTGCGGGCGCCCAGCCGCTCCAGCCGGTGGATCTCGTCGGGCCAGCGGGCCAGGCCGTTGGCCCGGCCGTGGGTGAGCGAGGCGTCGCAGAATCCGCCGTTGCGGCCCGAGGCGGCCCAGCCCACCTCCCGCCCCTCGACCAGGACGACGTCCCGGCCGGGATCCCGCTCCTTGGCGATCAGTGCCGTCCACAGTCCGCTGTAGCCGCCGCCCACGACCAGCAGGTCGCAGGTCTCTGCGCCGGTGAGGGCGGGCTCGGGCCGCGGCCTGCCGGGGTCGTCCAGCCAGTACGCGAGGGGCCGGGCCTCGGCGAGGGATGCCGTCCAACGACTCATGGTGACCTACGCCTTCTGCCGGTCGCGGCGCTTGCTGTGCTGGGTGAAGGCCATGGAGACCAGTACCAGCAGCACGGCGACGACGAACATGGCCGTACCGATGACATTGATCTGCACGGGGGTTCCGCGCTGGGCGGAGCCCCAGACGAACATCGGGAAGGTGACGGTGGAGCCTGCGTTGAAGTTGGTGATGATGAAGTCGTCGAAGGAGAGCGCGAAGGCTAGCAGCGCGCCCGCCGCGATGCCGGGTGCGGCGATCGGCAGGGTGACCCGCCAGAACGTCTGGAGCGGGCCGGCGTACAGGTCCTGGGCGGCCTGCTCGAGGCGCGGGTCCATGGACATCACCCGGGCCTTGACGGCGACCACGACGAAGCTGAGGCAGAACATGACGTGGGCGATCAGGATCGTCCAGAAGCCCAGCTGGGCACCCATGTTGAGGAACAGGGTCAGCAGGGACGCCGCCATCACCACCTCGGGCATCGCCATCGGCAGGAAGATCAGCGAGTTCACGGCGCCGCGGGCACGGAACCGGTAGCGGACCAGCGCGAACGCGATCAGCGTGCCGAGCAGGGTGGCGCCGAGGGTCGCCCACAGGGCGATCTGGAGGCTGAGCGCCAGGGACCCGCACAGGCCGGAGACCCCGCACGGGTCCCGCCAGGCGTCCGTGGAGAACTCCTGCCACTGGTAGTTGAAGCGGCCCTTCGGGTTGTTGAAGGAGAACACGGTGACGACGACGTTCGGCAGCAGGAGGTACGCGAGCGTCAGCAGTCCCGCGATGACGACGAGACGGCTCTTGAGCCAGTTGACGAAGGTCATTTACACCAGATCCTCCGTGCCGGACCTACGGATGTAGAGCGTGACCATGATGAGGATCGCGGCCATCAGGATGAACGAGAGCGCGGCGGCCGTCGGGTAGTCGAGGACGCGCAGGAACTGCATCTGGATCACGTTGCCGACCATGCGGGTGTCGGTGGAGCCGAGCAGGTCCGCGTTGATGTAGTCGCCGGTGGCCGGGATGAAGGTCAGCAGCGTGCCGGAGACGACGCCCGGCATCGACAGCGGGAAGGTGACCCTGCGGAAGGTGGTCGAGGGCCTGGCGTACAGGTCGTTCGCCGCCTCGTGCAGCCGCGGGTCGATGCGCTCCAGCGAGGTGTAGAGCGGCAAGATCATGAACGGCAGGAAGTTGTACGTCAGACCGCAGACGACGGCGAGCGGCGTGGCCAGCACGCGGTCGCCCGCCGTCCAGCCGAGCCAGGCGGTGACGTCCAGGACGTGCAGGGTGTTCAGGGCGTCGACCACCGGGCCGCCGTCGGCGAGGATCGTCTTCCAGGCGAGGGTGCGGATCAGGAAGCTGGTGAAGAACGGCGCGATCACCAGGATCATGATCAGGTTCCGCCAGCGTCCCGCGCGGAAGGCGATCAGATACGCCAGCGGATAGCCGAGCAGCAGGCACAGCACGGTCGCGGAGGCCGCGTAGAGCACCGAGCGGACGAACTGCGGCCAGTACGTGGACAGTGCGTCCCAGTAGACGGCGAAGTTCCAGGTGACCCGGTAGCCCTCCTCCAAGGACCCCGTCTGGACGGAGGTGGAGGCCTGGTAGATCACCGGCAGCGCGAAGAAGACGACCAGCCACAGCAGGCCGGGCAGCAGGAGCAGGTACGGCGTCCAGCGGCCCCGCCTGCGCGGCGGTCTCTTCTCCTTCGTCTCCGGGGCGGGCGCCAGGGGCGGCGCCTCGGTGGCCGTGGCCATCAGGCGACCTCACCCTCGACGGGCTCGACGGTCTCGACGCCCGCGTCCGCATCCTGCGCGGCGTCCAGGCCAAAGGTGTGCGCCGGGTTCCAGTGCAGGACGACCTCCGCGCCGGGCACCAGGCGGTCGTCGCGGTCGATGTTCTGGACGTAGACCTCGAACGCGGTGCAGACCGGGCTGTCGACGACGAACTGCGTGGAGACGCCGATGAAGCTGGAGTCGGCGATCCGGCCGGTGATTTGGTTGCGGCCCTCGGGTATCTGCCCGGCGTCGTCCGCGTGGGCGAGGGAGATCTTCTCTGGGCGCACCCCCAGCAGCACCTTGCCGCCGGTCGTGGCGGGGCCGCTGTTGCGCGCCGAGGGCAGGACGAGTTTGCCGCCGCCCGCTTTCAGCACGAGGTCGTCGCCGGACCTGGAGTCGACGTCGGCCTCGATGAAGTTGGACGTGCCCAGGAAGTTGGCGACGAAGGTGGTGCGTGGGTTCTCGTACAAGTCGGTGGGCGGGCCGAGTTGCTCGACCCGGCCGGCGTTCATCACGGCGACCGTGTCGGCCATGGTCATGGCCTCCTCCTGGTCGTGCGTGACGTGCACGAAGGTGATGCCGACCTCGGTCTGGATGCGCTTGAGCTCCAGCTGCATCTGGCGGCGCAGTTTGAGGTCGAGGGCGCCGAGCGGCTCGTCGAGCAGCAGCACCCTGGGGTGGTTGATCAGGGCGCGGGCCACCGCGACGCGCTGCTGCTGACCACCGGAGAGCTGGTGCGGCTTCTTGCGCGCCTGCTCGCCGAGCTGCACCAGCTCCAGCATCTCCTCGACCTGCTTCTTCACGCTCTTGATGCCGCGCCGGCGCAGACCGAAGGCGACGTTCTCGAAGATGTCGAGGTGCGGGAAGAGGGCATAGGACTGGAAGACGGTGTTCACCGGCCGCTTGTACGGCGGGAGCGCGGTGACGTCCTGGTCGCCGAGGTGGACGGTGCCTGCGGTGGGTTCCTCCAGGCCGGCGATCATCCGCAGGGTGGTGGTCTTACCGCAGCCGGACGCGCCGAGCAGGGCGAAGAAGGAGCCCTGGGGCACGGTCAGGTCCAGCGGGTGTACGGCGGTGAAGTTCCCGTAGGTTTTGCCGATCTGCGTCAGGCGGACGTCGCCGTTGGTCTGTGTCGTCGTCTTCATCGTCGTCACGCCCCTGTGAGCTTCGCGAACTTCGCTTCGTAGACCGCCTCTTCCTTGTCGCTCAGGGCGCGGAAGGAGTGGGTTCGGGCCGCTACGTCCTTGGTCGGGATGATCAGCGGGTTCTCCGCCGCCGACTTGTCGATCTTGGCGAGTTCCTCCTGCGCACCGTCGACGGGACTCACGAAGGCGACGTAGGCGGAGAGCCGGGCCGCCTGCGGCGGCTGGTAGTAGAAGTCGATCAGCCGCTCGGCGTTGGCCTTGTGGCGGGCCTTGTTGGGGATGAGCAGGTTGTCGGTGGCCGTCACGAAACCGGCGTCCGGGATGACGTACCCGACGTCGTCGCTGTCCGCCTGGAGCTGGACGATGTCACCGCCCCAGGCGACACAGGCGGCGATGTCCCCCTTGGTCAGGTCGGACGTGTAGTCGTTGCCGGTGAAGCGGCGGATCTGCCCCTTCTCGACGGCCTTCTGCAGGCGGTCGATCGCCGCGTCGTAGTCGTCGTCGGTGACCTTGGCCGGGTCCTTGCCCATGTCGAGCAGGGTCATGCCGATGCTGTCGCGCATCTCGGACAGGAAGGAGACCCGGCCCTTGAGCTTGGGGTTGTCCAGCAGGTCGGAGACCGACTTCACCTCGATGCCGTCGAGCGCCTTCTTGTTGTAGGCGACGACGGCCGAGACACCCTGCCAGGGGTAGGAGTAGGCGCGCCCCGGGTCCCAGTCCGGGCTGCGGAACTGCCCGGAGAGGTTGGCGAAGGCGTGCGGCAGGTTCGCCGGGTCCAGTTTCTGGACCCAGCCCAGGCGGATCATCCGCGCGGCCAGCCAGTCGGTGAGGACGATCAGGTCTCGGCCGGTGTCCTGCCCGGCGGCGAGCTGCGGTTTGATCTTGCCGAAGAACTCGGTGTTGTCGTTGACGTCCTCGGTGTACTTGACCTTGACGCCGGTCTGCCGGGTAAACGTGTCGAGCGTGGGACGTTGCTTGCCGCTCTCGTCGACATCGATGTAGACGGGCCAGTTGGAGAAGTTGACGGTCTTCTCCTCGGCCGAATGGTCCTCGGCGGAGGTGCCGCCCTGGGTCCGGCCGGCCGGGGGGATGCCGCACCCGCTCAGCGCTCCGAGACCGCCGACCGCGAGCGCGCCTCCGGTGGAGGCGCGCAGCAGGGAACGGCGGGTCAGGGCTGCCCTGCCGTTGCGGAAGCTGCGCCGCACGGCGGCCGTCTGGGCCGGGGAGAGGCGGTCGGGCTCGTACTGCTCCATGCGCGTGGTGCCCTTTCGGGTCAGTGGCCGTGGGTCGGGCGGCCCGGCTGCTGTCGGTCCCCGAAGATCGTGCGGTGCCAGTCCTTGCGGACCACCGCCGTGTTGTCGAACATGACGTGCTTGATCTGGGTGTACTCCTCGAACGAGTACGCGGACATGTCCTTGCCGAAGCCGGACGCCTTGGAGCCGCCGTGCGGCATCTCGCTGATGATCGGGATGTGGTCGTTGATCCACACACAGCCCGCCTTGATCTCGCGGGTGGCACGACCCGTCCGGTACACGTCGCGGCTCCACGCGGAGGCGGCGAGTCCGTACGGCGTGTCGTTGGCCAGGGCGATGCCCTCGTCGTCGGTGTCGAAGGGCAGGACGACGAGCACCGGTCCGAAGATCTCGGACTGCACGACCTCGCTGTCCTGCGGCGCGTCGGCGATCAGGGTGGGGCGGTAGTACGCGCCGTGCTTCAGGTCCCCCTCCGGAGCCTCACCGCCGGTCACCACCCGCGCACAGGCACGTGCCCGGTCGACGAATCCGGCCACGCGGTCGCGCTGGGCGTGCGAGATCAGCGGGCCGAGGTCGGTGCCGGGAGCGAAGGGGTCGCCGAGCCGCACGGTCTCCATCAGGGCGGCCGTGCGCTCGACGAACGCCTCGTAGAGGGGCCGTTGCACGTACGCGCGGGTGGCGGCCGTGCAGTCCTGGCCGGTGTTGATGAGCGCGCCCGCGACCGCTCCGTTGACGGCGGCGTCGAGGTCGGCGTCGTCGAAGACGACGAAGGGGGCCTTGCCGCCGAGTTCGAGGTGGATGCGCTTGACGGTGGCGGTGGCGATCTCGGCGACCCGCTTGCCCACGGCGGTGGAGCCGGTGAAGGAGGTCATGGCGACGTCGGGATGGCCGACGAGGTGTTCGCCCGCCTCCTTGCCGGTGCCGGTGACGATGTTGATCACGCCGTCCGGGATGCCCGCGTCGGTGGCGGCCCGCGCGAACAGGAGGGAGGTCAGCGGGGTGAGTTCGGCGGGCTTGAGAACGACGGTGTTGCCCGCGGCGATCGCCGGGAGGATCTTCCACGCGGCCATCTGGAGGGGGTAGTTCCAGGGCGCGATCGAGCCGACGACGCCGATGGGCTCGCGGCGGACGTAGGAGGTGTGGTCGCCGGAGTACTCGCCGGCGGACTGGCCCTGGAGATGGCGGGCGGCGCCGGCGAAGAAGGCGATGTTGTCGATCGTCCCCGGGACGTCGAACTCACGGCTCAGCTTGAGCGGCTTGCCGCACTGCAGGGACTCGGCACGGGCGAAGTCCTCGGCGCGCTCGGCGACGACGGCCGCGAACCGGTGCAGGACGTCGGAGCGCTCACCGGGAGTGGCGCCGGCCCACGCCGGGAACGCCTCGCGCGCCGCGGCGACGGCCGCGTCCACGTCGTCGGTGCCGGCGAGTGCGTAGGTGTGGACCTCCTGCCCGGTGGCGGGGTCGACGACCGTGTGTGTACGGCCCGAGGTGCCCTTCGTCGAACGTCCCGCGATGAACTGCGCCCCCTCCGCGAACCGGTCCTGGGCCGGGAATCGTTCCGGGGTGGCGTTGCCCGGGTTGTGCATGTCGCTCTCCTCCGTCTCCCCGAGGGGGCGGCGTGGCTCCAGCTCGATTTGAGTGCCGATCCTGACAGAGCAACGGGACTCCAACAAGTGATTCCGTTGTTGCCTTTTGGTTACGCAACGGAATCTGTCGACCGGGTGTCGAGGAGCGGCGGAAAAGGCGGGACAGGGTGTCGGTGGCGCGTGCCAGACTCGCGCGGGCAGGGAAGGGTGCACGGGGGTGGCGATGAGCGAAACGGTGGGGACCATCGGTTCCAGGGAGACTCTGGTCGAGGCGCTGCGGGCTGGCCGGCGGGTCAAGTACCTGTACTTCTGGGGGCACCGGCCGCTGCCCGACGGCCGGATCGGGGCGAGCTGTCTGAGCCAGTGGTGGCCGTCGCCGTTCACGGTGGACGGCGTGACCTACGCGACCGCCGAGCACTGGATGATGGCGGCCAAGGCCCGGCTGTTCGCGGACCCGGAGGGGGAGCGGCGGGTGCTGGCCGCGGGCCATCCCTCTCAGGCGAAGGAGGCGGGGCGGCTGGTGCGGGGCTTCGACGAGGAGATGTGGCGGCGGGAGCGGTTCCGCGTCGTCGTCGAGGGCAGCGTGCACAAGTTCGCGGCCCACCCCGACCTGCGCGCCTTCCTGCTGGGCACGGGCGACCGGATTCTGGTCGAGGCGAGCCCGGTGGACCGGGTGTGGGGCATCGGACTCGCGGCCACCGACGAAAGGGCGGCGGACCCCGAGCAGTGGTGCGGCCCGAACCTCCTGGGCTTCGCCCTGGTGCGGGCCCGTGCCCGCCTCCGGAAGAACCGGGGCGGGCCGGGGCTCTGAGGTGGTGTCCGGGGTCAGTAGGTGGACGTGAGCAGGACGAGCGCGCCGAAGCCGACGCTGAGGACGATGCCGACCGCACCGCAGATGAGGCCGGCCAGGGCGTATCCCGGGTTCGTGGCCTCGCCGCGGGCCGCCTTGCCCCGGCCCAGCGCGCTGAAGATCACGGCCATGACGCCGAGCACGATGGCCAGCGGCCAGAGGCAGAAGAGCACGGCCGAGATGATGCCGAGCACGAGTCCGGTGACGCCCATGCCGTTGCTCGGCATGGGCGCCATGCCGGTCCAGCCGTGGTAGCCCGGGGCGGGCGCGCCGCCGTAACCGGGTGCGCCGCCGTAACCGGGCGGCTGCGGGGCCGGGTAGCCGTAACCGCTCTGCGGGCCGCCGGGGTAGCCGTACGGAACCCGGCCGGGGCCGCCGGGGGCGACGGGCGGTGGCGGGAGCGGGTCGGCGACCGGGGGCGCGAAGGGGTTGGGAGCCGCCGCGCCGGGGCCGGCGGGCGGTATCGGTGCCTGCGGGGTGGCGGGGCCGACCCAGGGCTGGGCGGGCGACGGGGCGGGGTCGTCCGTCGCGGGGAAGGACGTCATCGTCTGCTGATCGTGCACGGAGGGGGCGCCGGGGGCCGAGGGAACGGCCGACGCACCGGTCGTACCCGCGCCGGGGGTCGGCGGGTCGAACTCCGGGAGCGCCCAAGGGTCGACGGCTCCGGTGGAGTCCGGCGGGCCGGGTGCGACCTGCCCGCCCAGATCGATCTGCGTCACCGGGGGCGCCACGTCCCGCGGCGGGGCCTGGGGCGGCTGCGCCCGAGCGGCCCCGCTGTCGGCCGGCGCCGCCCACACATCGTCATGGTCGTGCGGGCTCCGGGGCGGTGTACCGCCCGTCGTACTCCCCCGCGCCTCCGGCACCTGCGCGTCGTCGGACATGCGCTGGACCCCCTCCGTCGAACGTCCCGCCATGTTACGGCCCCGGTGCCCCGCCGGGCGCACCCGTCCTACGATGATCCCCGATCCACCGATCAGCCGATCACCCGCGTCCCGCCGCACACCGGCCGAGGACGCCGCTTGGGGGAGGAACAATGACCGACCGCCTCGTCACGGCCGCCGGAGCACCGGGCCATGACCCGCGTGCCTTCATCGCCGGACTGCCCAAGGCCGAACTGCACGTGCACCACGTCGGCTCCGCCTCCCCCCGCATCGTCTCGGAACTGGCCGCCCGCCACCCGGACTCCAGGGTCCCCACCGACCCCGAGGCGCTCGCCGACTACTTCACCTTCACGGACTTCGCCCACTTCATCGACGTGTACCTGTCCGTCGTCGACCTGATCCGCACGCCCGAGGACGTCCGGCTGCTGACCTTCGAGGTGGGGCGTGAACTGGCCCGGCAGCAGGTGCGGTACGCCGAGCTGACCATCACCCCGTTCTCGTCGACCCGCCGCGGGATCGACGCGCGTGCCTTCATGGACGCGATCGAGGACGCCCGCAAGGCGGTCGAGGCCGAGTTCGGGACGGTACTGCGCTGGTGCTTCGACATCCCCGGCGAGGCGGGCCTGGAGTCAGCCGAGGAGACGGTGCGGCTCGCCACCGACGACCGGCTGCGCCCGGAGGGCCTGGTCTCCTTCGGCCTGGGCGGACCCGAGATCGGGGTGCCCAGGCCGAAGTTCAAGCCGTACTTCGACCGCGCCATCGCCGCGGGCCTGCACTCGGTGCCGCACGCCGGTGAGACCACCGGCCCGGAGACGGTGTGGGACGCCCTGCGCGACCTGCGCGCCGAGCGGATCGGACACGGCACCAGCGCCGCCCGGGACCCCGAACTGCTCGCGCATCTCGCCGAGCGGCGCATCGCGCTGGAGGTGTGCCCCACCTCCAACATCGCCACCCGCGCGGTCCGCACCCTCGACGAACACCCCATCAAGGAGTTCGTCCGGGCCGGTGTCCTGGTGACCGTCAGCTCCGACGACCCGCCGATGTTCGGCACCGACCTCAACCACGAGTACCTGATCGCCGCGCGGCTGCTGGACCTCGACGAACGGGGCCTGGCCGAGCTGGCGAAGAACGCGGTGGAGGCGTCCTTCCTGGACCGGCCCGTCAAGACACGGCTGGCCGCCGAGATCGACTCCTACACCACGTCCTGGCTCGCCCGCTGAGCTCCCCGGCGAACCGGCCACCCCGTGACGAACCGACCTTGCGAAGGGCTGCCATGCACGACGTGACCGCCGTGGCCCACCGCGGCGACCCCTACCGCGTCCGCGAGAACACGCTCGCCTCGCTGCGTTCCGCGCTCCACCGGGGCGCGGACGCGGTCGAGTTCGACGTACGCCTCACCCGGGACGGCGTGCCGGTCCTGCTGCACGACGAGACGCTGAAGCGGCTCTGGGCACACGACCGCCCGCTGCGGTCGCTGTCCTGGGAGGAGGTGCGCGGCCTGACCGACGGCGGTGTGCCGGCCCTGCCGGACGCGCTGTCGGCGACCGAGGGCAGCAGGGTCATGCTCGACCTGCCGGGCGCCCCGCACCCGCGGGCGGTGCGCCGGATCGTGGACGTCGTACGGGAGCACGGGGCCCAAGACCGCGTGTACTACTGCGCGGGCGCCGCCGCCATGCTCGCCGTGCGCGCGGCGGACCCGTCCGCCGAGATCGCCCTCACCCGCACGACGCTGGCCCCGCCGCGGGCCGGCTTCCTGGAGGCGATCCGCCCGCGCTGGCTGAACTACCGCTTCAGCCTGGTCGACCGGGCCCTGGCCGACCGCGTCCACCGCGACGGCTACCTGCTGTCCGTGTGGACCCCGGACACCCGCCGCTCCATGCGCCGCCTGCTGGCACTGGGCGCCGACTCGATCACGACCAACCGCATCGACATCCTGCACACCCTGCGCAACACGAACGCCCAACCATGACAGTCCCCCGCGCCCCCGAAGGGGCGCGGGGCAGTTACATGTGCGGCTACCGCCGCGTGGGCGCGACCAGCCACCTACGCCCCGCAGCCTCCGGTCAGCGGAACCCGAACGGCGCCCAAGAGGCAGCCCGTCCGGCTCCCCCCGGCGGAGCGCTACGCGTCCAGCGACGTCATCACGTGCTTGATGCGCGTGTAGTCCTCGAAGCCGTACCCCGACAGGTCCTTGCCGTAGCCCGACTTCTTGAAACCGCCGCGCGGCATCTCCGCGACCAGCGGGATGTGGGTGTTGATCCACACGCAGCCGAAGTCGAGCTTCTTGGACATCCGCATCGCGCGGGAGTGGTCCTTGGTCCACACCGAGGAGGCCAGCGCGTACTCGACGCCGTTGGCGTACTCCACGGCCTGGTCCTCGTCGGCGAAGGTCTGGACGGTGATGACCGGGCCGAAGACCTCCTTCTGGATGATCTCGTCGTCCTGCTTCAGGCCCGAGACGACGGTCGGCGCGTAGAAGAAGCCCTGTTCGCCGACGCGCTTGCCGCCGGCCTCCACGCGCGCGTGCGCGGGCAGCCGCTCGATGAAGCCCTCGACCTGCTTGAGCTGGTTGGGGTTGTTGAGCGGGCCGAACAGCACGTCCTCGTCGTCCGGCATGCCGGTCTTGGTGTCGGCCGCCGCCTTGGCGAGCGCGGAGACGAACTCGTCGTGGATCGACTCGTGGACGAGGACGCGGGTGGCGGCCGTGCAGTCCTGGCCGGCGTTGAAGAAGCCCGCGACGGAGATGTCCTCGACGGCCTTGGCGATGTCGGTGTCCTCGAAGACCACCACCGGAGCCTTGCCGCCCAGCTCCAGGTGGACGCGCTTGAGGTCCTTGGACGCGGCTTCGGCGACCTGCATGCCGGCGCGCACCGAACCGGTGATGGACGCCATCGCCGGGGTCTCGTGCTCGACCATCATGCGGCCGGTGTCGCGGTCGCCGCAGATGACGTTGAAGACGCCCTTGGGCAGGACCGAGCCGAGGATCTCGGCGAGCAGGACGGTGGAGGCCGGCGTGGTGTCGGACGGCTTCAGAACGACCGTGTTGCCCGCCGCGATCGCCGGGGCGAACTTCCACACGGCCATCATCATCGGGTAGTTCCAGGGGGCGACCTGGGCACAGACGCCGACCGGTTCACGGCGCACGATGGAGGTCAGGCCCTCCATGTACTCGCCGGCCGAGCGCCCCTCCAGCATCCGTGCCGCACCCGCGAAGAAGCGGATCTGGTCGACCATGGGCGGGATCTCCTCGGTGCGGGTCAGCCCGATGGGCTTGCCCGTGTTCTCCACCTCGGCCGCGATCAGTTCCTCGGCACGCTCCTCGAAGGCGTCCGCGACCTTCAGCAGGGCCTTCTGCCGCTCCGCCGGCGTGGTGTCGCGCCAGCCGGGAAAGGCCTCGGCGGCGGCGGCCATCGCGGCGTCCACATCCGCCTGCCCGGACAGCGGCGCGGTCGCATACGCCTCACCGGTCACGGGGTTGACCACCTCGGTGGTCCGTCCGTCGGCGGCGTCACGGAACTCACCGCCGATGTAGTTGCGCAGACGACGCAGCTCGGTACTCACTGCAGGCCCTCCTGGTGCTCCTCGTGGGTGTCCGAGGTGTCCAACCTCTGAGACACCCACCCTAGACGGACCGCTGACGTTTTCAACACCCCCACCCGCTCCGCACCTGCGAAATCCGCAAACTGAAACCCTCGGGACAACGGATTTCATCGAATGCGCCTTGCGAAACAGTCGAGACGTCGTGCACAGTGACCATGTGGCCAGTCGAAGCGCAGAACCGAGGGACTCCCGCGAGTCCAAGAACGGCGGCGGCCCCCACCTGGACGCCGTCTCCCTCGCCATCATCGAGCAGCTCCAGGAGGACGGCCGGCGGCCGTACGCCGCGATCGGCAAGGCCGTCGGTCTGTCGGAGGCGGCCGTGCGCCAGCGCGTCCAGAAACTGCTCGACCACGGCGTGATGCAGATCGTCGCCGTCACGGACCCGCTCACCGTGGGTTTCCGCCGGCAGGCGATGGTCGGTGTCAACGTCGAGGGGGACGTGGAGTCCGTCGCCGACGCGCTGAGCGCCATGGACGAGTGCGAGTACGTGGTGATGACCGCGGGCTCCTTCGACCTCATGGTCGAGATCGTCTGCGAGGACGACGACCACCTTCTGGAGGTCATCAACCGACGCATCAGGGCCGTGCCCGGTGTCCGCTCCACCGAGAGTTTCGTCTACCTCAAGCTCAAGAAGCAGACCTACATGTGGGGAACCCGATGATCGTGAGCACCGACAGCCCCAAGGATCCCAGCGACCTCAGCAGGTCCGCGTACGACCACCTGTGGATGCACTTCACCCGCATGTCCTCGTACGAGAACTCCCCCGTCCCCACCATCGTCCGCGGCGAGGGCACCTACATCTACGACGACAAGGGCAAGCGGTACCTCGACGGTCTCGCCGGCCTGTTCGTGGTCCAGGCGGGACACGGCCGCGTCGAACTCGCCGAGACCGCCTTCAAGCAGGCACAGGAACTGTCCTTCTTCCCCGTCTGGTCCTACGCCCACCCCAAGGCCGTGGAACTGGCCGAGCGGCTCGCCGACGAGGCCCCGGGCGACCTGAACAAGGTCTTCTTCACCACGGGCGGCGGTGAGGCGGTGGAGACCGCCTGGAAGCTCGCCAAGCAGTACTTCAAGCTGATCGGCAAGCCGACCAAGTACAAGGTCATCTCCCGCGCGGTGGCCTACCACGGCACCCCGCAGGGCGCCCTGTCGATCACCGGACTGCCGGGCCTCAAGGCCCCGTTCGAGCCGCTGGTACCGGGCGCGCACAAGGTGCCGAACACCAACATCTACCGGGCCCCGCTCCACGGCGACGATCCGGAGGCGTTCGGCCGCTGGGCCGCCGACCAGATCGAGCAGCAGATCCTCTTCGAGGGCCCGGACACGGTCGCCGCGGTCTTCCTGGAACCGGTGCAGAACGCGGGCGGCTGCTTCCCGCCGCCGCCCGGATACTTCCAGCGGGTCCGGGAGATCTGCGACCAGTACGACGTGCTCCTCGTCTCCGACGAGGTCATCTGCGCCTTCGGCCGCCTGGGCACGACGTTCGCCTGCGACAAGTTCGGCTACGTCCCGGACATGATCACCTGCGCCAAGGGCATGACCTCGGGCTACTCGCCCATCGGCGCGTGCATCGTCTCGGACCGCCTCGCCGAGCCGTTCTACCGGGGCGACAACGTCTTCCTGCACGGCTACACCTTCGGCGGCCACCCCGTCTCGGCCGCGGTGGCCGTGGCCAACCTCGACCTGTTCGCGCGCGAGGGCCTCAACCAGCACGTCCTGGACAACGAGGGCGCCTTCCGCTCGACGCTGGAGAAGCTGTACGACCTGCCGATCGTCGGCGACGTCCGCGGCAACGGCTTCTTCTACGGCATCGAGCTGGTCAAGGACAAGCACACCAAGGAGACCTTCGACGACGAGGAGACCGAGCGCGTCCTGTACGGCTTCCTGTCCAAGAAGCTGTACGAGAACGGCCTGTACTGCCGTGCCGACGACCGCGGCGACCCGGTCGTCCAGCTCGCCCCGCCGCTGATCTCCGACCAGGAGACCTTCGACGAGATCGAACAGATCCTGCGCGCCACGCTGTCGGAGGCATGGACGAAGCTGTGACCCACCACAGCGATCCACCCCCGTGGTCCAGCGCCGTGGTCCAGCGCTGTGATCTTCGGCTGGAATGATCAATTACGGCCCCGGTGCCGCCCGTTCGAGTGAGAAACGGCGGTCCGGGGCCGCGTGCTGTCCGGCCTCCCGCCCCGTCCTGCCTAGCGTGCCCAGTGACCGATCGGCCTTGCCTTCGTTCCCCCGCATGGGGGATTTCACAGATCTCGCACGGCATTTCTGATCCGAACCGAGGTGTACGCCATGGTGGCCCCACCGGACAACGACGTGCTCTGGACACGCTCCCTGCACTTCCGGCACAAGGACGGCTCTCCCGGGCTGAGCGGGGTCTCGCTCGGCGTCGGGGAGGGCGAGATCCTCGCCGTCGGGGGCCCGCACGGCAGCGGAAAAACGACCCTGCTGCGGTGTCTCTCCGGACTGGTGCCCGTGCGCAGCGGCGAGGTCTGGTTCAACAGCGTGCCCGTGCACACGATGACCCCCGCCGCCCGCGAGCGGCTGCGCCGGGAACGCTTCGGCTGGATCGATCCTGCACCGGTGCTCGTCCCCGAGCTGAACGTCTGGGAGAACACCGCTCTCCCCCTGATGCTGCGCGGCACCGCCCGGCGCCTGGCCAAGTCGACGGCCATGGAATGGCTGAAGCGCCTCGACATCGGCGACAAGGCCCGCAAGCGCCCCGCGGACCTGGTGCACGCGGAGCGCCAGCGGGTCTGCATCGCCCGCGCGCTCGCCCCGGCCCCCTCGGTGCTGTTCGCCGACGAGCCGACCGCGCCGCTGCACCGCACCGACCGCCGGCACGTCCTGCGCACGCTCACCACGGCGGCCCGTTCGCACGGCATCACGGTGCTCCTCGCGACCTCCGACACGGACATCGCGGCCCTCGCCGACCGCACCGTCTCGCTGCTCGACGGGCGCCAGGTGCGCACCGTACACCTGCCTCCGGTCTCCGAGACCGTCGAGACAAAGGGCCGGGCCACGTGCTCGCTCTCCGTCTGACCCAAGGCGCCCGTCCCGCCGTCCAGTTGCGCCGCCTCCTGGTCGCCGCCGCCTCCGCGGGCACGGGCTTTCTGCTCCTGTGCGCTCTCGGCCACGCGCTCGGCCACCCGGGTACGCCGTCCGCCTCACTGCTCCGGCTGGCCTGGTGCGCGGCCCCGCTGGCGGCCACGGTGTACTTCGCCGTCGCGGTGGCCCGGACCGACCCGGGGACCAGACCCCGGCCCGGGCTCTCGGCGGTCGGCCTCGGTCCCGTCCGCCTGATGGCCGTCTCCGCGACGACCACGGCCCTGGCCTGCACCCTGGGGTCGGTGGTCGCCCTCCTCGTCTTCCTCCATCTGCGCGGCGACCTCACCGGGATGCCCGTCGACGGGGCCGCCACCGAGTTCCTGGCCACGGGCAGGCCCCTGCCGCTCCCGGCGGCCCTGATGCTGCTGGCGCTGCCGCCGGTGAACGCGTCGGCGGCGGTGGCGGTGGCACTGCGTCCGCACGAGCGGGCCACGGGCGCGTCCCGTGCGGAGCAGGCCACGAGCGCGTCCCCTGCGGAGCAGGCCACGAGCGCGTCCCCTGCGGGGCGGAGGTACGGCCGCTTCGGCGCGTACCGGAGTACCGCGGAGCGGGAGACGTTCGGGGCGTACGGACGCTTCGGCAGGCATCTGGCAGCGGCGCCCCACGGCCGACGGCCGACCGCAGCCCAGCGGCAACAGGAACCGGAAGCCGTCCCGGAGGAGACGCGGGTGCGCTCGCCCGGGCCGGACGGCGCGAGCGACGGCCCCGCGCCGGCCGCCGGGGAGCCGGTCGCCGGGGAGCCGGTCGCCGGGGAGCTGCTCGCCAGGGAGCCGGCCGGCGTCCCGGCCGTCGGAAAGTCGGCTGCCGTCCCGGCCGGCGCCCGCTCGGCACCTTCCGGTCTGCCCTGGGGCATCGCCGCGCTGGCCGCGGGACTGGCCGTGGAGACCTACGCGAGCCGTGGCGGTGCCGCCGCCTCCCCCGGGGACCGGCCCGGGGCCCTGGCCGGACTGGCGCTGACCGTCGTCGGCCTCACCTTGGTCGGCCCCGGCCTCACCCATCTGTGCGGCCGTCTGCTGCAGTCGGTCCGCCCGGGGGCCCTGCGACTGCTGGCCGGTCGGCTCCTCATGACGGAGGCCACCCGGATCGGCCGTCCGCTGGGTGTGGTCTGCGCCGTGCTGTCGGCCGCGTACGCCATGAGCCGGCACTACTACGCCGACGACCTGTCGGCAGGGCCGCTCACCCTGCTCGGGGTGCTGGTGGTGACGGGGTGCACCGTGGCGACCCTGCTGACGGCCGCCGTCGAGGCCAAGCACGCGCACGCCGGCACCACGGCCGCGCTGCTGCGTCTGGGCGCTCCCGCCTCGACCCCGCGCCGGGCCGCGGCCCTCAGGGCCGGTGCGCTCCTCGCCCTGTTCGGGCCGCTGACCGTGGCCGTGGCGGGATTGTCGGCTCTCCCTCTGTCCCTCTGAAGGACAGGGGCGCGCGAAAAGGCTCTCCACCGGGCGATGAGTTCCGGGCCGGCCCCCGGTCCACCCCGTCGAACGCCACGGAACCCGGCACCCCCAGGGAGAGACCCGACATGTACCAGCAGATGATCTTCGTGAACCTGGCCGTCGACGACCTCGACGCCTCGAAGAAGTTCTTCACGGAGCTCGGCTACTCGATCAACGCGCAGTTCAGCGACGAGAACACCGCCTCCGTCGTGATCAGCGACGCCATCGTGGCGATGCTGCACACCAAGCAGCGCTACGCGGAGTTCACGAAGAAGGAGATCGCCGACTCCGCGAAGACCAGTGAGGTGCTGCTGGCCCTGAGCTCCGAGAGCCGCGAACAGGTCGACGAACTGGTCGAGAAGGCCGTCGCGGCGGGCGGCTCGGTCAGCGGCGAGACCCAGGACCAGGGCTTCATGTACGGCCGCGCCTTCGACGACCCGGACGGCCACACCTGGGAGATCGTGTGGATGGACCCGTCCGTCGTGGAGGGCTGAGGAGAGGCCCGTACGGCACGGTCCGGCATGAGCGGGTGGAGACGCTCCCCGCTCATGCCGCCCTCCTCCCGGCGCCCCCGGAGCGGATCGAGGCGGCTTCGGAGACGTTGAAACGCCCGGATGGGCAATAAGAAGGTAAAACCATGTCCTGCTATCGGCATATGCGTTGACACTACTTATGCGCCGCTTATAGACCTGGGAGCCTCACGGGAGTGCTGATGTACCGTCAACTCTCCCTCAACCCCCCGCACTTACGTATCCCGTAAAGGACAAACGTGACAGTTCTGTCCGTATCACGCCGTACGACCTCGCGTCGCACCGTCGCACGTACCGTGCGCGCCCTCGGTGTCGTCTCCGCGTCGGCCGCGCTCACCGTCGGTCTCGCAGGCAGTGCGGCCGCCTGCAACATCAACGAGTTCTCGGCCGAGGCCAAGTGCGTCGGTGACAACGGTGTCATCACCGTCACCGACGTGGACCCGGCCGGCGTTCCCGCCACCGTCACCGTGTTCCTGGAGAACAACGGCGCCGACGAGAAGAAGATCGGCGAGCAGGTGGTCAAGGGCTCCCGCGAGGGCGTCACCATCACCTTCGAGGAGGACTGGAAGCCCAACGCCGAGTACCGCATCCACGTCAAGGCCGCGCCCTACGTGGACGAGGACATCAAGCCGAACCTGACCACCCCGGCCACGGCCTGCAAGGGAGAGAAGGAGACCCCGGCTCCGGAGACCCCGGCTCCGGAGACCCCTGCTCCGGAGACCCCTGCTCCGGAGCCCTCGGCCTCCGCCTCGACCCCGGCCGAGGAGTCCGACGAGCCCGGCACGCCGACTCCGTCGGAGTCGGAGCCCGAGAGCACCGCCCCGGCGGACACCTCGGACAACGCTCCGTCGCCTGCCGTCGGTGACTCGCACCTCGCCGAGACCGGCGCGGACTCCAACACCGGTCTGATCGCCGGTATCGCGGCGGCCCTGGTCGCCGTCGGTGGCGGTGCGGTCTTCTTCGGCATGCGCCATCGCGGGACGAGCAGCGACAGCTGACGTCTCACGCACAGCGTGATGGCCCGCCCCCGCCGGGGGCGGGCCATCACGCGTCCGCCGCAGGTCGGTCCAGTACGACGACCTCGGCCGCGTCGAACTCCACCCCGACCTCGTCCCCGACCTCAGGGGCCGCTCGGAGCGCGCAGGCGGCCTCCAACCGGGGCGCCTCCTCGGGCTGGAGGCGGACCGCGACATGGGTGCCCCGGAAGGTACGCGCGGTCACCGTGCAGCGCAGCCCCGTCTCGGCCGGGACCAGCCGGACCCCGGCGGGCCGGACGAGCAGCGTCCGCGTGCCCTGCGGGGTGTCCGCCGGCACCGGGACCTTGCCCCACGGCGTCACCGCGGCGTCCGCGCCGACCGTCGCCTCGACCACGTTCTCGAAACCCAGGAAGCGGGCCACGAACGCGTCGGCCGGACGCTGCCACACCTCAAGGGGCGTACCGGACTGGGCGATTCGTCCGTCCCGCATCACCACGACCCGGTCGGCCAGCGCGAACGCCTCACCCTGGTCGTGCGTCACGGCGAGCACGGTGGTGCCCAACCGACCGAACAGCTCACGCAGTTCGACGACCAGCCGCTCCCTGAGCGTCCGGTCGAGCTGGCCGAGCGGTTCGTCGAGCATCAGCAGCCTGGGGCTGGGCGCCAGGGCGCGGGCCAGGGCGACACGTTGCTGCTCTCCACCGGAGAGCGCCGCCACCGCCCGCCCGGCCGCTCCGGGGAGTCCGACGAGGTTCAGCAACTCCTCCACACGGTCCGCCTGTTCGGTCCGTGACGTGCCGCGCATCCGCAGCCCGAAGGCCACGTTTCCGCCCACGTCCCGCTGCGGGAACAGCTGGTGGTCCTGGAACATCAGCCCGACCCCGCGCCGGTGCGCGGGCACGTCCGCCTGGTCGCGCCCGGCGAGCGAGATCCGTCCCGCGTCGAGGGGCTGCAGCCCTGCCACCGCCCGCAGCAGCGTGGACTTGCCGCTGCCGCTGGGCCCGAGCACGCACACGACCTCGTGCTCGGCGACCCCCAGGTCGACGGCGTCCAGCACCGCCCGTCCGCCGAACCGGACGGTGGCGGCCTCGAGGCTCAACAGCATCTAGAACTCCCCGGATCGATCGGTCCGCAGCCGCTCCAGCGCCAGCAGCGCCACCGCGCACACGATCATCAGAATCGTCGACAGGGCCATCGCCTGGCCGTAGTTGAGGTCCCCCGGCCGGCTGAGCAGCCGCGCCACGGCCACCGGCAGGGTCGGGTGGTCCGGCCGCGCGATGAACACCGTCGCGCCGAACTCGCCCAGCGACACCGCGAAGGCGAACCCGGCCGCGATGAGCATCGCCCGCCGCACCATCGGCAGGTCCACCTCGCGCCAGGCCCGCCAGGGTGACGCCCCGAGCACCGCCGCCGCCTCCCGCAGCCGCACGTCCACGGCCCGCAGCACGGGCAGCATGGTCCGTACGACGAACGGGACACCGACCAGTGCCTGTGCGAGCGGCACCAGGATCCAGGAGGACCTCAGGTCCAGTGGCGGCTCGTCGAGAGCGATCAGGAACCCGAAGCCGACGGTCACGGCGGACACCCCGAGCGGCAGCATCAGCAGGGCGTCGAAGCCGCGCACCAGCCGTCCCGCGTCCCGCCGGGTGAGCGCGACGGACGCCAGGGAGCCGATCACCACGGCGATGACGGTGGCCAGGGCCGCGTACTGCAGGGAGTTGCCGACCGCCTCGATCGGCGCGACCAGGAACACTCCCCCGTCGTCACGGGTCAGCGCCCGGTAGTAGCCGGACCCGGCGTCGCCGAAGGACCGTTCCACCAGCACCGCGAGGGGCAGGAGCAGCAGGACGGCGACGGTGGCGACGACCCCGGCGAGCAGCGCCCACTGCCCGGCACCGCGCGGCCGGCGCGCGGTCACGGAGGCGTCCACCAGTCGCAGCGCGGTCTCCCGCCGCCGTACGGTCCAGGCGTGCAGGGCGAGGATCGCGCCCACCGCGACGAACTGGATCATCGTCAGGACGGCGGCGGTGGACAGGTCGAAGATCTCCGAGGTCTGCCGGTAGATCTCCACTTCGAGGGTGGCGAAGGTGGGCCCGCCGAGGATCTGCACCACGCCGAAGGAGGTGAAGGTGAACAGGAAGACCATCAGCGCCGCGGCGGCCACGGCGGGCGCGAGCGCGGGCAGGGTGACGGTCCGCCAGGCGGTGAACCGTGAGGCGCCGAGCATCCGCGCGGCCTCCTCCTGCCGCGGGTCGAGCTGCCCCCAGAGTCCGCCCACGGTCCGCACGACGACGGCGTAGTTGAAGAACACGTGCGCGAGCAGGATCGCCCACACGGTGGTGTCCAGCCGCAGACCCCACAACTCGTCGAGGAGGCCGCCGCGCCCGACGAGCGCCATGAACGCCGTACCGACGACGACCGTCGGCAGCACGAAGGGGACGGTGACCACCGCCCTCAGCAGTTGTCTGCCGGGGAAGTCGAAGCGGGCGAGGACATACGCGCCGGGCAGGGCGATCAGCAGGGTGAGGGCGGTGGAGACCAGCGCCTGCCAGGTGGTGAACCACAGCACCTGCCGGACGTCGGACTGCGCCAGTACGTCCCCGATCCGCCCGAGCTGCCAGACCCCGTCGGCCTTCAGACCGCGCGCGACGATCGCGGTGACGGGGTAGGCGAAGAAGACGGCGAAGAACGCGACGGGCACGGCCATCAGGCCGAGCCGCGCCGCGGTCCCGCGCCGCCGCCTTCGCCCGCGCTCTCGCACGGCGGCGGTCCGGCTCACTTCAGTACGAGCGAGGTCCACGACTTGACCCACTGGTCACGGTTGTCGGCGATCCTCGCCGGGTCCATCGTCTCCGGGTCCTTCGCCTGCGGCCCGTACTTCGTGAACTCCTCGGGCACCTGGGCTCCCTCCCGCACCGGGTAGACGAACATGTTGAGCGGCATGTCGTCCTGGAACTCCTTGGTGAGCAGGAAGTCGAGCAGCGCCTTGCCGCCCTCGGGGTTCTTCGCGTTGCCGAGCAGCCCCGCGTACTCGACCTGACGGAAGCAGGTGCCGTCGGCGACACCGGTGGGAGCGGTCGTCGGCTTCGGGTCGGCGTAGATCACCTCGGCGGGCGGGGAGGAGGCGTAGGACACCACCAGCGGCCGGTCGCCCCCCGCCTGCTTGCCGCCGGCCGAGCCGGAGAACTCCTCGTTGTAGGCCTGCTCCCAGCCGTCGACCACCTTCACGCCGTTGGCCTTGAGCTTCTTCCAGTAGTCCGTCCAGCCTTCGTCCCCGTACTTCGCGGCGGTGCCGAGGAGGAAGCCGAGGCCGGGCGAGGATGTGGAGGCGTTCTCGGCGACGAGGAGGTTCTTGTACTCGGGCTTGATCAGGTCGTCGAAGGTCTTCGGCGGGGTCAGGTCGCGCTCGCTGAACCACTCCTTGTCGTAGTTGACGCAGACGTCGCCGGTGTCGACCGGCGTGACCCGGTGCTTGTCCTCGTCGACGCGGTACTCGGGAAGGATCAGGTCGGAGCCCTCGGCCTCGTACGACTGGAACAGCCCGTTGTCGAGAGCGCGGGACAGCAGGGTGTTGTCGACGCCGAAGAAGACGTCGCCCTGGGGGTTGTCCTTGGTCAGGATCGCCTTGTTCACGGCCGATCCGGCGTCGCCGTCCTTCAGGACCTTGACCTTGTAGCCGGACTTCTTCTCGAAGGCGGCGATGACGTCCTTGGACGCGGCCCACGAGTTGTGGCTGACGAGGGTCACGGTCCCGGACCCGCCGGACCCGGACCCCTGGTCGTCGCCGCCGGACGAGCCGCAGGCGGACAGGGTGACCAGGCCCAGCCCGACGGCCAGGATCGTGACCTTCTTGGTGATGCTCACCGGATTCACCGGATTCCTCCTGGGGGTGACCAGGAAGAGACGCGGCCCTGCCCGGGACCCCTCACGGGTGCCCCGGGCAGGGCACAACAGCTCGAGTGATGACCGATCTCCCTACCCAGAATGACCTGGGCGAGGTTCGGAGGGTCTGCGGCCGATGCCGCACTCTCAGCGCTGTGGCGCTCCCCTGTCGGAATATGAACGTGTGTTTACCCGATATGAAGTTGTTGTCCTTGCAACGTCTTCTACGCCGGACAGGCTACCTCTCGCTCGCGGCGAGCTGGCCACAGGCCCCGTCGATCTCCTGTCCGCGGGTGTCCCGGATCGTCACCGGCACACCGTGCGCGGCGATCGCGTCCACGAACGCCTTCTCGTCCTCGGGCCGTGAGGCGGTCCACTGGGAGCCGGGCGTCGGGTTGAGCGGGATGAGGTTGACGTGCACGGGCCTGCCCTTCAGCAACCGCCCGAGCCGGTCACCGCGCCACGCCTGGTCGTTGATGTCCCGGATCAGCGCGTACTCGATGGACAGCCGGCGCCCCGACTTGGCCGCGTACTCGAAACCGGCGTCGAGGACCTCGCGCACCTTCCACCGCGTGTTCACGGGGACGAGGGTGTCGCGCAGTTCGTCGTCGGGTGCGTGCAGGGAGATGGCGAGGCGGCACTTGAAGCCCTCGTCGGAGAACCGGTTGATCGCCGGCACCAGACCGACGGTCGAGACGGTGATCCCGCGCTGCGACAGCCCGAGCCCGTCGGGCTCGGGGTCGGTCAGGCGGCGGATCGAACCCACCACCCGGTTGTAGTTGGCGAGCGGCTCGCCCATCCCCATGAAGACGATGTTGCTCAGCCGGGCCGGCCCTCCGGGGACCTCGCCGTCCCGCAGCGCCCGCATGCCGTCCACGATCTGGTGCACGATCTCCGCGGTGGACAGGTTCCGGTCGAGTCCGGCTTGCCCGGTCGCGCAGAAGGGGCAGTTCATGCCGCAGCCCGCCTGCGAGCTGATGCACATCGTCACCCGGTCCGGGTACCGCATGAGCACCGACTCGACGAGGGTTCCGTCGAACAGCTTCCACAGCGTCTTGCGGGTGGTGCCCTGGTCGGTCGACAGATGCCGGACGACCGTCATCAGCTCGGGGAGCAGCGCTTCCTGGAGCTTGGCGCGGGAACCGACGGGAATGTCGGTCCACTGCTCAGGGTCATGCGCGTACCGCGCGAAGTAGTGCTGCGAGAGCTGCTTGGCGCGGAACGGCTTCTCACCGGCCGCCGCGACCGCCTCCTTGCGCTCGGCGGGCGTGAGGTCGGCAAGGTGCCGCGGCGGCTTCTTGGCTCCGCGCGGCGCGACAAAAATGAGTTCTCCGGGCTTAGGCATGGCGGTACCAGTGTCGCAGATCCAAACGGGTGACCTGGGGCTGACGCTCGCTACGACTGCCGTTAGTAGTCGTCACCGGTCGCCACTGAGCGGCCTCGGACGGCCCAGGGACGGCCCAGAGCTAATCACGAGGGACCGGCCGGTTGATCGACGGCAGCCTGCATCACTCGTCTGCACTGCGGGGAGCGACAGCGAACGATTGCCCGCTGAGGCTGGGAGTCACGGGGCCGTCCCGTTGCCTGTTCAGGAGCCAGCCAGAGGTGACTGTGGCGCGACAGGTTCCCCGGCCCTGAAGGAAGGAGAAGGTGCCTTCGCATGTCACACCGCACTGCCATGGTGCCGGAAGCCACCTGGGTGGCCCGGTGGGCGGGATCTCTGCTGTGCCTTGTGGTGGCCGGTATCCACGTTGTGGACCAAGGCGGCATCACGGCAACGAGGGACCCCTCCTACATAGGCATCGCCTACCACGTCCTGGAGATCGCGGCTGTGGTCGCGGCGGTACTGCTTCTCCTCGGCCTCGTACGACTGGGATGGCTGCTGGCGGTCGGGGTCGCCCTCGGCCCCCTGGTGGGCTACATCCTCTCCAGAGGGCCAGGACTGCCCGACTACAGCGATGACATCGGCAATTGGACAGAGCCGCTTGGGCTGGTCAGCCTGGCCGTCGAAGGAGCCCTGCTCCTGTTGTCGGTGCCGCTCTTCGTGCGGAGCTTGCGCCCGGAACCAAGAGCTTCGGGAAGCATCGGAGACTAGTTTGGAAGATCGCGTACCCGGACCTGGGCTGAGCTGGCGAGACGCTGAGCTGGAGGTTCTGGTGTCGCTTGCCGTGAATCCCCGTTGTTCCCCGCTGGCTGCCGCTCGATCAGGCACGTAGGGGGCATGCGTGCCCCTCTGCGGGGCTGTCAGCCGCAGGGTGGCCTCGATCCGGCGCAGGACCCAGGAGGGCGCTCACGCGAGGAGTGCGCGCCTCGCGCCTCCCGGTCTGGAGACAGCTAGGGGCGGTAGTGGTCACGCCTGGTTGGCAGGTGGCCGTCCACTGTGCCAGCTCTCCAGGTCGCGTGATCGCTCTGTACCTGTATCCGCCGTGCTTGCTCGATGAGGATTCCGTCGACGTTCTCCGTCCTGCTGTTGTTCCGTCGCAGGAGTACAAAGAGCAAAACCAGCGCTGCCGCCACCAGCACGCCGAACAGGATGCCTAACTCGATCATGTAAGTCCCCCAATGTGTGCGCTGCCGGTACGGAACCAGTCAGGTTAGTCATCAACCCGTTGGCCGTGCAGGTGCATCCTTCCCCCTCAGGCTCGGTCATCACGCAACGTGACCTGTTAGCCAGCCACGTGATCGACGGAGCGACTTTGGCCGGGAGCTGCTTTGGGGCGAGCGATCATGGCCCCGTAAGCTTCCGGCGCGTCGGGCAGTCTGTGGACCTGCCCGTTAAGGCACGACGTTGGGGCCATGATCTTAGAGGCTCGCCCCAAAGTGGCTGGCTAACTGGCTGTTCTCTATCCGCTCGTGGAGTCGATCGGGTTCGAACAGGGGCCTGGTTCGGGTGAGTCGGCCGGTGCGGGCGCATGGAAGAAGGGCCTCTTGGTAGCTCGCGGTTGTCGAATCCAGCGAGAAGCAAGAGGCCCTGGTGTCGAAGTGTCGCGTGGTCGCAGTCGCCGAGTCCAGTCCGTCCACTCCTGGGTGTGACTGCCTCGCCCATCGGTTCGGCAACGCGGCCGACCGGCCGGGGCGCCGGCCCCGGTACGCCTCGGACATGAGCGATGCGGAGTGGACACGGGTGCGGGATCTGCTGCCGGTGCCGGGATGGCCGGCGGGCCGGGGCGGGCGGCCGGAGGGCTACTGCCACCGGCAGATGATCGATGCGGTGCGCTGCCTCGTGGACAACGGCATCAAGTGGCGGGCGATGCCGGCCGACTTCCCGCCCTGGTCGCGGGTGTATGCCTTCTTCGCCCGCTGGCGGGATGCGGGGCTGGCGGCCGAGCTGCACGACCGGCTGCGCGAGGCCATCCGCCGCTCGGAGGGCCGCAAGGAGGAGCCGAGTGCGGCGGTGGTGGACTCGCAGTCGGTGAAGGCGGACGCCACCGTCACCCTCGCCTCGCGGGGTTTCGACGCCGGGAAGAAGATCAACGGGCGCAAGCGGCACCTGCTCACCGACACCCTCGGACTCCTGCCGGCCGTGCTGGTCACCCCGGCTTCCACCACCGACCGGGACGCCGCCCGCCTGCTGCTGCCCGCGGCGAAGGGCCGCTTTCGGCAACTCTCACGGGTCTGGGCCGACGGCGGTTACCCCGGCCACCTCGCCGACTGGACCGCCCAGCATCTCGGAGTGGTCCTGGACGTCGTCCGCCGCAGCGACGACGTCCAGGGTTTTCAGGTGCTGCCCCGCCGCTGGGTCGTGGAAAGATCCTTTGCCTGGTTCCTGCGCAGCCGGCGCCTGGTCCGTGACTACGAGCGGCGCACCGACACCAGCGAGGCCGTCGTCCTGTGGTCGATGACCATGCTCATGAGCCGCCGCCCGGCCGCCCGGCACCAGCCTGTTCCGGTGCGGGCAGCGTGAACCTGCCCGGCTTGGCCTCGACCAGCCAGCCCCGCTCCACCAGCCGCTTCAGCCGGGCCCGCGCGCCCTCGACCCGGGAGGCGGACGCGCTGTCCCAGCCCAGCACCACCGCCGCCCGCCGGGCACCGAGCCCGTCGGCTCCCGCCTCCGCGGCGGCGGCCAGCACCGCCTGGTAGTCCACCGACAACACCTCGACTCCGGGAGCGTCCTGGCGGTGAGGCACCGCCCGGCGCGGCCCCACCGGCTTCCTCGGCGGCACCCCGCCGGCCACGTCGGCGGGCGCGTCCGCCTCGGCCAGCGCCTCCAGATACTGCTCCAGGCCGATCACCCGGCGCCGGAGCAGCTCTTCCGCCTCGGCCAGGGCCGCCCGCACCCGCTCCAGTTCGGCTGCGAGTTCTTCCACCTGCACCACCGCGGCCTTCTGCCGCGCTTCCAAAACCGCCCGCATCGACGGCATCCGCCACCCCCACGACATCTCGCCCGGCAACAAGCCAAGGCTCCCGCGGCAGCAGCTACTTCGTGTCTGACCAGCAAGGACGTCACACAAGGTTCGGAAAGAGAACGGCCTCTTAGCTTGGCGTTTAACGTCGCAGGTCACTCGACCTGCTGAGATCCCCGGGAACCGGCGGCACATGACGCGGCCGTTCTTCACGCTTCGAGATGTCGAGTAACGAAGCACGAGAGAACGGCCGCTGCGTATGAGTCTCCCCGCCGAGGCGCCCGCAGGCGAGGCATTGGGCGTGTTGTCCCGCTTTCGGGTCGAGTTCTACGACTGCCTCTACTCCCGCGCGGACGCACTCTTCGAGCTCACCGACGCGGTGCTGTGCGCGGACGGGCCGGTGAAAACCCTGGTCGAACTGTCGCTGGCGGCCGAGCACCGGCGCGGGCACGGCGCCCTGTACGCTGCGTTGGACCGGGGCCGGCTGGAACCGGCACGGTTGCGCCGCACGCTGGCCGGGCTGCCGCTACCGAGGGCGGCCGACGGGCGGATCGTGCTGGCGGTGGACGTCAGCAACTGGCTCCGCCCGGACGCGCCGACCAGCGACGAGCGGCTGTTCTGCCACGTCTACGGACGCGGCGACCGCAGCTCGGACCAGCTGGTGCCCGGCTGGCCCTACTCCTTCGTCGCCGCCCTGGAGTCCGGCCGCACCTCCTGGGTCGCTCTGCTGGACGCCGTACGGCTCGGGCCGGCGGACGACGCGACCACTGTCACAGCCGCCCAACTCCGCAATGTCATCGAGCGGTTGACGAGCGCAGGCCACTGGGCACCGGGCGATCCGGACATCGTGATCGTGATGGACTCCGGCTACGACGTCGCCTACCTGACCCACGCTCTCGCCGACCTTCCCGTCGTGCTGGTCGGACGGCTGCGCTCGGACCGGGTCATGCTCCGTGACCCTGGCCCTGCCCGGTCGGGCCCCCGGGGCGGGCGTCCCCGCCGGCATGGCGGCGTCCTCACGTTCAAGAAGCCCGACAGCTGGCACGAGCCGGATGTCACGACCGCCACGGACACCACCCGCTACGGCACGGCCACCGCGACGGCCTGGGACCGGATGCACCCCCGGCTCACCCACCGCGGCCCCTGGCTGGCCCACGCCAAGGAAGAACTCCCCATCCTGCACGGCACGTTGATCCGCCTGAAGGTCGAGCGCCTGCCCGGTGACCGCGACCCGAAACCGGTCTGGCTGTGGTGCTCGGCCACCGCCGCCGCACCGGCGGACGTGGACCGCTGGTGGCAGGTGTTCCTGCGCAGATTCGACCTGGAGCACACCTTCCGGCTGATGAAGCAGACCCTGGGCTGGACCGCCCCGAAGGTCCGCCACGCGGACACCGCCGACCTGTGGACCTGGCTGATCATCGCCGCCCACACCCAGCTCCGTCTGGCCCGGCCGCTCGCCGAGGACCTGCGCCGCCCCTGGGAACGGCCTGCCGCACCGCGTCGGCTCACCCCGGCCCGGGTGCGGCGGGGGTTTCGCAACGTCCGCGCGGCCACGGCGAGGCTGTCGCACAACTCCTGCCCGGTGAAGGTCAAGAGCGAGTTCTGGCCGTGTGGCTGAGCAGTTTGTTGAGGTTGTGGACCGTGCCGAGGAGCTTGATCTCGGCGTCCACGGCCGGGCGGCCGCGGTAGTTGAGGTGGCGCCCGAATCGCTGGAAGAGCTGGGCGAATCCCGGCTCGACCAGGGCACTGCGTTGCCGGTACTGGGCCCGACCGGTTGGGGTGGCGAGGCGGGCGGCCATCGCGTGCTGGCCGGCGCGGGCGTGTCGGCGCTTCGCGGGAAGGCCTGCCTGGTGGGCTTCGCTGGTGACCGAGACCAGCAGCGGAAGGTCGGTGAGGGCTTCGAAGGCGGCGGTGGAGGCGTATCCGCTGTCGGCGAGCCAGAGCTGGATGTCACCGGGAAGCCCGGCGGCCTGGTGGTTGTGCCGGGTCTTGGCCACCATCGGGACGAGGGCCGTGGTGTCCGAGGGATTGTCGTGCACCTCGATGGCCAGCAGGAGCTGGCGGCGGGCACACGTGATCTGCAGGTTGTATCCCTGCAGGTAGCCGCCGCGTTTGCTGAGCATCAGCCGAGAGTCGGGGTCACTCAGACAGGCACGGGCCTCCGGTGAGGGGACCGGCCGGGGGGTGCGGGCCCGTTCCAACCAGGCCCGCGCCTTCACCAGCCGGGCCCGCTGCCGCACCAGGACGGTCTTGTGCTCCAGCGGGACCGGCGGCCGGCCGTTCGCCCCGCGGCGGCCCGCCGCCCGGTCCGCCCCGGCCCGGGCTTCGTACTTCTCTAGTTTTGCCTGGTGAGCCGCGGTTTCCGCGGCCAGGCGCTGCTCGGCCCGGGCCACCATCCGCTCCGCGGCCTCGACCTTGAGCTTGGTCTCGCCCGGTGAGGGCCGGGCCCGTTCGTACACCTTCTCCCTGGCCGTGCGGGCTCGCGTGAGCCGGTCGCACAGCCGGGACAAACGAGGCCAGTCGTTGGAGGCGGTGTCGCTGTCGGCTGCTGCGGAGTCGTCGGCCTCCACGCTCCGCGCATGGACGAGTGCGTCGTCCATCAGCGCGTTGATCTCGTCGTCGCACTGGGAGATGATCGCCTCAAGRCGGTGCAGGCGCTGGTTGGCGTCGCGGGATGCGTTCGCGTCCATCGGGGAGCCATCCACGGCCACCGCCGAGAGGTCCACCAGCCCCCGCCGGCCGCACAGCGCCAGCACCTGCACGAACAGCGAGTTCAGGGCATCGCGGTGGCGCCGGATGAACCGCGCCACGGTGGAGTGGTCCATCCTGCGATTCGCGGTGATGACCCGGCAGCCCACGTCATCCCAACAGGCCTGCTCGATGCGGCGGGAAGACCGTATTCCCTTGCTGTAGCAATACAGGATCAGCGCGACCTGGTTCGTGGGAGGGTAAGCGGCCCCTCCCTGCCCATCGGCACGGTAGCTGTCCTCGAACGCCGAGAGATCCAGCTCTCCGACGGCGTCGAGCACCTTCCAGCACAGGTGCTCGGGCGGCAGCCACTCCCGTACATTCCGCGGCATCTCAAGATCACGTTCACGGTCGCACAACAGGAAGTTCCGCCCCACAGGCCAAGATTCCGATGTCTGCCCGGCGGCCGGAACCGAACAGCGAATCGCTCTTGACCTTCACCGGGCAGGAGTTGTGCGACAGCCTCGCCAGCCACGCCGCCGGTGACCCGATCCCAGAGGGCGCAGCGGAGGGTCGTCTCGGCACGGTAGTCGGGGGCAGTCACCCGGTGGCGGCCGGGCCGGACGTGCGGCAAGATCCCGCCGACCGCGGCCAGGAACCGCCGCGCCCCGCCGACGGAGCGAAAACCCTTCCGGGCGCGTTCGCGCTGCCTCGTCGGCTGGTGGCTGTTCGCGGCCCGGTGGTTCCGGCCCCGGTGCCAGCGGTGCCCGACCGAGGGCAGGACCGCGCGGTGGGCCGCGCCGCAGGAGCGCAACTGGTCGGTGACCACCACCCGCGGCACCGAGCAGGTCGTCTTCAGCAGGTGGCGGAAGAACCGCCGGGCCGCGGCCTGGTCCCGCCGGTTCTGGACCAGGAGGCCGGGCACGGTGCCGGCGGCGTCGACGGCCCGCCACCGGTACGTCGACTCACCGTTGATCCTGACGAAGACCTCGTCCAGGTGCCACGTGTCGCCCGGCCGCCCACGCCGGCGGTGCGGGCCGTCGGCGTAGCCCTGCCCGAACGTCGCGCACCGGCGCCGGACCGTCTCGTGCGAGACAAGGACGCCGCGGGCGGGCAGCAGCTTCCCGGGCTTGCGGAAGCCGAGCGGGAAGCGGACGGACCGCCCCACGCGGTGGGAGATGACCTCGATCGGGTACCGGTGCCCCGGGTACGACGGCGGCGCTGACGACCCGAGCGATCCCCCTGTCCGGCACGATCAACTCCAAGATCATCCCAGGCCGGTCAGCCCACGGGACAACGCCCGCCGAGGTCCTACCGGATGCCGACCGCCGCATCCCCACGAAGCCGCCGCTCACCTGGCCGCATCGATCCACCGACGGACAGCCGGCCGCGGCGTCCGCGCTGCCGGGGCCATGGGATCCATGCAGCGGTATCCGTACCCGCCGAAGACCCCGAGCGCCGCCGAGAGGATGAAGCAGCCGCCGTGGACGGCGTTCGGATCCCCCCGACGTTCGGGGCAGGGCTACACGTGTCAGGCCATCGCCGGCTGCGCGGGCCCCCCGGGCTCTGTCCGCTCGGTGGCGACCTGTCGGCCCTGGTCCCGCTCGGCGCGGCCCCGCTCGATGCGCTCGTGTTCGGCGCGCTGGCGTGCGGCCTGCTCACGGGTGATCACTTCGGTGGCGGCGCCGACGGCGACCGCGATCGGCCACTCCACGGCCTCGACCACGGCCATGGCGCCGAGGAGGCCGTAGAAGGCCAGCTTGCGGGGCGAGGGGAGCAGGGACGTGGCCGTGGACGCGGGTGCGCCCTTGCGGGCGTCGGAGAACATGTCCCCCGGGGTCACGTAGGGGATCGGAACCCGGGCGTGCGCGGTGCGGAATTGCAGCAGCTTGCCGCCCGTCCGCTTCTCCTCCGGGCGCTCGGCCGGGGCCTGTTGTGGTTCCGGAGCGCGGGTCTCCGCGGTCTGGGTCCCGGCCTGGGGCGGGGCCGGCTGCTGCGGTGGCTGGGTCTGTGGACCTGGGGAAGTCATCTCTTCCTCTCCTGCCGTGCGGCGCGAGTGGCGAGGGCTCTTCCTGGCCGTGTTTCATCGATGCGCGCGAATAAACCCGCCCGAACGGACAATTCAGGCAAACCGGTTCGGGGGTCGCTCAGGCGGGTGCGGCCGCCGGGTGCCCGCTCGTGCCGAAGGCCTTCCAGAGCTGGACGGCCAGTCGGACCACGGCGGCCTCGAGCAGGGCGACCGCCACCTGGGTCAGGATCGTGGTGAAGATGTGCGGCATGGTCCGCCGCCTTTCGTGTGCGTCGTGCCGGGTACGACTCCTTTGTCGGCCCTCACGTCATCCAGCAGACCGCACACGGGTGTGCTGCAGGTGAACTTTTTTCAGCGTGCCGGCGGCGCCCCGGACCGCGAGGGGCACCAGCACCGAGCCCGCCGCCGACGCCAGCGCGATCGTCCAGGCCGCGGGGCCCAGGGGCCGGCTGCCGAAGAAGTGGCTGAGCCCCGGCACGCTCACCACCACGCCCAGCACCACCAGGGACCCCACCGCGGCCGCGGCCACCACCGGATCCCGGCCCGCGTCCTGGAGCGTCTGGAACAGCTGGGAGGTCACCAGGGCGACCAGGGCGACCGTGTCGGCACGCCCCCGGGTGCCGGTGGCCCGGGCGACGATCCAGGCGGCCGCGGCCGCCGCCGTGGTGACGGCGGCACGCAGCCGGATGTGGCGGATCAGGGCCTTGCCGAGCGAGGCCTCCGGGCCCTCCGCGAGCAGCCGGTCGGGGTGGTCGGCGGGCGGCCGGGCGGCGATGGCCATGGCGGGCAGCATGTCCGTGAGCAGGTTCACCAGGAGCAGCTGGCGGGCGTTGAGCGCACTGCGCCCGGTGAACAGCGTGGTCGCCAGCGTGAAGGCGATCTCCCCCAGATTGCCGCCGAGCAGGATGCCCAGCGCCCTGCGCACCGAGCCCCACATGGCCCGGCCCTCGACGAAGGCGTCGACGATGGTCTCGATCCGGTCGTCGGTGACGACCATGTCGGCGGCGGCGCGGGCCGCCGGCGTGGCCCGGGAGCCGAGGGCGATGCCGACGTCGGCGATCCGGATGGCGGGCGCGTCGTTGGCGCCGTCGCCCGTGACGGCGACGGTACGGCCGGCCGAACGCAGCGCGGTGACGATACGGACCTTGTGCGCCGGGGTGACCCGGGCGAACACCGTGATGTCCGGCAGCGTCCCGGCGAGCGCCGCGTCGTCGAGGGCGTCCAGCTCCGCCCCGGTCATCAGGCGCGGCTCCTCCTCGGGCCGCAGCTCCCGGGCGATCGCGGCGGCGGTGCTGGGGTGGTCGCCGGTGAGCATGACGATGCGCACCCCGGCCCGCGACAGCCGGCCCACGCTCTGCGCGGCGGTGGGCCGCACCGGGTCCGCGAGGCCCAGCAGGCCCAGCAGACACAACCCGTCGACGACCTCGTCGCCGAGGTCCCCCGGACCGGCGGGGGCGGTGTCGTCCCGCGGCGCACCCGCGGGCAGGACCCGCTCGGCGACCGCGAGCACCCTGAGGCCGCGCCGGGCCAGCCGGTCGATCTCCGCCTCCGTCTCCGCGCGCAACCGCTCGTCGAACGGCTCGGTGGCGTCGTCCCGGCGGATCCGGTCGCAGCGGGCCAGGACGACCTCCGGCGCGCCCTTGACCACGATCCGCGCCTCGCTGTCGGACCGCCCCAGCACGGCGTGGTAGCCGCGCCCCGGCTCGAACGGCAGCTCGGCCAGCCGCTCCCAGACGTCCGTACCGAGCCCGGCGGCCCGGGCCGGGGCGGCGCCGAGCGACTCGGCCCCGCCGGCGATGGCCCGGTCGGTGGGATGGGCGAGCGTCGCGGCCGCGCCCGGCGGACCGGCCAGGGCGGCCGCGGCGACGATCCGGCGCAGCGCCGGGGTGAGCCGGCCGAGACCCTCGCGCCGCAGGCCGTCGGAGACCTGCTGGAGGCTGATCCGGCCCTCGGTGAGCGTGCCGGTCTTGTCGAAGCACAGCACGTCGGTGCGGCCCAGCGCCTCGATGGTGGAGGCGCTGCGGACCAGGGTGTCGCGCGCGGACAGCCGGCGGGCCGCGGCCAGCTCCGCGACCGTGGCGACGAACGGCAGCCCCTCCGGTACGGCCGCCACGCACAGGCTGACCGCGGCCCCCAGGGCGGCTCCCAGGGGTCGTCTGCGCAGCAGGTCGATGGCGAAGAGGACGACCCCCGCGGCGACGGACAGCGGCAGGAACCACCGGCCCAGCGCCTTCAGCCGCCGTTCCACCCCGCTCTCCGGCGGCCCGCCCTCGGGGCCCACCTCGGCCGCGCTGCCCGCCTCGGTGGCGGTCCCGGTGGCGACGACCACGCCCAGCGCTTGGCCGGCGGCCACCGTCGTGCCCTCGTAGAGCATCGAGGTGCGGTCCGCGACCGCCCGGGCCGCGGTCGGCGCCGCGCTCTTGACGACGGGCAGCGATTCGCCGGTGAGGCTGGACTCGTCCACCTCCAGACCCTGCGCCCGCACCACCCGGCAGTCCGCCGGGACCGAGTCCCCGGCCCGCAGCTCGATCAGGTCCCCGCGCACCAGGTGCTCGCCGGCCGTCTCCACCGGCTCCGCCTGTCCGGGGCGGCGCACCCGCACCCGCACCGAGGTGGCCTCGACCAGCCGCTCGGCCGCGTTGTCGGCCTGCTGCCGCTGCACCCCGCCGACCAGCGCGTCCACGCCGAGCACCCCGCCGATCAGCACGGCGTCCAGCACGGAGCCGAGCGCCGCCGAGACACCGCCCCCGATCGCCAGGACGGGCGTGAGCGGATTGGCCAGCTCCTCCACGACCCGGCCGACCAGGGTGCCGGCGCCCTCGTGCCGGTCACGGCCCTCGAACTGCCCGCGCCGGGCGGCCTCGGCCTCGTCCAGTCCCCGGGACGAGGTGCCGACCCGGGACATCACCTGGCGTACCGCCATGGCATGCCAGGGTGTGCGTTCGGCGGCCGCCGGGGCCGGACGCCCGCGCAGCCGCCACCCCGCCCAGAAGCCCGCGGCGACCGAGGCGATGCTCACCCCGTCGGCCACCAGGCGGGCCCGCGCCCAGGCTTGCGGGCGGGGCACGAGCAGGGCGAGCGCCGAGCCCGCCGCCGCGCCGGCGCCCTCCAGCCGGACACACAGCCGGCCGATCCGCCGGGCCTCCGGCAGGGCGGTCAGCAGCAGGTGGACGACATCGGGCGGGGCGGCGACGTCGGCGTCCCACGGCACGTGCCGCGGGACACCGACGTCGCCGACCGACCCGATGCCCAGGTCCGCGCGGGCGAGGGCACGGCGGGTCCGTGCCGAGACCACCGCGACCCCGTGCCCCTCCGCCTGGAGGGAGCGCACCAGGGCGGCCGTACGCCGGTGCCCGGTGGGCACGGCCTCCTCGAGCCCGAACCGGAGGTGCAGCCCGGGCGGCCCGCCCACCAGCCGCACCTCACCGCACGCCCGGGCAGCGCGCACCAAGTGGTGGGCGAGCGGGTGCAGTTGGGGGACCAGCGCGGCCGCGGCCACCGGCGTGCCCGCCCGCAGGACGAGCACGACCTGCGCACCCTCCTCAGCCCACTGCCGGGCCCGCGCGGCCGTCTTTGCGGGTACGAGGCCGCCGAGGGTGTCGTCGGAGCCGGTCTCCGGGCCGGGGAACGGCCGTAGCTCCCAGCCGTCCCGCCGCTTCGGCGCCAGGGGGCCGGCGCCGTGCCGGCGACGCCTTCCTGCCGGACCGTCCGGCTCGATCAGCTCGTGGATCCGTACGTGGATCTCGTCGTCGTCCGGCCCGTCGTCCGCCGGGCCGCCGCCCTCCGGCCGGCCGCCGGGCGGTGGCAGGCGCAGTACGCCCTCGATCGTCCAGTCGCGGCCGGCCAGCAGGCGGGCGTCGAGGACCACCGTGTCGATCCGGTCCAGGCGGCGCAGCACCTCCGGCCGCAGCACCAGCGCCCCCCGCTCGGAAAGGGCCCGGCCCGCCGCGCAGGCGAACGCCTCCCGTCCGAACCGGGGACCGCGCGGTGTCCCCGCGATCAGCAGCGACAGCGCACGGTCCTGACCGAACGTGCCGACCGACGTCAGACCGTAGGCCGCGAGCGCCACCGGTGCCGCCACGTTGGCGTACCGCTCGCCGGGGCCCGGCGGCAGCGGCGCCGGGCGCTCGTGACCCGGTACCGCGTCGTGGCGGTACGTACCCTCGTGCCCGCCCAGCCTGTGCGCCCAGTCCGCCCATGCCCCACGGCGCGCCTGCACCTCCGCATACCGGGCGGCGGCCAGCACGGTGGTCACCGTGACGCCCAGCGGCCGGAAGGACAGCGTGCCCGCCAGCAGGTTCGCCCCGGCGAAGCCGCGTTCCGTGGCGCTCTCGCCGATCCGGCGCGCGATGCCGTCGCGCAGCGGTGGCGCGGACTCCGCGAACTGGATCACCGACATCACCGCCGGGTGCAGCCCCGGCAGCCTGAGCGCGTCGCCCACCGACGCCACCCCCACGGCCACCAGGCCGGCGCCGAGCCGGACGGCCGCGCCGACCCGTGCCCGTGCGGCCCCGGGGTAGCCGACCGGGCGCCGCTCCGTCGCCCCGGCACGCGGGACCTCCCCGGCGGCGGCGTCGGCGGCCGCGACGACGTCGGCGACGGCCGCGAGGTCGGTCTTCGGCCCGCAGCCCACGTACACGCACCCCAGCGTGCCGTTCACCTCCGCGCGGCTCACCCCCGGCACCTGGCGCAGCGTGGCCTCCAGCCCGCGCGCCGCCGCTGCCGTACCGGGCCGTCCCAGCCGCCGGACCGCGATCTGCACGCCTCCCGGGGTTCGCCAGAAGCCGGGCACACGCGGCTGCGGCACCGGCCCGGTCGACGCGAGCGCCGCCGGGACGGCGGCCAGACCCTGCGCGAGGGACCGCACCGCCGACACCGTCGCGGTCACGGCGCTGCGCGTCAAGGACAGGGCGGACCCGGCGGACCCTGGGACCACGGAGGACAGCTGTGGCGGGATCACACGGCCTCCACCACCGGCCGACGGGGGCGTTGCTCGCCACCCTGGAGAACGACACGGTTCTCACCAGTATCGGCACGTTTCGACAACTTCGCCCGGCGTGGCGAGACGGGATGGACCGGACGGACGGTGCCGGGACCGGAACGGGTGGGGACGGGAGATCAGGCGGGGGTGTCGGCGGCGTGCGGCGCGCAGCCCAGCACGTGCTCCTTCACCAGGCGGCCGATGTCCGGATCCTGCCGCCGGAACGCCGCGACCAGCTCTTCGTGCTCCTCGGCGTAGGACTGCTGGACCGTGCCCAGCCAGCGGATGGACAGGGCCGTGAAGACCTCGATGCCCAGGCCCTCCCAGGTGTGCAGCAGCACCGAGTTGCCGGCCGCGCGGACCAGTTCACGGTGGAAGGCGACCGTGTGCCGCACCTGGGCCGTGCCGTCGGCCGTGCGGTCGGCCTCGTACAGCGCGGCGACATGCGGCTCCAGCGCCGAGCAGTCCTCCGCCAGCCGCTCCGCCGCCAGCTCGGCGGCGATCGCCTCGAGACCCGCCCGTACGGGGTAGCTCTCCTCCAGGTCGGCGGCCGACAGGTTCCGCACCCGCACGCCCTTGTTGGGCGCCGACTCGATCAGCCGCAGCGACTCCAGCTCGCGCAGCGCCTCCCGCACCGGCGTCTGGCTGACCTCCAGCTCGGTCGCGATCCGCCGCTCCACGATCCGCTCGCCCGGCTGCCAGCGCCCGCTGATGATCCCTTCCAGGATGTGCTCGCGGATCTGTTCGCGCAGCGAGTGGACGACGGGCGCGGTCATGAGTGCTCCTTGGACAGGGTTCGTGAATCCGGGGCAGCCGCCCGAAAGGCCCCGTCGAGGGGCGGCGGACGGACGACGGACAGGACCCTTGAGGGCGATCGACCCTTAGACAATACGGCTGACACACCGTCCCGTAGGGGCGCACGGGGTGCTTTCGCCCAGGTGAGACGAGGCTTACACGGCGCATACGGCGCGGCTCACGCCGTGCCCACGACAGTGCCCCCGCCCGGGAGCCTGGGAAGCTCCGGACGGGGGCACCGGTGACCGGGATCAGCGGTCGTGGATCAGCGGCCGTGGATCACAGGCCGAGCTCGACCTCGAACTCGCCCGCCTCCAGGATCGCCTTGACCGAGTTCAGGTAACGGGCCGCGTCGGCACCGTCCACCAGCCGGTGGTCGTAGGAGAGGGTCAGGTAGGTCATGTCGCGGACGCCGATGACCGTGCCCTCCTCCGTCTCGATGACGGCCGGACGCTTGACCGTGGCACCGATACCGAGGATCGCGACCTGGCCCGGCGGCACGATGATCGTGTCGAACAGCGCGCCGCGCGAACCGGTGTTGCTGATCGTGAAGGTCCCGCCGGACAGCTCGTCCGGGGTGATCTTGCTGGCCCGGACCTTGCCCGCCAGCTCGGCCGTGGCCTTGGAGATACCGGCGATGTTGAGGTCACCGGCGTTCTTGATGACCGGGGTCATCAGACCCTTCTCGGAGTCCACCGCGATACCGATGTGCTCGGTGTCGAAGTAGGTGATGGTCCCCTCGGCCTCGTTGATCCGGGCGTTGACGGCCGGGTGGGCCTTCAGCGCCTGGGCGGCGGCCTTGACGAAGAACGGCATCGGGGAGAGCTTGACGCCCTCGCGAGCCGCGAACGACTCCTTGGCCCGCGCCCGCAGCCTCATCAGCCGGGTGACGTCGACCTCGACGACCGAGGACAGCTGCGCCTGCTCACGCAGCGCCTTGACCATGTTGTCGCCGATGACCTTGCGGATCCGCGGCATCTTCACGGTCTGGCCGCGCAGCGGCGAGGCCTCGAGGACCGGGGTCCGCTTCGCCGCGGCCGGAGCGGCGGCCGGAGCCGCGGCGGGGGCGGCCTTCGCGGACTCCGCGGCGGCGACGACGTCCTGCTTGCGGATACGGCCACCGACGCCGGTGCCCTTGACGGTGGACAGGTCGACGCAGTGCTCGGCGGCGAGCTTGCGCACCAGCGGGGTCACGTAGGCGCCCTCGTCGGTCGGCTGCGCGGCGGCCGGAGCGGCAGCCGGGGCCGGAGCGGCCTGCGGGGCGGCGGGGGCCGGGGCGGCCGGAGCGGCAGCCGGGGCAGCCGGAGCCGGTGCCGGGGCGGCCGGCGCGGGAGCCGGAGCGGCCTGCGGAGCCGGGGCGGGTTCGGGCTGCGCCGGGGCGGCCGGAGCCGCCGGTGCCGGAGCGGCCGCCGGGGCGGCACCCGGAGCGCCGATGACGGCGAGCTTCGCGCCCACCTCGGCGGTCTCGTCCTCGCCGACCGTGATCTCCAGCAGCACACCGGAGGTGGGCGCCGGGATCTCGGTGTCGACCTTGTCGGTGGAGACCTCGAGCAGCGGCTCGTCGGCCTCGACGCTGTCGCCGACCGACTTCAGCCAGCGGGTGACGGTGCCCTCGGTGACGGACTCGCCGAGCGCGGGCAGGACCACGTCCGTGCCCTCGGCGGTGCCGCCGCCGGCGGCGGTCTCGGCGGTGGGAGCGGGTGCCGGGGCGGCCTGCTCGGTGGAGGGGGCCGCGGCGGCCGGCTCAGGGGCCGGGGCGGCCGGCTGCTCGGCGGCCGGGGCCGGAGCCTCGGCCGGGACACCGCTGCCGTCGTCGATCAGGGCCAGCTCGGCACCGACCTCGACGGTCTCGTCCTCGGCGACCTTGATGGAGGACAGCACGCCGGAGGCCGGAGCGGGGATTTCGGTGTCGACCTTGTCGGTGGAGACCTCGAGCAGCGGCTCGTCGGCCTCGACGCGCTCGCCCTCGGCCTTCAGCCAGCGGGTGACAGTGCCCTCGGTGACGCTCTCACCGAGCGCCGGAAGGGTTACGGAAACCGCCATGGTTTCGGTTGCTCCTTTAAAAGTGCGGAAGTCTGTGTCGTCGTGCCCGTGACCGAAGGCGTCAGTCGTGGGAGTGGAGGGGCTTGCCCGCGAGGGCCAGGTGGGCCTCGCCGAGCGCCTCGTTCTGGGTCGGGTGGGCGTGGATCAGCTGCGCGACCTCGGCGGGCAGCGCCTCCCAGTTGTAGATCAGCTGGGCTTCGCCGACCTGCTCGCCCATGCGGTCACCGACCATGTGGACGCCGACCACGGCACCGTCCTTGACCTGGACGAGCTTGATCTCGCCGGCGGTCTTGAGGATCTTGCTCTTGCCGTTGCCCGCCAGGTTGTACTTCAGGGCGACGACCTTGTCCGCACCGTAGATCTCCTTGGCCTTGGCCTCGGTGATGCCGACGGAGGCGACCTCCGGGTGGCAGTACGTCACCCGCGGCACGCCGTCGTAGTCGACCGGGACGGCCTTCAGACCGGCCAGCCGCTCCGCCACCAGGATGCCCTCGGCGAAGCCGACGTGCGCCAGCTGGAGCGTCGGGACGAGGTCGCCGACGGCGGAGATGGTCGGGACGTTGGTGCGCATGTACTCGTCGACGAGGACGTAGCCGCGGTCCATGGCGACCCCGGCCTCCTCGTAGCCCAGGCCCTGCGAGACCGGGCCGCGGCCGATGGCGACGAGGAGGACCTCGGCCTCGAACTCCTTGCCGTCGGCGAGGGTGACCTTGACGCCGTCCTGGGTGTACTCGGCCTTCTGGAAGAAGGTGCCCAGGTTGAACTTGATGCCCCGCTTGCGGAAGGCGCGCTCCAGCAGCTTCGAGCTGTTCTCGTCCTCGACCGGGACGAGGTGCTTGAGGCCCTCGACGATCGTGACGTCGGTGCCGAAGGACTTCCACACGGAGGCGAACTCGACGCCGATGACGCCGCCGCCCAGCACGATCGCGGACTTCGGCACGCGGTCCAGGACGAGGGCGTGGTCCGAGGAGATGATCCGGTTGCCGTCGATCTCCAGGCCCGGCAGCGACTTCGGCACGGAGCCGGTCGCCAGCAGGACGTGGCGGCCCTGGATCCGCTGACCGTTCACATCGACGGAGGTCGGCGACGACAGCCGGCCCTCACCCTCGATGTAGGTCACCTTGCGCGAGGCGATCAGACCCTGCAGGCCCTTGTACAGGCCCGAGATCACGTCGTCCTTGTACTTGTTGACGGCCGCCATGTCGATGCCCTCGAAGGTGGCCTTCACACCGAACTGCTCGCTCTCGCGGGCCTGGTCGGCGATCTCGCCCGCGTGCAGCAGGGCCTTGGTGGGGATGCAGCCGTTGTGCAGGCAGGTACCGCCGACCTTGTCCTTCTCGATCAGGGCGACGTCCAGGCCCAGCTGCGCCCCGCGCAGGGCCGCGGCGTAACCACCGCTGCCACCGCCGAGGATCACTAGGTCGAAAACGGTGCTGGCGTCGTTCGCCACGTCACGTCCTCCATGCATGTGCGCCACGCCGGTCTCCAGTGACCGGTCGGCGGCTGGTGTCCGGCCGCTCTTGCCTTCGGCCCTTCGGTGGGGCCCTGTCCTGCCGAGCCCTATCCTCGCACTTGTCCGAGCCGAACGAGACGTGGGGCAGGGGTGTGACACGTCCCACGTTCGAACGTCCGACCGTCACACGCGCGAGGACTTCCGGGACCACGTGCCCCGGCACACGTGCCGACACCCGCGGCGGATCCGCATGACGCGCCGGCCGGCGGGGCCCCGTCCCACCCGAGCACGGGGCCCCGCCGGCGACCGGTTGACGACCGGTCGGCGACCGGTCGGCTCAGCCCAGGTCGCCGGCCGCCGTCTGCTCGGCGAGGCGGACCAGCGTCCGTACCGCCGAGCCCGTACCGCCCTTGGGCGTGTACCCGAAGGGGCTGCCCTCGTTGAAGGCCGGACCGGCGATGTCGAGGTGGGCCCAGGTGATGCCCTCGCCGACGAACTCGCGCAGGAAGAGCCCGGCGACGAGCCCGCCGCCCATCCGCTCGCCCATGTTCGCGATGTCGGCCGTGGACGAGTCCATGCCCTTGCGCAGGTGCTCCGGCAGCGGCATCGGCCAGGCGGGCTCGCCGACCTCCTCGGCGGCCTCGTGCACCGCCGCACGGAAGGCGTCGTCGTTGGCCATGATCCCGAACGTGCGGTTGCCCAGTGCCAGCATCATCGCGCCGGTCAGGGTCGCGACGTCCACGATCGCGTCCGGCTTCTCCTCCGAGGCCGCCCACAGCGCGTCGGCGAGGACGAGCCGGCCCTCGGCGTCGGTGTTGAGCACCTCCACCGTCTTGCCGCTGTACATGCGCAGCACGTCACCCGGGCGGGTGGCGGAACCGGAGGGCATGTTCTCGGCCAGGGCCAGCCAGCCGGTGACGTTGACCTCGAGACCGAGGCGGGCGGCGGCGACGACCGCGGCGAACACGGCGGCGGCACCGCTCATGTCGCACTTCATCGTCTCGTTGTGCCCGGCCGGCTTCAGCGAGATGCCGCCCGAGTCGTAGGTGATGCCCTTGCCGACGAAGGCGAGGTGCTTCTTCGCCTTGGCGGAGGTGTACGACAGCTTCACCAGCCGCGGACCCGACGCCGAGCCGGCGCCGACGCCGAGGATGCCGCCGTGGCCGCCCTTGGCCAGCGCCTTCTCGTCGAGCACCTGCACCTTGATGCCGTGCTCCTTGGCCGCGGCCTGGGCGACGGCGGCGAACGCCTCGGGGTCGAGGTCGTTGGGCGGGGTGTTGATCAGGTCGCGGGCCCGGTTGAGCTCCTCGGACACCGTGGTGGCGCGCTCCACGGCCGTCTTGTACGCCTTGTCGCGGGGCTTTTCGCAGAGCAGCACGGCCTCGGCGAGGGGCGCCTTCGCGTCCTTCTTCTTGTCCTTGCCGCCTTCGCCCTTGTCGCCCTTGTTCTTGGGGAGGTCCTTGTTCTTGTAGGCGTCGAAGGAGTAGGCGCCGAGCAGCACGCCCTCGGCGACCGCGCCGGCGTCGGCCGCGTCGGTCAGGGGGAGGGCGAACGCGGCCTTCTTGGACCCGGTGAGGGCGCGGGCGGCCACACCGGCGGCCTTGCGCAGTGCCTCGGGGTCGGGAGCGGCGTCCTTCTCGGGCTGGGTGCCCAGGCCCACCGCGACCAGGAGCGGCGTCTTGAAGCCGGCCGGCGCGGGGAGCTTCGTCACCTCACCCTCGGCGCCGGACGCGCCGAGGGTCTCCAGGACGCCGGTGAGCCTGCCGTCGTAGGCCTTGTCCACGGCTTCGGCGCCCGGTGCGACGACCAGGCCCCCGGCCCCGGACGCAGTGCCCTTGGCGACACCGATCACGATCGCGTCGGCCTTCAGGCCGGGGATCGCGGCGGTGCTGAGAGTGAGAGCAGTCACGGTGGTGAATTCTCGCTTCCGATGTGAAGTTGCTGTGGCCGAAAAGCGTGGGTCGACCGGGCCCGGCGCCGACCCTAACGACGACCTGGCGGTACGGTCTCGGCGGGACCTGCCCCGGTACGGCGCCCACTGCGGACGAGCCTACGCGCGTCTGCCCGTGCGCTCCCTCGCGCGGTCTTCACCGTTCGGTGACGTGACGGACACCTTCCGGGCCCCGGCGCCCTCAAAGGCCACCCGGTGGGACGCGCACGAGACGACCCGCTGGACGGCACGACGGCCTGCTCGCCGCGGTGCCGGCACTGGTTCCCCTGCTGCCCGCGGCCCGCACGGCCGCCCCGGCCGCGGGCCCGGGGTCCGGGGAGCCCGGGGGAAGAGGCGCGGACCGCCGTTCCCTCAGCCCAGTGCCGCGACGACGAGCGCGGTCGTCGCCGCGGTCTCCGCGAGCGAGCCGAACACGTCGCCGGTGACCCCGCCGAAGCGGCGGACGCAGTGCCGCAGGAGCAGCTCCGCGGCCGCGACGGACAGCAGTACTGCAAGGACGGCATGGACGGCACGGGCGACACCGTCCGCCCCGAGCAGGGCGCCCCCGGCGGCCGCCGCCCCGGCCACCGCGAGGGCGACGCCCACCGCACCCGCAGGCGGGACGGCCCCGGCGACGGCGGCCCCCAGCCCCCCGGGCCGGGCGGGCGGCACCCCGACGCGGGCGGCGAGGGTGAGGACGAGCCGGGCCGTGACCGCCGCGACCACGACGGCGAGCGCACCCCGGGTCCAGGAGTCGCCGTATGCCCGGGCCAGCGCGGCCACCTGCGCCAGCAGCACGAGGACGAGGGTGAGCACGCCGAACGGACCGATGTCCGACTGCTTCATGATCCGCAGCGCGTCCTCGGCCGGCTTTCCGCTGCCGAGCCCGTCCGCGACGTCGGCGAGCCCGTCGAGATGCAGCCCGCGCGTGAGCGCGGCGGGCACGGCGACGGTGGCGACGGCGGCGAGCGGCGCGCCCGCCCCGAGGAACAGCAGCAGCAGTCCGCAGGCGGCGGCCACGGCACCGACCGCCAGTCCGGCCAGCGGGGCGCACAGCATGCCGCCGCGTGCGGCCGGGCGGTCCCAGCGGGTCACCTCGACGGGGAACACGGTGAGGGTGCCGAAGGCGAAGCGGAGGCCGTCGGCCAGGGAGGTCGGGAAGGGCGCGGGCACCGGCGCAGATTACCCGGCGGTCAGCAGGGCGCCCCCGGCGGCCGTGGATAAAGTGCGCTCATGGGGCATTGGTTGCAGCGGAACATCATCGAACCGGGCAAACTGCCGCTGCTCCTCGCCCTCACCGCCTTCGTCCTCACCTTCGTGATCACCCGGGTCGTCACCCGGCTGATCCGGGCCGGCAAGGGCCCCTTCGGCAACGTCGAGGCGGGCGGTGTGCACATCCACCACGTCGTGCCCGGCGTGATCCTCACCGTCGTCGGCGGCTTCGGCGCGGTGGCGAGCGGCCGGTACGGCTTCGGTGCGGCGATCGGCGCGGTCGTCTTCGGTATCGGCGCCGGCCTGGTCCTGGACGAGTTCGCGCTGATCCTGCACCTCCAGGACGTCTACTGGACCGAGGCCGGCCGCCAGAGCGTCGAGGTGGTCGTCATCACCGCCTCCCTGGTCGGACTGCTGCTGGCCGGGTTCTCGCCGTTCGGCGTCAACGACGTCTCCCCGGACGAACTCCAGGACCGAGCGGGCGTCGCCCTGAACGTGGCGGTCAACTTCCTCTTCTCCCTGATCGCTCTGAGCAAGGGCAAGGCCAGGACCGCCGTCTTCGGCGTGATCGTGCCCCTCGTCGCCCTGGTCGGCTCGCTGCGCCTGGCCCGCCCCGGCTCCCCGTGGGCCAGACGCTTCTACCGGCACAGGCACCGCGCCCGAGCCAAGGCCCTCCTGCGGGCCTACCGCCACGACCGCCGCTGGTCCGGCCCCCGCCGGGCCTTCGACGACTGGCTCGGCGGTAAACCGGACCCACCCCGCCCCTGAAAGGGGCGCGGGGAACCGCGCGAGCAACCACCCACCGACCCGCACATCGGGGTCACAGGGGCAGCGCCCCCCGAGGACGATGGGGGTCCCCCCTGCTCATGGGGGTCCCCCCTGTTCGAGCGGAGCCGAGAACTCGGGGGAGAAGCCGAGAGCTTGGGGGAGGGAAGGGGCGGCGGGGGCGAGGAAAAGGGCGGACGCCCTGGGTCACTCCGGCTTCCCCGGCTTATCCGGCTTCTCCGGGAGCTCCGCCGCCAGCGCCGCCGCCGCCTGCACCAGGGGGAGGGCCAGCAGGCCCCCCGTGCCCTCGCCCACGGTGACACCGTGGGCGAGGAGCGGCTCCAGCGCCATCCGGTCCAGTGCCTTCGCCTGCCCCGGTTCCCCGCTGTCGTGCGCGGCCAGCCACCAGTCCGGCGCCCGGAACGCGATCCGCTGCCCCACCAGCGCGCACGCCGCCGTCACGACGCCGTCGAGCACGACCGGCATCTTCCGCACGGCGGCCTGCAGCAGGAAGCCCGTCATCGCGGTGAGATCGGCCCCGCCCACCGTCGCCAGCAGCTGCAACTGGTCGCCGAGCACGGGCCGGGCCCGCCGCAGCGCGTCGCGGATCGCCGCGCACTTGCGCATCCAGGCCAGGTCGTCGATGGCCAGCCCGCCGCGCCCGGTGACCACGGACGCGTCCGTCCCGCACAGCGCGCCCACCAGCACACCCGCCGCGGTGGTGCCGCCCACGCTCACATCGCCGAGCACCACCAGATCCGTACCGGAGTCGGCCTCCTCGTCGGCCACCGCGACCCCGGCCCGGAACGCCGCCTCGGCCTCCTCGAGGGTCAGCGCGTCCTCGATGTCGATGCGCCCGCCGCCGCGCCGCACCCTGTGCCGTACGACGTCCTCGGGCAGGGTCTCCGGATCGCAGTCCAGGGCCATGTCGACCACCCGCACCGGCACCCCGAGCCGCCGGGCCAGCACGGAGACCGGACGGCCGCCCTCCAGCACCTCGCGCACCAGCTCCCCGGCGCTGCCCGCGGCCCGCGCCGAGACGCCCAGTTCGGCGACCCTGTGGTCACCGGCGAAGAGGACGACCCGCGGCCGTTCGACCGGCCGCACCGGCACCGCGGACTGCGCGGCGGCCAGCCACTCGCCCAGTTCGTCGAGGCGGCCCAGCGACCCGGGCGGCACGACCCGGCGCTCGCGGTGCGCCTCCGCGTCACGGCGCACCCCGCCGTCCGGACGCTCGATCAGATCGGTGAAGTCGTCGAGATTAAGCGAGCTCATTCGCCGAACAGTACCGGCCCGGCTCGGACACCACGGAGTCCCAGGTCCCGTAGCGGATTCCCCGCCCGCCGGGTGACGCCACCCCGACGTCGTTACGCCTCGGACGGCCATCCGATCCGTAACGTTTTGCAGTGGAATGTCATCCGCACGTGCCGACGTTCCGCTCGCCCGCCCCTGCGTCCCTCCGCCCGCTCGCCTGCCCGCCCGACCCACCGGGAGCCGCCCATGTCCGTGCCCGACGCACCCATCGCCTCCCCGTCGGCCGCCGTGCCCGGCGCCGGCGCCGTTGTCGTACCTGCCCAGCAGGCCTCCGCGCGGGTGCACGAGCCGCGCCGCGCCGACTGCCCCTGGTGCGGCTCGGCACGGCTGCGCAACCGGCTGCGCACCGGCGACCTGCGGCGGCACCGGCCGGGCCGGTTCACCGTCGACGCGTGCCGGGACTGCGGACACACCTTCCAGAACCCCCGCCTCACCGCCGAGGGCCTCGCCTTCCACCGGCGGGTGCTGCGCGGTGCCCCCCGGGACGCCGTCACCGACGCCGTCCTCGCGCTGCGCGACGCCCCGCGCCGCCGCCGTGCCACGGCCCGCACGATGCTGCGCTTCGGCGAACCGGAGAGCTGGCTGGACGTCGGCACCGGCCACGCCCGCTTCCCGGACACCGCAAGGGAGTTGTTCCCGTACACCGCGTTCGACGGCACCGACCTCACCCAGCGCGTCGAACGCGCCCGCGCCCTCGGCCGGGTCGAGGAGGCCCACATCGGCCCGCTGACGTCCCCACGGCTGCGGGCCCGGGTGGCGGGCCGCTACGACGTGGTCAGCATGCTGCACCACCTCGAACACACCACCGATCCGAGGGCGGAACTCCACGCCGCCCTCGACGCCCTGCGCCCCGGCGGCCATCTGCTCATCGAGGCCCTGGACCCCCGCAGCGCGTTCGCCGCCCTGTTCGGCCGGTGGTGGCTCTCCTACGACCAGCCCCGCCGACTGCACCTGCTCCCGCCGCGCAACCTCCGCGCCGAACTGGAGCGGCTCGGCTGCGAGATCGTCACCACCAGGTCCGGAGCCCCGTTCGGATCCGGCTCCGGACACCGCGCGGTGCACGTTCCGCACGACCTGGCCGGTGCCACCGCGCTGGCCCTCTCCCACGCCCTGCCCGCCCCGGACGCCCCCTGGCGCGCCATCCCGCCGACCCCGTTCCAGCGGCATGCGCGCACCGCCCTGCTGCGCGTGGGCGCCCCGGTGGTGGCCGCCGCGGCGCTCACGGACCTCGCGCTGGCCCCGCTGCTGCGGCACACCCCGTTCGCCAACGCGTACCGGATCATCGCGAGAAAGCCGACGGGCTGACCCGGCCCGCCCGCTCACCCCTTCAGCACCAGCGCCTGCCCCGCCACCACCAGCAGCACCTGCTCGCACTCCTGCGCGAACGCCGCGTTCAGCCGCCCGAGTTCGTCCCGGTAACGGCGGCCGGACGCGGTGGCGGGCACGATGCCCGAGCCCACCTCGTTGGACACCGCGACCACGGTCCGCCGGGTCGCGCGCACCGCGTCCGTCAGTTCACGCACCCGTTCCCTGAGCGACCGTTCCCCGCCGTCGGCCCACTGGGCGTCGTCCCACGCCCCGACGGAGTCCATCGCGTCCGTCAGCCACAGCGACAGGCAGTCCACCAGCAGCGGCGGCCCGTCGTCCTCCAGCAGCGGCACCAGATCGCAGGTCTCGACGGTCCGCCACGACCCGGGCCGCCGCTCCTGATGGGCCGACACCCGGGCCGCCCACTCGGTGTCCCCGTTGCGGGACCCGCCGGTCGCCACGTACAGCACCTCCGGGAGCGTCTCCAGCCGGCGCTCGGCCTCCACCGACTTGCCCGACCGGGCCCCTCCCAGCACCAGCGTCCGCCGCGGCAGGTCGGGGACGTCCTCGTAGGCGCCCACCTCCAGCGTGGTCCCGTCCGGCACGGCGCGCGCCCCGGCCGCCGCGAGCCGACGGCGCGTCTCCGCGCCGGGCGGCACGTCGTGGTCCAGGTGCACGGCGACGACGTCCGTCGTCGGCCCGACCGCGCCCACCGCCCGCAACCGCGCCAGCGCGTCCGGGCGCCCCACGACGTCCAGCAGCACCATGGCGTACGGTTCGGCCGGCTCCTCGAGACCGGCCGGCGCCGCGCCCGGCGGCAGATACAGCAGCCGCTGCCCGTCCGGGCCGGTCACCGCGTACCCGGTGCCCGGCGAGTCCAGCGCCACCGCCCGCACCCTGTGGCCGGTCAGCAGCGCCAGCTCCCGCCCGTCCGGCACCCGGCCGGGCTGCGGCAGGCCGGCCGGCACCTCGACCGCGGGCCCGTCGTGCGGATGGGAGAGCAGCACCTGGCGCACGCCGCCGAGCGAGTGTCCCGCGCGGGCCGCCGCGAACGCCACGCCCGGCATGAGGTCGAGCAGCAGCGAGCCGTCCACCAGCAGCGAGGTCGCCGCGCGCGCGTGCGGGCCGGCTGCGGACGCGCAGGCGGCGCAGGGACAGTCGGGGCGGGGCAGCCCCGCCGGGGCACCGGTACCGAGCAGAGTGAGTTCCACGGACCCGATTTTCACCCGTCCCCACGGCTCCTGCGCGCCCGACCGGGCAGCCACCCCACATGATCCACCGCACAGACGCCATGTCCTGGCCTAGGCTCTTGCAGGAGCCGGACCAAGATCCGGCTCCTGTTGTGCAGTGTGCTGACACCCACGGAGGCGTACATGGCGGCATGGACGTGGCGGTTCGAGAAGGCCGACGGGACGCAGGTCGAGCCCGCGGTGCAGCCGGAGGAGTTCACCACGCAGGGGGACGCCGAGTCCTGGATCGGGGAGAACTGGAAGGCCCTGCTGGAGGGCGGCGCCGACCAGGTGCGGCTGCTGGAGGACACCACGGAGATCTACGGGCCGATGAGCCTCCACGCGGACCAGGCGAGCACCGAGGCCTGAGGCCTGGACTCACGGGCGAGGGCCTCGGCCCTCGCCCACTCCGCGCCGGCGTCAGCCCCGTACGCCGCACAGGTGCAGCAGCGACGCCACCCCGCGGTAGGGGTCCGTCCGCCCGGCCCGCTCCTCGACCTCCAGGAGGGTCGCCAGGTCGTCCGGGACGCCGGCGGGGGCGTGCGTGCCGTCGGCCGCCGCGTCCGTGAAGACCCGCACGCCGTACCAGGTGTGCAGCGGCGCCCCGAGCCCGGCGAGTGTCGCCGTCAGTTTCTCCAGCCGGTCGGCCCGTGTCTCGAGCCCCGACTCCTCGTCCATGTGGCAGGTCGCGTCGAACGTCGCGTCGAACGCGGTCAGCGCGCCGGCCCAGTCGCCGCGCAGGCCGGACCGCATCGCGGGCGCGTCACCGTTGCGCACCAGCAGCGACAGCAGTCCACCGGGGGCGAGCATCCGGGCCAGCCCCGCCACCAGCGGGTCCGGCTCCGCCACGTACATGAGCACGCCGTGGCAGAGCACCACGTCGAAGCTGCCCGGCAGGAAGTGCACACCGGTGTCCCGGCCGTCGCCCTCGACGATCCGCATCCGCTCCCGGATGCCCTCCGGTTCCCTGGCGAGCGCCGCACGTGCGGCGGCGAGCATCTCCGCGTCCCGCTCGAGGCCGGTCACCGAGTGACCGGCCCGCGCCAGCCGCAGCGCCTGTGAGCCCCGGCCCATGCCGACGTCGAGCACGCGCAGCCGCCGCCCGACCGGGAACCGCCCCACTATCTGCTCCTCCAGCTGGCGGGCGACCAGCTCCAGCCGTACGACCTCCCGCAGGCCACCGGGCCCGCCCGGTCCGCCGGTCCCGACCGGCGAGGCCTGCGCGGGTACCGCGGGCCGTGCCGGACCGGCCGCCGGGCTCGCCGAGGGCGCCTCGCCCTCGGCGAACGGCAGGGTGCTCAGGGCTGCTCTCCGCGCTTGACCTGGGGCTTGGGCAGCCGCAGCCGGCGCATCTGGAGCGAACGCATCAGGGCGTAGGCGACGGCGCCGCGCCGGTTGTCATCGGGGAAGCGCTCGACCAGCCGCTTCCTCAGCCGGAAGCCGGTCACGATGGAGTCGAGCACGATCGTCACGATCACGAGCAGCCACAGCAGCAGCGCGATGTTCTGCAGCTGGGGGACCCGGACCATGCTCAGCACCAGGATGACCACGGCCATCGGCAGGAAGTACTCCGCGATGTGGAACCGCGAGTCGACGAAGTCGCGCGCGAAACGGCGCACCGGCCCCTTGTCACGGGCGGGCAGGTAACGCTCGTCGCCGCTGGCCAGCGCCTGGCGCTGACGCTCCATCGCGGCGCGGCGCTCGTCACGCTGCCGCTTGGCGGCCTCCTTGCGCGTCATCGACGTGTTGGCCACGCTGCGGCGCTGGGACTGGGCCACGCTGCGCTTGGGCGTGGGGCGGCCCTTGGGGGCCTCCGGGTGGCGGGTCTGCTTGGAGTCGGTCACCGCCGCCTTGTCGGCGAGGGCCTTCTCTTCCTTGGCACGGCTACGGAACACAAAACCCAAGGGTACGGGGTCCGTGGGGTTGGACCCCAGTCCCGGGGGGAACGATCCGGCAACACCAGTCGTCTGTAGAAGGACAGAGGGGGCGTTGCGCACGTCTTGGGGTGTGTTGTCCCGTCCGCCCCGGGGGTCACCTACTCCCTGGGCCGGAGCGGGCGGCCACTCAGTCGTCCTTGGGGATGAGCGCATCGGTCCCCGAACAGTGCGGTAATGGATGCAGGGCCCGTACTGTGGGTTCTGTCGCAGAGCTGTGAGCCGGAGTCCGTCAGAAGGGGGCGCGCGAAGCCCATGAGCGGTGTCATGAAGCGTATGGGGATGATCTTCCGCGCGAAGGCGAACAAGGCCCTTGACCGGGCCGAGGATCCGCGCGAGACCCTCGATTACTCGTACCAGAAGCAGCTGGAGCTGCTCCAGAAGGTCCGGCGCGGTGTCGCCGACGTGGCGACCAGCCGCAAGCGCCTGGAGCTCCAGCTCAACCAGCTCCAGTCCCAGTCGGGCAAGCTGGAGGACCAGGGGCGCAAGGCGCTCGCGCTGGGCCGGGAGGACCTGGCCCGCGAGGCGCTCTCCCGTCGCGCCGCCCTCCAGCAGCAGGTGACCGATCTGGAGACGCAGCACGCCACGCTCCAGGGCGAGGAGGAGAAGCTCACCCTCGCTGCGCAGCGGCTCCAGGCCAAGGTCGACGCCTTCCGCACGAAGAAGGAGACCATCAAGGCCACGTACACGGCGGCGCAGGCGCAGACCCGGATCGGCGAGGCCTTCTCCGGCATCTCCGAGGAGATGGGCGACGTCGGGCTGGCGATCCAGCGCGCCGAGGACAAGACCGCCCAGCTCCAGGCGCGGGCCGGTGCCATCGACGAGCTGCTCGCCTCCGGCGCCCTGGACGACCAGTCCGGCATGCACAAGGACGACATCCAGGCCGAGCTGGACCGGCTCTCGGGCGGTACGGACGTGGAACTGGAGCTGCAGCGCATGAAGGCCGAGCTGGCGGGAGGCCCCTCCGCCGCGCAGCAGGCCATCGAAGGCGGCAGCGAGCAGTCCCAGGCCCAGCAGCAGCCGCAGGACACCCCGCGGTTCGACAAGCAGTGACCGCCGCACGGGAAGCCGTGCCGACGACCGAGGTCCTCGCCGGGACCCAGGAGGCCGACATGATCGTACGGATCATGGGGGAGGGGCAGGTGGCTCTGGCCGAGAGCCACCTCGCCGAGTTGAACAAACTGGACGAGGAACTCCTCACCGAGATGGAGACCGGTGACGGCCCCGGTTTCCGCCGCACCCTCACCGCCCTGCTGTCCAGGGTCCACGAGCTCGGCGAACCGCTGCCGGACGACGCGCTGGAACCCTCCGACCTCATCCTGCCCTCCCCGGACGCCACCATCGAGGAGGTCCGGGAGCTGCTCAGCGACGACGGACTGATCCCGGGCCCGTGAAACCCGGGCCCGTGAAACCCGGGCCTGCCGGGTCCCCCACGGGCGGTCCACGACCGGCCCGCGCACCGGGCGCCGCACCGGATGTCACGGCGGCGCCGGGGACGCCGTACGGTGAACGGTCGTGAGCACCATCCAGCGCGCCCGGTGCCGGCTGCGCGCACATCCCTTCGCCCTGGACGCCGCCCTGGCCGCGGGCGTCCTGGTGTGCATGGTGGCAGGATCCTTCGTGGACCCGCACGGCCCGCACGGCGTCACCTGGGAGCTGCGCACCCCCGATCCGCTCAGTCTGGCCCTCATGGCCCTCGGCGCCGCCGCGCTGGTCCTCCGACGCCGGGCCCCCCGCGCGGTCCTCGCCCTCACCGGCGCCGCCTCCGTGGTCGAGTCCGTCACCGGCGACCCCCGAGCCCCCGTCGCGATGTGCGTGGTCGTCGCGCTCTACACCGTCGCCTCCGCCACCGACCGCCCCACCACCTGGCGGGTCGGCCTGCTCACCATGACCGTCCTCACCGGCACCGCCATGATCGCCGGCCCGTTGCCGTGGTACGCCCAGGAGAACCTGGGGCTCCTCGCCTGGACCGGGATCGGCGCCACCGCCGGGGACGCCGTCCGCAGCCGCCGCGCCTTCGTCCAGGCCATCCGGGAACGCGCCGAGCGGGCCGAACGCACCCGTGAGGAGGAGGCCCGCCGCCGCGTCGCCGAGGAACGCCTGCGCATCGCCCGCGACCTGCACGACGTGGTCGCTCACCACATCGCCCTGGTCAACGTCCAGGCCGGGGTCGCCGCCCACGTCATGGACAAGCGACCCGACCAGGCCAAGGAGGCCCTCGCCCACGTACGGGAGGCCAGCCGCTCGGCGCTGGGCGAACTGCGCGCCACCGTCGGCCTGCTGCGTCAGTCCGACGACCCCGAGGCACCGACCGAGCCCACCTCCGGCCTGGACCGCCTCGACGAACTCGCCGGTACCTTCCGCAGCGCCGGCCTGCGGGTCCTGGTCGCCCGCGAGGACCAGGGCCCCGCGCTGCCCGCCGCCGTCGACCTGGCCGCCTACCGGGTCATCCAGGAGGCCCTCACCAACGTCCAGAAACACGCCGGCAGCGAAGCGAACGCGGAGGTCAGCGTCGTCAGGGTGGGCCCCCACATCGAGATCACCGTCCTCGACGACGGCACCGGCGCCGACGGCCACGGTGACGGCGGGCAGGGCACCGGCCACGGCGGCGGGCACGGCCTGCTCGGCATGCGGGAACGCGTCACCGCCCTGCGCGGCACCCTCACCACCGGCCCCCGCTTCGGCGGCGGGTTCCGCGTCCATGCGATCCTGCCCGTCGAGCCCCACACGTCCACAGCCCAGGACGGCCCGTGACCAGCACCCCCCGGGGAACCCGTATGACGATCCGCGTCCTGCTCGCCGACGACCAGGCGCTGCTGCGCAGCGCGTTCCGCGTGCTCGTCGACTCCGAGCCGGACATGGAGGTGGTGGGCGAGGCGTCCGACGGCGCCGAGGCGGTCCGCCTCGCCCGTGAACAGCGCGCCGACGTCGTCCTTATGGACATCCGGATGCCCGGCACCGACGGCCTCGCGGCCACCCGCCTGATCAGCGCCGACCCCGAACTCGACGGGGTCCGCGTGGTCATACTGACGACCTTCGAGGTCGACGACTACGTGGTGCGGTCGCTGCGGGCCGGCGCCTCCGGCTTCCTCGGCAAGGGCTCCGAACCCGGAGAGCTGCTGAACGCCATCCGGATCGCCGCCGAGGGGGAGGCACTGCTGTCCCCGGCCGCCACCAAAGGCCTGATCGCCCGCTTCCTCGCCCAGGAGGGCACCGCCGACGACGCCGACCGCGACCCGGCCCGCGCGCAGCGGCTCGACTCGCTGACCGTGCGGGAACGCGAAGTGCTGGTCCTGGTCGCCGGCGGCCACTCGAACGACGAGATCGCCGAACGCCTGGAGGTCAGCCCGCTGACCGTGAAGACCCACGTCAACCGGGCCATGGCCAAGCTCGGCGCCCGCGACCGGGCCCAGCTGGTGGTGACCGCCTACGAGTCGGGGCTGGTCCGTCCGAGGGTGGAGTGAACGCCGCCACGCGTACTGCGGCGGGAGTAGCCGCCGTCCGAGGAACAGGACCTCGGGCCTACGGATCGGCCCTCGCCGATGCCCCAGTGTGGAGAACGGACGCCCCTCCGCGCCCGCCCCTGCCCCCTCCAGGTACGTCCCGTACCCCTGACCGCTCACAGAAGAGAGACCCGTAACCCATGTCCTGGCTGGCCAGATTCAGCCTCGCACAACGGGCGCTGATCGGACTGATGTCGATCATCGCGCTCGTGTTCGGGGCGATCGCGATCCCTCAGCTCAAGCAGCAACTGCTGCCCACCATCGAACTGCCCATGGTCTCCGTGGTGGCCCCGTACCAGGGCGCGTCCCCCGACGTGGTGGAGAAGCAGGTCGTCGAGCCCATCGAGGCCAACCTGGAGGCCGTCGACGGCATCTCCGGCGTCACCTCGAAGGCCAGCGAGGGCAACGCCGTGATCATGGCGTCCTTCGACTTCGGCAACGACACCGAGCAGCTCGTCGCCGACGTCCAGCAGGCCGTCAACCGGGCCCGCGCGATGCTGCCCGACACCGTGGACCCGCAGGTCGTCGCCGGTTCCACCGACGACATGCCGACCGTGGTCCTCGCCGTCACCTCCGACAAGGACCAGCAGGCCCTCGCCGACCAACTCGACCGGACCGTGGTGCCCGCGCTGAAGGACATCGACGGTGTCGGCCAGGTCGTGGTGGACGGCGTACGGGACCTCCAGGTCACCGTCACCCCCGACGACGCGAAGCTGGCCAAGGCAGGTCTCACGTCCCAGGCACTGCTCCAGGCCCTGAAGGCGGGCGGCGCGACCGTCCCGGCCGGCTCCTTCGACGAGGACGGCGCCAACCGCACCGTCCAGGTGGGCGGCGGCTACACCTCGATCCAGCAGATCGAGGACCTGATGGTCACCGGCGAGTCCGGTAAGGGCAAGCCGGTCCGCCTCGGTTCGGTGGCCGACGTCGAACAGCGGGAGGCCACGGCCGACTCCCTCACCCGCACCAACGGCAGCCCCAGCCTCGCCGTGGTGGTCACCATGGACCACGACGGCAGCGCGGTCACCATCTCGAACGCCGTCGAGGACCTGCTGCCCGGCCTGCGCGAGGACCTCGGCTCGGGCGCCGAGCTCACCGTCGTCAGCGACCAGGGCCCGGCGGTGTCCCAGGCCATCGAGGGCCTGACCACCGAGGGCGCGCTCGGCCTCGTCTTCGCGGTCCTGGTGATCCTGGTCTTCCTCACGTCGATCCGCTCGACGCTGGTCACGGCGGTCTCCATCCCGCTCTCCGTGGTCCTCGCCCTGATCGTGCTGTGGACGCGCGACCTGTCGCTGAACATGCTGACCCTGGGCGCGCTGACCATCGCGATCGGCCGGGTCGTGGACGACTCCATCGTCGTCCTGGAGAACATCAAGCGGCACCTCGGCTACGGCGAGGAGCGCCACGAGGCGATCATGAAGGCGGTGCGCGAGGTGGCCGGCGCGGTCACCTCCGCGACGCTCACCACCGTCGCCGTCTTCCTGCCGATCGGCCTGGTCGGCGGCATGGTCGGTGAGCTGTTCGGCTCCTTCAGCCTCACCGTCACCGCCGCGCTGCTGGCGTCCCTGCTGGTGTCGCTGACGGTCGTCCCCGTCCTGTCGTACTGGTTCCTGCGGCCCCCGAAGGGCACCCCCGAGGACGCCGAGGAGGCCCGCCGGCTGGCCGAGGAGAAGGAGGCGAAGAGCCGCCTCCAGCGCGGCTACCTCTCCGTGCTGCGCTTCGCCACCCGGCGCAGGCTGGCCAGCCTGGCCATCGCGGTCGTCGTCCTGATCGCCACGCTCGGCATGACGCCGCTGCTCAAGACCAACTTCTTCGACCAGGGCGAGCAGAAGGTCCTCACCCTCCGTCAGGAGCTGGAGCCGGGCACCAGCCTCGCGGCCACCGACGCCCAGGCCGAGAAGGTCGAGAAGCTGCTCGGCGAGACCGAGGGCGTCAAGGAGTACCAGGTCACGATCGGCTCGTCCGGCTTCATGGCGGCCTTCGGCGGCGGTACGGACACCAACCGGGCGACGTACCAGGTGATGCTGGAGGACTCCGCCTCCCACGAGGACGTCCGGGACAGCCTCGAGAAGGGCCTCGCCGGCCTCGACGGCATCGGCACCACCACCGTCGCGGCCGGCGACGGCTTCGGCAACCAGGACCTGAGCGTCGTCGTCAAGGCGGCCGACCCGCAGGTGCTGCGCAAGGCGGCCGACCAGGTGCAGAAGGCCGTGGCCTCCCTGGACGACGTCACCGACGTCACCAGCGACCTGGCGCAGAGCGTGCCGCGCATCTCGGTCAAGGCCGACTCCCGTGCCGCCGCGGCCGGTTTCGACGACCAGACGCTCGGCGCGGTCGTCGCCCAGGCGGTACGGGGCACCCCGGCCGCCAAGGTGGTGCTGGACGACACCGAGCGGGACGTCGTCATCCGCTCGGACCGGCCGGCCACGACCCTGGCCGAGCTGAAGAAGCTGCCGCTCGGCCCGGTGAAGCTGGGTGACGTCGCCACCGTCGAGCTGGTGGACGGCCCGGTGTCCATGACCCGGATCGACGGCCAGCGCTCGGCCACCGTCACCGCCCGGCCGATCGGCGACAACACCGGCGCGGTCAGCGCGGAACTCCAGACCGAGATCAACGCGCTGACGCTCCCGGCGGGCGCGACGGCCGAGATCGGCGGTGTGACCGCCGACCAGGACGAGGCCTTCACCAACCTGCTCCTGGCGATGCTGGCCGCGATCGCGATCGTCTTCATGCTGCTGGTCGGCACCTTCCGGTCGCTCGCCCAGCCGCTGATCCTGCTGGTGTCCATCCCGTTCGCGGCGACCGGCGCGCTCGGCCTGCTGCTCGTCACCGGCACCCCGATGGGCGTCCCGGCGATGATCGGCATGCTGATGCTGATCGGCATCGTGGTGACCAACGCGATCGTGCTGATCGACCTGATCAACCAGTACCGCGACCGCGGTTACGGCGTCGTCGAGGCCGTGCTGGAGGGCGGTCGTCACCGGCTGCGCCCGATCCTGATGACGGCCCTGGCGACGATCTTCGCCCTGCTCCCGATGGCGCTCGGCGTCACCGGCGAGGGCGGCTTCATCGCCCAGCCGCTCGCGGTGGTGGTCATCGGCGGCCTGATCACGTCGACCCTGCTCACCCTGCTCCTGGTCCCGACCCTCTACACGATGCTGGAACTCCGCAAGGAGCGCCGCGCGAAGAAGCGGGCGGCGAAGAAGGGTGTGCCCGCGCAGCCGGAGGCTTCGAAGGAGCCGGAGCCGGCCCAGGCCTGACGTCCGTCAGTACGACGAAGGGGCGCCCCGTGAACTCACGGAGCGCCCCTTCCGCATGCGCGCTCGCGCCTTGAGCGAGTCGGCGAAGACGTCCCGGGCGGCGGCCGGGACGACCACGACGGGGCCGTCGGGGGTCTTGCCGTCGTGGACGGGGTCGCTGATGCACTCCGGATCGCGGCGAGCCGCGGTGCCCGCTTGCCGGAGCCGGGCACGGGGCGGCCCGTCCCGCCGGCGCCCGGCCTAGCGCTTGGCCAGCTCCGAGCGCTTGTACGAGTACCCGAAGTAGATCCCGCACCCGATCAGGAACCACACGACGAACCGCACCCAGGTCTGCCACTGCAGGAACGTGATCAGCCAGAGGGAGAAGACCACACCCAGCGCCGGCACGAACGGCATCCACGGTGTACGGAAGCCGCGTGGCAGGTCCGGCTGCCGGTAGCGCAGCACGATCACCGCCGTGCACACCACCACGAACGCCAGCAGGATGCCGATGTTGGTCAGTTCGGCCGCCTCCGCGATCGGCAGGAAGCCGGCGATGGCGGCCGACGCCACCCCGACGATCCACGTCACGCGCGTCGGCACGTGCCGCGTGGGATGCGTCTTCGCGAACCACTTGGGCAGCAGCCCGTCCCGGGACATGGAGAACCACACCCGGGTCACACCCAGCATGAACGTGAACATCACGGTGAGGATGCCGATGATCGCGCCCACCGCGATCACGTCCGCCAGCCGGTTCAGCCCCACCGACTGGAAGGCGGTCGAGAAGCCGCTCTCCTTGTCGATGTCCTTGTAGTTCTGCATACCGGTCAGCACCAGACAGGCTGCCACGTACAGCACCATCGCGATCGCCAGCGAGTAGATGATCGCCTTCGGCATGTGCCGCCGCGCGTCCCTGGACTCCTCGGCCGCCGTCGACATCGCGTCGTAGCCGAAGACCGCGAAGAACACGGTCGCCGCACCCGTGAACGCCCCGCTGATCCCGTAGGGGAAGAACGGGTGGTAGTTGGCGGTGTTGATGTGGAAGACACCGACCAGGATCACCACCAGCACGACCGCCACCTTCAGCGCCACCACGATCGTCTCGAAGCGGGCCGCGCTGCGGATGCCGAGGGTCAGCAGCCAGGCGATGAGCAGGCACAGGATCGCCGCGAACAGATCCACCTTGTGCCCGGCACCGGTGCCGGGCGCGCCCAGCATCCAGGCGGGCAGGTGCGCGCCCATGTCCTCGACCAGGAAGCTGAAGTAGCCGGAGATGCCGATCGCGACCACCGCCACGATCGCCGTGTACTCGAGCAGCAGGTCCCAGCCGATGAACCAGCCGGCGAACTCGCCGAGCACCGCGTAACCGTAGGTGTAGGCCGAACCCGCCTTCGGGATCAGGCCCGCGAACTCGGCGTACGACAGGGCCGCCGCCGCGCTGGCCACGCCCGCGATGAGGAAGGAGACCAGCACCGCGGGGCCCGCCGTGCCGTTGGCCACCGTGCCGGCGAGGGTGAAGATGCCCGCGCCGATGATGCCGCCCACACCGATCGCGGTCAGTTGCCACAGCCCCAGCGACCGCTCCAGCCGCGGCCCCTCGCCGGCTTCCGTCTCCTCGATGTGTTCGATGGGTTTACGGCGCAGAATGCCCTCGCCCGACCGGAGTCCGGCCATGTGCCTCACCTCTTCGCCCCCGGCAACGGCTTGACGGCGGACGATGCCGACGCAGCGCTGCCGGTCCGGACCCTGCCCACGGCACCACCTTCACCGGCCATCGTGCCGCCTCCACCGGGCGACCGCGACCGAGCCGATGATCAGGTGGCGGGCCTGCTCGGCTTCCGTGATGCACGCCCCTGACCCAATCCAGGTAGGTAGGTAGACCTACCTACCTGGATTGGACTGTGATGAGCGACGTGGGCACAGCAGGGAGCGGACGGCGGCGCCCCGCCCGGGAACGGCTCCTGGAGGCGGCGGCCCGCCGCTTCTACGCCGACGGTGTGGTCGCGACCGGTATCGACACGATCACCGCCGAGACCGGCGTGGCGAAGATGAGCCTCTACAACAACTTCGCCTCCAAGGCCGACCTCGTAAGGGCCTACCTGGACGCCCGGCACGAGGAGTGGTTCGGCCTCTACCGGGCCCGCTTGGAGCAGGCCGAGGGGCCGTGCGAGGGGGTGCTGGCCGTCTTCGACGCGTATGCCGATCACGCGGCCTTCGCCTATGAGCACGGCTTCCGCGGCTGCGGCCTGCTCAACGCCGCGGCCGAGCTCCCGGCCGGGGACCAGGGCCGGGCTGTCGTCCGCGCGCACAAGGAGGAGGTCGAACGCCTGATCGCCGGCCACCTGGAGCAGCTGCTGCCCGACCGCCCCGACGAGGCCCGTGCGATGGCCGAGCACCTGTCCTTCCTCCTGGAGGGGGCGATGGCGCGAGCCGGCCTGGAGGGGGACGGCGAGCGGGTCCGGCACGCCCGTTCGATGGCCGCTGCCCTGCTGGACCGGCTGTGAGCCGCGATGACCGCGGCCGGTCCGCGGGCATCGGGGCCCTGTGCGTGCTCGCCGCCTCCGTGCTGTGGGGGACGACGGGCACGGCCGCCACCTTCGCCCCCGGCGTGGGCCCGCTCGCGATCGGCGCCGTCGCGATGGGCCTCGGTGGACTGCTCCAGGCCCTTCTCGCCGCCCCGCAGATCACCCGGCAGGCATCCCGGCTGCGCGACCGGCGCGGCACGGTCCTGCTCGGCGCCGTTTCGGTGGCGGTCTATCCCCTGGCGTTCTACAGCTCCATGCGCCTGGCCGGAGTCGCCGTCGGCACCGTCGTGTCCCTCGGCACCGCACCACTGGCCTCGGCCGTGATCGAGCGTGTCGTGGACGGCCGCCGGCTCACCCGCCGCTGGATGCTCGCGGCCACCCTCGGCCTGCTCGGCACCGTCCTGCTCTGTGTCGCCGAAGCCGCCCGCGCCGCCGACGGCACGGGGCAGGCGTCCGCGGTGACCACCCTGCTCGGCATCGCCCTCGGCCTCGTCGCCGCCGCGACCTACGCCCTCTACTCCTGGGCCGCGCACCGGCTCATCACCCGCGAGATCTCCTCCCGGGCGGCGATGGGCGCCGTCTTCGGGATCGGCGGACTGCTCCTCCTGCCCGTCCTGCTGGCCACCGGCGCCCCGCTCGTCGCCTCCTGGACCAACGCCGCCGTCGGCACCTACATGGCGATCGTCCCCATGTTCGCCGGGTACGTCCTCTTCGGCCGGGGGCTCGCCCACGTGCCCGCCAGCACCGCCACCATCCTGTCGTTGCTCGAACCGGCCGTCGCGGCCGTCCTCGCCGTCCTCGTCGTCGGCGAACGCCTCCCCGCCGCCGGCTGGACGGGCATCGCCCTCGTCATCGCCTGCCTCGCCGTCCTCACCGCCCCCTCCCGCCGCCGCTCACGCGGACAGTCGCGAAACACCGCGGGCCACGACGGCGTGGGAGGCCCGGAAGGGACGCAGGTCCCGGTCGGGGCCGCTGTGCTTGACGTGGCCGATGTGGCCGATGCAGCCCTCGCGAGAACGCCGTGGCGTCGCCGCCGGACCGGCGGCGACGCCGAACGCCTCGCAGGGCGCCGGTGGGACCAGGGCGAAAGTCCCGGCACGGCGCGGTGAAGCAGGAAGCCCCGGGAAGGATCGGCAGACCCGGGCCGGTGCTCCCGGACTTCAGGCCGGGGAGCACATCAAGGCAGCGCCAGCATCCGCTCCAGGGCCAGCTTGGCGTACTCCTCGGTCTCCTTGTCGACCTCGATGCGGTTGACCAGGGTGCCCTCGGCGAGGGACTCCAGGGCCCAGACCAGGTGGGGGAGGTCGATGCGGTTCATGGTGGAGCAGAAGCAGACCGTCTTGTCGAGGAAGACGACCTCCTTGCCCTCGGGAGCGAAACGGTTCGCCAGCCGGCGCACCAGGTTCAGCTCCGTGCCGATGGCCCACTTGGAACCGGCCGGGGCCGCCTCCAGCGCCTTGATGATGTACTCGGTCGACCCGACGTGGTCGGCCGCGGCCACGACCTCGTGCCGGCACTCGGGGTGGACCAGGACGTTCACGCCCGGGATGCGCTCGCGCACGTCGTTGACCGAGTCCAGGCTGAAGCGGCCGTGCACCGAGCAGTGGCCCCGCCACAGGATCATCTTCGCGGCCCGCAGCTCGTCCGCCGTCAGCCCGCCGTTCGGCTTGTGCGGGTTGTAGACGACGCAGTCCTCCAGGGACATCCCCATGTCCCGCACCGCCGTGTTGCGGCCGAGGTGCTGGTCGGGGAGGAAGAGGACCTGCTCGCCCTGCTCGAAGGCCCAGTCGAGGGCGCGCTTCGCGTTGGAGGAGGTGCAGATGGTGCCGCCGTGCCTGCCGGTGAAGGCCTTGATGTCGGCGGAGGAGTTCATGTACGAGACGGGCACGACCCGGTCGGCTATGCCGGCCTCGGTCAGCACGTCCCAGCACTCCGCGACCTGCTCGGCGGTGGCCATGTCCGCCATGGAGCAGCCGGCCGCGAGGTCCGGCAGGACGACCTTCTGGTCGTCGCCGGTGAGGATGTCGGCGGACTCGGCCATGAAGTGCACACCGCAGAACACGATGTACTCGGCCTGCGGGCGCGCGGCGGCCTCCCGCGCCAGCTTGAACGAGTCGCCCGTGACGTCGGCGAACTGGATGACCTCGTCGCGCTGGTAGTGGTGGCCGAGCACGAAGACCTTGTCGCCGAGCTTCTCCTTGGCGGCGCGGGCGCGTTCCACCAGGTCGGGGTCGGACGGCGAGGGCAGGTCGCCGGGACACTCCACACCGCGCTCGCTCCTCGGGTCGGCCTCCCGGCCGAGAAGCAACAGGGCGAGGGGCGTCGGCTGTACGTCGAGCTCCTGGGTCTGGGCGGTGGTCACGACACGCACCCTTTCTGTTCTGCGGCTCGCCGAGCCGTGAGGAACGGCCCGGCGGGACAAGCGGGACACCGGTTCGACGACTTCTCGTCGAATTGACGCTATTTATCATATCCGGTTCACGTCACTTTGACGACGGCCATAGCGTCCATGTGACGTGAATCCCGGCGCCCCGCTGTTCATTCCCGAAGCCCCGCCGGAACGATTCCGAAGGGGCGTCGCATGGACCGTTTTCCGCCCGACGGGGCGTGTGCGAGCATGAAGACGGAGCCGAGAGAACAAGCTCCCGGCCCGGAATGAATCCGCGCCCCCGCCGGTTGCAACCGTCGGCAAGCAGTCTCCGTACAACCCGGGAGAGATGTAGATGTCCGTATCGGACGAGACCACCACCGCCACCGACGGCATCATCGTGACCGACGCCGCCGCGGCGAAGGTCAAGGCGCTGCTCGACCAGGAAGGCCGTGACGACCTCGCGCTGCGCGTCGCCGTCCAGCCCGGTGGCTGCTCCGGCCTGCGCTACCAGCTCTTCTTCGACGAGCGTTCCCTCGACGGCGATGTGGAGAAGGACTTCGACGGGGTGAAGGTCGTCACCGACCGGATGAGCGCCCCGTACCTGGGCGGCGCCACCATCGACTTCGTCGACACCATCGAGAAGCAGGGCTTCACCATCGACAACCCGAACGCCACCGGCTCCTGCGCCTGCGGCGACTCCTTCAGCTGAGCCGGGCCCTTCCCGTCCGGGACCCCTCCCGGACGGAACGGCACGGCGCATGACGAAGGCGGCGACCCCCTCCGACGGGACCGCCGCCTTCGTGCTGTCCGGAGGTCCTCAGTGCTTCATCGCGTCCTGCCGGAGGAGGGCGCCGTGGGCAGTCGCGCGCCGTCCTTGTGCAGCGGCACCGGCTCGCCGTCGGCGTCCACCACCTCACGGGTGCCCAGCGGTGCGTCGAGCCGCACCGTCTGCTGGTACTGCCTGGCGATCAGGATGCACACCTTGTCCGGCCGGGACGTCTCGGTCACGGTGACGGCGACCCGGCCCCCGCGCTCGCTCGCCGTCGCCTCGTAGTCGGCGCACACCCCGCCCGTGAAGGTCACCGTCAACTCGCTGCCCTCGGCGGTGTAGCCCTCGACCCCGACCTCGCGCGTGGACGGCGCCGAGGTCGGCTCGTCGCCGTCGCCCGGCTCGGCGGGCCGCCCCGGGCCGGACTCCCCGGGCCGCTCCCCGGAGGTGAGGTACTCCGGATCGACCGCCGGGTAGGTCACCGTGCCGCCGTCCTGCGAGGCCGTCGGCCGCGTCTCGAACAGCCAGGACGGTACGAGCGTCTGCCGCCCGTCCACCGAGTGCGCGGCCAGCCCGAACACCGCCTCGTCGACGGTGACCGTGCCCTCGGCCGGCAGGGGCGTCGCCGTGACACACGGCTCCGACTGCTCCTGCTGCTCACCCTCCAGCGGTACGGGAGTGGCGCAGCCGCCGATCTCCGCACGGTCGCCGGCGCCCGGTGCCGTGTTCATCAGCTCCAGCGCCTTCTCGGCGCTCACCACGGGGTACGTGTCGCCCTTCACCGGCGTCGACAGCCGGCCGCTGCCGCCGACGACCTCGCCTCCCGCGCCGACGACCACGCCGGTCGTCCAGCCGTGCGTCGGCAGCCCGCCGACCTCGGGTTCCGCGTTCACCACCCGCTTGACGCCCATGACCTGGCTCGCGTCGAGCTTCGCGTCGTCCTGGCCCAGCGCCTTCAGCACGGGCGCGGCGGCCTTCCGCGCGGCCTCCTCGGTCGCCGCCGGATCCCCGCCGATCGGCGGCGTCCGGCACGTCCCGCCCGTGCAGTCGTCGGTGCCCTGCGCGTACCGGCTGAACGTCCAGGTGCCGGGGGCGTCCCGGTCCACCCGCAGCGTGGGCCCGCTGCCGTCCTTGCCGCCGATCCGCCAGGAGTCGCCCTCCGCCACCGGCTTGCCGTCGACGTCGAGCGCCTTCGCCAGCCTGACCACCTGCGCCTCGGTGATCTGCCCTCGGGCGTGGTAGACCGGCGCCGAGTCGGGGCCGCCGGGGAGAGCGCCGTCGGCGCGGTAGGCGGCGCCGTACGGGTTGGGCTCACCGGGCGCGATGCCGTGCGGTCCGCCCCCGGCGTAGGCGTCGAGGGCGAGCGGCGGGGGAGTGGCGTCCCCGTTCGCCCCCGGAGTCGCACCGCCGCCCGACCCGCCGGCGGCACTGGCGGCGAGGTAGGCTCCGCCGCCCCCGACCAGCAGCACGGCCGCGGCCACCGACGCGACCAGCACCGGCGACCGCCGCCACCCGGCCCCACCGCGACCGTCCTCACCACCGTCTCCGCCACGACCGGCGCCCCCGGGCTCCGGGCGGACGGCCGCCCGCGGGGCGCCGACTTCCGGGACGGCGGGCTCGGATGCTCCCGCGTCACCCTCCGGCACCTCGGCCCCGCCGCCCACGGCCTCCGGCTGCCCGTCCCGGTCCGGACGGGTCCCACCGGGTTCGCTCCCGGGTGCCTCGGGCTCGCCCTTGGGGGTCTTCGCGTCCTCGGGCTCCGGCGTCGACGGCTCGGCGGCGCCGGCCCGCGTGGCGTCGGCCTTCGCGTCGCCGGCCTCCGGAGCCCCGGCCTCCGGTTCTTCGCCCTGCTCCTGGTCGGCCGTCGGGGGCTCGCTCTTCGGAGCCCGGTCCTTGCCGCTGCCCGCCTCCGCGGCTGCGGTTTCCGGTGCGGGGCTGTCCGTGCCGTCCGCCGAGGGGGCCTCGGGCTCGCCTTCCGGGAGCTTCGTGTCCTCGGGCTCCGGGGGCTGCGGCTCGGCGGTGCCGGCCTTCGCGTCGCCGGAGTCCGGGCCTTCGGACTCCGGCTGTCCGGCCTGGGGCCGAGGGGTCTGCGCGAGGCCGTTCTCCGGGCCCTCGCCGCCGTCGGCCTGCGGGGCGGCGGCTTCCCCTGCCGGGACGGTACCCGGGGCGTCCGCCGACGGCTCCGGCGCCTTCCCGGCATCGGTCTCGACGGAGGCCTCGGGCGTGGCGGAGCCGGACGCGGGGGTGCCCGGGGCCTGCTGCTCCGGGGCGCCCTTCGTCGCGCCGTCGGCCGAAGCGCCCCCGGTGTCGCGCGCGCTGCCGGAGGCCCTCGCCCCGGCGTCGTCGTTGTCGGGCCGCTCGGTGTTCACCGCATCGCTCCTTCGGCTGCACAGCTGTCCCTGAAGACCCTTCCCGGTCGCACCGGGACTGCTGGTGGGTCGTATCCCGTATCCCCCTCACGGGGGACGGCGATGGGACGCAGCGGGGGAGCGCACGGTTCCCGTCCGGTTCCCCGGGAGCCGTGAACCTGGCCGGCGGGGGTCCGACTCAGTCGCCGTAATCCGACATCGCGTCCAGCAACCGCGCCGAGGACGACGGCACGGACACGCCGTGGATCAGGGACGGGGGCACCGGCCGGGTGTCGCCGCGGTCCGGCGCCGTCCAGCGGGAGGCCATCCGGGCGCAGTCGCCGCGCAGCGACTCCAGGTCGCCTTCGAGGTCGGCCTGTGTGGGGGCGTGGACCTTGAGGTTCGTCATAACGGCACCGTACGCATGCCGAAGGTCACGAAGAAAGATCTACTATCGGGTAGTTTCGTCGGCTTCAAGTGGGCGGCTCGCACCCGGTAGCGTGGGGTGTCAATCCCCCTCCCTCAGGAGAGTCCACGCCGTGCGCATCGCAGTCACCGGCTCCATCGCCACCGACCACCTCATGACGTTCCCCGGGCGCTTCTCCGACCAACTCGTCGCGGACCAGTTGCACACGGTCTCGCTGTCCTTCCTGGTCGACCAGCTGGACGTGCGCCGGGGCGGCGTGGGCGCGAACATCGCCTTCGGCATGGGCCAGCTCGGCACCCGGCCGATCCTCGTCGGCGCCGCGGGCTCCGACTTCGACGAGTACCGGGCCTGGCTGGACCGGCACGGCGTCGACACCGCGTCCGTCCGCATCTCGGAGACGCTGCACACCGCCCGCTTCGTGTGCACCACGGACGCCGAGCACAACCAGATCGGCTCCTTCTACACGGGCGCGATGAGCGAGGCCCGGCTGATCGAGCTGAAGACCGTCGCCGACCGGGTGGGCGGCCTCGACCTGGTCCTCATCGGCGCCGACGACCCGGAGGGCATGCTCCGGCACACCGAGGAGTGCCGCTCGCGGGGCATCCCGTTCGCCGCCGACTTCTCCCAGCAGATCGCCCGGATGGACGGGGAGGAGATCCGCATACTGCTGGACGGGGCGACCTACCTCTTCTCCAACGAGTACGAGAAGGGGCTCATCGAGACCAAGACGGGCTGGACCGACGCCGAGATCCTCGCCAGGGTCGGCCACCGCGTCACCACCCTCGGCGCCCGGGGCGTACGCATCGAACGCGCCGGTGAGGACCCCGTCGAGGTCGGCTGCGCCCAGGAGGAGCGCAAGACGGACCCGACCGGCGTGGGCGACGCCTTCCGCGCCGGGTTCCTGTCCGGACTGGCCTGGGGCGTCTCACTGGAGCGCGCCGCGCAGGTCGGCTGCATGCTCGCCACCCTGGTCATCGAGACCGTCGGCACCCAGGAGTACCAGCTGCGCCGCGCCCACTTCATGGAGCGCTTCGCACAGGCCTACGGCGACGAGCCCGCGGCCGAGGTGCAGAAGCACCTGGCCTGACGCCCCCTTCGGGCTCCCCGGCCCGGAGCAGGCGCCCGCTCAGGAGAGCCGGCGGACCACATAGGCCGAGCCGTGGTCCGCCGTCTCCTCTCCCACGTACTCCTGCCCGCGCATCTCGCACCACGCCGGGATGTCCAGCCGGGCCGCCTCGTCGTCCGCGAGGACCCGTACCGTGCCGCCCACCGGCACGTCGCCGATCACCTTGGCCAGCTCGATCACCGGGATCGGGCAGCGCCGGCCCAGCGCGTCCACCACCAGGGCATCGCTTCCCCCGTGGACGAGCTCCGCGGCCCCCGCCGCCACCGGAGCCCCCAGCCTCTCCCGCACCTCCGCCACCACCCGGGGCAGGACGGTCAGGAACCGCTCGACGTCCTCGGAGTCCGCCCCCGGCGGCAGCGAGACGCGGACGTTGCCCTCGCTGAGCACCCCCATCGCCCTCAGCACATGGCTCGGGGTGAGCGTGCTGCTGGTGCACGAGGAACCGGACGACACGGAGAAACCCGCGCGGTCCAGCTCGTGCAGCACCGTCTCCCCGTCGACGAAGAGACACGAGAAGGTGACGATCCCCGGCAGTCGCCGCTGCGGATCGCCGACCACCTCCACGTCCGGCACCAGGGCCGGCACCCGCGTCCGGATCCGCTCCGTCAGGTCCCGCAGCCGGGCCGCCTCCTCGGCCGCCTCGGCACGCACCGCCCGCAGCGACGCCGCCGCGGCCACCACCGCCGGGATGTTCTCGAACCCGGCCGCCCGCCCCGACTCCCGTTCGTCCAGCGGTCCCTGGGGAGCGAACCGCACCCCCTTGCGCACCACGAGCAGCCCGACCCCCGACGGGCCGCCCCACTTGTGGGCGCTCGCCGTGAGCAGCGACCAGTCACCCGCCACCGGCTTCCAGCCCAGCGACTGGGCCGCGTCCACCAGCAGCGGTACGCCGGCCGCCCGGCACGCCTCGGCCACCTCGGCCACCGGCTGCACGGTCCCCACCTCGTGGTTGGCCGACTGGAGGCAGGCCAGCGCGGTGTCCGGCCGCAGGGCCTGTGCGTACGCCGCGGGATCCACGGCGCCCGTACGGTCCACCGCGACCTCGGTGACCGAACCGCCCCCGGCCCCGTGCGCTTCCGCCGTATGGAGGACCGACGAGTGTTCGACCGCGGACACGATCAGGTGCGATCCGACGCGCCGCCGCCCGGCCAGCGCCCCCTCGATCCCGATGTGCACCGCCCGGGTGCCGGACGGGGTGAACACCAGCTCGTCCGGACGGCATTCCACCGCCTCGGCGGCCGCCTCGCGCGCCGCGTCCAGCAGCAGCCGGGCCCGCCTGCCCTCCCGGTACAGCCGTGCGGGATCCGCCCACCCCTCGTCCAGTGCGGCCAGCAGGGCCTGACGGCCGACGGGGTGGAGCGGGGCGGCGGACGCGGCGTCAAAGTAGGCCATACGGCAACGTTAAGGCGTGGCCCGGCTGCCGAGCGGCCGGGGGCCGTGCCCCTCGGCGGTTCCGCCACGGGGAGGGGCGAACGGCCGGGCTTTCCATACCCACCGCGCCCTCACCGCACACCCGCCCGCCTGCCGAGTCCCCCGTGCGAGCGGTACTTTCGGGCGACGGGGCATCCCCTCTCCCTCCCTTCGGGGTGACGGGCGGCGCGTATGCCCCCCTCCCCGCGACCCCCCGGAAGGCGTCGGCTAGGGTTTGGTCCGCATAAACATCCAAACCCCTGCCCGACGCAGGGCGGCGACCGACCGGTGAGAAGGACAGGCCGCAGCCGTACAGCGCGGGCGAGACTCTCGGGAAGGCGCTACGTGAGTCCCAACGGCTCCGACCTCCCCCACGGCCTGAAGGGCGTGGGTGGTACCCCCAAGCCGCGGCGCCCGATGCAGCGGAAGCTGCTGCAGGCACTGACCGCGGGCCTGGTCCTGGCGACCGCCACCGGTTGCACATGGGAGGACTTCCCTCGCCTTGGTATGCCCACCCCCACCTCAGAGCAGGCGGAGCGAATCCTCTCCCTGTGGCAGGGTTCGTGGGCGGCCGCGCTCGCCATCGGCGGGCTCGTGTGGGGCCTGATCCTGTGGAGTGCTTTCTTCCACCGGCGCAGCCGCACCAAGGTCGAGGTACCTCCGCAGACCCGGTACAACATGCCCATCGAGGCGCTGTACACCGTGGTTCCGCTCATCATCGTCTCGGTCTTCTTCTACTTCACGGCCCGGGACGAGTCCGAGCTGATGAAGCTCGACAAGCCCGACGTCACCGTCAACGTCGTCGGCTTCCAGTGGAGCTGGTGCTTCAACTACATCGAGAACGTCGAGGGTTCCTCCGGCGACGCGAAGACCTCCAAGGAACTCGACGCGATCCCGGACCGCTACAAGAACGCCTTCCCGGCCAACGCCGGCGGTGTCAACGACTGCGGCACCCCCGCCACGCGGAACCCGCAGACGAACAACCCGGGCCCCACCCTGTGGCTGCCCGAGGGCAAGCGGGTCCGGTTCGTCCTGACCTCGCGGGACGTCATCCACTCCTTCTGGGTGGTGCCGTTCCTGATGAAGCAGGACGTCATCCCGGGCCACACCAACGCCTTCGAGGTGGTCCCCAACCGTGAGGGCACCTTCCTCGGCAAGTGCGCCGAGCTCTGCGGTGTCGACCACGCCCGGATGCTGTTCAACGTGAAGGTCGTCTCCCCCGAGCGCTACGAGGCGCACCTCAAGGAGCTCGCGGAGAAGGGACAGACCGGTTACGTTCCCGCCGGCATCGCGCAGACGAGCCACGAGAAGAACCGGGAGACGAGCAAGCTGTGAGCATCCTCAACGAATCCCAGGGTGCCGCGGCAGCTGTGGCCTCCTATGAGAACGAGCTGCCGGTACGGCGCAAGCAGCCCGGCAACATCGTGGTCAAGTGGCTGACGACCACGGACCACAAGACGATCGGCACCATGTACCTGGTGACGTCGTTCGTGTTCTTCTGCGTCGGTGGCGTCCTGGCGCTGGTGATGCGCGCGGAACTGGCCCGGCCCGGTCTGCAGATCATGTCGAACGAGCAGTTCAACCAGGCGTTCACGATGCACGGCACGATCATGCTGCTGATGTTCGCGACGCCGCTGTTCGTCGGCTTCGCGAACTGGATCATGCCGCTGCAGATCGGCGCGCCCGACGTCGCCTTCCCGCGGCTGAACATGTTCGCCTACTGGCTGTACCTGTTCGGCTCGCTGATCGCGATCGGCGGTTTCCTCACCCCGGACGGGGCCGCCAGCTTCGGCTGGACCGGCTACGCACCGCTGTCCGACGCGGTCCGCTCGGTGGGCGCCGGCTCCGACATGTGGATCATGGGTCTGGCCTTCCAGGGCTTCGGCACCATCCTGGGCTCGGTCAACTTCATCACCACGATCATCTGCATGCGCGCTCCCGGCATGACGATGTTCCGCCTGCCGATCTTCACCTGGAACGTGCTGCTGACCGGTGTGCTGGTCCTGCTCGCCTTCCCGGTGCTGGCTGCCGCGCTGTTCGCGCTCGAGTACGACCGGAAGTTCGGCGGGCACATCTTCGACGCGACCAACGGCGGGGCGCTGCTGTGGCAGCACCTGTTCTGGTTCTTCGGCCACCCCGAGGTGTACATCATCGCGCTGCCGTTCTTCGGCATCGTCTCCGAGATCGTGCCGGTCTTCAGCCGCAAGCCGATCTTCGGCTACATGGGCCTGGTCGGCGCGACCATCGCGATCGCGGGTCTGTCGGTGACCGTGTGGGCGCACCACATGTACGCCACCGGCGGCGTGCTGCTGCCGTTCTTCTCCTTCATGACCTTCCTGATCGCGGTCCCGACCGGTGTGAAGTTCTTCAACTGGGTCGGCACCATGTGGAAGGGCAGTCTCTCGTTCGAGACGCCGATGCTCTGGTCCATCGGCTTCCTGGTGACCTTCCTGTTCGGCGGTCTGACCGGCGTCATCCTGGCCTCGCCGCCGCTGGACTTCCACGTCACCGACTCGTACTTCGTCGTGGCGCACTTCCACTACGTGGTGTTCGGCACCGTCGTCTTCGCGATGTTCGCCGGCTTCCACTTCTGGTGGCCGAAGTTCACCGGCAAGATGCTCGACGAGCGGCTCGGCAAGGTCACCTTCTGGACGCTGTTCATCGGCTTCCACGGCACCTTCCTGGTCCAGCACTGGCTGGGCGCCGAGGGCATGCCCCGCCGGTACTCGGACTACCTGGCGGCCGACGGCTTCACCGCGCTGAACACGGTCTCCACCATCGCCTCGTTCCTGCTCGGCCTGTCGCTGCTGCCGTTCTTCTACAACGTCTGGAAGACGGCCAAGTACGGCGAGAAGATCGAGGTCGACGACCCGTGGGGCTACGGCCGTTCCCTGGAGTGGGCCACCTCGTGCCCGCCGCCGCGGCACAACTTCCTCACCCTGCCGCAGATACGGAGCGATTCACCCGCCTTCGACCTCCACCACCCCGAGGTCGATCACCCCGAGCTCGTCACCGGCGACGACGCGGAGAAGCAGGGGTCCGCCACCGGCCGGAACTGACAGGTTCGGTCACCCGTCCTTTTCGGATCGAGAACGTTCAGGAGCCGTCCATGGATGCCCGTCATGAAGCCGCTCTCGGCCTGCATCAGCTCGAGGGGTTCCTCCACCAAGAGGCACACCGTCTGGAGGCACACCGCAAAGCGCACGAGTTCGCCCGGGCACTGCCCGGCCTCACCACGGACCAGCGCCTCGTGGTCGAGGAGGCGTACGCCCGGGAGCAGGTGGCGTACGCCCGCGAGACGACGCGCCGCATCGCGGAGCGCATACAGCAGGTCGAGGCTCAGTACGCGACCCGCCACCGCCGGTTCACGCGGGACACCGCCGTTGCCATGGCCGTGGTCACCATGGGCCTGATCGGTCTCTGCATCGCGGTGATCCTGGGGACGGCATCGGGGGCGGCCTGACGGCACCCCGCCGCCGTTCCGTCAGCGGGTGTCGTCCTCCAGGGAGACCAGCAGCTTGCGCAGGCTGCCCCTGATCGCCGCGCGTTCCTCCGGGTCCAGCACGGAGAGCGCCTCCCGCTCCAGGGCGAAGTGCGCTTCCAGCACGCGGTCCACACTCGCCCGGCCCTCCTCCGTCAGACGGACCAGAGTGCTTCGACCGTCGTCGGGGGACGGGCCGCGCTCGATCCAGCCCTCCCGCTCCAGCCGGTTGAACCTCCCGGTGAGACCGGCGGACGACACGATCAGCGCCTGACGCAGTTGCCCCGGCGTCAACGCGTAGTGAGGGCCGCTGCGGCGCAAGGCGTGCAGCACGTCGAAATCCCCGAGATTGGCGATGGGCACGCCGCCGGCACGGCGCAGTTGCGCCACGAACCGTTCTTCCAGGAGCCGGGCCGTACGCATCAGACGGGCGATCACCTCGGTGGACGAGACGTCCAGTTCGGGCCACTCGCTGCGCCACTCGGCCAGCATCGTGTCCACACTGTCGCCGTCGACGGCGGCTTCGGTCTCTTCGTCCTCACGCATCTCGGCTCCAGCGTATCCGCAGCGCGAGCAGGGAAGGAGCCGGGCGTGAGGAGACCGGTGGGGGGCGCTCCGTCCGAGACGGTGGCGGAGATCGCCGCCGCGGTGCGCACGCGGAGGCTGCGGGCCGTCGAGGTGGTCACGGAGGCGCTGGCGCGGATCGAGCGGGCCGATCCGGTGCTGTGCGCGTTCACCGAGGTGTGGGCCGAGGAGGCACTGCGGCGGGCGGCCGAGGTGGACGCCCGGGTCGATGCGGGTCCACCCGGCTCGGGTGAGTGGCTGCCGCTGGCCGGGGTGCCGATCGCCGTGAAGGGGCGGTACGGGCTCCGGGCGGCGGGTCCACTGCTCACGGCCGGGGGTGTCGCCGTGGGCGCCACCGCCGTACCCGGGCCCGGCACCCCCTGGCAGACCTGGGGGCTCGGGGTGCGCGGACGGACCGTCAACCCGTGGCGGGCGGACCGCACTCCGGGCGGTTCCTCGGCCGGGGCCGCGGTCGCGGTGGCGGCGGGGCTGGTGCCGCTGGCGACGGGCAGCGACGGTGCGGGGTCGGTACGCATCCCGGCGGCGTGGTGCGGGGTCGTCGGCCTGAAGGTCACCAACGGCCGCCTCCCGTCGCCCGACCGCACGGGTCTCGCGGCACCCGGCGTCCTCACCCTGACGGCAGCGGACGCGGCGGCCTGGTGGCGGGCGGTGTCGCCGTCCACCGCCGTCGAAGCGCCGCCGTCCGTCCCCCGCACCGCGATCTGGTCCCCCGACCTCGGCTTCGCCGATCCTGACGAGGAGCCCGTCGCGCTGGCCCGCGCCGCGGTCGACCGGCTCGTCGACGCCGGAGTCGTACGGCTCGTACGGCCCCCGCGAGCCGTACGGCCCGTACAGTCGGCGAAGCCTCCGCTGCTCCTGGACCCCGCGCCGGCCTGGCTCGCCCTGCGCGCCCCCGGCGGGTCCCGCCCCGGCCTCGCCGACGCCCACCGCATTCGGGTGGCGAACGACCGGCGCCTGGCCCGCCTCTTCGCCCACGCCGAGTTGCTGCTGACGCCCACGGCGCCCACCGCGCCGCACGGCCACGAAGGGCCCGGTGACGTCTACTCCACCGCGCTCACCTGGGCGTTCAACGTGAGCGGGCACCCCGCGCTGAGCCTCCCGGCCGGGTTCGGCAGCGACGGCTGCCCGGCCGGGCTCCAACTGGTGGCGCCGCACGGGCGGGAGGCGCTGCTGCTCGCCGTGGCACGGGCGGCGGAGCGGCGGCAGGCGCTCGGCGCGGTGGGGTCGTCAACTGCTTGCCGGGAGCGTGCCCGAGGGAGAGTTGACCCGATCGTGTGATGCTCGGCTTCCGGGCCGGACCACGCACAGGATGTGTGTCGCCGCCCCGGGACCCGCTTCCCCCCTCCCGTTGCTTCCCCTGTTACTTCGCCTCGTTGGCGGCCTTCACCAGCGCGTCCTTCGTGACGGCACCGACGTAGACCTTGCCGTCCTCGGTGACCAGGGCGTTGACCAGACGGGTGCTGAACACGGTGCCCGTGCCGAACTCGCCCTTCACCTGGTCGCCGAGCGAGCCGAGGAAACCGCCGAGGTCACCGCCCTCGGCGCCGGTCGGCAGACCCCCCTCGGCGCCGGTGTCGAAGGTGGCGACGGAGTTCCAGCCCTCGCCCAGCACCTTCAGCCCGTCGAGCCCCTTGGAGAGGTCCTCCTCGGACTTCGGGGCGCCCTCCGGCTTGCCGGTCAGCTCCCTGCCCTTCTTCCCGTCCTCCAGGGCGCCCTCCTCGGTCACCTTGGCGCCCTTGGGCGGGGTGAAGTCGAAGGTCGACGCGGCCGGCCGGTCGAAGCTGACCTTGGTGAAGCCGACATCCACGACGGCGGCACCGCCGCTCGCCGGGGTCAGCGTGAACTTCAGCGGCGTCCCGGTCCGGTGGTCCACCGCGATGCTGATCGCGCCGACCGTGGAACCGGACTGCTTGGGCTTGACGACCAGCTTGTAGGCGTCGCGGCCGGCCACCTGCGCGGTGCCGTCGACGGTGACGGACGTGGTGGCGTCGACCGCCTTCAGCGCCTCCTCGGCGAAGTCCTTCGGCGTGGCCGGGGGCTGCTGCTCCCGGCCCTCGCCCTCGGCGGACTCGTCGACGGTGCCGTGGTAGACCTCGTTGGACGCGCTGTCGTAGCCCCAGACGTCCTTGCCGTTGTGGATCAGGCTGTACTCGGCGGCGTTCTCGAGCAGCGACACCTTCTGCCGGTCGGGGCCGTCGACCGCGACGCGCAGGGTGTGCGTACCGGAGGCCAGCTCGGTGAGCTTGGCGGACGGGTCGGCGGACGAGCCGCCCTCGCCGCGGTCCAGGGCGCCGGAGGCCAGGCTGCTCTCCAGGCCGCCGAGGTCCGGCAGTCCGAGGTCGGTGGTGATCTTCACGGTGCCGGACAGTCGCTCGGTGTCCGACTCGGCCATCTTCTCGATGAGCTGCGCGGCGGTGATCTCCGGCAGGTCCGGGTCGCCGGAGTTCGCGATCGCGGGGACGAGCCCGATGGTCGCGGCCGCCACTCCCATCACCGTGACCGGGACGACGTACCGCGCGGCCCTGCGCCGGCCCGCGCCCGGCTCGCGGGTCGCCCCCGCGGTCGTCGTGTCGTCGGATTCGTACGGTGCCATGTGTGCCTTACCTCCGTGGTCGGCGGCGGCCCGCGTCTCGTGTTCCTCGCACCAGTCACGTCCTGAGCCGCCATTCTCACCCGAATCGGTGAGGAGTGGTGTCCGTCATGGTCCATCTGACCAAACACCGCAAGAGGAAGCGTCAGACCCCGGACTCAACTCCGTGTACTGCTGCGGTATGACACGAGGAGGTGTTTCCTCCCCCCGACCAGTAGGGGTCGGGGAGTCGGCCGGCGGGTCAGCCGGCCCGGTGCACCACCGCGTCGCACAGTTCGACCAGGGCCGTCTTCGATTCGCACTCCGGCAGAGGTGCCAGCACCGCGCGCGCCTCCTGCGCATAGCGCACGGTGTCCCGGCGGGCCTGCTCCAGCGCGGGGTGCGCGCGCAGCAGTCGCAGCGCCTCGGCGTGCCGGCCGTCGTCACTGAGGTCGGAGTCCAGCAGCTCGCACAGCGCGATGTCCTCGGGCAGGCCCAGCCGGGCCGCTCGCTCGCGCAGCCGCAGCACGGGCAGGGTCGGAATGCCCTCGCGCAGATCGGTGCCCGGGGTCTTGCCGGACTCGTGGGAGTCGGAGGCGACGTCCAGCACGTCGTCGGCGAGCTGGAAGGCGATCCCGAGCCGCTCGCCGTACTGGGTCAGCACGTCCACGACCGTGTCGTCCGCGCCGGACATCATGGCGCCGAACCGGCACGAGACGGCGACCAGTGAGCCGGTCTTGCCACCCAGGACGTCCAGGTAGTGGTCGACCGGATCGCGGCCGTCCTGCGGCCCCGCGGTCTCCAGGATCTGACCGGTGACCAGCCGCTCGAACGCCTCCGCCTGTACCCGTACGGCCTCCGGCCCGAGGTCGGCCAGGATGTGCGAGGCGCGCGCGAAGAGGAAGTCGCCGGTGAGGACCGCGACGGAGTTGCCCCAGCGGGTGTTCGCGCTGGGCACCCCGCGCCGCACACCCGCGTCGTCCATCACGTCGTCGTGGTACAGCGTGGCCAGGTGGGTCAGCTCCACGACCACGGCGGACGGTACGACGCCGGGCGCGTAGGGGTCGCCGAACTGGGCGGCGAGCATCACGAGCAGCGGCCGGAACCGCTTGCCGCCGGCCCGCACCAGGTGCTGAGCGGCCTCCGTGATGAAGGGGACCTCACTCTTGGTGGCCTCGAGCAGCCCTTCCTCGACAGCCGTCATCCCGGCCCGGACATCGGCTTCCAGAGCCTGGTCCCGCACGCTCAGCCCGAATGGCCCGACGACGGTCACGAGGGGTCTCCTGTCTGCTGGTGTCCACTGGCGCTCAGACGTCTTGCACCGTTTACCGATAGGTCGCTGGTTGTCGATAGGTCGCTGACATCACTCGAGTCAGCGTATCCGGTCATGTTTCGATCACCGCCAGCACCCACATTCCCCAAACTCACCCAAGCACGCGCGGACGGCACCTCACGGCACCCTCCGATATCGGATCACCATCAGATCGTTTCCGATCAGTTGACAGCAATGGACATTTGCCAACTTTCCGGACGCATCCCGTCCGCGCGCCGGGCGTGCGCCGAGCCACATCTCGGCGCTCGATCCATCCTGCCCGCCCCGCTGCCCGATTTGCCGCAATTGTCAAACGGATTCCCGTTGGCGGCAAATGCGCCCGCACGATGCGGCCAGTGAGGTCGGTCACGCGCATCCCGGCACGTCCACGACTCCCTGCGCGGGCGCTTTCCCTTCCACTTCCCTTCCACCGAACGCGAGTTGACCGTTGGCACTCGCAAAGGATCAAGTACCCCAAATAGCCCAAGACAAGATCAAACAGCGCCATACGTGACGCTCGCACTTGTTCCCGACATGTGCTCTCGCATACGTTCCCGGCCTGTCGGGCGGACGCCGAATCCTGCCGCCGCCCGCGCCACCCGTCGATCAACTCACTCACGCACGGCAGGAGCGGGGGACCCAGGTAAGTCGCCGGACCGGTTCGCACCGGGACGGCTCGGGGTGAAGCCATGCCCTCAGGGGCGCGGCCGGGCACTCTCCCGCCCGAACCCGACAGCTCACCTCGTAGGCGTAGGAGAGGAACGCACACATGCCCGCCATGCCCGCATCCGGTCAGCGCCGCTTCGGCCGCACCCGCCTCGTCCGCTCCCTCGCCGTCGCCGGCGTGGCCGCGATCGCCCTTCCGGTGTTCGGCGCCACCAGCGCCTCCGCCGCTCCCGCCACCCCCGTGTCGTCCGCCCCGGCCGCCGCCGGCACCGAGACGGCGTACCCGGACAACCTCGACGGCTGGATCCGCGAGTCGCTGTCGATCATGGCGCAGCACGGCATTCCCGGCAGCTACGACTCCATCCACCGCAACATCATGCGCGAGTCCTCCGGCAACCCGCAGGCCATCAACCTGTGGGACTCCAACGCCGTCGCCGGCACCCCGTCGAAGGGCCTGCTGCAGGTCATCGACCCGACCTTCCAGGCGTACCACGTGCCCGGCACGGCCTTCGACCCGTTCGACCCGGTCGCGAACATCGCGGCGGCCTGCAACTACGCGGCGGACCGCTACGGCTCGATCGACAACGTCTTCGGCGCCTACTGAGACGTCCGGGCGCACCGGGGCACACCCGGCCCACGGGGTCACCCGTCGGGGCGGAGGCCGGGACGGCACGTGTCAGGACGCGTGCCGTCCCGCCCCGCCCCGTCCGTTCCGCCGAACAACCGCTCGAGGACGACGGCCACGCCGTCGTCCTCGTTCGTCGTGGTGATCTCGTCGGCCACCGCCTTCAGCTCGGGATGCGCGTTGGCCATGGCGACACCGTGGGCCGCCCAGCGGAACATCGGGACGTCGTTGGGCATGTCGCCGAAGGCGACGGTCCGTTCCCGGCTCAGCCCCAGGTGCTCGGCGGCCAGCGCCAGCCCCGTCGCCTTGGTGACACCGCACGGCTGGAGCTCCACGGTGCCCGGCCCCGACATGGTGACCGTGGCCAGCGAACCGACCACCGAACGCGCCGTCGCCGCCAACTCGTCGTCACTCAGGAAGGGGTGACGCAACAGCACCTTGGTGATCGGCAGGACCCACAGATCGTCCCGTCGCCCGATCCGCACGGCGGGCAGCGTCGGGTGCGGCATCCGATAGCCCGGCTCGATCAGGGTGAGTCCGTCGATCCCGTCCTGGTCGACCGCGGCGTACACCTCCCCCACCTCGGCCTCGATCTTGCCGAGCGCGGTCTCCGCCAGTTCCCGGTCCAGCGTGACGGAGTGGAGCAGCCGGTTCGCGCCGGCGTCGTACACCTGCGCGCCCTGTCCGCACACCGCGAGCCCCGTGCTCCCCAGCCGCTCCAGGAGCGGCCGCACTCCGGGCGCCGGACGGCCCGTCACCACGAGATGCCGGGCACCGGCCCGCGTCGCCAGTGCCAGTGCGGCGAGAGACCGGTCGGAGAGAGAGTCGTCGCCGCGCAGCAGCGTCCCGTCCAGGTCGGTGGCGATGAGTGAACAATCGGTGGGTGCGGCCATGATCAGAGAATACGGACACCACGCCCACCCGACTCACCCTCGTCCGGAACGTCTCCGTCCGCACTCCCGCACCCCTTATCCTTCGCGCCACACCGCCGGGCCGTCGCCGCGCGACCGCTCCACCACGACCGCGCGCCCGGCCGCTTCCGTCATCACCGGGTACGAACCTGTTAAAGGCCTCTGCACCACTTGGCAACAACATGGTCCGCTACCTACCGTCCTGGTGGTCCCGGGCGGTACCTTCCAAGAGTCCAGGGGGGACTTGATCGGGGGGTCAGGTGAGCAGTGGACGCACACGTGTGCTGAGGCTCGAGGAGCTCGGCGAGGGGGAGCGGGAACGCTGGCGTGAGCTGCGCGCCGCGACGGACGCACCACGCAGCCCTTTCATGGAACCGGAGTTCGCCACCGCCGTGTCCCGGGTGCGGCCGCAGGCCCGGGTGGCGGTCCTGTACGAGGGGACGTCCGCCGAACCGGCCGGCTTCCTGCCTTACGAGCGGGGCGCGTTGGGGCAGGGCCGGGCGATCGGGCTCGGGGTGTCGGACTGCCAGGGCGCCGTCCTGCGTCCGGGCCTCGCCCCGGAGACCGGTGAACTGCTGCGCGCCTGCTCGGTGTCGAGCTTCGCCTTCGACAACCTGGAGGCGAACCAGGCCCTGTTCGTCCCGCACGCGGCTGAGGAGCACGCCACCTATGTCATCGACGTGGAGAAGGGCTACGAGACCTACGAGTCCGTACTGCGCACCCAGTCGCCGAAGTTCCTGAAGACCACACTGGCCAAGGAGCGCAGGCTCGGCCGTCAGGCGGCCGGACCGGTGCGGTTCGTCTTCGACGAACGCGAACCGGCCGCGCTGCGCGCTCTCATCGAGTGGAAGTCGGCCCAGTACCGCAGGACCGGTCGGCGCGACCGGTTCGCGCAGGAGTGGATCACGCGGCTCGTGGGCCGCCTGGCCGAGACCCGGGCACCGGAGTGCACGGGCACGCTGTCCGTCCTGTACGCCGGGGACCGCCCCGTCGCCGCGCACTTCGGCCTGCGCTCGGCCTCGGTCCTGGCCTGCTGGTTCCCGGCGTACGACGTGGAGTTCGCGAAGTACTCGCCGGGGCTCGTGCTGCATCTGCGCATGGCCGAGGCGGCGGCCGGCGAGGGCATCGGCCTGCTCGACATGGGGCGCGGCCCGGCCGAGTACAAGGACTCGCTGAAGACGGGCGAACTCGCCGTCTACGAAGGAGAGGCGATGCGTCCGGGCCTGGGCGCCGCGCTGCACCTGCTGCGCCGCGAGCCCGTACGCCGTGCGCACGGCTTCGTCCGCGCCCACCCGCGCCTCGCGTCGCTGGCGTCGCGGGCGCTGAAGGGGGCGGGGCGGCTGCGCCGGTCATGAGGGGCCGTTCGTGAGGACAGTTCGCGAGGACCGTTCATGAGGACCGTTCATGAGAAGGGGAGGGCTCGTGGCCCGCACGGCACGTACGCAGCAGGAGATACGGCGGTTCCTGGACATCGGAGCGGTTCAGGTCGCCGAACTGGACCTGAACGGTGAGGAGACCGCCCTCAGACCCGGTCCGGGCAGCCCACCGGTGACGCACGGAGAGGTGTTCGTACTGGTCAGGCAGGCAGGCCGACCGGTGGGCACGCTGCTGGGGCGGGTGCCGGAGGGGGCCGATCCGGCAACGGTCCTGGCGGCGCTCGCACGGCGGGCGCACGAGCAGGAACCGGCGGAGGGGCGAGGACAGGGGCAGGGCGCGGAGAGGTCCGTGGCCGCCGGACCGCCGCCGCCCCGCGCCTCGGTCGTCGTGGCCACCCGGGAGCGGGCCGGACAGCTTGCCCGCGCGCTCGACTCGATCCTCGCGCAGGACCATCCGGGCTTCGAGGTCGTCGTCGTCGACAACGCGCCCGTGTCGGACGAGACGCGTGACCTGGTGGAGCGGAAGTACGGGGAGCGCGTGCGGTACGTGTGCGAGCCGGTCCCCGGGCTCGCGACCGCGCACAACACCGGGCTCGCCGCCGCCCGCGGCGAGGTGATCGCGTTCACCGACGACGACGTCGTCGCCGACCCCCGCTGGCTCACCGAGCTGACCGCGCCCTTCGCCTCCGACCCCGGGCTCGGCTGTGCCACCGGCCTGATCCTGCCCGCCCGGCTCCGCACCCCGGCCCAGGTCCTGCTGGAGAGCCACGGCGGTTTCGCGAAGGGGTTCACCCCGACGACGTACGACCCGAAGGACCCGCCCCGCGACGAGCCGCTGTTCCCCTTCACTGCGGGCCGGTTCGGCTCCGGCGCGAACATGGCGTTCCGTGCGGAGGTGCTGCGCGGGGTCGGCGGCTTCGACCCGGCCACCGGGGCCGGAACGCCCGCCTGGGGCGGCGACGACCTCTACGGGTTCGTCCGGGTCCTCGCCCAGGGACACAGGCTTCACTACACGCCCGGCGCGCTGGTGTGGCACCACCACCGGGAGACCTGGGCCGACCTGGAGACCCAGGCGTTCGGCTACGGCGCCGGACTCACCGCCTACCTCACCGCGATCCTGGTCAACCGGCCCGCGCTGCTGACGGCGTTCCTCGCCCGGGTGCCCCGCGGTCTGTCCCACGCCCGCGGGCTGACCGCCGTACGGGACACCGGCGGCGGGGGCGACGGCGGTGACGCCGGTGTCCCCGGTGACCGGGGGGCCGCGCCGGGCGACCACGACGCCCGCACGCATCCATGGCCACGTCGCCTCTCGCGCCTGCAGCGCAAGGGGATGCTGTACGGCCCGGTCGGTTATCTGCGGGCCCGGCGGGCGGCAGGGAGCCGGACGGGGAGGGGGACGAGATGACGGCGTCGTCGCGGGGTCCGGCGGCCATCCCCGTGTTCCTCTACCACGCCGTGATGGACGATCCGCCCGGCTGGATCGCCGAGTTCACCGTCACGCCCCGGGAGTTCGCGGCCCATCTGGACGCCGTCGTGGACAGCGGCCGCACGCCCGTCACCATCAGCGCTCTCGCCGACCATCTGGCCGGGCGCGCGCCGCTGCCGCCCCGGCCGGTGCTCCTCACCTTCGACGACGGTTTCGCGGACCTGCCCGGCCCCACCGCGGAGGCACTGGCCGAACGCGCCCTGCCCGCCACCGCGTACCTCACCACCGGCGCCATCACCCCGGGCGGCCGCAGCCTGCTCCCGCCGGCGCCGATGATGACCCTGGACCGGGTGGCGGCGCTGGAACGTTCCGGCATGGAGATCGGCAGCCACACGGTCAGCCACGCCCAGCTGGACACACTGACCGCCGGGCAGCTGCGCGCCGAACTGGTCGACTCCAAGGCCGCGCTGGAGGACACCCTCGGCCGTCCCGTCCCCCACCTCGCCTACCCGCACGGCTACAACAGCCCTCGGGTGAGGGCCATGGCGTCCCGCGTCGGCTACGAGACGGCGACCGCGGTACGGCACGCACTCAGCTCGGACCGCGACGAGCGCTACCGCATCGCCCGCCTCATCGTCCGCCGCGGCCACACCGTCGCCGACGTCGCCACCTGGCTGGCGGGCGGCGGCGCCCGGGTCGCCCCCTACCGCGACGGCCCGAAGACGATCGGCTGGCGCTGGTACCGGCACGCCCGAGCGGCCCTGCGCGGACCGGAGTTCGCGGGCTGAACGGACCGGGCGGTCGCTCCGGCCGTGTCGGGGCGACCGCCCGGTCACGTCACTTCGTCGGCTGGTTCAGGTACGGGTCGGACACCACCTCGCGCAGGCTTTCCCACGCCGCCTCGTTGGCCACGGCCAGATCGCAGTGCGGTCCGGGATCACGGTGGTTCCACTGGAGCGCGGCCTTGACCCCGTCCAGCCCCTTCAGTACGGGCGGTACCCGCGCATACCACTCGGCCTGCCGCTCCGACCGCGAGTCGTCGGCCGCCGAGCCGAACTCGGAGAGCATCAGCGGTTTGTCGGCGGAGATGTTCTCGCGTATCCAGTCGTGCGTGGCCGTCTGGGTCTGTTCGAAGGTCAGCCACTTCGTCTTGTGGCAGCGGTAGTAGTTGTACTGGTTGTAGCCGATCCAGTCGACGTACTCGTCCCCCGGGTACATCCCCTTGAACAGGTCACCGTGACTCAGGTACCCGGTGATGATCCAGGTCCACACCACGTTGTCCACGCCCAGCTCCCGGAACCGGTCGTGGATGTGCCGGTACGCCTTCACGTACTGGGCCGGTGTGCCGTTGTCCGGGGTGCGCGTGTCCATCTCCAGGTCGAAGGAGAGGAAGACCTTCTTCCCGGTGCGCTGCCCGTAGTCCTTGACGCGCCGGGCCTGGACGTCGATCACGGTCGCGTCCAGGTCACCGTCGGCTATCTCCTGCCACGTCGGCTGCTGTTCCTTCGTGCCGCCCCACCACTTGCTCTCCCAGGACAGCAGCAGCATGCGGTCCTTGCCGACCCGTTGCTCCTCCGGGCTCAGCAACTGCCCCTCCCTGCGGGTGCCTTCGGGCAGGGACATGTCGTGGTACGTGTACACGATGTCGAGCTTGCGGCCCACTCGTTGCTCGTAGGCCTCCACCCTGTTCTCCAGGTCGGCCCGTTCGTGCGGCACGAACGCCCCGAACCAGGCGCCGCACGGCGGTTCGAGCAGCTCCGTGGGCCGGCACTCCTCGCCCATTCCGGAGGGTTCCGAGCCGGACGGCCCGGAGGCGTCGCGCAGCGCGAGTACGGCGACCAGCACCGCGCAGACGACCACGGCGGAGGTGATCAACGGCCGTCGGCGGTTCGCGGCCGGCCTGGTTCCGGGTGTGCGGTGCCGACCGGTGCCGGGGCCGGGCCCCGGGTGCGCGGTGGTGTTCGTGCCGGTGGAGCGCCGGGCGCGGCGCAGAGCGGCGGCGATACGGTGAAAGGGACGGGCGAACCTCACAGGACGGAACCCTTCCGTGTCCTCGGCGGGGAGGCACGCAGCCGCGGGAAGAACGCGGCGAGCGTGGTCAGCAGCGTCAGGGCCAACAGCACCCGCTGCGCGCTGAAGGCATGGGTGGCGATCAGCGCCGTCGCGACGATCATCACCGCGCCGATACTGACGAACACGACCAGCATCAGTCGTTCCAGCAGGTCGGAGTGGCGGGCGAAGTCGGGGTCGCGCCGCTCGACGGGCCCCCGCGCCGCGCGCGTGCGCAGGGCGGGACCGCAGAGGCCGACCAGGGCGGCGCCGGGCCCCGCCGCCAGGAAGACGACGACGGCCGCACCCCGCAGCGGCGATCCGCCGGGGAGGGCGAGCGCGGCCAGCGCCAGCCAGCCGCCGAACGGCGGGAGCATCCTGATCACGAAGTCCTGCGGTGTCATCGCTCCGCCCCCTCTGCTCCGGCTTCCCCTGCTCCGGCCTCCCCCTGTCTCAGCTCGTAGACCACTCCCGCACCGGTCTCCGCCACCAGCCGGAACCGCGGCGACCCGGCGACGGACTCCCGGACGCGGTCCAGCTGGGCCCCGGTGAGCTGCCCGTTCATTTCGGAGTTGGCCAACTGGCTCCGGGTGAACAGGAAGTAGGCTCGAGCGGGGCGCTCCACCCCGGCCATGTCGGTGGCGAGGGTGCGGGCCGGGTCCCGCACGATCTCGTCGACGTGCCTCCGGTCGTCCTCGAGGAACCAGTAGTGGTCGACCCTCCCGTACGAGGCGTAGGCGAGCGGGTAGTTGCGGTTGGCGGCGACGACCAGCGAGCCCTCGGGCGCCTCGTCGAAGAGCTGCCGCACCAGGGCCACCTCCTGCGGCGGGAAGTAGCTGATCCTGTCCTTGCCCGAGTAGCTCGGGACGAACGCCAGGGTCCCGGCGAGCAGCACCAGCAGCGGGCCCCAGACCCGGACGCCGAAGCCGGTACGGAAGCCGAAGCCGTGGCGCGCACGGGCTTCGCCCTTCCGGCGGGCCTCGGCCTCCGCCTCCGCCGCCGCCTCGGTGGCGGCGAGGGTACGCACCTTGGGCAGCAGTGCGGCGGCACCGAAGAAGGCGACGCCGGGCAGCATGAACATCAGCACCCGGAAGATCATCTCGCTGCCGTAGCTGCTCGCCACGAACATCGGCAGCGGCGCCGCCGTGATCACCAGCAACGGCATCGCGCGGTACCGCAGCACGGGCTGCCGCCACACTCCGGCCGCCGCCAGCAGCAGGACCGAACCCGACAGCAGCCGGGCCGCCCACGAGGTCGCCACCGCCCCGGTGCCGGTCGGGGTGGTGCCGTACCCCGTCTCGACGTTGCCGCCGACGTCGCCCACCGCGCGGATCATGTCCGGCAGCGCGGCGGACAGGAAGGGCAGCGCGGCCGTCAGACACCAGGCCAGGAAGATGACGACCGTGGTGGCCACCGGAACCCAGTCCCGGTGGCGGCGCAGCAGCCACAGCGCGAGCAGTGACACGACCAGCATGCCGGGTGTGAGCTGGTGCGAGATGACGATCGCCGTCACCAGCAGGGTGACGAGGGCGGTCCAGACGGCCTGCCCGCGCCGCCCGCCGCCCGCGCCGGAACGGCCGTACCTGCGCAGCACCACGGCCAGCACGCCGAGATGCAGCGCGAAGGCGACGGACTGGGGGGAGAAGTAGTCCTGGCCCACCCAGTTGGCGACGTAGAAGAGCCAGACCGCGGTCCAGATCAGCCGCCGGTCCTCGGTGAAGGTGCGGTAGACCAGCAGCAGCGGGAGCAGCAGCATCAGGCTGGACGCCAGCGGCCACCACGCCATGTACATCGCCGCCGAGTCCACGCCCAGCAGACGCACCAACGCCGCCTGCGCGGCGAAGAAGCCAGGCCACTGGTCGTAGACCGCCATGTCACCGACCTGGTCGGCGTTCTGGAGCCCGCCGGCCGTCAGCAGGTGGTCGACGACGCCGTCGTGCTTCCACGCCCAGGCGTACAGCGGGGTCGGGTAGAGCACGGCCTGGGTGGCCCGCTCCATCACCAGCAGACCGAGCACGTACGCAGCCGGCCAGCCGCCGGACCGCCGCCGGTCGCGGGCCGTGAACCAGAAACCGGCGGTGAGCACGGCGAGGCCGGCCCAGAAGCTCGGGTGGAGCGCGGTGACCAGGCCGTAGTCGTCGAGGTGCGACACGTCGGTGTGCCGGACCGCGTACAGCCACAGCGCCAGTGCCGTCACCAGCGGTACCGCGGGCCGGAGCGCGAGGACACGGGGCACGGACCAGAGGGGCGGCAGGTCGGAAAGATCCGTCACGGGCTCATGGGCGGGGGTCGACGACTCCGAGGAAGGATCGGTCCGCGCATCGGTCCGTGACTCGGTCCGCGCATGCGGTTCGGCGGGGGCGACCGACGCCGGCGTGCTCTCGGGCGCGGGCTCGGACGCGGATCTCTCGCGTGGAGTGGCTGGCGGACGCACGGTGGTTCCCCCCTGGCGGTTCGGCTCCGGAACGTGTCGGTCGTTTCGGTCGGTCGTCGGTTCAGCCGTTCGGTCGTCCACGGTCGGGCGGCCGCGTCGCCGGCACGGCACGGCGCAGCGGCGGAAGGTGGAGGAGCGGCAGCAGGAGAAGCAGCGCGGCGAGCAGGGGCGGGGCCACCGGTGCGAGCGCGTCCCGCCACGCCCAGCCGGCCACGGCGACGAGATACAGCGCCCCCCAGCGTCCCGGCCAGGACGGCCTGCTGCCCGCGCGCGCCGACAGCAGCCACAGCGGGACGAGACACAGCAACTGGCAGACCGGCGGTGTCCAGCGCAGCAGTGGCTCGGGGCCGGCGAGTCCCATCGCGTCCGCGAGAAATGTGGCCGTCTGCGCGTACAACGCCCCGTCCAACGGCCTCGGTGGCCGGCCGAGGGTGACAGGTGCGGCGTACAGGGCGAGCAGGGCGGAACCCAGCGCGGCGCCGGGGAGCCAGGGGTCGGGTCGCGTGCACAGCGTCACCGAGGCGACGAAGACCAGAAGCAGCACTCCCCCGGCGGCGAGCGCCGAAAGCGGCAGCCCTTCCAGCAACAGGCGCCCCGTCAGTTCTCCCGGTTCCTCCCGCCCGGATCCGCCGAACCAGGGCAGCGAGCGCACCGACACCCAGAAGACGACGGTGGCGAGTCCGAGCAGCACCCAGAGGATGTCACGCAGGCGCCGCTCGGTCTCGTCCCCGGTCGACGGCGACGGGACCACACGGTGGGCACCGGGCCGGACGGGGTGAGCGTCCTCCACGCCGTCCCACGACGCGCCCCGTGCGGACCCCTCCCTCTGCTCCTCCGGCTCCTCGTGTTCCTCCGGCTCCTCGTGCTTCTTCTGCTCCTCGTGCTTCTTCGACTCATGCGGTCCATGCCGCTCAGGCGGTCCGTCGTCCCGGCCCGGTGCGTCCCGTGGAGTGGGCGCCTCCCCGCCCCCCTCCCCCGCCCCGGGACCGGTGTCCTCCTCCGCGTCCGCAGGGCGGGACCGCACGATGAACGCCAGCGTGTCCGCCTGGAGCGCCTCCCGTTCGTAACCGGGGCGGCCGATGAACAACGTGACGGTGTCGTCGCCGCCCTGCCCGGAATCCTCCCTGTCCTCGTAGGCGGCCCGGCGGGCCCAACCCGTGCCGTACCCGGCGGTGGCGTTCAGCTTCGCCCAGCGGGTGCCGTAGGCGGACCCGGCAGGGGCCCGGTCCGGCCCGTCCTGCCCCAGGGACCCGCCGCGCGTGCCGCGCAGCGCCGACCGCAGTCCGAAGACCGAGACGACGGCGATCAACGTCATGCTGATCAGCACCGCCCACCCGGCCCCCGCGATCCCCGCGGGGCTGAACAGCACGGCCGCGCTGCCCAGGACCAGCACGCACATGGCCCCTTGGAGGGCGGCGAGCACACCGGTGCGTCCCTGCACCCGCAGCACCCCGATGTACAGCTCCACCACCACCCGGGGCAGCGCCCCGAGCGCGAGCAGCCGCAGCACGGCCGAGCCGTGCTCGGCGTAGTCCGCGCTGAACGGGGTGAGGATCTGCGGCGCGAAGACCACGAGCACCAGCACCACCGGCACCAGCAGCAACGCCATCCGGCGCAGTGCCCCCCGGACGCCGTCCGCGAGTTGCCGTGGGTCGTGCGAGGCGTGGGCGGTGAGCGACGAGGCCATGTTGATGGCCATGAACTCCATGGTGCCGCCGACGGTGTACGCCACGTAGAAGTAGCCGTTGTCGGCGGCGCTGAAGCGCACCGCGACCATCACCGGCAGCAGGTTGATCATCGCCAGGCTGAACAGGGCGCCGAGCGAGTCTCCGGCCAGGAAACGGCCCATGTCCCGGACCTTGGGCGGTTCCCGGTCAAGCTCGGCGGCGGCCTGGCGCGGAATGAGACGGCGGAAGATCAGCCAGCCGAGCGGCAGTGTGGAGAACGCGATCGCGACGGCCCAGGACACGAAGATGCCCAGCACCGGCAGCGCGCTCGCGAAGACGGCCAGCAGGACCAGCTTCCCGGTGGAGAAGACGGCGTTCCCGACGGGCACCCACTCCGTCTTCCGCAGGCCCGTGAGCACCCCGTCCTGCAGTGTGAGCAGCGCCCACGCCACGCACGCCGCGACGAACAGCGCGCCCGCCAGCGGTGTGCCGAGGGGTTCGTACGACGCGCCCCACAGATCCAGCGTGAGCAGGAAGACGCCCGCGGCCAGGGCGACGACCAGCGAACTCGCCCCGTACACACCCCACACCAGGCGCCCGGTCTCGCGGCCGGCACGCGGCACGAAGCGGACCACGGCGCCGATCATCGTGGTCGCGGTGATGCTGGCGAGCAGCCGCATCGCGGCGATGGCGGCGGAGCCCTCGCCGACCGCTTCCTCGGAGTAGTAGCGCGCGGCCACGAGCCAGAAGCCCAGTCCGAGGACCGCGGACACGCCGGTGCTGAGCATCAGGAAGTAGGCGTTCTTGAACAGCGAGTCGGAGCCGGGTTCGTGGTCGGCGGGTTCGGGGCCGACGCCGCTGCGCACCACGGCGGGCTCGTGCACCTGGATCTCAGTCACGGGGCGGCCCCAGCCCTCTCGCCGTGTTCCCCGACCGTACCGCCCCGCGCCGCTCCGGCCCCTCCGGTGCCGCTGGTGCCTCCGGTGACTCCGGTTCGGCCCGTGCCTCGGGCGGCTCGGCCGGCCGTGCCCCGGACCGTTCCAGCACCTCGACGACCTCCCGTGCCCGCAGCGGGTCCACCGGCAGCGCGTGCCGCGCGAACCAGCGAGCGCCCCCGGGCGCGGGCGACGGGTCCGTGAACTCCGCTCCCGCGTAGTCGTCCAGGGGTGGATCGTAGAGGTAGCCGACGACGATGCCGCGCCGTGCCAGCGCCTCGATCGCGGCGTCCCGGTCCGCCACGAGCAGCGGCACCCGGAACAGCGGCTGCGCCGCACCGCCCGGACGCGGCCGGGCCCACCGCGTCGACAGCAGCAGTTCCGTACCCGCGCGGGAGGCAGCCAGTACGTCGTCCAGCCGCCCGAGCCCGCGCCGGACCCGGCGCAGGCGCACGGGGCCGGGCTCCAGCCGGTAGTCGTGCATGTCGACCCTGACCCAGGGATCGTGCGCGGCCAGATCCGGGGCGGAGCGCACCGCGTCGGCCAGCGCGTCCGGACGCAGTGGCATGCGGATCCCCTCACGCTCCGTCAGCCCCAGCAGCCCCATCGCGGCCCAGGCCGCCCGGCGCAGCCCGAGCCCCCGCACGGCGGCCTCGGCGTACGGCCGTACCGCATAGGTGAGTTCGGACGCCATCCGGCGTGGGGCGAGCAGTTCGGCGCAGGCCTCCCGCACCGCTGCGCTCCGGCCCGGGTCGGCCAGCGAGAGGATGCCCCCCGTCTGGGCGCCGACATGCTTGGAAAGGCTGAAAACAGACGCATCGCCCCAGGCGCCGACCGGCCGCCCGCCGACCTCGCTGCCGATGGCGTGCGCCCCGTCCTCGAACAACGGGATGCCCAACGCGTCGCAGCGGGACCGCAGTTCCGGTGCCGGGTCCGGGTTGCCGTACAGGTTCGTGGTCAGTACGGCGGACAGCGAGCCCCACACCTCGTCGGGCACGGCACCGGTGTCGATGGACGCGTCGAGCGGGTTCAACGGCGCCTGCACCGGGCGCAGCCCCGCCGCGAGCACCACGAAGAAGATGACGTCGTCGTTGACCGGCGACATCAACACCCTGCCGCCGGGCGGGCACCAGTGGCGCAACGCCACGAACAGCCCGAACCTGCACGACGGCACGTACACGCATTCCCGGCCGAGCCGGCCGCGCATGACCTCTTCCAGCCTCTTCGACTGCGAGCCAGAGCGCGCCGAGCCCGGACCGGCCTCCCCTATGGCCATCCGTCCCCCTGATGTGCCATCGGAACGCCCCCTCCCCGAGGCCTTCCGGCACCCGCCCAGAGTCACCCCGTTCGCACCGCTCCGTCAAGATTGCGTCGCGTCCTGTGGATAACTTCCGGTACGCAAGGGGAAGCGGCACATGGACCCGCCTCCCGCTGCCCGTCACCCCGGACCCGCCCCTTTTCCTCTGCCCAAGACGACCGCGGCACCCGTAACGTGTGGCACGACCACGGACACGTGAAGCACCAGAGCACCTGCGCACACGAGAGCGAGGCAGCACCCGATGCCCCCCTTCGATGTCCCCGAGGGCGATCCCTTCGGCCCGCACAACCTGCCGTACGGCGTGTTCTCTCCCCCCGGCTCGACGGAGCAGAGGGTGGGCGTCCGGCTCGGCGACCACGTCCTCGACGCCGGCGCGGCAGCCCACGCCCTGGGCTCCCCGTACGCCTCCCTGCTCGCCCGCCCGACGCTCAACCCGCTGCTGGCGGCGGGCCGGACGGCCTGGTCCGACGTGCGGCGGGCGCTCACGGCCTGGGTGACCGTCCCGGCGCACCGGGAGACCGTCGGGCCGCTGTTCCATCCGCTGTCCTCGGTGACCCTGCACCTCCCCTTCGACGTCGCGGACTACGTCGACTTCTACGCCTCCGAGAACCACGCACGGAACGTCGGCCGGATCTTCCGCCCCGACGCGGCCGACTCCCTCACCCCGAACTGGAAGCACCTGCCGATCGGCTACCACGGCCGCTCCGGCACGGTGCTGGTCTCCGGCACGGACGTCGTACGGCCCTCGGGGCAGCGCAAGGCACCGATCGACCCGGCCCCGGTCTTCGGCCCGTCGGTCCGGCTGGACATCGAGGCCGAGGTCGGCTTCGTGGTCGGGACGCCGTCCGAGCGGGGCCGGCCGGTGCCGCTCGGCGACTTCCGTGACCACGTCTTCGGCCTCTGCCTCCTCAACGACTGGTCCGCACGCGACGTCCAGGCCTGGGAGTACGTCCCCCTCGGCCCGTTCCTCGGCAAGTCCTTCGCCACCTCGGTGTCGGCCTGGATCACCCCCCTGGACGCCCTGGAAGAGGCCCGGGTGGCGCCACCGGAGCGCACGCACGAGCTGCTGCCGTACCTGGACGACACGGACGAGGAACCCGGCGGTTACGACCTGCGGATCTCCGTGGCCGTCAACGGCCACGTCGTCTCCGAGCCCCCCTTCTCCACCATGTACTGGACAGCCGCCCAGCAGCTCGCCCACATGACCGTGAACGGCGCCTCCCTGCGCACCGGCGACCTCTACGGCTCCGGCACGGTGAGCGGCCCCGCCGAGCGGGAACGCGGGTCTCTGCTGGAACTGACCTGGAACGGGCGGGATGCCCTCGAACTCCCCGACGGAAAGCGGACGTTCCTGGAGGACGGCGACGTGGTGACCCTGTCGGCCTGGGCCCCGGGACCGGACGGTGTCCGCGTCGGCCTCGGCGAGGTCACGGGGCGGGTGACGCCCGCGGGCTGATCCCCGCGGCCGGGCCGGGTCAATCCCACCAATCCCGTCCATCCCGTCCATCCCGGGGTCGCCGCCCGCAGGGCGTCCTTCCGCGCGCCCTCCGATCTCCGTCGCCCCCTGCCCCACACCGCCCTTCACCGTCATACTTGGCGTCGGGCGGTGTGCGGCTCCCGCATGTCCCGCACGATCCGAAGTCCCCCTCTGCCGACAGGATCCGGAGCCCTTGGCATGACCCTCTGCCTGCTCCTGCTGAGCGTTGTCGCCGTGACGGCCGCCGGGCCCGTCCCTCGCGCGCTGACCCGGGCCGACTGGCCGGAGCGGGAACCGGTGGTCGCCCTGTGGGTCTGGCAGTGTCTCGTCGCCACGGTCCTGCTGTGCTGCGTGACCGCCCTCACCCTGGGCGCCGCGGCCGTCTTCGGCACCGTACGCGCCCAGCTCTTCGCGCCGGCCCCGCCCGCGGTGACCGCGGCGTACGACCTGTCCGCCGCCCCGCCGTGGACGGCCGTCCTCACCCTGCTGCTGGCCTGCGGCGCCGCCTGGACCACGGCCATGCTCGTACGGGAACTGGTCGACGCCCGCCGACGCCGCGCCCAGGCCCGCGCACATCTGCTGGAACGCGCCCCCGATCTGCCCGCCGGTCTCCCCGCCGCCCGCGGCCCCCTGCTGGTGCTGGAGGACGAGTACCCCGACGCCTGGTGGATGCCGGGCAGTCCGCCCCAGCTGATCGTCACCACCGGTGCCCTGCGCCGCCTCACCGACCACCAGATCGACGCCGTCCTCGCCCACGAACGCGGCCACGCCCGCGCCCACCACGACTGGCTGCTGCACCTCTCCACCGCTCTGGCCACCGGCTTCCCCCGCGTCCCGCTGTTCACCCACTTCTGCGACCAGACCCACCGCCTGGTCGAACTGGCCGCCGACGACACCGCCTCCCGCCGCTGCGGCCACCTGACCACGGCACTGGCGCTGATCGAGCTCAACCAGCACCGTGGCGTCCTGTCCTGCGCCTCCAGCCACCGCCTGCTCGGCGAGCGCGTCGACCGCCTGCTGAAGCCCCCGCCCCGCCTCGGCCGCCGTGACCGCGCCCTGACGACGACAGCGGCGGCCCTGGTCCCCCTCCTCCCCCTGCTGATCACCTTCGCCCCGGGCCTCACCGCCCTGCCCTGAGCGTGTTGTCCGGAAAGGCCGGCGGCGGACTACATCCAGTCGTCCGGCTCCGGTTCGGCGTCCATCTCGGGCCAGTCGTCCGACGCGGAACCGGTGGCGTCCGCAGCCACGTCCTGCGACCCGGCACGGGCCTCGGTCCCCGGCCGCCCGCCCAGCTCCCCCAGCACCTTCAGCACACCCTCCCCGTACGTCGCGAGCTTCTTCTCGCCCACCCCGCTGATCCCGCCGAGCTCGGCCACCGAACCGGGCCAGACCGTGGCGATCTCCCTGAGCGTGGCGTCGTGGAAGATGACGTACGCGGGGACACCCTGCTCGCGGGCCTGCTCGGCACGCCAGGCGCGCAGCGCCTCGAAGGCCGGCACGAGCTCCTCGGGCAGCTCGGCCGCGGCGGCCTTGGCCTTGCCCCGCCCGGAACCCGACGTTCCCGACGCCTCCGACCGGGAAGTCACCGGCTTCTTCGGCTCCTTGCGCAGCGGCACCTCACGCTCGCGACGCAGCACCGCCCCACTGGCCTCGGTCAGCACCAGCGTGCCGTACTCGCCCTCGACCGCCAGCAGCCCCTGGGCCAGCAACTGCCGGACCACGCCCCGCCACTCGCCCTCACTGAGATCCTCACCGATCCCGAACACGGACAGCTGGTCGTGGTCGAACTGGATGACCTTGGCGGTGCGCTTCCCCAGCAGGATGTCGACGATCTGCACCGTGCCGAACTTCTGCCCGCGCTCCCGCTGCAGCCGGACCACCGTCGACAGCACCTTCTGGGCCGCGACGGTGCCGTCCCAGGTCTCCGGCGGGGTGAGGCAGGTGTCGCAGTTGCCGCAGCCGGCCGGGGCGGCGTCGTCCTGGCCGAAGTAGGCCAGGAGCCGGGCACGCCGGCACCCGGCCGTCTCGCACAGTGCGAGCATCGCGTCCAGATGCTGGGCGGCCCGCCGCCGGAAGGCCTCGTCCCCCTCGCCGGACTGGATCAGCTTGCGCTGCTGCACGACGTCGCCCAGGCCGTACGCCATCCAGGCCGTGGACGGCAGCCCGTCGCGGCCGGCGCGGCCCGTCTCCTGGTAGTAGCCCTCGACGGACTTGGGCAGGTCGAGATGGGCGACGAACCGGACGTCCGGCTTGTCGATGCCCATCCCGAAGGCGATGGTCGCCACCACGACCAGGCCGTCCTCCCGAAGGAAACGGGCCTGGTGCGCGGCGCGCGTCCCCGCGTCCAGCCCCGCGTGGTAGGGCACCGCCTCGATGCCGTTGCGGCTGAGGAACTCGGCCGTCTTCTCGACGGAGTTGCGGGAGAGGCAGTAGACGATGCCCGCGTCCCCGGCGTGCTCCTCGCGCAGGAAGCCCAGCAACTGCTTCTTGGGGTCGGCCTTCGGCACGATCCGGTACTGGATGTTGGGCCGGTCGAAGCTCGCCACGAAGTGCCGGGCGTCCGGCATGGCCAGCCGCTCGGTGATCTCCCGGTGCGTGGCGTGCGTGGCCGTCGCGGTGAGCGCGATCCGGGGCACGTCCGGCCAGCGCTCCCCGAGCAGTGACAGCGTGAGGTAGTCCGGCCGGAAGTCGTGCCCCCACTGGGACACGCAGTGCGCCTCGTCGATCGCGAAGACGGAGATCTTCCCCCGCGAGAGCAGCTCCAGCGAACTGTCCAGCCGCAGCCGCTCCGGCGCGAGGTACAGCAGATCCAGCTCGCCCGCCAGGAACTCGGCCTCCACCACACGACGCTCGTCGAAGTCCTGCGTGGAGTTCATGAACCCGGCGCGCACGCCGAGCGCCCGCAGCGCGTCCACCTGGTCCTGCATCAACGCGATCAGCGGGGAGACGACGACCCCCGTACCCGGTCTGACCAGGGCCGGGATCTGGTAGCACAGGGACTTGCCGCCACCGGTCGGCATGAGGACCACGGCGTCCCCGCCCGCGATCACATGCTCGATCACCGCTTCCTGCTCACCGCGGAAGGCCTCGAACCCGAACACCCGCTGCAGCGTGGCCCGCGCCTCGCTCTCCATCACAGCCATCCCACCACTACCGCTCGTCACCGTGCCCCCGTAAGCCGTCCCTCGGCCACTGCATTCGCTGCGTCCACTGCGTCCGCTGCACCCACGATAGGTGCCCGCACCGACAGCCCCGGAGTTTTCCACAGGTCCACCGAACCCCGGCCGCCGCTCCCGCACGGGCGCCGCAGCCGGAGAACCATGACCAGGCGGTCCGCACCCGGGTCCGCCGCCGGGGCTCGGCGTGCACGCGAAGAGGCCCGGTTCCCCAGAGAGAACCGGGCCTCTTCGTACCGCCGTGCGTCAGCGCACGAACACTCCCGCGTCGCCCGCCAGCTCCAGGAAGTACTGCGGTGCCACACCGAGCACCACCGTGACCACCACGCCCAGTCCGATCGCCGTCATCGTCAACGGCGACGGCACCGCGACGGTCGGGCCCTCGGGCCGCGGGTCGCTGAAGAACATCAGGACGATCACCCGGATGTAGAAGAACGCCGCGATCGCCGACGCGATCACACCGACCACGACCAGCGGCACCGCGCCGCCCTCCGCCGCCGCCTTGAACACGGCGAACTTCCCGGCGAAGCCGGAGGTCAGCGGAATGCCCGCGAAGGCGAGCAGGAACACCGCGAACACCGCCGCCACCAGGGGCGAACGGCGGCCGAGCCCAGCCCACTTGGACAGGTGCGTCGCCTCACCTCCGGCGTCCCGCACCAGCGTCACCACCGCGAACGCGCCGATCGTCACGAACGAGTACGCCGCCAGGTAGAAGAGGACGGACGAGATGCCGGCCGGCGTGGCCGCGATGACGCCCGCGAGGACGAAGCCCGCGTGCGAGATCGCCGAGTACGCCAGCAGCCGCTTGATGTCGGTCTGGGTGATCGCGAAGATCGCGCCGCCCAGCATGGTGACGATGGCCACGGCCCACATGACCGGCCGCCAGTCCCAGCGCAGGCCGGGGAGCAGGACGTACAGCACCCGCAGCAGGGCGCCGAACGCCGCCACCTTGGTCGCCGCCGCCATCAGGCCCGTCACCGGGGTGGGCGCGCCCTGGTACACGTCCGGCGTCCACATGTGGAAGGGGACGGCACCGACCTTGAACAGCAGGCCCATGATCAGCAGACCCGCGCCCACCAGCAGCAGCGCGTCGTTGCCCATGGTGTTGACGAGGGCCGGGTCGACCTCCGGGATCGTGCCCTCGACGACCTGCGCGATCCTCGCGTACGACATCGAGCCCGCGTAGCCGTACAGCAGCGCGATGCCGAAGAGGAGGAACGCGGAGGCGAACGAGCCGAGCAGGAAGTACTTGACCGCGGCCTCCTGCGAGATCAGCCGCTTGCGGCGGGCCAGCGCGCAGAGCAGGTACAGCGGGAGGGAGAGGACCTCCAGGGCCACGAAGAGCGTCACCAGGTCGTTGGCCGCCGGAAAGACCAGCATGCCGGCGACGGCGAAGAGCAGCAGCGGGAACACCTCGGTGGTGGTGAACCCGGCCCTGACCGCCTTCTTCTCGTTCTCGCTGCCCGGCACGGCCGCGGCCTGCGCGGCGAACGAGTCGACGCGGTTGCCCTGCACCTCCGGGTCGAGCCTGCGCTCGGCGAAGGTGAACAGGCCGACCAGGGCCGTCAGCAGGATCGTGCCCTGCAGGAACAGGGCAGGGCCGTCGACGGCGATCGCGCCCATTGCCGCGATGCCCGCCCTGGTCGTGCCGTACCCGGCGGCCGCGAGCGCCACCACCGCGGCGAACGCGGCGACGACCGCGGCCGTCGCGACGAACATCTGTGCGTGGTAACGGAACCTGCGCGGTACGAAGCCCTCGACCAGGATCCCGACGACCGCCGCACCGACGATGATCAGGACGGGGGCGAGCTGGGCGTACTCGATCTTCGGCGCGTCGATCCTCGAGATCGGGTCGGCCGCAGTTGTCCACAGGCTGTGGACGGCTGATGCGCTCACTTGGCCGCCTCCACCTCGGGCTGGGGGTCCTTCTTCTGTACGTCGGACATGGTCTGCTTCACCGCCGGGTTCACGATGTCCGTGACGGGCTTCGGGTAGACGCCCAGGAAGACCAGCAGCACGATCAGCGGCGCGGCCACGGCGATCTCACGCACCCGCAGGTCGGGCATCTTGGCAAGCTCGGGCCTGAGGGGGCCCGTCATCGTCCGCTGGTAGAGGACGAGGGTGTAGAGCGCGGCGAGCACGATGCCGAAGGTGGCGATGACGCCGATCACCGGGTAGCGCGTGAACGTGCCGACCAGGACCAGGAACTCGCTGACGAACGGCGCCAGTCCCGGCAGCGACAGCGTCGCCAGACCGCCGATCAGGAACGTGCCGGCGAGGACCGGCGCGACCTTCTGCACCCCGCCGTAGTCGGCGATGAGCCGGGAGCCGCGCCGCGAGATCAGGAACCCGGCCACCAGCAGCAGGACGGCGGTCGAGATCCCGTGGTTGACCATGTAGAGCGTCGCCCCGGACTGGCCCTGGCTGGTCATCGCGAAGATGCCCATGATGATGAAGCCGAAGTGCGAGATCGACGCGTACGCGATCAGCCGCTTGATGTCGCGCTGGCCCACCGCGAGCAGCGCCCCGTAGATGATGCTGATGACGGCCAGCACCATGATCACGGGCGTCGCCCACTTGCTCGCCTCCGGGAACAGCTGGAGGCAGAAGCGCAGCATCGCGAAGGTGCCCACCTTGTCCACGACGGCCGTGATGAGCACGGCGACCGGAGCGGTGGACTCCTGCATGGCGTTGGGCAGCCAGGTGTGCAGCGGCCACATCGGCGCCTTCACCGCGAAGGCGAAGAAGAACCCGAGGAACAGCCAGCGCTCGGTGCTCGCCGCCATCTGGAGCGAACCGTTGGCCCGCGCCTCGGCGATCTCCGTGAGGGAGAAGTTCCCGGCGACCACGTACAGCCCGATCACCGCGGCCAGCATGACCAGACCGCCGGCCAGGTTGTAGAGCAGGAACTTCACCGCCGCGTACGAACGCTGCGTCGTGGCCGCCTGCTCGCCGTGCTGGTGGGCCCGGTCCCCGAAGCCGCCGATCAGGAAGTACAGCGGGATCAGCATGGCTTCGAAGAAGATGTAGAAGAGGAAGACGTCGGTGGCCTCGAAGGAGAGGATCACCATCGCCTCGACGGCCAGGATCAGGGCGAAGAAGCCCTGCGTCGGCCGCCACCGTTTGCTGCCGGTCTCCAGGGGGTCGGCGTCGTGCCAGCCCGCGAGGATGATGAACGGGATCAGCAGGGCGGTCAGCGCGATCAGCGCGACCCCGATGCCGTCCACCCCGAGCTCGTAGCGGACGCCGAACTCCGCGATCCAGGCGTGCGATTCGGTGAGCTGGTAGCGGTCGCCGCCCGGGTCGAAGCGCACCAGGACGACGATCGCCAGCATCAGGGTGGCGATCGAGACCAGCAGGGCCAGCCATTTGGCGGCGGTGCGTTTCGCGGCCGGTACGGCGGCCGTGGCGATCGCCCCGACGGCCGGGAGCGCCGCCGTCGCTGTCAGCAGAGGAAAGGACATCGGTATCAGACCGCCCTCATCAGCAGGGTCGCGGCGACCAGGAGTGCCGCGCCGCCGAACATCGAGACCGCATACGACCGCGCGAAGCCGTTCTGCAGCTTGCGCATCCGTCCGGACAGACCGCCGAACGAGGCCGCCGTCCCGTTGACGACCCCGTCGACCAGGGTGTGGTCGACGTACACCAGGGAGCGCGTGAGGTGCTCGCCGCCACGTACCAGGACCACATGGTTGAAGTCGTCCTGGAGCAGGTCGCGCCGGGCGGCCCGGGTGAGCAGCGAACCGCGCGGGGCGACGGCCGGGACCGGGCGGCGCCCGTACTGGCCCCAGGCGATCGCCACGCCGACGACCATCACGGTCACCGTGGCGATCGTGACCGTCAGGGCGCTGATCGGCGCATGGCCGTGGTCGTACCCGGTGACGGGCTTCAGCCAGTTCAGGAACCGGTCCCCGATGCCGAAGAACGCACCCGCGAACACCGACCCGAAGGCGAGCACGATCATCGGGATGGTCATGATCTTCGGCGACTCGTGCGGGTCAGGCGGGGTGTACTCGCCGCGGGTCTCGGCGGCGGGCTCCACGTCGGGTGCGGCCGGGGACGGCGTCGGGGCGTTGCGCCAGCGCTCCTCGCCGAAGAACGTCATCAGCATCACGCGCGTCATGTAGTACGCGGTGATGGCGGCGCCCAGCAGGGCCGCGCCGCCGAGGATCCAGCCCTCGGTGCCGCCCTTGGCGAAGGCCGCCTCGATGATCATGTCCTTGGAGAAGAAGCCGGACAGGCCCGGGAAGCCGATGATCGCGAGGTACCCGAGGCCGAAGGTGATGAAGGTGACCGGCATGTACGTGCGCAGTCCGCCGTAGCGGCGCATGTCGACCTCGTCGTTCATGCCGTGCATGACCGAACCGGCGCCGAGGAACAGGCCGGCCTTGAAGAAGCCGTGCGTCACCAGGTGCATGATCGCGAAGACGTAGCCGATGGGACCGAGGCCCGCCGCGAGCACCATGTAGCCGATCTGCGACATCGTCGAACCGGCCAGCGCCTTCTTGATGTCGTCCTTCGCGCAACCGACGATCGCACCGAACAGCAGCGTGACCGCGCCGACGATGGTGACGACCAGCTGCGCGTCGGGGGCGCCGTTGAAGATGGCCCCGGAGCGGACGATCAGGTACACGCCCGCCGTGACCATGGTCGCGGCGTGGATCAGGGCCGAGACCGGGGTCGGGCCCTCCATCGCGTCCCCGAGCCAGGACTGCAGCGGCACCTGGGCGGACTTGCCGCAGGCCGCGAGCAGCAGCATGAGGGCGATCACAGTGAGCTTGCCCTCGCCGGCGGCACCGGCGAGCCCGGCCTCCCCGTGGCTGCCGAGCACCGGTCCGAAGGCGAAGGTGCCGAACCACAGGAACATCAGCATGATCCCGATCGACAGACCCATGTCGCCGACACGGTTGACCAGGAAGGCCTTCTTCGCCGCGGTCGCGGCGCTGGGCTTGTGCTGCCAGAAACCGATCAGCAGGTAGGAGGCGAGACCGACGCCCTCCCAGCCCAGGTACAGCAGCAGGTAGTTGTCGGCGAGGACGAGGATCAGCATCGCCGCGAGGAACAGGTTCAGATAGCCGAAGAAGCGGCGGCGCCGCTCGTCGTGCTCCATGTACCCGATCGAGTACAGGTGGATGAGCGAGCCGACGCCGGTGATCAGCAGGACGAACGTCATCGACAGCTGGTCGAGCTGGAAGGCGACGTCCGCCTGGAAGCCCTCCACCGGGATCCAGCTGAACAGGTGCTGCGTCAGGGTGCGGTCGCCGGCGGCACTGCCCAGCATGTCGGTGAAGAGGACGAGGCCGATCACGAAGGACGCGGCGGCGAGCGCCGTGCCGATCCAGTGGCCGACGGCGTCCAGCCGGCGGCCGCCGCACAGCAGGACCACCGCTCCGAGCAGGGGCGCCGCCACCAGCAGCGCGATCAGGTTCTCTGTGTTAGTCACGGTCTACCGACCCCTCACAGCTTCATCAGGCTGGCGTCGTCGACCGAGGCCGAGTGGCGGGAACGGAACAGGGACACGATGATCGCCAGCCCGACCACGACCTCCGCCGCGGCGACGACCATCGTGAAGAAGGCGATGATCTGGCCGTCGAGGTTGCCGTGCATACGGGAGAAGGCGACGAACGCGAGGTTGCAGGCGTTGAGCATGAGCTCGATGCACATGAAGACGACGATCGCGTTGCGCCGGATGAGCACACCGGTGGCGCCGATCGTGAACAGCAGGGCAGCGAGGTACAGGTAGTTGACCGGGTTCACTTCGATGCCTCCTCGGCCCGCTCGTACGCCGACTTGAACGTCGGCTCGACCGCCGCGCGCTCAAGGCGCTCCTCCGCGCGCTGTTCCAGCGCCCGCAGGTCGTTGAGCGCCTCCCGCGACACGTCCCGGATCTGACCCCGTTCGCGCAGCGTCTTGTTGACGGTGAGGTCGGACGGTGTGCCGTCGGGCAGCAGGCCCGCGATGTCCACCGCGTTGTGCCGGGCGTACACGCCCGGGGCCGGCAGCGGCGGGAGGTGCTTGCCCTCGCGGACGCGCTGTTCGGAGAGCTCCCGCTGGGTCCGGGCCCGCTCGGTGCGCTCGCGGTGGGTGAGCACCATGGCACCGACGACGGCCGTGATGAGCAGGGCGCCGGTGATCTCGAAGGCGAACACGTACCGGGTGAAGAGGAGAGCGGCGAGGCCCGGGACGTTGCCGTTCGCGTTCGCCTGGCCGAGGCCGTTGAACTCGGTGAGCGCGGCGTTGCCGATGCCGCCGACCAGCAGGATGCCGAAGCCGAGCCCGCACAGCAGGGCGAGCCAGCGCTGGCCCTTGATGGTCTCCTTCAGGGAGTCCGCCGCGGTGACGCCGACCAGCATCACCACGAACAGGAACAGCATCATGATCGCGCCGGTGTAGACGATGATCTGGACGATGCCCAGGAAGTAGGCGCCGTTGGCGAGGTAGAACACCGCCAGGACGATCATGGTTCCGGCCAGACAGAGCGCGCTGTGCACGGCCCGCCGCATCAGGATGGTGCACAGCGCGCCGATCACGGCGACCGTGCCGAGGATCCAGAACTGGACGGCCTCTCCGGTGGAGGTGGAGTAGGCGGCGAGATACTCGATGGACGCGGTGGACGCGGTGTACGCAGTCATCCCCGGATCACCTTCTCAGAGGCCGGTTCGTCCTCGCCGAAGGTCGAGTCCGCCTCCTGCACGACCTCGCCCTCGGAGTGGGCTACCTGCCGCTCCGTGCCGGGCGCGGCCTCGGTCACCAGGCCCCGGTAGTAGTCCTGTTCGTCGGTGCCCGGGTACATGGCGTGCGGGCTGTCGACCATGCCCTCCTCCAGACCGGCGAGCAGCTGCTCCTTGGTGTAGATGAGGTTGGCGCGGCTGGAGTCGGCCAGTTCGAACTCGTTGGTCATCGTGAGCGCGCGCGTGGGGCACGCCTCGATGCACAGACCGCACAGGATGCAGCGGGCGTAGTTGATCTGGTAGACGCGGCCGTACCGCTCGCCGGGGGAGTAGCGCTCCTCGTCGGTGTTGTCCGCGCCCTCGACGTAGATCGCGTCGGCGGGACAGGCCCAGGCGCACAGTTCACAGCCGACGCACTTCTCCAGACCGTCCGGATGGCGGTTGAGCTGGTGCCTGCCGTGGAAGCGCGGGGCCGTGGTCTTCGGCTGCTCGGGGTACTGCTCGGTCAGCCGCTTCTTGAACATGGCCTTGAAGGTCACGCCGAAGCCGGCCACCGGGTTCAGGAAACCGGGCTTCGTCTGCCCGGCCTCCTTGGATTCCTCAGCCATCGGACGCCTCCTTTCCATCCAGAGATCCGTCACTGTGGGTATCGGGTCCGCCACTGCCGACGAGCTTCCGCTCCTGGCGCGAGGGCCGTCGCGGCACCGGCGGAAGCTCCTGTCCGGGCAGCGGCGGTACGGGGAATCCGCCCGCCATCGGATCGAAGGCGGCCGGGGCCTCGCCGGGTTCCTCGGCCTCCTCGCTCTTCTTGCTCTTCGCCCGGAACATGTCGACGACGAAGGACAGCACCAGCAGGGTGAGGACGGCCGCGGCTACGTAGAGGGCGATGTCGGTGAACCCGTAGTTCTCGTTCCGCAGGGCCCGCACCGTGGCGACGAGCATCAGCCACACCAGGGAGACCGGGATCAGGACCTTCCAGCCGAGCTTCATCAGCTGGTCGTAGCGGACCCGCGGGAGCGTGCCGCGCAGCCAGACGAACATGAACAGCAGCAGCTGGACCTTGACGATGAACCAGAGCATCGGCCACCAGCCGTGGTTCGCGCCCTCCCAGAAGGTGCTGATCGGCCACGGAGCGCGCCAGCCGCCCAGGAAGAGGGTGGTGGCGACGGCCGAGACGGTCACCATGTTGATGTACTCGGCGAGCATGAACATCGCGAACTTGATCGACGAGTACTCGGTGTTGAAGCCGCCGACCAGGTCGCCCTCGGACTCCGGCATGTCGAAGGGGGCGCGGTTGACCTCGCCGACCATCGTGACGATGTAGATGAGGAAGGAGACCGGCAGCAGCAGGATGTACCAGCGGTCGGCCTGCTGCTCGACGATCGCCGACGTCGACATCGAGCCCGAGTAGAGGAACACGGAGGCGAACGCGGCGCCCATGGCGATCTCGTAGGAGATCATCTGCGCGCAGGAGCGCAGACCGCCCAGCAGCGGGTAGGTGGATCCGGAGCTCCAGCCCGCCAGGACGATGCCGTAGATGCCGATCGAGGCGACCGCGAGGATGTAGAGCAGGGCGATCGGCAGGTCGGTGAGCTGCATCGTGGTCCGCTGACCGAAGATCGAGATCTCGTTGCCGGACGGCCCGAAGGGGATCACCGCGATCGCCATGAAGGCCGGAACGGCCGCGACGATCGGCGCGAGGACGTACACCGCCTTGTCCGCGCGTTTGACGACGACGTCTTCCTTGAGCATCAGCTTCACGCCGTCGGCGAGCGACTGGAGCATGCCCCAGGGGCCGTTCCGGTTGGGGCCGATGCGCCGCTGCATCCAGGCGACGATCTTGCGTTCCATCACGATGGCGATCAGCACCGTCACCATGAGGAAGGCGAAGCAGAACACCGCCTTGAGGGCGATCAGCCACCAGGGGTCGCGGCCGAACATCGAGAGGTCTTCAGTGGCGAAGTACAGGCTCATGCCTCCACCTCCTCGGGGGCTTCGCCGGCGAGTGCCGCCGGGCCGATACGGACGAGGGAGCCGGGCAGTGCCCCGGTGTCGGAGGCGACACCGCCGCCCGCGGAGTTCAGCGGGAGCCACACCACGCGGTCGGGCATCTCGGTGACGCTCAGGGGAAGTTCGACCGTTCCGGCGGTGCCGGTCACCGCGATCAGGCCGCCGTCCTCGACGCCGACCTCGACGGCCGTGGCGGCCGACACCCGCGCGTGCGCGGCGTGCCGGGTGCCGGCGAGCGCCTCGTCGCCCTGCTGCAGGAGCCCCTGGTCCAGCAGCAGCCGGTGTCCGGCCAGCACCGCCTCCCCGGCGGCCGGCCGGGGCAGCGCGCCCGCGGTCCGCAGCGGTTCGGTGGCCCGCGGGCCGTCCCAGGTGCCGAGCCGCTCGATTTCCGCGCGTACCGTGCGCAGATCCGGCAGGCCCAGGTGCACGTCCATGGCGTCGGCCAGCATCTGCAGCACGCGCGCGTCGGTCGGCGGGAGGGGGCGGGTCATCTGGTCGGGCTTGAGCGCCGCCTCGAAGGGCCGGACCCTGCCTTCCCAGTTGAGGAAGGCACCGGCCTTCTCGACGACGGCCGCCACCGGCAGCACCACGTCGGCGAGTTCGGTGACCTCGCCGGGCCGCAGCTCCAGGGAGACCACGAACCCGGCCTCGGCGAGTGCCGCACGCGCGCGTGCGGGGTCGGGCAGGTCGGCGACCTCCACGCCCGCGACCAGCAGTGCCTGCAGCTCGCCGGTCGCCGCGGCCTCGACGATCTCGCCGGTGTCGCGGCCGTAGCGGTGCGGGAGAGCGGCGACGCCCCAGACGGCGGCGACCTCCTCCCGCGCGCGCGGGTCGGTCGCCGGGCGCCCGCCCGGCAGCAGCGACGGCAGCGCGCCCACCTCGACGGCGCCCCGCTCCCCGGCCCGGCGCGGGATCCACACCAGCCGGGCGCCGGTCGCGGTGGCGATCCGTACGGCGGCGGTGAGACCGCCCTCGACGGCGGCGAGCCGCTCACCGACGACGATCACCGCGCCCTCGGTCCGCAGCGCTTCGGCCGCCCTGGCCCCGTCGCCCTCCAGGCCGACGCCGCTCGCGAGCGCGTCCAGCCATTCGGTCTCGGTGCCGGGGGCCGCCGGCAGCAGCGTGCCGCCGGCCTTCTCCAGGCCGCGCGTGGCGTACGTGGCCAGGGCGAAGGTCCGCTGCCCGTGGGTACGCCACGCCTTGCGCAGCCGCAGGAAGACGCCGGGCGCCTCCTCCTCCGACTCGAACCCGACCAGCAGGACGGCGGGCGCCTTCTCCAGCGAGGAGTACGTGACACCGCCCCCGGAGTGCGGGCCGACCGCGCCCCCGAGGTCGTGTCCGCGACCCGCGACCCGCGCGGCGAGGAAGTCGGCCTCCTCCGCGCTGTGCACGCGCGCACGGAAGTCGATGTCGTTGGTGTCGAGCGCCACGCGTGTGAACTTGCTGTACGCGTAGGCGTCCTCGACGGTGAGCCGGCCGCCGGTCAGGACTCCGGTGCGGCCGCGGGAGGCCAGCAGCCCCTGGGCCGCGATCTGGAGTGCCTCGGGCCAGGAGGCGGGCTCCAGCTCACCCTCGGCGTTGCGCACGAGCGGGGTCTGCAACCGGTCCCGCTGCTGCGCGTACCGGAACCCGAAGCGCCCCTTGTCGCACATCCACTCCTCGTTGACCTCGGGGTCGTCGGCGGCCAGCCGCCGCATGACCTTGCCGCGCCGGTGGTCGGTGCGGGTGGCGCAGCCGCCGGAGCAGTGCTCGCACACCGACGGCGAGGAGACCAGGTCGAAGGGGCGGGAGCGGAACCGGTAGGCCGCCGAGGTGAGAGCGCCGACCGGGCAGATCTGGATGGTGTTGCCGGAGAAGTACGACTCGAAGGGATCGCCCTCGCCGGTGCCGATCTGCTGGAGCGCGCCCCGCTCGACCATCTCGATCATCGGGTCGCCGGCGATCTGGTTGGAGAACCGGGTGCAGCGGGCGCACAGCACGCACCGCTCACGGTCGAGCAGCACCTGGGTGGAGATCGGGACGGGCTTCTCATAGGTCCGCTTCTTTCCTTCGAAGCGGGACTCGGGGTTGCCGTGCGACATCGCCTGGTTCTGCAGCGGGCACTCGCCGCCCTTGTCGCAGACCGGGCAGTCCAGCGGGTGGTTGATGAGCAGCAGCTCCATCACCCCGTGCTGGGCCTTCTCCGCGACGGGCGAGGTCAGCTGGGTCTTCACCACCATCCCGTCGGTGCAGGTGATGGTGCAGGAGGCCATGGGCTTGCGCTGGCCCTCGACCTCGACGATGCACTGGCGGCAGGCGCCGGCCGGGTCGAGGAGGGGGTGGTCGCAGAACCGGGGGATCTCGATGCCGAGCTGTTCGGCGGCCCGGATGACCAGGGTGCCCTTGGGCACGCTGATCTCGACGCCGTCGATCGTCAGCGTCACGAGGTCCTCGGGCGGGACCGCCGCCTCTCCCCCACCGGAGGGAGAGCTGGTGGTCACAGTCATGCGTGCACCTCCGTACGGTCGGCCCAGGCCGTCGACTTGGCCGGGTCGAACGGGCAGCCACGGCCCGTGATGTGCTGCTCGTACTCCTCGCGGAAGTACTTCAGCGAAGAGAAGATCGGCGAGGCGGCGCCGTCGCCGAGGGCGCAGAACGCCTTGCCGTTGATGTTGTCGGCGATGTCGTTCAGCTTGTCGAGGTCGGACATCCGGCCCTTGCCGGCCTCGATGTCGCGCATCAGCTGCACGAGCCAGTACGTCCCTTCGCGGCACGGCGTGCACTTGCCGCAGGACTCGTGGGCGTAGAACTCGGTCCAGCGGGTGACGGCCCGTACGACGCAGGTCGTCTCGTCGAAGCACTGGAGCGCCTTCGTGCCGAGCATGGAACCGGCGGCGCCCACCCCTTCGTAGTCCAGGGGGACGTCGAGGTGCTCCTCGGTGAGCAACGGCGTCGAGGAGCCGCCCGGCGTCCAGAACTTCAGGCGGTGCCCCGGCCGCATGCCGCCGCTCATGTCGAGCAGCTGGCGCAGCGTGATGCCCATCGGCGCCTCGTACTGCCCGGGGCGTGCGACGTGGCCGCTGAGGGAGTAGAGAGTGAAGCCGGGTGACTTCTCGCTGCCCATCGAGCGGAACCATTCCTTGCCCCGGTTCATGATGGCGGGAACCGAGGCGATCGACTCGACGTTGTTCACCACAGTGGGGCACGCGTAGAGGCCCGCGACGGCGGGGAAGGGAGGACGGAGCCGCGGTTGGCCACGGCGGCCTTCGAGCGAGTCGAGCAGTGCGGTCTCCTCACCGCAGATGTACGCGCCGGCGCCCGCGTGCACGGTGAGTTCGAGGTCGAGTCCGCTGCCCAGGATGTTCTCGCCGAGCAGGCCCGCCGCGTAGGCCTCGCGCACGGCCTCGTGCAACCGCCGCAGCACGGGGACGACTTCACCACGCAGATAGATGAAGGCATGGGACGACCTGATGGCGTAGCAGGCGATGACGATGCCCTCGATGAGGCTGTGCGGGTTCGCGAAGAGGAGCGGAATGTCCTTGCACGTCCCGGGCTCCGACTCGTCGGCGTTGACCACCAGATAGTGGGGCTTGCCGTCTCCCTGGGGAATGAACTGCCATTTCATTCCCGTCGGGAAGCCGGCGCCGCCGCGCCCGCGCAGACCGGACTCCTTGACGTACGCGATGACGTCGTCCGGTGACATGGCGAGGGCCTTGCGGAGCCCCTCGTACCCCTCGTGCCTCTTGTAGACGTCCAGGGTCCAGGACTCGTCCTCGTCCCAGAAGGCCGACAGCACGGGTGCGAGCAGCTTCTCCGGACCGATGTCCTTGAGTTCGGCGGGTGCCAAGGTCATCACTCCCCCTCCTCTGCGACGGGTCCGGCCGGATGCTCCGGATCGGAGGCCGATGTGTCCTGCGGCGCGTCGTGCGAGCTGAGGTGCTCCGTCGGCGACGGCTCGTGCGGCGGGGTGTCCGTGGGCGCCTCTCCGCGCGGGTGCACCACGCGCGCGGGGGCGGCCTCCCCCTTGGCCAGCTTCAGGCCGGTCAGGGAAGCGGGTCCCGCGCTGCCCGTGGCCTCGACGGCGCCCTCCCGCTCGTCGGGGAAACCGGCCAGGATCCGGGCGGTCTCCTTGAACGTGCACAGCGGCGCCCCGCGCGTGGGCGAGACCGGGCGGCCGGCCCGCAGGTCGTCGACCAGGCGCTTGGCGCTCTGGGGGTCCTGGTTGTCGAAGAACTCCCAGTTGACCATCACGACGGGTGCGAAGTCGCAGGCCGCGTTGCACTCGATGTGTTCGAGGGTGACCTTGCCGTCCTCGGTGGTCTCGCCGTTGCCTACGCCGAGGTGCTCCTGGAGCTCCTCGAAGATGGCGTCGCCGCCCATGACGGCGCACAGGGTGTTGGTGCACACCCCGACCTGGTAGTCACCGCTCGGCCGGCGCCGGTACATGCTGTAGAAGGTGGCGACGGCGGTGACCTCGGCCGTGGTCAGGCCGAGCACGTCCGCGCAGAACTGCATTCCGGTGCGCGTGACATGGCCTTCCTCCGACTGCACGAGGTGCAGCAGCGGCAGGAGGGCGGACCGGGAGTCCGGGTAGCGGGCGATGACCTCGCGCGCGTCGGTCTCCAGCCGGGCCCGGACCTCGTCCGGGTAGGCGGGAGCGGGCAGTTGGGGCATGCCCAGGCTGACGCCCCGCTCCGAAGATGAGGTGGTCACCGGTCGACGCCTCCCATCACGGGGTCGAGGGATGCCACGGCGACGATGACGTCGGCGACCTGGCCGCCCTCGCACATCGCCGCCATGGACTGCAGGTTGGTGAAGGACGGGTCGCGGAAGTGGACCCGGTAGGGACGGGTGCCGCCGTCGGAGACGACATGCACCCCGAGCTCGCCCTTGGGCGACTCGACCGCCGTGTACGTCTGTCCCGGCGGCACGCGGAAACCCTCAGTGACCAGCTTGAAGTGGTGGATCAGGGCCTCCATGGAGGTGCCCATGATCTGCTTGATGTGGTCGAGGGAGTTGCCCAGTCCGTCCGGCCCCATGGCGAGCTGGGCGGGCCAGGCGATCTTCTTGTCGGCGACCATGACCGGCCCGGGCTGGAGCCGGTCCAGGCACTGCTCGACGATGCGCAGCGACTGGCGCATCTCCTCCAGCCGGATCAGGAAGCGGCCGTAGGAGTCGCAGGTGTCCGCGGTGGGGACCTCGAAGTCGTACGTCTCGTACCCGCAGTACGGCTGCGCCTTGCGCAGGTCGTGCGGCAGGCCGGTGGAGCGCAGGACGGGACCGGTGGCCCCGAGGGCCATGCAGCCGGCCAGGTCCAGGTAACCGACGTCCTGCATACGGGCCTTGAAGATCGGGTTCCCGGTGGCGAGCGCGTCGTACTCCGGGAGGTTCTTCCGCAGCGTCTTCACGAGCTCGCGGATCTGGTCCACCGCTCCGGGAGGCAGGTCCTGGGCGAGTCCGCCGGGGCGGATGTACGCGTGGTTCATCCTGAGGCCCGTGATGAGCTCGAAGGCGTCGAGAATGAGTTCACGATCACGGAATCCGTAGATCATGATGGTGGTGGCGCCGAGCTCCATGCCTCCGGTCGCGATGCACACCAGGTGGGAGGAGAGCCGGTTCAGCTCCATCAGGAGCACGCGGATGACCGAGGCGCGGTCGGGGATCTGGTCCTCGATGCCGAGGAGCTTCTCGACGCCGAGGCAGTACGCCGCCTCGTTGAAGAACGGCGTCAGGTAGTCCATGCGCGTCACGAACGTGGTGCCCTGGGTCCAGGTCCGGTACTCGAGGTTCTTCTCGATGCCGGTGTGGAGGTAGCCGATGCCGCAGCGGGCCTCGGAGACGGTCTCGCCGTCGATCTCCAGGATCAGCCTGAGCACGCCGTGCGTGGACGGGTGCTGCGGGCCCATGTTGACGATGATGCGCTCGTCGTCACTGCGGCTCGCCGTCTGGACGACCTCGTCCCAGTCGCCGCCGGTGACGGTGTAGACGGTGCCTTCCGTGGTCTCGCGCGCGGAGGCGGCGGAGGCCGCGGATGCCGTCGAAGAGGTGGTCCCGGAGGGACTCGATGAGGAGTGGTGGCCGGGCGACGGGTTGGGAGTGCTCATGAGTACGACCTCCGCTGGTCCGGAGCCGGGATCTGGGCGCCCTTGTACTCGACGGGGATGCCGCCGAGGGGATAGTCCTTGCGCTGCGGGTGGCCCTGCCAGTCGTCCGGCATCAGGATCCGCGTCAGGGCCGGGTGGCCGTCGAAGACGATGCCGAAGAAGTCGTACGTCTCGCGCTCGTGCCAGTCGTTCGTCGGATAGACGGAGACCAGCGACGGGATGTGCGGGTCGTCGTCGGGGGCGCTGACTTCCAGGCGGATCAACCGGTTGTGGGTGATCGAGCGCAGGTGGTACACGGCGTGCAGTTCGCGGCCCTTGTCGTTCGGATAGTGGGTGCCGCTGACACCGGTGCACAGTTCGAAGCGCAGCGCGGGGTCGTCCCGCAGGGTCCTCGCGACCCGGACCAGGTGCTCGCGTTCGATGTGGAAGGTGAGTTCGCCGCGGTCGACGACCGTCTTCTCGATGGCGTTCTGGGGAAGCAGGTCCTGCTCCTCCAGCGCGCCCTCCAGTTCGTCGGCGACCTCGTCGAACCAGCCTCCGTAGGGGCGGTTCGACGGTCCCGGGAGCCGGACCGAGCGGACCAGACCGCCGTAACCGGAGGTGTCGCCGCCGTTGGCGGCGCCGAACATGCCGCGCTGGACGCGGATCTCCTCACCGCCCTCGCCGCGCCTGCCGGGAAGGTTCTCCGCCGAGAGGTCCTTCTCCGGGTTCACACCGCCGCCGTCACCCGCGGCGTTCTTCGCGTCACTCATCGCAGCAGCCCCTTCATCTCGATGGTGGGCAGTGCCTTGAGCGCCGCCTCCTCCGCCTCACGGGCCGCTTCCTCCGCGTTCACACCGAGCTTGGAGTTCTGGATCTTCTGATGGAGCTTGAGGATGGCGTCCATCAGCATCTCGGGCCGGGGCGGGCAGCCGGGGAGATAGATGTCGACCGGGACGACGTGGTCGACGCCCTGGACGATCGCGTAGTTGTTGAACATGCCGCCCGAGGAGGCGCAGACCCCCATGGAGATCACCCACTTGGGGTTCGGCATCTGGTCGTAGACCTGTCGCAGCACCGGCGCCATCTTCTGGCTGACCCGGCCGGCCACGATCATCAGGTCCGCCTGCCGCGGCGAGCCGCGGAAGACCTCCATGCCGAAACGCGCCAGGTCGTAGCGGCCGGCGCCGGTGGTCATCATCTCGATGGCACAGCAGGCGAGTCCGAACGTGGCGGGGAACATGGACGACTTGCGCACCCAGCCCGCGGCCTGCTCGACGGTGGTCAGCAGGAATCCGCTCGGCAGCTTTTCTTCGAGTCCCATGGTCAAAGGCCCTTCAGTCCCATTCCAGGCCGCCCCGCCGCCATACGTACGCGTATGCGACGAAGACGGTGAGCACGAAGAGCAGCATCTCCACGAGCCCGAAAATCCCCAGCGCGTCGAAGCTGACGGCCCAGGGATAAAGGAAGACGATCTCGATGTCGAAGACGATGAAGAGCATCGCCGTCAGGTAGTACTTGATGGGGAAGCGCCCGCCGCCGGCCGGCGTGGGGGTCGGCTCGATACCGCACTCGTAGGCCTCGAGCCTGGCGCGGTTGTACCGCTTCGGACCGATCAGCGTGGCCATGACCACGGAGAAGATCGCAAAGCCTGCCCCGAGGGCTCCCAGTACGAGGATGGGCGCATACGCGTTCACCGCTCCTCGCTCCTCTCAGTCGGCACTGACTGCTGGCGAGTCGAGCTCACTTCCGCCCCACGCGTCCCCCGAACCACGCCCGCCCCGGCGGAGATCGAGAACATGTGAAGCGGGTCACAAGCCCAACCGCTCCGCATCCTATGCCCGCAGGTCTGTGATCTGCGACACGGGGTATTGCCAAAGCTTTGTGATCTCCACCACCTGACGAACGATCATGAAGCCGGATGAGCGGTGATCTTCACACGCGAAGCGTCCGCGCGGTCACCAGAAGTGACAATTTGCCACGTCAGTGCAGGTCAGAGGGGTCGTCTCAATATCAAGAAGGTTCCCCTGCATGCAAATTGGCGCTGGACCCGTTCCCTTGTTAGAGGAGGCGTTCACACATCAGGGGGATGCGAGGCGCGATGTGGACGCGTGCACGCGTTCACGAAGTCCCGGCGCCGCGATCCGGCTGCGACCCGGCCGTGATCCACCCGCGATCCGCTCGCGATCTCACCGCAACCCGGCCGCAACCGGCCACGGCGCGCATTCCGGACGCGTCGGGACGGGTGACCGTTCCGTGACCTCCGCCACACCCCGCGAGGTGACGAGGGAAGGGGGCTTGGCCAATCGTTCCAAGCGGTGGTAGGTGCCGGGGCAATTCGGACGTAAAGATGAAAGACCGTGATCACGGGCCCATTACGGCCCGCCCGCAATGTCCGTTACGGCGTCAATAAAGAGCGACACACCCGGGATTCTCGGCTGCCGTTGAACAACTGTGGCGCAGCACACGTTTCTTGTGGATATGAAGGAGCCCCTGGTACCGGTTGTTCCCATGTCCCACACCGCTCACATACGCAGCCACCGGAAACCCCGCCGCACCGCGCCGTCCACGATGGCGATGCGGGCCGGAGTCGCCAGTGGTGTTCTCAGCACTCTGGCAGTGGCCGGGGCGTCGGCGGCGAACGCCGCCGAGCCGGTGACGCAGACCCTCGAGCTGCCCACCCTGACGGCCGACCTGTCCACCCAGGTCGCCCAGTCCGCGCAGGCCACCCAGCAGGCCGCCGCGAACTACCAACTGCAGGCCGAGCGGGACGCCGCCGCGGCCGAGGCCGCCAAGGAGGCGAAGGCCGACCTCGCCGAGGCCAAGAAGAAGGCCGAGGCGAAGAAGAAGGCCGCCGAGGAGGCCCGCAAGGCCGCCGCCGAGCGCGCCACGCGCGACGCGGAGCGCGCCGTCCTCACCGCCGACGCGGGCGCCACGAGCGCGGCGGCCACCGCGGTCACCGCCTCCGCGCCGACCGGCGGCAGCGTCGCGACCGTCATCGCCTTCCTCAAGGCGCAGGTGGGCGACGCCTACGTCATGGGCGCCACGGGCCCCAACGCCTGGGACTGCTCCAGCCTGGTGCAGGCCGCGTTCAAGCAGGTCGGCGTCGACCTCCCGCGCGTCTCGCAGGACCAGTCGACCGTCGGCACCGACGTCTCGCTGTCCAACCTCCAGGTCGGCGACATCCTGTACTGGGGCGGCAAGGGTTCCGCTTACCACACGGGCGTCTACATCGGTAACGGCCAGTACCTGGACGCCGCCAACCCGTCCAAGGGCGTCGTCATCCAGGATCTCTCCGGCTACCCCGCCTCGGGTGCCGTGCGCGTGCTCTGAGCCGCGCCGCTACGGACGGATCGGGCCCGAACGGACCCGGTTCGCACGGGTGGGAGGGCCGCTGCCACTCGGTGGCAGCGGCCCTCCCGTTCGCGCGCTCCCCACTCACCCGGACACCCGACCAAGATATCCCGCATGCCCGAATCATCACCCGTGCGGCGTGCGTTGACGGGGTGACACCGCATCGACCGAGCGCCCTGCGGCGCCGTGGCGGCCCCTCACGGCGCCCCGGACACGCCTCGGCGGCCGAGAGTCCGCCCATCCGACCCCGGCCGCCCACAGCGCCCCTCACGGCTCCCGCACGCGCGGGACGCCTCACGCCTTCGGCGCCACCTTGCTCAGACCGTTGATGATCCGGTCCATCGCGTCGCCGCCCGTCGGGTCCGTCAGGTTGGCGAGCAGCTTCAGGGTGAACTTCATCAGCATCGGGTGCGTCAGCCCGCGCTGGGCCGCGATCTGCATGATCTTCGGATTGCCGATGAGCTTCACGAACGCGCGGCCGAGCGTGTAATAGCCGCCGTAGGTGTCCTTCAGGACGCGCGGGTAGCGCTGGAGGGCGATCTCCCGCTGGGCCGGCGTCGTCCGGGCGTGCGCCTGGACGATGACCTCGGCGGCGATCTGCGCGGACTCCATGGCGTAGGCGATGCCCTCGCCGTTGAAGGGGTTCACCAGGCCGCCCGCGTCACCGACGAGCAGCAGCCCGCGCGTGTAGTGCGGCTGGCGGTTGAAGGCCATCGGGAGCGCGGCGCCGCGGATCGGGCCGGTCATGTTGTCCGGGGTGTAGCCCCAGTCCTCGGGCATCGAGGCGCACCAGGCCTTCAGGATCTCGCGCCAGTCCAGTTCCTTGAAGGAGGCCGAGGTGTTGAGCACCCCCAGGCCGACGTTGCTCGTCCCGTCGCCCATGCCGAAGATCCAGCCGTAGCCGGGCAGCAGCCGGTCCTGCGGGCCTCGGCGGTCCCACAGTTCCAGCCAGGACTCCAGGTAGTCGTCGTCGTGGCGGGGCGAGGTGAAGTACGTACGGACCGCGACACCCATCGGGCGGTCCTCGCGTCGGTGCAGCCCCATCGCCAGGGACAGCCGGGTGGAGTTGCCGTCGGCGGCCACCACCAGCGGGGCGTGGAAGGTGACTTCCCGCTTCTCCTCGCCGAGCTTGGCCTTCACGCCGGTGATGCGGCCGGTGCGGTCGTCGATGATCGGCGCGCCCACGTTGCAGCGCTCGTACAGTCGCGCGCCGGCCTTCTGGGCCTGCCGGGCGAGCTGCTCGTCGAAGTCGTCGCGCTTGCGGACCAGACCGTAGTCGGGGAAGGAGGCGAGTTCCGGCCAGTCGAGCTGGAGGCGGACACCGCCGCCGATGATGCGCAGGCCCTTGTTGCGCAGCCAGCCCGCCTCCTCGGAGATGTCGATGCCCATCGCGACGAGCTGCTTCGTGGCGCGCGGGGTGAGGCCGTCGCCGCAGACCTTCTCCCGCGGAAACGCGGTCTTCTCCAGCAGGAGCACGTCGAGACCGGACCTGGCCAGGTGGTACGCGGTGGTGGAGCCGGCTGGCCCCGCGCCCACGACGATCACGTCGGCGGTGTTGTCGGAGAGGGGCTCGGTCACGGCGGGATCTCCCCCAAGTTCGATATCTGCGTGCCGACAGGCACTGGACACGGGCAGTCTATGCAGCAGAATTGATCACCCGGCTGAAGGGCTGCCTCCGTGAACCGAGCTCTGCCCGCTGTACGGCTCCGTGTACCCACCCACGAGGACGCCTTCGCCTGGCACCGGATCTTCGCCGATCCGGACGTCATGGAGTTCCACGGCGGCGAGGCCGCGGAGCTGTCGGTCTACGAGGAACTCACCGCCCGCCAGCGGCGGCACGACGCCGAGCGCGGGTTCTGCCTGTGGACCATGGTCGACGAGACGGACCGCGTCCTCGGCTTCACGGGCGCCCAGCCCTGGGAGCAGGACTGGGGCCCGACGGACGAGATCGAGATCGGCTGGCGCCTCGGCCGGGAGCACTGGGGCAGGGGGTACGCGACCGCAGCCGCCCGGCAGACCCTGGAGCGGGTGCGCGCCACGGGCGTCTCGGACGTGGTCGCCATGGTCGACGCCCGCAACACCCGCTCGGCGGCGGTCACCCGGCGGCTCGGCATGCGTCTCGCCGGGACGTTCACCACCCCGGTCTCGCGCCGGGAGGGGCACTGCTACCGCCTGGCCCTCTGAAACCGGAGGCCCGGAGGAAACCGGAAGCGTGAACCGCCATTTCGACCACCCGCCGTGACTGATTGTCACAGATAGCCACGCGTTGCTTCCTGCCGGCGCGTGGCCGGGTCTACCCTGCCGGTACCGCTGGGGGGTGACGTCCGTGCGTGTGACACCCAGGACATCCGACAGGACACCGGAAGTGCGCGTTCCGCGCCTGGTCGGCCTGATGGCCGTGGACGCGCGCGAGTCCGCCCGTGCACGCGGCCTGTACCTCGACGCGCCGGACCGGCCGGACTTCCGCCGCACCGTCGTCGACCACGTCGTACGCCAGTATCCGCAGCCGGGCGTCGAGGTGCCCAGGGGTTCCCTGGTCCATGTGTGGTTCGACTTCGGCGAGGGGGACGGCGGAGGAGGGGTGCGCGAGCCGCGCGCACCCGTACCGCCCGGCGGCGGCCTCCGGCGCGAACTGGAGGAACCCCGTGAACCGGCCGCCCCCCGCGCGGCCGCCCTCAGCCGGCCTTGAAGCCCCGGTGCAGCGCGACCACACCGCCCGTGAGGTTGCGCCACGCCACCTTCGTCCAGCCGGCGCCCTGCAGCCGCTCGGCCAGGGCGGGCTGGTCGGGCCAGGCCCGGATGGACTCGGCGAGGTAGACGTACGCGTCGGGGTTCGACGACACCGACCGCGCGACCGGCGGCAGCGCGCGCATCAGGTACTCGGTGTAGACGGTGCGGAACGGCGCCCACGTGGGGTGCGAGAACTCGCAGATGACGATCCGTCCGCCGGGCCGGGTCACCCGGTGCATCTCGCGCAGCGCGGCGTCCGTCTCCTGGACGTTGCGCAGCCCGAAGGAGATGGTGACGGCGTCGAAGACGTCGTCCTTGAACGGCAGCCGGGTCGCGTCGCCGGCGGTGTAGGGCAGCCAGTTCCGGCGCTGCTTGCCGACCCGGAGCATGCCGAGGGAGAAGTCGCAGGGGACGACGTAGGCGCCGGTCCGCGCGAAGGGCTCCGAGGACGTGCCCGTGCCGGCCGCCAGGTCCAGGACCTTCTGCGCGGGACGCGCGTCGACCGCCTTCGCCACCTCCTTGCGCCAGATCCGGTCCTGGCCGAGCGACAGCACGTCATTCGTCAGGTCGTACCGTTCCGCCACGTCGTCGAACATCGAGGCGACTTCGTGCGGCTGCTTGTCCAGGGATGCGCGGATCACGGTCGTTCGGCCTCACTTGTCCGGGTACGGGGCTGTCTCAGGAGCGGTGTGTGTGTCATTGTCTCAGTCGGTCCCCTCTGTCTCGCTGCCTCGGTGCCTCGGTGGGTCCCCGGCCCCGGTCGGCCCGTCAGCGACGCCGGTGCACCAGTCGGCCGCCGACGACGGTGGCCACGCAGGTCGACGCCCCGTGACGGACCAGCTCGGCCCGGTCCGTCACGTCGAACACCGCGAACCGGGCAGGGCCGCCCGGAACCGGCCTCGGCAGCAGGACGAGCGGCACCGGCGAGAAGGACGGCGGCCCCGGCAGGCGCGCCGGGCGAGCGCCCACCACGAGTCCGGCCCGGCGAACGGCGTCCAGGACCGGTCGGCTGCGCAGCTCGCCCGCGACGGCGACCGTTCCGTGCGCCAGCAGCCGCTGCACCCCGCGGCGCGCACTGGCGCCGCGCCGTGACTCGTCGGCGCGGAAGATCTCCTGCGCCCGCTCCCCGGTGATCGGCTCGGTGCCGAACTCGTCGGCCTCGCGCGGGTCCGGGTGGTAGGTGCCTTCGAGCAGCTCGGGCCCGTAGGGGTTGAGCAACCCGGGAGTGAGGATGCCGGGCCACCGCCGCACCCGCGCCTGCGGACGGGCGGCGGCCAGCTCCTCGTACGGGCCGACGGCGGCGACGGTCGCGCCGTCGAGCAGGACGGCCAGTTCGGGCGTGGCCTCGGCGACGTGGATCGTGAGCACGGTCGCGTCAGTTCGCGGGGAGCAGCTTCAGCTCCGGGTGGGCCGTGCCGCCCTCGATCGCCGTGGACGAGATGTGCGAGACGACGCGCTCGTCGACCGGGTCGTCGGCCGGGTCGTCGTGCACCACGAGGTGCTCGTACGTCGTGCTCCGCTGCGCGGGGACCCTGCCCGCCTTGCGGATCAGGTCGATGATCTCCAGACGGTTGGAGCGGTGCTTGGCGCCGGCGGAGGAGACGACGTTCTCCTCCAGCATGATCGAGCCGAGGTCGTCCGCCCCGTAGTGCATCGAGAGCTGGCCGACCTCCTTGCCCGTGGTCAGCCAGGAGCCCTGGATGTGGGCGACGTTGTCGAAGAACAGCCGAGCGATGGCGATCATCCGCAGGTACTCGAAGATCGTGGCCTGGGTGCGGCCCTTCAGGTGGTTGTTCTCGGGCTGGTAGGTGTACGGGATGAAGGCGCGGAAGCCGCCCGTGCGGTCCTGAACGTCCCGGATCATGCGCAGGTGCTCGATGCGCTCGGCGTTGGTCTCGCCGGTGCCCATCAGCATGGTGGACGTCGACTCGACGCCCAGCCCGTGCGCGATCTCCATGATCTCCAGCCAGCGTTCGCCGGACTCCTTCAGCGGCGCGATGGCCTTGCGCGGCCGCTCGGGCAGCAGTTCGGCGCCCGCCCCGGCGAAGGAGTCGAGCCCGGCCGCGTGGATGCGCGTGATGGCCTCCTCGACCGACACCTTCGAGATCCGGGCCATGTGCTCGACCTCGCTCGCCCCCAGGCTGTGGATGACGAGCTGCGGGAACTCCTTCTTGATGGCGGCGAAGTGCTTCTCGTAGTACTCGACGCCGTAGTCCGGGTGGTGGCCGCCCTGGAACATGATCTGCGTACCGCCGAGTTCGACGGTCTCGGCGCAGCGCCGCAGGATGTCGTCGAGGTCGCGGGTCCAGCCCTTGGCGGTGTCCTTGGGCGCGGCGTAGAAGGCGCAGAACCTGCACGCCGTGACGCACACGTTCGTGTAGTTGATGTTGCGCTCGATGATGTACGTCGCGATGTGCTCGGTCCCGGCGTACCGGCGGCGGCGTACGGCGTCGGCGGCGGCGCCCAGCGCGTGCAGCGGGGCGTCGCGGTAGAGGTCGAGCGCCTCTTCGGGGGTGATCCGCCCGCCTGCGGCAGCACGGTCGAGGATGGGCTGAAGGTCGGCCTTCTCGGTCACCGGGCGTCCCTTTCGTAAGGTTCGTAAGGTTCGTAAGGTTCGCAAGGGTTGCAGACGGGCTGGACCAGCCTACGCCAGCGGTCCACGGCGCCCGACGTCAGGCCGTGTACGCGCCGATCAGCAGCCCGGCGAACGCGCCGGCGATCAGGAACGGCCCGAACGGTATGGCCGTCTTGCGCCCCGCCCGCCGCGCGACGACGAGGGCGCCGCCGTACAGCGCCCCGAACAGGAACCCGGCGAAGGTGCCGAGCAGCACGGTGGGCCAGCCGTACCAGCCGAGGACGGCCCCCGCGCCGAGGGCGAGCTTCACGTCGCCGAAACCCATGCCGCCCGGGTTGACGAGGAACAGGACGAAGTAGCCGGCGCCGAGCGCGAGGGCGCCCAGCAGGGCGGTCGTCCACTCGCCCGCGTGCTCGGGAACGAGGGTGACCAGGCCGAGCAGGGCGAGGGCGGCTCCGGCGAACGGGAGGGTGAGCGGGTCGGGCAGCCGCTGGACCCGGAGGTCGACGACCGCCAGCAGCACGCCGACCGGCGCGAGCAGCAGCCAGACGCCCACCTCGGGCCGCGTGCCGGTGGCGGCGGCGAGGGCGGCGCAGACAAGGGCGGTGACGGCGACGGGGGCGGTGCTCGAGCCGTACGGGGGCACCGTCGCACACCGCCCGCACCGGGCCGCTCCGAGCCAGCCCGCCAGGGGGTGTTCCGCGGGGCAGACCGCCCGCCACTCCTCCCCCGCCGGTACGGAGAACCGGTAGGCCGCCCGCGGCAGCAGCGCACCCGCCGCCGCACCCCACAGCGCGGCGGCCGCGACCAGCAGACCGGTCGTCACCCCGTACTCATCCCCGCCGCGCTCGTCCCCGCCCTGCTCATCGCCCTGCTCACCCCTCTGCGCTCATCCCGCCGCCGCGACCGCGCCGCGCCAGGTCGGCAGCAGCTCGTCGAGCAACGCCTCGGTGCGCGGCGGCAGCCCGCGGGCGCCGCTGCGGCCCATGAGGTCGGCGGCGAGGGCGGTGAGCCGTTCCGGGTCGCCGAGGGCGTGAGTGGCGCGCAGCAGCTCGTTCCACAGCCGCTCGTCGACCGGGGCGGTACGCAGCGCCGCGTCCAGCGCCTCGATGGCCTTCTCCGCGCGGTCCTTCTCCATGTGGAACTCGGAGAGGGCGAGCCCGGTGTCCGCGACCAGCAGCGGGAGCTGGGCGTCGACGATCTCGTGGGTGAGCCAGCGGTAGCGGCCCTCGGGCCGGTCGGCGAGCAGCGGTCCGCGCACCAGCACCAGCGCGTCGGTGAGCAGCCGCCCGCGGACGGCCCGGCTGTCGACGCCCTTGCCCTGGGTCGCCTCGTGGTACAGCGACCGCAGCACGTCCAGGTCGGAGACGACGGACTTGCCGAGGGTGAGCCGCCCGGTGGGGTCCGTGCCGAGGCGGGGCGTGCCGTCGGGGTCGGTGCCGAGCCAGGCGCGCAGCCGCTCGATGAGCGCCTCGCGCACGTCGTCGGTGACCCCGCGCGGCCACAGCGCGGAGGACAGCACGCGCGGGTGCACGCCTTCGCGGTGCAGGAGCAGCAGGGCGAGCGCCTCGTGGAGCAGGGCGCTGCGCTCTCCGTCCGGGGTGTCGAGCCCGATGATCTCGTACGGTCCGACGAGGCGCGCGTAGACGGCCGGCCGGCCCTGTTCGCTGATGTCGACCAGGAACGGCGGGGTGTGGACCGGGCCGTCGGGCCCGCGGTCCGGGTCGGCCTCCACGAACAGTTCGACGACCGCGCGCTGTTGGGCGGCGGGCAGGAGCTGTGCGTCGAGTTCGAGGCCGAGGAGCGGCGCGAGCAGCTTGCCCTCCGCGGTGATCTCCATCTCCCAGGCAGCGCCCGGCAGATCGCCGCTCCCGGCGCCGACGAGGTAACCGATGCCGAGGCGGCTCGCGTCGGCGGCGAGTTCGGCGAGCTTGACGGCGTCGTCGGCGGACGGCTCGGCGGCGAGCAGGACGAGCTGCGGGGCCCAACGGGTGTGCTGGGCCGGTCCGGTGCGCCCGGTGAGGACGGAGTCGTGACCGGCGGCACCCAGCGCGCCGCGCCGCTGCCGGGTCTCGGCCTCCATGGTCTCGATGAGCGCCTCGACGTCGTCGAGGTGGCGGAGCCGGTTGGGGGCGAGCGGGGTCAGGTCCTCACCGAACCCGACGAGGGTGACGGTCATCCGGTCCGACCATCCGTTGGTGGCCAGTTCGGCGGCGACGGAGGCGAACACGGCGGCCCGGTCGGCCTCGCGGCCGCTCAGCGAGACGATGCCGGGGACGGACTCCAGGTTGAGCAGCAGCCGCGAGTCGTCCATGGTGCCGAGGCTGACCAGGCCGGGGTACGGGGCGGCGGTGTCACTGTCCTCGTACTGCCCGGCGTCGTCCTTGGCCAGCATCCAGAACGTCTGGTCCTGCCCGAGCTGCCAGGGCGCCGGCGGCTTGCCGGCCGGCTGGGCGAGCTGGAGGTGCAGGTCGCCGTCGCTGAGCCAGGCCGCGTAGACCGTCGGCAGCGCGCGGGACTCGGCGGCGAGGGACGCGGCGAGCCCGCGCAGCGACCGGTCGAGCAGCCGTACGCCCTCGGGGTCGGCGCCGACGAGCAGCGCGTCCTGGGCGTCCTGGGCGTCCCCCTCCGGCGTGGGCGGCTCCATTCCGCGCCGTCCGCCGATCCCTCCGAACGCCGACTGCCAGAGCGCCTGCCGGCGCCGGTGCCCGAGGGCACCGAGGAGACCGGCGGCGAGGAGCGGCGCGGTGAGCAGGGCTTCGGGCAGGCCGAAGGCGGAGGTGTCCTGCGCGGAGGCGGCGTGCTCCTGCTGGTGACCGGCGTCGTCCCGCGCGGGCGCCGGTGCGGGCTCGGGCGTCGGTGCGGGTGCGGGCCGCTGTTCGGGCAGGGACACCTGCGCGGCACCACTGCCGCCCCCGCCCTGGGCGGTGTCCCCCGTCTTGGCGTAGTCGTGGATCTGCTGCCGCACCTCCGGCGAGACCTCGGGTGCGTCGTCCGGCATCTCGACGAGGTCGCCGCCGCGCGCGTCGCCGGGCATCTCCATGATCCAGCCGGGCCGGATGAGGCTGGCCTCGGACAGCTTCGAACCGTCCGGCTGCACGCGGTCCTTGTTGAGCTCGAAGATCTCCTTGTACCGGCGCCCGTCCCCGAGGTGCCGCTCGGAGATCTCCCAGAGGGAGTCGTGGTGGCGTCCCTCGGGCGGCTGGATCCGGTAGAACTTCGTGTCACCCTGCTTGGCCGTACCGCCACCGCTGGCCTCGGCGTGCGCGGCGGCGTGGGACGCCTGCTCGGCGAGGGCGGCGGCGGTCCCGGCGGCCTGCTCCTGCTGCTGGGCGAACAGCCCCGGCGTCTGCTGGGCGGCGGCAGCGGTGGGCTGCTGATTGCCCTCCATGCCCTGCCCCACCTGCGAGAGTCCCGGCGTGAAACTCGCCGCGGCGGCACCCACGAGCAGCAGTGCGGCGACGAGTTGCCGCGCGAGCAGCTGGCTGGGCCCGGCCCCGGGCACCCGCCCCGGCACCCCGACTCCGGACAGCGCGGCCTTCATCTCGACGAGCACACAGGCGGTGAACTGGGCCCAGGCAAGCCAGACGAAGAACACCAGGATGCTCTGGAAGGTGGAGACGGAGACATCCCGCCTGAGCCAATCCATGGGCTCGAAGGTCTTCGGGAACGGCCAGCCCGCCGTCATGGCGAGCGCGAGCGGCACCCCGACGACCAGCACGAGCAACGCCACAAAGGCGAGGAACGCCTTGACGAAGTCCCCGAACGTCCGCTGCCTGATCCGCACGGGCTGCGGCGTCCGGTTCCGCGGGGCGGCGGACCCTCCGCTGCGGTTTCCCGTCGAGCTGGACGAGCTTGAACTGCGGCGTCGTGGCATGGCGGGTGTCCCGGGTCGTGTGGTGTGGGAGGAGTCGGAGTGACGGCCTGAAGCAGAACGAGCTGAGTCGAGCCGATGAGGAAGGAACTGAGCCTACAGAGATCCTATTGACTCGCACCGTCCCCGTCGAAGGGCACCTTCGCCCTCACCACGGCACACTCCCCACATTCCCCACACAACCCGCCAGCTCCCCTCAAGTCCCCTCGCCCTGCCCCTGATAGCTTCGCTCCCGTTGCACACAGCCGAACCAGGGGGAGACGTCCGTGGCCCGCCGCGCACTGACCACGACCGCCGCAGCACTCACCACGGCAGCGACCCTGCTGCTCACGGCCTGCGGCGGAGAATCCGACTCCCCCTCGGACGACATCAAGGGCGCGGACACGGCGGGCAGTTCGTCGGCACCCGCATCCGCATCGCCCGATGCGAACCGGCCGGACGTGAGCGTCCCCAAGGACCTGAACCTCGTCTTCGATTTCGAGAAGCCGTCGGACGCGGACGAGGCTGCGGCGCTCAAGGATGCCGCCAATTACATCCGGGCACTGAATCACGGCATCAGCCGGCAGGATCCGGAGGACCCCGCGTACCAGTTCTACTCGGGAGCCGGTGCGGCACGGTATGCGAAGTCGCAGATCCAGGAGTACGTCGATGGCGGGTGGACCGTCACCGGCACGGATAGGTACTACCGGCCCGAAACCAACCCGGTCAGCGAGACGAAGGCGGCCAAGACCATCCTGGTCACCTTCTGCGAGGACCAGTCCAAGGCGTACGGCAAGGAAGTGAAGTCCGGGAAGGTCCACCGCACCGAGGAAAGCCTGGCCAGCTACCAGAAGTTCAGCATCTTGATGGCATCACAGCAGGACTCCCCTGTGTGGCGCGCGCAGCAGATCACCGTGGCGGGGGAGGCGAAGGAATGAAGTTCCCCCTTGATCGTGGACAGCGGGTGTTTACGCTGCGGGGGCGAGGTCTTGGGTCACCAGAGCTCTGGTTTCGAGCGGGGTGACGTAGCCGTACTCGGGGTGCTTGCGCAGGCGGGTGCGGTTGTACTCGACCTCGATGAAGCAGAAGATGTCGGCGCGGGCGGCCTCGTGGGACTCCCAGACGGTGGTCCCGATCTCCGCTTTCAGCAGGCCGAAAAAGCTTTCGGCCGCGGCGTTATCGTAACAGGAGCCCGTTCTTCCCATGCTCTGTCTCAGCTTCAACTCCCTTATGAGCTTGCGGTATTCACCGGACGTATATTCACTGCCGCGATCGGAGTGCGCGATGCAGCCCTCTTTCAGCGCGCCGCGGCCGGCAGCCATCTTCAGCGCGTCGACCACGAGCTCGGCCCGGTGGTGGGCGGCCATCGCGTACCCGACCACCTCGCGCGTGGCCAGGTCGATGACCGTGGCCAGGTACCACCAGCCGGCGAGCGTGGGCAGGTAGGTGATGTCGGAGACCAGCTTCGTGCCGGTCTCGGCGGCGGTGAAGTCCCGCCCGACGAGGTCCGGTGACGGTGCGGCCTTGGTGTCCGCTTTCGTCAGGCTGCGACGCTTGCGGCGGGTAATCCCGCGGATGTCGCGCTCCCGCATGATCCGCTCGACCTTCTTTCGGTTGATCCGTCGCCCCTTGCGCCGCAGTGTGGCCGTCACACGCGGGGCGCCGTAGGCACCCCGGGAACACGTGTGGATCTTCCGGATCTCGTCGGCCAGCTCGTCCTCCTCCGCCTGCCTCGCCTCGGCCGCAGGCTTCGCCGCGAGATAGGCGTAGTACGCCGAGCGCGTGACCTTCAGCACCCGGCACAAGAACGCGACCGGCCAGCCGCCGGGGTTGGCCTCGGACGCCTTCTCCGCATCGATGAACGCGYAGCGCGCGGCTACGTCTACTTCGTCTTGTGGTTCGCGAAGAAGGCGGTCGCTTTTCCCAGCACCTCGATCGTCTGCTCCTGCTCGCGCACCTTTCGGCGCAGCCGGACCAGCTCCTCGCGCTCGGCCGTGGTCAGCGCGCCGGCCGGGCCCTCACCCCGGTCGATCGCGGCCTGCTTCACCCAGCCCCGCAGGCCCTCGGCGCTGACCCCGAGCTCCCGGGCCACCTCCGTCACCGTCCGCCCGGAGGAACGGACCAACTCGACGGCATCCTTCTTGAACTCGGCCGTGTACCGCTTGCGCGTGTTGCTCTTCTTACTCACTACCTGGACTGCTTCCTCCGGGACCCATACGTCCCAGTATCAAGCTGTCCCGACCGCGGGGGGAACTTCACGTGGCGAAGGTCATCGTTCTCCGGCGGCGCCGATGGCAACAACTGCGTAGAGATAGCGAGCCTTCCCACCCGCATCGCCATACGCGACTCCAAACGCACCGCTCACGGCACCCTCTCCTTCACCGCTGCCGCCTTCGCCGACTTCGTCGCATCCCTCAGGACCCCGGACACACCCGCCCGCCGCTGACAAGCCGGTTGAGCCGATCACCCCTCGAACAGCTCCTGGTAGGTTCAAAAACGTTTTCTGGTAAGCACGTTGCGGGAGTTACGGGGGTACACGCGTGTCGATCAGGCCGACGGACTGGCACGTACTCGACCTGAAGAAGGACCCGACACCGGGAGACCCGCAGCGGATCCGCAAACTGGCCGGTGTGCTGCACGACTTCGCCGATGACGTCGGCGAGGCGTTGCGCGACCTCAAGGGGATCGCCAAGGAGGACGAGATCCTCTCCTGGGCGGGCAAGACGGCGGACGTGTTCGCCGAGGAGTTCGCGGACGCGCCCAAGAGGCTGCGGAAGCTCAGGAAGTCGTACGACCTGGCGGGCGACGCGCTGGCCACCTTCTGGCCCGACCTCCAGGACGCCCAGGAGAAGGCCGACAAGGCATTGCGGGACGGCCGCAAGGCGCGCGACGAACTCACCACCGCGCAGACGGCGTTGTCCGGCGCCGACGACTGGGTCCGTACGGCGACCGAGAAGGTGGACTCCTACGACCCCGCCAAGAGCGGGGGCAAGGACGTCCCCAAGCCCGACGAGGCCGACGTCCGCCGCGCCACCCGCGACGCCCAGCACGCGAAGGCCCGCCAGGCAGCGGCCGAGCGGAACGTCGAGAGTGCGCAGAGCGCCCTCGACGCGGCCAAGAAGCTCGCCGACCAGGCGAAGGGCCTGCGCGAGGAGGCCGCCCGCCGGACGGTGACCAAGCTCAGGGAAGCCTCCGACGCCGGAATCCCCAACCGCCGCTGGTGGGAGGAGATCGGCGACTGGGTCACCGACAACTGGGACGAGATCGTCACCGTCTGCAAGTGGGTCGTGGCCATCCTCGGCATCATCGTGATGATCGTCGGCGGCCCGCTGGGCTGGCTGGTCTTCGCGGCGGCCCTCGTCGTACTCGCCGACACGTTACGAAAAGTCATCAAGGGCGAGGCCGGCTGGGGCGACCTGGTGTGGGCAGCCCTGGACTGCATACCCGCCACCAAGGGCCTCACCAGTCTCGCCAAGCTCGGCATGCTGTGGAAGGCAGGCGGCCTGAAGGCACTGGGCGCCGGTTTCATGGGCGGCATCGGCGGCGGCCTGAAGAACCTCGCCGGTGGCATTCGCGGCTTCGGAGCAGCCACCCGGAACGTCTTCCGAGGTTTCGACGGATCATGGCTGGGCAGAGCCGCGTCCCGAGGGTCCGGGGGTTCCCTTCCCTCGATCGACCAGATCAAGCAAGCCCTCATTCAGCTGAACCCGCAGCTCTCGAAAAAGACCTACACCTCAGAGCAAGGGCACTATTACGCGACTCGGGTGTTCCAGGGCGGGAGAACCGATGAGACCGTACTGGCCGGTCACGGATACCTGGAAGAAGGAGCAGGCACCATAAGGATTCCGGAAGGCACGTCCATGTCGTTCTACGTGGAGCACGGCGACCGACTTGGCGGTCTGGACGGCCTCACAGTGGAGGCCGGAGTCTATCCGGGAGAAGCATTGCAAGTGGCTCGGTCCGGAGACGTCGTTCCGAATTACACTCTAGCCGCGCCGACGTCCGGGATGGGGGGCGGTTTCAGCGTATTCGAGAACTCGGTCACGGTAGCCGAACGGACAAAGCTGGACGAGCTGCTCAAGCCCGGCATGGGAAACGTACACTGGGCCGCATGCCGTGAAATCTTCTGAAGGAGCCGAACGAATGCAGTGGGACCACGCGGAAGGGGACTGGGTAGAAACTGGCGTGCAGTTGGTCATCCGCAAGGCCGACCTGGACCCCGTCCTTCTCTCGGAAACCATGCAGGTTTCCCCGACCTCGTCGAGCGTCCCGGACGCCGATACCCGGCGGGCCGGCCTGCCTCAAGAAGGCGTCTGGTCGCTGGCTGTGCACAAAAGGCTGCCGGGAGGGGTGAACGAGCAGTTCCAGCAACTGCTCGAACAAATCGAACCCCGCTCCTCCGGAATTGATCACCTGATCGCGCAGGGGTATGAGGTATCGCTCAGCATCACTGGTTTCGTCGGCAACGGCAGCACATTCTCGCTGGCCCCGGACGTGGTCTCACGACTGGCCGCCCTGAACGTTCCCCTCATCGTTTCGCCCAGCACAAGTGATCGATAGCGAGCATGATGACAATCTCAACCCACTCGTGGGACAGTCCTACAGCGACTCTCCTCATCACAGGAGAGAACCTGACTCCAGGAGAGGTCACACGCGCGCTCGGCATTTCACCGTCGCTGTCCCGCGAGCCAACAGCGGACTCACGCTTCCGGCCCGGTGAGGGAATCTGGGCGATCCAGGTCACGGCCGGACCGCCTCAGGGTCTCGAAGGGGCCCTGGACGAGTTGGCGGACCTGATCTCCGGTGTCCTGGAAGGCATCCGGGAACTCGAGGAGTCCGGGCTCACCGTGCAGGTCGACCTGAGTGGCCAAGTGGACGGGCGCACTCGTATCCCCGTTTCACCACGTGCTCTGTCCCGAGTGGCCACTCTGGGTCTTCCGCTCTCCTTCACCACCGGCGCGGTGCCTTCCGAACGTTCCGAAGACCTTTGGGACTGGTTGCCCGCAGCCGACGGGTCCCACCGCGCGCCCCGGAAGGACGAGGAGGAAGGCGAAGGCAGCGCCGCGGACCCGGCGCCCGTCGGGGTGTCGCTGGCGGTCCCCGACTCGTGGTGGGAGTTCGACATCCGCCCGGAAGGCCGTGAGGCCACCATCCGTGCGCTCGTCGACGAGCGGCTCCGGGAACTGCCCGACCTCGCCCCGCACCGCACCGACCTGACCACCATGCTCCGCAAGATGGCGAAGGACGCACACGACTCCGGTGCGGTCTACCTGGGGTGCATGGCCGAGAACTTCGACGGCGTCCCGCTCTCCGCCACCGTCACCGTGTCCGTCCTCGGCGCCAAGAACGAGCAGGGCGTGGCCCTGTCCACCGATCCCCGGACCATCGCCGAGAGCCTGGGCACGATCACCGCTCGCCGCGAGGGCGACGCCTGGCGCAAGGTCACGACCGTCGACATCCCCGACGTGGGCACGGCCGCGCGGACGTACGGGGTGGAGGACGTGCCCGTCGCGCGGGGCGACAGCCGTACCCTGCGGATGGTGCTGACCCAGACCTACATTCCCGTGCCGGGAACCACCGAGCAGGTCGTGCTCGTCTCCGGGGCCAGCCCGGTGCTGGACCTCGCCGAGGCGTTCCACGACATCTTCGACGCCGTGACCAGTACCTTCCGCTTCGTCTGAGCCGATCCGAAGAGAGGACTCCGGGCCATGGGCAAGAGCGACCTCGCGCTCCCGCTGAGCGAGATGGAGGACTACGGGCGGCGGCTGCGGTCGCTCAAGACGCGACTGAACCACACCAAGAAGCTCTTCGACTCCTACAAGGACGACATCGGCGACGGCAGCGTCAATGACGCCCTCTCCGATTTCGAGTCGAACTGGGAGGACGGCCGAGAGGACATCACCCAGCAGCTCGACGCGCTCGCCAGTATGTCCGACGCCGTCGTCCGTGAGTTCAAGAAACTCGACGACGAACTCGCCAAGCAGGTCAAGGACAAAATGAAGGTCAAGGACGAGCGGGGCGGAAAGGGAGATGAATAGCCCCCTTTCACCGCACCTTCGGCGCCTTCGACGCACCGCCCCGCGGATGCGCCGTGGACCCCGGCTCCAGGATGGAACCGGGGCCCACGGGGCGTGTTCTGTCAGTACTGGGTGACGGCGAGGCCGCCGACCGCCGAGAGGCCCTCGGGGGAGACGGAGGCGCCCAGGCCCGCGGTGACGCCGATGTTGCCGGCCTCGGCGTGGACACCGAGGCCGCCCGCCCCGGCGTGGACACCGAGACCGGGGTTGGCCGCGGGGCCGACGCCCGCCTGGCCGCCGGAGACGGAGTCCAGATCGGCGTCGGAGATTTCGGCGGTCGCGACCTGGGGGACGAGGTTCATGGCGCGCGTTTCCCTTCGTATCAACAATGAGCGGCGGCGGATTTCGCCGGATTCCCGAATTCGGGATTACCTGCCGGCGAACCGCACGACCTGATCAAAGCACGCGAGGAATGAAGTGACCAGCGGCACACGGACCGTATTCCCCGGCCCATCGTCATGGAATCCACGAGTGTGGCCAAGCAGTCGACTGAACCTCTCACTTCCTTCACTCGTACTCGTCCGTAAGCGGCCCGTCGGCGCCCTCCGAAGGGAATGCGAGGCGACTTTCCCGGCATCCGTGCCCGCCGTACGACTCCTCGGTGAACGGTGTGCAGATCCTCGGGATGTTCCAGAACCGGGCCGTCCCGGGACGCGCGTCAGAGCGACAGCGTCCGCGCGATGCCGTCCACGATGGCCTCCAGGGGCTCGTCCAGGACCGGTTCCGTCCAGGACACCAGGAGGGTGACGGCCGCGTCCGTCGTCTCCGGTCGGACGCCGTAGAAGAGGGTGCGGACCACGGGACGCGGTCCGAGGAGGCGTTTCCTGTCGTCGACCATGTTCTGGCGGATGCGCACGGCGTCGCCGAGGGGCAGCCGCATCCCGCGGACGTCCGGTTCGCCGAAGTCCCGCGCCGACATGGACTCGGTGAGCAGGGAGAGGGTCACCTCGGGGTGGGTGTCGTCCGGACGGACGGCGTCGAGCTCCAGGACGGCCGCCACCGAAGGGTGCCCGCTGACGTACCAGCCGAAGGCGCCGAGGGGATCGCGGGTACGGCAGTCGGCCGCCGTGCGTTTGAGGTCGCGGGCCAGCAGGCGGGCGTTGCCCTTCTCCCCGTCGCGCTCGTACCGTTCGACGAGGTCCTTCGCCTGGTACTTGGCCCAGTAGTCCAGGTCCAGCGTGCCGGACAGGGGGAACGGGACCCAGTCCTCCGAGCACTCCAGGCCGAGGGTCGACAGGTCGTCGGTCATCTCCGTGGTCACTCCGTCCAGGTCAGCGAGCCGGCGATCGCGTCGAAGAGGCCGGCCATCGCGTCGGCGATCGGCTCCAGGGGCGTGGAGAAGGTGAGCAGCAGGAACTCCGTCGTGCCGGGGACGGGCACGTGGTACTCCACCGAGACGGAAGCACGGCCCCCGTCCCCGTCCTTCCCCTTCTCCCCCGCCGAAAGCGTCGTTCTGCGGACCCGTACGGCAGTGCCCGCCGCCAGTTCCTCGACGCTGACCTCCGTCGTCGCGGCCGGGTCGGCGTCCTCGGCGAACGCCCGCGCCAGCGCCTGGGGCGGCAGCGGCTCGGCGTGGCGGAGCGGTGCAAGGCTCACCAGCAACGAGGCGGGGATCGTGAAGGGCCCCACCTCCTGGAGGCTGAGGTACAGCTCGATGCCGCCGCCGCGGTGCGCCTTGGCGGCACGGCGGCGCATGTCGGCGCGCAGCTCCTCCTTGAGGTGCGGCGCGTTGTCGATGCCGTGGAACTGCCGCTCCACCAGCGCGTCGATCGACCCGTCCCGCTGCTCCGGGTCCAGCAGGATCCGGAACCAGCCCTCCGGCAGCAGCAGGTGGTAGTCGGCGGGCGGGGCGGTCCCCTCAGCGGGGGCGGTCCCCTCGGTGGCTGTCATCGGGTGCCTGTGCCTTCTCTGGACGTCTGTTCCGGAACCGGCCGGTCGAGCAGGAGCCGGCCGCGCAGCTGGTGGATCGCGTACGGCACGGCCTGCAGGACGAGGCCGAGCGCCCCCATGAGCACCGCGGCGGCCGCCGGCCTGGGGGCGGGGTCCGCGATCCGCAGGCCCTGGACCACGGAGAAGAAGGAGCCGAAGGCCATGACGGCGGTGGACGACACCCCGGCGACGGTCCCGGGGAACCGCGCCATGCGACGGGCCGCCCTGCCGGACTCGGGCAACAGCCCCGTGCCCAGCACCGGGCCCTTGGGCCAGGCTCCCTTACCGCTCAGGCGGCGTTCGGACACCGCCGGTCCGTCGGCCCGGTGCAGCCGCGACCACCCGTCGACACCGTCCTCGCCACCGAACCACAGGTCCCACGGGAACACCGCCCGCAGCTGCTCCCCGGGGCCCCGGAGCTCCACACCGACCGGTTTCCCCACGCGGTCCACGACCCGGACCAGCGACGTCACCGCGTGCGGGCCGGACAGCGCGAACCAGTACTCCTGGCCGCCCAGGTCGCGCAGGACGAGGTCCCGGTCCTGTACCCGGACCTCGGTGTCCCGGCGGAACCTGACCGTTGCCCCGGTCCCCCGCGCGGGGCCGGGCCGGACGCGTTCACGGACGACGGGGTCGTGACGCTCCGTCCGCAGCCGGGTCCAGGCCCGCAGCGCCAGCCGTGCCACGGGCGCGGCGAAGGCGGTCGCGGCGAGCAGCAGGACGACCCAGGGGACCGTGGTGTCCGAGAAGACGACCACCGTGAACACGGCGAACCAGACGCTCCCGGCGGCGGCTCGCACGCCCCAGTACCAGGACGGGAAGGGGCGGCCCGGGCCGAGGGAGGCGCCCGTGCCCTTCGAGGCCACCAGGGGATCGTTCCTGTCCCGTACCACGTGCAGCGGCACCCCCGCGGCCCGCAGCAGCCCGGCCACCCCCGTCCGGGCCAGCAACTGCTCGCCCTGCACCGACCGTCGGGGCAGTACGGGCGCCTCGGGCAGCCAGTCCTCGACGTCGAAGCGGCCGATCAGCGCCCCGTTCCCGTCCTGCAGTTGCACCTCTCCCCAGGAGCCAGGGAGGTCGGGCCCCACGCGCTTCCTGTCCCCGCCCGCCGCGTCGATGCCCGCTGCGTCGATGCCCGCTGCGTCGATGAACACAGCACGGGCGATTCCGGCGCTCCCGCCGACCGGAAAGCGGCGGGTACGGCCGCGGGTGCGCAGGACGAGAGCGCCGTCCTGCGCGAACAGCCGGGAGACGTGGCACCGTTCCAGGCCGGGGCCGCGCGAGGCGGCCGGTCTGAGGGCGGGTTCGGGAATCACCGGGTGGCCCCGTCGTAGAGGGAGGTGACGGTGCCGTAGGCGCCCTCCGCGCCGGCGGTGACGCCGGTGAGGGTGGCGCCCGCCCAGACGTTGGTCTGGCCGGTGAAGTTGTTCAGCGCGCCGCTGACCACGGGCACTTCCCGCGCGGCCGGCGAGAGGCCGTCGAGGCCGGCGGCCGTCCTGGCGAGATCGGGGTCCAGCGTGCCCGCCGAGCGGGGCGCGGCCATGTTCTTGATCCCGTCGCGCCAACCCTGCTTGGAGAACGCGTTTCCGAGCGACTTCACGCCGTCGACCGTATCCCGGTAGATCGCGGACGGGCTGAAGCCCTCCTTGAGGTTGCCCCAGTCGGGCAGCTTCCCCTTGGGCATGTCCGCCATCGCCCGGGCCGCGTCCTTGCCCCGAGGGCTCCCCGGAGCCCCGCGGTTGGCGAGCTTCCAAGCCTTGTTCGTCTTCGTGCCGGACGCCACGGCGTTCTTGTAGAGGTTGCTCCGGGCGAGCGCCTTGCTTCCGGCGGCCACTCCCTTCGCACCCGCCACCGCCGCCCGTCCGAGCCCGAAGGTGGCGACGCCCACGGCGTCCAGGAACACCGACTTCCAGCTTCCCTCACCGCCCAGCGCCAGCACGAGGTCGGTGGCCAGGGCGACGACACTGGCCACCAGGGCCACGGCGTTGGCCACCACGGCGATGACCTGTCCGATGACCGGGATCCATCCCAGGGCCAGGGCGGCCACCCCCGCCCACAGGGCGATCCGTCCCGCCCACTTGGAGATCTCCTTGAGCCAGCCGGCGTTCTCGTGGACCCAGTTCTTGAACTTGTCCTTCCAGTTGTCCTTCAGCCCGTCGTTCTCGATGACGTGGTGGATCGCGTCGGCGGCCCGCTGGGCGGCACGGTCGCGGATGCCCTTGGCGGTCTCCAGCGCCTCCTTCGCCGCCGACAGGGCCGAGGACGCCGCCTCCTGCTGCCGGGTGTGCTTCTTCCGGTCCGGATCGTCCTTCGGGGTGTCGTCGGGCAGTCCGTCCAGCGACCGCTTCGCGGACCCCAGGTCCTCGTCGGCCGTCTCGGCGTCCCGCAGCGCCTTGTCGGCCATCTGCTGGGCGCGATGCAGTTCCGAGGCGAACTCGTTGCTGCACACCCCGTCCCGCACCTGGGTGCCGAGCGCGTCGGCGGCCTCGTCGTAGCGTTCGAAGGCCTTGCGGAGCTTGTCACCGGCGCCCTCGGCCGCGCCGCGGAACTCGGTGGCCGCCTTGCCCTTCCAGTTCTCCACGGACGCCAGCGCCTTGATCTCGCGGGCCTCCTTGTCGATGGCCTCGGCGGTCTTGCGCAGCTGCCGTCCGAGCCGCGCGACCGTGTCCGGGTCCCCGGGGACCGGGTCGGAGGCCTCGTCGAGCACGGCCCAGCGGTGGCCTGCGGGGCGGGTCGTCACTTCCCTGCCTCCTTCGGCTGCCGCTCGTCGGTGCGTCTGAGGGCCTCGGCGAGTTCGTGGTCGAGCGTCTCGTACGACTCCGCGGCGCCCTTGGTGATCCCGTGCAGCCTCTCCAACTCCTCGGTGAGCTGCCTGCGACGGATCTTCCAGTTGCTGCTGAACTTGTCGAAGGCGTCCAGGATCTTCTGCGAGCCCAGGTCGTCGACGGCGTATCCGTCGGCCGGGTTCGCGCGTTCCGCGAAGGTGTCGCGGATGCGCTTCAACGCGCGGGCGCTCTCCTTGATCCGCTCTATGTCCGCTTCCTGATCTCCCACGGTGCTCCTCCTTCGGCCTTCGACCCCTCAAGTCCTTCAGTCCCCGGCCCCCGGCCCCGCGGTCCCTCGGCCGTCGCCTCAGCCGACCGCGTTCTCCGCCACCGCCTGGCCGCGGACCACCACGTCGCCGCCGTAGAACATCCCCGTGAACACCGGGGAGTAGGTGAGCTGGACCTCGACCTCCACCGCGTCGGCGTTCGCCGCCACGCAGTGGGTCCCCGCGATGTCCGCGCCGGACATGTCCATCTCGCGGGCGAAGGCCTTCACCCGGACGTCGCAGTTCTCGTGGTTGATGGGCGCGGGCCCGCCCTCGTTGTCGTAGAGGGCCTCGCGGTCGATGTCCTGGGCGGCGTAACGGGCGGCCTGTTCCGCGATGTCGGCCGCGCGCTCGCGCTTGGAGATGGACAGGCCGCCGTCGATGACGAAGGCCGAGAGGGAGAGGAAGACCAGCGCGAAGACGATGACCGCGCCGGCGCCGGAGCCGCGGTCGTCGAACCGCGCACCGCGATCCGTCAGCCACGTGCGTACGTGTGCCCTCACGCCGTCCTCCGGTACGGGTCCAGTGGTGAACTGAAGCTCGCGGACAGGGTCGTCGGGATGTTCAGGCCCAGCATGGCCAGGCCGCGCACCTCGCAGCTCACCTCGACCGTGAAGAGGGTGTCCGGTTCGAAGCCCTGACTGGTCTGTGCGACGGTCACCGGGCCCGAGCAGATGTCCGCGAGGTTCGCCTCGGCCGCCTTGCGCGCCTCGGACATCGCCCGCACATGGTCCTTCTGGATGGAGCCCGCGCGCGCCGCGTCCCGGGCCGCGCCGTCCAACGCGCCTCGTCCGCTCACCAGTTGACCGAACGCCACCAGCACCAGGATGAACAGGATCATCACCGGGGCGAGGATCACCACCTCGACGGTGGACAGGCCCCGGTCGTCCACGGACTCCCGGCGCTTCGGCCGAAGGGGGGAGCCCATCTAGTTCTCCCCCTCTTCCACGAAGCGTTCCACCGGCCCCGCCGACTGGGCGTGCACCGTCAGGTCCAGCCCCGGGAACACCGTCGGGATGCGCGCCGTGATCTCCACGCCCACCGTGTCCTGCTCCGGCTGGAGCATCCTCACGTCCGGCGAGAGCACCAACTGCGGGCCCAGTTGCCGGATGTAGCTGTCCACCACGTCCTGGGCCTCGCCCCGCCAGCCGCCCGGCTGGTCGTGCGCCGTCGCCCGTGCCTTGCGCGCACCGGCCTGGGCCGCCGCCTGGGCGACGTGGTCGGCGAAGAAGTACAGCGCGAACTGCACCGTCGCGAAGATCATGAAGAACAGGACGGGCGTGAGCAGGACGAACTCGATCGCGGTCATGCCGGAATCGCCGCGGGCGGAGGCGGCCTCCACCCGTCGGCGTACCCAGCGACGTACGCGCACCGGCATTCCCCGTTCCCGTCCTGTTCCAGCCCTGTCCCCGACCTCGGCGTCCGTACGCTCAGCAGGTGCTGCCCGCGTCCGCGCCCTTGATGCAGTCGCCGACCTTGTTGGCGCCCTCGCTCAGCGCGGCGTTGATGATGGCGGCCACCACTCCGACGATCGCCACGACGACCGCCGAGATGATGACCCACTCCACGGCGGAGGCGCCGCGGTCCAGTTCGCCGGAGCGGGCGCGCTCCACGCGGGCCCGCATGAAGGTGACCAGGAAGTCGACGGCGGGAATGCCGGTGTGGAAGGTACGTCCGTTCATGACGCGTTGTCCTCTCGAATTCGGTTCACAGATGCTCTGACGTACGGTTCACGGATTTCGGTTCGCGGTCTCGCGGTGCGCACTTCGTTCCTCGTGCTCCTCACGCCTCTCGCGCCGCGCGATTCACGGTTCACGGTCCTCACACCTGGAACACCCGCATCGCCGCCGGGAAGATCAGGAACACGAGGAACCCCGCGCACAGCAGCAGTTGTGCCACGAGCATCGACTGGGACTTCTCGCCCGCGCTGCCCTCGATCTCGGCGAGTTCGCGGTGCCGCATGGTCTCGGCGCGGGAGGCGAGGGACTCGCGTACCTTGGCGCCGTCGTCCGCGACCAGGGCCAGCGACGCCGACAGGTCCTTCAGCTCCTCCACGCCCAGCTCCTCACCGAGCTGCCCCAGCGCCTGCCACTGGCTGAGACCGGTGATACGGGCGTCGGCGAGCGCGTTGCGGATGCGCTGCGTCGCCCAGCCGTCGGACACCTCGGCCGCCGCCATCAGGGCCTCGGGGAGGCCTCGCCCGCCGGCCAGGCTCATCGAGACCAGGTCCAGATAGGCGCCGATGACCCGGCGCAGGTCGCGCCGCTTCTCGGCGGCGTCCCGGCGTACCTCGAGGTCGGGCAGGAAGAAGAAGACGACCGCGCAGAGCAGGGCCAGCCAGACCGGGACGATCGGGCTGCGGCTGAAGCCGAGGGTCCAGACGACCGCGAAGAGGAACGGGCCGAAGAACAGTCCGCCCGCCGCCAACAGCACCTTCGTCGCCAGGAACTTCTCCCAGCTGCGTTCCAGCACCGCCAGGTCGGCCCGCAGCGAACGCTGCTCCCAGCCCTGCTGGAGATAGAACTCGGCGATACGCGAGCCCACTTCGGCGCGCAGCGACCCGAAGCGGCCGGTGTCCTTCGCCGCACGCGCCGACTCGTACGCCGCGCCCCGCGCCCGCATCGCGTCGATCCGGGCGACCTGGGCGACCGCGCTGCGCTTGGTGGGCATCAGGGCCCGGACCAGGACGTAGACGCCCAGTCCGAGGACCGCGCCGACGACCACCGGCATCGTCAGTTCGTCGTTCACCGTCGTACCCCCTCTTCCTGCTGGTACGACCCGTGCTGCTGCGACGGGCCGGTGCCGGACGTCCGGGGACGGACGAACCGGACCGACGCCTCGTCGCGCACCAGGAACCGTTCGGGTGTCTCGATGGTGGACAGCTTGCGCAGCCACCAGAAGCCGAGCGCGAACAGCCCGCAGACGCAGGCGAGTACGAGCTGTCCGACCGCCGTGCCGTACGGCTCGACGAACTCACGGTTGAAGATGGCCAGTCCGAGGACGAACGCGATCGTCACCGCGACCACGATCTGCACCGACCGCCGGGTGGAGGCCCGTTGGGCCATCACCCGCTGCCGCATGTCGACCTCCTCGCGCGCCGACTTGGCCAGCGCGCCCAGCACCTGGCGCAGACCCGGGCCGCGCAGCCGGGCGTTGAGGATGAGCGCGGCGACGATGATGTCGGCGGAGGCGTCGTCGATCTCGTCGGCGAGATGCTGAAGCGCCTCGGGCAACGGGGTACGGGAGCGCAACCGGTCGACGAGCGCGTCGAGATGAGGGCGCAGGACGGGAGCGGCGGCCCGCGCCGACGCCGGGATGGCCTGCTCCAGGCCCACCGCGCCGGCGATGGTGTCGCGCAGCGACTCCGTCCAGGAAGCCAGGGCCTCCACCCGCCGCATGGCGGCCCGTTCCTCCGCGGCCCCGCCGAAGAGCCGGTCCCAGAAGAAGACGAGGACGGCGGCGGCGGCGCCGGCGACGGCCCAACGGGTCAGCAGCAGCACGGCGAGTCCGACGATCGCGGCGAGCGATCCGCGCTGACCGGCGAACCGGATCAGCTCGGCGGCGCGCTCACTCGTCCGCTGCTTCTCGTGCTCGGGTTTGGCGGGCAGTCCGCGCACGGCGACGACGAGGAGGGCGAGTCCACCGCCGACGGCGACACCGCACGCGAGCGCGTACAGGACCGTGGTGGAGAACAGGCCGCCCATCGAGCCGAGCGAACCGAGCGCGACGGGGTCGAGGGGGCCGACGGTGTCGACGAGATCGGTGGTCGTACGGGTCACCGGGTCACCCCCACGTTCCGCTGGGCCGGTAGCCGTGGGCCATCAGTTCCTCCAGGCAGGCGATGGGGGCGTGGGCCGCGACCCGGCCGTCGGGCGTCCGGGCGAACACCTCGCTGGACAGGACGCGTCCGTCGACGCCGTTGACCTCGCGGACTGAGGTGACCATGCGCTGGAGACGGCCGCCGTTCTGGAAATCGTTGCGCCGTTCGATGAAGACGACGAAGTTCACGGCGCCCGCGATCAGCATCTGGCTGGCCTCGATGGGCAGTCGTTCCGACGCCTGCAGGGCGTAGGTGGAGATACGGTTGAAGACCTCGCTGGAGCTGTTGGCGTGGATCGTGGACAGCGAACCGTCGTTGCCCTGCGACATCGCGTTCAGCATGGTCACGATCTCGTCGCCGAGCACCTCACCGACGATGACCCGCGAGGGGTTCATACGCAACGAGCGTCGTACCAGTTCTGCCATGGAAATGGCGCCCTGTCCCTCGGAGTTGGGCAGCCTCTCCTCGAACGCCACTACGTTGGGGTGCAGTTCGGGGAAGGAGTCGAGGCCGAGTTCCAGGGCACGCTCGACGGTGATGAGCCGTTCGTGCGGCGGGATCTCGTTGGCGAGGGCGCGCAGCAGCGTCGTCTTGCCGGCGTTCGTGGCCCCCGCGATCATGACGTTCTTGCGGGCGCGCACCGCGCAGGCCAGGAAGTGCCCCAACTCCGGTGTGAGCGTCGCGTTTCCGACCATGTCGGAGATGAACACCTTGCCCATGCGGGCCCGGCGGATGGACAGCGCCGGCCGCCTGGTCACATCCATGACGGCGGACAGCCGTGAACCGTCCGGCAGTCGCAGGTCGAGCTGCGGGTTCGCGGAGTCGAAGGGCCGGGAGGAGAGACCCGAGTACGCACCGAGCACCTGGATGAGCTCGATGAGCTCCTCGTCGGTCTCGGCGACGGGCTCACCCCGCACCTCGCGCCCGTCCGCGTAGCCCACGAACACCTGGTCGTAGCCGTTGATGTCGATGTTCTCGACCTCGGGGTCGTCGAGCAGTGGCTGGAGCCGTCCGACGCCGAACAGCGCGGCGTGCACGGCGGCCGCGTACTGCTCCTCGGTCTCGGCGTCCAGTGGAGTACGGCCCGCGTTGATCTCGGAGCGGGCGTGCTCCTCCAGTATCTGCGCTATGACGGCCCGCGCGAACTGCCGCTCGTCCTCGGTGGACATCGGCGTGACGCCGTTGACCTGGTCCAGGCGCCGCTGTTCGGCGATGCGGTCACCGGCGTCCTGACGGAACCGCTTGACCAGTTGATGGTCGACAGCGGTCATCGCCCGGCTCCGGCCCGGCCGTCGCCCTGCGGGCTGCCCTGCTGACCGGGCCGGTGCTGCTGGGCCGACGGCGCGTACTGCCCCTGCTGCTGGGGCTGGTGCTGCTGCTGGGGTTGCTGATGCTGCTGGGGCTGTGCGGCGTGGGCAGACGCGGTCCAGGCTGCCCCGTACTGCTGGTACAGGTCGGCGGTCACCTTGCGGGCGGTGCGGATCAGCAGCGACTTGTCGAGCCGGCCCCGCCTGCGGCCCGCCAGCTGCTCGGCGCCGGACGCGTCGTCGGCGAGGGTGCCGACCACGCGGGCGCCGGTCTGGGCGTGCACGAGCATGTCGTTGACCTGGGACGCGAGCTTGGCCGCGTCGCCGGTGTCGGCGATCAGGACGACCCCGACCATCGGGCCGCCCGGCCCGGCGACCCGCGAGCCGCCGTGCAGCTTGCCGGCCAGGGCCGCGGCACGGTCCCGGACCCGGGCGAGCGCCTCCGGTTCGGTGCGCGAGACGAGCAGGACGAGGGAGGCGTGCGGGAACAACTCGACCGCCGGTGTGTCGCCACTGATCCGCCCGCAGTCGGCGATGACGTCGGCGGCGGCGTGCGGGGAGTCGGCGAGGGAGGCGAAGGCATGCCCGAGGGTCGGCCACAGTCCGGCGAGGCCGGCGGCCTGCTCCGAGTTGCCGAGCCCGACGAGCACTTCGAGTCCGCCGCTCAACGGCTGGACGTGGTCCCACAGTTGGTCGGGCACCAGTCCGCGCCGCGCGGTGGCCGCGATGGACAGCATGCCGGTGTTGGGATTGAGCGGTCCGCCGTGCGCGGCGGCACTGCGGTAGACGAGGTCACCGCCCGCCGGGTCGGTCTCGGCGAGCAGCACACGCCGCGGCCAGACCGCCGCGAGGGCGACGGCCGCGGTGGTGACGCCGGGAGAACCCTTGTCGGCGGCGAGGGCGATCAGGGCCATGAGTGGGGTGCCGCCTTCTAATTGCCAGGAACGAGGACGAGAGCCACCTCGCCGTTGGAGGCGGCCTGAGCCAGCGCCGCCGCCTGGGCGCTGTCAACGATCAGTGTCACGGGCAGGTTGGTACTGCTGACGATGCCGCTGTCGCCCTCCTGCTTGGGTACGGAGTCCACGCGAGCCTGCTCGACGATCACGGAATTGCTGTTGCCCCCTGCAGAGCCGCCGTCCTCATCGGTGTCACTCCCGGAACTCGACCCCCTGCCGCCGACGCGGTACGCGGCAACGGTGTCACCGGTCTCGATGCCGGCCGGGTACTGCCCTTCCTTGAGAGACAGTCCGACGACGGACTTCCCGTCCGGAACCTTGGCCTCGTCACCGAACATCTCACCGACGGCGACGACATTGGCCGGGATGTTGCTGACGGCCTTGAGCTTCTTCAGCGCGGCCAGTTGGGTCCACTCGATGTAGTGGATCTCGGGATCCTCGACGACGAGCACGGACGTCACATTGCTGTCCGTGACAGCCTGCCCCGCCGGAATCTCCTTGGTGACCTTCACGACCTCGATCCGGTCCCCGACCTGGAGCACCAGCATCGTGGCACCGAGTGCGCCCACCAGGATCAGCAGCACCGCGAGCGCGGCCAACGCCGGCTTGCGCTCGCGAGGCGCCGTGGGAAGCCGGTCGCCGACCGACGGCTGAGCCGGAGCCGCGGAACGCCCCGCGCCCGCCCCCGTACGCTCCTGGATCTTCACGCAACCGCTCCCCGTACACCCAAGATGATGATCGCCAAGTACCCCGAGAACTCGGACACTTCACCCACGCCCACTCGACCGCAGACATGCGGGACGCGTCGGGCTTACCGGCCCGACCCGGGCCAATAACCAGCACAGAGGTGAGTGTCAAGCCATGGCACCGTACCAGTCACACATGACCCCCTCAAGGCACACCCAACGTCACGAACACCACAGGGAACGCCGTTGTCCGTCTGCAACCGCAGCGTCAATTGCAAAGCGGAGCACCCCTGTTGAAAGATGCACGAACGAGCAGGCCACCGCATGTGCGAGAGCGAACCGACGAGGCGCCCAGGCACCCACCGCAGCCACCCGATCCCACACGCCCCACCCATGAGGCCCACACGATTCACTCACGAGGCCCCGTACCGGCCGTGCCATGATCTCCGGTCCGATCGATCAACTCGGTGGCCGGCGCGCCACCTGCCCCCACGAACTGCGCAAGCCCAAGGAGCCCTCCGATGAAGCGCATGAAGCGCACAGCGCCCCTGGCCGCCGCCTCCGCAGCCGCCCTGGCACTGACCTCCGTACTGACGGCCTGCTCCAGCCCCGAACCCGACGCCACGGTTGCCGAACCGGAGAGTTCACCGTCCGCATCCCGGGCGAAGGAACTCACACCCGACCAGCAGCTCGCCAAGCTCATGGTCGCCGAGGCGGACGTCTCCGGATACAACGTGGAGCCACCCTCCGACGACTTCGTCTTCGCCAAGTCCCAGGACGACGTCACAGTGGACAAGCCGGCCTGCGCCCCACTGGCGTACGCATTGAACCAACTCCCCCTGGGCGAACCGAAGGCCGACCTGACACGGGTACTGTCGAACATGGGAAGCGAACCCAACGACGCGCACACCTACATCACGCTCACCACCTACGCGTCCGGCGGTGCGAAGACGGCGCTGGCCGACCTGGGGAAGGCGGTGGACGCTTGCGGCTCCGGTTTCACCGCGAAGGCGGACGGCACGAGCGCGTACGACTCGGTCACGGCAGAGGAGCCGACGGAGGAGGCGGGCGACGAGACCCTGGCCTTCGCGTCGAAGATGACCTTCCGCGGCGCGACCCACACCCTGCACACCCAGGCCGTACGCAACGGCGACGTCCTCGCCGTCTTCTTCTCCGTCAACGGCCTCGCCATCGCCAACAGCCGTCCGAGTGACGCAAAGCTGGAACCAACGGTGGTGAAGGCCCAGAACGCGAAGCTGAACTGAGCCGAGACCGTCTGCGGGCAGCCATCCGTGCAGTCTCCCGCCACCGCCCACGACGGAGACACAGCACGTCACACGGGTCTGCCAGGCCCTCAATTGGCCAGGAATTTCGCGAAGTTCGCTGTGGCGAAACCGGGAAGCTCACCGATAGCGTCGTTGCCCGTGACCACACATCTGTCCCACGGGGGAGCCACTGTGAAGCGCCGCACACTGTCCGCCGCTGCCGCTTTCGCCGCAACCGCAGCCCTACTGCTGACCGCATGCGGGAGCGGGGACGACAACGGCAAGACCGCTGACAAGATCGCCGGGGCCGACCAGGGCACAGAGACGCCGACCAAGTCGGCGGAGCCCTCGGGAGCCCCGGCAGAGGACAAGCCAGACGGCGTGGACGTGTCGCTTCCCAAGGACATGAACCTGGTCTTCGACTGGGAGAAGCCGAAGAACGAGAACGAGGCGGCCGCCATGTCCGACACGGCCAACTTCTTCCGTGCCATCTACCGGGGCGTCGACAAGCGCACGCCCAAGGATGCGTCCGTGGTCGCCTATGCCACCGGCGAGGGGCTGAACTACGCGAAAACGCAGATCAACGCCTGGATCGAAGGCGGCTGGACCGCCACCGGCACACTGCGCCACTACGACGTCACCACTCGGTCCGCCGCAAACGGCACATCGGTGGAGGTGGCGTTCTGCGCGGATTCAGGCAAGTTCTACGGCAAGGAAATCAAAACTGAGAAGGTCCTCGAGACCGAACCCAGCATTCAGGACTTCGACTACTACAAGATCATCATGGTCAAGCACCCCACAGGCTCTGGCCTGTGGCAGGCGTCCAAGGTGTTTGTCGAAACAAAGGCGGCGAAGTGCCAGTGAAGAGGTCACTTCGCACATTCATCGGCACCGCGGCACTTACGCTGGCCCTCGGCGCCCTCATCCTCACTGAACCCGCCTACGCGGCGAAACCGGTGGGTTCCGACAAGGGAGCCAGCACAGAGCAGACGGGCGGAAGCAACGACACCGGCATCTACGCCACCGCACGCATCCAGTACTCCGGCTCCGTTGCCAAGAACGGCAGCACCGGCAACGTGACGTCCTCCGACGTCAACTGGACGCCACCACCCTGCTGGTACGCCCCCTACCTCGGTGCCAAGGACTTCAAGAAGAAGATGTCCAAGGACATCGAGAGCCAGATGAACGCGCCCGGCATGGGCGGCCACGCAGGCGCGGCGCTCGGCGAGTTGCAGCGCCATTACGAGGACGAGTACGGCTGGACCGACACCCCCGGCTACAAGGACTACAACGTCGACAGGGACGGCGAGGGGATGTTCTGGGCCGCCGTCGAGAATCCCAACGAACCCGACCTGCTCAAGCGGAGCTCCTGCAACGACCTCCCCTTCTGGGTCGACAACGGCGAGGCCCCTCCGCCCCGATACGAGGAGGCCATCACCCCGGAGATACTCGCCGCCCTCGCCTACCAGCACATGCAGCTTCCCGACACCGAGGTCAGCCTCGCCCCCGAGGAGACCACCAAGGTGAACCTGCCGACCTGGGCCTGGCTCGACAGAACCGTCTTCGACGAGGTCCAGGCCACCGCGGCCCTCAACGTCCCCGGCTTCGCCCTCCAGGCCACGACGACCGCCAAGCCGGTGTCCCTCACACTGAAGCCGGGCACCGAGGACGCCGAGACCTACCCGGCCTCCGGCGAGTGCACCATCAACGCCGACGACTCCATCGGTGAGCCCTACGCCAAGGGCAAGGCCGACCAGACTCCGCCCTGCGGCATCACGTACCTCCGCTCCTCCGGCGACGGGACCTACGCCCTCCAGGCCACCATCACCTGGGAGATCGCCTGGACCGGCACCGGCGGCACCGGCGGCGACCTACCCGACGGGACCTTCGGTAACGAACAGGCGGTCACCGTCCAGGAGATCCAGTCCATCAACCGCTGAAGGAACGCAAGAGCACGCCCGCGGTCGCAGGGGACCAGCCCGTGATCGGCAGTTGGGAGATCCAGCCCGTCTTCGAGAGGTGCATACCGTCCTCGTACGTGTCAGCAGCGGCGCCGTGCAGCTACGGCAAGGTCATCCCCGGTACCTCCCTCTGGGGAACCTCCGGTCATACGCTGTCACCGGGACGCAGGAGCAGTTCACCAAGCACTTCCAGGGGGCCCCGAAACATCCGATGCCTCGTGATGTCCATGATGCCGGGCAGGTGAGTGGAGTGACGTCTGATCGTCCACAGGTGAAGTGTCTGTTCGAGTTCGACGGTCGCTGGGTGTTGCACCACCACGTCCCCTACACCGTCGAACACGACGGCAGCGTCCACCGCATCATGACGACGATCTTCGCCGAGCCGTCGGTGCACGGCCGGATCCAGATCAACCGCGACGGGCAGCTCGTCGCCGAGTACGACGAGCTGGTGCCCGGGAGCGTGGTGGAGATCACCGGAGACGCGTGGCGGATGGCGGAGGTCGAATACCGGACCCGCGTCGTCCTGGAACGTGTCCCCGAGGCCACGAAGGAGGCAGCCGGTGCACAGGCCGGTGAGTAGGTACCACATCGCAGGATCCGCACTGGCCCTGCTCACACTGGCCGGTTGCGGATCCTCGTCCGGCGGGGGCGGCGACAAGCCGACGACGGCCCCCGCGAGCACACAGGCGGCGGCCAAGGACAAGGGCCCGGTGTGTGTCGGCGAGACGCCGCAGGACGGACTGCACGTCCTGCGTGGTGGCGGCTTCCAGCTGCCGGGCGGCGGGGGCGTGCAGTACGCCGAGGCCCGGGCCGACGGCACGACACGCAAGGCGATCCTGCGTGAGGGTGCCCAGTACCAGTCCGGCCAGCACCAGTGGACCGTCGAGCCCGGGGCACAGGTGACCGTCTCCGGCCACGTCTACGCCGTCCGCCAGATCTGCTCCTACCGCGTCGTACTCGAACCGCAGGCCGCCGAGGACAGGGCCGCGCTCGCCGCGGCACCCAAGACCATGGAGTCGGCGGGCGGTTCCGCGGACGCTCCCCTGTGCTTCACGATCAACCCCGGCGTCCTGGCTGCCGCCGCGGCCGGTTTCCCGGCCAAGGGCAAGGAGTTGTCCCTCGTCGGCAACGGCGGAGTACAGCGCTTCCCCACGGGCCTGTCCCTCACCGTCTCGTACCTCGACACCGAAGCCGGCACAGCCGGCCTCGCGGCGAACTGCGCGGCGATCCCGGTCGCGTCGTACGAGGACGTACGCGTCGGTGATCCGGTGCAGTTCGCGGGGGTTATGTTCAAGGTGTCGGCTCTGACGGAGGAAGCGGTGAGAATCACCCGCTCGAGTGCATGACCCCGCCCGGGGCCGGCCAGGGGAGGCTCGCCGTCGAAGCGACCTGTTCCCCCCTGGCCCCCGCTCGCGCACAGCATCACCTGCGCGCAGGAACTGGCGTACGTACGGGTCGACTGTCAGGCGCTGTTGCGGTACGAACGGGCCTCCGCCGCCGTCACCTTCTCGGACTCGTTCCGGATGGCCGCGTCGACCAGGGGAAGCAGCTCGTCGACCTGCTCGCCCAAAAGTACCCCCTACTGTTCCCCTGAGTTCGGCAGAATACAGTCAGCGCGCCGCGATCTGTTCTCTTTTTTTGAGCAAAACACGTCGCCGTATCGTGATGAAAATCGTGCCGGCCATGAAGAAAAGGAACGCCAACAGAGCGACCAGCATCGGCATCGTCATCATTGGCGGGTCCTTCACCCAAGCCGTCGTCAGCACTCGTGTGGGATCCCGAGGGTCGTAGGTCACTGAAACCACGGCTTTTTGAAACAGACCTTCAGGGCGCATTCCACCCCAGTCATAGAGCGAAGTCTCCATCTCACCCTCGGGCCCATCGAACTTGACCTTGATATTCCCCGGGCTGCCGTATTTGTTCCTCGGCGAGGCGGTGACCTCTGCCCAGACAGAGACTCCGCGAGAACGCAAGTCGCTCACCAGTGACTCCGACGGGAGCAAGAAACCGAGGAACATGCCGCCGGCCATCAGGGCCACCGCGAAAACCCCCAGAATCACTCGCCGCTTCGGCACAGTAGGCTGCCCCAACCGAAGGCGCCGAATACGCAAATCCGTCTCAAAAGCAACTTGCTCAGCAGACTTCGGTGGCGGCGTCCAGTCCGCCCGTGACCTTTTTTTCTTCTTTCCCATGAAATCCGATCCCTGCGAATGTCAGAACCCTAGCCATCGACCGACCTTCTTGGCCGTTCCGGATTGCCGTGTCGACCAGGCACAGCCGCCCCTCCCGTTCATGAAATACCCGCAAGTTACGAGACAGCCGATACAGCCCGCACTCTTACCTTCAGCAATTTACGGCGCCTTACCAAAAGAGCGATCGTTCCACTTGGCAGGAGGAGAGTGAACACCAACGCGATAAGCACGGGAAACGTAATGAAATGCGGACTGTCGACCCACTCCATCGTCAGTACTCGAGTCGGTTCCTGAGGGTCGTAGATCACTGGAACCATGGCCCCTTGCAGCAGACCTTCAGGAAGCTTTCCGCCTCAATCACCGAGCACGGTTTCGGCCTCGCCCTTGGGCCCGCTGAATCGAATCGGAGCGGCTCAGTCGTGCGGAACCTCCTCGATCACATGCTCCTTGAAACACCACGAGCCCCGGTTGCTCACCGCTTCCGCCCGTAGCCCCGCCTCCCAGGCGATCCGGGCTGCGCGGCCCTGTGACAGGTCGGGGTATTCCTCGGGCTCCACCTTGATGTAGCCACGACGGTCCGCCGGGTAGGTGCGCAGCGCCTCTCGCAACTTCTCCTCCTGCTCCGCCTGCGCGGAGTGGTTACGAGTGACGGCCTTGTAGCCCTTCTGCATCCGCCCCGGGCCCCGTTTCCGGGCATCCCGGCCCCTAGCGGTGTCCGAGCCCCGCCAGGTCATCCAACCGACGGAGCCGAGTGCCGTGAGGGCGAACGCCGCTGAGCCGAGCGCCTCACCGGTGGCATCCGCCTGGCCGGGTGTCTGCGGGCGGAGCTCCCCCTTGGGATCCTCGATCACCGTGACCACCTGGCCGACGTCATATCGATCAGTTGTCGCTTTCATCTCGGGACCCGGAACTGCGGTGCCGTCCTGCCGTTCCAACGCGTACTTGTAGTCACGCGCCTTACGTCCCTCAGCAGCGTCCCGCCACTCCCTGACGACGATGGCCGTGACCTCCTCACCTCGCTGCTGCAGCGTGAGATCCTCGCGCGCCATGTCTGCGACATACACGGACATCAGGGATGTGGCCAAGATGAACAGCGTCGCGTAGGTGCTGGACTCCCTGGCTCCCAGCTTCCGGATCAGCACGATGAGCAGCACTCCATGGGCGATCCACAGGGGAGCGAGCAGGCCAGGTCCGTAGCCCTCGACCAAAGCGAGCATTCCCGCGATCACGGCGAGGACGTAACACCCGATACCTGCCGCCAGGGCGACGGGATACCGCGCTCGCCTGATCCGCGCCTCATCCTCCGCGCTCTCACTCATGACTGCTTCTCCAGCACTCTTATCTGCGTCCACCGGAAAGGGCGCCGACGGCACCTTCGGCGCCGATCAGGCTATGACGGTCCAGGAGATCCAGGCCGTCAACCGCTAGCCGTAGCTGTTCGTCGTGTCCCACACCCACCGCAGAGAACGGGCGATGGCGTCGCACAAGTCGCCCATGGGGCCCTGCGTGCCGCTCAGCGGCACCGAGAAGGCCAGGTGGAGGTAGCCGACATCGCCAGGCATCCGGACGTGGAAATCCAGGGTCGTCTCGGTGCGGGCGTGGACCGTCCGGCCTGCGGAAAGGTCGATTACGTCAACGTCGGCCCCTGGAGCCTTGCGGTGGGCCAGCTTCTCGGCGAGTTCCTCAGGCGTCGGAGCCGAGCCTCGGGGCATCGGTGGCCACGAGATGAGCAGGGAAGCCGGTAGGGCCGAACCCTCGGCCGATTCCGAGCGGAGGAAGAACTCCAGGGCACCGCGGGCGAGGCCGCTCTCGGCAGTGTTGCGCAGGTCGACCCAAACGCTGCGTGCGACCTCCGCGGGCGAGCTGCTGCCGGTGAATTCCTTGTCCACGAAGGTCTTCAACTGGCCGCGCCAGCGCTCTCGCGTGAGATCGACACGGAACCAGTCGCGGGGGACGAGGAGACGGTAGTCCGAAGGTGGGACTTCGGGCACGGCGGCGGTCATCCTCCTGCTGCGGAGGTGATGAGCGGCGAGCCGTCAATGTGGAACAGGCGAATGCTGCTGACGATGTTGCCGAACATCGTCGAGAACATGTCCCAGCCGGACATCGTCGGCGTCGACATCTCCATCATGAGCGTGGTGCCATGGGGCAGGGGGACGTAGACGCGTATGTACGACGTCGGGAACGCGAAACCCTCTCCCGACTCCGTGAGTTCGCCGATGACCTTGTCGTCCCGCGTACCGATGTACGAAACGGCCGATCCGCACGGGAGCTCGATCCGGGACACCTCACCGTCGTCCAGACGGCGGAGACTCGCACTGATCGCCTTCACCGTGTCCCGTGTTCCCGTGGTGTCCGGGCTGTCGAGGAGGGCGACGAACACCGTCGCGGTGCACGGGGTTTCGTCGATCGCTGTCACACAGATGCCGGCATACTCGGCTCCGGCGGCCAGCAGTTCGTCGACACCCAGCGCACACGTGACCGCGAGCGCCGTCTGCGCCTCTTCGCCGGCCCCCGGGAGCGCCTTCTCCACCAGTTCGCCCAGCAGCCGTACGGCCTCGTCGTCGTCCGCGGCGTGGATCGGAATATCGTGGAAGACCTCCGGCATCACCCAGCGCACATGGATGTCGTCCGCGTGCAGTGCGGTCGGGGCGGGCTGGGTGGGTATCAGCTCGCCGAGTTCGGGCCGGGTCGTCACGACGACTGTTCCTTCTCGGGCACGGGACGGTCGGGCGCTTCTGGGAAGAACTTCCGCGAGGTGGCGTACATGCCGTAGTAGGGGTACGCGCGAGGGATGTCGGCGCCGCCCCTGCGGGCAATTCCGGCGATCTTGCGGTAGAGCCGGGCCCGGCAGCGCACGTTCCGTATGACGGGGTCGAGCAGAGTGGGGCGTCGCACGAGGTAGATGCCGAGGATCAGCGCTCCGACGATCAGCGCGTCCGCGACGATGAAGGCGATCTGGAACTGGCGTGTCTTCTGGGATGCGACCATGTCCCAGAAGAGCCAGCCGCCCACACCGAAGATGAACAGCGGGATGACGAACAGGCAGCCGAGGAGGCCGGCCTTCGCCGTGTCCTCCCGCCGTTGGAACAGCATCCAGTGCACGGCACCGTCGTCGAGGAAGTCGAAGCGGACCTCCCGCCCGTAGGCCTCCGCCGCCGTCTTGGCCTCGGGCACGGCAGCGATGACGGATGAGGGGACCATGTTGTGGACGGTTCCCTGATCGTCGACGAACTCTCCGAACTTCAGGGCGTGGTAATCACTCACGGGTCGTCCTCCTTACGCAGCAGGCGCCAGAGCCGTGTGGAACGGCTTCGACGACGGCTTCGGACTCGGCTGCGGCGATGGCGACGGCGTGGGCGCCGGGACCACGACGGGCGGCTTGACCCGGCCGGGTGAGTCGCCGACCTCATCGAACTTGTTCTTGATCCTTACGACGCTCTGCACCCCGAGGTTGACCAGGGACGCACCCTTGATGTAGCGCGTGACGAGTTCCGGATCGAAACCGTTCGCCGGCAGCTTCACCTTGGTGATGCCCTTGCTGCTCAGGTATTTGGAAGCCCAGACGACACCCTTGTTGAAGTTCTTCACGGCGAAGCCGTTGGTGAAGCCGGCCCAGACGGCCCTCTGCGCGGTGAGCAGGCGCGCCCCCTTCGCCGCCGCGGTGAGGCCCTTCAGTGCGCCGAGGCCCGGGATGATGCCCAGTACGTCCAAGCCGATCTTCAGCAGATCGAGCTTCCCTCCCCGTGCGAAGACGTCGTAGAGCCGTCCCGTCAGGGCCGTGGCGCTGAGGAGAGCGGCGAGGCCCACGAGGACGACGGCTGCTATTCCGCCGGTCAGGACCACGGCCGCCACCAGGGCCGCGACCGCCAGCACCGTCGCGGCGGCGGAGAACCAGTCCGCGTGATCCGCGATCCAGTTCATGATCCCACCCGGGTCGCGGACACCGTCGTGGTGGATCACGTTCTTGATCTTCTTGGCGGCGCGGTCCGCCGCGTCGTCGCGGATCTCCTTCGCCCGCTCGATCTTGTGGCGTGCCTGCGCCATGAGGAGCGCGGCGTCGTCGCGTTTCTTTCCCTGCTTGGTGCGCTCCGTGCTGTCCTTGGCGTCGGACGGCACCGTGCCCTTCAGCGGTTCCAGCACCTTGAGCGCGGCCTTGTGGTCCACTTCGGCAGCGCGGAACTCCTCCAGCCCCTTGTCCGCCATGCGCTGGGCCCTGTGCAGTTCGCTGGCATACTCCGGCGACTCTCCGTCGCCCTCCTTGACCTTGGTGCCGATCGCGATCGCGGCCTCGTCGTAACGGTCGTACGCCTTCTTCAGGCGTCCGGCCGTATCGCCCGCGATCTCGTGAAAAGCACGGCCGGCGTCACTGTCCCAGCCGTCCACCGATGCCAACGCCTTGATGTTGCGGGCCTGCTTGTCGATCTCGTCGGCCATGCCACGCAACCTCTTGCCGAGATGTGCCACCTCATGAGGATCACCGGGCACCGGATCGGAGTCGTACATCGGTGACCAGTCCTTCGGACGGGCTGTCACTGCTACTTCTCCTTCTTCCCGCTCTTCTTGGCGTCCCGGAGCGCGTTCGCAAGCTCGTGATCGATGTCCTCATACGCCTTGGCCGCGTTCGCGGTGTACTTGGCGAGGTTCTCGATGTCCTCCATGAGCTTCTTGCGATTCTTCTTCCATGTCTGGGAGAAGTCGTCGAAGATGTCCCGCAGTTTGCCGCTGCCCAACGCATCGCCGTACTCGTCGGCTGGGTTGCCGTTGTCCTTGAACTCCCGGTGCATACGATGGAGCGAGTCCGAACAGTCCTTGATCAGGTCAAGGTCGTACCGCGTTCTGTCTGCCACCCGTTCAGACTCTCTTCCTCATGGGGTCACCCTGTTCGGGCGCGGCCGGCCACGGTAAATGCTGCGCCGTGCCCGAACAACGTGGTGGCCGCCGACGTCACTAGCCCTTGGCGCTCTTCGCCAGCTGCTCGTCCAGGTCCTCGTAGGCCTGCTTGGCCTTCTTCAGGAACTCGGCCATGCCCTCCAGGCCCTCCATGGCCTTCTTCGCGCCCTTGGTGAAGTCCTTGAAGGACTCCTCGAAGGCGCTGGAGCCCTTCTGGGTGGTGTAACCGTTCTCCACGAGCGCCTTGATGCGGTCGTCGATGGTGTCGAGCTCGCCGTGCAGCCGGTTCATGTCCTTCAGAAGCTTGCCCGCTTCCTTGTCCATCTCGGCATAAGTGATGTCTGCGTCCTTGCCCTTGCCGGCCATGACGCTCCCTCCCGTTTCCGTTCGCCGCGGGGCCCTCCCCCGTGGCTCCTCGGGATCGTCGAGCCCTCGGCGCCGACCATCCGCGTGAGCAAAGATCCTACGGGTGGTGCTGTTGAGATCCCAGGGGTGTTGTGCACGCGGTGCGTGAAGGGGCGTGAACTCGTGCACATTCGTTGCCCTGGTGGAAGCCGGGGCAACTAAGGTCATTCCCATCTGGGTTCAACGTTCCGGGGAAGGCCTCGGTCCAACGAGGAGGACGTACGTGCGCCTGAGTCTGACCGTCGTCGACCCTGTCGGTGGGGCCACCGCCGACGTGGTGCTCGACGCCGATCCGGAGTCGTCGGTCGGCGACATCACCCAGGAGTTGGCGCAGCACGTCGGACTGGGCGGTAGTGCACGGGTCATCCCGATCGGGGGCCATCAGGGCAGTGGTGGGGCACCGCACGCCTTCGTCGACGGCTACGCGCTGGATCCAGCCGCGACCGTCGTCGAGTCGCCGCTGCGCGAGGGTGCCGTCGTCAGTCTGCACGATCCGGCCGGCTGCGTTTTCGGGGAACCGACCGGAGTGGTGGAGTTCCGCGTGGCCGGTGGTCCCGCAGCGGGCTCGGTGCACCGGCTGGGGGTCGGTCGGTACGACATCGGCAGCGGCCCGGCCGCGCACCTGCACATCGATGACCCCGAACTCGGGGCGCGAGCCGCGACGTTGTCGATCGCCATGGACGGCACCTGCAAGGTCACCGTGCACGCGGAGAGCGAGCGCGCGCCCGACAAGAAGAGCGACGACAAGAAGAGCGATGGCAAGAAGAGCGATGGCAAGAAGAGCGGCGACAAGGAGGGCGGGGACAAGAAGGGCGGGGACGACGCATCCGCTGCCCGGCTCGACGGTGAGCCCCTCGAAGGTGACGACTGGCCCCTGGGTTCTCAACTGGCCATAGGGAACAGCCTGTTCGACCTCGTCGGGTACCTCCCGCCGGACGCCGCCCTGAAGTGGTCCGAGGACGGCGCGGGCCTCGACTACAACCGTCCCCCTCGACTGCGCCCCGCCGAGCGTCAGACCCGGTTCCGACTGCCTTCACCGCCCGGTGACTTCGAAGCGCGTCCACTGCCCTGGCTGATGGCGCTCTTCCCGCTGGTCGGTGCCGTGGTCGCGGTCATGATCTTCGGGCGCTGGTACTACCTCATCATGGCCGTACTGAGCCCGATCATGCTCTTCGGTAACTACTTCATGGACAAGAAGCATGGCCGCAAGTCGCACGCCAAGCAACTGAAGGAGTACAAGGAGCACAAGAAGCGGATCGAGAAGGACGCCGAGGAAGCTCTGGTCACCGAACGGTCGGACCGGCGCCATGCCATTCCCGATCCGGCCGCCGTGCTGTCCTTCGGCACCGGTCCCCGGACCCGGCTGTGGGAGCGGCGCCGTACCGACGCCGACCATCTGTTGCTGCGTATGGGAACCGGCCGGGTCCGCTCCGAGGTCGTGCTCGACGATCCGGAGCAGGACGATCACAAGCGCGAGGTCACCTGGCAGATCGAGGACGCGCCGGTGGCCCTGCCGCTCAAGGATCTCGGGGTCATCGGCATCGCGGGTCCGGGCGAGTCCGCGCAGGCACTCGGACGGTGGGCCGTGGCGCAGACCGCCGTGCTGCACAGCCCCATGGACGTGCAGTTCTACATTCTGACCGAGCAAGGGGCGCACACACGCTGGGACTGGACGCGCTGGCTCCCGCACTCGCGTCCATCGGGCGGCCAGGACATCAACGTCCTGATCGGTACGGACTCCGAGACGGTGGGTTCCCGGGTCGGTGAGCTGACGCAGCTGCTCGACGCGCGACAGAAGGCGTTGAAGGAGGGCGGCCGCCGTGACGGCCCGGCGTTCTCCGACCCCGACATCGTGGTCGTCTGGGACGGGTCCCGTCGGCTGCGTTCACTGCCCGGCGTCGTCCGGCTGCTGCGCGAAGGGCCGGCCGTCGCCATGTACGCGATCTGTCTGGACGCCGAGGAACGCTTCCTGCCCGGCGAGTGCCAGGGCGTCGTCGTCGCCGAGCCGCGGCGGACCGAAAGCACCGCGGACACCGACGGCACCGCCCTGACCAGGGGGGCGCAGCCCGCCGTCGGCGGGTTCCCCTCGTTCCATGCCTGGCACCAGAGCGCCCCGCAACCCCGGGAGAGCGCGCCCGAGGACCTCGAACTGCGGCTTCGGGTGGAGCAGAGCGGTGCCCGTCGGCTGACCGATGTCCGGCCCGACTTCGTCTCCCCCGGCTGGTGCGCGCGGCTGGCCCGTTCGATGTCCCCCATCCGCGACATCAGCGGCGAGACGGAGGACTCCGCGCTGCCCGCAGCGAGCCGCCTGCTCGACGTGCTGCAACTCGAGCCCCCGACGAGCGACGCGATCACCGCCCGCTGGCGCATGGGCGGCCAGTCCACCATGGCCGTGATCGGCGAGTCCTACGACGGCCCGTTCGGCATCGACATGCGCAAGGACGGCCCGCACGGTCTGATCGCCGGTACGACGGGTTCGGGCAAGTCGGAGCTGCTCCAGACCATCGTGGCGGCGCTCGCGGTGGCGAACACCCCGGAGAACATGACCTTCGTTCTCGTCGATTACAAGGGCGGCTCCGCCTTCAAGGACTGTGTGAAGCTGCCGCACACCGTCGGCATGGTCACCGACCTGGACGCCCACCTCGTCGAGCGGGCCCTGGAGTCGCTGGGCGCCGAGCTGAAGCGGCGCGAGCACATCCTGGCCGACGCCGATGCCAAGGACATCGAGGACTACCAGGACCTCGTGCGACGGGACCCCTCGCACGCGCCCGTGCCCCGACTTCTCATCGTCATCGACGAGTTCGCTTCGATGGTGCGGGACCTGCCCGACTTCGTGACCGGACTCGTGAACATCGCGCAGCGAGGGCGTTCCCTCGGTATTCATCTGCTGCTCGCGACGCAGCGGCCCAGCGGTGTCGTCTCCCCCGAGATCCGCGCCAACACGAACCTCCGGATCGCACTGCGCGTGACGGATGCCGGCGAGTCCTCGGACGTCATCGACGCACCGGACGCCGGACACATCTCCAAGAGCACACCCGGCCGGGCGTACGTACGGCTGGGCCACGCCTCCCTCATCCCGTTCCAGTCCGGACGGGTGGGAGGGCGACGTCCCGGCGCGGCGGATCCGCAGGCTCTGGCTCCCTGGTCCTCCCCGCTGGCCTGGGAGGACCTGGGACGACAGACATTGCGCAAGCCCAAGACGGAAGCCCGCGAGGACGACGAGATCACCGACCTCAAGGTGCTCGTGGACGCCGTACGGGACGCCAACCGGGTACTCGACATTCCGGCTCAGCACTCCCCGTGGCTGCCCGCCCTGGAGGAGAGCCTGCAACTGGACGAGATCCCCACGGTACGCCCCCGAGGGGCTCTGCCCGCGGCCCCGTACGGCGTGGAGGACCTGCCCGGCGAGCAGGCGCGCCGCCCGGTGGCCGTCGACTTCGCCACCTTCGGGCATCTGCTGGTCGGCGGCGCACCCCGTACCGGCCGCTCCCAGCTGCTGCGGACCATCGCCGGTTCCCTGGCCCGTACTCTCTCGTGTGCCGACGTCCATATGTACGGCATCGACTGCGGCAACGGTGCCCTCAACGCGTTGACCCGGCTGCCGCACTGCGGCGCGGTCGTCGGCCGTAACCAACTCGAACGGGTCATCCGGTTGTTCACCCGCCTGAGCACGGAACTCACCCGTCGTCAGGATCTGTTCGCAGAGAGCGGCTTCGCCGACATCGGGGAGCAGCGCGCTGCCGTCCCTGAGGACGAGCGGCTGCCGCACATCGTGCTGCTGCTGGACCGCTGGGAGGGCTGGCTGCCCACACTGGGCGACTACAACCACGGCGACCTGACCGACCAACTGATGACCATGATGCGTGAGGGCGCGAGCGTCGGTCTCCATGTCGTGATCACCGGCGACCGGCAGGTCCTGGCGGGACGCATCTCCTCACTCACCGAGGACAAGTACGGCCTGCGCCTCGCGGACCGCGGCGACTTCTCCATGCTGGACATCAACTCCCGTAAAGTGCCCGAGGAGATTCCCCCGGGCCGCGCCTTCCGCAACGAGACGGCCACGGAGACCCAGTTCGCTCTGCTCTCCGAGGACACCACCGGCCAAGGACAGGCAGCGGCCCTGGTCGCTATCGGCGAGGCCGCCACCGCCCGCGACAGCGACGTCCCCCGTGCCCGGCGTCCGTTCCGGGTCGACGTCCTGCCGAGCCGGATCTCCTTCGCGGACGCCTGGGCCATGCGGGACACCGAGACGAACGCATCGCGGCTGTGGGCTCTGGTGGGTGTCGGCGGTGACGAACTCACCGCGTTCGGCCCCGACCTCGGCCAGGGCGTCCCGGCGTTCGTGATCGGCGGCCCCGCCAAGTCGGGGCGCAGCACGGTGCTGATGAACTTCGCCCGGTCGTATCTCGCACAGGGAACCCGTCTCGTCGTCGCCGCGCCACGCCAGTCGCCGCTGCGGGAGCTCGACGGACGGGAAGGTGTACTGAAGGTCTTCACCGGCCGCGACATCGACGAGGACGAACTGGACGAGACCCTCGAATCGGCCAAGCCCGAGGACCCGATCGTCGTCCTCGTCGACGACGCCGAGGTGCTGGACGACTGCGACGCCGAGGACGTCTTCAAGCGGATCGTGGAGCGCGGCGGTGAGAAAGGGCTGGCCGTCGTCATCGCCGGTGACGAGGAGGAGATCTGCGACGGCTTCTCCGGCTGGCAGGTCGACGCGAAGAAGGCGCGCCGCGGCATCCTGTTGTCGCCGCAGGACTCGTCCGCCGGCGATCTGATCGGTATCCGTACGACACGGAGCATGGTCGGTGGCCAGATCTCACCGGGCAAGGGGATGCTGCACCTGGGCGACGGGGAGCACCAGACGGTCACGACTCCCATGTGACGTGCGGGCCCCGGATACGTCAGTCGACGGATCCGGGGCCCGCACGTGCCGCGCCGCGAGGTGTCACACGGCGGGCAGGGCGTAGACCTCGGGCCCGTGTGTCGCCAGCAGACGGTTGCCGGAGAGTTCGATCTGCCAGGGCTCGCCGTGTTCCTTGTTGTCGTTGTAGACCCAGCGGGCCTTGCCCGACGTGGCGTCCAGGGCGAAGACACCGCCGCCCAGCGGGCCGGAGGCTCCGTACAGAGTGGTGCCGGCCTTCAGGAACGTCTGCGGCGCATGGTCGGCTCCCGGGTCCTCGCAGAGCCAGGTCCGCTTGCCGGTCTTCGCGTTCACGGCCCAGACACCGCCGTCGAAGTCTCCGGCATACAGCGTTCCGTCGATGACGGCCGGGTTGTTGAACCCTCGTCGGCCGGAAGGTGAGAGCGTCCAGACCTTGGCACCCGAGTCCGCCTCCATGGCGTTCAGTTGCTCACCCGGCAGGAAGACGAGGCCGCCCGCGACCACGGGTTGCCAGCTCCAGTCCTCGCCGATCTTCTCGGTCCACAGCTGCTCTCCGGTGGCGGTGTCCCGGGCGGTGACGTTGTGGTTGGAGTCGGCGTAGACCAGGTACGTGCCGGAGGCGGTGCCCTGGACGTCGTATTCCTCGGTGCCCCAGTCCCGGTGCTGGATCCACCCTGCCTTGCCGGTCTCGTGACTGATGGCGGCGACGGCTGTGCGGTAGTCGGTGGCGCTCTTGGAGTCACTGAAGTCCGTGGCCGTGACGTACACGTTCTTGTCGTCGACGGCGATCGTGTTCTGCACGGACAGTTGCTTGCCGAGGCGGCTGCGCCAGACCTCGTCGCCCGTCGTCACGTCACGCGCTACGAGTACGCCTTCGTAGTCGCCGTCGGCCAGGAACACTTTGCCGTCGTGGAAGAGGAGTTGGGCACCGGGACGGCAGACACCCGGCTTGGACCAGCGGGGCGTGCCCTTCTTCACGTCGTAGGCGACGAGTGGGTCACCGCTGACCAGGAGCAGCCCGTCGTGTGTGAGGAGCGGGACGCCGGTGCTGGTGCTGTCGGCCGCGGCCGACTCGTGCCACAGCGGCTGAGGTGCCACCCCGGCGGGTGGGGTCGTGAAGTTCTCGTCCACCGGATCGGCCGAACCGCCCTTGCCCGGACTGTCCGTTGCCTCGTCGGAGGCGTCGTCACCGGACGTGAGTACCCATGCGGCACCGGAACCGGCCACCGCAACAGCCGCGGCGCCACCGAGCGCCATACCCAGCACCCAGCGCCGGGAGCGGACAGAAGCGGGTGCCCCGTTCTCACCGAGCTGGACCGTGCCGGGAAGGGGTGCGCCGTACGCGGGTGCCGGTGTACCACCGGGCGGGGTTCCGTACCCGGTCGTCCCGGTCGACGGCGCCCCGTCCAGCATGGTCGGCGCCGGGCCGAAGGCGGCCGCGGTCTGAGCCTGGGCCTGCGGGGCGGTCGGGGGCGCCTCGGGAGCCTCCAGGTCCAGTATCCCCGCGGCGTGGGTCGCGATCGTCGACGCGACCGCCGAGGGCAGCCAGTCCCGCAGGGCCGCGTCGATGCCCTGCTCGGCCAGTGCCGCCACGATCTCCGAAGGTGCCGGTCGCTGCTCCGGATCCTTCATCAGGCAGGCGCGCACCAAACCGAGCAAGGACTGCGGCACGCCGGTGAGGTCCGCCTCTCCGTGCACGACCTGGTACAAGAGAGCGGCATGCGAGGCCGCGCCGTCACCGAAGGCACTCCGCCCGATCGCCGCGAACGCGAGTACCGCTCCCAGTGAGAAGACATCGGCCGCCGTTCCGATGTCCTTGCCCATCGCCTGCTCCGGCGACATGTAGCCGGGTGATCCGACGACAACCCCCGTCTGAGTCATGCGGCTTCCGTCCACCGCGCGCGCGATGCCGAAGTCGATGACACGCGGCCCGTCCGCGGCCAGCAACACGTTCGAGGGCTTGAGGTCACGGTGTATGAGGCCCGCCCTGTGGATGTCCTGGAGCGCGGCGGCGAGCCCGGCGGCCAGCGCGCGGACCGTGCGTTCCGGCAACGCTCCGTGGGTCGCGACCACGTCCGTCAGATCGGTACCGAGGACGTACGACGTGGCCAGCCACGGCAGTGGCGCGTCAGGGTCGGCGTCGACGACGGGGGCGGTGAACCGACCGGAGACCGCCTTCGCGATCTCGACCTCGTGCCGGAAACGGGCGCGGAAGTCACCGTCCGCCGCGAGATCGGGCCGGACCACCTTCACCGCGACGGTACGGCCGCCGGGCGACCTGGCGAGGTAGACGCGGCCCATGCCGCCCGCGCCGAGCCTTCGCAGCAGACGGTAGCTGCCCAACTCCTGTGGATCGTCCGGCTGCAGTGTCTCCATGGCGGGCCTTCCCCGTCGTGCCGCGTTGACGAGCACCGGGCTCGTGCGACTGTGTTCGCTACCGCAGACACAGTAAGTGACAGCTGTGGCCAGGGGAGTTACGGGTTACAGGTTACGGACAGCCCGGGCTACCCGATCTTCGACAGCCGTGCCTCCGGGCTGCCCGAGTCCTTGCTGTCGGACTCGTAGACGAGGTCGTCGCCGGTCGGGGTGAGGTGGACCGTGTGGCGGGCCTGGTTGCAGACGTCGCGGTTGGACTTCGCGCCGACGGAGGTCGCGACGAGCCGCTTCTTCGTGACCTGCTTCAGGGTGAGAACGTCGTCGCAGACGCCGCCGAAGATGTCGGTGTGCCGGAGTGTGGCCACCTGCTCGCCGACCTCCGCCTGCTCGACCGTCACCCGGAAGGTGCCCAGGGGAATGGCGATGCCCTCCCGCGAGTTGGCCTGGCCCTCCCAGGTGCCCAGGTAGGCGGTGGGGACCACGGCGGCCGGCGCCTCCGGCTGGGCGCCGCGGTCGGAACCGGCGGAGTCGCCCGGCAGCAGGTCGAGCACGAACACCGATCCGACGGTCACCGCGGCCAGCGCCCCCGCCACGGCCAGGGCCACCGTGCAGCTCATCCGGCGCCCCCGGCCGCCCTGCCCCTTGTCGGAGGTGGCGGCGACGGAGACCGAGAGCCGGCCGGGGCGGTGTCCGCCGTCGGGCCGGGTCGGCGGGTGCGTGGCGCGGGGGCCGGGTACGGCAGCGGAGGTGAGCGGGTGGGCGGGGGCGACCGATGTGTCCGACGCCGCCGTGGGCACCGGCCGTTCCGGCATCACCGGCGGCGGGCCGAACGCCCCGGAACCTGACGCACCTGACGCACCCGAGGTGCCGGGCGCCCGGCTCCCCGCCGGTCCGGTGCCGTCCACCGACGGGCTGCTGAAGTCCACGGGGCCGGACTCCGGGCCGGCCGTCGCCGCGTCGTTCCGTCCCGCCTCCAGGTGCAGCAACCGCACCGCCGACCGGCTCACCTGCTCGACCAGCGCCCCCGGCAGCCACCCGCCCGCCACCAGTCGAGCGGCGCCGCCCTCAGGGGCCAGCCGCCGGGCCACCTCCGCCGGGGTCGGACGGGCACCGGGGTCCTTGTCCAGGCAGGCCGCCACCAGTTCCCGCACCTGGTCGCCCGGGCCGTCCCGTCCGCCCAGGTCGCCCAGTTCCGGAGGCTCGTGGACGACCTTGTAGAGCAGCGCCGCCGAGGAGTCGCCGCGGAACGGCGGCTCACCCGTCGCCGCGTACGCCAGCACGGCTCCCAGCGAGAAGACGTCCGCCGCGCCCGTGACGCCCTTGCCCAGCACCTGCTCGGGCGCCATGTAACCGGGCGAACCGATGGACACGCCGCTCGAGGTGAGGGAGGCCGTACCGTCCATCGCCCGGGTGATGCCGAAGTCGATCAACAGCGGGCCGTCCAGGGTGAGGAGGACGTTCGACGGCTTCACGTCCCTGTGCACCAGGCCCAGTTCGTGCACCGCCGCCAGCGCCTCGCCCAGGCCCGCGCCCAACGCCCGTACGGTGTGGGCGGGCAGGGGACCGCCGTGCGTGACCGCCGCCGTGAGGGGCGGGCCCGCAGCGTAGGCGGTGGCGACCCACGGCACCCGGGCGTCGGGGTCGGCGTCCAGGACGGGGGCCGTCCAGGCGCCGCCCACCCGGCGCGCGGCCTCGACCTCGCGCCGGAACCTGGCGCGGAACTCCTCGTCCAGCGCGAAGTGCGGGTGCACGATCTTGACCGCGACCGTACGGCCGCCGGCGCTGCGGCCCAGGTAGACCCGGCCCATGCCGCCCGCGCCGAGCCTGCCGAGCAGCCGGTACGGCCCCACGGCCGCGGGCTCGTCGACATCGAGCGGCCGCATGGAGTCCACCCCGTCCACCCTGGCCACCCCTCCCCCGTGCCACCCGTGCTCAGGCGCCTGTCAGCAGGGTAACGGGCCGTCGCCGCGCTCTCACGGCTGCAGCAGGTCGACCTTCACGTCCGCCGCGAAGCCCGTCGTCGGCCCCACCCGGCGGGCGAACTCGGTGACCGCCGCCAGCTGCGGGGACCCGAAGCTGAAGTCGAGGGTGGTGAAGTACTGGGCCAGGGTCTTCTCGTCGAAGGCCTCCCAGCGGGCCGCCTGCTCGGCGACCTTGCCGACCTCCTCCAGGGAGAGGTTGCGGGAGGCGAGGAAGGCCTCGTGCACCTGGCGGGTAATGGCCGGCTCGCGCTCCAGGTAGTCGCGGCGCGCCGCCCAGACGGCGAACACGAACGGCAGCCCCGTCCACTCCTTCCACAGCGCGCCCAGGTCGTGCACGTCGAGCCCGTAACGGGGCCCCTCGACCATGTTCGCGCGCAGTGCCGCGTCGCCGATGAGGACGGCCGCGTCGGCCTCCTGCATCATCAGACTGAGGTCGGGCGGGCACGTGTAGTAGTCGGGCTTCACGCCGTACCGCTCGGCGAGCAGGAGCTGGGCGAGGCGTACGGAGGTGCGCGAGGTCGAGCCGAGAGCGACCCGGGCGCCGTCCAGCCGCTCCAGCGGGACCTGCGAGACGATCACGCACGACATCACCGGGCCGTCGCAGCCGACGGCGATGTCGGGGAAGGCGACCAGCTGGTCGGCGTGTTTGAGGAACTCGACCAGGGTGATCGGCCCGATGTCGAGATCTCCCTGTACGAGCTTCTCGCTGAGCTTCTCGGGGGTGTCCTTCGACAGCTCGAAGTCGAGGAGAGTGCCCGTTCTCGCGAGCCCCCAGTAGAGGGGCATGCAGTTCAGGAACTGAATGTGTCCGACGCGCGGCCGGGTGCGAGGATTGTCCACATCGCGAGGCTAGCCCTCACGCCGTGGAGTGGGCGCTCCGGGCCCCCGACATCGACTCCGCACCCGTCGGGCATATGCCGGTACCGGTCCGGCATATACCTGACATCGATCCGCCATCACCTCGACATCCGCCCGACAACCGTTCGACAACTACCCGACAGCCGTCCGGCATCCGCCCCCACACACGGGACGGCAGTGACGTTGAAACATTCGGGTGACGTGATCTTGACCTCTATTGCGCGCGGGCGGTCGCGTGCTAGGCTCGTCCGCAAGTTGCAGTTTGGTTTCCCTTGCAGTACAGAGCCTGCGGAGCATGTGACCGCGGGCTCTCGTCGTTCTCAGACGGATGCGATTGTGCGGAATTGGTCTTCACACTTGCTGGGTTCTGGAGCAGGGCAACCCTTTGGGCCCAAGGAGGGCTTATGGCTACCGGAACCGTGAAGTGGTTCAACGCCGAAAAGGGCTTTGGTTTCATCGCCCAGGAAGGCGGCGGCCCCGACGTCTTCGTCCACTACTCCGCGATCAACGCGAGCGGCTTCCGCTCCCTCGAGGAGAACCAGCAGGTGTCCTTCGACGTCACTCAGGGTCCCAAGGGCCCGCAGGCGGAGAACGTCACCCCGGTCTGATCCTCGCCGATCCGGGAACGACTAGCAGTACCCAAGGAGCCCCGCGCCGTCAGGCGAAAGGGGCTCCTGCCTTTTCCCCGGCTCCCCGCGTCAGAACCACGCGCACACCCCCTGTCAGTGGCGGCGGCTAGCCTCCCTGCCCGTGACCGATGCCACCCGCGCCTTCTACGACGCCATCGCCGAGGACTACGCCGACCACTTCCGTGACATTTTCGCCGCACAGCCGCTGGAACTGGCACTGCTGACCGGGTTCGCCGGGCTCGTCGGGGCCGGCGGTGAGGTCGCCGACCTGGGCTGCGGTCCCGGATGGGTGACGGCCCACCTGGCCTCCTGCGGTCTGGACGCCTTCGGCCTCGACCTGTCGGAATCGATGATCGGGGTCGCCCGCCGCGAGAACCCGGGCCTGCGTTTCGAACAGGGCTCGATGCTGGAGCCGGGCCTCCCCGAGGGCAGCCTGGCCGGCGTCGTCTCCTGGTACTCCAGCGTCCACACCCCGCAGGACGACCTGCCGGCCCTGTTCGCCGGGTTCCGCCGGATCCTGGCACCCGGGGGACATCTGCTGCTCGCCTTCCAGGCCGGCGAGAACGCCCGACGCCTCGAGCGTCCGTTCGGCCACCCGGTCACCCTGGACTTCCTGCGCCGCCGCCCGGACCGGATGGCGGACCTCCTGGAGGCGGCCGGGTTCACCCTCGTCCTGCGTTCCGAACGCGCGGCGGACGAGGCCAAGGGCGAGTCGACCCCCCATGCCTTCCTGATCGCCCGCACACCGCCCGCCGACGGCTCGTGAGCCGCCTCCCCCTTCCTCCCTCCCTTCCCGCTACCCCCTGTACAACCCCTCCACCTCCTCCGCGAAGTCGCGGAGGATCGCGTCGCGCCGCAGTTTCATGGACGGGGTCAGATGGCCCCTGTCCTCCGTGAAGTCGTGGGGAAGGACGGCGAAGCGGCGGATGGATTCGGGGCGGGAGAGCATCCTGTTGGCTTCGTCGATCGCGCGTTGCAGGACCGCGCGCAGTTCCTCGTCGTCCACCAGGAGCTCGACCGGGACCGGGTGCCTGCCGTTCATCCGGCACCAGTGGGTGATGCCGTCGAGGTCCAGGGTGATCAGCGCGGAGACGTAGGGGCGGCCGTCGCCCAGGACCAGGCACTGGGAGATCAGGGGGTGGGAGCGGAGCCAGTTCTCCAACGGTGCCGGGGCGACGCTCTTGCCGCCCGCCGTGATCAGCATCTCCTTCTTGCGGCCGGTGATGATCAGGTAGCCCTCGTCGTCCAGCCGGCCGAGGTCGCCCGTCGCGAGCCAGCCGTCGGGGGCCGCGGGGACGACTCCGCCGGCCTGGGGGTCCCAGTAGCCGCGCAGTACGTGCTCGCCCGCGACGAGGATCTCGCCGTCCGCCGCGATACGGATCCGGGTGCCGGGCAGCGGCCAGCCCACCGTGCCGAGGCGGGGCTGGAGCGGCGGCATGATCGTGGACGCGCCCGTGGTCTCGGTGAGCCCGTAGCCCTCGAAGATCTCGATGCCGGCGCCGGCGTAGAACGCGGCCAGGCGGCGGCCCAGCGGGGAGCCGCCGCAGATGGCGTAGCGGACCCTGCCGCCCATGGCGTTGCGGATACGGCGGTAGACCAGCGGGTCGTAGAAGGCGCGGGCGATCTTCAGTGAGCCGCTCGGGCCCTGGCCCGCACCGGTGTGGTGGGCGTCGACCGCCTCTCCGTAGCGGCGTGCCACCGAGACCGCGCGGTCGAAGGCGGGGACTCTCCTGCCCGCCTCCGCCCTGGCGCGGGCGGTGTTGAAGATCTTCTCCAGCATGTACGGGATGGCCAGCAGGCAGGTGGGCCGGAAGCTCGCCAGGTCCTCGAGCAGTTCCTCGGTCTGCAGGCTCTGCGCGTGGCCCAGCCGCACCCGGGCCCGGACGCAGGCGACGGCGACCATGCGGCCGAAGACGTGGGACATGGGGAGGAAGAGGAGGACGGAGACCTCTTCACTGGTCCGGGCCTTGAAGACCGGGTAGAGCAGTTCGATGGCGTTGTCCACCTCGGCGAAGAAGTTGCCGTGGGTGAGGGCGCAGCCCTTGGGCCGGCCGGTGGTGCCGGAGGTGTAGATCAGGGTGGCGAGGCTGTCCGGGCCGAGGACTCCCCGGCGTACCTCCACCTCCTGGTCCGAAAGGTGCGGACCGGCCTCCGCGAGCCGTTCGACGTGGCCCTTCTCCACGACCCACAGATGCCGAAGGTCGGGGAGGTGCTCCAGTTCGGGGCCGATGGCGGCGGCCTGGGCGGCCGTTTCCGTGATCAGGGCGACGGCGCCCGAGTCGTGCAGGATCCAGCGGGTCTGGAAGACGGAGGAGGTGGGGTAGACGGGAACGGTGACCAGTCCGGCCGCCCATGCGGCGAAGTCGAGGACCGTCCACTCGTAGATCGTGCGGGCCATGACGGCGATCCGGTCGCCCGGGACCAGGCCCTCGGCGATGAGGCCCTTGGCCACGGCCATGACCTGGCCGGCGAACTCGGCGGCCGTCACGTCCGTCCAACTGCCCTCCCCTGCGCCCTTGGTCCGTCCGGTGCGGCGGCTCAGGACCACCGCGTCCGGGACCGCGTGCGCGTTGTCGAAGGGCAGGTCGGCGAGCGATCCGTGCCGTACCGGTTTCGCGAACGGCGGTACCGCCGCCTCCCGTACGACCCCGTCCAGCCGCCGCGTCTCCGGCTCGACCAGGACGGGGGCGCCGTGGGCGGCACCGGTGGCGGCGGAGGATGCGGCAGAGGGTGCGGCAGAAGAGAGGGGAACGGCGGAGGAAGGAACAGCGGACACGGGCGACTCCTCGGGCGTGCAGCGGAACTGCTTGCTGCGATGACGTACGTGCCTCGCACACCGAGGCGCTCACCGGCACTCCGGCGCTCACCGGCGCCGCCGACGCGCTTTCCGGGAACGGGAGTCACCACCGGTTCGGACAGGGGATCGTACGGCCCGCCTGTGGCGGGTTCGTGCGGGTTCGGGGGCGATCCGGGACCGGGGATGTGCGACGTCGGGGGTCACCCGACGGAAACCCGCGTTTCGCTCCGGAAGCACCGCCGTCCCCTCCCCGCGGCGCATCATTACCTCCGGTAACCTCACTCCAGAGCAAGCGAAGTGTCCGTAGCGAGTGAGCCTTCACACCCCGCCGGGAGTCGCACATGGCCGACCGCCACCCGAGCCTCACCCGCTCCCCCGCCCTCGCGCCGCTTCTGGCGCGCGGCGCCGTGCTGTCGCTCTTCAAACGGCCCCACCCCGACGCCGCGTTCCCCCGCACCCGGCTGGTACTGCCCGAACCGCGGGTGGATCCGGCGCGGTTGGCGGCGTACAAACGGATCTGCGGCTTCCCGACCGGGGAGGACGCGCTGCCGCTGACGTATCCGCATGTGCTGGGCTTTCCGGCGGCCGTGCGGCTGATGAGCGGCCGGGACTTCCCGCTGCCGCTGCCGGGACTCGTCCACACCTCGGTACGGATCACCCGGCACCGGACCGTGCCCGTCACCGGGGCGCACGAACTGAGCGTGCACGTCGAGGGGTTGGCACCGCACCGGCGCGGCACGGAGGCCGCGCTGGTCACCGAGGTACGGACCTCGGGCGGCGCCCTCGTATGGGAGTCGCGGAGCACGTATCTGGCCCGGCACCGGACGTCGGGGCGGCCCGCCCCGCACCGGGAGGAGGAACCGGGTGCGCGGCGGCCGCTGCCCGTCGTCGAGGCGTGGCACCTGCCCGGGGACGCGGGACGGCGATACGGTGCCGCGTCCGGCGACCGCAACCCGATCCATCTGCACCCGCTCACCGCACGCCTCTTCGGCTTCCCCCGCGCGGTCGCGCACGGCATGTGGACGGTCGCCCGCTGCCTCGCCGCGCACGGCCTCCCGGAGGCGGTGGTGGTGCACGCCGAGTTCAAGGCGCCGGTCCTGCTGCCGGGCGCGGTGACGTACGGGGCTCAGGACGGGCGCTTCGAACTACGCGGCCCTGGCGGCCGCCTTCACCTGACCGGAGAGGTCCGCCCGGCGTGAGCGACCGGACCGGCGTCGGCGGCACTGTCCTCCGCGCCGTCCCCGCCCTCCGCGCCGTCCGCGCCGTCGGGCGGTGACCAGCGGCGGCCCGCCATCAGGTCGCCCAGCCCTTCCCAGGAGAAGTTCATCAGGGTGGCCGACGCCTGCCGGGCCGTGACGCCGGGGGTGGCGTTGGCCCAGTCGGCGAGCGCCTCGGCGGCGCCGACCAGGGCCTCCGCGAGCCCGGAGACCTCGCCCTCGGGAAGGTCGGGGTCCATGGGGGTCCCCCCTGCTCGTGGGGGTCCCCCCTGTTCATGGGGGTCCCCTCTGTTCGAGCGAAGTCGAGAACTTGGGGGAGAAGTCGAGAACTTGGGGGAGCAGCCGAGAGCTTGGGGGGATGCTTCGCGGGCGGCGGCGAGGATCAGCTCGGTCACGAAGGCCACGACCTCCGCGCGCATCGTGGCGACCTCGGCGGCGAAGACCTCGCCGTGCGTGCGGGCCTGGAGGTGCAGCACGGCCCAGGCGTCCGGGTGCCGCGCGGTGTGGGTGAAGAACGCCGTCAGGCCCGACCAGAGTTGGCGGTCCGCGGGCAGCCCGGGACCCGCGCCCGCGCGCACCGCCTCGACGAGCGCCGTCGCCTCACGGCGGATGCACGCGGTGAACAGCTCTTCCTTGGAGTTCAGATACAGGTAGACCAACGGCTTGGACACACCCGCCAGTTCGGCGATCTCGTCCATCGACGCGGCCGTGTACCCGCGTCGGCCGAAGGTCCGCACGGCGGCGTCCAGCATCTGCTGTTCGCGGACCGCCCGCGGCATCCGCTTGCTCTTCACGGCACCCATACGGGCCAGCCTACGGGCCCGTGGTGTCCTCCTGGTCCCGCCGGGAGGACACCACGGAGGCGACGGACGCCCCGGGCGCGTCGCGACGCGCCCGCCGTGCGGGGCGTCCGGTGCCGGTCAGGCCGCTGCGACCGGCACCCGCCGGGAACCGTCGGCCGGGGTGGTGTCGACGGGCGAGGAGTGGACCGAGTCGTAGGCGTCGCGGTCGAGCAGGCCCTCGCGCGCGGAGACGACGACCGGCACCAGAGCCTGCCCGGCGACATTCGTCGCGGTGCGGATCATGTCCAGGACGGGGTCGATGGCGAGGAGCAGGCCGACGCCCTCCAGGGGCAGGCCGAGCGTGGAGAGGGTGAGGGTCAGCATGACCGTCGCGCCGGTGAGGCCGGCCGTGGCGGCGGAGCCGACCACCGAGACGAAGGCGATCAGCAGGTAGTCGCCGACGCCCAGCGGGACGTCGAAGATCTGGGCGACGAAGATCGCGGCGAGAGCGGGGTAGACCGCGGCGCAGCCGTCCATCTTCGTGGTCGCCCCGAACGGGACGGCAAAACTCGCATACTCCTTCGGCACGCCGAGGCGCTCGGTGACCTTCTGGGTGAGCGGCATGGTGCCGACGGAGGAGCGGGAGACGAAGGCCAGCTGGATCGCGGGCCAGGCGCCCTTGAAGAACTGGACCGGGTTGACCTTGGCGACGCCCGCGAGCAGCGCCGGGTAGACGCCGAACAGGACGATCAGGCAGCCGATGTAGACGTCGGCGGTGAAGGTCGCGTACTGGCCGATCAGGTCCCAGCCGTAGGTCGCGATGGCGTTTCCGATGAGGCCGAGGGTGCCGAGCGGGGCGAGGCGGATGACCCACCACAGGGCCTTCTGGAGGAGTTCGAGGACGGACTCGCTCAGGGTGAGGACCGGCTGGGCCTTCTCGCCGAGCTGGAGGGCGGCGATACCCGCGACGGCGGCCAGGAAGACGATCTGCAGGACGTTCAGCTCGGTGAACGGTGTGATCACGTCGGTCGGCACGATGCCGGTCAGGAAGTCGAGCCAGGAGCCGGTCTTCTCGGGCTTCCCACCGTCCGCGGGGGTGAGTCCGGTGCCCGCGCCGGGGTTGGTGACCAGGCCGATCACGAGGCCGATGGTCACCGCGATCAGCGAGGTGACCAGGAACCAGAGGAGGGTGCGCGAGGCCAGCCGGGCCGCGTTGTTGACCTTCCGCAGGTTGGTGATGGAGACCAGGATCGCGAAGAAGACGAGCGGCGCCACGGCCAGCTTGAGCAGACCGATGAAGATGCCGCCGGTCTTCTCCAGGGCCGTGACCAGCCAGGTGACGTCCTGGCTGCGGCCGAGCCAGCCGAGCAGGACGCCCAGGACGAGGCCGGCGAGTATCTGGGCCCAGAAGGGGGCCCTCACGGGCAGCTTGAAGGACTTCGTGTTCGTGGACACGGACATGCTCCGTTGCGGGGAGGGGGGAATGCGTGAGGACGGGACGTAGCGCCAGGGCAGAGCGGGACGCCGAGGACGTGGGAAGCGCCGCACGCGGGAGGGCCGGGCCTCCGCGGGCGTCAGGACGTCAGGGCGTCGGGAACGTCAGGGGCGACAGTTCGCGGTGGTGACCCGGCAGAGGTCCACGTGCAGGCGTGCCACGAGGGGAGCCCTACGGGGTGCGGGGAACACGGCTGCTGACTTCACCCCACGACCTTAACACCTGCCCTTTGAGACTCCCATAGCCTTGCTTTGAGAGGCGGAGATCGAAAAGCACCCGCACAACACAAAGCACCCCGGTTTCCATGGGTTTTACGGAAACCGGGGTGTCGGACGACGAGGGGTGGAGCGGCGCACGGGTGGGGGAACTCACACCGCCTACGAGGCCTGCGCCTGCCCCTGCTGGGTCTGAGCCTGGGCCTGGCTCTGAGCCTGGGCCTGGCTCTGAGCCTGGGTCTGCGTCCGGGCGGCGTCGTCGGCCACGTCCTCCTGGTTGCGGTTGGCCTCCAGGTTGGCCTTCACCCGCTCGACCCGCCGCACGATCCGCTCCGAGGCCCGGTCCCGTTCCTTGCGCAGCACGACGAGGCTGATCGGGGCCGAGAACACCAGGGCGAGCAGGATGATCCACAGGCCGTTGGAGTCGCCGAGGCCGCGCGGGGCGAGGCCGGTGTAGACGAGGCCCCAGACGACCAGGAGGCAGCCCACGAAGATCCCGAAGCGCATCAACGTGTAGCGGAGCATCTCATCCACTCTCCCGGACGAAGGGTCAGAACGTGTCCCAATGGGACATCCTCCAGTGAAGCACGCCCGCCCCCGGAACCCCCGGGCGGGGGGTCAGGCCAGCGGCAGCAGCATGACGACGTCGTCCCGCTCGTCGCCCGGGGCCACCCGGATCGCGCCGGGGATCCGACCGACCTCCTTGTAGCCGCAGGAGCCGTAGAAGCGCTCCAGGCCGAGCCCGCCGCGGCAGGTGAGCCGTATCCCCTCGATGCCGGGGAGGGTGCGGGCGGCCCGTTCCGCGGCGGCGAGCAGGTCACGGCCGTACCCCTTGCCCTGGTGGCGGGGGTGGACCATCACCGTGTACAGCCAGAGCCAGTGGGTCATCAGCCGGTGGGTGTTGAGGGTGAGGAACGCCGTCGCGGCCACCCGCCCCTCCTCGTCGTACCCGACGAGCAGCCGGGACCGCTCCTCGGCCATCGCCACGAACTGCCGCACCAGCTCCGGGCGGACATCGTCCCGCGTCACCGGCGGCACGAAGCCGACGGCACCGCCCGCGTCGGTGACGTCGACCCACAACTCCAGGATGCCGTCCCGGAGTTCCGGAGTGACCGGCGGATCCAGGGTGAAGACGAGAGGCACGGCAGGGATTCTCCCTCAGACCCGCATCGGCTGCGGCGACTCGCGGCGGGCGGGGTCGGCGGGGTCGTACTCGCGGATGATCTCGTACCGCGTGTTGCGCTCCACCGGACGGAAGCCGGCGTCACGGATCAGGTCCAGCAGGTCCTCGCGGGTGAGCTTGTCCGGCGTGCCGAAGTCGTCCGCGTCATGGGTGATCTTGTACTCGACGACGGAGCCGTCCATGTCGTCCGCGCCGTACTGGAGGGCGAGTTGGGCGGTGTTGACGCCGTGCATCACCCAGAAGACCTTGACGTGCGGGACGTTGTCGAAGAGGAGACGGGAGACGGCGAACGTCTTCAGCGCCTCGGCGCCGGTCGCCATCTGCGTCCTGGCCTGGAGGCGGTTGCGGATCTTGCCGTCCTTCATGTCCACGAAGTCGTGCTGGTAGCGCAGCGGGATGAAGACCTGGAAACCGCCGGTCTCGTCCTGGAGTTCGCGCAGCCGCAGCACGTGGTCGACGCGGTGGCGGGGCTCCTCGATGTGGCCGTAGAGCATGGTGCAGGGCGTCTTCAGCCCCTTCTCGTGCGCCAGCCGGTGGATCCGCGACCAGTCCTCCCAGTGGGTGCGGTGGTCGACGATGTGCCGGCGGACCTCCCAGTCGAAGATCTCCGCGCCGCCGCCGGTGAGGGACTCGAGCCCGGCGTCGATCAGTTCGTCGAGGATCTCGGAGGCGGACAGCCCGGAGATGGTCTCGAAGTGGTGGATCTCGGTGGCGGTGAACGCCTTCAGGGACACGTCCGGCAGGGCGGCCTTCAACTCGCGCAGGGAACGCGGGTAGTAGCGCCACGGCAGGTTCGGGTGGAGCCCGTTGACGATGTGCAGCTCGGTGAGGTTCTCCGCCTCCATCTCCTTCGCGAGCTTCACCGCCTCCTCGATGCGCATCGTGTACGCGTCCTTCTCCCCCGGCTTGCGCTGGAAGGAGCAGTACGCGCAGGAGGCGGTGCACACGTTGGTCATGTTGAGGTGGCGGTTGACGTTGAAGTGGACGACGTCGCCGTTCTTCCGCGTCCGCACCTCGTGCGCCAGCCCGCCCAGCCAGGCCAGGTCGTCCGACTCGTACAGCGCGATGCCGTCCTCGCGGGACAGCCGCTCACCGGAGCGGACCTTCTCCTCCAGCTCGCGCTTGAGCCCGACGTCCATGCCGATACCCCTTTCCTGGGTTTCCCTGAGACAGACTCCGCCAACCGTAACGCCCCGGCTACCGAACCTCTTCGGGCAGCTCACCGACGCGGTTCTCCCACTTCGTGGAGAGCACGATGGTGGTACGGGTCCGGGAGACGCCCTTGGTGCCGGACAGCCGGCGGATGGTCCGCTCCAGCCCGTCCACGTCGGCCGCCCGCACCTTGAGCATGTAGGAGTCCTCGCCGGCGATGAACCAGCAGTCCTCGATCTCCCTCAGGTCCTTCAGCCGCTGCGCCACGTCCTCGTGGTCGGCGGCGTCGGAGAGCGAGATGCCGATCAGGGCCGTCACCCCGAGACCGAGCGAGGCGGCGTCCACGGTGGCGCGGTAACCGGTGATGACGCCGGCCGCCTCCAGCCGGTTGATGCGGTCGGTGACGCTGGGGCCCGACAGTCCGACGAGGCGCCCCAGCTCGGCGTAGGAGGCCCGGCCGTTCTCTCTCAGGGCCTGGATGAGCTGCCTGTCCACCGCGTCCATGCGATCGAAGCCTTCCGCTGAAGAGTCTGGAGTTTGCTGAGAGGTGGTTCGGGTGGTGGTGCTGCTGGTGCTACTGCTGGTGCTCTTGGTGTTGCTGCGGATGCTGGTGCCGCGACGGGCTCCACGGACTCGAAGGGCTCTGGGGCCCCGGCCTCCTCGGGCTCACTCGGTGCGGGTGGACCCGCCGCCGAGTTCGCCCTTCCACCGGCGGTAGAGCCGGTGCTCGACGCCCGCCGCGTCGAGCACGCGTCCGGCGACGAAGTCCACCAGGTCCTGGATGTGCGTCGCGCCCGCGTAGAAGCCCGGCGAGGCGGGCACCACGGCCGCGCCCGCGTCGTCGAGGGTGACCAGGTGCCGCAGGGTCTGGCCGTTCAGCGGGGTCTCCCGGACGGCCACGACCAGCTTGCGCCCCTCCTTCAGGGTCACGCTCGCCGACCGCTGCAACAGGTCCTTGGACAGCCCGAGCGCCACCCCGGCCACACAGGCCGTGGAGGCGGGCACGATCAGCATGCCCTTGCTCGGATACGAGCCGGAGGAGGGGCCCGCCGCGAGGTCACCGGCGGCCCAGTGCCGTACGCCGTCGAGGTCCACGGCAAAGGTGCCGGGCTTGCCGTCCGCCCCCCGGGACAGCCATTCCCGCAGGTCGTCGCGCCAGTGGGCGTCCCTGAAGGAGATGCCGGTCTCGTCCAGCAGGGTGAGCCGCGAGGCACGGCTGACGACGAGGTCGACGCTCTCTCCCGCCTGGAGGAGCGCACGGAGCACGGCAGCCGCATACGGCGTGCCGGAAGCGCCGGACACCCCCAGGATCCAAGGCGTCCGGGTCGTCTCTCCTGGCTTGAGATGGTTCACGGCACCGAGCCTATCCGGCATGGTGGGGTGGGAACCGGGCAAGGGGGCCGGTCCGTTCCCCAGGCGGACGATTCAGACGGAGGGGGCGCCATGTCCAACACCGGTTCACCGTGGTCGGGACGCGAGCGGGCGAAGACGGCGGCCGTGGTGATGGTGGCCTGGGTGGCGCTGCTGTGGCTGCTGGAAGTGGCCGACACGGTCTCCGGCCACGCCCTGGACGACTTCGGCGTCGTACCGCGCACGACCTCGGAGCTGGCCGACGTCGTCCCCTCCGCCTTCATCCACTTCGGCTTCGCCCATGTCGCGGCGAACAGCGTGCCGCTGCTGGTGCTCGGCTTCCTCGCCGCCCTCGGCGGCCTGCGCCGGTTCGCCGCCGTGTGCGCGCTGGTCATCGTCGCCGACGGGCTGGGTGTGTGGCTCATAGCCCCGGCGCACACCAACACGGCGGGCGCCTCCGGCCTGATCTTCGGCCTCTTCGGCTTCCTGCTGTGCAGTGGCTTCGTGGAGCGCCGGCCGATGGGCGTCGTCGTCGGGGTGCTGGTCGGCGCGGTCTGGGGCGGCTCGATCCTCGCGGGCATCGCCCCCGGCCAGACCGGCGTCAGCTGGCAGGGCCACCTCATCGGCCTGCTGGCCGGCGTGGCCGCGGCCTTCCTGTTCCGCCGCAGACCCGAACGCCGGGACGCGCTCACCGTGTGAGGCCGGGGCCCGGTGTGCGCGCCCTGCCCGGGCCGACGGCTCCGGACGGTCGTCCCCGCATGCGCGGGGAGCAGGTGAGCGTGAACGGGTTCATGGGCATGGCGCTCGGAACATCCCCGGAGCGGGGAGCACAAGGAGACCCTACGCCCCGCTCGTTCTCCCGCAGTCAAAAATCGAGCACGACCACCTGAAAGGGCTACAAGGTGAGTCCCCGCACCAGGAGGTCGATCAGTGCGCAGACGAAGAGGCTGATGCCGATGAAGCCGTTCGTCGAGAAGAACGCCCGGTTCAGGCGGGTCAGGTCGGTCGGGCGGACGATGGTGTGTTCGTAGACGAAGGCGCCCGCGACGATCAGGAGGCCGAGCCAGAAGAAGGCTCCGGCGTCGGTGAGGACCGCGTACCAGACGAACAGGGCCGTCGTCACGGCGTGGCAGGCGCGGGCGCCCCAGATGGCGGCCGGGATGCCGAAGCGGGCCGGGACCGACTTCACGCCGACCTCGCGGTCGGTGTCGACGTCCTGGCAGGCGTAGATCAGGTCGAAGCCGCCGATCCAGATGCCGACCGCGAGGCCGAGGACGACCGCCTCCCAGGACCAGGCGCCGGTGATCGCCAGCCAGCCGCCGACCGGCCCCATGGCCTGGGCGAGGCCCAGTATGGCCTGCGGGAAGTTGGTGAACCGCTTGCCGTACGGATAGACCACCATCGGGATCACCGCGATCGGCGCGAGGGCCAGGCAGAGCGGGTTGAGCAGGGCCGCCGCGACCAGGAACACCACGAGGGCGATCAGCGCGCCGGTCCACGCGTGCCTCACCGACACCGCGCCGGTGACCAGCTCGCGGTGCGCGGTGCGCGGGTTACGGGCGTCGATCTCGCGGTCGATGATCCGGTTGGCGGCCATCGCGAAGGTGCGCAGGCCGACCATGGCGATCGTGACCAGGAGCAGTCGGCCCCAATGGATGTTCCCGTCCCACTCGTACATCGCGGTGAGGGCCGCGATGTAGGCGAAGGGGAGGGCGAAGACCGAGTGCTCGATCATCACCAGGCGCAGGAACGCCCTGGTGCGCCCCGGCTGTCGCGGGAGCGCGGCGGAGGCCGACGTCACAGTCCGTACTCCTTCCAGCGGCGGTCGACCAGCGCCGCCGTGGCCGGGTCGGACTCGACCATGTCGGGCCAGCCGCCGTCGCGCGTGTACCCCTCCTCGGGCCACTTCTTCGTCGCGTCGATGCCCGCCTTGCCGCCCCAGAACTGCTGGTAGGAGGCGTGGTCGAGATGGTCCACGGGGCCCTCGACCACGCTGAGGTCGCGGGCGTAGTCGGTGTTGCCGAGCGCGCGCCAGGCGACCTCGTGCAGGTCGTGCACGTCGCAGTCGGAGTCGACGACCACGATCAGCTTGGTCAGCGACATCATGTGGGCGCCCCAGACCGCGTGCATCACCTTCTGGGCGTGCTTGGGGTACTTCTTGTCGATCGAGAGGATCGCGCAGTTGTGGAAGCCGCCGGCCTCGGGGAGGTGGTAGTCCACGATGTCCGGGATGATGATCTTGAGGAGGGGGAGGAAGAAGCGCTCGGTGGCGCGGCCCAGCGGGCCGTCCTCCGTCGGCGGCCGGCCGACCACGATCGACTGGAGCAGCGGGCGCTTGCGCATCGTGACGCAGTCGATCTTCAGGGCGGGGAACGGTTCCTGCGGCGTGTAGAAGCCGGTGTGGTCGCCGAACGGGCCCTCGGGGAGCATCTCCCCCGGCTCCAGCCAGCCCTCGATGACGACCTCGGCCTGTGCCGGGACCTGGAGCGGGACCGTCTTGCAGTCGACCATCTCGATCCGCCTGCCCTGCACGAACCCGGCGAACAGGTACTCGTCGATGTCGCCGGGGAGCGGCGCCGTGGAGGCGTACGTCACGGCGGGCGGGCAGCCGAAGGCGATGGCGACCGGGAGCCGCTCACCGCGTCGGGCCGCCACCTGGTAGTGGTTGCGGCTGTCCTTGTGGATCTGCCAGTGCATGCCGATGGTGCGCTTGTCGTGGCGCTGGAGCCGGTAAAGACCGAGGTTGCGGACGCCCGTCTCGGGGTCCTTGGTGTGGGTGAGGCCCAGGTTGAAGAAGGAGCCGCCGTCCTTGGGCCAGGTGAACAGCGCGGGGAGCCGGTCGAGGTCCACGTCGTCGCCGTGCAGGACGACCTCGTGCACCGGGGCGTCCTTCACCTTCTTCGGCGGTACGTGGGTCATCGCGCCGAGCTTGCCGAACGCCTCCCGCACACCGATGAAGCCCTGGGGCAGCTCGGGCTTGAGCAGACCGCCGATCTTCTCGCTGATCTCGCCGTACGACTTCAGTCCGAGCGCCTTCAGCAGCCGGCGGTCGGTGCCGTACACGTTCATGGCGAGGGGCATGCTCGAGCCGCGCACGTTCTCGAAGAGCAGTGCGGGACCGCCGGCCTTCTGCACCCGGTCGACGATCTCACCGACCTCGAGATGCGGGTCGACCTCTGCCTTGACGCGCTTGAGGTCGCCCTCGCGCTCCAGGGCCCTGAGCAGGGAGCGAAGATCGTCGTAAGCCATGGGGTCAAGTATCCCCGAACGGTTACCCTGGGCCTGTACCTGGGGGCTGTGCCGACGTCCCCGACGACCCCTTCTCTGGAGAGGCCCATGCTCCGGGTGCTGATGTTCCTCGTCCCCCTCGCGTTGAGCGTCTACGCGTTCATCGACTGCATCAGCACGAAGGACGAGGACATTCGTCACATGCCCAAACCGCTGTGGGCGATCCTCGTGCTGCTGTTCCCGCTCGTCGGCTCCATCTCCTGGATCATCGCCGGCAAGAAGCGGCATCCGATGGGCGCGGGCGGCCAGGCCGGTTCCGCCTGGAGCCGGGGCGGCGGCCGACAGCAGTGGGTCGCCCCGGACGACAACCCCGAGTTCCTCAAGTCGCTGAACGAGGAGAAGGACCGGGACCCGGACGACAGCCGGGGCGACAGGGACGGCGACAAGGGCAAGGGCACGGACGGCTAGGGCACGGACGGCCAGGGCCTGGCCGACGGCATCGGGCGCTCCTAGCACCGTCGTTCGGGAAACCATCCGTTTCGCCGAAAAGCGTCGACACGCCGCGTATCAGCTCGTGGAAACGGCATTCCCCTGATCGGGTCTGTCCCATCTGCGAACGGAGACGCCCCCGTGCGAATGACCGACATCCACCGGTGCGGAATCCGGCCGGGACGGCTCGTCGAGTGGACACTCGGTCCAAGGACCCTGGACATCGCCGCCGTGCTGCCGGAGGACGCCCGCCCACCGGCGTACATCCAGGAGTCCCACATCAGGACGGCCCGGTCCGTCCGTGACGACGGCCTGTTCGTGCCGACCTGGATCGGCGCGGCCTTCGACATCCCGGGTCCGGTCGACCTCGACGTGCTGCAGGAGGCCCTGCGCGGCTGGACGCTGCGGCACGAGACGTTGCGCAGCGGCTTCCGCTGGACCGGTGACGCGGGCGCCCCGCTGCGCCGGTTCACGCTCGACGCGGAGGCGGTGTCGCTGCGCCGCGAGGACGTCGGCGACTTCCCCGACGCGACGGAACTGGCCCGCCACCTCCAGGACCGCTTCGACGCGACGGCGGACGCGCTGCGCTGGCCCAACCTCATCTACACGGCGGTCGTCCGCGACGACGGCACCAGCGTGTACATGGCCTTCGACCACAGCAACGTCGACGCCTACTCCATCTACCGCATCCCCGCCGAGGTCCACGAGTTGTACGCGGCCGGCCTCACGGGCCGGGCCGTGGAGCACCCCCCGGTCGGCAGCTACGTCGACTTCTGCGAGGCCGAGCGGGCGGAGGCGGACCGGATCGACGGCACCCACGACATCGTCGGCCGCTGGCGGGAGTTCATCCAGCGGTGCGACGGGCGGCTGCCCTCCTTCCCCGTCGACCTGGGTCTGACGCCCGGGGGCGGGCTGCCCGAGCAGAAGCTCATGCGGGAGCCGCTCGTGGGCGCGGCCGACGCCGCCGGGTTCGAGGCGTACTGCCGTCCCCAGGGCGGCAGCCTGGTCGGCGTCCTGGCCGCCACCGCGCTCATCGTCCACGAGATCGGTGGGGAGCCCGTCTACCGCACGGTCGTGCCGTTCCACACCCGGACCAGGTCCCGGTGGTCGCGGTCCGTGGGCTGGTACGTCGGTGGCGCGCCGATCGAGATCCCCGTGGAGCGGGCCACCGACTTCCCGAGCGCGCTGCGCACCGTGCGCGAGGCGCTGCACGCCAACCGGCGGCTGTCCCGCATGCCCATCGACCGGGTGCTGCGCCTGCTCGGCACGGACTTCCGCCCCACGTCCCCCGACCTGTACTCGATCGTCTCGTACGCGGACTCCCGCGACATCCCCGGTTCCGACCGCTGGACCGACCTGAACGCGTACGGGCTGCTCAGGGTGTCGTACGGCGACCAGGTGTGCGCGTGGGTCACCCGGCTCCGGGAGGGCCTGTGGTTCGCGAGCCGCTACCCGGACACCGAGATGGCGCACAAGAACCTGCGGCTGTACGTGGAGCGGCTGCGGGACGTCGTCACGAGTGCCGCCCGGGAGCGGGGCCCTGCCTGAGCCCCGCCCTCCCCGGACGGCCCGGGCCCCGACGAGCCCGAGTACGTCCCGGAGTACGTCAGCGCAGGCGCGACGAGGACAGGATCGACAGCAGGTGGGCCGGGACCATCAGCCAGGTGATCACGGCCAGCGCGCCCAGCGCCCAGCGGGTCGGCTCGATGCCGCCGGTCACCGCGTCGGCGACCGCCGCGACCAGCAGGACCAGGGAGGCCTCGATGCCGTTGGTCACCCGGTGGATCTTGAAGGCGGCGGCGACGCGGCGCACGGTGGCCACGCCCTGTGAGCGCGGGCGGGTCGACTCGTCGTCGGCGACGGCCAGTCCGCGCCGGGCGCGGGCGACGTCCACCAGGTCGGTGGAGGCCTTGAGCAGGACGACCCCGAGGGCGGTGGCGATGCCCACCGACAGCCAGCCGCCGAAGCCGGACTCGGCGGCCCGGTAGCCGGCACCCGCCAGCAGTGCCGCGTCGGCGAGATACGCGCCGAGCCGGTCGACGTAGATGCCGGTCGCGCTGTTCTGGCCCTTCCAGCGGGCGACCTCGCCGTCCACGCAGTCGAAGAGCAGGAACAGTTGCATGAGGACCACGGCGAGGACCGCACCGGTCAGGCCGGGGATCATCAGCGCGGCGCCGGCGGCGACCCCGCACACGACCATGGTCCAGGTCAGCTGGTCCGGGGTGACCGGGGTGCGCACCAGCTGGCGGGTCGCGCGCAGGGACATCTTGCGCATGTAGAGGCGGCCCGCCCAGTGTTCGCCGTTGCGGCTCGCCAGCTTGGCCTGCGGCTGGCAGACCCCCCGCAGCTCCTCCAACGCCGGAGCAGCACCCATGACGTTCCTCCCACCCGGGCCCGACTGCCGCTCACGCGGCGATGATCGAGCCAGCAGGCTACGCCTCCGTGCTCTCCTGGACGCGGGAGGGAGCGTCAAGGCGCTCGTCCGGCGTGACCCGGCCTCACAAGCCGGGGCATATCGCCCCCTTCGCCGGACCCGCGCACCCTCGGCTGTGCCCTCGGTGCGCCCCGGCACCCGGCGGGCCCCTTCCGGACATGCGGAGGGCGGGGGTCCGAAAACCCCGCCCGACGACCAAGGAACCCCGGCTCAGGGCCAGACCAGGCAGTACGCCTGGTGCCCCGCCTCGTGCAGCCGGTGCGAGAAGTCCTGCCACTCGTGCAGCGAATGGGAGGGGCGGGGCGCTGACCTGGGGTCTTATGGGGGAATGTGCGTTGACCTGGGAAAAATTTTCTACGTAGTTCTCACCGGTCAACGCCGTTTTCCAGGCTCATGTGCCCTGGATGTGCCCTGGAGCGGCCGAGCCGCACCTACTGCGTGGCCGAGGTCGCCTGCGCTGTCGAAGCGCCCTATCTGCGACACCCGCTTCAGGGAGTTTCCCCAGGTGAGGGTCGTGACCTGGGGTAACGTCGGCGGTGGGGCGCGTGGGCTGCGAAAAGGTGCTCCCAAGTTCTCACGTGTGCACGAGCTTTCTCGACCTCGTGTGTGCTGAACACGTTCGAGCTGGGCGGCTGGGCCGTTTCGTTTGGATCAGCCGGTCGTTGGTTTGGGTGTGCCGTTGTCTGACGTGCAGTGGGCACGGACCGATCCGTCCTTCCGGGTTGGACACCGAACGGGCGGCCGGTGGCGCGGCGTGTGGTGCGGGCCGGGGTGGTGCCGGAGCGGGTGTTCGCGGTGACGCACGCGGTCGTGACCTTGGTGGTGAGAGCAGGCCCTGTACTGGGAGGACGAGGAGATCTGGCCGTACCGCCTGCACCTGCCGGCGGGGGCCAGCGTGTCACGTGGCGCCGACGCCACCCCGGGGGCATCCTGTGGGCACTTGCGATCGCGGGGGCAGCCGACGAGAAGGGTCCGGTCATGCGGGTGTCGTCGCAGGGCGTTACGGTCGTGGCTCTCCTGGCGGATCCGGACGCGCCGACGGAGATCGCGCAGCGCATGGCCCGGACACTTCCTGATCGGCTCTCCGACAAGTCGAGCCAGGGGCGACGGTTCGAGGTCGAGGTGGTCAGTGAGCCCTTCACCTCGGGGACGGAGGACCCGCCCACCTTGATGCGCCGGATGATGGACCGCGGAGGTGCGGAGAACTGGGACATCGTCGTGGCCCTCACCGACCTTCCGCTGCACTCACACGGGCGCAAGCTCGTTGTGGATCTGAGTCACGAACACGGCCTGGCGCTGCTCTCCCTCCCTTCGCTGGGGGGCCTGCGTCTGCAGACGAGGGCCCGGCGGGCGGTGGAAGAAGCCGTGCTCAGCTTGGCGGGTCCGCGAGCCACTGGGGCTGAAGGACCTCCGCAGAGTCAGCCGCTTCTGGGGCCCTTTGCCGGTCGTCTTGCGCCTATCCATCCGGGCCCGGTCGGTGAACAGGAGACCGCCGATCTGCGGTACGTCGTCAGCGGGCCGCGCGGTTACCTCAGGATGCTCGTCGGTATGGTCCGCGCCAACCGGCCGTGGCGGTTGGTGCCGGGTCTGTCGAAAGCCCTGGCGGCCGCACTCGCCACGGGGGCCGTCGCCACCGTGAACTCCACCACTTGGAGCCTGGCCGAGGCCCTGAGCACGCCGCGCCTCGTGATCGCCATGGTCGGGTCGGTCGGGCTCATGATCGGCTGGCTGATCGTGGACGCGCAGCTGTGGGATCGCTCGACAGAGGTTTCACGGGAGGCGAGGCTGAGGGCGCGGCTCTACAACGCCTCGACGGTCGTGACCGTGGGTATCGGGGTGCTCGTCTGCTACGTGGGTTTGATGGTCATCAACTTGGTGTGGGCGCTGTTCATCCTCAACGACCGAGTGTTCGCTTCCATGACACGGACCCCGCTGCACGCTACGGAGTACTGGACGTTGTCCTGGTTCGTCGCTTCGGTCGCCACGGTGGGCGGCGCGCTCGGATCAGGCTTGGAGAGCGACGAAGCGATCCGGGCAGCCGCCTACTCCAAGCGCGAACAGGAACGTCGCCGCGTGCTGCAGGACGACCACGGTGACTAGTTCGTTTTCATCAGCTGATCGATCGGTGCGTGGTCGTTTCGCGTCGGGGGCCGACGGGGACCCGGACGTTACGCCGCCGAAGCTCCGCCTGGCGGGCCGGCGGCGGCACCACCGTTCCACCTGATCCGGGTGAACGGCCCGCAGAGGCGTGCCGGAGCCGCGGACCCCGTCGCACCAACTTCCGAGAGGCAGGCTCTTTGCGCCGTCTCTATCACCGCCGTGCCGCGGTCATGCCGCGACACCGAGGGAAGTCATCATGAAAGCAGCGGTATATGAAGGACCGCGAACGGTCACGGTGAAGGACGTACCGGACGCGAAGATCGAACACCCCTGCGACATCATCGTCAAGATCACCGCCACCAACATCTGCGGTTCGGACCTGCACATGTACGAGGGCCGCACCTCGTTCGAGTCCGGCCGCACCCTGGGACACGAGAACATGGGCCAGGTCGTGGAGGTCGGCTCGGCCGTCCGCAAGGTCCAGGTCGGCGAGTATGTGGTCCTGCCCTTCAACATCGCCTGCGGCTTCTGCAAGCAGTGCGAGCGGGGTCTGACCAACTACTGCCTGACCATGCAGCCGGAACCGGCCCTCGCCGGAGCCGCCTACGGATTCGCCGACATGGGCTCCTACCAGGGCGGCCAGGCGGAGCTGCTGCGCGTGCCCTACGGCGACTTCAACGCGCTGCGTCTGGGCGAGGACGCCGCCGACCGGCAGACCGACTACGTGATGCTCGCCGACATCTTCCCCACTGGGTATCACGCCACCGAGATGGCCGGCGTCAAACCGGGCGACCAGACGATCGTCTTCGGGGCCGGTCCCGTCGGGCTGATGGCGACCTACTCGGCCCTCCTCAAGGGCGCCGGCCGCGTCTGGGTGGCCGACCACCAGCCCGACCGGCTGCGCAAGGCGGAGGAGATCGGGGCCATCCCGATCAACACCGCCGAGCAGAAGCCGGCGGAGGTCGTCAAGGAGGCCACCCTCGGTCTGGGCGCCGACAACGGCTGTGAATGCGTCGGCTACCAGGCGCACGACCCCGAGGGACACGAGGACGCCAGCCTCACGCTCAACGGCCTGATCGACTCGGTCAGGTTCACGGGCGACATCGGCGTGGTGGGCGTGTTTCTGCCCCAGGACCCCGGCGGCGCGGAGGCCCAGGGGGAACTGGAGGCGCAGGGCAAGGTCCCGATCGACTTCGGCATGATGTGGTTCAAGGGCCAGCGCATGGGCACCGGGCAGGCGCCGGTGAAGAAGTACAACCGGGCGCTGCGGGACCTGATCGCCGGCGAGAAGGCGAAGCCGAGCTTCGTCGTCTCCCACGAGCTCAGCCTGGACGAGGCCCCCACCGCCTACGAGCACTTCGACGCCCGTGACGAGGGCTGGACCAAGGTGGTCCTGCATCCCGACGGACACGGGAACGGCCACAAGCGGTGAGGGACCCGAGGGCCGCCGTCCGCCTTGCTCCCCCGGACCGGTCCGGCCGGCGGGCGGCGATCGGCCCTGGCTTCGGCCGGGGTTGGACGGGCAGTTGTCGCCTGAGCCCCGGTCGGACCTGAACCAGCGGCGATCGGCCGCGTCCGGCCCGGTAGGACGGATGGCGGACCCCCGCCCGCCCAGCTTGACGGGCGCGTACTCGACAGGCCGGGTCTGAACCCGCTCCTGAAGTCAAAGCCATGGATTCGCCGGTGATAACACCCGTCAAGCCCCTGGCGCGCGTCACGTCCACGCCGCGACCGGACGGCTGCGCCGGTTCGGGTGACGGGAGTTGAGGATTGAATGCGGGCCAAGCGGAAACTCCGGAATTGTCTGCTATGCGCGCTTCGCCTTCTCGCTCGAGTGACCCGACGCCTTCCGTTCACCTCACCGCACGTGGGGAGCACCCATGAAGACAGACACCCGCTCCACCTCCCGCCTCCGGCACGATCCGCTCGTACGTGGCCTCGGCTGGGCCAGCGCGCTCCTGGGTGTGCCCCAGGTCGCCGCCCCGGCGGGCTTCGCCCGGGCCCTGGGCGTGGACGACACCTCCCGGCACCGCTCGGCCACGACCGCCGTCGGTGTGCGCGAGCTGGCGGCGGCGACCGGGCTGCTGGGGCGGCCCCATCCCGCCTGGCTCTGGGGCCGCGTCGGCGGCGACCTCATGGATCTGACGATGCTGGCCCGGGCCCTGAGGAACCACAACGGTCGCGGCCTCGGCCGCACCGTTGCCGCGACCGCCGCGGTCACCGCCATCACGGCCACGGACGTCTACGCGGCCGTGACCCGCACCCGTAGGAGCACCCCCATGGAACTGACCGCGGCCACCACCGTCACCCAACCTCCGGACGAGGCCTACGCCCTCTGGAGCGACCTGGAGCGACTGCCGGACTTCATGGCGCACCTGGACGAGGTGCGCGTCACCGGCCCGCGCACCACCCACTGGCGGGCCGGCGCGCCGTTCGGCAAGGCGGTCGAATGGGACGCCGAGACCACTCAGGACGTCCCCGGCCAGCTGATCGCCTGGCGGTCGGTGGACGGTGCCGACATCGGCAACTCCGGCGAGGTCCGCTTCGTGCCTGCCCCCGGCGACCGGGGCACGGAGATCCGGGTGACCCTGCGCTACGACCTGCCCGGCGGGGCGCTGGGCGAGGCCGCGGCGCGCTACTTCGGCGAGGAACCGCACCAGCAGCTGGACGACGACCTGCGCCGCTTCAAGCAGATCGCGGAGACCGGTGAGGTCGTCCGCTCCGAAGGCGCACCCGGCGGCAAGCGGGCCCGCGGGGAGTTCCCGCAGCACCCGGCCCGACCGCTGACCGAGGACGAACTGAAGGAGGCCCTGGCATGAAGGCGAACTGTTGGACGGGACGCAACTCGGTCGAGGTGCAGGACGTCCCCGAACCGTCGATCCTGAACAGCCGCGACGCCATCGTGAAGATCACCTCGACGGCGATCTGCGGCTCCGACCTCCACCTGGTCGACGGCTACGTCCCCACCATGGAAAAGGGCGACATTCTGGGCCACGAGTTCATGGGAGAGGTCGTCGAGGTCGGCCCCGGCATCAGCGATGACAAACTGCGCGTCGGCGACCGGGTCGTCGTGCCCTTCCCGATCGCCTGCGGCGCCTGCGGGGCGTGCCGCGCGGAGCTGTACTCGTGCTGCGAGAACAGCAACCCCAACGCCGGCATCTCGGAGAAGCTCTTCGGCCACCCCACCGCCGGCATCTACGGCTACTCCCACCTCACCGGCGGCTTCGCCGGCGGCCAGGCCGAGTACGCCCGCGTGGTGCTCGCCGACGCCAACGCCCTCAAAATCGAGTCGGACCTCAGCGACGAGCAGGTGCTGTTCCTGTCCGACATCCTGCCGACCGGGTACATGGGCGCCGAGATGTGCGACATCCAGGAAGGTGACGTCGTCGCCGTCTGGGGCGCCGGGCCGGTCGGCCAGTTCGCCATGGACAGCGCCCGGGTCCTGGGCGCGGAGAAGGTCATCGCGATCGACAAGGAGAACTACCGGCTCGACATGGCCGCCGCCCAGGGCTACACCACCATCGACTTCGAGGACGTGGACGTACGGTCGGCGCTGCTGAAACTCACCGGCGGCCGGGGCCCCGACAAGTGCATCGACGCGGTCGGGCTGGAGGCCACACACGGTGCCTCCCACGTCCACCTCTACGACCGGGCCAAGCAGGCGGTCCGCTCCGAGACCGACCGGCCGCACGCGCTGCGCCAGGCCATCCTGTCCTGCCGGAGCGGCGGCGTGGTGTCGGTCATCGGCGTCTACGGCGGGCTGATCGACAAGTTCCCGGCGGGTGCCTGGATGAACAGGTCCCTGACCCTGCGCACCGGGCAGTGCCATGTGCAGAAGTACATGAAGCCGCTGCTGGGTCTGATCGAGCAGGGCAAGATCGACCCCACCAGGGTCATCACCCACCGGCTGCCCCTGAGCGAGGCAGTGACCGGCTACGACCTGTTCAAGAACAAGAAGGACCGCTGCGAGAAGGTCGTCCTCACGCCGTGAGGGCCGCGCGGAACCGTCAGCGGTGCGCTGGGCGCCGGCTGGGAGGACGACCGTGTGGTGGGTCGGGCCGCCTCCGGGGTCCGTCAGGGGGAGGGTCAGCGCCAGGACACGGACCGGCCCGCCACCGGCCGACGCCCCTCGGGGCCAGCGGTGCGAACCAGGTTGCCCGTCTGCTCCCGGTGCTCGTGCACGAGGCGGATCGCCATGGCACCCTCACCGGCCGCCGAGGCCACCCGTTTGACCGAGCCGCTTCTGACGTCGCCGGCGGCGAAGACCCCGGGAAGGGTGGTCTCCAGCAGCAAAGGACCACGGCCGAGCGAGGCCCACCGGGTCGCGTCGGCCGCCGCCTGGGCGTCGGCGCCGGTGAGGACGAAGCCCTTCTCGTCCAGGGCCAGCACGCCCCTGAGCCATTCCGTGCGCGGCCGGGCCCCGATGAACACGAACAGCGCCGCGGCCCGCAGCTCACGGCGCTCACTGCTTGCGTTGTCCTCCACGATCAGCGACTCCAGCTTCTCCTCCCCGGAGACGCCCCGGACTTCGGTGTGGAGCAGTACCTCGATCTTCGGGTGCCGTTCCACCTGGTCCACCAGGTAGCGTGACATGTCCGCGTTGAGGTCACCGCCCCGGACGAGGAGGTGGACCCTGGACGCGTGGTTCGCGAGGAACAGCGCCGCCTGCCCGGCGGAGTTCCCGCCGCCGACCACGGCGACCGGGTCCGCCTGGCAGAGACTGGCCTCGTGGACCGTCGCCGCGTAGTAGACGCTGATACCCTCCAGGCGGTCGATGCCGGGCACCTCGAGCCTGCGGTACCACACGCCCGAGGCGAGCACCACGGAGCCCGCCCGGGCCCGGGACCCGTCTGTGAAGGTGACTACGTACTCGTCGTCCTGCGGGGTGAGCCCGCTGACCTGGGCCGGCACCATGAGGCGGGCGCCGAACTTGTGGGCCTGGAGCACCGCGCGTTCGATGAGCTCGCCCCCGGAGATGCCCGACGGGAAGCCAAGGTAGTTCTCGATTCGAGACGAGGTACCGGCCTGGCCTCCGGTGGCCACGGCGTCGACGGTGACCGTGGTGAGGCCGTCGGAGGCACCGTACACGGCGGCGGCGAGTCCCGCGGGGCCCGCACCGATCACCATGACGTCGTACCGCCCGGCCTCCGGCGAGGGGGCGGGCAGCCCGATGAGCCGGGCGAGTTCGGCGTTGCTCGGATTGCGCAGCACCCGCTCGCCCTTCCAGAGGACTACCGGAGTCTCCTCGGGACGGATGGCGAACCGACGCAGCAGCGCCTCCGCCTCCTTGTCCTTCTCCAGATCCACCCAGCGGTGGGGCAGCCGGTTGCGGGCGGCGAACTCACGCAGCCGCAGCGTGTCCGGTGAATAACACGACCCCAGGATCCGGAAGCCGGCGCCGAGGCCGATGAGCAGATACCTGCGGCCCAGGTAAGCGCGGAGGATCAGGTCGCCGAGGACGGGGTCGCGGCCGACCAGGGCGCGTTGCCGCTCCACCGGTACGGCCAGGATCTCGCCCGCCCCGCGCGCCACGGCGGTGTCGAACGCCGCCTGGCCCTCCAGCAGCCCGAGTTCACCCAGGAACCTGCCGGGTCCGTGCACCGCCACCGTGCGCTCGTCGGGCCCGCCGTGGTCGTGGAGGATCTCGACGGTCCCGCTGAGGATCGCGAGGAACTCCCGGAACGGCTCGCCCTCCTGGTACAGCACCTCGCCCTCGGCGGTCCTGCGGCGCTCACCGTGCGCGGTCAGGTGCTGGAGCTGCTCCGGTGTCAGGCGCGGGAACGCCCCGTACCGGTCCGGTGTCTCGCGGACCGCACCATGCTTGTGCTCGGCCGTGTTCATCAGACCAGGACCTCGTGGACGTAGCACCAGCGCCAGTCCTCTCCCGGCTGGAAGGACTGCACGACGGGGTGACCGGCGCTGCCCGCGTGCCGCCTGGCGTGCTTGAGGGGCGAGGAGTCGCAGCAGCCGACGTGCCCGCAGGTGAGGCAGAGCCGCAGGTGCACCCACGGGGAATGCTCCATGAGGCACTCCTCGCAGCCCTCCGGGGTACGCGGCGTCACTGGGCGCACCATTGCCAGGTGCGGGTCGGGAATCGTGGCCATGAGGGTTCTCCTTCCGTGAATGGGACTGCTCAGCCGCGGCCCGCGATGGTCTCCTCCGCTCCCGTGTCGAACAGGACCAGGGTCGGCACGGCCGTGACCTGGAACCGCTGCGCGAGCGCCGGCGACCGGTCGATGTCGACCTTGAGCGCGTCGGCGAGCTGGTGTTCGGGGCACCGAGTTCAGCTCGGTCTTGGCCTTTTCCGCAGCCTCGGACTTTTCTTGCGCACCGTGGCGCACCCTCGTTCCTGGTCGGCGGTTCGGGTGCCGCCGAGCGGCTACGGCAGTACGAAGGCCGGCGAGTTCGGCAGACCGGATCTGAGGTGGTCCCACTCGCCTTCGCTGACGTGGCGTTCCAGAGCCTCCAGCACGGTGTGCACGACTCGTTCGATGCCGCCGTCGACCGCGTAGGGAAAGTCCTCCCGGGCGCGCTGGAGGAATTCCTCGCCGCTCAGCTTCACTGGTGTCTCGGACGGCTTCCATCCGTCGCAGTAGACGCCGCGGATCAGGGTCGGAAGCTGCCGCCCCGAAGTGCGCGGCCCCGTCGACGGACGTGGGTTCGCGGCAGTACCGCCTTCTTCGCCCGGCGCGGCGGACTGGCCGGGCGAAGGTGCCTGTTTCCGTGGAGGCGGTCATGGTTCACACCTCGATCGCCGAGCCGACGGCGGTATGGCCGAGGTGTTCGTGGACGTGATGGACGGCCATCGCTCCCTCGCCGACCGCGGAGGCGACCCGCTTCGCGGAGCCGCGGCGGACGTCGCCCGCCGCGAAGACCCCGGGCAGTCCGGTCCCGAGGGACGTGCAGTTCCGTACTGCGGTTTCGTAGGGCTTCCGCGGTGGCCGGTCCATCGTGTTCACCCTCCTGCAGTGGTTTGCCGGCTCGCCATCGCCTGCTCGACCCACGAGCGCAGGACGTGCGCGGGTGCCGCCCCGGCCTGCCGGGCGACCGTCTCGCCCTGGTCCAGGACGAGCAGGGTCGGCACCGCCTGCACCTCGAACCGCCGGCTGAGCCGCGGGTTCTTGTCGACGTCGACCTTGACGAGCTTGATCCGTCCGGCGAGGTCGCGGGCGACCTGTTCGAGGGCGGGGCTGACCATGCGGCAGGGGCCGCACCAGGTGGCCCAGAGGTCGACGACGACGGGCTGGGCGGCGTTGTCGGCGACCTCTGCGAAGTCGTCGTCGCCCGCGTCGACGATCCAGGGCAGGGACTGCTTGCAGTGGCCGCATTGGGGGCGGCCCTCGGCGGCCACGGGAATCCGGTTGCCGCGCCCGCACTTCGGGCAGGTCACCGTCGTCGTCCGGGTGGTGTTCACGCCGCCCTCGCTTCCCGGGCCCCCTCCTGCTGGTCGTAGGTGACCACCAGCTCTCCGTGCTCGGCGTCGACGCGGACCGTCGCGCCGTCCTGGACGTCGCCGCGCAGCAGCGCGCGCCCGACCAGTGTCTCGACCTCGTGGGAGATGTAGCGCCGCAGCGGACGGGCCCCGTACACCGGGTCGTAGCCCTGGTGGGCGATCAACTCGCGTGCTGCATCGGTGAGTTCGACGGTGATGCGGCGTTCGGCGACCCGCTGCCGCAGCTCGTCGAACTGCAGCTCCACGATCCGCTCGATCTGGCGCTCACCGAGCGGTTTGAACAGCACGATGTCGTCGACGCGGTTGAGGAACTCCGGGCGGAAGTGCCCGCGCAGCTCGCCCATCACCAGGGCGCGGGCGTCCGGCTTGATCTCACCCTCGGCGGTGGCGCCGTCGAGGAGGTGCTCGGAGCCGATGTTGGACGTCATGATGATCACGGTGTTGCGGAAGTCGACGGTGTGGCCCTGAGCATCGGTGATGCGGCCGTCGTCGAGGATCTGCAGCAGGGTGTTGAAGACATCGGTGTGCGCCTTCTCGATCTCGTCGAACAGCACAACCGAGTACGGCTTGCGGCGTACGGCCTCGGTGAGCTGGCCGCCTTCCTCGTAGCCGACGTATCCGGGCGGTGCGCCCATGAGCCGGCTGACGGTGTGCCGCTCCTGGTACTCACTCATGTCGAGGCGGACCATGTTCTCCTCGGAGTCGAACAGGGCCCGGGCGAGGGTCTTGGCCAGCTCGGTCTTCCCGACGCCGGTGGGGCCGAGGAAGATGAACGAGCCGATGGGGCGGCGAGGGTCGCGGATGCCGGAGCGGGCGCGGATGATGGCGTCGGCGACGAGCTTGACGGCCTCGTCCTGGCCGATGACGCGCTCGCGCAGGATCTCGTCGAGGCGCAGCAGTTTCTCGCGTTCGCCCTCCTGGAGGCGGGCGACCGGGATGCCGGTCCAGGCGGCGACGATCTCGGCGATCTCCTCCTCGGTGACGACCTCGCGCAGCAGCCGGTTTTCCCCTTGTTTGGCGGCCAGTTGGTCCTCCTCTGCGGCGAGTCGGCGCTCCAGGTCCTGGAGGCGGCCGTAGCGGAGTTCGGCGGCGCGGTTGAGGTCGTAGGCGCGTTCGGCCTCCTCCGCCTCGTGGCGGACCTGCTCCAGTTCCTGGCGCAGTTCCTGCACGCGGCGGATCGCCTGCCGTTCGGCCTCCCACTGGGCGCGTTTGGCGTCGGCCTCGCCGCGCAGGTCGGCCAGTTCCCTGCGCAGTTCCTCCAGGCGGGTTTTACTGGCGGGATCGGTCTCCTTGGACAGGGCCGCCTCCTCGATCTCCAGGCGGGTGACGCGGCGGGTGATCTCGTCGAGTTCGGCGGGCATGGAGTCGATCTCGGTACGCAGCCGGGCGCACGCCTCGTCGACGAGGTCGATGGCCTTGTCGGGCAGGAACCGGTCGGTGATGTAGCGGTGGCTGAGGGTGGCCGCGGAGACCAGCGCGGTGTCCTGGATCTTCACGCCGTGGAAGACCTCCAGGCGTTCGCGCAGTCCGCGCAGGATGGAGATGGTGTCCTCCACGCTCGGCTCGTCGACCAGCACCTGCTGGAAGCGGCGTTCGAGGGCGGCGTCCTTCTCGATGCGCTTGCGGTACTCGTCGAGGGTGGTGGCGCCGATCATGTGCAGTTCGCCGCGGGCGAGCATCGGCTTGAGCATGTTGCCCGCGTCCATGGCCCCTTCGGCGGCGCCCGCGCCGACGACGGTGTGCAGTTCGTCGACGAAGAGCAGGATGCGCCCCTGGGCGGCCTTGACCTCGCTGAGCACGGCCTTGAGGCGTTCCTCGAACTCACCGCGGTACTTGGCGCCGGCGACCAGGGAGCCCATGTCGAGGGCGAACACAGTCTTGTCGCGCAGTCCTTCGGGCACGTCGCCGCGGACGATGCGCTGGGCGAGGCCCTCGACGATGGCGGTCTTGCCGACGCCGGGGTCGCCGATGAGGACCGGGTTGTTCTTGGACTTGCGGCTGAGGATCTGGGTGACGCGGCGGATCTCGGCATCCCGGCCGATGACCGGGTCGAGCCTGCCGTCCCTGGCCTCGGCGACGAGATCGCGGCCGTACTTCTCCAGAGCCTCGTAGGCCACTTCGGGGTTGGCCGAGGTGACGCGCTGGTTGCCGCGGACCTGGGTGAGCGCGCTCAGGAACGAGTCCCGGGTGATGCCGGCCTCCTTGAGCAGCCGCCCGGCGGCGGTTGAAGAGCCCTCCTCAGCCAGGGCGAGCAGGAGGTGCTCCACGGACACGTACTCGTCCTTGAGGCGTTTGGCCTCCCGTTCGGCGGCATCGAGCAGGCGGGCGAGGCGCTGAGTGACGAAGACCTGGCCGGGTGCCGCGCCGGGGCCGGTGACCTTCGGGCGGCGGGAGAGTTCCTCGCGCACGGCCGCGCGCAGCTCCTTCGGCTCGGTGCCGGCCTCTTGCAGCAACCGCGGGATCAGACCGTCCTCCTGATCGAGAAGTGCGAGCAGCAGGTGTTCCCCGTCGACCTCGGTCTGTCCCATGCGGACGGCCGCGGTCTGGGCCTCCTGGAGGGCTTCCTGGGACTTCTGGGTGAGACGGTTCATGTCCATGGTGGTGTTTCACTCCTCGTGCCGCGGACGCGCAGGGCGGCTTCGAGCAGGCTGATGCGGTCGAGCAGGTCGAGCACCAGGCCGATGGATGCGTAGTTGAGGCAGAGTCCGGAGCGCAGCCGCTGGATGCGGGCGAGGACTGCCGGCGCCGTGGGGTCGAACACCAGGTGCCCCGCGGCGTCGCGTTCGGCGTCGACCAGGCCGAGGGCGACGAACCGGCGGATCAGATCGGGGTGGAGGCCCGAGCGACGGGCCACGGCGTCCAGGGAGAGCCTGGGGGCGGGCACGAGCGCGTACCGGACAGCCGTCGAGGCGGTGACGTCGGCGCCCGTCCGTACCGGACGGGCGCCCACGCCGTCCCGGCCGATGCCTGCCGCTCCCGCGGGTCGGTCGTTCATCGCGTCCTCCTGGGGTCGAACGAGGAGGTGGCGGCGAGCTCCTCGAACAGTTCGCGCTCCCGGTCGCCGAGGGCGGGCGGCACCATGACACGGAGTTCGGCGTACAGGTCGCCGTTCGCGCCGCGCGGGTTCGGCATGCCCTCGCCGCGCAGCCGCAGCCGCCGGCCGCTGGACGAGCCCGCGGGCACCGTGACCTTGGCCGTGCCACCGCCGGGGGTGGGCACCGGTACGGTCGCACCCAGGGCCGCCTCCCAGGGGGCGACCGGGACCTGGACGTACACGTCGCGGCCGTCCAGCCGGAACCGGGGGTGGGGCTGGATACGCACCCGCAGGTACAGGTCCCCCGCGGGGGCGTCACCATTGCCCCGGCCGCCCTCCCCCGCCAGCCGAATGCGCTGCCCGTCGGTGACGCCCGGCGGCACGACGACCTCGTATCGCCGCGGCTGCCCGGTGGGACCGGCGAGCGTGACGGTGCGACGGCCGCCTCGGTACGCCTCCTCGACGGTGAGCGGCAGTTCGGCCTCCTGGTCCGCTCCGGGGACGCCGCCTTGGGCGGCGCCGGCTCCGAACATGGAGCCGAGCAGGTCCTCGATGTCGGCACCCTCCGCTGCGAAGTCGTCGCCGAAGCCGGTGGTGTACCGGACACGGGGGCCGCCCGCGCCCGCGGTCCTCCGAGCGCGGAAGCCGCCGCCCGCTCCGGCCGCGACCCGTTCGTCGAAGTCCTCGGGGATCTTGCGGAAGTCCTCGCCGAAGCGGTCGTAACGGGCCCGGGTCTTCGGGTCCGACAAGACGCTGTATGCCTCGTTGAGGTCCTTGAAGCGTTCCTCCGCCCCCGGGTCCTTGTTGACGTCGGGGTGGTAATTGCGGGCGAGCTTGCGATATGCCTGCTGGATCTCGTCCTGGCTCGCGGTCCGCGACACGCCCAGCACCTCGTAGAAGTCCCGTGCCATGACCGGTCACTCCCGCTTCGCGACAGTCACGGCGGCGGGCCTGAGCTGCCGTTCGCCGTCCCCGTAGCCCGGGCGCAGCACCTCGACGACGGTTCCCGGTGGAGCGTCGGGGTCCTGGACGACGCCGACCACCTCGTGCCGGGCCGGGTCGAAGGCGACGCCGGTCTCCGCGTGCCGCGGGTAGCCGAGCAGTTCGAGGACGTTCACCGCCTGGTCGTGGACCGTCCGGATGCCCTCCACGATCGCGCCGGGGTCGGCTCCGGCATGGGTCAGGGCGAGCTCGAGGTTGTCCAGGACGGGCAGGAAGGCGGCGGCCGTACGGGAACGCTCGACCGTCCGCTCCCGCTCCAGTTCCCTGGCGTGGCGCTTGCGGAGGTTGTCGAGGTCGGCGAGCGCGCGCCGCCAGCGGTCCTCCAGTTCCTGGATCGCGGTCGTGTACTCGTCCTCGGCAGGTGCGGGGCCGGCGGCGTCGGGTCCCGGTTCGTCGGGCGCCGCTTCCGGCCGGGGCGGCGGGCCCGGTTGCGGCAAATCCCCGCGAGGAGGGCGTACGGCGCCTTCCGGGACCGGTTCGACCGGATCCGACGCGGCCCGGTCGGGTTCCTGGGGGTGGCTGGGCATGGCGCGCCTCAGTCCTTGTCGAACTCGGCGTCGATGACGTCGTCGTCACCGCCACCGCCACCGCCACTCGGGCCACCGGTCGCGCCGCCCCCGGTGGTGTCCTGGCCGGGACCGCCCGTGGCGGCGGCCTGATGGGCCGCCAGCCCGGCGAGCACCTGCTGGAGTTCGGAGGCCAGGGGCCGCACGCGCTCCACACCCGCCTCTTCCTTGACCGCCGCCCGGGCGTCGGACACGAGCATCTCGGCGCGTGCCTTCTCGTGCGTGGGCGCTGCGTCACCCAGTTCGGCGAGGCGCTTCTCGACCTGGTAGGCGACGGCGTCGAGCTCGTTGCGGGCGTCGACGGCCTCGCGGAGTGCCTGGTCCTGGCCCCGGTTGCGCTCGGCCTCCTGGACCATGCGTTCGACCTCACTGCGGTCCAGGTTGGAGCTCTCGCTGATGGTGATGCCCTGTTCCTTGCCGGTGTCCCGGTCGCGGGCCCTGACGTTGAGGATGCCGTTGGCGTCGATGTCGAAGGTGACCTCGATCTGTGGTTCGCCCCGCGGCGCCGGCCGGATGTCGGTGAGCTGGAACCGGCCGAGCACCCGGTTGTCGGCGGCCCGCTCGCGCTCGCCCTGGAGGACCACCACATCGACGGCCGGCTGGTTGTCCTCGGCGGTGGAGAAGGTCTCGGTGCGGCGCACCGGGATGGTGGTGTTCCGCTCGATGATCTTCGTCATCACTCCGCCGCGCGTCTCTATGCCCAGCGACAAGGGTGTGACGTCGAGCAGCAGGACGTCCTTGACCTCGCCCTTGAGCACCCCGGCCTGGATCGCGGCGCCCAGGGCCACGACCTCATCGGGGTTGACGCTCATGTTGGGTTCCTTGCCGCCGGTCAGCCGGCGGACCAGGGCCTGGACCGCCGGGATACGTGTGGAGCCGCCTACGAGGATGACCTCGTCGATGTCGCTCTCGCCGACCTTGGCGTCGGCCAGTGCCTGCTGGAGCGGTCCCAGGCAACGCTCCACCAGGTCGCCGGTGATCTGCTCGAACGTGGACCGCATGATCGAGTCGGTGAGGTGCTTGGGGCCCGAGGCGTCGGCGGTGATGAACGGCAGGCTGACCTGCGTCTGCGTCACCGAACTGAGCTCGGTCTTGGCCTTCTCCGACGCCTCGAACAGTCGTTGCAGCGCCTGCGGGTCCTTGCGCAGGTCGATGCCGTTCTCCTTCTGGAAGTCGTCCGCGAGGTAATCCACCAGACGCCGGTCGAAGTCGTCGCCGCCCAGGTGGCTGTCGCCGGCGGTGGAGCGCACCTCCACCACGCCGTCGCCGACGTCGAGGATGCTCACGTCGAAGGTGCCGCCGCCCAGGTCGAAGACGAGGACGGTCTCGTGCTGCTTCTTGTCCATGCCGTACGCGAGGGCGGCCGCCGTCGGCTCGTTGATGATCCGCAGCACCTCCAGTCCCGCGATCCGTCCGGCGTCCTTGGTGGCGGTGCGCTGAGCGTCGTTGAAGTAGGCGGGCACCGTGATGACCGCCTCCGTGACCCGTTCCCCCAGCTGCTTGGAGGCGTCGTCGGCGAGTTTGCGCAGCACCTGTGCGCTGATCTCCTCAGGCGCGTACAGCTTGTCGCGCACCTTGAAGCGGGCCGCCCCGCCGTCGCCCTCGACGACGTCGTACGCCACCGCCTTGGCCTCGTCGGAGATCTCGTCGAAGTGCCGGCCGATGAACCGCTTGGCCGAGTAAATGGTCCCCTTGGGGTTGAGGATCGCCTGGCGCCGGGCCAGCTGGCCCACCAGGCGCTCGCCGGTGTCGGTGAAGGCCACCACGGACGGTGTCGTGCGGTTGCCCTCGCTGTTGGGCACGACGGACGGCTCGCCGCCCTCCCACACGGCGATCACCGAGTTGGTGGTGCCCAGGTCGATGCCCACTGCCTTCGCCATGAGGAACTCCTCCCGGTCCGGCGCCTGCGCCGACTTTCCGGATCACGTTCGTTCAGGTACGGGTGGGACCTCCGCCGGTGGTCTGCAGCGCGCCGATCAGCCGTACAGCCTCGTCGGCGACCGCCTCGTCCACGACGACCTCGTACCGGCTCGGCTGCATCGAGCGGAGCGAGGCGAAATCCCGGCGACCGCCCTGCAGGGCGTCCAGCAGCATGCCGAACAGCGCGCCGACGATCGCTCCGAAGATCAGCCCGTACAAGGCGAGGAGCAGGACGGAGACGACGGGGTCGAGCCAGTTCACAAGGCCGAAGAGCCAGCCGATCAGGACACCGGGGAGCGCACCGCTCGCCGCTCCGTGAAGGGCGGCCCTGCCGTAGTCCATCCGGCCGATCACTTGCTCGACCAGGCGCACGTCCTGGCCGATGATCGCCACCCTCTCCACGGGAAACCCATGGTCAGAGAGATGGTCAACGGCGCGTTCGGCTTCCCCGTACGTCTCGTACGAGGCAACCGGCCTGCGATGCTGCTCGGTCATCGCCCAGTCCTTCCTGCCGGTGCGCACGGAGGGTTCCGAACACTCCCCAGAGTGGCCAGCCGAGTGGCTCCACGCCTGCGCCTGGCGAGTCAGAAATGCACGGGTCCGGTCGCCCCACGAGTACGAGAGGAAGAATCCGGACATCTCGGATGAGCCGACCCGCGAGCGGGTACCCGGAACACCGTTCGCCCCCTGAAGGCTCGGGGAGAACGGAGTGATCCCATGGCCGGCAGCCGGGCGCACCACCTGTGCCGCCGCCGCTCCGACCGGGAGAGCAGCCTTCCGCGGGGCAGCGCCGGGTGGCAGCTCACGGCTGCGCGGAGAGGGCCCCGCCCACCCGTTCCCACCCCAGCCGACCATGCCCTCCACGAACTGATGGCGCTCTCCCGCGCCCTGTTCGACACCCGGGACGAAGGCGAGATCCTGCGCCTGGCCATGGACCACATAGCCGCCGCAGGGCCATACAGCGCCGAGGCCGGATACCTCAGGGCGGACGGCGACCTGGTCCCCAGCCCGAGGGTCGGGCAGATCCATGACTTGGCCGTGGACCGGAGGGTGCGGGAGCTGGCCGGGCAAGACGGCCCTGTGACCGTACCCGGCCGGCCCTGGGGCCGGGCCCTGGGGCTGCGCGGACGTGAGGGACTCCACGGCTACCTCGTGGTGACGTCCCGCTCCCGGCCCACCGAGGCCGAGCGCTCCCTGCTCGCCACGCTCGTCCGGCACACCGCTGCTGCTCTGTCAGTCGCCTTCGCACACCGCCGCCAACGCGAGGACGCGCTGGAGCTGCACCGGCTGAGGGCGGAACGGACAGCCCTCCAGCGACAGCTGATCTCCGTCGTGGCTGAGCTGGGGTACCTGCGGGCCGTTCACGCGCTCATGGTCGACATCGCTGCCTCGGGCGGCGGCGAGGAAGCCATCACCCGCGCACTGCACGGGCTCACTGGACTCCCCGCGCTGGTCGAGGACCGCTTCGGTCGGCTGAGGTCCTGGACCGGCCCCAGCCGCCCCGACCCCTATCCGGAACCGGACCCCGTGCGCCAGGACGAAATGCTGCACGCCGTCGCCCAGGAGGTCGGGCCGGTGCGGATAAGGGACCGGCTGATCGCCCTGGTCCGCCCGCACGGCGAGATCCTGGGCGTGTTGGCCCTGGTCGATGCCCGGAACGAGGCCGACGAGCACACCGTGCTCGCGCTGGAACACGCCGCCATGTCGCTCGCCCTGGAGCTGGCGCACCTGCGTAATCTGGCCGAAGTGGAGCTGAGGCTGCACCGCGAACTGGTCGACGACCTCCTGGCAGGGACGGACGAGGCGAGCGCCTACGCTCGGTCCGAGGCAGTCGGACACGACCTGCACCGCAGCCACTACATCGTCGTGGTGCAGTGGTCGAACCGGACTGCGGACGATTCCTTCCCGCAAACCGTGGGCCGGGCGGCCTCTGCCGTGGGCATGCGCTCGCTGCTGACCCGACGTTCCGACCACGTGGTCCTGGTCGCCGACGACAGGCCGCACGCCCGCGCGCTGTACGAGGCGCTCGCCCGGGAGACCGGGACACGGTCCGGGACGATCGGGGTGAGCGCCCCTTCCGACTCCGTGGACGGCATCCCCCACCGCTACCAGGAGGCGCAGCGCGCCCTGGAAGTGCGCCGCCACTCCCGCGAGCGCTACGGCACGACGTTCTTCGACGAGCTCGGCCTCTACCGCATCCTGGGACCTGGCAACGATTACCGGGAACTGGAGACGTTCGTCCACGAGTGGATCGGGCAGCTCATCGACTACGACTCCCGGCACCACGCGACCATGGTGGAGACCCTGACCCGGTACTTCGACTGCGGCGGCAACTACGACGAGACCGCCGAATCCCTCGCGATCCACCGCAGCACGCTGCGCTATCGACTCCAGCGCATCCGCGACATCAGCGGCAACGACCTCGCGAACGTCGAGGACCGGCTCAACCTCCAGGTGGCGACCCGAGTATGGAAGATCGTGCTGGGCGGACCCGGCTGATGCCCCGATAGAACTGTTGTGCGGACAGCGTCGGCGGCAGTTGGTGGGAGTGTCTGATCAACGGCGGATCTGATGATCAAGGAGACGCCAGTTCCCCCAGCCCACAGCCCCGCTGGTCTGGCTGGAGAACCCCAACAACTCCGTGTACCTGGAGTCCGAGAGCAACATCCAGAACTACACGGACATCTTCGACCAGCTCAGGGCTTCTGCCCTGAGCCCGGCCGAGACCCATACCCACCTCACCCGCACTGCCGAGGAGCTCGAACCACGAGCATGACCCCGCCCCGCCGCCCCGTGCCGAGGACCTTCACAAGGCGCGCTGGCGCAAGAGCTCCTACAGCGGAGGCGCCAACGACTGCGTGGAGATCGCCGACCTCGGTGCATACGCGGCGGTACGCGATTCCAAGGACCTCGACCTGTCACCTGTGATCCTCAGCCGCTCCGCCCTGGGTGATCTGCTGGGCCATTACACCGACGGCGAGACTCGCGTCGGCTGAGACCCTGCCCGAGCCGCACGTGCACATGCCAGCCGCCAAGTAGGAGTGCCCCGCGCGAGTGATCAGCACGACAAGCCGTTCCTCCGGATCGTGGCCTGCGCGGCCGGGGTCGCAGCCGACGTCGGCCTGCTGATCACCGCGGCACAGGAGCGGCACTGGGACGTCGGTTCGGTAACTTCGCGCTGGGCATCTTGCACGAGGCGCCCGCCATGGGCCTCCTGATCGGCTCCTACGAGCCTCACCGGCCGAAGGCCGGCGGCGGGGCCGACCGGTACCGCTGGGAGGAAGTGCTGGAGCTGCTTGCCCCCAGGCTGTCCGTAGGGTCGTGATCAGCGCCAGCGTGCTTGCGGCGGTGGCGGGGGCGAGACCGCGGCTGCTTCGACGGTCGGCGTGCTGGCCTGTGGTGCCCCTTCGGACCGTGCTGCGCTGCGGGCCTGTGCTGCGCGGGCGCGTGCGCTGGGCGCTGGCCGTGCATTGAAGCGCTGTATACGCCAGGCCAAGGTCCTTGCGAGGGAGCCGGCGTCGTCCAGGGCACGTTGGTCGGCGGCCTGCCTGAGGAGTCGCTCCGGGGTGTGGCCGAGTGTTTCCGCTTCGGCGAGTGCGGCGGTGAGGGCGTCGACAGCGGGGTCTGCGAGGACCTGCTCCGCGTGCTCGGGCACGGCCCGACGGATGTGGCGGATGTGCCGGTCCACAGTCTGTTGGGGCGGTCGGCGCTGGACGAGGGCGGCCAGGGGCGCGGCTGCTGCCTGGTCGTAGGCGGCTTGCAGGTGGAGCAGGGTCTGCTGAGCGGCGGTGACCTGCTGGTCGTGGTGGCGGAGCTGGTGCCAGCGGGCGGCCGCGATGGCGACGAGGATCGCGGCATCGAGGAACATCGCCAGGACGGCTCCGTCTCTGGAGACGGGCTCGCGAAGCATCGCCCGTACGGCGCCGCGCAGGGCGTGGGCGTGGTGGTGTTCGGCCTGGATGCGGGAGCGGGTGGCGCGCTCGAACGCGGAGGCTGCTGCGCGGAGCTGGGCGCGGATGGGTGCGGGGGCGAGGAGGGGCAGGGCGTCGAGGGCTTCGCCGAAGGCGGCGAGGTGGGCCTGGGAGGCTCGGTCGTCGTTTCCAGTGAGGTGCTGGGGGATGCGTTCGGTGGCGGCGGTGGCCTGGTGCCAGGGGTTGGGCCTGCGCCTGTCCGGCTGGCTGGTGGGCTGCGGGTCGGTGGCCTCCAGGCGTGCTCGGATCTTGGGGAAGGACAGGTCCGGTGCGAGTTCGGAGCCGGAGTACCAGACGGGTTCCTTGCCGGCGGTGGTGTTGTCTTCGCTGGCGACCTTGTAGCCGCGTATGTCGCCGGAGGGGAAGTACACGACTTCGACCAGCACGCCGTCGGTGAGGTTGAGCAGGCGGATGAACTCCTCGGTGCTGGTGGTGGCGGCCACGGCGGTGCGGACGATGGTGCGCAGGCGTTCGCGTGCCGGCTTGTCCCGGCCTTGGCGGCGTGCCTTTTCCTGTTCGGCGCGGGTGGGGCGCTTGGCGGCGGTGCGGTCTCCGCGGACGACTTGGAAGAGGCCGTACTCCTTCTCGATGGTGGCGAGTTCGCGGTCGGCGGTGAGGTAGTCGTTCCAGTGGCGTGCGGGGCGTAGGTCGCCGCGGACCTTGGTGGCGGCGATGTGGATGTGGTCGGGGGCGTGGCGGACGGCGACCCAGCGGCAGCCGTCCGGGTCGTCTTGTGGCGCGATGCCGGTGGCGGCCACGACGCGGCGGGCTATGTCGGCCCACTCCTCGTCGCTGAGGTGGCGATCGGTTGTGGCGGCGCGGAGGGAGCAGTGCCAGACGTGCCGCTCGGGTGCTCGGCCGAGTCGGCGGGCTTGCTTGACGCGGAGGTCGAGGTCGGCCACGAGGAGCTTCCTTGTGGCGGTGAAGTCGTCGGTGCGGCCGGGGTCGGGGGCGAAGCCGTCCCAGGAGGCGACCAGGTGCGGGCCGGTGTGGTCCTTGGCCTTCTTGGTGTCGAAGAGGTAGCGGATCAGGCCGGCGGTGTCCTTGCCGCTGCTGATCTTGGCGATCACCGGGCGGCCTTCTTGGCGACGGCCTGGTTCGCGGCTGCCGCGATCTCGCTGATGGCAGCCCGGACCGCGCCCAGGGTGCGCTCCGTCTGGGCCAGGGCGGTGGTATCCCCAGGCTGTGGATGGCCGCCGGAGTTGAGCTTCCGGGCGATCTGATTGGCGTTGTTGCCGATCTTGGCGACCTGCTCGCGCAGGGCGGTCAACTCGTCTATGTAGTCGTCCAGCGGGGTGCGCTGACCGGGAAGGGCGAGGTCGCCGTGGACATGCGCCATGACGACGGCGCCCACGTAGTGAGCGCCGGCGATGTTCAGCGACCGGGCCCTGGCGAGGATGGCGGTCTTCTCTTCGACGCTGTAGCGCACGTCGACACGCTCCTTGCGCTGGGTGTCTTTGCGCTTGCGGCGGCGGGCGATGCGGTGCAGGGCGGCGGCTTCGGCGGCGCGCGGCAGGACGACGGTCGCGGCCTTGGCGTGCTGTTCATCCTCGGGCGCCCCCTGGCGCCCGAGGATCTCCGCCATCCCTGGGGCGGGACTCCCGTTGGGCCGGCCCTTGGACGGTCCAGCGGCATACCTTGCTGCTGCTCGGTGGGCGGGCCCGAGGAGCTCCCCGCGGGGGCGGAAGGGGGCGTCGTCTGCGGGGTCATCGTGCACAGTCGTGCTCCAGTGGTGTGTGGGCAGGGCTTCGTCACGTCCGTCGCATCCGTCCCGTGGCTGGTCAGGACAGGTACGGACCGGCACGCAGGTACAGATCGATCCGTCGCGGCGAGGAAGTCCGTCCCCGCGCTGACCTGCGCGGGGACGGATGGGACGGACTGAGACGGTCCCAGAGGGAGGCGGGTCAGCGGGCGTGCTTGGGGCCGGTGGTGCCGGGCAGGCCGACGGGCAGCGACCCGGCCGGAGGGGCGGGCGGTTTGCCCGGGGCCGGACGTGCGGGCGCGGACTCGTGCCCACCTGCGTGGGCCGGCTGCGCGGGAGCGGTGGTGGGGTCGGGGCAGTAGCGGGCCCAGGCGTCGAGGAACTGGTTGCGGGCGTACGCCTTGGCCTGACGGCCCTGCTCGAAGCGGTAGTTGGCCGGACGGATGCCGAAGTCCCTGAGTAGCGCCGACAAGTGGTAGGCGTTCAGCCCCTTGGAGCCGTAGTCCGGCCATGGGGACTCGGCGTCCGTCAGCAGCGCGGCGAGCAGGTCCTGCGAGCGCAGGGCCTCTTTGTTGCCCTCCTGTTCGAAGATGCGGCGGATGTCGCGCAGCAGTCGCGTCTTCAGGGTCGTCTGCTCGTCCTGGACGGCCTCGTGCCGGGTCATCGCCAGGCAGGCGGTACGGGCGCTGGTGGGCCAGTGGCCGCCGGCCAGGTCGGCGACGATGACCAGCGGCTCCCAGGTGTCCGCGGCCCGGTCCTCGACCGGCATCGCCGGCACCAGACCGGCAGCCGTGCCACGCAGCGGGGTCAGCCACGCGGTCAGCCGGTCGCGCAGTGCGTTCAGTTCGGGCACCGAGTACCGCGAGCGGAACGGGGTGATCCGCTCGCCGGGCTTGCGCTTCTGCATGCGGAGCACGACCGCCCGGTCCATGATCGTGTCCGGCAGGTCGCCGATCCCGGCCAGCGCGGCCATGGCGAAGGTGGGGAACGCCGTCGGCTTGTGCTCCGGCCCGGAGATCCGCCAGGCGGGCCGGTTGCGCTGGTGCCCGGCGTTCAGCAGACCGCGCAGGTCCTCCTTCTCGCCGGCCTTGGGGCCGAAGATGGTGTCGGCCTCGTCCACCAGCAGCGTCGGCGGGTTCTTGCCGATGACGCGGAAGACCACCGCGGGGGAGGTGTTCACCGTCATCATCGGCTGGTGCACCGTCTCGTAGAGCACGTCCAGGACGCGGGACTTGCCGCACCCCTTCGTCGGGCCGACCACCGCCAGACGCGGCGCGTGCTGCAGGGCGGGCTGGATGTGGGAGGCCGCCACCCACAGCGTGACCGCGGTCAGCGCCTCCTCGCTCGGCAGCACCACGTACCGGCCGATTGTCGCCCGGACCTCGTCCAGCAGCACGGCACCGTCCGCCGCCCCGCCGCCGGCGCTTACATGGTCCCCGGCCCTCGAACCGTCGTCCGGGACCACGGTCCCGTCCTTCGCCTGCCCGGTCCCGGTCCCCGCGGCCCCCCCGGGCGATGCCCGCATCCTGGGGACCGGTCCCCACGTCGGGGACCAGGTGGCCGGGACCGGGCTCTTGGTCCCGCTCCGGGGACGGGACCGGTCCGCCCGGACTGGCATGGTTCCCAGCCTGCGGTCCGGTCCCCACGCCGCCGGCCTGCATCTCTCCTATACCGACGGATATCCGGTCCCTGGCCCGTGCCCGGTCGTGGGACGGGGCCGCACCCTCCGGCGGCCACGGAGCAACACCATGGTGCGGTCGGTCCCCGGTCCCCGCACGAGGGGACCGGTCCTCGGTTTCCGGTCCCAGGGGACGGCCCCCGCTGTGGGGACTGTCTTCGGACTCGATGAGGGGACCGTCCCCGGTCCCCTGGTGTGGGGACCGTGACCCGGCCCGGCCCCCGTTGCGCGGGACCGTCCCCTGCCCGGGGACTGTTACGGGCGGCCAGACGACCTTGGGCCCGGCCTCCGCGCCGGCGGACGCACTCGCCGCGTCCGAGGACGTAGCGTCCTCCATAGGCGTTCCTTCCTGGTGAGGGGCAGGACGGACTGGGTCCCGCCCCTCACCGGCTCGTTCGTTCAGGGATGGGCGATGCGCAGGGGAATCTCCGGCCCTCGGCGTTAGCACGCCGGGGGTCGCTCTGTTCCCCCGTGAGTCATGCCGTGAGGTCGTAGGCGGTCTGCCGGTCGAGCCAGGCGTCGACCTCGTGCCAGCGGTAGCGCAGGTGGCGGCCGACCTTGTGCACGTTGGGGCCGATGCCCCGGTACTTCCACTGGTAGAGCGTCTTCACCGGCACCCCGAGGTAGGCGGCGACTTCCGCCGGGGTGGCCAGGGGGCCGCGTCGGGAGGCGTCGGCGGCGGTGTGGGCAGGACGGGGGGAAAGGCTCGGCATAGGGCTCCCTTTTCGGTTTCGGACAACAGCGTGGGCAACGCAGCCACACCCCGGGCGAAGAAGTCCAGAGTTGGTTCTAGAACTCTCCATCAGTTCCCATTGGGCGGCCGGGGAGTCATAACCGTAAGGGCGAATCGCCGGTCAACCAAAAAGTTAGTGCCGATGCGATGGGCGGCTTGTAACCGCAGGTGGTGGCCCCTCACCGGATGCTGCTGCAAGCTACACTGCGCTCGCTTTCCGCATCGCACCAAAATCGCAGTGAGGCTTTCGGGCGTCTTGCGTCGGGTAATCTCCGGACCAATTCGCGACCCGGCGGGCGGAGACTTCTGTAGAGTTCGTGAACCAACTATTGCCAAAGGTTCCGGCTGCAAGTTACAGCTACCTGTCATGGCAACTCGACCTCTTGAAATAGGCCCCGCCGGCCTTCACGCCGCCCGCGCCATCGAACACATACGACTGGCGCTCGGCCTCACCCAGCATCAGCTGGCCGCCCGTTGCACCGCGATGGGACGCCCGATGACCAACACCGCACTCAGCCGTACCGAACGCGCCCATCGTCGCTGCGACATCGACGACCTTGTCGTGATCGCTGCGACCCTCGGTGTTCCTCCGACGGCTCTGTTGCCACTTGGGGCCTGCCCCGACGCCCATCCTCGCCACGTCGGCGCAGATGCCCGCGGCCGAGCTCAGGAGGCCCTTCTTGGCTGACGTGTACGACCGCTGGCACAAGTCCCACCCCAAGCCGGACGAGACCCAGTGCGGCGAGCACAAGAGCCGCACCCGGCGAATGGTGCCGACATCGGATCATGGGATCGGCAAGCGCTGGCAGGTCCGGTATCGCGACCTGGACGGCCACCAGCGCAAGGAGAACTTCCACACGAGGGCCGAAGCCGACAAGCGGGCGGCCGAGGTCGATGTCGAGATCCGGAGCGGCAGTTACGTCGTTCCCGCCGAGACGAAGCAGACGCTCGGCGCCTACGCCCGGAAGTGGCTCGACGCGAACTCGGTGGGCCCGACCACGGCCCTCCGCTACGAGGCCACCGTCCGCAACCACATCGTCGCCCACCTCGGCCGGCGCGAGCTGCGGTCCCTGAACAAGCCCTCGGTCATTCAGGGCTGGGTCCGCACGCTTCAGGACGGCGGCTTCGAGGTGTCGACGATCGAGGGCATCTTCGACATCCTCTCCAGCATCCTCGGCATGGCCGTGGAGGACGGGTTGCTGCCGAAGAACCCCTGCAAGGCGAAGTCGGTGAAGCTGCCTACGGCGACCAAGAAGAAGATCATTCCCTGGCCGATGGAGCGCGTACGCGCCGTTATCGCCGGGCTCCCGAAGCGCTTCCAGGCCGGTGGCAAGCTCGCCTTCGGCTGCGGTCTACGCCAGGGCGAGGTGTTCGGCTTCGCCGTCGAGGACATCGACTTCAAGGGCGGCTGGATCCACGTCAACCGTCAGGTACGGCTGGTGGGCACCAAGCCCGTCTTCGCCCTGCCGAAGGGCAACAAGATCCGGTCAGTCCCTCTGCCGGCTCAGCTGGCCGCTGTCCTCAAGACCCACATGAAGGAGTTTCCGCCGGTCGAGGTCACGCTGCCCTGGGCCAAGCCCGACGGTGAGCCCAAGACCTTCCGCCTGCTCTTCGTCGACGAGAAGCACCGGGCCTACAACCGCAGCGTCTTCAACATGGGCGCCTGGAAGCTCGCCCTGGCTGCCGCCGGCGTGATCCCTCCCCGCGAGCGCGGGGCGAGGTACCTCCAGGCGGCGCCGGACGACGGCATGCACGCCCTCCGGCACGCCTACGCCTCCGTGCTCCTGGACGCCGGGGAGAGCATCAAGGCGCTCTCCGAATACCTCGGCCATTCGGACCCCGGCTTCACGCTGCGGACGTACACGCACCTGCTGCCGTCCAGCGAGACCCGCACCCGCAAGGCGATCGACGACGCCTTCACCGAAGCCGAAGAAGCCGAAGCCGAGGACGACGGCGCTCCGCCCGCCGCCCAGGGCACATCAGAACCCCCAGCAAAACCCATGTGCCCTCAATGTGCCCTGGCCGCCTGACGACCCCTCTCCGGCACTGAAAAGGGCGAGGCCCGAAGACCCCGCCCACTACCAGTAAAACCCCAGGTCAGGGCCAGACCAGGCAGTACGCCTGATGCCCCGCCTCGTGCAGCCGGTGCGAGAAGTCCTGCCACTCGTGCAGCAGCCGGTAGACGTTGAAGGCGTCGTTGGGGCCGCCGCGGTCGGGGACCGTGGACCAGATGAAGGCGGCCGCGCCCACCGCCTCCTCGCCTATGCCGCGGAGCGGGTCGACGACCGTCATGGGGAGTTTCACGACCGCGTAGTCGGGGTGCAGGACGACCAGTTCCAGGGGCGGCACCTTGTGCAGGGGGACGCCTTCGATGCCGGTGAGGACCATGGCGGCCATCGTCTCCGGCTTGATCTTGGTGAACATGCCGCCCATGCCGAGCTCGTCGCCGCCGAGTTCCTCGGGGCGCATCGAGATCGGGACGCGGGCGGCGGTGGCGCCGTCCGGCGCGCCGAAATACTTGTAGGTCACCCCCACTCGACCACCATTCCTGCTCCCCGCGCTCGACGGGTCGATCGACTCGGCCTCGCCCGGAGCGCCGTGTGCCCGACGGGCCTTGTCCACCTCTTCCGCCTCGCGCCGGTGCCTTCCCCGCCTGGAACGTCGAGGACCGAGGTCGTCAGTCCCCTCGCCCAGTCCGCCACCGCGATGCATATCTCCACCCGACTGCTTTTCTAGGCCGCGTGGCGCCGCCACGCAACCCGATCATCGTGTCAGTGACCTCCCCCACGGCCGCCCGCCGAAACGTGCGGTGTTGCATCTGCCCGCGGGACCTTCCCAGCGTCCGGCCGCTCCGGGCCGGGTGAGCTGTGTCTACTCGGACGCCAGTTTCGCAGATCACGGGCGATCCGGGACCGGATGTCCCCGCAGGTGGCTGGATACCCGAGCCCGTGGCCGGCCGTGTGGGGCGACCGTACGAAACAGGCGTACGAAATGGTTGTACGAACGGGCAGGGCGGATGACTCAGCCGACGGGTCCGGGCGGGCCCGGTCGGCCACTCGACCGGTGGTCGCCCCAGCCGTCCCCGGGCCCGCCCGGACCCGTCCCGCCCCCGGCCTCCGGCCCCCCGCCCCCGCCTGGCCTACCCTGAACAGGTCACTCGCACCCCGAGTCCGAGATGTCGGAGAGGTCGGAGAAGTCGCAGGTCATGAGCGAACTGCCATACCCATACGAAGCCCAAGCCTCGCAGGCGCTGTTCGACCGTGCCGCGGCCGTCACCCCCGGTGGCGTGAATTCGCCGGTGCGTGCCTTCCGTGCCGTCGGCGGCACGCCCCGGTTCATGGTGTCCGGCACCGGCCCGTACCTGACCGACGCCGACGGGCGGGAGTACGTCGACCTGGTCTGCTCCTGGGGGCCGATGATCCTCGGGCACGCGCACCCCGAGGTGGTCGCCGCCGTGCAGGAGGCCGTCACGCGCGGGACCTCCTTCGGCACACCCGGTGAGGGCGAGGTCGCGCTCGCCGAGGAGATGGTCGCCCGGGTCGAGCCGCTGGAGCAGGTCCGGCTGGTGTCCAGCGGCACCGAGGCCACCATGTCGGCGATCCGGCTCGCCCGCGGCTTCACGCAGCGCGCCAAGGTGATCAAGTTCGCCGGGTGCTACCACGGCCACGTCGACGCACTGCTGGCCGCGGCGGGGTCGGGTCTGGCCACGTTCGCGCTGCCGGACACCCCCGGTGTCACGGGGGCCCAGGCCGGCGACACGATCGTCCTGCCGTACAACGACCTCGACGCCGTGCACGCCGCCTTCGCCGCGCACCCCGGCGAGATCGCCTGTGTGATCACCGAGGCGTCCCCGGGCAACATGGGCGTCGTACCGCCGCTGCCCGGGTTCAACCAGGGGCTCAAGGACGCCTGCGCCTCGAACGGCGCACTGTACATCTCCGACGAGGTGATGACCGGGTTCCGCACCAGCCGCGCCGGGTGGTACGGCGTCGACGGCGTGCGGCCCGACCTGATGACCTTCGGCAAGGTGATGGGCGGCGGCTTCCCGGCCGCGGCCTTCGGCGGGCGGGCCGACGTCATGGCGCACCTCGCCCCTGCCGGGCCCGTCTACCAGGCCGGCACCCTCTCCGGCAACCCCGTCGCCACCGCCGCCGGGCTCGCCCAGCTCCGGCTGCTCGACGACGCCGCCTACGCCAAGGTCGACGCCGTCTCCGCGCGGATCCAGTCCCTCGTCACCGAGGCGCTGACCAAGGAGGGCGTGGCGCACACGCTGCAGAACGCCTCCAACATGTTCTCCGTGTTCTTCACCGACCGGCCGGTGCGCACCTACGAGGACGCCAAGGCGCAGGAGTCCTTCCGCTACACCGCCTTCTTCCACTCCCTCCTCGCGAACGGCGTCCACCTGCCGCCCTCGTCCTTCGAGGCCTGGTTCGTGTCCACCGCGCACGACGACCGGGCCATCCAGCGGATCGCCGACGCCCTCCCGGCGGCGGCCCGAGCGGCGGCGGAGGCGACGGCGTGAGCACCGGGAGCAAGAACGACCTCACCGTCGTCCACCTGATGCGGCACGGCGAGGTCGCCAACCCGGACGGCGTCCTCTACGGCCGGCTCCCCGGCTACCAGCTCTCCGAGCTGGGCCGGCGGATGGCCGAGCGGGTCGGCGAGCACCTCGACTCCCGGGACGTCGTCCATGTCGGCGCCTCCCCGCTGGAGCGGGCGCAGGAGACGGCCCAGCCGATCGCCAAGGCGCACGGCCTGGACATCGCCACCGACGAGCGGCTGATCGAGGCCGAGAACGTCTTCCAGGGCAAGACCTTCGGCGTCGGCGACGGCGCGCTGCGCCGGCCCGAGAACTGGAAGCACCTCGTCAACCCGTTCAAGCCGTCCTGGGGCGAGCCGTACATCGAGCAGGTCGTCCGCATGATGGGCGCGCTGGACGCGGCCAAGGACGCGGCGCGCGGTCACGAGGCGGTGCTGGTCAGCCATCAGCTGCCGATCTGGATCGTGCGGTCCTACGTCGAGAAGCGGCGGCTGTGGCACGACCCGCGCAAGCGGCAGTGCACGCTCGCCTCGCTGACCACCTTCACCTACCGGGGGGACAGGATCGTCTCCGTCGGCTACAGCGAGCCGGCCCGCGATCTCGTCCCCGCCCATCTCCTCGCCGGTGCCAAGCCGGTGAAGGGGAAGGGGAAGGCCTTCGGGGCCTAGGGCCTGTCCGGCGGCCGCATGGCACCCCCGTGACGATCGTTGCCAAACCTCCGCACTACGCGGGAACCCCCGTTCGCGTCACGTCCTCTGAAGAGTGACCACCAGAGGACGTGACGAACGGGGATGCCATGCGCACTCTCACCCGCAGGGGAATGCTCGGGCTCGGCGCGGGGGCCGCCGCAGCGGTGTCGCTGGCCGGCTGCGGTGGCGCCACCGGCCCGAGCGGCACGAGCCGTGCCGACGGTTCAGGCGGTTCCGACGGGAGCGGCGGTTCCGGCGACGGCGGCCGTACGGGCACGCCGAAGCCGACGAGGACCGCCCGGCCGATCGGCGACGGCTCCACCGCCTTCACCGGCAAGCAGCCCCACCAGCCCGCGAGGCCGGTGCCGCTGGAGCCGGGTCAGACCCCGCCGCAGTTCGTCGTCTTCTCCTGGGACGGGGCCGGCGAGGTCGGCAACGGGCTCTTCCCGCGCTTCCTGGACCTCGCCAAGGAGCACGAGGCGCACATGACGTTCTTCCTCTCCGGGCTGTACCTGCTGCCCGAGTCGAAGAAGCGGCTGTACGACCCGCCGAACAACCCGCGCGGCGCCTCCGACATCGGCTACCTCACCGACGACCACATCAAGGACACGCTGAAGAACGTCCGCCGCGCCTGGCTCGAGGGCCATGAGATCGGCACCCACTTCAACGGCCACTTCTGCGCCGGCTCCGGCAGCGTCGGCAACTGGACGCCGCAGCAGTGGCGCAGCGAGATAGACCAGGCGAAGTCGTTCGTGAAGGAGTGGCGGACCAACTCCGGCTGGACCGACCTGCCGTCGCTGCCGTTCGACTACGACAAGGAACTCGTCGGCGGCCGTACGCCCTGTCTGCTCGGCCAGGACAACCTGCTGACCACCGCCCGCGAGCTCGGCTGGCGCTACGACGCCTCCTCGCCCGGCGGCCGTCAGGTCTGGCCGTCGAAGCGGGACGGCATGTGGGACCTCCCGCTGCAGCAGATACCTTTTCCCGGACGCTCCTTCGAGGTCCTGTCGATGGACTACAACATCCTCGCCAACCAGTCCGTCAACTCCACCAACGCGCCCGCCCACCACCACCCGGGCTGGCGCAAGCAGGCGACCCAGGCGTACATATCCGGCTTCGAGCGGGCATACGGGACGAACCGGGCACCCCTCTTCGTCGGCAACCACTTCGAGCAGTGGAACGGCGGCATCTACATGGACGCGGTGGAGGAGGCCCTCAAGCACATCGCGCGGGCGAAGGAGAAGGGCGGCGACGTGCGCATCGTCTCCTTCCGGCAGTTCACCGACTGGCTGGACGCCCAGCGGCCCGAGGTGCTGGAGCGGCTGCGCACCCTGGACGTCGGGCAGGAACCGGCCGGTGGCTGGCAGGGCTTCCTCAAGGACACCGGCAGCACCGCCGGGACCGGAGAGCCGACCGGCGCCGGGACGGGAGAGCCGAGCGGCGCCTGACGGGGCATCCGAGCCGCACCGATATGCGGGTTTCCGTCCGCAAGGGGGGCGGGCAAGATCCCCAGAACGGGCATGCGAAACTTTTCACATGAGTGCCGCCAGCCGTGCCCCCCAGCGCTCGAATCGCGCCGCCCGCGTCCGCCGCCGTGCCGTCCTGACCGTCGGCACCGCCGTGGCCGCCCTGCTGGTCTCCGCGTGCGGTTCCGGCGGAACCTCGGGCGGAGGCGGCAACACCAACTTCGTCACCGGCACCGACGGCATCTCCACCGTCGCCAAGGGCGAGCGCACCGCCGCGCCCGACCTGTCCGGTGAGACGCTCGAGGGCGAGCCGCTCGACGTCGCCGACTTCCAGGGCAAGGTCGTCGTCCTCAACGTCTGGGGCTCCTGGTGCAACCCGTGCCGCGCGGAGGCCAAGCACTTCGCCAAGGTGTCCGAGGACTACGCCGACCAGGGCGTGCAGTTCGTCGGCATCAACACCCGCGACGGCAGCGCCGGGGCGGCGCTCGCCTTCGAGAAGGACTTCGGCATCACCTACCCGAGCCTGTACGACCCCACGGGCAAGCTGATGCTCCGCTTCGAGAAGGGCACCCTCAACCCGCAGGCGATCCCCTCCACCCTGATCCTGGACCGTGACGGGAAGATCGCGTCCCGCTCGCTGACCGCGCTCAGCGAGGAACGGCTGCTGAAGATGCTCAAGCCGGTCCTCGCGGAGAAGTGACGTGACCACCCTCACCACGCTCGCCGCCGGCACCGCCTCCCTCGCCGCCGACCCGGCCTACAACGGCACGGTGCTCAACGGCGCCCTGCTGGCGGCGCTGCCCATCGCCCTGCTCGGCGGGCTCGTCTCCTTCTTCTCGCCCTGCGTGCTGCCGCTGGTCCCCGGCTACCTCTCCTACGTCACCGGCGTGTCCGGCACCGATCTGGCCGAGGCCCGGCGCGGCCGGATGGTCACCGGCGCCTCGCTGTTCGTCCTCGGCTTCACCGTCGTCTTCGTCTCCGGCGGCGCCTTCTTCGGCTACTTCGGCCAGACGCTGCAGGAACAGTCCGGCATCCTGACCAAGGTGCTCGGCGTCCTCATGATCCTCATGGGCGTCTTCTTCATGGGGATGATGCCCTGGCTCACCCAGCGCGAGTTCCGCTTCCACAAGCGGCCGGCGGCCGGCCTGGCCGGCGCGCCCGTCCTCGGCGCCCTGTTCGGCATCGGCTGGACCCCCTGCATCGGCCCCACCCTCGCCTCCGTACTGACGCTCTCCGCGCAACAGGAGAGCGCCGGACGCGGGGCCGTCCTGACCGTCGCGTACTGTCTGGGGCTGGGTCTGCCCTTCGTCCTCGCGGCCGTCGCCTTCCGCAAGGCGCTCGGCGCCTTCGGCTGGGTCAAGCGGCACTACGTCTGGGTCATGCGGATCGGCGGCACGATGATGATCGTGACCGGAGTGCTGCTGCTCACCGGCGTGTGGGACGACCTCGTGACGCAGATGCAGACCTGGTCCAACGGCTTCACTGTAGGGATCTGACGGCGATGAGCACGACTTCCACAACCGGGTCCGAAGAAACCCCGGCGGGGCCCGAAGAGGCCGCGGCCGGCACCGGCGACCAGGAGCTGGGCGCCGCCGGTTCCCAGCTGTCCACCACGCCCACGGAGGAGCCGCCGAACCTGCCCGCCCTGGGCGTCATCGGCTGGGCCCGCTGGTTCTGGCGGCAGCTCACGTCCATGCGGGTCGCGCTGCTGCTGCTGCTCCTGCTGTCGCTCGCCGCGATCCCCGGCTCGCTCATCCCGCAGACCGGCATCGACAAGACCCGGGTCGACGACTTCCGCGAGCAGCACGACGTCCTCGCACCGATCTACGACCAGCTCGGCCTGTTCAACGTCTACAGCTCGGTGTGGTTCTCGGCGATCTACATCCTGCTGTTCGTCTCCCTCATCGGCTGCATCGTCCCCCGCACCTGGCAGTTCGTCGGCCAGCTGCGCGGCCGTCCGCCGGGCGCCCCCCGACGGCTGACCCGGCTGCCCGCCTACACCACCTGGCGCACCGAGGCCGACCCCGAGCAGGTACGGGAGGCGGCCCTCGCCCTGCTGAAGAAGCGCCGCTTCCGCGCCCACCTCGCCGGTGACGCCGTCGCCGCCGAGAAGGGCTATCTGCGGGAGGTCGGCAACCTCACCTTCCACATCGCCCTGATCGTGATGCTGATCGCCTTCGCCTGGGGCCAGCTGTTCAAGTACGAGGGCAACAAGCTGATCGTCGAGGGGCAGGGCTTCGCCAACACGCTCACGCAGTACGACGACTTCAAGTCCGGAAACCTCTTCGACGTCGCCGACCTGGAGCCGTTCAGCTTCACCGTGAAGTCCTTCACCGGCACGTACGAGCCCGCCGGCCCCAACAAGGGCACCCCGCGCACGTACGAGACCGAGCTGATCTACAGCGAGGGCGCCTACGGCGAGGAGAAGACGACCAAGGTCGAGGTGAACAAGCCGCTGAAGGTCGGCGACGCCAAGGTCTACCTCGTCAGCCACGGCTACGCGCCCGTCGTCACCGTCCGCGACGGCGAGGGCGAGGTCGTCTTCAAGGACGCCGTGCCGCTGCTGCCGCTCGACGCCAACGTCACCTCCTCCGGCGTGGTCAAGGTCCTCGACGGCTACCGCAACCCCGAGGGCGAGAAGGAACAGCTCGGCTTCAACGCCTTCTTCGTGCCCACCTTCGGCGGCTCGGCCACCGGCACGATGCTCTCCCAGTTCCCGGCACTGGACTACCCGGTGCTCGCACTCTCCGCCTACCACGGCGACCTGAAGGCCGACGCCGGCATTCCGCAGAGCGTCTACCAGATGGACAAGACCAAGATGAAGGAGTTCAAGGACTCCGAGGGCGAGCTGTTCAAGAAGCTGCTGATGCCCGGCGAGACCATGACCCTCCCGGACGGTGCCGGCTCGGTCACCTTCGAGAAGGAGATCAGGGAGTGGGCCGGCTTCCAGGTCGTCCAGGAGCCGGGCGGCGGCTGGGCCCTCGCCGGTTCCCTCTTCGCGATCGGCGGCCTCGCCTGCTCCCTGTTCGTCCAGCGGCGCCGCGTGTGGGTGCGCGCGGTCGAGGGCCCCGACGGCGTCACCGTCGTCGAGATGGCCGGGCTCGGCCGCAGCGAGTCCGCCAAGGTGCCCGAGGAACTCGGCGACCTGGCCGGAATCCTCTACGACCAGGCTCCCGGGGCCCCCGACGCCGATGACGCCTCCGCCGACGACGCCGCCCCCGCAGCATCCGCCGATTCCCCCGACCCCCAAGCCGCATCTGCCGAAGGGGCTGAGAAGCCTTGACTCTCGCCGCCGCAACCGAGCTGGCCACCGCCACGAGCCTGGCCGCCGCGAACAACGAGAACCTCGCGGAGATCAGCAACGTGCTGATCTACTCCGCGATGGCGGTCTACACCCTGGCCTTCCTGGCGTACATCGCCGAATGGATCTTCGGCAGCCGCAGCAAGGTCGCCCGCACCGCCGCCGCGCTCACCCCCCGGGCGGGGGCGGCCGGGAAGGCGGCCGGGAAGGCCCCGGCCGTCACCGTCGACAAGGCGGGCGGCACCGCCGTACTGGAGCGGCCGAAGGTCGTCGTACGGGCCGGGGCCGGCACCCGTGACGTGCCCGACGGACCCGGGGCGCACGGCGGGGACGAGCAGGGCGACCTCTTCGGGCGGATCGCCGTCTCCTTCACGGTGCTCGCCTTCGTGATCGAGTTCGGTGGTGTGCTCACCCGGGCGCTGTCCGTGCAGCGGGCGCCCTGGGGCAACATGTACGAGTTCAACATCACCTTCACCACCACCGCCGTCGGCGTGTACCTCCTGCTGCTGGCGCTGAAGAAGAACGTGCGCTGGCTCGGGCTGTTCCTGACCACGACCGTGCTCCTCGACCTCGGTCTCGCCGTCACCGTCCTGTACACCGAGAGCGACCAGTTGGTTCCCGCGCTCGACTCGTACTGGATGTACATCCACGTCTCCACCGCGATCCTGTGCGGCGCGGTCTTCTACGTCGGCGCGGTCGGCACGATCCTGTACCTGTTCAAGGACTCCTACGAGGGCAAGCTCGCGCGCGGCGGCAAGCCCGGCGCCTTCGCCACCTCCGTCATGGAGCGGCTGCCCGCCTCCGCCTCGCTCGACAAGTTCGCCTACCGCGTCAACGCGGCCGTCTTCCCGCTGTGGACGTTCACGATCATCGCGGGCGCCATCTGGGCCGGCGACGCCTGGGGCCGCTACTGGGGCTGGGACCCCAAGGAGACCTGGTCCTTCATCACCTGGGTCGCCTACGCCGGCTACCTGCACGCCCGCGCCACCGCGGGCTGGAAGGGCCGCAAGGCCGCCTACCTGGCACTGGCCGCCTTCGCCTGCTGGCTGTTCAACTACTACGGCGTGAACATCTTCGTCTCCGGCAAGCACTCCTACGCCGACGTCGGCCTGGGCGTCCTGGCCTCCGTCGGCTTCTGAGCGCCCCCGGCGCACCGCCCGCGACGGCCGGTTGCCGTGGCCCGATCCCCGGGCCGCGGCAACCGGCCGTCGTCACTTCCCGACGTCTCCGATGTCTCTGACGTCTCCGATGTCCTCGTGCCAAAGCCGCGGATGCCGTTCGACGAAGTCCCGCATCATCGCGGCGCACTCCGGATCGTCCAGCAGCACGATCTCCACGCCGTGCTCGGCCAGCCAGTCGTGACCGCCGTGGAAGGTGACCGCCTCGCCGATCAGCACCCGGGAGATGCCGAACTGCCGGACCAGCCCGGAGCAGTACCAGCAGGGCGACAGGGTCGTCACCATCGTCGTACCGCGGTACGAGCGCTGCCGTCCCGCCGCCCGGAAGGCGGCCGTCTCCGCGTGCACGGACGGATCACCGTCCTGCACACGGCGGTTGCGGCCCCGGCCGAGCAGGGTCCCGTCGGCGCCGTACAGCGCGGCGCCGACGGGGACACCACCCTCGGCGAGCCCCGCGCGGGCCTCCGCGAGGGCGGTGGCGAGCCAGGCACGGGCCGTTTCCTGATCGATCGACTCCATGCGGCCAGTCTCCCGCGAACCCGCGCGGTTCCACGGGCGGCTCCGGCGATGGAACGGCGTCCCCGTCGGCGCCGCCCCACGCCTCACGGGGCGAACGCTGCCTGATGCGGCGCTGACCTGCACGATGCGTCACCCGAACGGCGAGGAGAACGCCGACTCACCCCGAACCGGCCTCACCACGACACGGGCTCCGTATCCGTCGCCAGGCGGGCATGGAGTTCCACGTCGTAGCGGACACCGTCGTATTCGAGCTTCTGTCGTTGCCGCCCTTCCACCACGAAGCCGACGGCGCGAGCCACTTTGCACGAGGCGGGATCGTTCACCCGGTGCCCCAGCTCCAGCCGGAAGAGTTCCGCGTCCTCGAAAGCCCAACGGGCCACAGCACGGCAGGCACGAGAAGCTGTGCCTCTGCCACGGGCCGTTGTCCACCGCTCGGCAGCCTGGACGGAATCAACCGGTTCACGGGGCCGGCCACGCATGAGCGGATCCGCGAACGCGGTCATCACCGCCCGGGCGTCCTCGGCCCTCCCTCTCCGCAGCACCGGGCCGGAGGAGGCGTCTGCACGCTCGCGCACGACGCGAGTCCTCCTCAGCAGGCACCGCCTGCCACGTCGGTTTCCCCAACCGCCCAGGGGCACCGATGGGTCATGTCCCGCCATGTGGTGTGGGGGATCCCCCGCGGTCCCGGGGCTGCGGGGCCGGAGGCGGATGCCGTGCGGAAAACCGTGAGCAGTCGGCGGGTATGTGTCACGTGAGCGCTCAAACGAGCGGCGTCAGGACAGTGGTGGCCGAAGTGCTCACGGTTTTCGGGCGGTGTGTCCTCCCCGGGGCGTGGGCGGGTGTCCGGGCATCGCCCATGTCGAGACCGCCGCGCCCCGCCGGGCAGCGCGACCGGCCCCGACCCGCGACGCCGCCTTCAGACCTCTTGCACCACCCGGAGGGAGACCATCCGGATCACCCGGCGTGACAGCCCCACAGAAGGTGAGCAGAACCCGGGAAATGACGTCGCCTCCTCGACTCTTGACTTTCCTGACAGGAAAGTGGGACTCTCACTTTCCCGCTAGGAAAGTGAGGTGTCACCGTGGACGACATCGCTCCGGAGCAGGCCCGCACCGCCCTCGACGCAGCTGACCGTGCCCGGCGCCAGGTGGCCGAGGAAGTCGGCCTGCCCCGCGGCTACTGGTGGGCGATGGCGGTCGGCTGGCTCCTGTTGGGCGTGCTCAGCAGCGTGGCACCACCGTGGCTGGCCGGGACCGCGACCGTGGGCTTCGGCATGGGCCACGCGGTGCTCGCGTCACGTCTGCTCGACGGACGCCGGCGCACGGATCGGCTGCGGGTGAGCGCGGCGGTCGCCGGCCGCCGCACCCCGCTGGTCGTGGTCGGCATGCTGCTCGGGCTCATCGGGGTCACCGTCCTTGCGGCGCTCGCGCTCGACGCCGACGGCGCCGACCACGCCGGCGTCTGGGCGGCGGTGCTGGTCGCGGTCGTCGTCGGGTTCGGTGGGCCGGAGATCCTGCGCGTTCTGCGTGGTTGGGTGCGGGCATGACGAAAGCGCGTTTCGACGAGCTGATCCATCCCAGCACCCGCCTGTCCCTGGTGGCGACACTGGCAGCGGCCGACTGGGCCGAGTTCGCCTTCCTCAAGGACCGGTTGGGACTGTCCGACTCGGCGCTGTCCAAGCAGCTCACGACGCTCGAAGAAGCCGGGTATGTCGCCACGGAACGCCGCCTCAGCGGCAGCCGCCGGAAGGTACGCGCCCGGCTCACCGGCGCCGGCCGGGATGCCTTCGACGGTCACATCGCGGCACTGCGGGCGATCGTCGCCGGCGCCGCGCCCCCGTCCGAAAGCCCTCCGGCGTGAAGCCGTCTCCGCCCGCTCGTCGGAACTGGCCCCGGTCGGCTGTCCTGCCTCCCGGGCACGTGCCCGGGAGGCACATCCAGGGCACATGAACCTGGGATCCCGCAGGGGTCGGGCGGGGCTTTCGGGCCCTGCCCTCTCCAGTGCCGGGAAGAGGCCGTCAGGTCGTCAGGTGCCCTGCGGGGAGGGAGCGGAGGTGGTGGCTCTGCCGAAGGCGCGCATGGCGAAGGCGCCGGCGAGGGGTCCGGGCGCGAGAAGGAGGAAGGCGTACTCCCAGCCGATGGCCTCGGCCAGGAGGGGGGTGAGCTGGATGCTGATGACGGTGAGGGCGAAGCCGATCGCGGTCTGGCCGGTGAGCGCCGTCCCGATGTAGCGGTGGTCGGCGACCTCGCTCAGCGATGTCGAGAACACCCCTGAGTCCGCGATCACGGCAGCACCCCACAGCGCGCAGAAGGCGAACAGAAGCAGCGGCGGAGCGTGGAAGAAGAGCGGGGAGACCAGGCAGCACAGGCCGCTGAGGAGAAGCGCCGCCAGGGCGGCGGGAGAGCGGCCGAAGCGGTCCGCGCCCCAGCCGCCGAGCAGGCAACCGACTGCCCCGCCGATTCCCATGGTGAGGAACACCGTGATCCCCACCGAGCCCGGGAGTCCTCTCGCGGCGGAGGCCGCCAGCAGGAAGGACGGGATCCAGGTCCACAGGGCGTAGAGCTCCCACATGTGTCCGAAGTAGCCGAGATTGGCCAGGCGCGGCCCGCGTTCGGTGAACATGGTCAGCGCGTACCGGGGGTTGCGGGCGGGTGCGGTCGGTGCCGCGTGGGGGCCGATCCGGATGAGGGCCAGTGAGATGACGGAGCCCAGGAGCCCGGCTGCCGCTGCGGCGAGCAGAACACCGCGCCAGGGCAGTGAGCCCACGCCGGCTATGAGATGGGGAAGAGTGGAGCCGAGGGTGAGAGCGGCGATGAGGACGCCCATGGTCCTGCCCCGTCCGGCGCTGCCGGACCAGGAGGCCATGAGCTTCATGCCGGTGGGGTAGACCCCGGCCAGGAACATCCCGGTCATGAGCCGCAGCGGGACGGCGACGGCCGGCCGGTCGGCGAACAGGGCCAGCACCACGGTGCAGACGGCGGCTGCCGCGGCACTGACGGCGAGCAGGCGCTGGGGCGGAACGCGGTCCGCCAGGTTCAGGGCCGTCGAGGCCACGGCCCCGGCGACGAAGCCGAACTGCACGGAGGCCGTCAGCCATACCGCGCCGCCGGCGGTGAGCCCCCAGTCGTTCCGCAGGCTGGGCACCACCGCCGACATGGAGAACCACACGGCGAGACCGAGCACTTGCACGGCAGCGATCGCTCCGCGTTGCACACCGACGTTCACAACTGCCCCCTTGGACCGAGGTCTTGTTCCTCGGCTCTCGCGTGCCATGGCCGAAGGCCGAACCTAATCACCCTGAGCCCGTAAGCCCGGTCCGCCCCCCGCTCGGCAGTCAGCCGCCAGGAAGGGGAGAGGAGGTCATCCTCGAGGCGAACCTGGACTCTGCCTCCGACGGGGGTCGGGAACTGCTGGGGTTTGGCTGAGTGTGAGTGCGTTCTGGCGTGCATGGGTGAGCAGTGGTGTGTGCGGCGGGGGCTGCCGTGGCGTGTTGCCAGACGGCGAAGGGGAGTTCGTCCGTCGAATGCGTGACCTTGCCCGGTGGTGTTCGTTGGACGGGGTGAGCGGGTTGTCGAGGCCGGTGGCGGGGGTGGGTCCGGGTGGGTGGTCTGCGGAAGGTCGCGGAGCCGTTCGTCGTGCCCGGCCCGTCCGGTGTGGCGGTCCGCACCCGCCTCAAAGACCTCACGCCCGAGGACGAGCAGGTTCTGCGCCTGGTGGGTGCGCACCTGGGCTCGCTCGCCTCGAAGGACCTCAAAGCGCGGTGCCTGGACGGCCTGGAGCACTCCACCCGGTCCTGGGCGGCCCGTAAGCGGGACCTGACGGCCGAGTCGTCGTCCCGGTGGGCCGGGTCGATCACGAGGGCCACGCATGATCAGTGGGCGCTCGCCCGGCGTGGCCAGGCCACACACGTGCAGTCCCTCGAAGCCGGTATCACGACGCTCCGGCACCGGCTGTCGCTGCCGGTCGGCCAGCAGGGCACCAAGCGGGCTCCGGGCGGCTACCGCTCCGCGCACGAGTGGTTCCACAAGACGCGGCGGCTGCATGTGCTGGAGGACCGGCTCGACCGGGTTCGGGCCGACCGGGAAGCGGGCCGGGTGCATGTCGTGCGCGGCGGCAGAGGCCTGCTGGGCACCCGTCACCACCTCGATGCGGCGCAGCTCACCGAGGCCGAGTGGCGTGCGCGGTGGGAAGCCGGGCGCTGGTTCCTCCAGGCGGACGGCGAGTCGGGCAAGAGGTTCGGCAACGAGACGATCCGCATCACGTCCGAGGGAGAAGTGTCGATCAAGCTCCCGGCCCCGCTCGCCGGCCTGGCGAACGCCGGGCACGGCCGGTACGTACTGGCTGCGCGGGTGGGGTTTGCGCATCGGGGCAGGAGTGGGCCGACCGGGTGGAGGCCAACCGGGCGGTGGCCTACCGCATCCACTACGACACGGGGCGCGGACGCTGGTACACGGACGCCTCCTGGCAGATCCCACCCGCCAAGAGCATCGCCCTCAAAGCCGCCCTCGCCGGTGGCGTGATCGGCGTGGACACCAACGCCGACCACCTCGCCGCCTGGCGCCTGGACACCCACGGCAACCCGACCGGCCGGCCACGCCGGTTCTTCTACGACCTGTCCGGCAACGCCCGGCACCGCGACGCCCGGCACCGCGACGCCCAGGTACGGCATGCCCTCACGCGGCTGCTGCACTGGGCCAAGAGCTGCGGCGTCCAGGCCGTCGCGGTCGAGGACCTCGACTTCCAGGCCGAGAAAACCAGAGAGAAGCACGGGCGCAGGCGCCGATTCCGGCAGCTGATCTCCGGCATGCCGACCGGCAGGCTCCGCGCCCGGCTGGCCTCCATGGCCGATGCCACAGGTATCGCGGTCATCGCCGTGGACCCGGCCTACACCAGCAGGTGGGGCGCCCAGCACTGGCAGAAGCCGCCGGCCGGCCCCGCCCGTAAGACCACCCGGCACGATGCGGCGAGCATCGCGATCGGACGACGCGCCCAGGGGCACCCGATCCGGCTGGGGGCACCTCCCAGGCCCTCAAGGCACTGGGGGAGGACGACACCGCCCCGTGCACACCGGAGCGATGTGCACGGGCATCGGACCGTCCAGGCCGACCGGCGTGTCCCTGGGGGTGAGGGACCCCGCCCCCGCATTCCCGGACCACGGACCCGATCCGTGCCGCCGGACGCGGCGAGTACGCGGGCGACCAGGACATCCACCACCGTTCGGGGTGTCCGCAGTGACCAGATATGGGTCCAAGACTCACTCCTGTTCACTGACCAGGAACGGTACGGAAACTTCCCCGGCCCGGCACTCAGCACTGTCCCGGTGATTCACGTCACGTGACGCCACCTCACTTCGTGCCCACCGTGCGCAGCACCGTGAGGACCATGGTCCGGGCCACCGCCACCGTCTCCCGCAGGGAGACCTGTTCGCGGGGGCTGTGGGCCACCTCGATGTCTCCCGGTCCGAACTGCAGCGTCGGAACGCCCGCGCCGGTGTAGTGGCGCAGGTCGCTGCCGTAGGTCGCGCCCCGCCGTCGGGGCGGCGGGGCGCCCGTCGCGTCGGTGTGGGCGGCGCCGACGACGTCCGGCAGGGGGTGGCCCTCCGGCAGGCGGCCGCTCGCGAACCGGCCGCCCGGCCAGGTCACCGTCGCCGGGTGGTCGCGCAGCCACGGGTCGGCGGCGCAGGCCTCGGCCACGCACCGTTCCAGGTCGGCCCGCGCCTCGGCCGGGTCCTCGTCCAGGCGTACGCCGAGCCGGCCCTCGGCGACCAGCAGGTCCGGCACGCTGCTCGCCCAGTCCCCGGCGCGCACGGTGCCCACCGACAGGGCGTACGGGATCGGGTACTCGGCGAGCAGCGGGGACGGGTTCCGGTTCCGCTCGGTCTCCAGGGCGGCCAGCGCCCGGTGCAGGGGCAGGTAGGCGTCGACGGCGCTGACTCCCTGCTCCCGCGCACTGCCGTGCGCCGCCCTGCCGGGCACGGCGAGACGGAACGTCAGCGCGCCCGCGTTCGCGGTGATCAGGGTGCCCCCGGTGGGCTCGGCGATGACGCAGGCGTCGCCCCGGTGTCCGCGCTCCAGGGTGCCGAACGCGCCGATGCCGCCGTCCTCCTCACCGACCACGAAGTGGGTCGCGACCCGGCCGCGCAGCCGTATCCCGGCCGTCCGTATCGCGGCGAGCGCGGCGAGGTGCGCGGCGAGCCCCGCCTTCATGTCGCAGGCGCCGCGCCCGTGCACCACGTCCCCGGTCACCCGCGGTACGAACGGGTCTCCGTCCCCCCACGCCTCGGGGTCGCCGGGCGGTACGACGTCGACGTGGCCCTGGAGGATCAGGGTGGGCCCGTCGCCGCCGTCCTGCGTGGTCCCGACCAGTCCCCACGCCTCCTCACGGGGCACCTCCATGCCCGGGAAACCGGGGTGGGCCCGCAGCGCGGGCAGGTCCATGGACCACAGGTCGACCTCCAGCCCCAGCCATTCCAGCCGGCCGGCCAGCTGGTGCTGGAGTTCGGACTCGGCGGCGCTCCCGGTCACGCTCGGCGCCGCGATCAGCTCCATCAGGGTCCGCCCCAGGGCCGCCTCGTCGATCGCCGCCAGCGCGGCGGCCTCCTCGTCGGTCAGCACGTTGCCGCTCCTCCCCTCCCGGGAGCGCGTGCGGCGCACCCCCGACCGCATACATGCTCGTCCCCGGCCGTCGATACGCGGCGGCGAGGGGCGATCTCGATCACCCGTCGCCCGTCACACCTCACCCCTCACCCGTCGCCCGTCAGGGGCCCGGTTCCGTGTCGTGGCGCGTCAGGGGGACGCCGCCCACCGTGAAGCCGATCACCGTGCCGCCGCCGGCCCGGCGTACCGCGTACGGTGCGCCCCCGTGGGCCAGGGCCACCTCACGGACGATGGACAGGCCGAGGCCCGAACCGGGCAGGGAGCGGGCGTCGGCGGCGCGGTAGAAGCGGTCGAAGACGTGGATCAGGTCGGCGGCCGCGATACCGGGCCCCCGGTCGCGGACCTCCACCCGCACCGTGCCCGGTCGCGCAGGTCCCGCGACGGTGATGTCGATGGGCGCCGTGCCGTCCCGGTCGAACTTGACCGCGTTCTCGACCAGGTTGGACACCGCCCGGGTGAGCATCCCGGGCCGTCCGTCGGTCGTGGTGTCGCCGCTCGCACGGACGACGATCTTCCGTCCGTTGCGGCGCCGGGCCAGTCCCGCCACGTCCTGGGCGATGTCGGCGAGGTCGACGCGCCGCGGCGGCTCGGTGTCGGACTGACCGGCCGCCAGCTCGACGAGCTCGTTGACCAGGTCGGTCAGCTCACGGGCCTCCTGGGAGAGGTCGGCGACGAGTTCCTCACGGGTGTCCGGCGGGAGTTCGTCGATACGGCGCAGCAGGGAGATGTTGGTCCGCAACGAGGTGAGCGGGGTGCGCAGTTCGTGCCCCGCGTCCTGGACGAGCCGGCGCTGGTCGTCCTCGGACTGGGCGAGCCGGCCCAGCATCCGGTCGAAGGCGCGGCCGAGCCGCCCCACCTCGTCCCGGCCGGTGACGGGCACCTGGATGCCGAGCCTGCGGGTGCGGGCGACGTCCTCGGCGGCGTCGGTGAGGACGACCAGGCGGCGGGTGATGCGCCGGGCCAGCCACCAGCCGAAAAGACCGGCCGCGACCACCACCGCCGTCATCAGGACGAGGGTGCGCTGCTGGAGGGCCCGCAGCAGGTCCTCGGTGTCGCTGAACTCCTGCGCGATCTGGACCGCGCCTCGGCCGTCGCCCAGCGCGACGGTCGCGACGCGGTAGATGTCGTCGCCGACGTCGACGTCCGCGTGCTCGACCACCCGTCCGGCCGTGGCGGCCCCCGCGACCACGCGGTCGGCGTCGACCACCGGCAGCCCCGGGTCGCCCGGGTCGACGATCCGGCCGTCCGGCCCGAGCACCTGGACGTCCGTCCGGGCGGGCCGCACCAGATCGTGGCCGGGGGCGGCGGAGGAGAAGTCGAGCGGTGTCATCCGGTTCGACCTGACCTCGCCGCGCAGGTCCTCCACGACCTCGTCGAACACGCTCTGCTGGTCCACCCGTACGAGTCTCGCGGCGGCGCTGTACGACAGGATGCCGACCAGGACGGTGATCGTGGCCGTCACGGCGGCGAACGCCACCGCGAACTTGGTGCCCAGCGACAGCAGCGGCAGCCGGCATCGCCGGGCCCGCGGTGAGGGCCGGTACGCACGGTCCGGGACGCGTGAGGCGTTCCGCAAGCCCGAAGTGCCGGAGGTGTCAGAGGTGTCAGAGGTGTTCGAGGTATCCGAAGTGCCTGATACCACTCAGTCCTCCCGCAGCACGTAACCCACCCCGCGCACCGTGTGGATCAGCTGCGGCGCGCCGGGCCCGTCGAGTTTGCGGCGCAGGTAGCCGACGTAGACGGCGAGGTTCTTGGAGCCGGGGCCGAAGTCGTAGCCCCAGATACGGTCGTAGATGGTGGAGTGGTCGAGGACGATGCCCGCGTTGCGGATCAGCAGCTCCAGCAGTTCGAACTCGGTGCGGGTCAGCTCCAGCTCCCGCTGCCCACGCCAGGCCCGGCGCGCCTGCGGGTCCATGCGCACCCCGGCCGCGGCGATGTGCCGCCCCGGAGCGGCGGGCGGGGTCTCCCCCGGCTTCCCCGGCTCCCGCGACTCCTCCGAGCCCCCCGCCCCCCGCGTTTTCTGTGTTCTCCGCGTGTTCGGCTGCTCCTGCGACGTCGGCGTCCCATCGGGCGCGGAGGCCGGCGCGGGCACGGGTGCTGCCCGGCGGAGCAGGGCTCGCAGCCGGGCGAAGACCTCCTCGACGTCGAACGGCTTGACGACGTAGTCGTCGGCGCCCGCGTCCAGTCCGGCGATCCGGTCGGCGGTCTCCACCAGCGCCGTCAGCATCAGCACGGGGGTGCGGTCGCCCTCGGCGCGCAGTACCCGGCACACTTGGAGCCCGTCGATGCCGGGCATCATCACGTCCAGCAGGAGGACGTCGGGCCGGCTGCGGTGGGCCTGTGCCAGCGCCTCGACGCCGTCGGCGACCGCCGTGACCCGGTAGCCCTCCAGGGTCAGGGCGCGCTCCAGGGCGTTGCGGATGGCGCGGTCGTCTTCGGCGAGCAGCACGGTGTGGGTGCGGGGCGCGGTAGGAGACACGGTGCCAGTGTGCCAAGCACCGCCATCCGGCGGACGGAGCAGTGACCGAAGAGGCTCCTTCTTACCTCGCTCTCATCCCGCCGCGGTCCGGTCGCGGGCGTCCCTTCCCGCGACCGGACCCTTGCGAACGACCGGCCGTCCTGGACAGTCGTCTCACCCGGCGGCCGCTGTCCCTGGAAGACCGCCGGGAGTCGTGGGGGCTGTGGGGCGCCCTCAGCCGGCCGACCGCAGGGCGGCCAGCTGCTCCTCGAACGGCACCACGTTGCGCGCGTCGAACTTGTCGTCGACGGCGCCCCCGCGTGTGACACGGATCGCGTCGCCGCCCGCCTCGCCGCCGTCGCCGTTGCCGTTGCTGTTGCTGTTGCTGTTGCCGTCGACCGTCCCGTTGCCGGCGGCCGGCAGGGCGCCCGCCAGGGCGGCCAGCTCGCCCGCCGCCCGGGCGATCCGGGCGTCCAGGCCCTTGTCACCCCAGTCCTGGGACGCGGCGTAGACCCCCGTGGGGACGACGACCGCGCGCAGGTGGGCGAAGAGGGGCCGCAGGGAGTGCTCCAGCACCAGCGAGTGCCGGGGCGTGCCCCCGGTCGCGGCGATCAGCACCGGCTTGCCGGCCAGGGCCTCCCGGTCCCGGGCGCCGAGCACGTCGAAGAACGACTTGAACAGCCCGCTGTACGACGCCGAGAACACCGGCGTGACCACGATCACCCCGTCCGCCCCGGTCACCGCGTCCATCGCCTCGGCGAGCGCCGGGGCCGGGAAACCGCTGGTGAAGTTGTGCGCGATGTCCACCGCGAGGTCCCGCAGTTCGATCACCGGCACGTCGGACGGGGCCTGCCCGGTGGCCGCGGCGGCCAGCCGCTCCCCGAGCAGGCGAGTGGACGACGGCACGCTCAGCCCGGCCGACACGACGACGATGTTCATGGCGTTCATGCCATTCATACCTTTCACGCCTTCCATGCCTTCCATGCCATTCAGGGCGTTCACGCCTTGCTCACTTCCCGGCCGGCCAGCCGCGAGGAGTGCGTCGGCGCGGCCGGCACGTCGGCCGGGCGGTCCTTGGCGAACTCCTTGCGCAGCACCGGCACCACTTCCTCGCCGAGCAGGTCGAGCTGCTCGAGCACCGTCTTCAGCGGCAGTCCCGCGTGGTCCATGAGGAACAGCTGGCGCTGGTAGTCGCCCGCGTAGTCGCGGAAGGACAGCGTCTTCTCGATGACCTGCTGCGGGGAGCCCACGGTCAGCGGGGTCTGCCGGGTGAACTCCTCCAGCGAGGGCCCGTGCCCGTAGACGGGGGCGACGTCGAAGTACGGACGGAACTCGCGCACGGCGTCCTGCGAGTTCTTCCGCATGAACACCTGCCCGCCGAGGCCGACGATCGCCTGCTCGGCCGTGCCGTGCCCGTAGTGCGCGTACCGGGTGCGGTAGAGCTCGATCATCCGCTTGGTGTGGTCGGCCGGCCAGAAGATGTTGTTGTGGAAGAAACCGTCACCGTAGTAGGCGGCCTGCTCGGCGATCTCGGGCGAGCGGATCGACCCGTGCCAGACGAACGGCGGTACGTCGTCCAGCGGACGGGGCGTGGAGGTGAAGCCCTGCAGCGGGGTGCGGAACTTGCCCTCCCAGTTGACGACGTCCTCGCGCCACAGCCGGTGCAGCAGGGCGTAGTTCTCGATGGCGAGGTTGATGCCCTGGCGGATGTCCTGGCCGAACCAGGGGTAGACCGGTCCGGTGTTGCCGCGCCCCATCATCACGTCCATCCGGCCGTCGGCCAGGTGCTGGAGCATGGCGAAGTCCTCGGCGATCTTCACCGGGTCGTTGGTGGTGATGAGGGTGGTGGAGGTGGAGAGGACCAGCCGCTCCGTGCGCGCCGCGATGTAGCCGAGCATGGTCGTGGGCGAGGACGGCACGAACGGCGGGTTGTGGTGCTCGCCGGTGGCGAACACGTCCAGGCCGACTTCCTCGGCCTTCAGCGCGATGGCGACCATGGCCTTGATCCGCTCGCGCTCGGTGGGGGTACGCCCCGTCGTGGGGTCGGGCGTGACATCGCCGACGCTGAAGATCCCGAACTGCATGGCCGTTCACCTTCCGGATTGGTTGACGGTTCAACTATAACCGGCTCAACCGCTCCCCCTCCCCCCTTATTCCGGTATCCCGCATCCGGTCTGCGAAGCTGCCCGCATGCTGATCGCCCGTTCCGCCGCCCTGTTCGTCCTCGCCGCGATCCTGGAGATCGGGGGCGCCTGGCTGGTCTGGCAGGGCGTGCGGGAACAACGCGGCTGGATGTGGGCGACCGGCGGCGTCCTCGCCCTCGGCGCGTACGGGTTCGTCGCCACCTTCCAGCCCGACGCGCACTTCGGCCGCGTGCTCGCCGCGTACGGGGGCATCTTCGTCGCCGGGTCGATCCTGTGGGGCGCGCTCGCGGACGGCTACCGCCCGGACCGCTGGGACATCACCGGCGCCCTGATCTGCCTGGCCGGAATGGCCGTGATCATGTGGGCGCCGCGCAACGGCTGACCACGCTCCCGCGCGCCCGGACGGGCCCGGGCATGCCCGGGTGGCCCGCATATGCTGGCACGGCACCGCCCACATGGATCCACCCGGAGGAGCAGCCCATGGCCACCGCCGCACCGTCCGCAGCGTCTCGTATCGCCGTCGTCACCGGCGCGAGCAGCGGCATCGGCGCCGCCACGGCCCGCGGGCTCGCCGAGGCCGGTTACCGCGTCGTCCTCACCGCCCGCCGCAAGGACCGTATCGAGGCGCTCGCCGAGGAGATCAACGCGGCCGGCCACGCGGCGACCGCGTACCCGCTCGACGTCACCGACCGCGCGGCCGTCGACGAGTTCGCCACCGCGTTCAGGACCATCGGCGTCCTGGTCAACAACGCGGGCGGCGCGCTGGGCGCCGACCCGGTCGCGACCGGCGACCCGGACGACTGGCGCCGGATGTACGAGACGAACGTCATCGGCACCCTCCACCTCACCCAGGCCCTGCTGCCCCGGCTGGAGGCGAGCGGCGACGGCACGGTCGTCATCGTCTCCTCGACGGCCGGCCACGCCACCTACGAGGGCGGCGCGGGCTACGTCGCCGCCAAGCACGCCGAGCACGTCCTGGCCGAGACCCTCCGCCTGGAGATCGTCGGCCGGCCCGTGCGCGTCATCGAGATCGCGCCGGGCATGGTGAAGACCGAGGAGTTCGCCCTCACCCGCTTCGACGGCGACGCGGCGAAGGCCGCCAAGGTGTACGAGGGCGTCGCCGAGCCGCTCACCGCGGACGACGTCGCCGACACCATCACCTGGGCGGTGACCCGCCCGAGCCATGTCAACATCGACCTGCTGGTCGTACGCCCCCGGGCCCAGGCGTCGAACACGAAGGTCCACCGGGAACCGTGACGGCCGCGCCGCACGCGGCGCGGCGGCCCTTCCGGCCGGCCTTTCCGGTCAGCCCTTCACACAGACGACCTGCTTCAGCTTCGCCACGACCTCCACGAGGTCCCGCTGCTGGTCGATGACCTGCTCGATCGGCTTGTACGCGCCCGGGATCTCGTCCACGACACCGGAGTCCTTACGGCACTCCACGCCGCGCGTCTGCTCCTCCAGGTCCTTCGTCGAGAAACGCCGCTTCGCCGCGTTGCGGCTCATGCGCCGGCCGGCGCCGTGCGACGCCGAGTTGAACGAATCGGCGTTCCCGAGGCCCTTGACGATGTACGAGCCCGTACCCATGGAGCCCGGGATGATCCCGAACTCGCCGGAGCCCGCGCGGATCGCCCCCTTGCGGGTGACGAGCAGGTCCATGCCGTCGTAGCGCTCCTCGGCCACGTAGTTGTGGTGCGCGCTGATCTCCGCCTCGAAGGCCGGCTTCGCCTTCTTGAACTCCTTGCGGATCACGTCCTTCAGCAGCGCCATCATGATCGAACGGTTTCGCCTCGCGTACTCCTGCGCCCAGAACAGGTCGTTCCGGTAGGCCGCCATCTGCGGGGTGTCCGCCACGAAGACGGCGAGGTCACGGTCGACCAGGCCCTGGTTGTGCGGGAGCTTCTGCGCCACCCCGATGTGATGCTCGGCCAGTTCCTTGCCGATGTTCCGGGAACCGGAGTGCAGCATCAGCCAGACCGCACCGGTCGTGTCCGTGCAGACCTCGACGAAGTGGTTGCCCGATCCGAGCGTTCCCATCTGCTTCGCGGCCCGCTCCTGACGGAACCTGACCGCTTCCGCCACGCCGTCGAAGCGCCCCCAGAAGTCGTCCCAGCCGCCGGTGGCGAAGCCGTGCAGCCGGGTCGGGTCCACGGGGGAGTCGTGCATCCCGCGCCCGACCGGGATCGCCTGCTCGATCTTCGAGCGCAGCCGGGACAGGTCGCCCGGCAGGTCGTTGGCCGTCAGGGACGTCTTCACCGCCGACATCCCGCAGCCGATGTCGACCCCCACCGCCGCCGGGCACACCGCACCCCGCATCGCGATGACCGAGCCGACCGTCGCGCCCTTCCCGTAGTGCACGTCCGGCATCACGGCCAGGCCCTTGATCCAGGGCAGGGTCGCCACGTTCCGCAGCTGCTGGAGGGCCCCCTCCTCCACCGTCGCCGGATCCGTCCACATACGGATCGACACCTTCGCACCCGGCATTTCCACGTACGACATGTCTTCCCCATTCCCCCGAACGACAACATAAGCATAAAAGATCAAAAACCGTCGCTCAGGTCGACGAAAAGGACTTCGGACCGGCGTTCACGGCAGTGCGTGCGATACACATTGTCTGCCGGGGGTGCCCCCGTGCGGCAAGCGATTAACCAGCGGGGACACTGAGAGACCCGGCGGGCTGTGGCCCGCACCCGCCCGTCGAGAGGAGCCCGGCCGTGCAGCGGAGGGCATACGTACCCGGCGTCGCCGCGCTCCTCGCGGCCCTGCTGGCCGGATGCACCGGCAGTTCGAGCAGCGGAAGCCAGTCGGGCAACTCCAACCCGGGCGGTGCTGGCACGGCCTCCCCGGCGGCCCAGCCGGGCAGGTACGCCACGCTCCCCGAGCCCTGCGGCACGGTCGACGCCAAGACGCTCGACGAACTCCTGCCCGGCATCAGGGAGATGGCCGACCAGGCGCAGCGTGAGAAGGCGTACGCGGGCGAGGCCTCCCTCACGTACGACACCGACCGCAAGGTGGGCTGCCGCTGGAAGGTGGAGTCGTCCCAGGCCACCGATCGCCTGGTGATCGACCTCGAGCGGGTCGTCTCCTACGACAACGCCGTCAGCGACGACAACCAGGCCCAGCAGCTCTTCGCGACGAAGCAGGAGGCGGCCGGCCTTCCGAAGCCGACGGCCACGGAGTCCGGTTCCACCGCCCCGGACACATCGCCCTCGCCCACTTCCTCCGATTCACCCGGCTCCCCCAACCCTTCCGGTTCTTCTGGTTCTTCCAGTTCCTCCGATTCCTCTGATTCCTCTGATTCCTCCGCACCGTCCGACGCCGCGTCCTCGGCTTCCGGCTCACCGTCCACCGGCGGCACCTCCCCCGTGTCGCCCTCCACTTCACCCTCCGGCCTCCAGCCCCGCGTCCTGGAGGAGTTCGGCGACGAGGCCTTCATCGACGACGAGCTGAGCAGCTCCGGTTCGACCGCCGAGCAGCGCACGGTGACTGTGGCGTTCCGCACGTCCAACGTGATCGTGACGATCGAGTACACGGAGCAGCCGGCGACCGTCGGCGCCGTCCCGGACAGCAGGGAAATGCAGGACAGGGCAAGGAAACTGGCGTCCCTGCTGGCCGATTCGCTGAGCGGCTGAGCCTCGCTCACACTCCCTCCACCGCCCTGCGCAAAGCCCCCGAAGGACGACCACACGAACGGCGCACCGCGTACGGTGATCCCTCGGACCCCTTTTCGACCGCAGGTTCGACGACGGGTTCGACCGCAGGGAACACGAGCGTCATGAGTGAAGGAACCATGCAGCGACGAGCACAGCGTGATCACCGAGCGAAGCGCCTCAACCGCGTTCTTGTCTGCGCGGCAGCCGTCCCCGCGATGCTGATCGCCGCCGGCTGCTCCTCGGACTCCGGCTCCGACGGCGGCGAGGACAAGGCGGCCGACACCTCCGCGTCGGCGTCCGCGAGCCCGTCCCCGACGGTGCGGGCGGCGGTGTACACGGACCTCCCGGACGCGTGCGACGTCCTGTCGAAGAAGACCCTGGACGACCTCGTGCCCGAGGCGAAGTCGGGCAAGGAGGGCCAGTCCGACGACATCGCCAAGCGCGCCAGCTGCTCCTGGAGCAGCCTCGCCAACAACGGTGTGGACGGCTCTCAGTTCCGCTGGCTGAGCGTGTCGATGCTGCGCTTCGACTCGGACGTCGCACGCGGCGCGGGCGACGAACTGGCCAAGGAGTACTACGACAAGCAGGTCAAGGACGTCCAGGCCACCGACGGCGCCAAGGGCACCGAGGCGGAGCCGATCTCCGGCACCGGCGACGAGGCGACGGCCGTGCGCTACGACCTGAAGAAGAAGGAAGGCGCCTTCAAGCAGCAGACGGTGGTGGCGCGCGTCGAGAACGTGGTCGTCACCCTCGACTACAACGGGGCGGGCCTCGCCGGGGACAAGACGCCGAGCGCCGACGACCTGATGAAGGACGCGAAGAAGGCGGCCGAGGAAGCGGTGACGTCCGTGACCGGGACCAAGGACGGCACGGGCAGCAAGGACGACAAGGGCGACGGCGGGGCCCCCGGGAGCGGCGCGCCGTTGGAGTCGAAGGGCTGACAAACAGGCACAGAAGCGTGCACGGAGACGCACCCGAAGGCGTACCCGGAAACGTGCGGTGAGGCTCTGACACGGAACCGGCCACCCGCCCTCCGCACACATGTGCCACTCTGTTGCGCGCAACAACACGCAAGAGGAGGGGAGTACGGGTGGCCGCGCCCATTCAGCTGACACGGACACACCGGGTTCTCATCGGCGTGGTCGTCGCCGGAGCCGTGATCATCGCCGGAATCGGCTTCGCGGGTTCGTACGCGGCCGTCCGTGAACTGGCCCTACAGAAGGGCTTCGGGAACTTCAGCTACGTGTTCCCGATCGGCATCGACGCCGGCATCTGCGTCCTGCTGGCCCTGGATCTGCTGCTGACCTGGATCCGCATCCCCTTCCCGCTGCTGCGTCAGACGGCGTGGCTGCTGACGGCGGCCACGATCGCCTTCAACGGCGCGGCGGCCTGGCCGGATCCGCTCGGTGTGGGGATGCACAGCGTGATCCCCGTCCTGTTCGTGGTGGCGGTGGAGGCCGCCCGGCACGCGGTCGGCCGGATCGCCGACATCACAGCGGACAAGCACATGGAGGGCGTCCGCCTCACCCGGTGGGTGTTGTCGCCGATCCCCACGTTCCTGCTGTGGCGGCGGATGAAGCTGTGGGAGCTGCGCTCCTACGAGCAGGTCATCAAGCTGGAGCAGGAACGTCTCGTCTACCAGGCCCGGATGCGCTCCCGCTTCGGCCGGAGCTGGCGGCGCAAGGCCCCGGTGGAGTCCCTGATGCCGCTGCGCCTGGCCAAGTACGGCGTCCCCCTCGCCGAGACGGCCCCGGCGGGTCTGGCGGCGGCCGGCATCGAACCGGCTGTGCTCCCGCCGGCCCCCGAGCACCGGACGGCCGTGGACGGCCCGGCCATGGCGTCGTCGGCGCCCGCCCTGCAGCAGGCGGCCCCTTCCGCCGAACGCCGCCCCGAGCTGATGGGCGACCCCGGCACCACGGACCCCCGGAATTCCCAGGGCTCCCAGGGCCCCCGGGACCGCCGCGAGTCCCCGGACGCGGAGGAGCCCACGGCGCAGCCCCCGTACGACCGGCAGCCCGCCCCAGACCAGAACCAGTGGCTGCACGCCCGGGACCCGCAGACCGTCGAGTACCACGGCGGCTACGACCCCACGTACGACCCGGACGCCGCGTACGCCCAGTGGTACGCGGAGCAGCAGCAGGCCGAGCAGTACCAGGACCAGTACCAGGAGGAGCCCCTCGCCCAGGAGCCCTCTCCGGAGGAGACCGGCAGCTTTCCGATCCCGGTGAGCCCGGGCCGCACGCGCGAGCTCGGCGAGGGCGGCGGCACTCCGGTCGCCGAGCCGGACGAGGAGGCGTACTACCAGGTGTTCCGTCAGTCGATAGACGGCAGCTACCCCACGCCCCGGGTCCTCGGCGACAACATCCAGGCGACCTACGGCACGACGCTGAGCCCGAGCGCCCTGAAGGCCCTCGCGGAACGCTTCCAGAAGCGCCATTCGGCGGAGCTGGAGGACGACCACATCGCCTGACCGGCGGCGAGTAAGACGCATGGTCATCAGGGAGCGGCCGACCGCTGCTCCCACCCGCAGGGAACCGGTGCACGAGGTCGACCCCACCCTGACGCAGAAGGGCATCCGTGCTCACGTCCGTACCCACCGGGTGGCTGTGGCTGCTGGCCGCGGCGTCCACCGTCCTGTCCAGCTACGTCCTGGGCAGCTGGATCCCCCTGCGGAAGTTCCGTATCGCCTATCCGGTGATCATGGTCACCTGCGGGGCGGTCCTGGTCGTCGTCTGCCGGCTGAAGGGCTTCAGTCTGGCCGAGGCGCTCGTCATGTACTCGTGTGCCCACATCAGCCTGCCGCTCGGCCTGCTCCCCCAGCGGAAGGTGCTCAAGGAGGGGCACGAGCGGTGGCGCAGGGGCGAGGCCGTGGGCCCCATCGAGGTCCCGCGCCGGCACGCCGCCTTCTTCGCCGTCTGCCTGGTCGGCGTCCTGTTCGCCGGCTTCGCGCTGACCCGCTGAACCGCGTACGGCGAGTCGCATGCGCGGCGCCGTGTCCGCACCGCCACGGCGCCGGCGACCTCGGCCCTCGTGGCCGCCGCCCCCGAGGAGCCCGGCCGTGAAGAACGGGGACGCCCGGCCCCGACGGCCGCGCGTCCCCGTTCCCGTGAACCGGGCCTACTCCCCGAGCAGCGTCCGTACCCGCTCCTGGCCCACCGCGAGCAGCAGGGTGGGCAGGCGCGGACCGGTGTCCCGGCCGACGAGCAGGTGGTACAACAGCGCGAAGAACGACCGCTGCGCGGTCTTGCTCTCCGGCGGCAGCTCCCGGCCACCGCCGTCATCGGGTCGACCAGCCTTGCGCTGTGGTGAACGGTCTGCGAAGCCGCATGAGCGAACCGCCGTCCACAAGCACAAGGCTTCTGGACGGCGGTCGCGATCCGTCAAGGGGTGAGGGGTACCGGTGCCTACGGCTTCACCGGATCACCGTTCCCCATGCTCAGCCACCACACCTCGTCGTCGCGGGTGAGGTCGAGCGCCTGCTGCCGGCCGTCACTGAAGCGAAGTTCCACAGTGGCAAGGCCCGGTACGACGGGGTCGGCCACGACTGCTTCGACCGGCTTGTCGGCGTGTGCGCCGAACTCGGCGATCAGGCGCTGTGCGGCCTCCTCCCGGCCGGTGTACCACGGGGCACCTACCCCGGCCAGGTCCGCAGCGTCACCGCCCCGGAGGCGTTGGACGTACACCTCGAGGACCAGTTCGACCTCGCGAGCGACCTCCTCGGCCTCGGGGTAGGTGGACTCCGCGGCGCGGACCGTCACCTTCACCTCGGGGGTGTCCCGCAAGGCATAGGGCGCCGGTTCACGGAGCAGCCACCATGTGAGGACGCCTCCGCCCAGACACAGGGCGACGAGTGCCGCCACGAGCCACTTGGCTACTGGGGTCTTGAGCATCAGTACCACTCCGGCCTGACGCGATGGATGTTCGCCCACGTGCCCCTCTGGCTTCGGATGTAGGTGTCGAGACGCTGGTTCAGGCGGTTGTTGTTGTGCGCGCTCACGTAAGCCTTTCCTTTCGCCATCTTGGTGATGACGCCCGCGTGGTCCCAGCCTCCCTTGCCACCCCAGTTGAAGAAGACCACGTCGCCGACCTTGGCCTCCTTCTGCTTGGATTCGGTGTTCACGATGCCGTAGCTGTGCTTGGACAGGAACGTCTCCATCTTGTCGGCGACGGTCCACGTGTGCGAGTTGGTGTAGTAGAACCCCCCACCCGAGTGCGGCGGCGCGGAGTGCTTGATGCGCCACCAGTTGTCCACGCTCTTCTTGTTCTTGTTTTTGCCCTTCATGCGCATTCCGCCACCGTGGTACAGCGCCTTGGAAACGTAGTTGGTGCAGTCCTGGCTGTACTCGTGCCGGTCGTTCCAGTGGGCCCTGGCCCATTTCGCTGTACCGCTGTCGTTCACGGTGGCGTACGGCGTGTACTGGGCTTGGTCCACAGCAAGTGCGCCGAGGGTATAGGGGACCTGCCGGGTGGATGCCGTGGGAGAGACGTCGCTCTCCACGCTGCTGTGCGTCACGGCACCGTAGGCGTCGTCGCCCTTGGACATCCGCTGTTCGTACTGCGCGGCGTTCATCTTGCTCCGCAGTACGGGCGAATCCTTCTCGGAGAAGGTGTAGAGGGTGGTTGTCTCGTCGGTCTCTGGTTCCTCGGGCGTATCGGCGAGCGTTCTCTTTTCATTCACCGTGGCACGGACGGTCACCGAGCCGTCAGCGGAGGGCATCGCCAGCACGGCCGACAGGGTGGACGTGATGGACGTATAGGTGAGGCTGTCCGCTTTCAGGGCGTTGCGGGTATCGATCAGCCAGAATTCCTCCGCCTTCAACAACCAGGAGTACTTCTCGGCGTTGGGCCGACCGTTGATCGCGGCGCTTGCACTGTTGTGCGCGCCGGTGTTCAAAGCAGCGGTGGCTTCGAGGTACTCGTTGACGGTCGCTGTGTAGGTGGCGACGCTCAGGGGAGCACGCAGCGGCCTGACTGCATCGCTGGTGACCGTGGTGCTGGTGCCGTACGGGCTCGAGGCGCTCACCTTGAAGGTGTAGGGGGCGTCGTTGGTGAGGCCGGTGATCACCATGTCCGTACCGTGCGTGGTGCGCTTGGCCGCCACGGTGCCGGCGGCATCCAGTGCGGTCACCTCATAGGTGAGGTCCGTGTCGTTGTAACCGCTGTCCGTGCTGGCGTCCCACATGACCAGAGCTCCCCCGTCCCCCGCTCGCGCACGGAGCCCTCCAGGCGGTGACGGCGGTGTGGCCGGCCCGTACTCGACCGTGAATGTGGCCGAGGTGAAACTGATGCCCGCCGTGCTCGGCGCCGTATCCGCCCTTCGCAGTACCAGACCGTGATTGACGTTGGCGCCGTCGGTCCAGCCGGTGACGAGGCCGGTGACGTCGATCGTCCAAGGGGCCGCCGCGTCCAGGTTGACGCCCGGAGCCGTGACCTTGTCCAAGTCACTTCCCGTCCCCGTGGTGGCCCATGCATCGTTGAGAGCATGTACGGCCAGGTCGGGTGTCGTCGCGCTCGACTGCAACTGCAGCGTGGCACCGGTCACCCGTGCTCCGGCAGGGATCTTCGACAGGTCGGCCTTGAGATAGGTGCGCCAGTTCTTGCCGGAGACACTGCCCACCTTCAGCGCCGTGCCGGTTTCGCCGACACAGGTGGCCGTCCCGGTGCAGACGGTGGCCTTGGTGAGCGGAACGCTCACCGACATACTGCCGGGCGTCTCGACGACCTCCGTACCGGATCCTGCGGCTATCGCGGTCTTCTCGGTCCATGCGGAGCACTTGCCCTCATAACAAGCCCTCATCGACCAGTTGAACGGCCCACCGGAATCGAGCCGGTCGGCAGGAATCTTGAAACCGGCGCGCTCGCCGTTGGGCACGAACTGACTGCCCAAGGTCTGGGTCCCACTGGCGTTGCCGAGCCGGAACTGGGCCTCGACCATGCCCCCATTGGGCGAGGTGACAACGCCCGTGACCAGGGGAGAGGTGGTGTCGGTCGCTCCAGCCTGGAGTTGGGTGGGCAAGTCTGCGGGCAGCACAGCGCTCGCGTCGACCTGGAACGCCGTCCAGCCGGACCAGTTGGAGGTGTCGATCCCGTCGCTGGTGCGCGCCCGAACCCGAAGGTGGGTGCCGTCCGGCAGTGCCGAAGCGGTGGGAACCTGCGTCGTGGCCACGGTGTCCGGCGTGAACTTTGCGGTCTTCCCGGTCCAGGTGTACGTGGTGTCAGCGAATCCAGGCTCGGGCTGAATCTGGAATTCGGTCGTCAACGCGGACTCGGCGTCACTGTCACCGACCTTGGCCTGGAGGGTGGGCGTGAGCGACCGAACCACAAGTGGGGTGCCGGCCTTACGAGGGCTGACCCCCAACTCCGTGGGAGTCGCCGGCGTGGAGTTGTACGTAACGATCAGTGACGGCTCAGTCGCGGAGTCGTGTGACCCGTCAACATAGTTGGCCGATCGGTAACGCCGCCAGGTGAGGGGGTCTTTCTCATTCACAGCCGCCAGACGCACCCCGTAGTTGGGCTGACCGTCGGCCCACGCCTGGACGATGCCGTCAACGCCCCACGAGACCTGTCCAGCGGGGCAATTCGCGTTGTAGCCCTTTGCCGCCTTAGACACGGGAGCCGCCGTAGTGGTCGTACTCGGCTGCTTCGCCCAGGAGATGGCGGAGGGGTCCCAGTCACTGGTGACCCGTCGGACCTCGATCCCCGCATTGGCCGTCGAGCAAGTCGACGACCAATGGGAGAAGAGACGCAGGTCGGCGTCGATGATGCGCTTGCCGCGGAATCGGGCCGTATCGAACTTGAGGTAGGAACGAGCACGCTCCGACCCGTCGTACGTCCCCGCCTTCAGTTCGGTGGAGCCGCGCTGGGACGTCGGATAGGCGGCATCCTGGACCCAGGTGTCCGTGACGGGGCCGAGCAGCGTGTTGGTCGGATCCACAGTCACGGGGTATCTCACGTCAGGATCCTGCAGGAACGAATGGTCCGGCGTGAGAACCAGAGTCTGCCCGTCACCGCTGCCCTCCACCGTGACGGCGACATCGGTGACATCAGCCGGCTCGCCGGACGCAGCGCGCTCAGTAGCTCCCCACATGACGGGAACGGGCGCGGTGGCCACATCTCTGCCGTCCTTGCTCTCCCAGAGCAGCCGTTCATCAGAAGCCTTACGGAGCGTCAAGCCGTCGGCGGCGACGGGTATTCTCAGCTCCACCTGCTCCTTCGGCCGTTCCTTCAGCACAAGGAGATGCGAGAAGCCTTCCGGCAGTGCGAAGACCACCAGATCGGCGTTGGGCTGAACATCGCTGTAGGTCGCGGTGTTTCCTTCGAGCGTCGGTCGGGGAAGATCGCCGTCCCAGCCGATGCCGAGCGTGTGACCGCCCTCGCTCACTTCCGCGAGAGCACCCGAACCACCATCGGAGAAACTGATGTCCGCTGCGGCCTGCCTCGGCTGCACAACTCCGTCACGGCGAACGAGTCTCGTGTCGACGTCTCGCCACGTTCCGCTCTTGTCCTTGACCCTCGTCGGTCCGGTGGTCGACTCTTCGGTCACCGAGCCGTCGGGATTGACGTAGGTGGTTGAACTTTCCGTACGCAGCGCGGTGACCTCTACGCGCTGACCAAGCAAAGCCGCGCGGATACGCGCCGCACCGACCTTCGCCTCGACGTCGTCAGACTCCTCCGCCGCGGACGCGACAGGCCGTGCGGTGGAGGCATCGGCCTGCAGCACCGGGACGCCGATCTCGACGGCTAAGCAGCCGGCCAGCGCGTACAGACTGAACCCGAGTATGCGCGAACACCTGGGTCCGCGTCTCTTCTTCATCTTGGATCCCCCCATTCACAGAAAAGAACAAAGATCTTCATACTTTCTCCCGCATGCACAGGCAAGAAGACGTAAGTCACAGCACTCCCCTGGTCGCGTCCGTCGTCGTCGCTGCTGGCTTCAGCACCCGCAGACGTCCTGAGCGGCATCACGCGCGCGACGCAGCTGGTCGGCGAGGTTCATGGCCGTGGCGGCGGCTTCACCGAGGACGCGGGCGGCGGTGGCGAAGCCACGGTGCGGAAAGCGCCCCGACCAGGCGCCGGAAAGGCCGACGGCGACAGCCAGGCACCCGACCCGCACGCGGACGAGCAGACGGTACGACGGCGGCGGGGGCGCCCGGTGAAACACCGGGCGCCCCCGCCGTCGTACACGTCGATGTGCCGGTCAGTGCCCGAGCAGCCTCCGTACCCGCTCCTGGCCCACCGCGAGCAGCAGCGTGGGCAGGCGCGGACCGGTGTCCCGGCCGACCAGCAGGTGGTACAGCAGCGCGAAGAACGACCGCTGCGCGGTCTTGATCTCCGGCGGCAGCTCCTTGGGCGTGGCGTCGGCGGGGAAACCGGCCTGCACCTTGGGAACGCCGTAGACGTGGTGCGTGAGCCCGTCCAGCGACCAGTGGTCGGCGAGCCCGTCGACCAGCAGCCGCAGGGACTCCCTGCCCTGCTCGTCGAGCGACTTCAGCAGCTCCTCGTCGGGCTCCGTACGGACGATGGTGCGCTGGTCGGCGGGGACGTGGGTGTTGATCCACGCCTCGGCCTTGTCGTAACGCGGCCGCGCCTCGTCGAGCGAGGCGAGCGGATTCGCGGGGTCGAAGTCGCTGAGGATGCGCAGCGCCTGGTCCGGGTGCCCGCCGGTGATGTCGGCGACGGAGGCGAGGGTGCGGTACGGCAGCGGCCGGGGCGTCCTCGGCAGCGCGCCGCTCGCCGTGCCCACCGCGCGGGAGTGCGCGGCGACGTCGGCGGGCAGCCCGGTGCCCTCGGAAACCTTGGCGTCGAGCCGGTCCCACTCGTCGTAGAGGCGCTGGATCTCCTGGTCGAAGGCGATCTTGAAGGACTGGTTGGGCCGGCGCCGGGCGTACAGCCAGCGCAGCAGCTGCGGCTCCATGATCTTCAGCGCGTCGGCGGGGGTCGGCACGCCACCGCGCGAGGACGACATCTTCGCCATGCCGCTGATCCCGACGAACGCGTACATCGGGCCGATCGGCTGCTTGCCGCCGAAGATCCCGACGATCTGCCCGCCGACCTGGAACGACGAACCCGGGGACGAGTGGTCGACGCCGGACGGCTCGAAGACCACGCCCTCGTACGCCCAGCGCATCGGCCAGTCGACCTTCCAGACCAGCTTGCCGCGGTTGAACTCGCTCAGCCGGACCGTCTCCGAGAAGCCGCACGCGGTGCAGGCGTAGGTCAGCTCGGTGGAGTCGTCGTCGTAGGCGGTGACGGTGGTGAGGTCCTTCTCGCAGTTGCCGCAGAACGGCTTGTACGGGAAGTAGCCGGCGGAGCCGAGGCTGCCGTCGTCCTCGGCGGCGGCGCCGGAACCCTCGGCGGCCTCCAGCTCGGCCTCGTCGACCGGCTTCTGCTGCTGCTTCTTCGCCGGGGCCTTCTTGGTGCGGTACTGGGCGAGGATCGCGTCGATGTCGCCGCGGTGCCTCATGGCGTGCAGGATCTGCTCGCGGTAGGCACCGGAGGTGTACTGCTCCGTCTGGCTGATCCCGTCGAACTCCACGCCCAGTTCGGCGAGCGACTCGATCATGGCGGCCTTGAAGTGCTCCGCCCAGTTCGGGTACGCCGAGCCCTTGGGGGCCGGGACCGAGGTGAGCGGCTTGCCGATGTGCCCGGCCCACTCCTCCTCGTCGACGCCGTCGATGCCCTTGGGGACCTTGCGGTACCGGTCGTAGTCGTCCCAGGAGATCAGGTGCCGCACCCGGTGGCCGCGGCGGCGGATCTCGTCGGCGACCAGGTGCGGGGTCATGACCTCGCGGAGGTTGCCGAGGTGGATCGGGCCGGACGGCGACAGCCCGGACGCGACGACGACCGGTTTGCCCGGGGCCCGACGCTCCGATTCCTCGATGACGTCATCCGCGAAACGGGAGACCCAGTCGGTGGTCTCGGTGCTCTGAGCCACGATCGGCACGTCCTTCTTTCTGCTCGGGCAGCCGGTACGGTCGCACGGCTGACCCCTCCATTCTCCCAGCCCGGACCGCATCCGCGAAAACCGCTTTTCACCCGCGCCCCGGAGGCGCGGGCCGTGTCGACATGCGGCTCCGCCGCGCGGGCGCGACGAGCCCCACCGTCCCGCGGCCAGAAAACCGCTTTGCCACCCGTGGGATACTGGACAGGTCTATCTGAACCCACGAGGAGAACGGGCACCCCCTCCTATGGCCTCGGTCACATCGCTCACCGATCTCGTCAACCAGCAGCTCGCGTCCGCCATCTCCGCCGTCCGGCCGGAGGCGTCCGCGGACCCGCTGCTGCGACGAAGCGACCGGGCGGACTACCAGGCCAACGGCATCCTGGCGCTGGCCAAGAAGGCGAAGGCGAACCCGCGGGAGCTGGCCGCCGAGGTCGTCGCGCAGGTCGTCACCGGCGACGAGCTGATCAAGGACGTCGAGGTCTCCGGACCCGGCTTCCTCAACATCACCGTCGCCGACCGGGCGATCACCGAGAACCTCGCCGCGCGGCACGCGGACGGCGAGCGCCTCGGCGTGCCGCTGAAGGAGAACGCGGGCGTCACGGTCGTCGACTACGCCCAGCCGAACGTGGCGAAGGAGATGCACGTCGGTCACCTGCGGTCGGCGGTCATCGGCGACGCCCTGCGCGCCATGCTCGACTTCACCGGCGAGAAGACGATCGGCCGGCACCACATCGGCGACTGGGGCACCCAGTTCGGCATGCTCATCCAGTACCTGTTCGAGCACCCGGGCGAGCTGGCCCCCCCGGGCGAGGTCGACGGCGAGCAGGCCATGAGCAACCTGAACCGCGTGTACAAGGCGTCGCGCGCGCTCTTCGACTCGGACGAGGAGTTCAAGGAGCGGGCCCGCAAGCGGGTCGTCGCCCTCCAGTCCGGTGACAAGGAGACGCTCGAGCTGTGGCAGCAGTTCGTGGACGAGTCGAAGGTCTACTTCTACTCCGTCTTCGAGAAGCTCGACATGGAGATCCGCGACGAGGAGATCGTCGGGGAGTCCGCGTACAACGAGGGCATGCCGGAGACCGCCCGGCTCCTGGAGGAGATGGGCGTCGCGGTGCGCTCCGAGGGCGCGCTCGTGGTGTTCTTCGACGAGATCCGCGGCAAGGACGACCAGCCGGTCCCGCTGATCGTGCAGAAGGCCGACGGCGGCTTCGGCTACGCGGCCTCGGACCTGACGGCGATCCGCGACCGCGTCGTCGACCTGCACGCGACCACGCTGCTGTACGTCGTCGACGTGCGCCAGTCGCTGCACTTCAGGATGGTCTTCGAGACGGCCCGCCGGGCCGGCTGGCTGAACGACGACGTCACCGCGCACAACATGGGCTACGGCACGGTGCTCGGCGCGGACGGCAAGCCGTTCAAGACGCGTGAGGGCGAGACCGTGCGGCTGGAGGACCTGCTGGACGAGGCGGTGCAGCGGGCCGCGGAGGTCGTACGGGAGAAGGCGCAGGACCTCACCGAGGACGAGATCCGGGAGCGGGCCGCGCAGGTCGGCATCGGAGCCGTGAAGTACGCGGACCTGTCGACGTCGGCGAACCGGGACTACAAGTTCGACCTCGACCAGATGGTCTCCCTGAACGGCGACACGTCGGTCTACCTCCAGTACGCCTACGCCCGTATCCAGTCGATCCTGCGCAAGGCCCCCGACGGCGTACGCCCCTCGGCGCACCCGGAGCTGGCCCTGCACGAGGCCGAGCGGGCGCTGGGCCTGCACCTGGACGCGTTCGCGGAGACGGTGGCGGACGCGGCGCGGGAGTACGCTCCGCACAAGCTGGCCGCCTACCTGTACCAGCTGGCGTCCCTGTACACGTCGTTCTACGACAAGTGCCCGGTGCTGAAGGCCGAGTCGCCCGAGCAGGTGGCCAACCGCCTGTTCCTGTGCGACATCACGGCCCGCACCCTGCACCGGGGCATGGCCCTGCTGGGCATCCGGACGCCCGAGCGGCTCTGACCGCCCGGAAGGCACGACGCACGCGGCCCGTCCTCTCCCGCTGGGAGGACGGGCCGCGGCCGTCGGTGCCGGTGGTGCCTAGTACGTGTCGACGCACCAGTTGGCGAAGGTCTTGAACGCCGCCTGGGTGCCCGAGCCGGCGATTCCGTCGATCGCGCCGGTGTAGCCCCAGCCGTTGTTCTTCAGGAAGCGCTGCAACGCCGAGACCGTCCCGCTCCCGACGGATCCGTCGATGGCGCCGGTGTAGCCGTGGTGCGCCTTGAGCATGCGCTGGAAGGCCTTCCAGCTGTTGGGGCCGAGCTCCCCGTCGATCGAGTCGGTGTAGCTCCAGTGCGCCCGCAGCCAGCGCTGGACGCCCTTGGCCTGAGTGGCGTTCAGACCGAGGTTGACCACCGCGAGCGGAGCGACCGCCTCGGCACTCGCCACGGCCTTGGTGTCCTGCGCCGGAGCCGCGAAGCCGGTGCCCGCGGTGGCCAGGCCGCCGGCGGCGATCCCCACAGCCGTAGTGACACTGACGAGCGCCTTGGTCATGGCTCGCATGTCTGTCCCCCTTCGAATGGGCGGTGCCGACCGGAGCGGCCGGCTCGGCAACGAGACTGCCGGGTCTGTGCCGGGCCCGGCCACGATTGCCGCTGAAGTGACGACGCCATGGGACACCCTGGTCCGGGACCTGCGGGGCCGCGTCCCGCCGGGACGGTGCCGCGGGACGGGGCGGGACGGGCGATGGCCGAATCGGCGTGGGTGCGAGAAACGCGTCACCCGGCACACTGTGAAGGCTGTTGCGGAATGCGACGGGACGGAACCAAGCACACGCGAGTGGGGGGGAGCATGTCGCGTTGGAAGGGCCTGCCCGCGGAACTCGATCCGAGCGTCCGGAACTTGGTGGTGCGATTACGGCGGCTGAAGGACCACAGCGGGCTGAGTCTGCGGCAGCTCGCGGCGAAGACCGGTTACAGCTCTTCGTCGTGGGAGCGCTACCTCGGCGGCAGGTCGCTGCCGCCCCGGGACGCCGTCGAGGCGCTGGCGTCGGTCACCGGCGAGGAGCCGACCCGGTTGCTGGCCGTGTGGGAGGTCGCGGCGGAGGCATGGAGCGGCCGCACGGCGACGGCGCCTCCGGGTCCGGTCGCGGCTGCCGCTCCGGCTCAGGCTCAGGCTCCGGAATCCGTCGCAGAACCCAGGAAAACGGAACCCGTCGAACCCGTCGATCCGATCGGCCCCGCCGACCCCGCGGCTGAACCGACGCGCGGGCGGGCCTTCCACGTGGCGGTCGCCGCTGGGGTGGTCGCCGTCGTGCTGGCCGCGTCGGCGGTGGTGGTGCTGGTCGGCAGGACGGGCGCGGACCGCGATCACGGCGCCGCCGCGCCATTCGCCTCGCCGTCCGCGTCACCGCGGTCCGCACCCGCTTACACCTGCCGGGTGAAGCGGATCGACGGCCTCTGGTACGCGGGGCTGAGCGCCACGCGCGACGCGATCGTGGCGAACGGCCACGCCGGTCCGGAAGCCGCCGAGGTGCAGTGTCTGCTGGCCCGGGCGGGCTACTCTCCGGGGGACGTCGACGGCATCTTCGGACCGCTGACCGAGCGGGCCGTCAAACACCTGCAGGTGGACGCCGACTTGGTCGTGGACGGCGTCGTCGGCCCGCACACCTGGGGGGCCTTACGGCAATGACGTCACCGGAGCGCGCCCGGCTGACCGCCGCCCTGCGGAGCCCGCCTGCAACTGCGCTACAGCCCCAGGTGCGGGACGAGTCGGGCCCGCATGTGGGGCACCCGGGTGGGCGACCGGGTGGAGCTGACCGCGGCCGGCCCCACCCGCTCCGCCGGGATCGTGGACGCCCTCGACGCGAAGGCGTACGTCTGCACCCCGATGACGAGGACCCGTCCCGGCACGGTCGTCCGGGCCTGCTTCCACCCCGCGGGACGGACCGGCCGGGAGTGCTTCGAGGCCACCGTGCGCTGAGCTACGCCTCCAGCTTCCGGGCGACTTCGGTGGCCCAGTAGGTGAGGATGTTCTGCGCGCCGGCCCGCTTGATGCCGGTCAGGGTCTCCAGGATCGCCCGGTCGCGGTCGATCCAGCCCTTCTCGGCGGCGGCCTCGATCATCGAGTACTCCCCGGAGATCTGGTACGCGGCCACCGGCACGTCCACGGCGTCGGCGACCCGGGCGAGGACGTCTAGATACGGACCTGCCGGCTTGACCATCACCAGGTCGGCGCCCTCCGCCAGGTCCAGCGCCAACTCCCGCATCGATTCACGGACGTTGGCCGGGTCCTGCTGATACGTGTTGCGGTCGCCCCGGAGCGACGAGCCGACGGCCTCGCGGAACGGCCCGTAGAAGGCGGAGGCGTACTTGGCGGTGTAGGCGAGGATCGCGACGTCCTCGCGGCCGATCTGGTCGAGGGCGTCACGGATGACGCCGATCTGCCCGTCCATCATCCCGCTGGGCCCCACGACATGGGCGCCCGCGTCGGCCTGCACCTGCGCCATCTCGGCGTACCGCTCAAGGGTCGCGTCGTTGTCGACCCGCCCCTGCTCGTCCAGTACCCCGCAGTGCCCGTGGTCCGTCGTCTCGTCGAGGCACAGGTCGGACATGACGAGCAGGTCGTCGCCGACCTCGGCCCGCACGTCCCGCAGGGCGACCTGGAGAATCCCGTCCGGGTCGGTGCCCGCCGTGCCCAGGGCGTCCTTCTTCGACTCCTCCGGAACCCCGAACAGCATGATCCCGGAGACCCCGGCCGCCACGGCCTCGGCCGCCGCCTTCTTCAGGGTGTCGCGCGTGTGCTGCACCACGCCCGGCATCGCCTCGATCGGCACCGGCTCGCCGACCCCCTCGCGGACGAAGGCCGGGAGGATGAGGTCGGCGGGGTGCAACCGCGTCTCGGCGACCATCCGACGCATGGCGGGGGTGGTCCGCAGACGCCGGGGCCGGGTACCGGGAAAAGATCCGTACGTCGTCATACCTCCCACGCTACGCCCGCCCGCCCCGTGCCTTTACCGACGCCGAGTCGGGCCGGCTCGCCGTCAGTGCGGTGCGAGGGCTCCGGACGCCAGCCCCAGCTCGGCTTCCGCGAAGGTGCGGGCCATGTCGGCGATCGGGGCGGCACGGTGTCCCACGCCGGTGTTGACGTGGGCGCTGGCCCCGTCGATCGCGACGTGGATGCGGACGGCCGCCGCCCTGGGGTCGGCGCAGTGGAAGTCCCCCGCCGCCACCCCGGTGGCGACGACCCGCTCGATACGCCGGCACCAGAGCAGGTCCTGCTCGACGACGTGCTCGCGGAGCACGGGCCGGTAGCGCGCCAGATGCCGGGCGTTGAGCCAGAGCCTGCTGACGTCGTCGAAGTCGGCGCTCGAGGTGAGCGAGAAGAGCCGCCGCAGCGCACGCACCGCACCGCCGGGGCCGGGGTCGGCGGGCGGCTCCGGCAGCAGGCTGTCGAGCTCCGCCATGGTGGCGCTGGTGAAGGCCTCGGCGACGAGTCTGTCGGCCGCGGGGAAGTAGTGGCCGACGAGCCCGGGCCGGACGCCGAGCTCGTCGGCGATCCGGCGCAGGGTGACGCACTCCAGCCCTTCGGTGAGCCCGACCCGCGCGGCGGCGGTGACCATCTCGCCGCGGCGCTCGGCCGGCGCCTTGCGGACACGCTTTTCCGGACCCCTTGACGTCATGCCGGGGATGTTATTGAGTGAGCGACCAATAAGACAATCGGGCAATGAGGCACTGGGGCGCGCACCCGCTGTGTGCGGCCACCATGCGCTGCCTCAGCCGCCCCGGAGCCCCACCCGCACCCACTCTTCCCCGGAGCACTGGAGCACTGATGTACGCCGTCACCGACCCCACCACCGGCGAAGTCGCCGAGCTCTACCCGACCGCCAGTGACGCCGAGGTCGAGGCGGCCGTCACCGCCGCCCACGCCGCCACCGCGTGGGGCCGCACGAGCACCGCCGCCGAACGCTCCACCCTGCTGCGTCGGCTCGGCGACCTCCACGCGGAGCACCGGGCCGAGCTGGCGGCGAGCATCGTGCGCGAGATGGGCAAGCCGCTCGCGGAGGCCGAGGGCGAGGTCGACTTCTGCGTCGACATCTACCGCTACTACGCCGACCACGCCGAGGAGTTCCTCGCCGACGAACCGCTCGACGTCACCTCCGGCCCGGGCAGCGCCGTCATCCGGCGCAGCCCGCTGGGCGTCCTGCTCGGGATCATGCCGTGGAACTTCCCGGCCTACCAGGTGGCCCGCTTCGCCGCCCCGAACCTCGCCCTCGGCAACACCATCGTCCTCAAGCACGCCCCGCAGTGCCCGGCCACCGCGGCGCTGCTGGAGCGGCTGTTCACCAAGGCGGGCTTCCCCTCCGGCGCCTACGTCAACGTCTACGCCACCAACGAGCAGATCGCCGAGGTGATCGCCGACCCGCGCGTCCAGGGCGTCTCGCTCACCGGCTCGGAGCGGGCCGGTTCCGCCGTCGCCGAGATCGCCGGGCGCCACCTGAAGAAGGTCGTCCTCGAACTCGGCGGCTCGGACCCGTTCATCGTGCTGTCCACCGACGACCTCGACTCGGTCGTCGACGCCGCCGTCGCCGCCCGCCTGGACAACACCGGCCAGGCCTGCAACGCCGCCAAGCGGTTCGTCGTCGTCCAGGACCTCTACGACGCGTTCGTCGAGAAGTTCACCGCCCGTCTGCTCGCCGGCGCGACGGGCGCTCCCCTGTCGTCGGCCGCCGCCGCCGAGAACCTGGGCCGTCAGGTCGACGAGGCCGTCGCCCAGGGCGCCACCCTGCATACCGAGGGCGAGCGGCGCGGCGCGTACTTCCCCGCCGGAGTCCTCACGGGCCTCACCACCGACCACACCGCCGCCCGCCAGGAACTCTTCGGCCCGGTCGCCATGGTCTTCCCGGCCGCCGACGAGGACGACGCCGTACGCATCGCCAACGACACCCCCTACGGCCTCGGCTCCTACGTCTTCACCACCGACCCCGCCCAGGCCGAACGCGTCGCCGACCGCATCGAGGCCGGCATGGTCTTCGTCAACGGCGTCGGCGCCGAGGGCGCGGAGCTCCCCTTCGGCGGCATCAAGCGCTCCGGCTTCGGCCGCGAACTCGGCCGCCCGGGCACCGAGGAGTTCGTCAACAAGAAGCTGATCCGCACGGTGGCCTGACCACGCTGCCGGCCGTGGGCCCGGGCCCCGGCCCGGGAAACGCCCGAGGGCGTGTCACGGCCGGCTGCCGTGACACGCCCTCGGGGCGGTGAGTCAGCGCTGGTGGCGCCCGTGGTCGCCACCACGCTCGTCGGCCCGGTTGTTGCTGCGGTCGTGGCCGCGGTCGCGGTCGCGGTCGTGGCCGCGGCCCCGGTCGTAGTCACGGCCCCGGTCGTGGCCACGGTCACGGTCGTGGCCGCGGTCCCGGTCACGGTCACGGTCCCGGTCACGGTCCCGGTCACGGTCATGACCGTGACCACGGCCCCAGCTCTCGGTGTCGACGACCGAGCCGCGGCGGTCCGACAGGGTGGCCCGGTCGGAGTGGTTGTCCCAGATGTGCCTGCTGCGGTCCTGGTAGACGTCACGGCGGGTGTCACGACCGGATCCCGTGTGCACCGTGACCGTCGAGCGGCCGTTCAACCGCAGGTGGCGGAAGGTGTACTTGTCGCCCTTGCTGTTGCGCAGGGTCCAGCCCTTCAGGTCGACGCTGTGGCGGGACCGGTTGGTGATGTTCACCCACTCGCCGTTCAGCGAACGGTTGCTGCGGGTGTCCGGGCCGGGAGCGTTGTACTGGACGTCGCTGATGACGACCTGTCGGCGGTCGGGACCCCTGTCCTGGACGGCGGACGCCGGCAGGGCGGCGGCCGCCACGACGGAACCGGTCACCAGGGCGACAGCGGTCAGACGGCGAGCGGCGGAAGAAGCAGACATGCGGTCCCCTTCGCATTCGTGCGCCGGCCCACCCCGCGCAGGGGCGGGCGGCGCTCTCCGAGTGGTACGTCCCGGCTGGCTGCCGAGGTCTCATACCCTGCCGCCGCGACAGGCCCTTTCGCGGGAAGTCCCCCTACGGATGACGTAATACGGATATGTCCGCAACAGTCGGTTGCTGGATGCACACATGCCGTTCGAATACGGGGCCCGAATCAATGCGCCATGCATCGACCCATGGCCTGTCCCGGTCCGTCACCGTTCAGCCAGGGTCGCGTCCCGGCCCGCCACCACACACGCCACCCCGCCCTTCGCCCGAAAGTGGGTAACGGGGCCGACAGGGCACAGGGGGTGAAGGGCGTGAGCACCGGAGGCGCGTCCGAGGCACCGCGCCAGGGTGGAGAGGGGGCTTGCCCACTCGCGGTGACGATCGAGGCGGCGACGGGGGCCGGCGAGGGAGCGCCATGAGAGGGCTGCAAGAAGGCAAGGGGGCGAACCCACCCCTTGCCACTCTCAACGTATAGCGCACCGGGGGGCTTGCGGCAAGGCCCCCTTCAGGGCGCAGAATCGCTGACCGTGACTCCGACAAACCACCCGATGACCAGCGTGTTCGCCCTCCCCGAACGCCTCTCCGCCAAGGCCGACCCGCACCTGATCGCTCAGGACGAACAGCACTTCGCGGCCCTCGCGGAGAGCCTCGAGCAGACGATCGCCGAGCTGTCCGACCGCCGCGACGCCACGCTCAGGGCACCCGGCGGGGCCGGCCGGGAGGCGATGGACCGGGACATCGAGGTGCACCGGCTGACCGCCCGCCTGCGCGCCCTGCGCCGCTTCGGCCTGGACCTGTGCCTCGGGCGCATCGTCGGCGCGGACGACGGCGAGCCCGTGTACATCGGACGGCTCGGCCTCACCGACAGCACGGGCCGTCGCCTGCTGCTCGACTGGCGTTCCCCCGCCGCCGAGCCGTTCTTCGCGGCGACCCACGCCCACCCGATGGGGCTCGCGAGCCGCCGCAGGTACCGCTGGACCCGTGGCCGCATCAGCGACTACTGGGACGAGGTGTTCACCGCCGACGGGCTGGAGGGGCACGCCGCGCTCGACGACCACTCCGCCTTCATCGCCAGCCTGGGCGGCAACCGGTCGGCCCGGATGCGGGACGTGCTCGGCACCATCCAGGCCGACCAGGACGCCGTCATCCGCGCGGGCTCGCGCGGCGCGCTCGTCGTCGACGGCGGCCCGGGTACGGGCAAGACCGTCGTCGCCCTGCACCGCTCCGCGTACCTCCTCCACTCCGACCCGCGCCTCGGCCACCGCAGGGGCGGCGTGCTGTTCGTCGGCCCGCACCAGCCCTACCTGGCCTACGTCGCCGACGTCCTCCCCAGCCTCGGCGAGGAGGGCGTGCGGACCTGCACCCTGCGGGACCTCGTCCCCGAGGGAGCCGCGGCAACGGCCGAGACCGACCCCGAGGTGGCCCGCCTGAAGTCGTCCGCGGACATGGTGAAGGCGATCGAGACCGCCGTCCGCTTCTACGAGGAGCCGCCCACCCGGGCCATGACGGTCACCACCCCCTGGTCGGACGTCCGCCTGACCGCCGACGACTGGGCCGAGGCCTTCGAGGCGGCGGAACCGGGCACCCCGCACAACGAGGCACGCGACCGGATCTGGGACGAGCTGGTCACGATGCTGCTGGACAGGCAGAGCGGCGACGACGTCTCCCCCACCCTGTTCCGCAAGGCCCTGGCCCAGAACAAGGAGCTGCTCACCGCCCTCAACGACGCCTGGCCGCTCCTCGAACCCACCGACCTCGTCTCCGACCTCTGGTCGGTCCCCGCCTACCTGCGCATGTGCGCCCCCTGGCTCGCCCCCGACGAGGTGCGCGCCCTCCAGCGCGAGGACGCCCAGGCCTGGACGGTGTCCGACCTGCCGCTCCTGGACGCGGCCCGGCAACGGCTCGGCGACCCGGAGGCGTCCCTGCGCAAGCGCCGCCACGACGCCTCGGTCGCCGCCCAGCGCGAGCGGATGGCCGCCGTCATCGACAACGTCATCGCCTCCGACGACGACGGCGAGGGCGCGGTGACCATGCTGCACGGACGGGACCTCCAGGACACCCTGATCGACGAGAGCGCCCTGCCCGCCCCCGAACCGGACGCGCTTGCCGGCCCGTTCGCGCACGTCGTCGTCGACGAGGCCCAGGAACTGACCGACGCCCAATGGCAGATGCTGCTCCTGCGCTGCCCGTCCCGCAGCTTCACCGTCGTCGGCGACCGCGCCCAGGCCAGGCACGGCTTCACGGAGTCCTGGCAGGAACGACTCCGACGAGTCGGCCTCGACCGCGTCGACGTGGCCACCCTGAACATCAACTACCGCACGCCGGAAGAGGTCATGACGGAGGCCGAGCCGGTCATCCGCGCCGCCCTCCCGGACGCCAACGTCCCGACCTCCATCCGCAGCAACGGCATCCCCGTCGTCCACGGACCGCTCTGCGACCTGGACTCGATCCTCGACACCTGGCTCGCCACCCACGAGGACGGAATCGCCTGCGTCATCGGCCACCCCACGTTCCGGTCCACGCCCCGCGTCCGGTCACTGCCTCCGGAACTGTCCAAGGGCCTGGAGTTCGACCTGGTGGTCCTCGTCGACCCGGCCTCGTTCGGCAAGGGCGTCGAGGGAGCCGTCGACCGTTACGTCGCGATGACCAGGGCGACCCGGCAGCTCGTCATCCTCACCTGACGCCTCAGCCGGTTCCCGTACGCTCCCGTCCCTGAAGGAGAAGTTCGGCGCGCTCGGTGAGCCGGCCCGGGTCGGCGGTGTCCTGGTGCACCCCGGGGACATCGTGGTCGCCGACGAGGAGGGCATCGTCCTCGTCCCCGCCGCACGCGAGGAGGAGATCCTCGCGGCCGCCCGGTCCAGGCTCGCCAAGGCGGCCGAGGAATCCCTCGACACCTGGGAGGCAAACCACCGCGCCCGCACGGAAAAGACCCTGACCGCCCAGGGCTTCAACGGCTGACCGACTCCCCCTGTCCGTGCCCGGGTGGAGGTTGTCGGCTTCCCCCTCTTTCCACAACGCGCGCGGCCTGCCCCGGCTCATGGGCGGGTCGTGTCCCTTTGCGTGGCGTAGGCGATCAGCAGTCTTCTTGAAGTACGGGGAGTTTCTGGCTCACTCCCGGTCGCTGAGTGCCAGACGAATCCCCAGCCCGACCATCACCGCACCCGACGCTCCACCGATCCACGACAGGCGACGCGGTGACCCGACCAGCCATGTGCGCGCCGTTCCGGCGAGCAGTCCCCACGTGGCGTCCGAGATCAGCGCGATCATGACGCAGACCAGGCCCAGCAACAACAACTGCACGTGGGCGTCACCCGCGTGGCGATCCACGAACTGCGGCAGCACAGCACCGAATATCAGCAGCCCCTTGGGGTTGCTGACCCCGACCACGAAACCCTCCCGCAGGACGCGACTCGGCCTTCCCGCCCTCGGCGTGGCCTCCTCCCGCACTGCGAGTGACCTTCGCTGTCGCCATGTTTGAACGCCCAGGTAGACCAGGTACAGAGCACCGGCGAACTTGAGAACCGAGAAGGCCAGATAGGAGTGCTGGAGCACCTCGCCCAGCCCAAATGCCACCAGCACCACCTGAACGAGAAGACCCGCCCCGTTCCCCACCGCCGTGGACACCGCGGCCCGCGGTCCCAGCGCCACTCCGCGGCTCACAACGAAGAGCACGCTCGGGCCCGGCACGGCGATCAGCACAGTCACAGTAGTAACGAAGACCGCAAGACGATCTAATCCGATCACGGGACAAACGGTACCGACCTACGGCTCTGCGGGACAGAGGGCGCAGACGAGGGAGGGGAACCCGTGCGCTCAACCGTGGTGATCCCCTACAGCACGTCGTGGGACGCCATCCTGATGCCGTGCACGTCGGCGTCGGGCTCCCTCGGCCCAGGTGGCGACGCAGCCGATGCGGTGGGCGTCGGCGCCCGGGCCGAGCGGCAACTCGACGACGACGTGGGTGACAGGCTCGGCGGTCAGCCGTCCAGACGCGCGTACTGCCGCTCGACGGCCTTCGAACTCCACTCTCCCAGCGCCCAGTCGATCGCATAGGAAACCGCGAACAGTGCCAGGAACTCGGCGCCGAGGAGAGCCACCAGCCCGAGCGTGCCCTGGACCGCGAAGGGGAGGCCGGAGGTCAGCTCCTGCGTGCCCCCGAGCGCGAGGCCGGCCAGGCTGAGGCCGGTGAGAACTGCGGCGAACAGGAGCGCCCCGCGCAGGTAGGCGCGCCGCCTCTGACGACGGCTGGGTGCGTCCGCGCCGGTGGGAAGCTCGACCCCCATGAGGGACCGGGGGGCCTCGGCGCCCAGCACGCGCTGCACCAGCGCGAACACCCCCGCGCCGCCGACGAGGACCAGAATCGCCGCGGTGTTCGTCACCTCCTTGGTCTGGAGGTACTCCCAGACGAGCACCCCGAGGGCTGCGAACATGACGGCGCCCAGGGCGACGAGGGCTGACCTGCCCGCCTTGAGGTGCTGACGCTCATCCATGGTGTCCGTGCGCTCCTCCTTCCCAGAACAGGGAGTTGAGATCGGTCTCCAGTGCCCGGCAGATGGCGACACACAAGCTGAGGGTCGGGTTGTGAGTACCCGCCTCGATCATGGAGATCGTCTGCCGTGTGACCCCGACCTGGCCGGCCAGGTCTGCTTGGGTCATGCCGAGTGCCACCCGCTTGAGCTTCATGCGCGTGTTCACGCGCCGAGGCTCGCGGGCGCTTCGAGTCGCGGCCATATGTCATATATACCCGACACGATGTCGCATATACAAGACATACCTTGAGGGCGGGCCGAGGGTGAGCGCAGCCGGAGGTCATGACGAAACCGCAGGTGATAGGACCGGGCCGGACCTGGAACCCGCGCCCGTGGTGTGCCGCGCCCCCTGCGCTCCGGCGCCGCGCAGGGGGCGGCGCGGTTCACCGACCCGGCAGAGCTCTCCCCACGGACGGCCGAGCAGCCCTCACCGCGCGAGGTCCAGCTCCGCCCACACCGTCTTGCACGGCGCCGGACCACTCCGCACGCCCCAGCGGTCGGTCAACTCCTCGATCAGCAGCAGACCGTAGCCGGACTCGGTGGGCTCCGAGGGGGCGTTCCGACGCGTGGGCAGGCTCTCGCCCCTGGCGTCGGTCACCTCGATGCGCAACACCCCACCCGCGGTGAAGGTGAGACCGAGCCGGAAGCTCCGGCCCGGGACACGCCCGTGCACAACGGCGTTCGCTGCGAGTTCGGCGACGATCAGCCGGGCCGGGTCCAACGGCAGCTCCCAGGAGTGCAGTTGCTCGGCGGCGAGCAGCCGGGCGAGACGGGCTCCCCGGCGGGTGGCGGAGAGCGGCACGGAGAACTGGTGGAGCAGGGTGCGCGATGCGGCAGTCTTCTGATTCACATCACTCAGAGTGTTCACGACCGTGCACCTTGTGAAGACGGGCGGCCCGTGCGAACGCTGGTTGTCCGTGGGGTGTCCGGTCCCATCCGGGCTGCTCGGAGGGACACGGACCGTCCCCGTCAGGGCGACGGCAGCGGCAGGCAGGGGAGTTGCGGGTGCCGCAGGTGCTGTCCGTCCTCGTGGACGCACAGGGTGAAGGTCTCCGGCCCTGGCCGACCGGCCGCGTCGTAGGCGTCGAGAACGCGCTCGACGCACTCCCACAGTCGCACCGGCCCTCCCTCCCGCACCTGCCAGCCGCCGTCGTCGTCCGGGGTCAGCGTGGCGGCCGACCCGCTCACCACGTCGACCAGGTGCACGATGCCGCCGACCGTGACCAGTTGTGCGTCGGGCACAGCGCTCTGCACGAGGAAGCGCAGGTGGAAGGCCTCCTCGGTCGCGGCGGTGATCCGTTCGGGACCGTGCCGACCGGCCCGCGGCTTCCCCGGCGGCTCCGCTGCCCAGTGGGCGGGGTTGCCGAAGGCCGGCGCCGCGTGCGTACGGGCCGACATGAAGGAGACCGTGCCGCCCAGCAGGTGGCCCTCGGCGGTGCCGTCCCCGGCGACCGTGAGCAGCACCCGGGCGTACCCGTAGAGCCAGCCCGAGAGCGTCAGCAGGATCTTTCCGCCCGGCCGGGTCTGGGCGACCAGGGCCGGGGGCACGGCGCGGAAGGAGCAGGCCGCGACGATCCGGTCGAACGGGGCCTCGGGCCAGTATCCGTACAGCCCGTCCGCGACCGCGAGGGTCGGCGTGTAACCGCAGGCGTGCAGCGCACTCGCCGCCTGCTCCAGCCGGTGCGGGTCCACCTCGATGCTCGTGATGCCCCCGGATCCGAGGCGTTCGCAGGCGAGCGCGGTCGAGTATCCCGTACCCGTGCCGATCTCCAGCACCGCGTGCCCTTCCCGGACATCGGCGTCGGCCCACATCCGCAGGACGAGCGACGGCAGGGTGGAGGACGAGGTCGGGGCCCCTCCGTACCGCTCGGCCGGGTTCTCCCAGTCGGGCTCGTCACCGTCGAACTGGGTGATGAGCGTGGCGTCGGAGTACGCGGCGGCCAGCCAGCGCCCGTAATCGAGGTGGGCGGTGACGGGCTGCCACCGGGTCAGCCCCTGTCCGTCTCGTTCGTCGGCGGGCAGGTAGAAGCCGGGCACGAACCGGTGCCGGGGCACCGTCTCCACCGCCGTCCGCCAGCCTGGATCGTTGAGGCACCCGCGTACGGCGAGGTCTTCCGCCATGGCACCGCGCAGCCGGGCGGCATCGGTTTCGAGGTCGACGGGCGTCGTCATGAACGGTTCTCTCTTTCCACGGTGAGGACGTCGGCGAACGCCTCGGTGATGTCAGCGGCGTCGGGAAGCCAGCCCCACTGCCCGTTCGGGTTGCACTCGATCGCCGTCCAGTGTTCCGGGTCGTCCCCGTCACCGGTGAGCGCGAAGTCGAAACAGCCGAAGACCAGACCGAACGAGGCCAGGTAGGCGTGCAACGCCGCCTCGACGGGCGGCGGCACGGTGACGGGGGCGTGGAGCAGGGCGCCCCAGTCGCCCCGGCGCCAGTCCAGCGCGCCGTCCGGTGCGGCGATCTGCTGGGCGAAGACACGGCGGCCGACCACGGTCACCCGTACGTCACCGGTCTTGGGGATCTCCGCCTGGAGGAGGTGCGCGGTCACGGCGAGCGCGTCGTCGAAGATCTCCGGGGCGACCCGCTGGGTCCAGATCGCTCCGGTGTGCCCGTCGTCACCGCCGGGCAGGCCCCGGAACGTCTTGCAGACGACGGGGCCGTGCTCGGCGGCGAACTCCTTCGCGGTCTTCACGTCGTTGGTGATCAGCGTCGGAGGAATCCTCAGCCCGAGTCGGGCGAACCTCCGGAGCTGGGCGGGCTTGAAGTCCGCACGGGCCACCGCGGCCGGGTGGTTGACGTAACGGGCACCGGGCAGGTCGTTCAGGACTCCGCCGAGCCCGTGCCTCGCCTCGGCGGCAGCGAAGTCCCGTTGCTGCCGGGGCAGGTGTGCGAACCGGGCGCCGTACGGAGTGGGACGGCGGTAGTACACCGCCGCCACCTCCCCCGGCTCCACCTCCCGGCTCGCCGTACGCAACCGCCCGCTCCACGCCGGCCTGTCCGCGTCGATACGGAAGCCGAACGTCAGGGAGGGCCCGATGTCGGCGGGGTCGACGCGCACGACGGGCACCCCGCGCTCGTTCAACGCGGCGACGACCCAGTCCGCGGTGACGTCCTCCAGCACGGTGACGACCAGGACGGTGGAGGCCATCGGTCAGTCCGACTCGTAGTCGGTGGTGTTGTCGTCCTGCTTCTGGGGCTGCGGACCGTTCCCGTCACCGCCCCCGGACACGGACGCGGTGCCGCTCGTCTTCGACGTCCCGTGCTTGCCCATCTCGACCGGCCGCCCGGCCGCGTCGGTGTAGCGGGCGGTCTGCGTGACGGGGTCGAGCGTCACCGTCACGTACGGCGGCGACCCGACCGGCAGCCGGTCGGTGACCAGGCGCAGCGCCCAGGGGGCCTCGGGTGCGAGCGTCGTCATGCGGTGCCCCTTCTCGGTGGTGTGGTGTTCCCATGATCCAGGTCACCCAGTGTGCTCACGCGTGCGTACTGTGTGAAGGCTGACGGCTCGTACGGCCGGTGGCTGTCCGCGAGGTGTCCGGTTCTGTACGGGCTGCCCGGGGTGACCGGGCGCGGACGGCCGGAGTTGGTCCGGGGAAGGGCGCGCAACGGGAGGGCGGCGGACATGAGCGAGTGGGAAGCGGGACAGGACGACGACGAAGAGGCCGGAGCCGTGATGCGGACGGTCGTACGGCAGTTGAAGCTGTGGCGGGAGTCGGCCGGCCTCACCCAGGCGGAGTTCGGGGCGGCGATCGGGTACGGGGAGGAGTTGGTCTCGTCCGTGGAGCGGGGGAGGCGGATTCCCCGGCCGGAGTACCTGGATCGTGCGGATGAGGCGCTGGCGGCGGGCGGCAGGATCGCAGCGATGAAGAGGGACGTGGCCGAGGTCCGGTACCCGAAGAAGGTGCGGGACTTGAAGAACCTGGAGGCGGAGGCTGTTGAACTGTGCGCCTACAACAACTCAGTCATCCACGGGCTGTTGCAGACTGAGGACTACGCACGAGCCGTGTTCAACGCGCATCGACCGGCGCTCACCGAGGACGAGGTTGAACAGCAGGTCACGGCACGCTTGGCACGCCAGGAGATCCTTGATCTCATGACCGGGCGGCGCGTCTTCAGCTTTGTGCAGTGCGAGTCGACGCTTCGCAGGCCCATGGGAGGCAGAATGGTGATGCGCCAGCAGATCGAACGGCTGTTGGAGGTCGCCCAGTTGCGCAACGTGGACCTCCAGGTCCTTCCCCTGGACCGCGAGGTGAACTCCGGAACCGGCGGTTCGTTCCGGCTGCTCAAGCTCAAGGGAGGAACCACAGTCGCGTTCAGTGAGTCACCCCTCAACAGCAGAGTGACGGCTGACTCCAAGGAAACGACGGTCCTCGACATCCGCTACGGGGCTCTTCGCGCCCAGGCCCTCAGCCCACAGGATTCGTTGCCCCTCATCGAGAAAGCACTGGGAGAGACAAGGACATGACGCTCAAGGTCTCTGGAACCGGCACCAAGCCGGAATGGATAAAGAGCAGCTACAGCACGTCCGACGGTCCCGACTGCGTCGAGGTGGCAGCCGCCCCCGACCAGATCCTTGTCCGCGACTCCAAGAACCCCCACGGCCCCCGTCTCGCCCTCGCCCCCACCACCTGGGCGACCTTCCTCCCTTACGCCGCCGAAGGCTGAGCGGCAACGGCGGAGGGGCCCTGGAATCCAGGGCCCCTCCGCCGTTGTCCTGCCGTCACGCACGACCTCAGGTCGTCGACCGGCGTCTCCGTGCCCCCGGGCGCCGCTCGCTCGGGCGGGTGACCGGGTCGCCCGCCTCGATCGCCGCCAGCCGGCGACGCGCGCCGAAGTCGGCCAGGGCCTCCGCCAGCTTGTGCACCGACGGCTCGGGAGCCATGACGTCGACGCGCAGCCCGTGCTCCTCGGCCGTCTTCGCCGTCGCCGGACCGATGCAGGCGATGACCGTCACGTTGTGCGGCTTGCCCGCGATGCCGACCAGGTTCCGGACCGTCGACGACGACGTGAACATCACCGCGTCGAAGCCACCGCCCTTGATCGCCTCCCGCGTCTCCGCGGGCGGCGGCGAGGCGCGCACGGTCCGGTACGCAGTGACGTCGTCGACCTCCCAGCCCAGCTCGATGAGACCCGCCACCAGCGTCTCGGTGGCGATGTCGGCGCGCGGCAGGAACACCCGGTCGATCGGGTCGAAGACCGGATCGTACGGCGGCCAGTCCTCCACGAGCCCGCGGGCCGACTGCTCACCGCTCGGGACCAGGTCCGGCCGCACGCCGAAGTCGATCAGCGCCTTGGCGGTCTGGTCGCCGACCGCGGCGACCTTGATCCCGGCGAAGGCACGGGCGTCGAGGCCGTACTCCTCGAACTTCTCCCGCACCGCCTTGACCGCGTTGACCGAGGTGAAGGCGATCCACTCATAGCGGCCCGTCACCAGGCCCTTGACCGCGCGCTCCATCTGCTGCGGGGTGCGCGGGGGCTCGACGGCGATGGTCGGCACCTCGTGCGGCACCGCGCCGTAGGACCTCAGCTGGTCGGAGAGCGACGCCGCCTGCTCCCTGGTACGCGGCACGAGCACCTTCCAGCCGAACATCGGCTTGGACTCGAACCACGCGAGCCGGTCGCGCTGGGCGGGGGCGGAACGCTCACCGACCACGGCTATCACCGGCCGGCCGCCGTCGGGCGACGGCAGCACCTTCGCCTGCTTCAGCGTCTGCGCGACCGTGCCGAGCGTCGCCGTCCAGGTCCGCTGCCGGGTCGTCGTACCGGCGACGGTCACCGTCAGGGGGGTGTCGGGCTTGCGACCGGCGGACACCAGTTCGCCCGCCGCGGCGGCCACCGAGTCGAGCGTGGTGGAGACGACCACCGTGCCGTCCGACGCCCCGACCTCGGTCCAGCACCGGTCCGACGCGGTACGGGCGTCCACGAACCGCACGTCCGCGCCCTCGGCGTCCCGCAGCGGCACACCGGCGTACGCGGGCACGCCGACCGCGGCCGCGATACCGGGGACGACCTCGAAGGTCACCCCGGCCGCCACGCACGCCAGCATCTCCTCGGCGGCGTACGCGTCGAGGCCGGGATCACCGGACACCGCACGCACGACCCGCCTGCCGCCCCGCGCGGCCTCCATGACAAGATGTGCGGCATCCCGCACCGCGGGGGCGCCGACGGTTGTTGACGTGCCGTCAACGACCTTCAGCTGAGGCGTGCCTGTGCCCGGAGCGGACGGCGCGGAGGAATCCGCCGCGTCCGTGTCCGTCGGCACTTCGGCAACGCCCTGCCTGGCGTGCCGACGTACGACGTCGAGCACATCGTGCTCGGCGACGAGAACGTCCGCGTTCGCCAGCGCCTCCACGGCGCGCAGAGTCAGCAGTCCCGGATCCCCGGGTCCGGCACCGAGGAAGGTGACGTGCCCGTGTTCCGGAGGGGGTGGAAGGGTGGTGGGGCTCAATGTGCTCGCTCCCCCATCAGACCGGCCGCGCCCTGCGCCAGCATCTCGGTGGCGAGTTCGCGACCGAGCGCCATCGCCGCCTCGTGCGTCTCGGGCACGGGACCGGTGGTGGACAGCTGCACCAGCGTGGTGCCGTCGGTCGTGCCGACGACGCCCCGCAGGCGCATTTCCTTGACAATCGGCCCGTCCGCCAGCAGGTCGGCCAGCGCCCCCACAGGGGCGGTGCAGCCGGCCTCCAGGGCGGCGAGCAGTGACCGCTCCGCCGTCACGGCGGCCCGGGTGAACGGGTCGTCGAGTTCGGCGAGCGCGGCGGTCAGCTCCGTGTTGCGCACGGTGCACTCGACCGCCAGGGCCCCCTGGCCGGGAGCGGGCAAAATCGTGTCGACCGACAGGAAGTCGGTCACCTCGTCGCTGCGTCCGACCCGGTTCATCCCGGCGGCGGCCAGCACGACGGCGTCCAGCTCACCGCTCTTGACGTACCCGATCCGGGTGTCGACGTTGCCGCGGATCGGCACGGTCGTGATCTCCATGCCGTGGCCGCGTGCGTACGCGTTCAGCTGGGCCATGCGACGCGCCGAACCGGTGCCGATGCGGGCGCCGCGCGGCAGGTCGGTGAACTTGAGCGCGTCACGCGCGATGATCACGTCCCGCGGGTCCTCGCGCTCCGGTACGGCGGCCAGGACCAGCTCGTCGTGCGGTGCGGTCGGCAGGTCCTTCAGCGAGTGCACCGCGAAGTCCACCTCGCCGCGCACCAGTGCCTCGCGCAGCGCGGCCACGAAGACGCCCGTGCCGCCGATCTGCGAGAGATGCTCGCGTGACGTGTCGCCGTACGTGGTGATCGGAACGAGCTCGACAGGCCGTCCGGTCACCTGGCTCACGGCATCCGCCACCTGCCCGGACTGGGACATGGCGAGCTTGCTCCGCCTGGTCCCGAGCCTCAGTGCCTTCTCCGTCATGCCGGCCCTCGGTTTTCTGCGTCGGACGCGTTCTGCGCGGCCTTCGCGTTCTTCTCGGTGCTTTCCCCGGCGCGGGAGACGGAGGCCACCGTCTCCGGGTCGAGGTCGAACAGGGTGCGCAGCGCGTCCGCGTACCCGGTGCCGCCGGGTTCGGCCGCGAGCTGCTTGACCCGCACGGTCGGCGAGTGCAGCAGCTTGTCGACCACCCGCCGCACGGTCTGGGTGATCTCCGCGCGGTGCTTGTCGTCCAGGCCGGGCAGTCGCCCTTCCAAGCGGGCCATCTCACCGGCCACCACGTCCGCGGCCATGGTGCGCAGGGCGACCACGGTCGGCGTGATGTGCGCGGCCCGCTGGGCCGCCCCGAATGCCGCGACCTCGTCGGAAACGATACGCCGGACCTGGTCCACGTCGGCAGCCATCGGAGCGTCCGCCGACGCCTCCGCGAGCGCCTCGATGTCGACCAGCCGCACCCCGGGGATGCGGTGCGTGGCCGCGTCGATGTCGCGCGGCATCGCGAGGTCCAGCAGGAAGAGCACGGGCTCCGGGCGCGGCGGCTCGGCCACCGGCTCCGGACGGCGCCGCTCGGGGATCCGGCCGGCGCTCGCCGCGGTCGCGGCCAGCGCCCCGATCAGTTCGGTGTCCACCTCGGCACCGCGCCGGCCGCCCTGGCGACGGTCGACGGTGCCGCTCACGGCCCATGCCGCGTGCTGCTCCAGCGTCGCCGCGTCCATACCGGCGACGGCCGCCTCGCCCATCACGGAGAAACCGGACGGTACGGAGGCCAGGTCCAGCGGGCAGTCCTCGTCGGTGCTGGTGGCGGCCACGGGGGCGGGGGGCAGGGGCGTCGGCCGCGCGGTCGGCGCCTTGCGCGCGTCGTGCGCCGATGCCTCCGTGGCTCCGACGGCCCCGGTGCGTACCGTCTCCGGCTGCTGTCCGACGCGGCCCTCGACACCGGCGGCGATCGCGTCGGCGGTGAGGACCAGGCCGGTCGCACCGGTGCAGGAGACGACGACGTCGGCACGTGTCAGTTCATCCGCCACCGATCCCATCGGTATCGCGCGGGCCAGCACCTCCGTGCCCTCGGCCTCGGTGAGGATCTGTGCGAGGCGCTCGGCGCGGTCGGCGGTGCGGTTGGCGATCACGATCTCGGCGACACCGGCCCGCGCGAGCGTGGCCGCGGCCAGCGAGGACATCGATCCGGCACCGATGACCAGCGCCCTCTTGCCCCGCGCCCAGCTGTCGACGGGCGAGCCGGCGGCCAGCTGCTCCAGGCCGAAGGTGACCAGGGACTGCCCGGCGCGGTCGATGTCGGTCTCCGTGTGGGCGCGCTTGCCGACCCGGAGCGACTGCTGGAACACGTCGTTCATCAGCCGCCCGGCGGTGTGCAGTTCCTGCGCACGCGCCAGGGCATCCTTGATCTGGCCGAGGACCTGCCCCTCGCCCACCACCATCGAGTCCAGTCCGCAGGCCACCGAGAACATGTGGTGGACGGCGCGGTCCTCGTAGTGCACATAGAGATAGGGCGTGAGCTCCTCCAGGCCGACCCCGCTGTGCTGGGCCAGCAGCGTGGACAGCTCGGCGACACCGGCGTGGAACTTGTCCACGTCGGCGTACAGCTCGATGCGGTTGCAGGTGGCGAGCACCGCGGCCTCGCTGGCCGGTTCGGCGGCGACCGTGTCCTGCAACAGCTTGACCTGCGCTTCCACGCTCAGCGAGGCCCGGTCCAGCACGCTGACCGGCGCGCTGCGGTGGCTCAGCCCGACGACGAGGAGACTCATGTCGGCATCACCGCGGGTACGTCCCCGTCGGGCCCCTGGTCCGCGGCGGACTCCTGTCCACCGGCGGACGCCTGGCGCGCGGCGACGGGCTCCGGGCGGGAGCCGACAGGCGGGACGACGGTCCCGGCGGCCACCTCGCCGGCCTTGCGCTGCTCGTGGAAGGCGAGGATCTGCAGCTCGATGGAGAGGTCCACCTTGCGCACGTCGACACCGTCCGGGACGGCCAGCACGGTCGGCGCGAAGTTCAGGATGGAGGTGACACCGGCGGCCACCAGCCGGTCGCAGACCTGCTGCGCGGCACCGGCGGGGGTCGCGATCACGCCGATCGACACACCTTCGCCCTGGATGATCTCCTCGAGCTGGTCGGTGTGCTGCACCGGGATGCCGGCGACGGGCTTTCCGGCCATCGCGGGGTCGGCGTCTATGAGCGCGGCGACCCGGAATCCGCGGGAGGCGAACCCGCCGTAGTTGGCGAGCGCGGCACCGAGGTTACCGATACCGACGATCACAACCGGCCAGTCCTGGGTGAGGCCGAGTTCACGCGAGATCTGGTACACGAGATACTCGACGTCGTAGCCCACGCCCCGGGTCCCGTAGGAACCCAGGTAGGAGAAGTCCTTACGAAGCTTCGCGGAGTTGACGCCCGCGGCCGCCGCCAGCTCCTCCGAGGAGACGGTGGGCACCGAGCGCTCGGAGAGCGCGGTGAGGGCGCGGAGGTACAGCGGAAGCCTGGCGACGGTGGCTTCGGGAATCCCTCGGCTACGGGTCGCCGGTCGGTGAGATCGGCCAGTTGCCACGGTGCTCCTGCGGGTAGAGCGGGGCTGCAGGCGGTCATACGTCCCCGGACCGCCCCGTCGAATGCAGGCTATGTCTTTGTGAACGCGTGCACAAAGATGGTGTCCGATTTGCCCACCCAACGTGACCGGGGTCACGCGCCCCCGGCGCAGCCGTGCGGAACCGGCGCACGAGCACCATCGCTCCCTTTGTTCTGAGGGCAAAACAGCACACTCTCCTCTGTGCATCCCGCCCCCGAGACCAAGCCGCCATCGATTCTAAGCGACTTTTCCGCCACTTTGGACTGGTTGGTCAGTTATGGATCAGTGGTCCTGAACACCCACCCGGTCAGCCGGCCAGGGCTTTGCGAAGGCGGCCCTCGTCGACGCGCCAGAACGTGTGCTGGCGGCCGTCGACGAGAACGACGGGGATCTGCTCCCAGTACCGCTCGTGCAGTTCCGGGTCCTCGGTGATGTCCTTGCCCTCCCACGCGACCCCGAGGTCACCGCACACCTTCTCCACCACGGCCTGCGCGTCGTCGCACAGGTGACAGCCGGGCTTGCGGATGAGGGTGACGAGACGATCCTGCGGGGCTTCACGGCGAAAGAGCGGACTCATGTCAGCCATTCTCGCCCTGCGGCGCCGCAGGGGAACCCCTCTGCGACCACTGTGACGCTCAGTGCCGTGCGGGACCCGTGTCCCGGACCGGTCCCGGACCACCCCGAGCCGGTCCCGTCCGCCGGGAGGAGTACACAGCTGCTGGTCCAGTACCTCGTTTTGGCGCACATGGGCACGGTTGAGTGAACGGCGTGAAGTTCCGTGGGTGTGCCCGGCTGGGTGCGCGTAACGCACTCGGTGCGATCTGGGACGCCGGGTGTGGCGTCAGCAGTCGGGGCCCCCGTTCCACCAGAGAGATGGTTCGGGGCCTCCCCGTCGCCTCTGGCCACACCCACATGGCCAGGTCGTAGGGATTCCGCCCACCTGGGACGGACCGCATACGTGATATGCGTCGCCGCCCAGGACGCGAAAGCGGAGGACCAGTGCGCCCAAGACCGTTCGGGACGCGCCGGAGAGTCAGGACTCACTCTGCTCGCTGCCTAGGAACGGTGCTTTAACGACACGGACGTGCAGAGTTCACGGTGTCCAAACCTCTCGGGTCCGGAACCGCCGACCGGACTGGCTATGCTCAACGCCATGGCCGCTCTCGGATGGCTCACCCCCCGTAGGCGCTCCGCCACGGCGCGGAGCGTGTTGGCAGGCGAGGCCTCGGCGGAGGCTGCCCGCAAATCCACTCAGGAAATTTCCGCCCGCGAACCGGAGTTCCCGGTTCACGGCGACGACCGGGCCGCCGCGTTCTTCGACCTGGACAACACGGTGATGCAGGGCGCGGCCCTGTTCCACTTCGGGCGGGGCCTGTACAAGCGGAAGTTCTTCGAGACCCGCGACCTCGCGCGGTTCGCGTGGCAGCAGACGTGGTTCCGGCTGGCCGGCGTCGAGGACCCCGAGCACATGCAGGACGCGCGCGACTCGGCGCTCTCCATCGTCAAGGGCCACCGGGTCTCCGAGCTGAAGTCCATCGGCGAGGAGATCTACGACGAGTACATGGCCGGGCGGATCTGGCCGGGTACGCGGGCACTGGCGCAGGCGCACCTGGACGCCGGGCAGCGGGTGTGGCTGGTCACGGCGGCGCCGGTGGAGATCGCCCAGGTGATCGCGCGACGCCTGGGCCTGACCGGGGCGCTGGGGACGGTGGCCGAGTCCATCGGCGGCGTGTACACCGGCAAACTCGTGGGCGAACCGCTGCACGGCCCGGCGAAGGCGGAGGCCGTACGCGCGCTGGCGGCGGCGGAGAACCTGGACCTGGACCACTGCGCCGCGTACAGCGACTCGCACAACGACATCCCGATGCTCTCGCTGGTCGGGCACCCGTACGCGATCAACCCGGACTCCAAGCTGCGCAAGCACGCCCGCGCGATGGACTGGCGCCTGCGCGACTACCGGACGGGCCGCAAGGCGGCGAAGGTCGGCATCCCGGCCGCGGCAGGCGTGGGCGCGGTGGCCGGCGGCACGGCGGCGGCCATCGCGATGCACCGCCGCCGGCGCTGAACCCGGCTGCGCTGAGCCTGACTCCCCCGAGCCCGGCGGCACTCCCGCGCACACCGGGTGACCGGTCAACTCGGCGGCGACGGACACCCGTACGGCCGCAGGCCTGATCAGCGGGGAACAAAAGTGGCGCCCCGCCCGCAACCCGGCCAATCCAACTGCTGTACCCCGCAACCCCGCTGTCCAGTCCTCTTGGCTGCACACGGCCACAACACGCCCCGTACCGAACCGGGAAGCGAAGCTTTTCGGTCAACATTCGATCAACATCGGATACTTGAATGTGCGTCAACAGGCCACGGAAGCGACGTAATCGGTGATTTGAGCAACTCGGTGTAGCAGTGCCTGCACGAAGCGTTATTCTCCTCAGACGCATTCGGGCACCCCTCCGTCGCTACGACGGGTGAACGGCCCGTACTGCACGTGATGGAAGCTCTGCCACTGGGAGTCCCGTGTACCCACACGTCGGGGTTGACGACTCGGGCCTGACCGCACTGCGCACCGCAGTCGTCACGGCCCGGGAGTTGTTGCGCGGCTTCGTCCCCACCGCGTACGCCGTCCCCGCTTTCGCCACCGCCACCGTCGGCCCCAGCTACGCCATCGCCGACCCACCCGTCGGCCCCAGCTACGCCCTCACCGACGACAGCGCCGCGGTGGCCAGGCGCGGACGCTCGTCCGGCGCGGCCACCGCGCGCCGCCCCGCCGCGGACAGCGACAGCGCCCGGATGATGGACCTCGTGGAGCGCGCCCAGGCCGGCGAGGCCGACGCCTTCGGGCGGCTCTACGACCAGTACAGCGACACCGTGTACCGCTACATCTACTACCGGGTGGGCAGCAAGGCGACCGCCGAGGACCTCACCAGCGAGACCTTTCTGCGGGCGCTCCGCCGCATCGGCACCTTCACCTGGCAGGGGCGCGACTTCGGCGCCTGGCTCGTCACCATCGCCCGCAACCTGGTCGCCGACCACTTCAAGTCCAGCCGCTTCCGCCTCGAAGTCACCACCGGGGAGATGCTCGACGCCAACGAGGTCGAGCGGTCCCCGGAGGACTCCGTCCTCGAATACCTCTCCAACGCCGCCCTCCTCGATGCCGTACGACGACTCAACCCCCAACAGCGCGAATGCGTCACGCTCCGTTTCCTCCAGGGCCTCTCCGTCGCGGAGACCGCCCGCGTGATGGGCAAGAACGAGGGGGCGATCAAGACCCTCCAGTACCGGGCCGTCCGCACCCTCGCCCGGCTCCTCCCGGAGGACGCACGCTGAGCGGAACGCACCCGCATCGACGGCACACCCTCCGTGACAGCCAACTCACCTTAGGTGAAACCTCGTTGACTCCCCCAACCGATCCTTCGGCACGCGTAACCCAAGTACCGCGCCGCTCGTTGTGCGGGATGCAGGCTCCCTGTGGTCACTCCCCACCGACTCCGATCACCCGATCGTATGAACAAGGTCAGGGGGTGGAACCCTCAGGACCCCCTGGGGAGTCGATCGTCATGACGAGAGGAGGTGCCGCCAGTGATCGCGAACGTATCGGCGCACCGGCGGGCGAGCGCCTTCGCCCAGGCCCTGGAGGAGCAGTCCGACCGGGTCACAGCGGCCGAGCAGCCCGAAGGATCGGCACCGGGACCGGCCGCCGCGAAGACGGAACAGGAGCGGCTGCTCACGCTCGCCGCCGGTCTCGGCACGCTACCCAAGCCGGAGCTGGACCCCGAGGTCAAGGTCGTCCAGCGGGCCCGACTGGTGGCCGCGTTCGAGGCCATGCTCCAGGAAGGCACCGCCGCGGGCGAGGCAGCGGATCCGTCCGCACCCGAACAGCGTTCACGCCGCGCCCGGGGCACTCACCGGGCGACCCCCCTGGGGAAGCTGAGACCGCGCTCACGGCTGGCCAAGGGGCTCACCGCGGGCGGCCTCGGCATCACCGTGGCCGCCGGTGCCCTCGGCGGAGTCTCCGTCGCCAGCTCCGACGCCCTGCCCGGTGACTCGCTCTACGGCCTCAAGCGCGGCATAGAGGACGTCAAGCTCGGCCTGGCCGACGGCAACGACGAGCGTGGCCGCGTCCTCCTCGACCACGCCTCCATCCGGCTCAGCGAGGCCCGTCGGCTGATGGAGCGCGACCGCAGCGGCTCCCTCGACCACGAATCGGTCGGCGAGATCCGCCGCGCCCTGTCCGGCATGCGGCACGACGCGTCCGAGGGCCACCGGCTGCTGCGCGAGGCGTACCGTCTCGACCCGGACTCCCTGGGTCCCATGCAGGCCCTCTCCTCCTTCTCCCACTCGCACCGGCAGGCCTGGGGCTCCCTGCGCGACAGACTGCCCGCGCAGCTCGGGGACGTCAGTCGGCAGGTGTCGTCGGTGTTCGACGCCATAGACGAGGACGTCGCCCCGCTGCAGTCCCTGCTCCCCCGCCCACCTGCCGGGGACAGCGGCGACAACGGCGAACCGCAGGACGGCCCCGGGGCCACACCCGGCGCCCCGTCCGGTGCCGGCCGTTCCCAGACGCCCGGCACCGGCACCGGCAGCCCCGACCAGGACAGCACCAGCAGCAGCGGTCCCAGCCGGTCCGCCGAATCCGGAGACGAGAGCGACAGCCTGCTCGGCGGCAACAACGGCGGGCTGCTCGACCCGCCGGAGGAGGCCGGCGTCAGCACCTCACCGCCGTCCACCGGCGGCACCACCCCGCCCGCCCGGCCCGACGTCACCCTCCCGCCCCTCCTGCCCGGCCTGCTCCCGGGCTTGGGCATCGACAGCGAGACCGTCGACTAGGACCGTCGGCTGGAGCGGACCGAACGGCAGGACGTACGTGGTCGGGGTGTCTCCTTGCGACAAGGGGGCTCCCCCCGACCACGTACGTCCGTCCGGCGCTCGCTAGAAGAACACCGACCTTCGCTGGACCAGCAGCTTGTAGAGAGTGTGCTGGATCTGCTCCCGGACCTGGTCGGTCAGGTTGAACATCAGCATCGGGTCCTCGGCCGCCTCCGGCGGATAGTTCTCCGTGTGGATCGGCTCGCCGAACTGGATCGTCCACTTCGTCGGCAGCGGGATCGCGCCGAGCGGGCCGAGCCACGGGAAGGTCGGCGTCAGCGGGAAGTACGGAAAGCCGAGCAGCCGTGCGATGGTCCGGGCGTTGCCGATCATCGGGTAGATCTCCTCCGCCCCGACGATCGAGCACGGGATGATCGGCGCCCGCGCGCGCAGTGCCGTGGACACGAAACCGCCGCGCCCGAAGCGCTGGAGCTTGTAGCGGTCGGCGAAGGGCTTGCCGAGGCCCTTGAAGCCCTCCGGCATCACCCCGACCAGTTCCCCCTGCTCCAGCAGCCGTGCCGCGTCCTCGGCACAGGCCAGGGTGTGGCCGAGCTTGCGGGCGAGCTCGTTGACCACCGGCAGCATGAACACCAGGTCCGCCGCGAGCAGCCGCAGATGCCGGTCGGCCGGATGGTTGTCGTGAACGGCGACCTGCATCATCAGGCCGTCCATCGGCAGCGTCCCGGAGTGGTTGGCGACGATCAGGGCGCCGCCCTCCGAGGGGATGTTCTCGATGCCCTTCACCTCGACCCGGAAGTACTTCTCGTACACCGGGCGCAGCAGCGACATCAGGACCTGGTCGGTGAGCTCCTCGTCGTAGCCGAAGTCGTCGACCGCGTAGTCCCCCGTGAGCCGACGGCGCAGGAAGGCCAGGCCACTGGCGACACGCCGGTCCAAGCCCTCTCCGCCGTCTGCGTCCGGGCGTGCGCCGCCGCCCGCGTCACCGCCGCCGGTGACCGGCTCCCGAGGCCGGTGCTCGCGGGGTTCGCCCGGCGCCGGAGCGTCGTCCCTCGCGGACGCCCGGCCCAGCAGGGGCTGGACCTCGCCCATCGAGGCGGCCTCGGCGCCCTTGCGCCGGCTGCCCGCGCCACGGCGGCGCGACGGGCGCTGCGCCGCGCCCCCGGCACCGCCTGCGCCCCCCGCACCCCCGCGGGAACGGTCGTCGTCGAACGGAATGACCTTGGCGTCCGCCATCGTTGCTGCGCTCCTCAGTTGGCGCTCTGCTTCGGGGGGTGGCCGCTGCCCGGCAGGGGCAGTACGGCGATCCGGTCGACGGTCCTCGCGAGGACCTCCGGCGGAAGCAGCCCGGGGCCACGGCTGCGCACGAAGTCCGTGAACGTTTCTGCAGTCGTGTACTTCGGTGTGAAACCCAGTGTCTCGCGCATCTGGTCCGTCGCCACCGCCCGGCCGTGTGTGAGCAGCCGGATCTGCTCCGGTGAGAAGTCCGACATGCCCAGCGTACGCACCAGCGAGCCCGCCCAGGTGACCGCCGGGAGCAGCAGCGGCACAGTGGGCCGACCGAGCCGCCGCGAGCACTGGGACAGCAGCAGGACACCATCGCCGGCGATGTTGAAGGTGCCGCTGTTGAGCGTGCCGCGCCGGGGTTCGTGCGCGGCCAGGCGCAGCACTTCGACCACATCGTCCTCGTGCACGAACTGCAGCCGCGGATCGTAGCCGAACACGGTCGGCAGGACCGGCAGCGAGAAGTACGCGGCGAGCGGGCTGTCCGCGGCGGGGCCCAGGATGTTGGCGAACCTGAGCACGCACACGGCGACATCCGGGCGGCGGCGCGCGAAGCCACGCACATAGCCCTCGACCTCGACCGCGTCCTTCGCGAACCCGCCGCTGGGCAGGGACTTGGGCGGGGTCGTCTCGGTGAAGACCGCCGGGTCGCGGGGCGCGGAGCCGTAGACGTTCGTACTGGACTTCACCACCAGGCGTTCGACGCGCGGGGACTTCTGACAGGCACCGAGCAGCTGCATGGTGCCGATGACGTTGGTCTCCTTGAGCGCCGTCCGGCTGCTGCCGCTGCCGAGCGGCGTGCCCGTGACGTCCAGGTGCACGACGGTGTCGGCACCGGCCTCCGCGAGCACGCGCGCGACGGTGGGCTGCCGGATGTCGGCCTGGACGAAGTCGGCATCGCCCAGAGGGTGCGCGGGCCGGACCGCGTCCACGGCCACGACCCGTTCCACATCCGGGTCACGCTGGATCCGTCGGACGAAACGGCCCCCCAAAGGGCGGGCCACTCCCGTCACGAGCACGACCTTTCCCAAGACCAGTGCCTTCCTCTTGCCTACGTCCTGCCCGCCAACCTAACGGGTCACGGTCGCTCTGTGGTGCCCACTCGATACCTGAAGTGACGACAACCGGGGAAAGACGAACAGACCCGGCCACACGTAAAGACAGTGGCCCCCCACCTCATCGGTGGGGGGCCACTGGACACGGTTCCGCGACGCCGCTTACTTCTTGTTGCGACGCTGAACGCGCGTGCGCTTGAGCAGCTTGCGGTGCTTCTTCTTGGCCATCCGCTTGCGCCGCTTCTTGATAACAGAGCCCACGACTACCCTCGCTCACTTCTCATCACTCGGTGTTTGGGCGCCATGGGCCCACACGACCTACGAGGGGCCAGCCTACCCGCCCGAGCGCTGAGGTCGTAATCGAGGAGATCAGGGAGGCCCGCGAGTGTCCGGACGGGTCCTCCCCGGTTCGCCGTCAGGCGGTGTCCACCCCCACGTAGCTCTCGCGGAGGTACTCGTGAACCGCTTGCTCCGGGACGCGGAAGGACCGCCCCACCCGGATCGCGGGCAGATGACCGCTGTGCACCAGCCGGTACACGGTCATCTTCGACACTCGCATCACCGAGGCGACCTCCGCCACGGTAAGGAACTGAACCTCGTTCAGAGGCCTTTCGCCAGCTGCAGCCATGACACACCTGAACCTTCCGCACTCGACGGCCACCGGCTTCCCCTTCCGGTGACTCTTCGTCGCTGCGTGCTCACTCCCCAATGTAGGGGCGGGTGATGCGAGTGGGGAAGAGGTGCACCCATCGGCGGCCTACTGTGACAGACGGGCTCGATTGATTACGTAGCGGGTCAGCGGCACATAGTGATCGGACCGTACGCCGTCATCAAGTGGAACCACCACCGACACACACCCCTCGGCCTCCCCCACGAACGGGGCGGGGTCGTTCACATCGGCCAGCGCGATGGCCTCGAACCCCAGCTGACCTGCGCCGCAGACCCAGCCATGGTCTCCGATCACCAGCCCGGGAAGCGGCCCGCCGACCTCGGCGGCCCCGGCGAGCGCGGTCCGAACCGGGAGCGGGGAGTGCGTGTGTGCGCCGGGCTCACCACCGGGGCGTTCGGGAACCGCGCCCCGGACGAGCGCGACTCCTCGCACGTAGTCGAGGCGGTACGTGCGTAGACCGAACCGGGTCGTTATGTCGACAGAGCGACCCCGCGCCGGGGTGAGGACGTCACATCCCGCCGCCGACAGGGCGTCTGCCAGAGCGGCGTAGAAACCGAGCAGCCGGTGCGGGTGGCCGGTGCCGAGCAGCACGGGCACACCGCTTCGGGCGGCGACCGCGAGACGCTCCGCACAGGCGTCCAGGGCCGCCAGGGTCCGCTCCGGGTCGATCACATCATGCCCGGAAACATGGCGAGGATCGGCCGAAACACCACACCTGTCCGCCATCAACTCGATCAATTCCCGCTGACTCCACACCCGTTCCGGGTCCAGGCCGATCAGCAGGCGCGGATCCCGGGCGGCGAAGAGCCGGTAACTCCGCAGGCTCTCCTCCCGAGTGGTGGCCACGACCCCGGCCAGCCGGGCGGCCAGCAGATGCCTACGAAGGCCGACGCGGTCGGCGGGGCCGGCGGGGCCAGCTGTGGTCGGCACGGGAGCGATGGTGCGCGACCCGGAGCCCGGGCGCCCCGGGAAACGGGAAAGACCGCACGGTTGGCGTAAGCACAACGAGCGGAAACCGCTTCGGAGCCGGGCCGCGAAGCCCGGCTCCGGCCCGTTCACGCCAGCAGCCCCCGCAGCGGGAACACCGCTCGGCGGGTCGCCAGTACCGCCTGGTCCAGCCGGTCCGCCGGGTCGTAGCCGGCCTCCCAGGGCGCCCAGGACACGGGCCACCGGCCGTCGGTCATCCGTGCCGGCCCCAGTCGCCGGGTCCGGGCGTACACCTCCTGGCGCCAGCTCTCGGGGATCACCGTCGCCGGATCCACCGGTCGCTCGGCCGCGATCGCCACCAGATGGGTCCAGGACCGCGGCACGACCTCCACCACCGCGTAACCGCCACCGCCCAGGGCCACCCAGCGCCCGTCGGCGTGCTCGTGCGCCAGCTCGTGGCACGCCGTCTGCACCGCGCGCTGCGCGTCCAGCGACACCGCCAGATGCGCCAGCGGATCCTCGAAGTGCGTGTCGGCGCCGTGCTGGGTCACCAGCACCTGCGGCCGGAAGTCCTCGAGCAGCTCCGGCACCACGGCGTGGAACGCCCGCAGCCATCCCGCGTCCCCGGTCCCGGCCGGCAGGGCCACATTGACCGCGCTGCCCTCCGCGCTGTCCGCCCCCGTCTCCTCCGGCCATCCGGTCTGCGGGAACAACGTCCGGGGATGCTCGTGCAACGACACCGTCAGCACCCGCGGGTCCTCCCAGAACGCGGCCTGCACGCCGTCCCCGTGATGCACGTCGACGTCCACGTACGCGACGCGCTCGGCCCCCAGCTCCAGCAGCCGGGCGATGGCCAGTGCGGCGTCGTTGTACACGCAGAAACCCGAGGCCGCCCCCGGCATCGCGTGGTGCAGTCCGCCCGCGAAGTTCACCGCGTGCAGCGCGTCCCCGCGCCACACCGCCTCCGCCGCGCCCACCGACTGTCCCGCGATCAGCGCCGACACCTCGTGCATCCCGGTGAAGGCGGGATCGTCCATCGTCCCCAGCCCGTACGACGGGTCCGCCGTCCCCGGGTCCGCCGAGGCCGCCTGCACCGCGCGGATGTAGTCCTCTCGGTGCACCAGCCGCAGGGTCGAGTCCCCGGCCGTCTTCGCGGCGACCACCGCCACCTCGCGATCCAGCCCGAACGCGCCCACCAGGCTCCGGGTCAGCGCGAGCCGCACCGGGTCCATCGGATGGTCCCGGCCGAAGTCATAGCCCGTTACTGCCTCGTCCCACATCAGCTGTGTGCGGCCGCTCATGCCCGCCACCGTACCGGTCCGGTTCGGGCGCGAACGACCTGGCGTACACCAACGTCACCAGCACCAGCACCATCGGCACCAGCATCGCCCCGCGATAACTCCAGGCGCCCCCGAGCGCCCCGACCAGCGGGGAGCCGATCAGGAACCCCACATAATTGAAGACGTTGAGGCGTGCCACGGCCGCATCCGGAGCTCCTGGGCCGCCCTGCGCGAAAGCGCGCCGACCCGCCGCCGCGAAGGTCTGCGGCACCAGCACACAGAGCCCCAGCCCCAGCAGCGTGAACCCCAGCATCCCCACCCACTCCCCGGACGCCCCGGCCACCACGGCGAACCCCGCCGCCGCCGACAGCGCCCCGGCCCGCACCACCACCACGGCCCCGAACCGCCGCACCCCGAAGTCGCCGAGCGTCCGCCCCAGCAGCGTGGTGACCATGTAGACGTTGTACGGAACGGTCGCCGACTGCTCCGAACTCCCCAGCACGTCCTGGAGGTACTTCGCGCTCCAGTTCGAGACCGTCGAGTCCCCGATGTACGCCACCGTCATCACCACACACAGCGGCAACAGCAGCTTGAAGGTGACGGCCCCGCCCGCGCCCCCGGCCCTCCCCGCCGCCTCCGTCACGGGCACGTCGGCCTCGCCGCCCCCGTCGTGCCCGCCGCCCTCACCGTCGACGTACCAACGGCTCCCGACCAACACCGCCGGCATCAGCACCAGCACGACCGGCAGATACGACACCCACAGCGCCCACTGCCAGTGGGCCCCCACCCACGCGAGCGACGCCCCGGCGATCCCGCCCAGGCTGTAGGCGGCGTGGAAACTCAGCATGATGCTGCGCCCGTACGCCCGCTGCAGACTCACCCCCAGCATGTTCATCGAGGCGTCCAGCGCCCCCACCGCCAGCCCGAACGCGGCCAGCGACACAGCCAGCCCAACCAGTTGCTCCCCGGCCCCGACCCCGAGCAGTGCCAGCAGCACGACCGGCTGCGACCACCGCAGCACCCGGCTCGCCGGCACCCGCCGCACCAGCCGCTCCGTCGTCACACTCCCGATACCGGCCAGGACGGGCACCGCGGCGAGAAAGACCGGCAGCAACGCGTCGGAGACCCCGTACCGGTCCTGGACGGCCGGAATCCGCGTCACGAGCAGAGCGAAGGCGACGCCCTGCACGAGGAAGCCGAACGCCAACGAGGCCCTGCCGCGCCGCAGCACATCAGTCATGGCGGCGAGCGTAGGGCCCCGGTGTACTGGTGGGTAGGTCCGGCCGAAGATGAATTCCGCTCGGTCTCAGCGGACTCGGTCTCAGCGGAGCAGTTCCGTCAACTCCCGCATGTCGGCGAAGAGTCGAGTGGCCCCGGCGAGCTTCTCGGCCGGCGTCATCGAGGCGAACCCGTACACGTCCATCCCTGCGGCGACCGCGGCCTGGACGCCGAGAGGGCTGTCCTCGACCACGACACACCGCTCCGGTGCGACACCCATCCGCTCGGCCGCGTGCAGGAAGAGGTCCGGTGCCGGCTTGCCCCGTCCCACATCCTGCGAGCTGAAGATCCGCTCGTCGTCGAACCACCGGTCCAGCCCGGTCGTGCGGTGGCCCACCCGAATCCGCTCATGGCTCCCGGACGAGGCGACACAGTACGGCACGCTGTCGGCGGCCAGTCGCTCCAGTACGTCCACGGCACCGGTGATCGGCTTCAACTCCCGCTCGAACGCTGCGAAGACGCGGGCATGGAACACGTCGTCGAAGTCGGCCGGCAACCGCTGCCCGGTCCTCTCCTCCACCAGGTCGTGCACCCGATGCATGGCGGACCCCATGTAGTCATGGATGGATTCCTCGTACGACGTCGGATGCCCGAGCTCGGTGAGATAGCCGGCCAGCAGCCGGTTGGAAATGGGCTCGCTGTCGACGAGGACGCCGTCGTTGTCAAAAATGACCAGGTCATAGTGCATGACCTCGACCCTAAACGCAGAAAGCCCCGCACCTGTCGGTGCGGGGCTCTCCCACGATTTGTTCGGCGGCGTCCTACTCTCCCACAGGGTCCCCCCTGCAGTACCATCGGCGCTCTGGGGCTTAGCTTCCGGGTTCGGAATGTAACCGGGCGTTTCCCCCACGCTATGACCACCGAAACACTATGAAACACTCAACCGCACCACGCTGAATCAACGCGGGGTCGTTCGTGGTTTCAGAACCAACACAGTGGACGCGAGCAACTGAGGACAAGCCCTCGGCCTATTAGTACCGGTCACCTCCACACCTTGCGGTGCTTCCAGACCCGGCCTATCAACCCAGTCGTCTGCTGGGAGCCTTACCCCATCAAGTGGGTGGGAGTCCTCATCTCGAAGCAGGCTTCCCGCTTAGATGCTTTCAGCGGTTATCCCTCCCGAACGTAGCCAACCAGCCATGCCCTTGGCAGGACAACTGGCACACCAGAGGTTCGTCCGTCCCGGTCCTCTCGTACTAGGGACAGCCCTTCTCAAGACTCCTGCGCGCGCAGCGGATAGGGACCGAACTGTCTCACGACGTTCTAAACCCAGCTCGCGTACCGCTTTAATGGGCGAACAGCCCAACCCTTGGGACCGACTCCAGCCCCAGGATGCGACGAGCCGACATCGAGGTGCCAAACCATCCCGTCGATATGGACTCTTGGGGAAGATCAGCCTGTTATCCCCGGGGTACCTTTTATCCGTTGAGCGACGGCGCTTCCACAAGCCACCGCCGGATCACTAGTCCCGACTTTCGTCCCTGCTCGACCCGTCGGTCTCACAGTCAAGCTCCCTTGTGCACTTACACTCACCACCTGATTGCCAACCAGGCTGAGGGAACCTTTGGGCGCCTCCGTTACCCTTTAGGAGGCAACCGCCCCAGTTAAACTACCCATCAGACACTGTCCCTGATCCGGATCACGGACCCAGGTTAGACATCCAGCACGACCAGACTGGTATTTCAACGACGACTCCACCACCACTGGCGTGGCGGCTTCACGGTCTCCCAGCTATCCTACAC